>CAYSCT010000002.1:0-461178 GCA_964429845.1 uncultured Ohtaekwangia sp.
CTTCTCATTCTCATCGCGAAGTTCCTTTGTCTCCGGATCCAGTTTGTAGTACTGGGGCTTTAGCCCATCGACTCCTGCAGAATCGAACTGATGTTTCCACCGATAAAACAAACTATGTGAAATCTCATACTTGCGCAACGTGGCCACCATCCCTCCGGTGTCCGCTTCTCGCAAAATCTGCATCTTTTGCTCGATGCTAAAGCTTCTTCTTTTGCCCATACTTCCTAAATTTAGTGACTAAACTGATTTACTTCTTTCAGTCCAGCTATTTAGGGGGCTAAACCACCACCACAATGTGAACATCGAGTCGTGGGACAAATTTAATTCTCCGCAGAGTCTCCGCCCCGGGACTCTGCGGCCACTTCGAGTTGTCCACTGCCGCCAGAGTCCCCTGCTGGCGCCATGCCCCATCGCAACGGGAGACTCTGCGGAGAAAGAATCAATTATTAAAAAATTAATGGAGCGATAATACGGCAGCCAACAGCAGCTATTTGCAATTGCGGGGTTAGGTGTTAAATTAAAGTTTATATTTCACAATGTAGTTTGGTCATCCCGCAGTGGCGGGACAGGTGCGGGGATAATTCTACAGCAGGTCGGCTTTAACATTCCGTTGGGTGTAATTTCCGCCAGACAGCGACAGTTTAAAAACAAAACGACAGCACAGCGAAAACCATGTGGCATTTTGATTAATAACAGAAGAAATGGGACTTGAACTACATGAAAGAATCTTACTTTTCCTTTTTGAGCGACCTGACGACTATCTTGATTTATATGCAAGATTTAAGAATACCGACAGAAATCTACTCTTCGACCGAGCACGGGAATTAAGGAAAAAGAATTTCATCGACACTGAAGACTCAGATGCTGGTATAGGTTTAGGTTGGGTGAATTTTGAAACGGGTGAGACCCATATTCCAATCAGTGACACATTATTCGCAAGGATAACAACTGATGGCATAGATCATGTAAAAACAAATCTTTTAAAGATTCCAACTAGTGACAACAAAGAATCTTCAACATCAACCCAGAAGATAATTAACACTGCAGTTAGGGCAATTGGGACAATACTCGTTGACTATTGCTTGCTTATTTAATATTCAAGTTTGGCTGGAATTGAAAAGACATTCGTGCATGACGGCAACTACACACAACAAAATGTTTAGGCAATAATTCTCCTCAGAGTCTCCGCCCCGGGACTCTGCGGACACTTCGAGTTGTACTTTGCTGTCAGAGTCCCCTGCTGGCGCCACTGACCCATCGCAACAGGAGACGCTGCGGAGAAAGAAACAAGCAACACAACCTCAACCTTAACACCTCAACACCTTAACACCATGAAACCAGAAACCCCCAACCCTGCCCCGAGTTATTCGGAGTCTAACCTTCCAGCTTAACAACCCCGGCCTACTGCCGCCTGCTTACTGCAAACTGCCTACTGAAGGAAATCCAATCAGCCCACCGGCTGGCAGTGGCTTTTTTCAGCGGATTTTAGTATCTAGGTGACCAAAATAGTTCACCTATGAAACTTCCAAAACTTGTTATACCGGCACTCGCAATGCTGCTGTTGTCTTTCCAGATCATCAAAACCCAGATGCACATCACCATACGAAACGACCTGGGCAACACCGAAGAAGGTGTAACGGTGTCGTTGTATGAAAACGAAGCCGACTACAAGGCTGAAAAGAATGCGGTGCAAACAGCTACTACCGATAAGAAAGGCGTTGCCAAATTCAAAGACCTGAAGGCCATTTCGTATTTCGTGCTGGCGCAAAAAGGCGACAAGAATAATTTTGGCGGGGGCGAACAAACCGGTGAATTGCAGGCGGGACGCATCAACAAAGTAACGGTGGTCATTGAGTAGCCTCTTGAACCGCACCGCGCTGACGGAAGCGCTCCGGTTTTACCAAACCGCTTTTGAGGAAGAGCAGCAATTTGTTGCCCGCTTCCTGGGGTTGCTCGCCCAACCCCGCTGCTTCCACCGCGACCATTTGCCCGGGCATGTTACCGGCTCTGCGTGGATTCGATCGCACGATGGAAAAAAAGTGTTGCTGGTGCATCACGCCAAGTTGAATAAATGGCTGCAGCCGGGTGGCCATGCCGATGGCGAAGAAAATGTGTGGGCCGTTGCCCAAAAAGAAGCACAAGAAGAAACCGGCCTGCTGGTACAACCCGTTTCAACCGGGCTTTTTGATATCGATATTCACGAGATTCCGGCACGGGGCAGTTTCCCCTCACACGATCACTACGACATTCGCTTTTTGTTTGAAGCCGATGAAACAACCCCTCTTCAAATCAATCACGAGTCAACCGAGCTGAAGTGGGTGTTACTGACTGACCTCGAAAAGTACAACAGCAGTACGTCTGTGCTTCGCATGCGCGACAAGTCAGCGAGAAGCAATCAATAGCACACCAAAGGCAAAAACCACCATCCAGAACTTGTAGGCACTGATGGCGGGAATGATGATCCACTGCAACTGCATGGCTACGGCCAGCAATACCACCAGCACTGCCACCGCTTTTAGTATCGAGCGTGTCTTGTTACTCATGCACGCAAAATAACGGGTTTATCGTGCGGTGGCAAATTATGGTTAGCTTTGCCGCGTGGCACAAATTGGAACTGACATAGCGCACGCCAAAGCTTTGCTTGTGAAGGGAGAGCTGGTGGCCATACCCACCGAAACGGTGTATGGCCTGGCAGGCAATGCTTTAAACGCAGAGGCGGTGGCGCGCATTTTCGAAGTGAAAGAGCGCCCCACCTTCGATCCGCTGATTGTGCATGTTGCCGATTGGGCCAGCGCGGGCAGGTACGCCAGCGAGGTGCCACCGAAAGCTGCGCTGCTGGCCGAAAAATTCTGGCCGGGGCCACTCACCCTGTTGCTGCCCAAAAGACAAAACATTCCCTCGCTTGTTACCTCCGGACTTGATACCGTAGGGTTGCGCTGCCCCAACCACCCGTTAACGCGTGCGCTGCTGCAGCAGTTGGACTTTCCGCTGGCCGCACCCAGCGCCAACCCGTTTGGCTATATCAGCCCCACTTCGGCCGCCCACGTAAACGCACAGTTAGGCAACCGTATTCCCTACATCCTGGATGGCGGGCCCTGCGAAGTGGGCATCGAATCGACCATCGTAGGCTTTGATGGTGAACAAACGGTGGTGCACCGGCTGGGCGGTATCACCGTTGAACAAATCGAAGAGGTGGTGGGGCCGGTAAGCGTTCGCATTCACTCTACCTCCAACCCACAGGCACCCGGCCAGTTGGCCAGCCATTACGCACCACGCAAGCCTTTACTGCTGGGCAGTCTGCCCACCCTGCTGCAGGCGCATGCGCACCGGCAGGTGGGTATTCTCTCCTTTCAAACCGATTATCACCACGCCCACCAGGTGGTGCTGTCGCCCGCTGGAAACTTGCGGGAGGCCGCCCAAAAACTTTTTACGGCACTGCGCGAGTTGGATGGAGAAAATGTGGACATCATTCTGGCAGAACAGGTACCCCAAGAGGGCTTGGGCCGGGCCATTAACGACCGGCTGCAAAGAGCTGCGGCACCGCATTAGGTGGCCCCGTTTCACCGGCTCACAGCTTCGCTGAACAAACGCGAAAAATTCAGTTATTAATCCTGGGGGTAGTCACTAATTGAATGAACTACCATCCAAAAATATTGTACTTTTCCATTTCATACTTGTGCATATGGAAACAAAAAAAGTGCTGGTGCTAACAGGCGGTGGCGACTGCCCCGGACTGAATGCGGTGATCCGCGGCATAGCCAAGCGGGCACGCAGGCAAAATCTGCTGAACAAAACAGTGAAGTGGGAAGTATTCGGGAGCATGGAAGCGTTCAATGGCGTTTTGAACGAACCGCAGGAAATTGTGCCCCTTACTTCTAAACGCACGGCAGGCATCCACATCAAAGGCGGCACCATCCTGAAAACCACTAATAAGTCGAACCCCATTAAGTACCCGGTTGTTCAGCCTGACGGCACCGTGCATTTCGAAGACCGCTCGGATGAGCTGGTAAAAAAATTAAAGAAGCTGCAGTTCGATGCGGTCATCAACATCGGGGGCGATGGCTCGCAGCGCATCTCTAAAGTTTTGTTTGATAAGGGTGTGCCCATCATTGGCGTACCGAAGACCATCGACAACGATCTTTCTGCTACCGACATGACCTTTGGTTTCCAAACGGCTGTGCAGATTGCAACCGATAGTTTTGATAAGCTGGTAACCACGGCAGAGAGCCACCACCGCGTGATGATCATGGAGGTGATGGGCCGCGATGCCGGCTGGATTGCCCTGCATACCGCCATTGCGGGAGGCGCTGAAATATGCCTGATACCCGAGATCCCCTACGACATCAACAAGCTGGTGAAACGCCTCGACCTGCGCTACAAGCGAGGGAGAGGATTTGCCAACATTGTAATTGCCGAAGGTGCCAAACCCAAAGACGGCACCATTGTAGCTTCTGCAGGCGACAAAGGCTCTGAACACGTGCGCCTGGGTGGCGTGGCCTACCAGCTTTCCAAACAACTAAAAGATGCGGGCTGTAAAGCTGAAATTCGCGAGACGGTGCTGGGCCACACACAACGGGGCGGCACACCCGTGGCATTCGACCGCGTGCTGGCCTCGCTCTTTGGTGTGAAGGCTTTTGAGCTGGCGCTGCAGAAAAAATTTGGCAGCATGGTATCTTACCGCAACAACCAGATTACGGCCGTTTCGCTGGAAGAAGCAACCCGGGAAATGAGCTTTGTGAAACGCGATTCATTTTTAGTGGAAGCCGCCAAAGGCCTGGGTGTTTCCTTCGGTGACTGATCAAACGATTGCGGTAAAAACATAGGGCAAACTTGATTGCCAGACACAGGTATTGCTAAATTCGTGGCCTTTTTAACTTGAATTATGAAGACCATCAACGACCTTTCTTTTGCCGGCAAGCGCGCCCTCATTCGTGTAGACTTCAATGTTCCGCTGGACAAAAGCTTCCAGGTTACAGACGACAATCGCATACGTGCCACCATCCCCACCATTCAAAAAATCCTGAAAGACGGGGGTAGCTGCATCCTGATGTCGCACCTGGGCCGACCGAAAGAAGGACCCGAAGAAAAATATTCGCTGAAGCATACGCTGTCCACCACCGCAAAACTGCTGGGTAAACCCGTGCAATTTGCCAACGACTGCATTGGCGAGGAGGCGAAAGCCAAAGCGGCTGCCTTGCGTCCGGGAGAAGTGTTGATTTTAGAAAACCTGCGCTTCTACAAAGAAGAAGAAAAAGGCGATCTCGCTTTCGCGGAAAAGCTATCGAAGCTGGGCGATGTATACGTGAACGATGCTTTTGGCACCGCACACCGTGCACACGCTTCCACCACCATTGTGGCACAATTCTTCAAAGAGAAAGCGGCAGGTTACGTCATGGCGGCCGAGGTATCGAATGCAAAGAAGGTGTTGGAAAATGCAGAGAAGCCTTTCGTGGCCATTATGGGGGGCGCAAAAATTTCCGATAAGATTCTGATCATCGAGCGTTTGCTCGACACGGTAAACCACCTCATCATTGGCGGAGGCATGAGTTACACCTTCTTCAAAGCCATGGGCGGCCAGGTGGGTAAGTCGCTGGTAGAAGAAGACAAACTGGACCTGGCCAAAGAATTGATACAAAAGGCGAAAGCCAAAGGCGTGGAGTTGCATTTGCCCATTGATTCTATTGCAGCCGATAAGTTTGATGCCAACGCTGCCACCCAAACCGCTATGAACACCGCCATACCCGATGGTTGGATGGGTTTGGACATCGGGCCCCAGGCCATCGCGGTATTCTCTAAGGTAGTGGAAGACGCCAAAACCATTTTGTGGAATGGCCCCATGGGCGTTTTCGAAATGGATAAGTTTGCGAACGGCACCAAAAAAATTGCCGAGGCCGTAGTGCGTGCCACCGGTAAGGGCGCTTTCTCGTTAATAGGTGGTGGCGACTCGGCTGCAGCCGTGGCGCAGTTGGGCTTCAGCGAAAAAGTAAGTTATGTGTCCACAGGTGGTGGCGCCCTGTTGGAATACTTTGAGGGCAAAGTATTACCGGGCGTAAAGGCGTTGGAAAATTAGAACTTCCAACCGATTTCTATTCGGAGTTATACCGCAGCAGGAACGGGCGCAGGGGCGGCAGGCAGCTGCCCTCCTATCCTGGGTTTATGAATGCCGAACAGTCGGTACGCCAATAGTTTGCCCGCCCCCGCCAATTCGTTTTCTTCTACGCGCAAGGTGCCCTGGTGCCACACGTGTTCGTGCGTAGCTACCTGGTAATGCACGTCAACCGCAGTGCCCTTTTGCTCGAACGAAAGCGTTACGTTGATTGCGTCTTCGCCATCGTTGAAGGCGATGCTGGTATTTTTTAATTCGGCCAGCATTGCCTCCTCCCGTTCACCTACATTGCCATTCACCGCTAATCCGAAAACCATTTTCAAATCAGAGAAGGGAACCAGTTGCGGGTAACGAATATAAAATTGCCCCAGGTAATTGGCGCGATCCTGACCAGATGTAGCCAACGCCAGGCCCTCGTAGGTGCGTGCTACCAAAAGGGTTTCGTAGGGGTCGTCAATCTCCGGGTCAGCCAGCACCTCTTCAAAGTAACGCACCGCTTCCGATTCATTGCCTTCGGCCAGGTACAGCTTTCCTAAAAAATACCGGTAATACTTTTTCACGCGGGGGCGTTTGTCGGTTTGCAGGCGTCTTTTGTAGAGGTCGATGAAATATTCATTGCCAAATCCGTCCAGCACGGCCCACACCTCATCGAATGTCATCAGGTTTTCGGGCGAGAACACGGAGTAAATCACCTGCTCGCGCTCGGGGTTGCCGGCCACCAGCGAGGCCAGCACCATCTTATGGTGCCTGATCTCCAATGTATACTTAATCCACCGATACCAGTTTACCGGATTCAGCCAGAAGTACCATTCATCGTGTTCGAACCAATACTCTTTCTTGAACTGAAGCTGATTGATGTAGTGCAGCGATGCCACTGCCAGGTTGTATTGCTCTTGCCCCCACGTGGTTCCGATGTGTAACTCTTGAAAACGAGCAGCTTTGTTGGTGCGTTCCTGACTCTCGGCCGTCAGTCCCTCGTAGTGCTGCGCACGCGCCTGCCCTATTGAATGCCAGCCGTAGCCGGGTGTGCTGCCCTGCTCGCGCAATACTTTTGTCAGCAAGGTATCGGCCTGCTCGGGCTGGCCCCGGTAGGTGGCCAAAATGCCGCGCATGTAATAATATTCTTTCGTGGTTTTTTCGGGGCTCTGCTCGCGCTCTTCCGCTTCTTTAAAATACAGTTCTGCCTCCTGGAATTCGCCCATGGCCATTTTGAACTCTGCATAGTTGTTGGGCGAGTGTGCATTGTTTTGAATGAGCACATCGTAATAGTAATTGGCTGAGTCAATGTCGAGCAGGTAATCGTGAATGATGGCCTTGTAGTGAAAGGTGCTGAGAAATTGCCTGTTTAGAAAGTTAGGGTCGAACAGCCCGTTGTTCATCGGTATGTCTTTCCGCAGTTTCAGAATGGCCGAATCGAGGTAGCGGTTCGCTGCGTTTACATTCTCGCGAACAGAGTTCTTCAAAAACGGATATTTCTCGGAAGTATAGACCCGGCTGCGATGCACAATCCACGCCATGGTATTGTATGAATCCATGTTCACCTCCATCTGGAAATTCCGGTCGCGGATGTGCATCAGTACCTCCATGGCTTTGTCCTGCTGTTCCACATTCTGATAGCAGCGACTCAAAAAGTAAGTAATCAGGCCGTAGTCAAAATGGTAGCGATAGACCGCGCTGTACACCGCATAGTTGTTCGAACGTGTTCTCAGTTGTTTGTCGTAATCGTTCTCGATTTTGTCGAGCGCTTTCTGTAAGGGTGTGGCCGCCTTGCGGAACCCCAACTCATCGTTGGCGCGGAAAAACAGGTAGGCACCTTCCAGCATGTAGCCCAGGTAGTAGGTGCTGTCTCTCCGGATAAAGCTGCGGGCCTTCTCCAGCATCTTCGGATCGAGGAAAGAGCCGCTTCGCTCGCTATCCATCTGTTGGCGCAAACTATTCTGCTGGGCGCGTGTGCACACACCGGCCAACATCAACACTCCGAATAAAATACAGTACCGCATCACCTTGTTCAGGCTTTTGTAGCTATTCCCATCTTCACCAACTTATCCACTTCTTTGTCCACTACCTGTTGCAGAGCCGTTTGGGCAGCCTCGCGGTTTCTGAAAATCAAGCGGTGGTGCAAAACGGGTTGAGCGAGTGCCCGCACATCGTCCTCAATCACATAATCGCGTTGGTGAACCAGGGCCCACGCCTTCAAGCACTTGATGAAGGTGATGCCTCCCCTTGTAGAGCACCCGAGTGCAATCTCCGGATGGTTGCGTGTGCCTTGCACCAGCCGCACCACGGCACGCACCAACTCCGGATGCAGGTATACCTGTTCTGCCTCCTGTTGTAAGGCGATCACATCGTTGTAGCTCAACACCTGCTTTACCGTGTTTTTGGAGTTGCCAATGCTCAGGTAGTTGGTGTAAATATCAAACTCCACCTCTTCCGACACATAGCCAAAAGATATCTTCATGAAGAAGCGGTCTAACTGGGCTGCAGGCAGCGGGTAGGTGCCCTCCATTTCAATCGGGTTTTGCGTGGCAATGGTGAAGAAAAACTGATCGAGCGGATAGGTGGTATCGCCTACCGATATCTGATTTTCGGCCATACATTCCAGCAAGGCGCTTTGCACCTTGGGTGAGGCACGGTTGATTTCATCGGCCAGCAACACGTGTGTGAACAGGGGCCCCTTCTTAAAGACAAAATCCCTGCGGGCTTCATCGAAAATGTGAGAGCCAATTAAATCCATGGGCAGCAAATCGGGCGTAAACTGAATACGCTTAAAGCTGACCCCGCCACCCGGCTGATGGAAGTCGGAAGCAGCCTCGGAGATCGATTGTGCCAGCGTTTTGGACAACACCGTTTTACCCGCACCTGGGTTGTCTTCCAGCAAAATATGGCCACGGGCCAGCAATGCGGTTACCACGTATTTCACCTCCTGCGATTTGCCGCGGATAACGGTTTCGATGTTGTCGGTTAATGCCTTTAGTTTGGTTGTAGCATTTGTCATAGAGTAGAATTTTCGTTGTCGTTTGCTATGGGTTGCTGAAAGTAACGCCACGCCTGTAGCAGGTTAAAATAGTTGATGAATATACGGCCTGGCCCAAAATGGTTGTGCAAAGCGGGGCCCAATCCTTTTCGGAATGTATCGATCACTTCGCCATCGCCAGAACGCAGTTGCCCTTGCGTGTATTTTAAACGCAGGTACATGCGCATGAAGTCTGCAAAAGAGGTACCCAGCAACGGATCTACTTTTTGTTGCGCATAATTCAAAGGTGTATCAGTGCCACGAGCTAATCCGGCCATGTGCAACCGGTACAAAGCCATTCGATACACCTCGTCAGCACGAGCGGTGTCTTTTGTGGCCAGTGCCACCCGCCCCAGGCGGTACAGCAAGTAGAGTAAGGGCGCAAAGATCAGCAGTATGAGTATCGACCCGATCGCCTTTGCCGTCAGCACTCCTATCTTCTTCCAATCGGTCTTTGGCTCTTCTGGTTTGGTTGGCCTGCCCGAGGTGTCTTCTTTCTTCTCTGCCTTCTCGCGCGGCCGGATGTGTATTTCATCGGCAATGATGGGTGCAGGGAACCCCGCCACCTGCTGCTCGATCTTTACACCGGGTCTCAATGCAGGTATTCGTTTGGCCTCATCCTTATACGACACGATGATCACGGAATCTCCCGGCTGTATGGCCTGGAAAGTGGTGTCTTTCTCACCATACAACACACGGCACAATGTGGCATCAATATTTTTTTGTTGGCTGTTGGCCAGCTCGAAGGGTGTATTGTGAAAGAGCAAGCTGCGGAACGAAGCCGACAAGGATTTACTCACTGCGTCTGTTGTCTCCACTTTGGCGTTCAACACCAACCACGGATCGGGTGGTGGCAACGGAGGCGTTCCGTCTGGCTTGGGTGCGCCCTGCTGGTCTTCGTTGCCGATGGTCATGTCGAAATCGAGCCATCCGTATTCCGGAAAATATACCTGCGTCCACGCGTGGGCCTGGCTGGCATAGAACCAATACCAGCCCTTGTTTTTGTCGCTGCGGTTAACGGTGGCAAAGCCGGTGGTAAAGCGTGTGGGCACACCCAGCGCGCGCAACATAAAATGCGATGCGCCCGCATAGTAGGTGCAATAGCCAGCATGCGTCTTGAAAAGAAAGTCGTAGAGCATTTTAGAGCTGGGAATGTTCGGGTCGTCTATGGCGCCCGCATTCAGCGTATAGCGAAACACCATTTTACCATTTTCATTACGCTGCAGAAAGAAATCGCGCACGGCCAATACCTTGTCGACAGGTGCAGCATCCATGGGTACCAGCTTTTGCGCCAGGCGAGCGATGGAATCATAAATACCACCCGTTGGCATTTGGGTGTAGTAATCCAGAAATGCCTGATCTACGTCCTCGTAATTCTCCACCACCCGCAACTCTTCGTGCCGTTGCTCTTGCAGCGGCTCCAGATGTGGGCTGGCCGAAATGTTGTACACAAAATAGGCGTTGTTTAAATCAGACGCGTAGGCGTAAATCTTGTAAGCCGACAAGAACGTTTTCTGGAAATCTTTCTCCACCGGAATAGTTTGAATGGAAAAAACACTGGCCGGCCCCAGTACGGAATGTTTCCAGGTGTTTTCCGACAGGTAGACCTGCGCTTCCACCAGCTTGCGGTAACGGTTGGCTTTAGATTTGCGGATGATACTGGTATCCGTGAAGCTGTAATACATGGGTAACTCGGTCGGGTCAACTTCGAGCTCATCAAACGAAGGCACATTAACATCGCGGGTGAAGCTTTCCTTTACGGGATCGTAGCGCGTGAGGTAGTGATACACATAGTAAAGCGGAATGGGCGTGCCATCGGGGTAAAAGTTATCGAGCTTGCTGCAAAACATCAGCTTATCCGACTGGCTCATGCGCGAATTCACCCGCATGGTGTCTTTCAGGCGGTAGCCATCGTCATCCTTCTCCATCAGGCCATAGCGCTCATCGTAACCCCCTTCGTTGTTCTGGCCATCTTTGCCGCCCTGCGCCCCACGGGCAGCCAGTTCTTTTTCTACTGCCTGTAACTCACCCCGCAACAATCTTTCGGTGGCCACCAACGCCAGCAATACCAAAAGCGCAAACAACGCGGTGCGCAGCAGCAACTTCCCTGACTTTTTTGTAGTGAGCGTTGCGTTGGCCACCAGCAAGGGCGATAAGAAGTACATGTACAGACCATACACCAATACCGGTGCTACGTGCAGTAAGATATATTGCAGGCTCAGGTCAACCGTATCGGAAACCGAAACCAGCGTGACCGTGCCCAACAACGCAAACAGCAGTACATAGGCCCACCGCAGTTTAATCAACAGAAAACCAAAGGCCCAGCCGAACAAAAACAGTGTAGAATACAATTGAAAGCGTGCTGTGGCATAAAACACATCAAACTCGCCCGGCAGGAAAGTAATGATCCGTTCAGCAAGCAGATAGGCTAACACCAGCAGGGCCCCGGTCACCGTCCAGCGTGCGCGGAAAAAATATAGCGAGTAGGAAATGACCAACCCTGCCCCGAAATAAAGGGTTTGGCTTACCAGGCCTGTGTTCAAAGCGGTGTACGACAAGTTAAGGAAGCGCAGCGTAATGAAGCCGATGAGCAACGTGGGTACCACCACCCACACCCAACGCACCATCAATTGCTGCCACCGTTTTGTACTACGCTCTTCCATCTGTTTCAATGTTTTTTGTGAGCCACGCATGGCCCCTTTGCTTCAGCAGGCGCTCAATGTTTTTTTCATTTTTCAGCAACTCCCTGCGCAAAGGCGCCAACAACCACGACTGCCGCAATTGATCGGTCGGCTGCTCTTCGGGCCTGAAGAAAATATCTTTAAAAGTAAACCGGAACGGTGAAGGTATTACTTCCGACAATTGGATAACGACAACCGGAATCGACAGCGGCAGGTTTTTAAGAATAAATTCCACCTCAGTTGCGGGCACCAGCGAAGGCAGCGCCACAAAGGCAGCTTTGGTATATTGAATGAATGCGGCAGGTGGCGTTTCGGTTTGCCACGAGGCGGCCGCTATCTGAAACAAACTATCTTTCTTGTCGGCCTGGCCCTGCAGGCGTGGCACCTCCTGGTCGTGTTGCAGGCGCACATCGTAGCCATTGCGTTGCAAGGCTTCCAGCAGGTTGCGCAACCGGTCTTTGTAAGCGTTCAACAGTTCTTGTTCAAAGGCGCCCTGCGGAGTTCCCATTCCCAGAAAATAGCTCACATAGAAATACAGGTGCGAGGCATAGGGATCTTTGGTTTCGGGAATGCGCACCACCAACTGGCCGCTTTTGGCGTAAATTTTCCAAACAATGCGCTGAATGTTATCGCCCGTTTCAAACTCCTTGTAGTTCACATACTCCCCTTCCACCCTGCGCGGAATATCGATGCGGTGCTTCTGCTCTTCCGCGGCATGGGGTTGCGCCTTTACTTGTACGGCAGGCTGCGCCACCGGCAACGTAACCAATTGTTGTACGTAGGGCAGCGTAACCGGCAACGACACCAGTCCGAACATGTCGCAAAAGGAAATCAACACAGCCTCCACTTCATAAATACCGCGGTCGTGCAACAGGGTGAGGCCCGCTCCCCGCAGGCCATCGCGCACGATGCTTCGCGGTTTGCGCACACTGGTGTCCAGCAAGATCCGCTCCGAGAGCCGCTGCTGCGAAAAAAGCAACCGCGCCTGCACGGTGCCCAATAACGGCCGCCACGTCAAGCCCGCTACCTGAATGGAGACGGGCGCCCATCCGGCCTCGGCCTGTCGGCCATCGCCCAGCGTAACCTGTGCCTGCAGACGTCCTCCCCTTTGCCTCGACTTGCTCCACAGCCAGATCAACGTGGCAGACAAGAGGCTGAAAGCGAAAAGTCCTACCACCGTCCACTGCAGAAGTACCAACAGCAAACGCATCACCATCCACAGGTTCGAGTCATCCTGCCCATATTCGTTTTGCAGCCAGGTGCTCACCGCCCAAAAGAAAATCAGCGACAACAGCAGCGTGAGCCGTACGCCTGCCCTGCCAGACCAAAGCGAAAATGTTTTAATAAAGGATGAGAAGGAAATCGTCATGCGCGGAAAGGGGCCATCAATGGAAAAGAAATCTGCCTATTAACGCTGGTGGCATTGCATAAAGTGTTGCCGGTTATTGAAATAACTTCTGGTAGGCAGGCTCGTCAAAGCCCAGGGTAAGTACCTTTCCCTTTTCTTCAATAAGCGGTCTTTTAATGACGCTTGTTTTCTCCAGCATCAACTGTATGGCAGCCGCTTCGTTGGTAATTTTTTTCTGCACCGACTCCTCCAACTGGCGCCAGGTGGTGCCTCGCTTGTTCACCAGGCTCTCCCACCCTACCTGCTTGCTCCAGCTCTTCAATAATTCCTCCGTCACGCCCTTGGCTTTATAATCGTGAAAGTCGAACGCAACCTTATTTTTCTTCAGCCAGTCCAAGGCCGCTTTTACCGTGTTGCAGTTCTTGATTCCATATACTGTCATGCGGGTGAAGATAGGAAAACCCGCTGAAAACAGGACGATTTTTTATTCGGGCGCGGCTCCTTTCATTTCGCCCACAAAAGCTGCAATGGCCGCCTCATTCGCTCCTTTCGATTTTAACAATTGGATGAAAGCGCTCCCCACAATGGCCCCGGCACCGTAGCTGCAGGCTGTGCGAAACGTTTCCTGGTTGGCAACCCCAAAGCCCACCAGAAACGGGTTCTTGAGTTTGGCCTCCTTTAGTCGCTGAAAGTAAGTCAGTTGCTCGGGGGCAAAGCTACCCCGTGTGCCGGTAGTGCTCGAAGCGGATACAGCATAGATGAAGCTATCGGTGGCGGCATCGATGCGCTCAATGCGCGCGGCAGCCGTGGTAGGTGCTATCAAAAAAATATGCGACAAGCCCGATTTTTGAAACAGCGTTTTGTACTGCTTTTCGTAATCGTGCCACGGCATGTCGGGAAAAATACAACCATCGGCACCAGCCGCGGACGCATCCGCACAGAATTGCTCCATTCCGTACTGCAACACCGGGTTTAGGTAGCCCATCAAAATAATGGGCATCTGCACCTGCTGCCGCAGCTCCTGCACTTGTTGCAAGATGCGTTTTACGTGAATGCCGTTGTCGATGGCTACCTTGTTGCTTTCCTGAATGGTGGGGCCATCGGCCACCGGGTCGGAAAAGGGTATGCCTATTTCAATCAGATCGGCACCGGCTTTCTGCAACGCCACCCCTATGGGCACCGTGTCATTCAGGTTGGGATAACCGGCTGTATAAAAAACCGATAAAAGGTTGGTGTTTTTTTTCTTGAAGAGATTTTGAAGTCGATTCATGCGTAGGCAATGTTGGCAACACTTAGTGCTTGTTTCCTTCGTAATTTTTTTCACCGGCCGTAACAGCCAGTGCCAATACATTTTGCCGGGGTGGAAGCGGGCACGTGGCAAAGGGCGTAAAGGCACAGGGCGGGTTGTAGGCCTTGTTAAAGTCGATGACCACCTTATTGTCTGCTCCGGGCTTCTTCACATACAAATACCTCCCGGCCGGGTAGGTTTCTTTTCCATTGGTATCGTCAGCGAAAATCAGGAAGAGCTCATCGCCACCCTCCAATGCGTCAATCGAATATTTCTTTCCGTCTAATTGAAACGTGAGAACACCGGGCGATGGCGTGGGTACGGTTTGGCCTAATACGTTGGTGATGTCAATGGTCTTGCCTTCGGTGGGTTCAAAGGCGGCTTCTACCCTCCACTGCAAATCCACAGGATATCTTTCAATGCCTTTGAACTGGGTCACTGCGACACTGTGTAAATCGCGCAGGCGTACGCCCACCTGGTTGTCGCGTTGGATGATGAACCACTGCAGCGAACCGTGCTCCACGTGCGGTAACCGTGCAGAGTCGGGGTGGAAGACCACCATCGATGTAACGGCCGCACCCCGGGAGGTGATTGGCACTCCTGTGTTCACATTCATGGTTACTACTCCGTTCTTTACCAAAAAATAACCTGCATCGGCCGCGATGGTGCCCACTGGAAAAACAACCTGGTTAGTCTCAGCGCTGCCAAATGTATTGATTCCTTCCTGCAGCCAGTACAGGCCCACCAGGTTCAGCCAGCCGGTGGTATCTTTTAAGTTGCGGATCCGATCCTCGAACCACGCATCCACTTCTTGTTGATGTGCTGCCTCACTTAGCTTTTCTTCGCGTTGCGTGCACGACAGCAAAACAACAAAGGCACAGCCAACGGCTGCAACGCTGAAACCATGCCACCTCCAAAAGACTTGCTTCATAACGTTAGTATTTACCCCACCGAATATACGTCTCTAAATCCTTATCGCCACGACCCGATAAATTGATGACCACCACGTCTTCGGTTTGCAACGGCAACTGTGGCAGCACGGCCAGTGCATGTGCCGACTCGATGGCGGGTATAATGCCCTCCAGCCGACTCAGTTCGATGCCCGCCTGCATGGCTTCTTCATCGGTAGCGCTGAGAAACTGCACCCGCCCCACTGTAAACAGGTGCGCGTGTAACGGCCCGATACCGGGGTAGTCGAGGCCGGCAGAAATTGAATAGGGTTCAATGACCTGCCCGTCTTCCGTTTGCATCAGCAACGTTTTGCTGCCGTGCAGTACACCCGGCTTACCCAAAGCCGTGGTGGCAGCCGACTCGCCCGAGTCTACGCCTTTTCCGGCCGCTTCGGCCCCTACCAGTTGCACATGCTCATCGTTCAAAAAATGATAAAAAGCGCCCGCTGCATTGCTGCCGCCACCCACGCACGCCACCACGTAATCCGGATAAGGGTGGCCGAGCAGTTCCGTCAGCTGCACTTTGATTTCCTCGCTGATCACCGACTGGAAACGTGCCACCATATCGGGGTAAGGATGTGGCCCCACTACCGAACCAATGATGTAGTGCGTGTCGGTGGGGTTGTTGATCCAGTGACGCATTGCCTCGTTGGTAGCATCTTTCAGCGTTTTGTTGCCGCTCAGCGCGGGGATTACCTTTGCCCCCAGTATGCGCATGCGCTCCACGTTGGGCCGCTGCCTTTGCATGTCCAGTTCACCCATGTAAACGGTGCACTCAATGCCCATGAGCGCACAAACCGTAGCCGTTGCCACGCCATGCTGGCCTGCGCCTGTCTCGGCAATGATTTTCTTCTTCCCGAGGCGCTTGGCCAGCAATATCTGACCAATGGTGTTGTTGATTTTGTGCGCTCCCGTGTGGCAGAGGTCCTCACGCTTCAGGTAGATGTTGCTTTTATACTTTTCCGATAGTCGTTCTGCCTTGAACAGCGGAGTGGGCCTGCCCACGTATTCGCGCAGCAAAGCATCGAACTCTTTTCGAAAATCTTCCTGTTGCATCCACTGCAGGTAGTTTGTGCGCAGCTCTTCTACATTGGGATATAACATTTCCGGAATGTAGGCACCGCCAAAATCGCCATAGTACCCTTGTTCGTTCACCTGGTATTTTTGCATAACCTCTGTTTTAGCTGTTGTTCAAATCATCTAACCACCTCTTGATTGCCGCCACTTCATTTTTATCTTTCAATCCCGCTGACACCTCTGCCCCACTGTTGATGTCGAGTGCGTGCAGGTTCATCGAAAGTACTTCATTTAATTGTACGATGTTGTGTTTGTTTAATCCGCCACTGAGAAAAAAAGGAATGCGCTGGTGGTATTGCTTCAGTAAAGACCAATCGAATGAAAAAGCATTTCCCCCAGGCTGTTTGCCTTTTGTATCAAACAGAAAGTAATCTACCACGTGCTCGTAGGGTGTTAACAGATCAAAGTCAAAGTGAGGGTGCATGGCAAAGGCCTTGATCACTGTCTTCCCCTGCTCCTGCAGTCGGCCACAGAGCGTGGCGCTCTCCTGGCCATGCAGTTGAACAACATCTGACCCGAGCAGCCCGCTCTTGCGGAGAATGTCCTCTTCTTCTTCATTCACGAAAACACCTACCTTTTGGATGTGGGGCGATATATTGGGAGCGCTGAATGCCTCGCCCACAAAGCGGGGCGACATTGGGTAAAAGATAAAGCCCATGTAGTCCGGTTGCACCTCGCTGATGCTTTGGATGTTCTCGTGGAACTTCATGCCACAGACTTTTAATTTTAATTTTAATTTCACTTTCCGATCGCGCATCATTTCTTACTTAACTTTCGCAAGGCGTCCATGAATGCCTGGGCAGCCTGCTCGGGGTGCGCATGCTTCATAAAGTTCTCTCCCATTAAAAACCCGCGATAGCCGGCCGACCGCAGCTGAACAACCGTTTCGGGTTCGCTGAGTCCGCTCTCCGATACTTTTATTATTTCCTGCGGGATCAATTGCGCCAGCCGGAGTGAAGTCGCTACGTCCACTTCGAACGTTTTCAGGTTCCGGTTATTTACCCCTATCACATCGGCACCTATTTGTTGGTGCAACTGCAACTCCTCTTCATTGTGTACTTCCAGCAAAACCTCCATACCCAGCCCATGTGCAACCTGAGCCAACTGTGTTGCCAGCGCAGGCGTAAGAATGGCCGCAATCAAAAGAATAACATCGGCACCCATGGATTTCGCCTCCACCACCTGGTACTCGTCTATCACAAAATCTTTCCGCAAAATCGGGCAATTGGTAGCCAGCCTGGCCATCATTACATCTTCCGTGCTTCCTCCAAAAAAAGTATGATCAGACAAAACCGAAATGGCTGACGCACCGGCAGCGGTATAACCTGCCACCACTTGCGCTACCGAGGCCGATCCATTGATTACTCCCCTGGAAGGTGATTTGCGTTTGAACTCGGCAATGATGCCCGTTTTGTCGGCACGTACCAAAAAGTGGCGCAAAGAATAAGGCTCGCGTTTAAAGTAAGGGCTGTCTTCCAATTGCGAAAGCGGATGTTGTTGTTTTCGTTCGGCTACCTCCCGCTGTTTGTGCAGCACAATTTCATCGAGTATGTTCATGGCCTTTGTCATTGCATTAATTTTTTAAATGTCTGATAGGCATCGCCCCTCAATAAAATCTCCAACGCCTTTGCTACCGCCTCGGCCATATTCAGTTTGGGGTTGGCCGCGTGCAAAGCCATGCCTGCATTGGCCGCCACCACCTGGTTTTGCGCTTCGGTACCCTTGCCTTCCAGAATGGTGAGAAAAATTCTGGCCGATTCCTCCACGGTAGTTCCTCCGTGTATATCATCCGGCCGCCATTTACGCAACCCCATGTCTTTGGGCTCTACCAGGTATTCGCCCTGGTTCGCGTAGTATTTTACAGCACCCGTCAGCGACACTTCATCGTAACCATCAATGGCGTGCAATATCAGGTAATTTTTTTTGGTTTGTTGATAGAGGTAGCCATACTGCCGGGCCAGCTCCAGGCTGAAAACGCCCACCAGTTGCCGCGTTGGAAAGGCGGGATTCACCATGGGCCCCAACATGTTAAAAAATGTTTTTACGCCCAGCTCCTTGCGGATGGGCGCCACGTTTTTCATGGCCGGGTGAAACAAGGGCGCATGCATGAAACAGATGTTCGCCCTGTCCAGACTCCTTTTTAAGTCGTCTACCTGGTTGGTGAAAGGGTATTTGAAATACTCGAGGATATTGCTCGACCCGCTGATGGACGAAACCCCATAGTTGCCATGTTTGGCTACCGGCTGCCCGGCAGCGGCCACCACAAAAGACGAGAGCGTAGAGATGTTAAAGGTATTCTTGCCATCACCCCCGGTGCCGCATACATCCATCACTGGTGCATCGAAGCGCGCGGGCACGCACAACTCCAACATGGCATCGCGGAAGCCCTGCAATTCATCCACCGTAACGGTACGCATCATGTACACGGTCATGAAAGCCGACACCTGGCTGGCATTGTACTTGGCAGAAGCAATGTCCACCAAAACCTGCCGGGCCGCTTCTTTGTTCAGCGACTGGTGGTTGATTAGTTCGTTGAGTATTTCCTTCATGGTCTGGTTCCTCCGATTTTTTGAATTCTCGTTCCTCCCCTCCTTATTGTTTTCCTAACCAATTGCCGATCATTTTGGGGCCCTCGGTTGTCATGATAGACTCGGGGTGAAACTGGAGCCCGCGCACATCGTGCTGACGGTGGCGCAACCCCATAATCAGCCCTTCTGGATTCGTGGCCGTCACGATCAATTCGGGTGTAATGCTGTCTGGCCTCACTGCCCACGAATGGTAATGCGTGGCCTGAAACGGTTGGGCTACCCCGCGAAATAATAGCTCCTCGTTGTCGAGCACCGTAACAGGAGACGTAACGCCATGCAACACGTTGGGAATGTTAAAGAGCGATGCCCCATACACTTCGGCCAGGCCCTGGTGCCCCAGGCAAATACCCAGAATGCTTTTGCTCAGCCCATACGTTCGTATCACCTCTTTCATGATTCCCGCCTCATCGGGAATGCCCGGGCCGGGGGAAAGCAAAATCTTATCGTACTGCGCCACTGCCTCCAGTGCAATCTTGTCGTTGCGGTACACATCGGGCGTAAAGCCCAGTTCGCGCACCACGTGCACCAGGTTGTAGGTAAACGAATCGTAGTTATCTAATACCAGTATCTTCATCTTCTTGCATTATAGTTTTTCGGCCAGCTCCAGCGACTTGCGCAGCGCGGCCAGTTTATTGTTCACTTCACTCAGTTCACTTTCCGCTGCCGACTTCGCCACAATACCGGCACCTGCCTGGTACACCAGCCGGTTGCCTTTACTCAGGAAGGTTCGGATCATGATGGCATGATTAAAAGAGCCATCGAAACCCAGAAAGCCGATGGCACCACCGTAGTAGCCGCGGTTTACATTCTCGAAGCGGTTGATCAACGTCATTGCTTTGTGCTTGGGTGCGCCCGAAAGCGTGCCTGCTGGAAACGTATCGGCTGCCATGTGCACCACCGAAGCGCCCTCGCGAATGCGGCCACTTACCTTCGATACCAGGTGAATAACGTGCGAATAGAATTGTATCTCTTTAAACACCTCCACTTTTACGGCCTCTGCATGGCGACTCATGTCGTTGCGAGCAAGGTCTACCAGCATCACGTGCTCTGCATTCTCTTTTTCATCGGCCATCAGTTTCTCTGCCAATGCCTGGTCTTCCAAATCGTTGCCCGACCTGCGAAAGGTACCGGCAATGGGATAAATGAAAGCCGACCCGTTCTTTACCTGCAACTGCGCCTCGGGCGAAGAGCCCATCAGCTTGAAGCTGCCATAGTCGAAATAAAAAAGGTAGGGAGAAGGGTTGATGGAACGCAGCGCCCGGTACACATTGAACTCATCGCCCCGGAACGTGCACTCGAACCTGCGCGACAATACGATCTGAAAAACATCGCCCCGGTAGCAATGCTGTTTTCCCTTTTCAATGATTTCCAGAAATTCTTCATCGGTAAAATTTGATTGCTCCTTGCCGGTGCGGCCAAACGGGTAGGTGGAGAAGCGGTTACTGTAAATGATCTGCTCCAGCCGCGCCAGGCCTACTCCCTTACTACCCTCAACCGCGTGCTCGTACAGCGCCATCTCGTTGGAAAAATGATCTACCACAATGATGTAACGGTAGAACTTGTACACCACATCGGGTATCTGTTTATCGCGATCGGCAAAAGAAATGTCTTCGAACAAGGGAATGGCATCGTACGCCATGTAACCAAACAGTCCGCTGTTCATGTATTTCAGTTGCACGGTGCGGTCGGGCTGAAATGCCGTGCGGAATGCCTCAAGTAACCCAATAAACTGGCCCGGCTGCCCCACCTGTTCTGTTTGCGTGGTGCCATCGGGGTATTCCATTTCGCATAGATCGTTCTTCACCACGAACGAGGCCACCGGGTCGCAGCCAATAACCGACAAGCTGTTTTCATGACCGTGATAATCGGAACTCTCCAGCAGGATGGTGCCCGCAAACACATCGCGCAGCTTCAGGTAGATGTTCACCGGTGTAAGCGTATCGGCCAGCAGGCTGCGCTGCGTGGTAGTTATCTGAAATTTTTTCATGCGCTGTTTCTCAACAATTCAAACCTATTTAAAAAAAACAAAAGCCTGCCCCGATTGAATCGGAGCAGGCTTTCTCTATTGTGAATAGCAAACGTTACAACATAGCCGGACACCGATTCGATTTAGAACCTTGCCACCACCATGCAGTATGTACGTTGTGATTCATTAATTCAAAATGATCAGGCGTCTGCCTTCTTCTTTACAACTCGCTTTGCTTTTGCGGGAGCTGCTGCAACTGCACCCTCTTTCTTTTTCTTAGAAGCATTGCGCTTCAATTTAGCCTTAATGGCCTGGCGGTTTCTGGACACCCCAAAAGAGTGTCTCCAGCGCTTTCCTTTTTTTGATTTCTTATCTCCTTTTCCCATGTAGCTGAAAAATTGTGGGGCAATAATAGCAAGCCCGGTTAAAATAACAAAATGAATGCTTTTTAATTGATTAAATATCACCAAAAGACCAGGCGCTGCTCCGGAGCCACAAAAGCAGCATCGGTAGTTTGCACCGCAAAAGCCTTGTAAAAAGAATCACAATAAAAAAGAGGCTTCATCCACTCCTGGAAAAGGTTAATGTCAGGTGTTTGCGCGTATTTTGTTCGCCAAAGCGTGGCCCAGGCGATGAAGAACTGCTGTTCGGGTGTCCACCGGGAGGCGGTTCGATAGCCGGGGTTTTCGCGTTGGTACCGTCTCCATGCTTCCAGCGCTACGTGCAAAGCCACGCTTTCCGTTTCCCACAAGGCAGCTTTTTCCTGTTCATCCGCCTCGCGAGGTCCCCTTTGTTTGGACTGCCGAACGGGTGCCAGCACCCGGTGAAAAACATCGTGAAAAAGGGGCACCAAGGCGCGGGCCACCGCTGCTCCGCTTAGACCATAATGTACAGGTACATCTGCTGTTGGATCCCAAACCGGATGCTGCAGAAAGCCAGCAGGGATGGTGAGTGTGTGGGTGGCCTCCTGGTAAACCAGTTGGGTTGACTGCGCAGGGATATTCCACTCACCAGCGGTGGGCGGTCGCCAAAGTTCCTGGTGTTGAAATTTTCTTGCCTGCATTACATAACCCACCCACGAAATACGCGCGGTGTCTTTTTCCTGCACCAGAGCCGTATAACGCCTCCACTTGTCGGGAAAGCCGACATGGATTGTCAGATCCTGCAATCTCGCTAAAGGTTCCACCTTCAAAGAGTCGGCTATGGGCAAGGCTTTGATGCGGTCGGCAAGGGCCAGGCGAATGTTGGCAGCCAACGCCTGCGCCTGTAGCAAGACATCGTTGGAAGCATATTGCTGCACATATACCCTGCCCACGGCATCGGCAAATGTTTCGTTCACCACGCGCAACACGCGGTGCATCCGCGTAGCATCGAAGCGGTTTGTGGGATAAAAGTCAGCGTGAGCCTGTTGAAAACCAGCCGTAAGAAAGGGTGCGGCCTTGCGCAACAACTGTCCTTTCAGGTAGCTCTTCAGTCTGTCCAGGGGCAGGTCGAAAATTCTGTCCAGTGCGGCCATCTCTGCGCGCGAGGTGAACACCCACTCCGCAGGCAGGTTGGTAGCTACCTTCCAGGCCGACCACGAAAAGCCCGATGAAATCTGATCTAGTTCGGTCCACCGAAAATAGCTGCGTGCCACATCGTCCGTCTGCAGCCACGCCCTGGCTAAGGCCGATTCCACTTCCCATACTTCCCATGCATCGGACAGTGCGGCACTTTCCGACTGACCAGTGAACCGAAAGAACTGCTCCATCATCGCCACATATTCTTGCCGTGTGTTTCGGGCTTCCGCATCCAGGGCCAGGTAGTCCTGCAGGTCTGGCAACCCAAGACCAGCTGGGGTCAACGTTGCCCTTCCATCACCCGAAGGTGTGCACTGAAAAAAAGGTGGCTCCCAGAAATAATCTTCTTTCAGGTAATTCAACAAATCGGCAGGGGTTCGAATGGATGCAATGACATTGAGCAGGGGCTGCAAGGGGCTCAATCCCAGGCGTTCCGCCCGCACCGAATCCATGCCCACCTGAAACATGTACCAGGCCTTGCGCATACCCGACCCTTCGGGGTAACGCGGATTTTCTGGTACACGCTGCATGATTTCCAGCAACTGCTGCCGGTTGGTGTGTTCCAGTTCGTGGTAAATCGTCCATGCCCAGTAGCCGGCAGGAACCGTTGCGGTCTGCATCCAATAATTATTGGCAAACCGGTAAAAATCGGCCGCGGGTCGCACCGTGGTGTCGGGATTGAGAACCGAAGACACTACATCTGGTGCTGCCTCCCGGGGAGGTGATCCGCAGGCGCCTGCCAACAGCAACAGCGCCATTACCAGGCGGTTATCAAGTAGCTTCACACCAAACATTTTCAAGAACCAAAAATAAACTTCAATGTTATTTATATTAGTTTGAAAACACATTACCGGTATGGCAAAAGTTTCAGCAGAGGTCATCAATGCTATTCGCGAGGCAGCCAAACAACTGGCCAATAACCACGACTACCAGTGGGGCCACATGGGGGCCTGCAATTGTGGTTTCCTGGCGCAGCAGGTAACCCAACTTTCCAAAGCAGAAATACACCGAAGGGCTTTGCTGGGCCATGGCGATTGGTCTGAGCAACTCAACGACTACTGCCCCACCAGCGGCTTACCGATGGATGATGTGATCTCTGAATTGCTTGCCTTTGGTTTCGATGCCGATGATCTCAGGCACCTGGAACGCCTGTCGGATGCAAACGTGCTGCGAGCCTTACCGTTGGGCGAACGCAACCTGAAACACAATGTGAATGCCGATGTGGTGAAGTACATGCATACCTGGGCAAATCTGTTGGAAGCGGAGTGGTTGAAGTCGGTGCAGTTGGTGCTGCCGCAGGAATGGGAAGTGGTGTAGCCGGCCCAAGTGGTAGTCGCGGGTTACAGGCGCACCAGCCGCCCTTTGCGTTTCAGCAGGTTCTTATAATCCCACTGTATCGTTTGGGCTTTCTTGAGCCAGCGCGTCAGATCGCGCGCGTTGATATCATCCGCATTACTAAAAAAAATGGAGGCGTCTTTAAACTTCTGTCCGCGCACATCCAGCTTTTCTTCATCGAAGCCCTGGCCGCTCCAGAACATGAGACGAATGCCTTGCTTTTGTTGGCTGTAACCCACAATGGGGTTACCATTTAGAAACCATACCGGGTGGCGGTGCCATATCTTGTTTTCTGCACCCTTCAGCTGTTTGTTGATCTCTGCTGCCAACCGATCGCAAATGGTTCGGTGTACACCTTGTTGCCGATTGTATCGGTCGATTTCGCCATCCAACTTCGTTTTTTGCTCAGCCGCTTTAGCCTTTAAAGTGTAGGCATCTTCTTCCACCCGAAACTTCACCACCTCCTTTATCAAGGGAATGGGCAGCGGTTTATCGAGTGGAAATTGAATGGCACCTTTGGATGTTTGATAACACGTCAGTTCTTTCTTAAAATGTACAATGGGGCCGGGTGTGGGGTAAAAGCCGATGTGCGCCTTGTTGGCCGCATAATAAACCAGCACCTTGTTTTGCCGGAAGGCCGGCATACCATAGCTGATTGTTTCCGTTGCCTGCGGTGCCGCCTGCCGTATGGCTTTCCGCAATTGCGCCAATCGCTTTCTGACAGGAAGCGGAAAAGCAGCGTGGTAGGCATCAATATTTTTCCATTTCAGTTGGCTGGCGTTCATGGTGTCAGTTCGTAAATTAGTCCATTCACTTATCGAGACCTATCGAGATACAGGCAATTGGTGCTTGCCTGCAACTTCGTTCGCAATGAGGTGGAGCTTTTGAGATGGCTTCTAAGACCCTCCTCGCTCAATCAAGCGGGTTTTGAACGATAAAGCGGAGAGGGAGGGATTCGAACCCTCGATACAGTTGCCCGTATAACGGTTTTCGAGACCGTCCCATTCGGCCACTCTGGCACCTCTCCGTGAATCGCGCAAAAATAAAGGGATTCCGTATACAAAGTAGTGACACAGCCATCAAAAAATAGATTCCAGCCCTACCTCTCAGAGATTTTTTTTCAATTTCATGGCATAGTTTTTTGAAGTTCGGGGCTTTGCTTAATTTGGAAGTTCGAACCGAACAAACTCGACAAACCCTCGTATGGAATTGTTCCTCAAAGCCGACACTTGGTTGGCCCTGCTCACGCTCTGTTTCCTTGAGATCGTATTAGGTATCGACAACATTATTTTTATTTCCATTGTATCCAATAAGTTGCCAGAAGACCAGCGCAGAAAAGCCCGTAATTTTGGCCTGGCACTGGCCATGGTGGTGCGGGTGCTGTTACTGCTGGGCATCACTTGGATCATCGGCTTCACCGAGCCGCTGTTCACCATTCCTGCCAACATCCTCATGGATAATCCGCACAGCTTCAGCGGGCGCGACCTGATTTTGTTGTTTGGCGGCTTGTTCCTCATAGCGAAAAGCACGTTGGAAATAAACCACGAAATGGAAGGAGAAGAAGAAGACGAAGGGGGCGTTAAAAAAGCAGCCGCCACTTTCGTGGGAACCATTGTTCAGATCATCCTGCTCGACATCATCTTTTCTTTCGACTCCATCCTTACGGCCGTGGGCATTGTTCCGCCCGAGCAGGTAATCATCATGATCATAGCCGTAGTTGTTTCCATTTTTGTGATGATGTTCTTTGCCGGGGCCATCAGCGATTTCATCAAAAACCACCCCTCTATGGAAGTGTTGGCCCTGGGCTTTCTCATCCTCATCGGCTTTACATTAATGCTGGAAGGTTTACACAAGGAGATACCCAAGGGCTATATCTATTTTGCTGTAGCCTTCTCGCTGCTCATTGAATTCACGAACATACGCGTTCGCAAAAAGCGGAAGAGCAAGCCCGTGAAACTGAAGAAAAACTACACAGAAGAAGAATTAAGAGAGGCTGTGGCCGAACAAAACAACGGCTAGTTTCGTTCTGGTATTTTTCCAAACCCGATTTTCACATGTCCGATCCACGCTACCCTATTGGCACTTTTGTGCCGCAAGAAAACTACACACCCGCAGAACTGAACGCCTGCGTAGAACGTATCGCCACGTTGCCACAAAGGCTGGCCGCGGCTGCCGCCACCTTAACCGATGCACAACTTGATACCCCCTACCGCGATGGTGGCTGGACACTGCGGCAGGTGATACACCACGTGGCCGATAGCCACATGAACGCCTACATACGACTGAAGTGGACCCTGACGGAGGAGACACCGCTTATCAAAGCGTACAATGAAAAAGACTGGGCCCAGACACCTGAAACAAAGGCTCCCCCCGCCCTCTCGCTGCAATTGCTGAGTGCCCTGCACGCCAAATGGACCACATTGCTCAGACAGATACGTCCCAGCGACTGGCAGCGTTCTTTTCTACATCCGGAAACCAACAAGCACGTGCGCCTCGACCGGCAGGTGGCCCTCTACGCGTGGCATGGCGACCACCACCTGGGCCATGTAACCAGTCTGAAAGAACGCATGGGCTGGAAATAACAGCAGCGTGAATACGGCAGCCGACTATTACCAATCGCCCTGGTGGTTATTCAACCGGCATGCTGAAACCATTTACCCTTCGCTGCTGCGCAAGGTAACGTTGGCGCCTTACCACCGCGAGCGCATTGTAACCCCCGATGATGACTTCCTCGACCTGGATTGGATTCGCAATCAATCAGAAAAACTGGTTATCCTCTCTCACGGTTTAGAAGGAAACAGCACACGACCCTACATCAAAGGCATGGCCCGTGCTTTTTCAGCCGCGGGCTACGATGTACTGGCCTGGAACTACCGCGGATGCAGCGAAGAGATGAATCGCCAAACGCGCTTTTACCACAGCGGTGCTACAGACGATTTACACACTGTGGTGCAACACGCACAACGGAAGGGCTACAGAAATATCTTCCTCATTGGCTTTAGCCTGGGTGGCAACCTGACGCTGAAGTACCTGGGCGAACAGGCGGCTGCCCTGCCCGAAAACGTGCGCGGTGCAGTGGCCATTTCCGTTCCGCTTGACTTACATGGCAGTTGTATCCAGATTTCTCAAGCGGGTAACTTTATCTACTCGCAACGTTTTCTGAGAAGTCTGAAAGAAAAAATTCATCGCAAGGCCCAAACAAATAAAGCGTTGAGTGCGCAAGGGCTGAACGACATCCGTACGCTCATCGATTTCGACAACCGCTACACCTCTGTGCTGCATGGCTTTCGCGATGCGCTGGATTATTACGAGCAATGCAGTTCCCTTCACTTCATCGGCCACATTCAGCGGCCGGTATTGTTGCTCAATGCCAGAAACGATCCATTTCTCTCTTCCCGCTGCTACCCAACTGCTGCCAACCCCTTTCTTACGCTGCTTTACCCAGAACGCGGTGGGCATGTGGGCTTCGCTCTTTTTAATAGCACTGGTTTATATTGGTCGGAGTTGCAATCTTTACAGTTTATTGACAACCTGACCGGATGATAGAAAGATATTCGCTGGCGTGCACGGCCGCCCAGGTGGCCGACCATTTCGGGGTAGATCCTTACGGATTCGAAAAGCCACGCTACAATGCGGCCCCCTCGCAACTATTGCCGGTTATCACCAGCGGTAGCACAGGCTTGTCGCATTTCTATTGGGGCACCATGCCGCAGTGGGCCAAGAACAAAGCCATCAGCGAAAAAATCATCAACGTTCACTGCGAGCAGATCAGCGAGCGCGCCACGCTGCGCAAGTCGTTGAAGAAATACCGTTGCCTGGTGCCTGCCGATGGCTTCTACCTGTGGAAGCGCCTCGGAAAAAAGACCTCCATTCCCTACCGGCTGCGTCCACCCGATAAAGGACTGTTTGGCATGGCTGGTTTCTGGGAAGAATTTGACGATGAAACCGGTGAAGTTTTTCACACCTTCACCCTCGTTACCTGCGCCAGTTCGAGCGATGTGGCGGCCTTGGGTGAAAGGATGCCCGCGATCTTAAAGAAGGAGGACTATGCCACCTGGCTGCAACCCGAAGTGGAAGAAGCTGCACTGCTGGCGTTGCTGGAAAAAACGAGCAAAGGCATACCGTTGGAGAACTATACCGTCTCTCCCCGCATCCACGATGCAGGCAACGATGAGGCTTCTCTGTTGCTACCTGCCCCTCCGGCCGATCAGCATGGTAACCTCACGTTATTCAGTTAACGCCTCTGACTTTCAAAAAAATCGTTGTCAGTGGGGTCGCACCGGTACGCCTGACTTTTATAAACCATCAAAAGCCATCATCCTCGTCTTCCTCTCGCTTGGCAGGTTCCTTCTTAGGTGTAGACTCTTGCTTCTTTGGTTTGTTTTTCTTGTTAAACAGCCCCTTGCGTGCCGGGCGTGTAGATAAACTATCCACAGGCGCATCTTCGGGCTCGTCCACCGCCAGCGAATCTGCCTTTTTCTTTTTCAGGAAAGAGAAGAAGCCCTTCTTCTGATATCCCTCCTTTTTTTCATTTTCTTTACGCGATTCATCGCGCTGCTGCAGGGCGGCACGCACATCGGGCAGCACCAGAATATCGCGGAAGTACCACATGTAGATATCCTGGTCTACGTTGTATTTCTCTTTGGTTTTGGTAATGGCGTAAACGCTATCCATGGGCTGAGCCGCGGCACTGTCGGGCACCACGTCCATTTCGGCCATCAGTTGGTCGCCTCCTTTGTCCAGTTTCAGGGAATCGGGAATCACCGGATACACCGGCTTCATCTCCACGGTTTGCAGATTGCGCAATTTCTTTCTGTAAGATTCGGGCACCGCCACCAGGTATTTATTCTTGCTGGCAGTAAGAATCTTGGGCGTGGAATCTTCTTTAAAATAGCTGAATTTCTTCCGCAGGGCATCTTTATCGTAGATAAAGGCACTCTGGTAGGCAGGGCAAATCATGCGTTGGGTACACGCAGTTGCCAAAATCCATACGCCCAACCATAGATAAAGCCCTTTATTCATTACTGTGAGGTAAGCACAATTAGCAAAAATAACGAAATAAGGCAAAGTTTATGCGTTTTCGAGTCCCCGGTTTTGGGTCTTTTGGTGCCCTTTCAGGGATGGAAGAGCCGCCCGGAGGCGCCTTGCCGCCACAGTTTGGGGTAGTCCGGCTGCGGCCGATGGTTGAACGCCCGCGAACAGCCTCCATGCGCCCATCACCCTTTTTGGCTGTTATCCGCTCATGGCCGGGTTTTGGCATAACGCTGATCAAAAAACCTTTACCATGCAGAAGTTACTCATACTGGCGGCCGCCCTTTGCTGGCTTCCGGCCGCCCACGCGCAAACCGACCGCGAAGGGGTCTATGCCGCCATTGAAGATTATGTAGACGCTCTTTATCGGGTGCAACCCGAACGCATCCAGCAAAGCGTCCATCCACAACTTACCAAAAAAGGGTTCTGGCGCCCGCAAGGCAAACCCGACTATCAGCCAGAGTCCATCATGACGTACACGCAACTGTATGAGCTGGCAGGCAATCAAAAAAACGTTGCCGGCCGATGCGCCACGTAAAATCGAAATTTTCGATGTGCAAGATCAGACTGCCTGCGGCAAACTAACCGCGCAATGGGGCACCGACTATTTTCAGTTGGCCAAATACGATGGCCGCTGGCTCATCACCAACATTGTGTGGCAAAGTCCACCACCACAAAAAACAATTGACCCGGGTGCAACCTCGGTGAAACCGCGTTGTCTAAGATAAGAACCGAACAAGAAAAACTGCCTCAACAGATTTGTTATGATAGAAAACTACATCAAGGTGGCGCTGCGCTCCATCTTTCGCAACAAGCTCACGGCCTTCATCAACATATCGGGCCTGGCCCTGGCCATGGCGGGTGCCGTGTTGATTTATCTTTTTGTGGTCGATGAACTGAGCTACGATCGCTACCATACGCACGCTGACCGCATTTACCGCGTTACCCGCATCTTCTACGACAACGAGCGCAACCCCCGGCTACACCTTTCTAGTGTGGCCCCTCCCATCGGGCCGCTGCTGAAGAACGACTTCGGTGAAATTGAACTGATGGCGCGTACCCTGCAGTATAACACGGTGGTAAGTCTCGAAGAAAATGGCGAGATCAAATCCTTCCGGGAAAACGACCTCTTCCTGGCTGAACCCAACCTGTTTAAAATTTTCGATATCAACGTCATCTCTGGCGACCCCGCCCGCGATTTTCAGCGGCCGTTTACGGTCATGCTCTCCGAAAAGACGGCCATGCGTTATTTCAACTCCACCAACATTGTGGGTAAGCGGCTGCGCTTCAACAACGCGCTGGACATCGAAGTAACGGGCGTGTTCAAAAATTTCCCCTTGCAAACACATTGGCACCCCGATTTCCTGGTGAGTTTTGTTACGTTAGAAGACGATAACATTTATGGACGCAGCAGGCTGGAAACCAACTGGGGCAACAATTCCTTCACTACCTACCTGTTGCTGGCAGAAGGCACGCAGCCGCAAACCTTAACCCAACGTTTTCCTGAATTTTTAGACAAGCATTACGGCACTTATGCACGTGCCAACTTTGGTGTGCCTGCCGATTTTGTGGCTTCCCGCGTTACCGAACTTACACTGCAAAAGGTGACCGATGTGCACCTGCGTTCGCACCTGGATGACGAAATAGAAGTAAACGGCAACATTAACAATGTGTACATGATGGCCGTGATTGGTGTCTTCATCATCCTCATCGCCTGCTTTAACTTCATCAACCTGTCTACTGCGCGGGCTACCAAGCGCGCCAAAGAGGTGGGGTTGCGCAAGGTGGTGGGTGCCTTCAAAAATCAACTCATTACCCAATATCTGAGCGAATCCACCCTCATCGCACTCTTTTCGCTTTTGCTGGCTTTGGGCATCGCGTGGGTGGCGATAGACTGGCTGAATCAGTTCACCGGCAAGGGCCTCGTGCTGGACCTGCTTGCCAATTGGAAACTGGCGGCCGGCCTGGTGCTGTTTGCGCTAACGGTAGGTCTTTTGGCTGGTATTTATCCCGCATTTGTGGTATCCGGCTTTAAGCCAGCCCTGGTGCTGAAAGGACAGCAAGGATCGGTGAGAGGCAAAGGCACCCTGCGCAAAACGCTGGTGGTGGCGCAGTTTTCTATCAGCATTGTGCTCATTATTGCCACCGCCATCACCTTTCAGCAACTGAGCTACCTGAACAACCGCGACTTAGGCTACGACCGCAACCAGGTGATTACCCTTACCTACTACGGTTTGTTAAACGACCAGTACGATGCCTTCTACAACGAAATGCTGTTGTCTTCGTCCATCAAAAATGTAAGTCGCTCCTCGCGCATTCCCACCGGTCGTTTACTGGATTCGCAAGGCAGCGGCAGCACCATTGTAAAAGGCGACAGCCTGGTAAACACGGGTGTAAACCTGAAATACGTGGCTGTAGATCACGAGTTCTTCGATACCTATGGCATTGACCTGGCCGCGGGCCGCACGTTTTCAAAAGACATACCCACAGACGACTCTCTGGCCTTTATCATCAACGAAGCGGCTGCCAAAGCCATCGGCTGGCAGACAGCTGAAGAAGGTGTAGGCAAAGACTTTGGCTATGGTGGCACTACCGGCAAACTGATCGGCATCGTGAAGGATTTTCATTTCGAATCTTTGCACCAGGAAGTAGCCCCGATGATTTTTGTACCTACCCGCCAGGGAGGCACCAACTTTCTATCCGTAAAGATTGCGGGCAACCAAATGCAAGACGGGCTAGCCCACCTGGAAGACATCTGGAAACGCATGTTGCCCGGCATTCCCTACGAGTACCAATTTATGGACGACCGCTATGCCCGCCTCTATGAAGCGGAGCAAAAGGAAGGAAAGCTCTTCACCATTTTCGCTGGCATGGCCATCTTCATAGCCTGCCTGGGCTTGTTCGGGCTGGCCACCTTCAACACCATGCAACGTGTGAAGGAGATTGGCATCCGCAAAGTGATGGGCGCCTCGGTGCCGAGCATTCTGGCCCTGCTCTCTAAAGAAATTGTATCGCTTATACTGATTGCCAATTTGCTTGCGTGGCCCATCGCCTGGTATTTTATGAACCAATGGCTGCACTCTTTTGCCTACCACATTAGCATGAACGTGGTGGCTTACCTGCTGTCGGCCATAGCTGCAGTGGTGGTGGCCTTGCTAACCGTAAGTATGCAAACCATTCGCGCGGCACGCACCAACCCGGCCCATACGTTGCGCTACGAGTAAAGCCAGGACGAAATAGCGGCTCAGCAGGTTATTGCCCATTATGCGGTGCACCACCTCCTCGCGCATGCTGCGGCTGATGGGGATGCGTGCTCCGCGTATGAGCACTTCGTTGTTTTCAATGGCTTGCACCTGCGCAATGGCCACGATAAAACTTTTGTGCACTTTCAAAAAATCGCTTGGCGGCAAGGCGGATTCAATTCCGCTCAACGTCATGTACACAATCAGCTTCTGCCCTGGCAGGTGTAACACTATGTAGTTCTGCATTGCCTCCACGTACAGCAAATCGCGAAAGAAAACACGCTCGAATTTTCCATTGCTTTTCACAAAGAAAAATTCTGGCGTACTCATGGCGGGTTTCGCCTTCAGCTGGTGAAAGTCGTAGGCCTTTTGCACTGCTTTCAGAAATCTGGGAAAAGGTATCGGCTTCACCAGGTAATCGATTACATCCAGGGCATAACCTTCCAATGCATATTCCCCAAAGGCGGTTGTAAAGATCACCATCGGTGGATGGCTCAATGTCTTGAGCCACTCCAGTCCCGACAGGCGTGGCATGTGTATATCGAGCAGCACCAGATCAATTTGCTGGCGCGTGAGTACATCGGCCGCCTCTGCCGCATGGCTGCATTGACCTGCCACGTGCAGAAACGGCACTTCCTTCACGTATTCTGCCATGCCCTCGCGGGCCACAGGTTCATCGTCCACTATCAATACTTGCAATGCCATTACGATTGATCTATTGTTTTTTCTTCGATGAGTGTTAACCGTACTTCAAATTCCCGGGTGGTTTCAACTATCACCAGCCGGTGGCGATGGGGATACTGCAACTCTAACCTCCGTTGCAGGTTACGGAGACCAATGCCTCCCGGTTCGGTTCTTTGCACCCTTGTTTCGCGTGTGTTTTGTGCCACAAACTCAATGGCGCCATCGCGGACCAGAAGCTTCAGCACAATGCGGTTGTCTCCATGGGGAAAGTGCGATACGTGCTTGAATGCGTTTTCCACCAATGGCATCAGCAACAATGGCGCGATGCTCCGGTTCTGCAACTCCCCTTCTGTTTCGAATGTAATGTGATACCGATGGTCTTTGCGCAGGCGCTGTAGATCTACATAGTGCCGCAGGTATTCCGTTTCGCGCTGCAGCGCAATGGCGTGGCCGTTGCATTCGTACAGTTGAAAGCGCAGCATGTCGGAAAATTTGGTGAGCGTTTCGCGTGCCACGAGGTTATTCTTATCGATCTGAAAAAAAATGGTGTTGAGCGAATTGAACAAAAAGTGCGGATTAATCTGGGATTTGAGGTACTCCAATTCGGTCTGCAGCTTCTCCAATTCCATTTCGCGCAAGCGCTTGCGTTGAAAATACCACTCTTTACTTAGCTGCAAGGCAAGTGCAAAAGTGAGGTAGAAAAGAGCGATGGAGAAATTGTAAAAGGAATATCGCCAGAAGGGCAACGGCATCTTACCTGTAAAAACATTCAGGTAATAGTCGTGCGTGTTCTTTACCAATACATAAAAGGCAAAACACAGCAGCAACCCCAGCAGGTAGGGCACCCACTTTTGTTGTTGTGCCCACACCGGCACCAGATACTCCAAATGGGCGTAGATAACCATGGCCAGCAGCCCATTGCGCAACACTACCTCGAAGAGAAAGTGGCCCCAGCCTGCCGTCTCCGCTACATACAGGCGCGTATAAACATGGAAGCCAACTGTTATTGTCCAGAAAAGAATATGATCGCCCTTGTATTTCCAGAAAAGGTTCATGGCATTTTACAAACAAACAATTTAACGGATTTGGCTCTAAGAAGAAGCACCCATTCCATGCATTTCGTCAAGAAAAACCTACCAGTTGCCATGTGGACACAGCGAACCGGGCCGCATACCGTTATAAGTATTTGTAAAAAACTCGTTTTATCTATGCGATTACTCACCACAATAACATTCCTGTTAGCCTGCGGACAGTCTATGGCACAGTCAGGCAAAAGTGTCGGTTCGTGCGAGGACTGCGAACTGATGTTTGCCGATATGCCTGCACAACCCTCGTGGTCTACCCGGCTGGGGTCCGCCAGCACACCGGGGGAACCTTTGGTCATCCGCGGCACCATCTATCAAAGCGATGGAAAGACACCGGCTCCCCATGTGATTTTATATGTGTACCACACCAACCACAACGGCACTTATGCGCCTGGCGATACCCAAAAGAATGCGAGAAAGCATGGCGCGCTACGGGGTTGGGTTAAAACCGACCAGAACGGGCGCTACGAGTTTACCACCATCCGCCCGGCCGCCTACCCTGGCAGAACAGATCCCGCCCACATCCACCCGATTATCATGGAACCAGACGGACGCTACTACTGGATAGACGACTACCTGTTTGATGACGACAAGCTGGTAACCACGCGCGTGCGCAACGGGCAGCAAAAAAGAGGGGGCAGCGGCATTATTACAGTCAGAAAAAATACCCATGGAGTTTGGGAAGGCAGGCGCGACATTATTTTAGGAATGAACGTGTATTGAGCCACCCACTATCGCATCATTCGAATACATTTGTTGAATGATTCAGGTAGTGCTATTCGATGTGATTGGTACCACGGTATTGGAGAAAGACCACACCGTAATCAGCAATGTTTTGATGCTGCCTTCCAGGCACACGGTTTGAGCCCCGATCCGGAGTTGATTACTGCCAACCGTGGCCTGGATAAAAAAGAAATGATTGCTCGCCTGGTTACACACCACGGGCTGCCACCCGCAATGGTAAAAACACTTTTCGATGATTTTGTAAAGCGGGTGGAAAAACAAGTATCGGCTTTTGAGGCCCATCCGGACGCTGCACCACTCTTCGACTACCTGACCGGGCAAGGCATCCGGCTGGGCCTGGGCTCGGGCTTACCTGCCGAACTCCTGGATTTGTTGCTCCACCATATTGGGTGGGCTCCGTCTCGTTTCGATTTTGTAGGAACACCCGGGCCCAACCTGCGCGGACGCCCCCACCCCGACATGATTATGTTGATGCTGCAACGGGTGGGCATTCGAACGCCAACTACCTTATTAAAGGTAGGCGATACAGCCGCAGATGTAGCCGAAGGTAAGAACGCGGGCGCCCTTACGGCTGCCGTTCTTTCGGGCACCCAAAGCCGGCATACCTTGCTGGCCGCTCAGCCAGATTACCTGCTACACCGTTTAGGCGAGGTAAGGAATATCGTAACATCACGTTAGAAAAAAAATCTATCAAATGCTTTGTGTAGTTATTTGGCTACATATATTTGTAGTCAAATAGCTACACAATGAATTTAAGGCGAGATGTTTTTCAGGCCATTGCCGACCCAACGCGCAGGGCCATTCTGCTGCTGTTGGCTGCTTCGCCTTCCATGACGGCCGGTGCCATCGCATCCCATTTCGACACAGCACGCCCTACGGTTTCCAGGCATTTGCAGATACTAACCGAATGTGAATTGCTGAAGCAAGAACAAAGCGGGCGGGAAATCCACTATCATCTCAATCCAAAAAAATTCAAGGAGATTGCTGACTTCATTGAGCCGTTCCGCAACATGTGGGAAGACAGGTTCAGTAAATTGGAGCACATCATGAAAAAACACAAAAGCAAATAAGATGGCACACAAAACAAAAGTAGAAGCCGAAAACGGTCGGCAAGAACTCACCATCACCCGCACATTTGAGCTGCCCGTTGATCAATTGTTCAAGGCCCATGAAGATCCCGAGATTGTTGCCCAATGGATGAGCACCAAAGTAGTAAGGCTAGAAAACAAGAAGCACGGTAGCTGGCGTTTCGAAACAAGCGATCCGCAGGGCAATGTTGTGTTCCAGGCGAGTGGCGTGTTTCATGAGTTTATTCCCAATAAAAAAATCATACGCACATTCGAAATGGAGAACACGCCATTTGATGTGCAACTGGAGTTCTTTGAATTCGAAAAACTAACGGATGACACCAGTAAGCTCACCATGCAGATCGTATACCGATCGATTGAGCTGCGAGACCAAATGTTGCAAATGCCTTTCGCTCAGGGTCTCAACATGGCGCACAACCGTCTGCAAGAAGTCGTTCAAAAACTTAAATAACATTTATTATGTCGAAAAGAAATAAGATTATCTATTGGGTTGCCACGCTATGGCTTGCACTGGGAATGGTATCCACTGGCGTGGTACAGCTATTGCAGATGGAAGAAGAAATCGCATTTGTACTGGCACTCGGCTACCCTGCCTATTTCCTCACGTTGTTGGGTGCCTGGAAAATACTGGGCTCAATTGCCGTACTGGTTCCCAAATTTCCGCTGGTGAAAGAATGGGCATACGCGGGCTTTTTCTTCGCCATGTCAGGTGCGGTGTACTCGCACGTTGCTGCGGGTAGTGCGCCTGCCGACTTGTTTGGCCCCACGTTGTTGCTGGTGCTTACCGGGGTTTCATGGTATTTCAGGCCGGCAGACCGAAAGGTGGCACAAGCCAAAAACTGAAGGAAAATCGTTGCTCGGCAATCGAAAAAATATAATCTTCCACTATCAGATCAGCAGAAATGAAATCCACCAAAAAGAAACAGCCTTCCGCCCGTTCGTTGCAGGCCAGCGAACGCGATGAACTTTTGCTAACCCTGCAGGCCCGGTTCGAAAAAAACATGAACCGGCACAAAGGCATTAAGTGGGCAGAGGTGCAAGCCAGGTTGAAAGCGAAGCCGGAGAAATTATGGTCGCTTCAACAGATGGAAACCACGGGCGGAGAACCCGATGTGGTGGGCGTTGATAAAAAAACGGGCGAATTTCTTTTTTATGACTGTGCTGCCGAAACGCCCAAGGGGCGCAGAAGTATTTGTTACGACCACGAAGCGCTTGAATCGAGGAAAGAGCACAAGCCTGCGAACAGCGCCCTTAACATGGCCGAGGAAATGGGTATTGACATGCTATCGGAAGAGCAATACCGGACGTTGCAGCAACTGGGCACCTTCGATGCAAAAACATCGAGTTGGGTTTTAACACCACCCGATATCAGAAAACTGGGGGGAGCCCTCTTCTGCGATTACCGCTTCGGCCACGTTTTTGTGTACCACAACGGAGCAGAATCGTATTATGGCGTGAGAGGTTTTCGGGGCTGCCTGAAAGTGTAGCCTAAATCAGTCGCATGCCTTCGCGTGCCAGCCGCTGGTATTTTTTCCGATCGAACACATAAAAAAAAGCGCCCTTGCGCGAAGAGGTTTTTTCCTTTTCGGTAAGCCGTTTTAATACGCCCAGGGCCTTCACCTTCCTGCTGAAGTTTCGTTTGTCCAGCTTGCTGTTGTAGATGGCTTCGTACAGGCATTGCAACTGTGGCAGCGTAAAGCGGGTGGGTAGCAACTCAAAGCCAATCGGGTGGTTGGCCACCCGTTCGCGCAGGGCCGTACATGCTTTGTCTACCATTTTGTTGTGATCGAAAATGAGCGCTGGCATCTTCCGGAGCGGCACCCAGGCAGCTTCATGTTTGTGCGACAGTTGGTGCTGGTAATTTTGAATGTTGATCAGCGCAAAGTAAGCGATGGAGACGACCCTTCCGGCTATATCGCGGTCGATGGCACTGAAGCAGTGCAGTTGCTCCATATACACCTGTTGCAGGCCCGTAAGTTCGCCCAGCACCCGAGCCGCTGCTTCCTCCGTACTCTCATCTGCCGAAACAAAACCTCCCGGCAGCGACCATTTGCCTTTTTCAGGCTCAAAGCCACGTTTGATCACCAACACCTTCAGCGCAGCACCATCGAAACCCAGGATGATGCAATCCACCGCCACCAACAACCGGGGCTGTAATTGGTAGGTAGATAGTTCCATCTTACCCGGTAAACGATACCATTACCCAGGCAACCAATGCTATTACAGCCAGCGACAAAACAATATCCCACACGTTATAGCTGGCGCGGTTTGCCTTGCGCTGCTCCTCCGACAGGGTGCCGAACGTTAATCCCTGGATTTGGGTAGCAGAAGGCGCGGGGGCCGTCCAGCTTACCACCAGGCATAAAATCACGCAGAAAAGGAAAAACCAGGACGCAAAGGTGAGGAAGTTGGTGCTACCCAGGGTATGCAAAATACTGCCGGGAGTTAGTGAGTCGATGGCGAGTTCGAGGCCGATGCGAACAAAGCCAATCGCCATACCCACCACCAACGTAACCAAAGCGCCCCTGCTGTTGATGCGGTTATGGAAAATACCAAGCAGAAAGACAGCTGTAATGGGTGGCGCAATGTACGATTGCACCGACTGCAAGTACTCGTAGAGTACGCCCGAGATGTTTTGCATAATAGGTATCCAGGCAATGCCGAGCACCACCACAATAGCGGTGGCTATGCGGCCTATCCGCAGCAAATCTTTTTCTGGTGTGTTGGGTTTTAATTTTTTATAGACATCGACCGTAAACAGGGTAGAACACGAGTTAAATACCGAGGCCAGCGAACTCATCAGGGCCGCCAGCAAACCGGCTGCCACCAATCCACGCAGCCCCACGGGCATCTTGTTCATCAACAAAGCGGCAAAGGCCTGGTCGGGTGTATCCCACGAAAGCTCACCCTTATTTTTCAACGCCAGCGCTATCACGCCAGGTATCAGAAACAGAAAAACGGGCATCAGTTTCAGGAAGCCGCCAAAGATGGTTCCTCTCCTGCCCTGCTGTATGTTTCTGGCTGCCAACACCCGCTGCACAATGTACTGGTCGGTGCACCAATACCACAAGCCAACGATGGAGCTTGATATTACCAGGCTGGGCCAGGGGAAATCAGGATCGGTAGCGGGGCGCCACATATTCAGGTAGCCCGGATCTAACGATTGTCGTAACCCATCCCATCCTCCCACTTCGATCAAGCCTATGAAGGTGAGGGTGCCCGCTCCAATTACTAAAACCACTGTTTGCAATGCTTCGGTATAAACCACAGCGCGCATACCTCCCAGTACTGTATAAACTCCCGTAAGGATTACTGTCATGAGCGCGCCAAACCAGAAATCGATGTTGAGCAGGGAAGCGATCACGATACCGCCTGCATAAACGGTAACCGATACTTTGGTGAGCACATAGGCCACCAACGAAAACACACTTAAAAACCAACGGGTACTCGCGTTGAAGCGCCTCTCCAGGAACTCGGGCATGGTGAAAACACCACTTCGTATATAAAACGGAAGAAATACCCAGCCCAGCGTTATCACCAGCCACGCGTGCAGTTCGTAAATCAGCATGGGTATTTTGCCCCCGGCACCCGCACCGGCCAGACCCACCACGTGCTCCGAGCCAATGTTGGAAGCAAAAATGGAAGCCCCTACCACGAACCAACCTATATTGCGGCCGGCCAGAAAATAATCTTCAGTACTTTGCTGCTTTCGGGTAATTACCCAGATAGCCAAAGCCGCAATCAACAGGAAATATACCCCGATGACTACCCAATCCAATGTTGCAAAACCAGTCATAGTAAGTTAAGGTAAAGGTTAAGTGTTATTTGTGTGGTAACTTTTGCTCATCAATACATCTAAATTACTTTCTGAAATACGCTTCGCTCCACCTCAATTCATTCCGCAGTTGCTGTAATTTCGTCTTATTTCCAATATGTACCAACTCCACGCCAGCCATGGCCGCAAAATTTGCCAGGTGGTCAACGGTAAGGTTTTGGCTAAAGCAGGTATGGTGCGCACCTCCCGCATAAATCCAGGCGGTGCACCCGGTAACCATGTCGGGCAGTGGTTTCCACAATACACGCGCCACCGGCAGCTTGGGTAAAGGTTGGGGCGGCTCTATGGCTTTCACTTCATTCACCAACAGCCTAAAGCGGTGGCCCAGGTCAATCAACGAAGCATTCAGCGCCTCACCCTCTTGCGCCTGAAAAACCAACCTGACCGGATCGGCTTTGCCACCGATGCCCAACGGGTGAATTTCGCATGACGGCTTGCTGGCTGCTATGGAGGGGCAAATCTCCAACATGTGTGCACCCAGCACCACTTCATGGCCGGGCTCGAAATGATAGGTGTAATCTTCCATGAAGGAATTACCACCGGGCAATCCATGCGCCATTACTTTCATGGCGCGCACCAGTGCAGCCGTTTTCCAATCGCCTTCGGCACCAAAACCATATCCATCGGCCATCAGGCGCTGCACCGCAAGGCCCGGGAGTTGCGCCAGGCCATGCAAGTCTTCAAACGTATCGGTAAATCCTTTGAAATTTCCCTTCGATAGAAATGCACGGATGCCCGCCTCAATACGGGCGGCTTCGCGCAATGAGGCATGTTGGCTCCCTCCTTTCTTCAAAGAGGCCTGTAGCACGTACTGGTCGTTGTATTCCTGAATCAATCCATCTACTTCCGCATCGGTGACGTCCTGTATTTCTTTCACCAGGTCGCCCACGCCAAAACCATTTACAGAGAATCCAAATTGTATTTCCGCCTCTACTTTGTCTCCTTCGGTAACTGCTACCTGCCGCATGTTGTCACCGAAGCGGCAAAAGCGTGCCCCCTGCCAATCGTGCCAGGCCGCGGCTGCCCGCACCCAACCCGCTACCTGCTGTTGTACCTCTGGCTGTTGCCAATGGCCCGCCACCACCTTTCGGTCGAGGCGCATGCGCGTCATGATGAATCCAAACTCGCGGTCGCCATGGGCACTCTGGTTCAGGTTCATAAAATCCATGTCGATGGCAGACCACGGTATGTCGCGGTTAAATTGTGTATGAAAATGAAGCAACGGTTTCGTCAATACCTTCAAGCCACCAATCCACATCTTGGCTGGCGAAAAGGTGTGCATCCATGCTACCAAACCGATACAGCGGGAATGTGAGTTGGCCTCCATACACAATTGAAAAATCTCTTCCGGGGTTTTTACCACGGGCTTATACACCACCGTTGCCGGGATGGTCGCAGCATCATTGAGCGCTCTGGCAATTTGCTGTGAGTGCTCCGCCACTTTCTGTAATGTTTCCGGTCCGTATAAATGCTGGCTGCCAGTAACAAACCAAACCTCAAACTGCTTTAAATCAATCTTCATTTTTTTCTGTTTGATAAAACCTAATCAACCCCAACTCAAGAGGCACCGTTCTCCCCCTGGCCATAGTATGCGTCTTCGCCATGCTTGCGTTGATAATGTTTTTGAATCAGAGACGCTTTCAATCGCTCGGCACCCGGACGTATTTGCTCCGTTAACCAGGCCATGTGAGCAATCTGCTCGAGTACTGCGCTGTTATACACGGCCTTGTCGGCTGAACTTCCCCACGTAAATGGTGCGTGGCTGCCTACCAAAATCATCTCCACTTCTTCGTAACTCAACCCCCGGCTTTGCAAACAGCGAATGATCTGAAAGCCGGTCTGGTATTCATAGTCGCCCTGTATCATCTCATCGCTCATGGGTGGCGCACAAGGAATGTTCACGGTGTTATGGTCGGCATGAGTGGTGCCATAAATGGGTATATCGCGCAACGCCTGTGACCAGGCCGTGGCGTAGGTGGAGTGGGTGTGCGCAATGCCTTTGATCTTTTCGAAATGTTTATATAACACCGCGTGGGTCTTCGTATCCGAAGAAGGTCGCAGCGCACCGTCTACCGTGTTACCATCAAAATCTACCACAACCATTTTAGCGGGCGACAAATCCTGATAGGCCACCCCACTCGGTTTAATCGCAAACATGCCTGCGTCCCTGTCGGCAGCGCTTACGTTGCCGAATGTAAAAAACACCAACCCCAAAGAGGGCAATTGCATATTGGCCCGGTAAGCCTGCTCTCGTATGTGGTCATATTTTTTCATAAATCCGCCATCATGTCCGACAACTTCTTGAATTTTTGATATCGCTTTTCATAGACAGATGTCACTTTAGCATCGGGACGGTACTCCACATCAAAACCTGGTCCCATGGCTTGCATGGCCTCTTCTACTTTGGGATAAATGCCCGCTGCCGTTGCCGCAAACATGGCGGCACCCAGCGCACAGGTTTGATCAGATTTGTGTATCCGTATGGGGCGGTTCATCACATCCGCCATCACCTGCATTACGTAGGGCGATTGTTGCGCCACACCTCCGAGGCCAATCAAACCCTTAACGGGTATGCCTTCGCGCACAAAACGGTCTACAATGGCTCGTGCGCCAAAGCAGGTGCTCTCCACCAGTGCTTTGTACATCCTGGGTGCATCGGTGCCAAGGTGCAGGCCGCTTACCACTGCTTTCAAAGCCTGGTTGGCATCGGGTGTTCGTCTTCCGTTCAACCAGTCCAGGGCTAATTCATCGCCTTCTGTAACGGTAAGTGTTTGTGCTTGTCGCGTAAGTTGCCGGATAATCTGTTTGGATGTTTCCTGCTGTAGTTGCTGCGCCACCGATTTATCTACCAGGGCCGATTGCGAAAGAAGTTGCAGGGGCCACGTCAGCAGGTTTTTAAACCACGCATAGGTATCGCCAAAAGCAGACTGCCCCGCTTCCATACCGATCATGCCCGGAATAATGGAGCCCTCTACCTGGCCGCAAATGCCCCCTACCAAACGGTTTTGCACTTCATTGCTTGGCGCCACCAGCATATCGCAAGTGGAAGTTCCCATCACCTTGCTGAGGTGGTACGGCTCGATCTGTCCACCCACCGCACCCATGTGCGCATCGAAAGCGCCCACGCCTACCAGCACTTCGGTGGTAAGGCCCAGGCGTTGCGCCCACTCAGGCGACAGACGACCCGCGGCCTGATCGGAAGTGAAAACCTTATCGAACAGGGGATGCGCAAGCTGACCAAGCAATGGATCTAATGCTGAAAAAAATGAGGCAGGTGGCAGACCGCCCCATGCGGGCGACCACAAGGCTTTATGGCCGGCCGCACACACACCTCGCTTCATTTCTTTCACATCGGTGCCGCCCGTGAGCAGAAAAGGAATCCAGTCGCAGTGCTCTACCCACGAATAGCAAGCCCCGCGGACCGCAGCATCCACCCGCAGTGTGCGCAGCAGTTTTGCCCAAAACCACTCCGAAGAGTAGATGCCCCCTACGAAGCGAAGGTAATTTTCAGGAAACCTTTCATTGTGTTGATTGATCTCGGCCGCCTCGGCCACGGCTGTGTGGTCTTTCCACAACACAAACATGGCATGGGGATTTTTGGCAAACGTAGTATGCAAGCTCAACGGTACGCCTTGCCGGTCCACCGCTACCGGGGTGGAGCCGGTGGTGTCTACGGCAATGGCTTTGATGTGCCTGGCGGCAGCCCCGGCCTGCTTCACGCAATCGCGAATGGTAGACTCCAACCCCTCGATGTAATCCAGCGGATGCTGACGGTATTGACTCAGTGAGGCATCGCAAAAGAGGCCATCGCGCCAGCGCGGGTAGAAGAAAACGGCATGGGCCACCTCTTCCCCTTGGCGGGCATTCACCAAAACGGTACGAACAGAGTCTGTTCCGTAGTCGACACCCAACACAAATGCATCTTCCTGCATAACAGCTCAAGATACATCTATTTTTGAATAAGTGTAAAAAAGACAATTATTAGTCACAAAAAAAAAGCAGGTGCATTTGCTGCGGAGTTTGTCACCGAAGTGGTTAGTTTCAAAAAGGAAAAACCCGTCAGGTCGCTTTTCAGCGGCCTGACGGGTTTTCTGTACAGTGTGGTGCTACAAGTGATCGGCTCTGACCTGCCCCAGTTGCCTTACTCGCTTCGCAACGACTTCACCGGGTTGGCCATTGAGGCCTTCATGGCCTGATAGCTGATGGTAAGTGCCGTTACGGCCAACACCAACACCAGGCTGATGAGGTACGTGCCCACATCAATAGGTGTGTGGTAGATAAAGTTGTTCAACCACTGGCTCATCAAATAGTAAGAAGCGGGCACTGCCAAAACAAAACCGATCAATGTCAGCCATGCAAAGTCTTTGTAGATGAGGTTCAGGATGCTGCCGATACTGGCGCCCAACACCTTACGCACCCCAATCTCTTTCACTTTGCGCTGCACTACAAACAACACCAACCCATAGACACCGAGGCAGGCAATAAGCACCGCAATGAGGGTAAAGGTTTGAATGATGGTGCCAAAGTTCTGAAAGTTGCTGTATTGTTGGTTGATTTGCTCGTCCAAGAAATTAAATTCGAACGACTTCTCCGGAAACATGCGGTTCCACTCCAACTCCAGTTTATCCAGCGTAGATTGTATGTTGGCATTCTCGAAACGTACCGACAAAGCATTGAACTGATTGGGGTTCACATCCATCACCAGGGCAGATACGGCAGTTGTGAGAGACGTAAAGTGGAAATCCTTCAGCACGCCCACTACTTTGCCTACTTTGCCCTCCAGGTTGATCGTTTTGCCCAAGGCCTTCTCCGGTGTTTCCCATTTAAATTCCTGCACCGCTCTTTCGTTCACCAGAAATCCCTCGGTGGCATCGGTGCCATATTCGCGGCTGAAGAACCGCCCGGCCACCACCTCGATGCCGTAGGTATCTCTAAAGTCATAATCAACGGCAAAGTTGGCAATGAAGAGCCGGTCTTCCTGTGTAAAGCCCTCTGGTACCGTACCTCTGTAGACCACACCCAGCCCGGGCGCATTCGATGACAACGTAGTGCTTTGCACCCCTGTCTGTGCTTCTACCGCATCGCGGTAACTCTGCAGGCGGGTTTGAAAGAGTGTATCACGTCTGCTGAAGATGCCATTGAGGTTCTGGCTGAACAGCGGAATGGTGATGACGTGGTCTTTCTGGAAACCGAGCGGTCGATCGGCCAGGTAATTCAATTGCTTCATGATAAACAGCGAACCAGATAACAGCAGGCAGGCAATGCCCAACTGAAATACCACCAGCACCTTGCGCAATCTTTGGCTGCCCATATTGGCCGCACCTCCTTTGATGGAGTGAACAGAATCGAAGCGTGCCACAAAATAAGATGGATAGCCACCCGCCAGGAAGGTAATCAACACCAGCAAACCCAGCGAAAGCCCTACCAACTTCCAGTCTACTACTTCGCTAAACAGCAACTCCTTATTGGTAAGTTCATTGAGGAAGGGCAACGCGAAGTAGAATACGGCAAACGACAGGGCGAACGAAACCAGGCAGAATAAAAAACTCTCCGACAAGAACTGTACAATGATCTGCGACTTCATCGAGCCCAGTATTTTACGCAACCCAATCTCTTTGATGCGTGTAAAGGATTGAGCCGTGCTCAGGTTGATGTAGTTGATACAGGCAATCAAAATGGTTAACAGTCCTACCCCCATGAAGATATACAGATTGGTCATCGAGTTGGTGGGAGAAGGTTCGGCCAGCAAGGTAGACTGCAGGTGAATGTCTTTTACGGGAAACAACGTGAACTTCTGCCCTACCAATAAATCAGGGCGCGCATATTTTTTGAGAAAGGCCTCGAACTGGTTATCGACATTCTTAGGATCGGCACCGGGCTTCAACAGCACATAGGTGTATGAGTGACTGATCACAAAATTGATGGCCAGGTTGTTGCGCAGTACCTGGGCGGTTTCATCTGTTTCCATGTCGAACATGTTCTCGTAGGGTACCAGCATGTTGAACCGCAAGTGCGAGTTCTCCGGGAAGTCTTTCACCACGCCCACCACCTTGAAGCTGTGTTTGCCACCAAACAGCAGCGGTTCGCCTATCGGGTTGGCATCGCCAAAATACTTTTTGGCCATTTCCTCGTTGATCAACACCGTAAACTTGTCGACCAGTGCCCTTTCGGGATTGCCCTTCACAAACTGAAAGGTCATCATCTTCATCAGCGCGGAATCCGCAAAGAAGACACCATTTTCTTCAAAGACTTCTTCCGCATCGGGCCGCTTTATGCTCATGTTGCGGGCATACAACCGCGCGGCTTCCTCCACTTCGGGGAAGAAATCTTTCATGGCCGGTGCAATGGGTGGTGGCGAAGTGGCCAGTCCCAGTCCGTTGGGGGCATCGTACCGGATGCGGTACAATCGGTCTCCGTGTTCATGAAACTGATCGTAGCTGAGTTCCGACCGAACATAGGTCATGATCAGCAGGGCCAGCGCCACGCCACTGGTTAAACCTATGAAATTAATAATAGCGTACGATTGGTTTTTGAGAATCGTACGGATGGCTGTTTTAAAGAAATTTTGAAGCATAGCGGAAAAAGAATTGGTGTCCTTAACTGCAAAACGACAGCAAGGGTTTCAATTTTAACATGAACGGTTTGTAACCATTGCCGCACTACCGCTCCTTGCGGGATGGCGGTTTAATCAATACACGGCTAGGGTATGCAATACGGGGCATGCCCTGGCATCAGTTATCGACACCTTGACTTTCTGAGCCGCCACCGGCTGCAACTTCAAAATTCGTTTGTAGCCAATCGTGGTACCAGCGGCCGCCTGTTGCCATTGCCCATCCTTCAAAACCTCCACCTGAAAGGCTTTTACCCGCTGTCCCAGTTGTATGTACTCCTGCAAAACCACGTAGCGGATCGTACGCGGTTCGTCCCACTCCAACTCAACAGAACCAGCTGTTTCGCCATCATTTAAAGTCCAATAGGTTTCCGGATTTTCATCAGTTAAGAGCGCGGGCCTGAAACGATCTGAATTCCCGCGAAAGCTTGCGGCTGAAGCCTTCGCACGGATCGCGATGTTTTCAGCAAAGGCCGTGTCGAGCAATGCTTTGAATCCTTTGAGGGCCGCCACATCGTTTTCGTGCAGCAGGCCACGCGGGTCGGGAGGCACGTTCAACAACAAGGTAGAACCCCGCCCCACTGAAGTAAGATAGATTTCAAAAAGCCGTTCGGGCGTTTTTACCAGGGAATCTTCGCGGGCATGGTAAAACCAACCCGGCCTGATCGACACATCGGTTTCGGCTGGCACCCAGGACGTACCCTCTTCGTGACCGGTGTTGAGCAAACCTTCGATCCCGGCCTTTCCGGCAAAAAGTGTATCGGTGGTAATGGTGTTCCAGTTGGTTTCTCCGGCAATGCCTTTTTCATTCCCCACCCACCGCACGCCCGGGCCGGCATCGCTGAAAAACACCACGTCCGGCTCCATGCTTCTCACCAGGTCAAGCGTGCCCGGCCAATCGTAGTAGGTAGATCCGTCAATGGCGCGCTTTTCATTGGCACCACCATAGTAGCCGGTGCCTCCATTCGCGCCATCGAACCACATTTCAAAAATGGGGCCGTATTGTGTAAACAGTTCCTTTAGTTGATTTCGGTAATAATCGATGTAGGCTGGCGTGCCATAGCCCGCATGGTTGCGATCCCAGGGCGACACGTACACACCAAACTTCAATCCATACTTTTTGCATGCCTCCGAAACGGCCTTCACCACATCGCCCTCGCCATTCATAAAAGGGCTGCTCTTCACGGAATGATTGGTATAGGCACTTGGCCACAGGCAAAATCCATCGTGGTGTTTACAGGTAAGTATCACACCCTTAAACCCGGTGTCGGCCAGCACGCTTACCCATTGGTCGGCATTGAATTGCGTAGGTTGAAACAAAGTTGGCGATTCGCTGCCCATGCCCCACTCCAGGTCGGTGTAGGTATTGATGGTGAAGTGAATGAAAGCATTCATCTCCATACGATGCCAGTTTAACTGCGCCTCGGTAGGCAAAGGGCCCACGGGTGTCGGGGGCTCCACGGGCGAGCAACTGAGAAAAATGACAGCAAACACACCGAAGACGGTCATCATTCGCATAGATAGGAGCGTTGATACGTTGCATAAGGTAACCCTGTAAACGTTGATCTCCAAACCCCTTTGATTACCTGCGAGGCAGCCCTCGGGGTTTATGGCAGGTGCGGAAAGAAAACAGTAAAAGCAGATCCTTTTCCCGGAATGGAGTGCAAAGAAATGGAACCCTGCAGGCGCTCCACCATTTCCTTGCACATGTACAAACCCAGACCCGAGCCGGTTGAATTCTGAGAGTGCCGCACAAACATGTCAAAGATACGCTGGTGTTTCTCTTCCGGGATACCCTCTCCATTGTCGCTTACAGTAAGCATGGCCCCAGTTTCACCGGCATCAAACCGAACGTTTACCCACGGATGGTCTTCGTCTTTGCGCTGGTACTTCGCTGCATTGGTGATGAGGTTGTTGACGATGGCGGTAACACGAAGCCGGTCTGACACGAGTGGAACTTTTTCAACCACTTCCACCTGAAAATCGATCTTTGCGGCCTCCGGCATATGCCGAATGTAATCAACAGCCTGATGAATGATTTCATGCATGGGCAATTTTTCGGCCGCTATGCCCATGCGCGAGTTGCGCGAATAATCTAAAATGTTCTTGATGGTGTTATCAAGACGGTTCACGGCCTGCTTCATCATCGAAAAAAATGTTCGAAGTTCTGCATTGTCAGGTTCCAGCCGTTCGCACAAATCTACCAGGCCCAAAACAGATGTTAACGGTGCCCTTAAATCGTGCGAAGTGCTGTAGACAAACCGGTCCAGTTCGGAATTAACTTTTTCAAGTGTTTCTTTTTTGGCACGCAGTTCCTCCTCCGCCAGCTTACGTTCTGTAATATCCTGAATGTATCCGTGCCACAATATGCTGCCATCGCTCAGACGTTCGGGCTTGGCTACACCCAGGCGCCAGCCCACTTCGCTGCCAGGCAGTTGTACCCTGTACTCTTGTTGCCAGTTTTCCAGTGTCTGGGCCGAGTGCTGTATAGATAGCAATACTTGCTCACGGTCTGCCGGGTGCAGTATGTGAAGCGATGAATTCACATCATTGTACACTTGCTCCGGGGTAAGCCCATAGATTTCTTTTACACCGCGGCTGGCGTAGGGAAATACCATTTTGCCATCGGGAAAAAGCTGAAACTGGTAGAGCATACCGGGCAATTGGTTGGCCAGCTTATCTAGGATGTCGCGCTGGTGTTTCAGTTCTAACTCATAACGCTTGCGCTGGCTGATGTTCGAGATGCTACCCAGGATACGGAGCGGATTTCCTTGTGCATCGCGCTTCATAACATAGCCTTGGTCTCTTATCCATTTCAGCGTACCGTCTTTGCACACAATGCGAAACTCACTTTCAAAGAAATCGGAACTTTTGATAGCCTTCGCCAAATTACCTTCGGCTACTGTTCTGTCGGGCGGATAGATACGTGATGTAAACTCCTGGTTGGTGTGGTGATCAATTTCTTCACCAAACTCCATAATTTCACTCCACTTCTTGTTGTGCCACACTGTTCCGTTCTCAACGCTCCAGTCCCACACACCTTCGCCAATAATCGCCAGCACATCGGTCAGCCTTTGTTCGCTCTCCTTTAGTTTTTGTTCCGCCACCTTGCGTTCGGTCACATCGCGCGAACTGGCAATCACATAACCTGCCCCTTCAATATTCACATAGCGAACGGTAACCTCCGCTTCAAAAGCTGCACCCGTTTTTTGATTCACGTTTAACCCATTGAAAATCAGGTAGTCGTTGTTTTTAAGTTCTTCCAGGTGCAAACGCCATGCTTCGGGCTCTTTCAGCCGCTTTTCGAAGTCGCTCACAAAGTAGTTGTGGGCCTCTTCCTTCGAAATTCCCAATCGCTCCGAGGCGGCATCGTTAATGAACACGAGCCTTCCCTCCTCATCCGAAACCTGGATGGCATCTTTGGACAGGTTGATAAATTGCTCTAACAAAGAGAGCCGCGTAAGCGATTGCTCCAGATTGTTAGCTAAGATGGGTTTCGGCATGTAAGCGCACCTAAGTGTATATCAGGAAATATACGAAATCACCGCCACCAGGCGAAACCTGACCGGCCAAACTACCTTCAACAAATTTTTGGCTACTTGCTGGCCGCGATCGCCTGGGCCACATCGGCTATTACATCGCCCACTGCCTCCAAACCTACTGACACGCGGATGAGACCAGGTGTAATGCCCACGGCCTGCCGTTCTTCTTCGCTTAATTTGGAGTGCGTGGTGGACGCAGGATGTGTGGCAATGGTGCGCGTATCGCCCAGGTTGGCCGAGTGCGAAATCATTTGAAGTGCATTCAGAAACCGCCTGCCCCTGTCTACGCCACCTGCTATTTCGAAAGTAACCAGCCCGCCCCCGTGGCGCATCTGCTTTTGCGCCAGTGCATGTTGCGGGTGCGAAGGTAGAAAGGGATACTTCACTTTAATTACCTCCTTTTGCAGCTCTAAGTATTGCGCCAGCGCCAACGCATTGCTGCAATGCCGCTCCATGCGCACGGCCAACGTTTCTAAACTTTTAGACAACACCCATGCATTAAATGGTGAGATAGAAGGACCCGTATGCCTGGCGAAAAACCGAACTTCCTTTATCAGTTCTTTCGTTCCCAAAACAGCCCCGCCAATCACGCGCCCCTGACCATCTATAAACTTGGTTGCCGAATGGGTTACCAGGTGTGCGCCCCAGCGGGCCGGATTTTGCAGGTAAGGAGTAGCAAAACAATTGTCTACATTCAGAATCAGGTTGCGTTTTTTTGCCAATTGCCCAAGCCACTCCAGGTCGATAATGTCTAGTGCGGGGTTAGAAGGTGTTTCAACAAAAATCATCCGGGTGTTGGGCTGAATTTTGGCTTCCCAACTCTCTTTACTTTCGGTTACATCTGCATACGTGTGGCTGATGTTAAACCGTGGGAAAAGATTATTGAGAATCTGGTGTGTTGATCCAAACACCGAACGCGAGGCCAGCACATGATCGCCCGCCCGCAGAAAAGAGGCCATGCTAATGTACATAGCCGCCATGCCCGATGCCGTTGCAAAGCCATCTTCGGTTCCTTCCAGCAGGCAAAGTTTCTGAATAAATTCCGTGCTATTGGGATTAGAAAAACGTGTGTAGATGTTGCCCTGTACCTCATCGGCAAACAAGGCCCGCGCCTGCTCGGCATCTTCAAATACAAAGCTGGACGTTAGGTAGAGGGGCACAGAATGCTCGCGAAAATCAGTGCGCTCATGCTGCGCACGTATGGCATCTGTTTCGGAATAGGAAAAACGTGGGTCGCTCATGCAGGGATGATTTCAAAATCGTACGTAACCTTTGTATTGGGTTCTAAAGTTTTGGCTACCGAACAATATTTTTCAACAGCCAGGCTCACGGCTTTTTGCGCCTTGTCGGCATCTAACGAACCAAACAATTTGAAATGAATATGGGCCTCGGTAAACAACGCAGGCACGGCATCTTTCTGGCGCTCGCCAGTTACGGTGATGCGAATGTCTTTCAAATCTTGCTTTTGCTTTTTCAGAATATTGATCACATCAATGGCACTGCACCCTCCCAGCCCGGTCAGCACCAATTGCATGGGCCGCATGCCCCGGTTGGTTCCTCCGATGTCGGGCGAGGCATCGATATGCACGGTGTTACCATTTTCATTGGCGGCTTCCATGTGGAACCCTTCATTCAATCTCCTGATTTCAATCTTCATAACGCTAATCTCTCTTCCAAATCCAGCTGCCGGCCAACATCCCCACCAAACTCACCAGGGTAGCGGGCACCAAAGCGGGTACGTCTACCTCAACAAACTGCAAGATAAACCAAGTTGCCGAACCGCCCACCATGGCCAGGATGGCTCCCCCGCTGGTGGCTTTCTTCCAATACAAACCAAGCACCAACGGCACAAACAACGATACCAGGCTGAGGATGGATGACTCGCCCACCAACTCGTAAATATTAGACCGCAGGCAGGCCATCACTGTGCCGACCACAGCAAACAGGAGCACCGCCCCTCGCGTAAGTAACAGCATTTGCTTGTCGCCCGGTGGCCTGGACATCAAAGGGCGAATCAGGTTTTCTGAAAGAATGGCTGCCGGAGCCAGTATGGCCGAACTGGTGGTGCTCATAATAGCCGAGAGCAAAGACCCAAAGAAAAGCACCTGCACCGCCATGTGGGTGTGGGCCATGACCATACGCGGCAAAACCAATTGGGTATCACCGGCCGCTTCCGCGGGATACAAATGCTGCACACAAAGGCTGATGAACAAGGGCAACACGGCCACGGTTAAGTACAGCCCAGCGGCAATGTAACACGAACGCACTGCGGTGTCGGCAGAACCCGATGACATGGCCCGTTGAAACACATCCTGCGAAGGCAGACTACCGAGGCCAAGTACCGACCACGCTGCAAGCCATGCCACCACATCGCTGAACCGAAACGAAGGAAAAAAACGAAACGTTGAATCAGGCACGGCCTCTAATACGGGTGCCACACCACCTGCCTTTCCGGCCAGCACCACGGCCAGCACTGCCAACCCCACCACAATGATGATGCTCTGAATAAAATCGGTAATGGAGATCGCCCACATGCCACCGATGTAGGTATAGAAGGTTACCACCAGGGCGCTGATAACCACCCCGTGCCATAGTTCCATGCCGGCCACCACGTTCAGAATAAGGCCCATGGCCACCAACTGTGCTGCGATATAGCCCACATAAGGCGGAGCGAGAAAAACACTGGCAATCAACTCGGTGCGTTTGCCAAAGCGCACCTCGAAAAAATCGCCCAGTGTAAGCAGGTTCATGTTGTACAGCCTGCGTGCGAAGAACAAGCCGAACAACACCAGGCACAACGCTGCGCCAAACGGGTCTTCGATAACAGAATACAGCCCGCCCTTCAGAAATTCTGATGACGCGCCAAAAACAGTCTCGGAACCGAACCAGGTGGCAAACAGCGCAGAAGCACTTAACAAAATCGGCAGGCTTCGGCCCGCCAGCATAAAATCGCCTGCTGTCTTTACCCTGCGCGAAGCCCAGTACCCAACCAGCAGCGTGAGAAGGAGGTAGACAATGATCGAAAAGAGCAGCAAATCAATCCAGGCTTTTGCGTGAAGCCTAAAAGTAGAAAACACGTGCTGTAATTCAACACGCGGAGGCCGTTAAAAAAAATCCTTACCCGCGTTTCTTCACTTGAAAGGTGCGGGTTACGTTGAAGCCAAAGTGAATATCTCCTTCACCCCATTGGCCGGTGGTTTCGGTTAGCCATGCGCGCTCTGTCAGACCCCGGGTGTTGGTCATTACGAGTTGAAACACGTGGCCACCCGTTTCAATGTCGATGCCGAAGCCCAGCAGGTTGTGGTACCGATTGGCATCAGGAACACCAAACCGATGGTAGTATTCGGTGGTAAGGGCCACACTACGCGATACCTTCAGTCTTCCCCCCACCCCAAGTGCTACCTGGTCATTATTCTCCAGGTTTTGATCTACTGTATTTTTGTGAACCAGCGTGGGCATTAACTGCAACGACAGCGCAGGCGTAAACTCACGGGCAATGAACAATTGCGTTGTATACGAAAGTCTGTCTTCGGTAGAGGTATTGGGGGCATCTGATTTTTGTGGAGATGCCTTGTACGCCACATTCGCGAAGCCGGTAACGGTTACAGGCATGGTTTGGGCACCCGCACTTTGGCGCAAAATCTTATAGCGCACATAGCCATCCATGGTTTTATCAACAGAGTTCCGACCCAAGCCAACACCCAATCTGTCAGTAATGCCATACTCCAATCCTAAACGAACGTAAGCCTGATCTAATCCAAACAACTCATAAAGTCCGCCATTAACCGGGCCGAAACGGTGCGCAAAGATAAACTCCAATTCGCCCTCCCCCTTTGTCTCCACCGACTGCCCATTAACCAGGCGGGTACCCTTGAAAGTTTGTTCGGTATATTCCACCTCTTGTTGAGTGGTTTGCTCCAGTTCTTTCATCAGGTCGTCTTGCGCTAACAGCGACCATTGTATCAAAGTAAGGAGGGAGAGCAACAGGTATTCTTTTCTCATAAAGACTTATATGTAAATTCAACTTTCACTTCCACATCTTCGGCAATGTTTTGCCACACCAGTTGCGGCACCGAAATATTGTAGTCGGCCAACTTCACCATAAATTTACTGGATGCTATCAACTTTCCAGTGGCAAACTGTACACTGCCTTTCACACGAATGTCGCGCGTAACACCGTGAATGGTTAATGCTCCGGCCACCGTTACCTCTTGCACTCCAGACTTCGCTACTTCATAACCCGTCATCTTACCTTTAAAAGACGCCTTGGGAAACTTGTGTGTTTCCATGTATTTCTCGTTAAAGTGCTCGCGCATCAGTCGCTTATCGAATTGAAAATCTTTGATGGGTACTACAAAAACCAGGTCGCCAGAAGCCGCATCGAACAGACTGCCACCGGCATTATTTGTAGCGGAGATATCTTCCACAGGCGCATCGGAGAAGAATGAAATTATGCCTGATTCGGTAGTGTACTTTTGCGCCCAGCCATGCCCACTGCACCCACAGAGCAAAAGTGTTACCACTGCACAGTGTCGTAAAAAATGTGGATAAAGTAATCCCGTTCTCATTGTGGTTTAAATACAAATTCGAGCGTTACTTCCACCTCTTCGGCAATGTTTTGCCACAGTATCTGCGGGCGCACAATCTGGTAATCTTCCAGCTTTACTTTGAATTTGGATTTCATCAACAGGTTCTCGCCTTTCACTTCCACGGTTCCGTTTTCGCTGATTTCGCGCACCACACCATGAATGGTCAATTTACCAACAGCCTTCACGGTTTGGGTTCCCATTTTGTTTGGCCCGAACCCCTCCAGCTTTCCCTGAAAGGTGGCCTTCGGAAATTTTTCCGACTCCATGTATTTTTCGTTGAAGTGCTCTTTCATCAGCGACTTGGCGAAGTCAAATTCTTTGATGGGCACCGAAAATACAATTTCGCTGGTGGCGGAATTAAAGAGGGCCGATGTTTTTTTGTTTACTGCGGTAATATCTTCAATGGGCGCATGCGAGTAGAACGACACCTGCGACTCCGTCAACACAAACTTTTGTGCCTCCGCTGCAGTAACGAGCGCAATCAAACAAACAGTGAGAAGAAGGCTACGCATGGCATTAATTGTCTATGGGGGCACCATCGTCTACCCAGCAGGCAATCTGGTCTATTTGATCTTGGGTGAGTGCGGTAGACCCTGCGGGCGGCATTGTCTTGGCACCCGTGCGCGATTTCACATTGGCCGCGTTGTTCTTCAGGTTGGTGGCATTCGTCCAATCGCGCGATCCTGAACCGGCACCGTGGCAGCTGCCGCTGGTGGCGCAACGTGCTTCGATGATGGGTTTGATCGCATCGTTAAAACTGATGCCCGTATTGCCCCGAGCCACCACGGCACTGACAGATACCTGACAATTAGCAGCATCTTTTACCACAACGGTATGGTTACCGGCCGCCACACCCGTAAAGGAAGCATTGCTGCCAAACAAACCGCCATCTAACTGAAACTGGTAAGGTGCGGAGCCTCCCTGTGCACTAATGCTAATGGTTCCGTTGTTGGTAAGGCATTGGGTGTCGGCACCCACCGTGGCGGTGGCTGCCAACGTAGAGCCCGAGGACGCCACAACGGCCTCCACCGTTTTTTCGCAGGCATTGGCATCTTTCACGGTTATGGTATAGGTACCCGAAGCGAGTGATGAAAATTGAGTGGCGCTTTGAAACGCACTCCCGTTGATGCTGAACTGATAAGGCGATTTACCGCCCGTGGCGTTCACGTCTACCCGGCCATCCGTAGTCTGGCATCCGCTAACCACTTGTGTGTCTGTAACCGTTACCGCCAGGTCGGTGGTGTTGCAATCTACCGGGTCTTCTACATCATTGCTGCCGCAATGACTCAAGAACAACGTGATGGAGGAGAAAATAAAGAGGGGAGTGAAAACCTTCCGGATCATAAGGGTTTGTGTTTGCGAGGCAAAGGTCTTTCATAGACCCGGCAGGCATTTACCCGCCTGGGTAACTATTTCAGTTACATGTTTGAACTTCTATTTTTTGAAATCAGTTCCGCGAAAGTAGAAAACAGGGAGGCCTAAAATCGAAAATCCCCCAAGGTCCTTGACCCCAGGGGATTTTCTTGTCTATAGTTGGCTTTAATCTGGCACTAAGGTAAAAGTGCCTTCGAAAAGTGCAAACGTCACACTGTCAATTTTACGGTAACAATCGCCCAACTGCTTTTTTTACCGTTGAGTGGACTTCAACGTGTCTTTTTGGGCTGAATCAGGTTGCGCATACTGATTCTTCAACCGCTCTTTCAACTGCGGTTTAGAGCCTGGGAACGTGGTGCGGCTCCCGATGTCGTAGCTTACAATGCCCAACAGCACAACGAAAATAATGGACGCCCCAAGGAAGATTTTCTTTGACCGGCTCACACCTGCTCTGCAAAATTTGTTTTCTCAAAGATGCAATAATCAAAAAACAAAAAGGCTGCATCTGGCAGCCTTTCATTCAAAAGTAGGAAGTTATTACTTCACCTTCTTCACCACCGCTTCAAAAGCTTGTGGGTGGTTCATGGCCAGGTCGGCCAAAACCTTGCGGTTAAGATCGATACCAGATTTCTTCAGCTTGCCCATTAATTCAGAGTAAGACATGCCGTGCAAACGGGCACCCGCGTTGATACGGGCAATCCACAGGGCGCGGAAATCTCTTTTCTTGGCTTTGCGATCGCGGTAAGCGTAAACGAGTCCTTTTTCAACTGCGTTTTTGGCTACCGTCCAAACGTTTTTCTTACGACCAAAGAAACCTTTGGCCAATTCGAGGATGCGCTTTCTTCTGGCGCGGGATGCTACATTGTTGACTGAACGTGGCATAGTTTTTCATTTTTTGGTTGATGGCGATCCAACATTACGCAGGATACTTGCAGGCCAGAAACCGGGTTTAACATGACCGGGTTTGAGAATCGGTGGATTCGAGGCACCCGGAAAAACCTGTTTTCGTGGTTAGATTCCGTACGGAAACATTAACTGGATATTCTTTTCGTCTGCCTTGTTGACAACCGCTTTGATACCCAGTCTGCGTTTCTGCTTGGTCTCTTTCTTTGTCAGGATGTGGTTTTTGAAGGCTTTTTTACGCTTAATCTTACCGGTACCGGTCATCTTAAAGCGTTTTTTTGCCCCTGACTTTGTTTTAAGCTTCGGCATTTATTTAAACGTTTAATTAAGTTCTACTTCTTCCCTTTCGGGGCCACCAGCAAAAACATCCGCTTCCCTTCCAGGTGCGGCATGCTTTCTACTTTTCCAACCTCTTCCAGGGCCTGCGCAAATTTCAGCAACAGAATCTCCCCTCTTTCTTTGTACACAATGGAGCGGCCCGCAAAGTGTACGTAAGCCTTGACCTTCGATCCTTCCTTCAGAAAGTTCACGGCATGCTTCACTTTGAAGTTAAAGTCGTGATCGTCTGTATTGGGACCGAAGCGAATTTCTTTCACCACGGTCTTCAAGGCGTTGGCCTTGATTTCCTTCTGCTTCTTCTTCTGTTCGTACTTAAACTTCGAGTAATCGATGACTTTGCAAACAGGAGGATCTGCGTTGGGAGAAATCTCCACTAGATCTAAACCCTGTTCTTGCGCCATTTTAATGGCCACCGAAGTAGGATATACATCTACTTTGATGTTTTCGCCTACCACCCTTACGCGGGGTGCGGTGATGCGTTCATTTACGCGGTAAGGTTCTTCTACTACACGCGGCCGGAAACCTCTGTTGAAGGGCCGGTTATTTCCTTGAAAAATTGCCACCTACTGGGTTTAAGTTAAACATGTCTGCCATTCGAAAATTGCGTTCGCTTTCGCAAAACAGGGTGCAAATATCGCTATTATTTCCTTCCCTGCAATACCTGGTGGTTAGGCAGGAAGCGCAAAATCTGCAGCAAAACGGGTGGCAAAATCGGCCAAAGGCATCGCACCCTGGTCGCCTGCTCCGTGTTTGCGCACTGATACCTTGCCCTCTGCCGCCTCTTTTTCGCCCACAATCAGCATAAAAGGCACTTTTTTAACCTCTGCATCGCGGATTTTACGACCTATCTTCTCATCGCGGTCGTCTAAGAAACCCCGCACATCCATACCCTTCAGGGTATCAATTACCTGCTGCCCGTAGTCGTTAAATTTCTCAGAAATAGGCAAAACGGCCACCTGCTCGGGGGCCAGCCACAGCGGGAAGTTGCCCGCACAATGTTCTATTAACACCGCCACAAAGCGCTCCAGCGAACCAAAAGGTGCACGGTGAATCATAACGGGGCGATGCTTTTGGTTATCTGACCCTATGTATTCCAACTCGAAGCGTGCGGGCAAATTGTAGTCTACCTGTATGGTACCCAACTGCCAGCTTCGGCCCAGGGCATCCTTCACCATAAAGTCGAGCTTGGGGCCGTAGAAGGCTGCTTCACCTTCCACTGCCACGGTTTTCAAACCTCGTTCATCGGCCGCTTCTTGTATTTCGCGCTCGGCCCTGTCCCACAGGTGGTCTTCGCCAATGTATTTCACCTTGTTGTTAGGGTCGCGCTTGGATACCTGTGCGGTATAGTTTTCAAATCCCAAAGACTTAAACACAAACAACACCAGGTCGATCACTTTGATGAACTCTTCCTTCACCTGGTCGGGGCGGCAGAAGATGTGGGCATCGTCCTGCGTAAAGCCACGCACGCGGGTAAGGCCGTGCAACTCGCCACTTTGTTCGTAACGGTACACGGTGCCAAATTCCGCCAACCGAATGGGCAGGTCTTTATACGACCGGGGCTTTACCTTGTATATCTCGCAATGATGCGGGCAGTTCATCGGCTTCAGCAGAAATTCCTCGCCTACATCGGGGGTGTGGATGGGCTGAAAAGAATCTTTGCCGTATTTCTCGTAGTGGCCGGAGGTAACGTATAGGTTTTTACCACCAATGTGCGGAGTAACCACCGGATCGTAGCCGGCTTTTATTTGTGCCCTGCGCATAAACTGTTCTAGGCGCTCGCGCAGAATCGTACCCTTTGGCAGCCACAACGGCAGGCCCATGCCCACTTTTTCCGAGAAGGCAAACAACTCCAACTCGCGGCCCAACTTGCGGTGGTCGCGTTTCTTGGCCTCCTCCAGCAAGTTCAGGTATTCGTCCAGCTCCTTTTGCTTGGGGAACGTAATGCCGTAGATGCGCTTCAGCATCTTATTCTTTTCATCGCCCCGCCAGTAGGCACCTGCCACACTCAGCAACTTAATGGCTTTGATGGGCCCGGTGGATGGAATGTGCGGACCGCGGCACAGGTCCACAAAGTTGCCCTGCTGGTAGAAGGTAATGGAGCCATCGGCCAGCCCGTCTATCAATTCCAGTTTGTACTCATCGCCCTTCCGGGTAAAATATTCAATGGCCTCTTTTTTAGAAACATCGCGCCTTATAAACGGGCTATTGCTTTTGGCCAGTTCGGCCATTTTCTTTTCAACGGCTGCAAGCTCTTCATCGCCAAATGGCCTGTCGCCCAGATCTACATCGTAATAAAATCCGTTTTCAATGGGCGGGCCAATGCCAAACTTCACACCGGGGTATAATGCTTCCAGCGCCTCGGCAAATAAGTGGGCAGAAGAATGCCAGAAGGCATACTTGCCACCTTTGTCGTTCCACGTAAATATTTTGATGGCCGCATCCGTAGTAATGGGGCGACTCAAATCCCAAATTTCACCGTTCACTTCAATGGAGAGCGCATGGCGCGCCAGCCCTTCGCTGATGCTTTGGGCCACCTGCATTCCGGTAACTGCCTGTGGAAACTCACGAACGCTCCCATCGGGCAAAGTAATCTTGATTACACTCATGTCTGAAAAAATTCGAAGTGCAAATATGGGGAATTTCCCCGCCCGAAAAACAGAAACTTACAACTGCACCTGCGCAGTAAAGAGGATGCCGAACTTGCGGGCATCGGGCTTATCGAGGTAACTCAGGCGGTGAATAAAATCCACGCGCAAGAACTTGAAGATATTCTCCACTCCGTAACCCAATTCTACATAGGGCTTGTTCAATAACTTGCCGGGCTGCCTTGTGAAATAACCAGCCTGCAGGGTTTCTTCACCATTGGGGTCAAACTGGGCGATCAGGTTTCGGTTTGACTCGCGCATGCCACCCATAATAACGTTGGCCGTAGCCAGCAGACGCCAGTTGAGTTTTTGCAGTAGCGGTATACGGTTCAATAAGAACCCTTCCATGTACTGCCGGTAGTTCAGTGCAGCGTAATGATCGCTCACAAACTCACCAAAATTCATGAGGTTGTAGGTAATGGGCGAATACAAGGGGCTTTGGTTACCCAGGTGCAAGGTAAGCAATGGATAGGGCAACGCATTGAACACATACTCGGAGGTGAACGTAGCATAACCCACCCCCAACGGACCGGTTTTGATGCGTTTGTTCAGCGTAAACCGCAGCTTATCATATTCAAAGTCGCTGCCCATCACTCCCTTCACACCATGTGTATAACGTACCGTAATAATGGGCGATTTGTTGGTGCCCAGGCTAATGCGTTCATTGTCGTTTTGCAGGAAGATTTCATCGCGGGCATACCTCGATTCCAGCGAGACTTCCGTGGTCTCGAAGGTATCGCGTATGGGCGATGAAGGTACATCGCTTGGATTTTCGTAGTACCCGAAATTGTAGGTGGGCGAAAAGGTCCAATGGCGCACCGAGATTTTTTGAGAGAATCCTTTGAATAACTCGCGTTGGAAAGCCACCCTGTACTCATCGGTATAAAACCCTCTTCTGAAATAGCCCCACCGGGTAGCAGCCAAAAACAGCGGGTTATCTGCCAGGTTTTCATCGTCTACCCCCAACCTGCTGATGTCGCGCCTGGCCCGCACCGAAACGGTGGTCCATCGCTCGCGCGAAAGAATGTGCTGGAAGTTTACCATGTATTTGAACTTTTCATCATCAAAACCATAGCCTGCGCTGGCCCACAGAATGAACTTTTTACTGAACTGGTAATTGGTTTTGAACCCGCCTTGCAGACGCACGCCCTCAATGTTGTTCCACGCCAGCGCACTCAGGTAAGGGCCCAACTCGATCTTCCCCACCTTCACATATCCATCTAATGCAATTTTAATGATATCTGTGTAGGTCTTAATAAGCGGAATGTTGCGGAGCGTATCAATCATTTTATAGACACTTACCTCGGTGGGTGAGAGTGGCTCGTGGCGCAGGCTGTCCCAATATTTTTCATCTTTAAACATCTGAGCATCTTCTGCAATTTGAATGGGGCGCTCGTAGAAGCCCGGATCGTAAGGTTTATTGATGACGAAGTTTTTGTTGCTGGTATAAAACTTGGCCAGCATGCCGGCTGCATTTTGATTTAACTCACCCACATCTATCAGCACCCGGTTTTTTACAGGTAGCCATGCACCTTCTACCGTGGGCGCCAGCTCTTGTTGAATCCTCAACTTCTCCACAAAGTTGATGTTTGCTTGTTTACCCATGGTGGCATCTATCTGCTTTAGCGCAAACTCATTTTTTGTAATCCACATGGTGCCTGTAAACGCCAGCTCTTGCGGACTTTTAGGAAAGAAGTCTAGTCGGTAGCAGAAGTGGCCGCCCACCATCATGCTGTCGGTAAGGTCGTACTCGTAATACAGGCGCCATCCATCGGCAATAGGCGATACAAACTCTTTGCTTAATATGTTAAGCCAGTTTTGGTAGAAGTTGTACTCCTGAAAGGACGAACCCACCACCTGTGTCACCAAGGTTCCATCTTCCACACCCACCCCATTGATTTTGCTTTTCAACAGGTGCTCTTTCTTTAAAGAGGGGTTATCACGATAATAAAGTTTGGATACACTTTCTGTGATGAAGAGCGGTAAGATCGGTTTGCCATCTTCCCCTGCAATGCGGTCTACACTGTCCAACACTTGCGTTATTTTCTTCATGAATTTCTTTTCGCGCAGTTTATCGGAAATGTTATCTACATCGATTTCAATTTTGGTATACGTGTCGTACTCGTAGGCGGTGAGTTTTCTCTTGTCGTTTTTGTTTTTGTTGCGCACCACGTTGCGCAGCACTTCAAAGGCCGGGTTTTCGCCAGCTTTTACCACCACCTCCTGCAGGTTGATCACGTCTTCGGCCAGTTGGAAGTTTACCACCTGGGTGGTTCCTGGCACAACGGCCTTCGACCGTACTTTATAGCCAATGTAAGAAGCCGTAACCGAGTCTACCGAGCCGGTGGTACGAATGCGGTAATTGCCATCGAAATCGGTAGTGGCCCCCACCGTAGTACCCTTGAAAACCACGTTCACAAAAGGAATGGGATCGCCCGATGAGGCATCCGTTACCTTTCCGGAAACAATCGTTTCCTGGGCCTGTGTGAAGCCGAGAGCGCTTGCCAACAATACAAGGGGAAGAAATAAGCGAATCGAAAGCTCTTTGGCCGTCCTCACGGAATCAATTTGTCGTAAAAATAAGTAAATAACGAAAGTAAGACTCTGAGGTTCTACCCCTGGTCTTTCTTTTTGTGTACCTCATCGCTTTAGCCTACAAAGGCAGGGGTTCTTTTTCGCCCAGGTGGTGTGGGGCGGTTCTCAGTACGTATAGATCCAGAATAGCTTTGGCACGGGCCAGGTATTCGCGCACGTAAACCCGGCCTCCCTGTTCCAGGCCGGGTTCTTCGGCCATCAATGCCACGGCATCCATATTATAATAAGCGCTGATGAACACCGCGCGGTAACAATGAAACGGCTGGGTGATGATGGTAAACTTCTCTTGTCCAAATACCTCGCGGCAGCGCACGATGGTGTCGAGGGTGCGCAGGCCCGCATAGTCCAGCGTAATGGCCGAATCGGGCACCCCGTGCTCGATCAAGGCCTTTTTCATCTCCAGCGGTTCGTTGTAATAGCGGGTGCGGTTGTCGCCACTTACAATAATGTGAATGGCCTTGCCCCCATGAAAAAGCTGGGCCGCAGTGGCCATGCGCGACTCGAAAAATGGATTGGGCGACCCATCTGCCAATTTGTTGCTGGTGCCCAACACCACAGCCACCCGGTTAACCGGCACCTCTTGAACGGAAGCATAAACCCTGCTACGGGTACTTTGCACCACCCACACATTTGCAGCCACCAACAAGCCAGTTAAGAAAAACCCCAGCCAAAATGTCCTTCGCACCAACTTTCTCCCTAACATGAACATCGAATTAAAGCCGTGCTAAAGGTAGTCACAAGCTTTGGGTCGGCCAAACGCAATAGCGCAGCAAAACGCTGGCGTTAGCGGGCCGCTGGCTGCCGTTTCCAGAACTCTTTTTCCAGCAGGTCGGCATTGCGCAGGCATTTCTTATACCACTGGTAACGCAGCAAAGTCTTTTCCTCTTCGGCCAGGTGCCAGTGCACATCGGAGGTGCGCAACCGCGGCATAATGGCATGCAGGCAGATAGCGGCACTCACCGAAATATTCAGGCTCTCCGTAAACCCATACATGGGGATGGTTACCCGCTGGCTGGCCATGGCCACGGCAGCAGGCGATGCACCACGCAATTCGTTACCCATCACCAACGCTATTTTTTGGTCTACAGGCACCTCGTCTATCGAAAGACCTCCGGCAGGATCGGTTACATAAATGCGGTAACCCTTTGTTTTCAGATGGTCGAAACAAGCCATCAGGTTGTCGGCATTGCGCTTGTTGTGGCGCACGATGTCCATCCATTTGTTGGAACCCTTCAGCACCTTCTTATTGGTAGCGTATTTCGAAGTGGTTTCTATCACATGCACATCTTGCAGGCCCATGCACTCGCACGTGCGAATGACCGCACTGCCATTCTGCGACTGATAGATATCTTCCAGCACCACCGTGACGTGGCGCGTGCGTTCACCGAGAACCTTTTCAATCAACAGTCTCTTGTTTTCCGAAAGGTATTGCCCCAGAAAGTTCGTCAACTCTTCCCTCATTTCGTGCTCAGGCTTGAACAAAGAGACCATACCGGTGTTTGAAAAATCAAAAGTAGCGAATAGGTATGAGTGAACAGAAAAATTATCTGGTAGCGGGGGGCACCAGCGGCATAGGCGAAGCCATTGCTCAACAACTCAACCAGCAAAGTCATCGGGTTTTCGTAGCGGCCAGAAGAGCAAGTCAAATTCCGGATGTAACGTCCATCAGTTGGGATGCTGCCTCCGGAAATCCGTTGGATCTATCCCGCCTGCCCGACCAACTTCATGGTTTGGTTTATACTCCAGGAACCATTAATCTGAAACCGTTTAACCGACTGACCCTCGCAGAGTTTACCACCGATTTTCAAATCAATGTGTTAGGTGCCATCACCCTCACACAGCAAGTGCTTAGCCGATTAAAAAATGCACCGCAGTCTTCCATTTTGTTCGTTAGCACGGTGGCGGTACAGCAAGGCATGCCTTACCATGCTTCGGTGGCCACCGCCAAAGGTGGTATTGAAGGGCTGACGCGCGCGCTGGCGGCAGAATTCGCCCCCCATATTCGTGTGAATGCGATTGCTCCTTCGCTGACCGATACACCCCTGGCCGCCAGGTTGCTATCGTCAGAGGAAAAAGTAAAAAATGCAGCCGCACGGCACCCGCTGAAGCGGATCGGCACCGCCCAGGACGTGGCTGCCATGGCGCTTTTTTTATTAAGCGAGCAATCAAGCTGGGTCAGCGGGCAGGTTCTGGCGGTGGATGGAGGCCTGTCGACTTTAAGGCCGGCTTAAATCCATAACATCGCGATAACCCCCACTCACACAGATTTCCTTATTTTTGCGGCTGCTTTTCAACAAATGTGGAAATTTAGCGCGACAAGCCTGTTTTTTTTCGTTATAGGGTGCCAATGGGGTTCTGCCCAGCACCAGGAACGAGGCCCTATGGCCCCGTATTCGGAAGTTTTTTTTCATTCGCTGCAGCAACTCAAGTCAGACATGCCGTGGGCTTTCGAGCCACCGCCCGCCCCAGTGCCTGATACAATCGATCTTTGGCTAAAGTGGGCCACGGTAGACAATTTTGCCTTTGGCAAAGACCGTGGCGCGTTGCCCATGATTGCCGACCTGGAAGCATTACATCCTTACTTTCGCGATAAGATCCTGGCGCTCATGGCCCAATGCAAAGCCAAAGGAATTGATCTGGCGGTGGTAGAAACGTTCCGCACACATGCCAAACAAAACGAATACAAGGCCATGGGTAAAAAGTACACCCGTTCAACGGGCGGGCACTCCAAGCACCAGTATGGCCTTGCGGTAGACGTAGTACCGATTGTTGACTCAGTAGCCGTTTGGAATAACCCACATTTGTGGAGAAAGATTGGCCTGGTAGGCGAACGGTTAGGGTTGCGGTGGGGTGGCCGCTGGCGTCATCCGTACGATCCGGGCCATTTCGAATGGACGGGTGGCCTCAGCAGTTATCACCTGGCCAAGGGCACTTTTCCCGTGGTGCCTAAATCAAACATGTATCCTTGCATGGAAGAAGACCTGAAGCGCCTTCAGCGCTACTGGGCCGCCTGGGAAACAGAACAGGCCACACTGGCCCGCACCCGAAAGCAAAACAAAGCCCAGCGTAAGTAAACATGCAACTGGTATTCCCGAAAGATTTCATCTTTGGTACCAGCACAGCCTCTACACAGATAGAAACTGCCTTCGAACACGACTGGCAAGGCGTGGTAGCCCAGGACGGCACTGTGTTTCAACGAACGACTGACCATGAAACCAGATTGGCGGAAGATGCGGAGATCATTGCATCGCTGGCACCACACTACCGCATGAGCCTGATGTGGAGCAAACTGCAACGCCAACCACTGGCAACCTTGCACTCAGAAACCGTTCAGCAATACCTCTCCTTTTTGAAAGACCTGAACCAACGCGGTGTGCAGGTAATGATGGTACTGCATCACTTTACCAACCCAACCTGGTTTGCGGCCAGAGGTGGTTGGGAAAGAGCCGAGAACATACCGCTGTGGGTCGACTTCTGCCAAAAGGTAGTTGATACGTTTGGAGATTGGGTTACCCGCTGGAACACCTTCAATGAACCCAATGTGTATGCCAGCTACGGATGGATCACGGGCTTCTTCCCCCCTTTCAAAATAAATCCTGTGAAAGCAGCGCTCGTGGTAAAAAACATGGGCAAGGCACACGATAAGGTGTACCAATACATCAAACAACAAAGGCCGCAACAACCGGTGGGCATTTCGCACAATGCAGTGGTGTTTACCCAAGAGAATGTGCTGGGTTGGTTCCCCGCGCGGCTCAGCGACTGGTGGTTCATGGAGTATGTGCCCTCGCACTTCGAACAGGTAGACTTCTTTGGCATGAGCTACTATGCACGGCTCTCGCACGATCCTTTGCCCATCACCTACATCCAAACACCCGCGAAAATAAAAACACTCGGCAAGCGGCACGATGATTTGTGGGAATACCACCCCCAGGGTTTGCGCACCTGCATCGACCGCTATTGGAACCGTTACAAAAAGCCCATCATCATTACCGAAAATGGTGTGTGCGAGGCAGGCGACACGCTAAGACCCCAAGCCATTGCAGACTATGCGCGCGTGCTGCACCAGGCACTACAGGACGGCATTGACATACAAGGATACTATTGGTGGAGCACCTGGGATAATTTTGAATGGCACCTGGGCCCCGCCATGAAGTTCGGACTTTACGAATGCCACCCCGAAACGAAAGATCGCACCAAACGGCCCAGCGCTGATCTGTTCAGGAAGTTGGCGCATTATAAAATATTGGAGGAGGCAACACCGCAGCTTGCTTAGAGGCTACTTCATCTTTTTTTGTTTGATCGTACTCTTCCCCTTTTTGCGTTCAGCCGTTTTCAAATCAACCAGGTAAGCAAGCGAAAGCCGAAACCCCTGGTTCCGGGTGCGCAGATCGTCTACGTATTCGTTAGTTTGGTTAAAAGTACCTCCCACTTCTTCGTTTCGGCTGAAATAACTGTGCCCCACTTCGTAGCGCAGGTTCACCATGATCTTTTGGAAGCCCAACGGTTCAAACACAAAGCCTGCCGATAGATTTAACCCCAACTGAACCCGGTTGGGATCGGTAACATTCATCTCATTATCGGCATAGAAAGTTTGATCAAACACCACCCGATAGGCTACTTCGTTTACCAATATCTCGCTCAATTGGGTATTCTGCAACGTACCCTTTCCGCCCAGCCAATAACTAACATGCGGCCCCAGCCCAAAATACCATTTGTATTGTTTGGTTTTACCCACCTTGTTTACAAACTCTACAGTGTAGGCCATCGGCACATCTATATAGTGATACCTGGTCTTTACCTTCAGCAGGTCGTCTTCCACACCCGTGAATTTTTTGCCCTTGGTTGAATAAAGAAATGCTCCGTTAAGGAAAAAGCGCTGGTGTACCCGAAATGAAAGGCCCATGCCGGCATGAAAGCCCGTAAAGGGCATTCGGTTGTATAAAGTCCGGCTGTCTTTATTTTCGAAAGAGACCCAACTTACCTGCGGACCTGCCACCGGGCCGATGAGTATTTGGCCACAGAGAGACAGGGGAACAGCCAGAACGCCCAACACTGCCATGTACAGTATACGACTAACTGATAAAAAGTGCATTCAACGGGTTATATGTACAACAATCTGAAACGCTGCAAGTTATCCAATTTACTCAAGTAATAAGTTAAATAAATCGGTGTATATTCGCAGATTGCTTTCGATGGTACAATATTGACGGCAAGATGATTTTTAGCCAGCAGGTGGAGACCATTTTTTGAAGCGGGGCAGTGGGCCCTTTGGCTATGTAGACTTAAACTGGCACGAAATGAAGGTTCGAAGTTGTTACATCCTAATTATCGCAGGGCTAAGCATCTGGGTTAGCACCGCTCTGAAAGCACAAAACTACCCTGTTTACAGTAGTTACTTATCCAATCTTTATCTCTATAACCCAGCCGAAGCAGCCACCGACAACTTGTGGGTATTGGCCACCCACCGTCAGCAATGGATGGGTATTGAAGGGGCGCCTCGTGTGTCTACGTTAAGTGTTACCACCTTACTCGATAAAAAACGCGTGGGCTTAGGTGGGCGCCTCTCCAACTACCAGCGCGGCCTGCTAAGTAACACAGAAGCGTTGGCCACATTTGCCTATGGCTTGCCGGTAAGTGATAAAGATGCGCTCTATTTTGGCCTCTCGGGGGGTATAGTTACCCGCGGCTTCGATCAGTCGAAAGCAATAGACCCCTCCGATCCGGCCATTGCCAACTACCTGTCGGAAAAATGGTTACCCGCGGCCAATGCGGGCGTTGTCTACAAATCAGGTACCGGCTTCAGCCTCGGATTATCATTGCCCCAAATGATCGCCACCAGCACGCTGACAGAAACCAACGAAAACTCAGGCTTCTCCCCTTTCAAGCAAGTATGGTTTACCGCCTACTTTCGCCAGCCACCACCCGATGAAGCAGTACCCAGGAAACCGAAATCAAAAAAGAGTCAAAGCTCTCCCTTGGAATTATACACCACTTACAAATGGTCCTCTTACCAAACTTCGCAATGGGAAGCTATTGCCCGCCTGCATCTGCACAGCAACTTTTCTGTGCACGCGGGCTACCGGCAGCAATACGGGTTGCTGGCTGGCCTCGGCCTTTCTTACGATAAGTTTCTGCTAACGTACACCTTCGAACCGGGTGGGCAGCCCGAAAGCGGATTTTCGCGTGGTACCCACGAAGTGCACGCTGGCCTTCGCATTGGCGACAAAAAGCTACTCAAGCGCAAGGCACCCGTTATTAAGTCTGCCATAAAAGAACAAGGCGAGGAAATTCACAATCCGCGTTTCCGCGAAAACCTGAACGACCCGGAAGAACTGGAGAAATTCGATCAGAAACAGGAGGAAAAGGCAACCGTAAAGAAACGCTACCTCGTAGTAGCCCGCATTTTTAACGACCTGCCCGCTGCCGATGCGTACAAGAAAAAGTTAATTGCCGACAAGTTCAATGCAGACATCTACTACTATCCCAAAGACAGGCGATACTATGTTTACGTCTTCCAATCTGCCAAGTCGCACGAAGCCACCGCAGAGATCAAAAACCTGAAGACCTACACCAAGTTAAAGAATGTGCGCTTAGTTACCATTGAAGAAAAATAGAGATGAGATTCGAAACATATTTTTCTGGTTTCCTGCTGTGGGGTGCACTTGCCACCCACGGGCAGGTGCCTTTGATTCAACTGGCTGATAAAGAGGTAGCCGCGCCCGGAGAAAAAATTATTCTGAGTGGCTCAGATTTTGGAACAGGTACAACAGATAAGGCTGTATTCTTTGGTGCAGCAAAAGGTACATTGCTGCAGGTAACCGATCGACTCATAGAAGTGCGTGTACCTACCGGTGCTACCTTCGATGCTCTTACGTTTATTAACAAGGCAACAGGACTAAAAGCGCAAACACCTCGGCCTTTCCTGCCATCATTTGATGGAACGCACCCCTTCAACGCGGCCAACCTCAGTACCCAAACCGATTTCAACGCTGAAAGTGGCCTTTACGACTTGTGCCTGTGCGACCTGGATGACGATGGCAAAGTAGACATAGCGGCCGCCAACGACAATGCCGGTACACTCTCCCTGTTCCGGAACACAAGTAGCCCCGGTACGTTGTCTGTTGTAAAAACTTCACTTACGTTGCCCGGTGGCGCCACCCGCGCCCTGCATATTTCCTGTGGCGACCTGAATGGCGATGCCAAACCTGACCTGGTTGCCAGCGAAGGAGGTGAAGGCACGCGTGTTTTTGTTTTTAGAAACAACAGCACAACGGGATCCCTTTCCTTCACAGCCTCGAGCATAACGCTTACCGGCCGAAAACCCAAACAAATAGAACTGGCTGATTTGGATGGCGATGGCAAAGCAGACCTGGTGGTAACCGATCAAAAAAGTGGAAATGTATTGGTGATACCCAATAACAGCACGACTGCTGCCCTCGCTTTTGGAACGGCTCTGGCCGTGCCTATACCGGGGGCCCTGAGTACGGATGGCATAGCCGTGAAAGACCTCGATGGCGACCTGTTGCCGGAAGTGATTGTGAATCAATTTCTATCTGCCAACAGCAATATCTTCATAGCACGGAACAAGAGCACGCCTGGTCAGTTTCACCTGGAAGATGTCATCACCCTCTCTGCACCCGGCACTTTGGTGAACCTAAAGGTGGGCGATCTGAATGCAGATGGCAGGCCCGACCTGGCTGCCACGCAACTGCTTTCATCTGGTATCACCATCTTCCCCAACACAACGGAAACAGTGCTGCAATTCGGAAGCCCCGTAGATATCCTGACGGATGAACGGCCGTGGGGCATCGACTTTGGCGACCTGGACGGAGACAAAAGACCTGACATAGTAGTGGCATCCATTACAAAAAAGTCGGTTACTATTCTGAACAACACCAGCACAGCCGGGGGATTTACATTTCAACCCACCGTTGTGCCCACGTCATTCATCAACCGCCACATACGTTTGGGCGATCTGGATAGTGATGGAAAGCCCGACATTTCCTTTACCAGTATTGACGACAATAACCTGGGTATCCCTGCGTCCAAAATCTCCATCATGCGAAATACCAGTTGTGTTACCCCGGTTATTGAACCGAAACGTCCTCTTACCATCTGTGCAGGCTTCGTGCTGCAACTCAACGCCTCGGTTACCAGCGGAACCTACGAATGGTTGCAGAACGGGACGCCCGTGGCCACCGGTACAGACGCCTTTTATGCACCCACCGCAACCGGCACTTACTCGGTAAAGCTTACCTCTGAAGCGGGTGCCTGCATTAAAATCTCCAATGAAGTAACCGTTACCGTGGTGGCTGCCGCCTCCGCAGGCGTGCCTTCCATTACCACCAATACGCCCGTATGCCTGGATGCCACCCTGAACCTGACTGTTACCAGCACGGGCGCCACCGGCTTCGATTGGCGCGGACCAGGCAATTTCTCCGCCACAGGTGCATCCGTTAACAGACCTGACTTTACGGCTGCCGATGTGGGCAGGTACGAGGTAGACGTGCTGGTTGGAACTTGCATAGCACAGCAAGCTTCTGTTCTGATAGACGTCATCTCGCTGCCACCATTTCGGGTAGCCTTCGCGGGATCTTCCATTGTATGCGATAATGGCACGAAGGTATTGAGTGTTTCGCCCGCATCGGGCGATTTTACGTACCAGTGGTTTGAAGAATCTGCGGGACTGCTGACCGGTGAAACCAACACTGACCTTACGGTGACTACCTCGGGCAATTACTACTTCGAAGCCACCTCTACGGTGTTCCCGGGTTGCCCCGCGGTGCAAGCAGATCAGGCAGAGATAAAATTTTTGGATACACCCGTGGTGTCTTTCGAAGCGCCCGGTGAAGCGTGCCGTGGCAAAGCCGTTTCATTCACCGACCAGAGCACTACCGATCCGGACGCGGACGCCTTTTATCAATGGAATTTTGGTGGCGCTGGATCGTCTACCGATCGAAACCCTTCTTTCACATTCAACACCAGCCAGTCTTTCAACGTGCAATTGACTGTGTCTTATTCGGGCAACGCCTGCGCTGCGTCCATCACCAAATCGCTCATCATCTCACCGCCACCGGTGGCCACCATTACTTCGGCCAGTGGGTTTTCGCTGTGCCAGGGTCAAACACTCACATTGGGTGTAAGTCCATCTTTCCAAACTTACCTGTGGAGCAACAATGCCACCACACCTACCATTGACGTAACGCAGCCGGGCAGTGTTTCGGTAACAGGCGTTACTGCGATTGGTTGCGAAGTAACCGCCACACAGACCATTGCGTTGCAACCGGCACCCGTGGTTACGGTGGCAGCAGAACCGGCAGAAATTTCAATTGGTGAAAGCGCCCAGCTAACGGCCAGTGGCCTGGAAGAATACCTGTGGCAACCCGGGCAGACCCTCTCCGATTCTACAATTGCCAACCCTCAGGCTACCCCAACCGTTACCACTGTGTACACTGTAACAGGTACCTCGGCCAGCGGATGCATTGGCGAAGCAACGGTAACGGTTACCGTTAGGCAGGAAAACATCAGCGATGTGCTTCGGCCTGCCAATTTCTTTTCTCCGAACGGAGATGCGGTGAACAATTTATGGGAAGTCGGCAATATTCTGTTTTTTCCGCAATGCGAGGTACAGATTTTCGATGAAAAGGGCATAAAAGTCTACGAAGCGAAACCGTATCAGAACGATTGGGATGGCACGCGCAACGGCCAACCTTTGCCCAGTGGGGTTTATTTCTACCTTTTCCGTTGCGAAGGTGACCCGGGTAAACCTAAAACCGGGAGCATTACATTGATTCGGTAGTTAAACCTGGTTCAGATAGACCTTATTGTACTGAAAATCAGCTTATTTTGTTGCTTCATCGATAATTCTGATGATAATACTTACAGCGAAAGGTTACTTGCACCTGTCATGCGAAAATTAAACCACGAAACGTGCATGTTTGCATGAGGTGTGGCTTTAATCGCAAGGACCAAAACCAAAAAAGAAGATGAAAAAGAGTGTTGTTCTGGGTGCCCTGTTATGCTTCGCCACGCTCATGGCCCAAGCCCAAGTAGAAATTTGCAACGATGGTATCGACAATGACGGCAATGGCTTCATTGACTGCTACGATGGCGCCTGCTCCTCCAATGCCGACTGCGATGGTACCTTTCTGGGTAACGATGTAGCCTGCGAAGCTGCACCCACAGAATTCCCGGCTTTCACCATGACGTTGGACTTCGCCTCGCCCAACGAAACAACCAACCACCTGGCCCGTATGGCCGTGGGCGACCTCGACCGGGACGGCATACCGGAAATCATTACCATGAACCGATACACCGACAAAGTATTTGTGTTAGATGGCCGAGATGGATCGGTGAAACACCAATTGAATGCCCCATTTGACCCACAGTGGGAAGTGGCCATCGCAAATATTGACGATGACAATTGTGCCGAGATTTTCACCTTTGGTATAGAGAGCGGAGACACGTACCTCTACTCTTATAACTGCACACTTACCACCCAAAACTGGAAGCGCAGAATTCCGGGCGACCCCATCAACTTCGGCCTAGCCGATTTTAACAGCGATGGCAAAGTAGAACTATACGCTAAAGATGCCATCTATGATGCCCATACCGGTACACGGTTGATTCAAAGCCAGAACTGGAACGACATGAACGGAGGGCCAGTGGCAGTAGATATTCTGGGTGATTCGGATCTTGAACTGGTAATAGGCGGATATATTTATGACGTTAACCTGGGCAATGGAACAGAAGATAATGGAAGCCTCACAGAACTAAAGCGCATCAACGACTACTACATTCGATTTGCCTACAATGCCACCAGCGTGGCCGATTACAATGAAGATGGATTTCTGGATGTGTTGATCTCCGGCTCTACCGGAGGCAAAGGGCAAAACACCACTATTTTCTTTTGGGATGTTCAAAACAATACCGTAAAAACCTTTTTCGACAACACCGCAGGTGCCTACCTGCCCAACGGCTGGCAATATGGAACCGGGCGTCTGAACATTGCCGATCTGGATGGCGTAAATGGGTTAAACGTTTCTTACGTATCTGGCAAATTTCTCTATGCGCTGGATGAGAACCTAGAATTGCTATGGCGCAAAGAAATCAATGAGGAAACCTCAGGCCACACCGGTTGCACACTGTTCGATTTTAACGCGGATGGGAAATCGGAAATTGTTTACCGTGATGAGCAGTTCTTATATATCATTAATGGTACTGATGGCTCTGAATTCACCAGGCAAGACTGCATCTCGCGCACCAACCGCGAGTACCCTATTGTGGCCGATGTAGATGCAGACGGTTCCACAGAATTGTGCGTTCCTTGCGGATTTGATAACAAAGATGCCTGGGATAATTTTAATACGTTGAGCTACTCGCGATACTCGCATGTGCGTGTGTTCAAATCGGCCAGCGAGCCTTGGGTACCTGCCAGAAGATTGTGGAACCAACATGGCTACTTCAACGTAAATGTGAATGACGATCTTACTATCCCGCGGTTTCAGCAAAAACACAATAAGGAATTTTCAACCGGTTCTTGTCTGCCCGGTCAACCCAACCGGCCTATACGCCCTCTGAACACTTTCCTGAACCAGTCACCCTACCTCAACTCGTTGGGGTGCCCCACGTATGCCTCGCCCGATCTTGCGCATGTGCCTAATTCGCTGTTGGTAAATCCACCTACCTGCCCAGGTCAGAATTTCACCGTTACGTTCCAAATCACCAACCTGGGCGATGTGCAGTTAGATGGCGCTGTACCCATCACCTTTTACAACGGCAACCCCGAAGTGGCAGGTGCCATCAAGTTAAACACCATCTTTGCATCACTGGTGGCTTTCAAGCCAAACAACATTTTCACCGTGTCAAACGCCACCGTAAACGGCCCTGGCGGTCCCTTCACGCTCTACATCGTTTTGAATGATAACGGCACAACCATACCACTGAATCTGCCCAACACCAACTTTGTGGAGTGCGATTACAACAACAACATCATCTCAGCTCCGGTTATCCCTCTGCCGGTAACGCTTACCGCTTTGAAAGTGGCCGACAACACCAAATGCACGGGTAGCACAAGCCCCGACAATGGCGCAGTGCGGGCATTCATTCCAAACGGTGGCGCGGAAAACACGGCAGACTATAACTTCTTCTGGTTCCGCGGGGCGGTGGATGGCACCCCCGACTACAACGGTGCGGTTTACACCGGAATACCCGAGGGTACTTATTCGGTGTATGCCACACACAAAACTGCCGGTTGTAATTCCGATACAGCCACGGTCGTAGTGAATCGCATCAACACCTCAGTAACGGCATCCATTAACCTGATCACTGGTGTCACCAGTTGTACAAACCCGAACGGGCAGTTGCAAGCCATTGCCAACAACGGCAACGAGCCCGCCACCAACTTTACGTTTGCCTGGTACGAAGGCAACGATATCTTTACTTCACCTCAGATTGGCGTTGCCGCCACAGCCACCAACCTGAAAGCCTTGACTTATACTGTGCTGGTTACTCACAAGGCATCGGGCTGCCAAACCGTGGAGTCATTCACCGTGCCTAACAACACCAATGTACCCGTGGTTACAACTACCCAGGTAGACCTACTCTGCTCTAACGCCAACTCGGGTAGTGCCACGGCCACCGTAGGGGGCACCACGGCTGGCTTCACCTTTAGATGGTACAACGGCAACACCGTGAAGCCAACTCCCGACTTTACAGGCAGCGTGTATGCCAACAGACCAGCCGGCAACTATACCGTGATAGCCGAAAACAACACCAGCGGGTGTACCTCAAACCCGGTAACGGTTACCTTGGTGCAAACCACACAACCAACGGTTACTGCTACGGTAACGCAAAACCAAACTTCGTGCGATGCCGCGTTGCCCAATGGGGCGGCCAATGCTTCGGTAGGCGGCACCACTGCCGGTTTTGACTTTGAGTGGTTTACGGGCCAGAACACCTTGCCCGCCAACCGCATTGCCACGACAGCCAGTGTAACGAACCTCGGTGTGGGTGTGTATACGGTGAAAGCCACCAATACCGCAAGCGGATGTTTTGACACGGAAGAAGTTACCGTTACCCTAGCAACCAGCACCCCCGTTTTATCGAGCACGGTAGTACCGGTTACGCGTTGTGATCCCTACAACGGAAGTATTACAGTGGGCGTGTCTCTGGATGTGCCTTCGGACTACACTTTCTCGTGGTACAACGGCAACAGCGTAAAGCCCACTCCGGATTTTACAACCACCGGCAACCAACTGCCTAATCTGCCTCCTGGCAACTATACCGTAAGGGCAGTGCACAACACCAAACATTGTGTAGCTAACCCGATTACTGTTAATGTGGCTGATAATTCGCCCACCATTACCATTACGCTTAACAGCGCCATCACGCAATTGCCCAGCGACTGCAACTCTGCTGACGGTGTGATGGGCGTACAAGTTTCTTCGCCTGGCAACACCCTGGGCTTCACCATCGATTGGCATTTCGGCCGAGAGCCATTCTCCGGGCCCTCCATCAAAACCGATAATGGCGTTACCACCTCCACTGCCAGCGGGCTGCGCACGGGCATTTACACCGTTGATGCCGTTGACCTTAACTCAGGCTGTGGCGTTGACGAAGAATTTTACCTGCCCTTTGCCAACAGCCATGGCCTGGAACTGATTGCCCAAGATGATGTGCAAACCTGTGTGCCCGGCAACGATGGAAGCGCAACACTGAGACTGGAACCTACTCCGCTGGCCGGCTTCGATGAGGCAGACTATGACATCTTCGTGTATGCGGGCACCAACGACCCCGGCCCTACCGGTACGTCACTGGCGGTGATTAACGGGCTGCTGGGCCAATCCGACTATACCACCACCAATCCGCTAACGCCAGGCTTCTACACATTTGTGGCGGTATCCAACAATCCACTGACAGCCGGTTGCCGTTCTGAACCCGTTGCGGCTGAAATTTTGGATGCCACTACGGATCCCGTTGTGACGGCCACTACCAATTTACCAAACATCAATTGTGTGGGCGCCACCGGCACCGGGCAATTGATTGTGTCGGCCGATGGGGCCAGCCCTAACGACTACACGTTCGAGTGGTTCAATGGCAACGGAGTAACATCTCCTCCTCTTGCTTCGGTGGGTGTAAATGGCGAACAAGTAGATAACCTCATCGAAGGACCTTATACCGTACGGGTAACCAACAACACGGCTACCTCCACGGGCTGCTTCTCGGTGAATACGTTCGTGATACAGCCTAATCCTACTGCAATTACCGTTGCTGCCTCGGGTCTTACCACGGTAGACCTGGCATCCTGCGATCTGGCAACCGGAAATGTGCTCAATAATGGTACAGCCGCCATTACGGCTATCAATGAAAACGGAAGTGCGGGTAACCTGGCCAACTACTTGTTTACCTGGACAAACCCGGCCGGCACAGTGCTTCAAAGTGGCCCTGCAGCCAATTTGGGCAACCTGGCGGCCGGAACTTACGTGGTGCAGGCACGCAACAACAACACACAATGTTTTACCGATCTGCAATTCGAAATCACCGATGGCACCATCGGATCCACTACGGTAGACCTTACCAGCTTCGTGAACCCGGAGCGCTGCGTGAATCCGCGCGATGGCCAGTTGACGGTTACTGCTGGTGGCAATAGTACCTCGGGCTACAGCTTCGAGTGGTATGCGGGAACCAATCCATCCGGTATCGTGTTGGCAACCACCAACGACTTACAGGGAATTGCCCTCGCTTCCGGTACAATTGATCATACAGTAAAAGTGATCAACAATGACAACAATTGCTGGGCAGTAGACACCTACACACTGACTCTGGTTGTGAACGAGGTGTTGACGTCCGTTTCTTCTTCTTCGCCTGTAACCAGTTGCATTATCGATGATGGTTCAATATTCGGCACCGTAACCAACGATAATAGTCTAGAGTATGGATACGCCTGGTTCCGTGGTACGGCAACTTCCGGCACACCCGACTTTACCGGCAAACAGGTAAACAACCTACCCGCTGGTAATTATACCATGATTGCCACCGACCTGGCAGATGCCTTCTGCCAAAGCCAACCACAGTCTGTTTCGCTGGTGGATGAAAAAATTATACCGGTTGCTACAGCTGGTCAAACCCATCCGGTAACAAACTGCGATCCCGCGAAGGCAAACGGTTCGGCAACTGCCTCGGTAGATGGGGATATCATCAACTACACGTTCGACTGGTATGCCGGTACGTTGGCAAGTGGTCCTATTTTGCTCTCGGGTCCTGAAATCAACAACTTATCGGCTGGTAACTATACAGTAGTAGCTACACACCGTATTACAGGCTGTGCAGGTAGTGCCATCGTTGCTATCACAGAGAACATCGTGCCGTTACCCACTCCGGATATTGAGGTGCTCTCCAATATCACCAGTTGTGTATTCAACAACGGTGCGCTGAGCGCTTCGGTGGAAGGGAACACCAGCGATTACATTTTCAACTGGTATATCGGCAACGCGGTGAAGGCGTCAATTGATTTCACCGGAGAAGTAATCGACAGCCTGGCAGCCGGTAGCTATACTGTTACCGCCACCAGCCGCTTAACGGGGTGTACCACCGGTCCTGATACGGATGTGATTGTGGAAGATTACATCTTCCCGGAATTTGACTTCCGCGTGATACCAGCCACCTGCGAGGCCAGCAACGGAGTAGCCTCACTCGTAATGCTCAGCAATGTGCCAATTGAAAGCATTGTGTGGAATGCCAACGGCACGTTGGTTGCGTCTACCAACCTAACCAACATCCCTGCCGGAAGCTATGAGGTTACCGTTACCTCGCAACTCGGCTGTAGCACCACCCGAACTGTTGATATCGGCACCGAGATACGGCCTTTCAATGGTGTCTCCAGAAATGGCGATGGCCGCAATGAGTTGTTCGTCATCCAGTGTATCGAGAATTTCCCGGGTAACAACGTAAAAATCTTCAACCGCGCTGGTACCTTAGTCTTCGAAATGGATGGTTATAACAACGTAGACACCTATTTTGACGGTAAGTCGAACAGGGGTATTAGTCCGTTCGGAAACGGTCTGCCCGATGGTACCTATTTTTACATCATAGACAAACGCGATGGTTCGAAGCCCATTGCCGGATACCTTGAACTGGTACGTTAAGCATGAAGCGCGCAAAGACGAGATTTCTTCTTTTGCTATTGCTGGCCTCTGGCACTACAGCCAGGGCCCAGCAATACCCTGTATTTACGCAATACTACTTCAATGAGTTGGTGATTAACCCTGCATATGCAGGCAACCACATTCAGCTCAGCGCCACTGCCATGTATCGCAACCAGTGGGTGAATTTTCCCGGTGCTCCGAGAACGTTTTCATTCACCACGCATACGGCCTTACTCAGAAACAAAGTAGGTGTGGGGCTGATGGTCAACCACGATGAGATTGGAAGCTACAAGAACGACCACATCTACGGCAGTTATTCTTATATGTTGCGTTTTCCGAGCGCTACCCTGGCCATGGGCCTGCAGGCAGGTGTTAATGTGGTGGGCGCCAACTTCAGTCGCCTCGACCTTCAAAACCCGGACGATCTTTCCTTTGCCGGATTTAATTCGGTAAAGCCCAACTTCGGTGCGGGTGTGCTCTACAACAAAAAGAATTTCTTCGTAGGCTTTTCTGTGCCTTTCATCATCAACAGCGCCCTTACCTCGGGCAGCTTTGAAAACATTGCGAACGAAATAAGGCAGAAGCGCTTCTACTTTCTAAGAGGTGGCACCATTCTGCCATTGCACCGCAGCAAAAACGTGCAAATCAATCCATCCATACTGGTGCGCTCGCAAGAAGGACAACCACTCAGTATGGACCTGAACATGGCAGTGATTTTCTACGAGGTGTTCAGTGTGGGTACCTCCTGGCGCAGTGGCGATGCCTTCATCACATTCATCGACCTGAAGCTGAGTGAACAGTTCCACTTTGCCTACTCCTACGACATGACCTCCTCTGCGCTAAATAGATTTTCGAATGGCTCGCACGAGTTCATGATCAACTACCGCACACGCATCCGGGGCATTCACCAAAACGTGGAGTGTCCTTCTTACTACAATTACCGATAGATTGAACTCAGAAGAGTTTTACCTCTTCAATGATTTCGCGGGTAACGTTATAAAATTCTTTGTGCAAGTTGAAAGGGGGTTCTCCGTTTAACTCTTTGATGGCGTAGGAACCGTCTTCGCGCATGGTATAGGAATTTACATTGTCTTTGAGGTTGTAGCGCAGAATGTTCATGGCCTGCTTTTTAAGTATGTCCTGTTCAAGGCGGAACAAGGATTCAATGCGCCTGTCGAAACTGCGCACCATGGCATCGGCACTGCCAATGTACACCTTAGGGTCGCCCGCATTGTGGAAATAGTAGATGCGTGAGTGTTCCAGGTATTCGCCCACAATGGAAATAACCTCAATGTTGTCGCTGATGCCCTTGCGGCCGGGGCGCAGGCAACAGATACCCCTGATGATGAGTTTAATGGGTACGCCCGCCTGCGAAGCTTCATACAACGAGTCGATAAACTCTTTGTCCTGCAGCGAATTTAATTTGATGACAATGCCTGCGGTAAGCCCGTTGCGCGCGTTTTCAGTTTCTTTCCTCACCAGGTTGCACAACTGTATGCGCATGTCGCGGGGGGAAGTAATGAGGTTGCGGTAGGCCAACGGCTGCGAATGGCCAGTGATGACGTTGAAAAACTCCGAGACATCGTTGGCATACATCTCGTTGGTGGTAAGAAGGCCCACATCGGTGTAAACCCGCGCGGTGGTTTCGTTATAGTTACCACTGGACAGGTGCACATAACGGTATACTTGTCCATCTTCTTCCTGCCTCACAATCAGCAGCAGTTTAGTGTGCGTTTTCAAACTGCTTACGCCATAGATCACAAAGCAGCCTGCCTTCTGCAACTTCTGCGCTTCGCGCAGGTTGTTCTCTTCATCGAAGCGTGCTTTTACCTCGAACAATACCGATACGTGTTTACCCATTTCGGCCGCCTTCAGCAACGCAGCCGTAACACGCGAATCTTTAGCCAACCGGTAAATAGTGATCTTGATGGACAAAACGCCTTTGTCGTCTGCGGCCTTTTCCAGCAACTCCAGCACGGGTTCCATGCTGTCGTAGGGGTGGTGCAGCAGAATGTCTTTTTCTTTCAGTATTTCGAATAAATCGCGCTGGCCTTGTTCTGGGAAGAGCACAGGCCTGCGGGCAGGGCGGATCGGTGCTCGCTGGTCTTTGAAAGATTTGTGGCCGATGACCTGCAACAGGCCTGTAAAGTCCAGCAGGCTTTCGCGCGGCACCGTGATGATGTTCAGATCGTCCAGGTCCCACTGTATTTTCAATATGCGCAAAATCCACGGGTCGGCCGGTTCCTGCACATCCAGGCGCACCACGCGCCCGGTTCTGCGCGTCTGCAGCTTTCGCTTCAGTTCTTCCAGGAAATTGGATTCGATGTCTTCGCTCTCCTCCAGCGTAAAGTCGCCATTACGATTGATGCGAAAAACGGTAACACTCAAAATCTCTACATTGCGGAACAGGTGGTGAATGTTGTTGCGCACAATGTCTTCTACCGCCACAAAAGAAATAAACCCATCGGGTTGGCCAATTTCGTAGAAGCGTGGAATGTTACTGGGTATCTGTATGAAAGATGCTTTCTGCTGGTTGGGGTTCTCCCCTGCCGCCTTGGTAACCACGCCCATCAACACCCGGTTGTTTTTCAATACCGGGAAGGCATGATAGTTATCGAACAGCATGGGTGTGAGCATGGGGTACACCGTCTTCAAAAAATACTGGTCTACCTTCTGGGTATCTTCTACCGACAGCGATTTGTATTCTGCTATGCGGAAGCCGTTCTTCTCGAACAGTGGCGTCAGCTTCTTGAGGAAGTAATCGTGCTGGTCGTGCACAAATCGCTTAATTTCCGTCATCAGCAGATGGCGGAAGGGTTCTTCGCGCAAGCCACTGTAGTCGAACCGCTGCTTGCTGAAGTCCAGGTAGTTGTACAAGCTACCCAGGCGGATGGTACAAAACTCATCCAGGTTAGAGGAGGTAATGGACAAAAACCGCAAGCGATCGAAAATGCTGCGGTCGATGTGTTTGGCCTGGTCGAGCACGCGGTAGTTGAACTGCAGCCAACTAAGGTCGCGGCTTACATAGTTGCTGGCCAGCACCTGTTTATGGAGGGCCTCCAGCGAAATGCCGTGATCGTGTCTTTCTACTGCGTTTTCCATGCCGTCCATGATCTCTAAAAAATAGCGGACGATGAACGTCCGCCAGTTATTTTCAATATAAAATCGCTGTTAAATGTCAACGCGTGCGTAACGTGCATTCTTCTCAATAAATTCCCTTCGGGGGCCCACTTCATCGCCCATCAACATAGAAAACAAATGGTCTGCTTCCGCAGCCGACTCAATGTTCACCAGTTTGAGCGTGCGCCTGGCCGGATCCATGGTGGTAGACCACAACTGTTCGGGGTTCATCTCGCCCAAACCTTTGTAGCGTTGCACGTTCACACTGTCTTCCTTACCATCTTTGCTCATCTCTTTGATGTAGCGGTCGCGCTCTTCTTCGTTCCAACAATAGCGTTCTTCTTTTCCCCGCTTCAACAGGTACAGAGGAGGCAGTGCGATGTACACGTACCCTTGTTCAATTAATTCGCGCATGTAGCGGAAGAAGAAAGTAAGGATCAACGTGCGGATATGGCTGCCGTCCACATCGGCATCGGTCATGATGATAATCTTGTGGTAACGTAGCTTGTTCAGGTTGAGCGCCTTCTCATCTTCGGCCGTGCCGAACGATACGCCCAGCGCGGTGATCATGTTCTTGATCTCTTCGTTTTCGTATATCTTGTGTTCTTGCGCCTTTTCAACATTCAATATTTTTCCGCGTAGCGGCAGAATGGCCTGAAAGTTTCTGTCGCGGCCCTGCTTGGCAGAGCCACCTGCCGAGTCGCCCTCTACCAGGTAGAGTTCTGAAACGGCCGGGTCGGAGCTGGAGCAATCGGCCAGCTTGCCGGGCAACCCGGTGCCGGTGAGCACGTTCTTGCGCTGCACCATCTCGCGCGCCTTGCGGGCGGCAATGCGGGCCTGCGCGGCCAGAATCACTTTGTTTACAATCAGTTTGGCCTCCCGCGGGTTTTCTTCGAGGAAGTTTTGCAGCACCTCTCCCACGGCCGTATCCACACAGCCCATGGCCTCGGAGTTGCCCAACTTGGTTTTGGTCTGCCCTTCAAACTGCGGCTCGGCCACCTTCACAGAAATAATGGCCGTCAATCCTTCGCGAAAGTCATCGCCACTAATGTCTACCTTGGCTTTCTCCAGCAACCCAGACTTATCGGCATATGCTTTTAACGTACGCGTAAGCGCCCTGCGGAAGCCCGCTACGTGGGTGCCTCCTTCGTGGGTGTTGATGTTGTTGACGTATGATACCAAGTTTTCGCTGAAGGACGTGTTGTAGCTCAATGCTACCTGCACGGGTACCTCCGACTTATTGTTCTCGATGTAAATGGGCGCAGGTATGAGTTTCTCGCGGTTCGAGTCGATGTATTCCACAAATTCGCGCAAGCCTCCTTCTGAGAAGAAGAAATCGCCACGGGGTTTGCCTTCTTCGTCTTTCTCGCGCTGGTCGCGCAGGTGCAGCTTAATGCCGGGGTTCAAAAACGCCAACTCGCGCAGGCGCGTGGATACTGTTTCGTAGTTGTATTCAGTTACCTGGAAAATCTCTTTGTCGGGACGGAAGTGTACGGTTGTACCTCTGCGTTCCGACTCGCCAATCACACGCACTGCATATTTGGGATTACCGCGTTCATATTCCTGTTCGAAAATCTTCCCCTCGCGGTACACGGTAACGTGCAGCAATTCCGACAGTGCATTTACGCACGAAACGCCCACACCGTGCAGACCACCCGATACTTTGTAGGTGTTCTTATCGAACTTGCCACCTGCGTGCAGCACCGTCATTACTACTTCGAGGGCCGAGCGCTTTTCTTTCTCGTGCATATCGGTGGGTATACCGCGGCCGTTGTCTTCCACGGTCACCGAATTGTCTTCATGTATGGTTACGAAAATCTCATCGCAATAGCCCGCCAGCGCCTCGTCTATCGAGTTATCAACCACCTCCCAAATCAGGTGGTGAAGCCCTTTCACGTTTACATCGCCTATGTACATGGCCGGGCGCTTCCGCACCGCTTCCAGCCCTTCTAAAACCTGAATATTACTGGCCGAATAATTAGTCGGCTGATTCCCTTTTGGCTCACTCATAAGTGGATTTTACAAACCGTCAAAAGTACAGTTTTTTGCCTCTTTCAGGGCATGATAAACCGAAAATAATAGGCGTTTTTGTGAGGTTGTTACCACCGGTTTTGAAGTGAATAACTAAATTCTTAGTTTTAGATTATTTTCTGTGAATTATGAGATACATCACCTCAGTTCTGCTATTGCTTTTCCTCACCACACCCTTGTTTGCACAGCATCAGTTTTGGGTAGGCGAAGAACCTGTATTTGCAAGTAGCGAGGATTCGTTGGCGTTCGAGTATGTGAATCTAAAAATACGCGAGACGGTAAACACCTCAGGCCCGCGCAGCAACCTGGATTCGCTCTTTCAAGTGGCAGCCACTCTGCGTACAAACGCTATAGGGACAGTACGCACTTTTAAAGCCACTGTGTCATTCGTATTGTCTGAGAAAATTCCATACATGACTGCCGAAGAAAAGGCTGCCGTGCGCCATGTGGCCATTGTTGGCAAACAGGTTCGTCAATTCCCTAAGGAAGTGCTGACATGTAAAAATCTGGAAGCATTGGAGCTGGCCAACACTCGTATAAAACGTTTGCCCCGTCAGTTGAAAAACATGCAGCGATTGCAATCGGTCTATATTCTGAATAACACACCTCGAGGGCCGATGCACCTGGCCAAAAGCAAAACCATCCGCACGCTGGGCATCCGCAGCAACGATCCCTCCACTTTGCCACGCACCTACAAAGCCATGCCTGCGCTGGAGAAATTAGACCTGGCCGCCAACCAGTTGAAACAGTTTCCAAAGGGGACACACCAACTGAAGTATCTGAAAGAACTGTTGCTGAGCAATAACCAACTCACCTTGCAAAACGACCGCATCAAGACCCATTCGCGCCTGGAAAAGATGGAGCTGACGCGCAACCAGATTCAACACGTGCCTGCCTCCATCGCCCGGTTTCCGGCCCTCAAGCGCCTCTCACTGAATTACAACCAGATCGCCACCGTGGATGATGCCATCGCCCAACTGACGCTGCTCGAACAATTGTCGTTCTACCGAAATGTATTGCCCGCCATTCCCTCTGGTGTGTACCAACTCACCTCACTGAAAGAAGTAGACTTGTACTACAACCAGATAGAAAGCATTGACGACCGCCTGGCCAACTGGAAAAACCTGGAAGTGCTCTACCTGTCGAACAACAAGTTGCTGCGCGTGCCTGAGGCCATCGGGCAGTTAACCAACCTTACCGGTTTGTATTTGCACAACAACCGGCTCAGTACGTTGCCAGCCAGTATCGGCCAGCTTACCCGCTTGAAGGAGTTTCGCGTAAACAACAACTTCCTGCTGGAGGTGCCGGCCAGCCTGCTGCAAATACAGACGCTGGAGAACTTGGATCTTTCGGGCAACCAGATTACCCGGGTGCCCCCGCAACTGTTCGATTACCCCAGCCTGAAGCTGCTGGTGCTGGTAGAAAACCCGTGGGACCATGAAACACGCACAGCGCTGCCTCAACTGGCCGAAAAACTCCGTGCCCGTGATGTGGTGGTGCATGTGGGGCTGTGAAGGACGGCCTCGTAGATTGGCCGAACTATCAAGCTGACGACCATTCTATGCGGGGCATACCCCTGTCACACAAATTTCGTTTAGAAAGTACCGATATTTTTTAATGGTTTGCCCTATTTGCAAACGCTGAACAACAACATTTGATGTGAGGAAGTGGCCTCACCCCCGTGGGACGGGTTTTCCTCTTTTTACCTTGTCCGCTTTCCGGGCTTTGTGTTGCTCCCCGTTCTCGCTCATCAGGTGCAGCTTTGCTTTTTGCAACTCCGCCTTTTGTGCTTCGCTCACTGTGGGGTACGTTAGCTGCAGCTTTTCGAACTGCCTGTAGATTACCGAGGCAATGGCCAGCCGCGCAAACCACTTATCATCGGCCGGAATGACAAACCACGGGGCATAGCTGGTGGAAGTTTCCGACAGCGCCTCGGCATAGACTTTCTGGTACTGATCCCAGAAGGCACGCTCTTTCAGGTCGGACAGCGAAAACTTCCAGTTCTTGGAGGTATCTTCTATGCGCTCCAAAAACCGTTTCTTCTGCTCCTTCTTCGAAACGTGCAGAAAGAATTTCAGAATCACCATGCCATTGTCGGCCAGGTTTTTTTCATACCGCCTGATTTGCTTGTAGCGTGCGCTCCAGAAGTCATCGTTGATGTCTTTCAGCGTGCGGATGCCGGGAATGTTTTCGTTCAGCACATACTCAGGGTGCACCTTGGTTACCAGTACATTTTCGTAGTGCGAGCGGTTGTGGATGGCTATTTCGCCCCGTGCAGGTAAAGCGAGGGAATGACGCCAGAAATAGTCGTGGTCCAGTTCGTGCGAAGTAGGTGCCTTGAAGCTGTGCACCTTTACCCCCAGCGGGTTAAAACCCGACATGATGTGTTTCACAGCTCCGTCTTTGCCTGCCGCATCCATGGCCTGGAAAATAATGAGCACACTGTATTGGTTGTGCGCATAGAGCTTATCCTGAATTTCGGCCAAGTGCTTGCGGCCTGCCTCCAGCAGCATTTCGGCATCTTGGCGATTCAGCGTTTTGCCTTCATAGCCCGTGGCATAGTCAGACAGTTTGATTTTTTTTTCTGGCTTTACTATCAATTTTTTCAGGGGAATGATTTTTTCATCGGAGAGCATAAAAGAAGCGTTTGTTTGCCTGTGTAAGCTACCGCAATGCCTGCAAACGGCTGCTGACTTGCGTCAGGTTTTTGACCTCCTGCGAAAATATTTTCACTTACTTTTTTCATTGCTTTTTGCTACATTAAGATTACCAAAACAAAAGCCGTTCTTTATGAAAGCCAACATCCTTAACACCCTTGCCGGCCTGTTATGGCTGGCGCTTGCACCCGTTACAGCCCAGAGCGACAAAGAGGTAAACGCTGTGAAAGCGGCCATTGAAAGAGAAACGAAAGCATTTCTGGAAGTAAACCGTAAAGACTGGGAGGAATCATGGCTACAGGTGCCTTACGCCTATTGGTCATACTCCGATTCCACCGGTACCAGTTTCATTGAGAGCTGGGCCGACATCAAAAAATCTTTCGATGAATATTTCCGCACACAAACGCCCAGCCGCCACATAGACGTAGCCCACGATGACGTAAAACTTACGGTTGACCGCATCTGGAAAGATGTACGCATCTATGGCACCGGGGCCTTTGCCCAATACACGCAGAAAGTGCGCGACAACATTGGCGACCGCGATGAGACCTCGCAGATACGTGTGTTGGAAAAGAAAGATGGCAAGTGGAAGGTGGTGTATGTGGGCATCATCGCCAAATACCCGGCCGAATAGCCGTTAATACTGCCCGGATCGCAGCATTACCAGGGTGCACGCTTCCAGCGTTTCTATGCCTTTGGCAGCGGCCAGGCGGGCCAGTTCATCGTTCTCGGTGCCAGGGTTGAAGATGATGCGCTTCGGCTTGAGCGACAACAGGTAGTCGTACCACTCGGGCTGGTGCTGCGGGCCAATGTACATGGTGATGGTGTCTACGTGTGGCACAACCGGCTTTGTTTGTATCGGTAAGATAGACACCCCCTGCACCGTTCCCTGCTTGATGCCCACCGGCACGATTTCATGGTGGTAGTCGGTTAGCATTTCGGCTGCCAGGTACGCATAACGCGAAGGGTTGGGCGTTGCCCCTATGATGACGGTTTTTTTACTCACTTGGGTCGTTAATTAAGGTTAATAGTTGTTGGTTGTTAGTTGTTCGTGCGTCATTCCGCATTCGTCATCCTTCATTCTACATTTCCGAAACCATCATTCTCCCTTCCTCACATACTTTCTCGCAACCGCTTCGGCACAGCGTTCGCCATCCATGGCAGCCGAAACAATGCCGCCCGCATAGCCGGCCCCCTCACCACAGGGGAAGAGCCGCTTTACCTGCGGGTGTTCCAGCGTCTCCGCTTCGCGTGGAATGCGCACCGGTGCAGACGTGCGGCTCTCTACCCCTACTACCTGCGCCTCGTTGGTAAGATATCCCTTCATTTTCTGGCCAAAGGCTTTGAAACCCTGCCGCAAACTTTCCGCAATAAACGCGGGCAGCACTTCCGAAAGTTCCACCGAAGCGAGGCCGGGTTGGTAGGAAGTGTCTGGCAGCGAGGCCGAAGTCTTCCGGTTCACAAAGTCGACCAGCCGTTGTGCAGGTGCGGTCTGCCTGCCTCCGGCCAGCGCGCAGGCCTGCTGCTCAACAGCCGCCTGAAAGAACATGCCCGCCAGGGGGCCGTGCTGCTGGTAGCCACGGAAGTCGGGTAGGTCTACCGCCACCACCATGCCCGAGTTGGCAAAACGCGAATCCCTGCGCGAAGGACTCATGCCGTTTACCACCACCTCGCCCGGAGCAGTGGCCGCTGGCACAATAAAGCCTCCGGGACACATGCAGAAAGAAAACACCCCACGCTGAATCCCTGCGGTCTGCACCTGCTGCACCAGTGCGTAAGAGGAGGCCGGCAAGTGCGGATCGCGGGCGGTGGTGCAGTGGTATTGTATCTGGTCGATGAGCAGTTGCGGGTGCTCCACGCGCACTCCCAACGCAAAGGGCTTGGCTTCAATCCGTATTTGCTGCCGCTGCAGCATGGCGTACACATCGCGGGCCGAGTGGCCCGTGGCCAGAATCACTCCCTCGCCCTGTATTTCTGCACCATCGGCCAGGCGTACGCCCTCCACCTTATTCCCTTGCAGCAGCAATTCGATTACTTTGGTGTTGAAGTGTATTTCGCCACCCGCCTGCAACACACTTTGTCGTAGGGCCGCCACCAGCAACGGCAACTTGTTGGTGCCTATGTGCGGATGTGCATCGTACAATATTTCTTCGCGGGCGCCATGGGCCACCAGTATTTCCAGAATGCGGTGTACATCGCCCCGCTTTTTCGAACGCGTGTAGAGCTTACCATCGCTGTAGGTGCCCGCACCGCCCTCGCCAAAACAATAATTCGATTCCGGATTGACGATATGTTCTTTGTTGATGGCCGCGAGGTCGCGCCTGCGTGCCTGCACATCTTTGCCGCGCTCTACCACCACGGGCTTCACGCCCAACTCAATCAGCCGCAAGGCAGCAAACAAACCAGCCGGCCCCGCCCCCACCACCACCACCTGTGGCCGGTGTTGCACATTGGGGTATGTGTGGTGGCGATAAAAAACCTCTTCTCCCTTGTTTACCACCTCGGCCAACACGCGCACAATCACGTGGCGGCCGCGCGCATCGATGGAGCGCTTGAGCGGTCGCACGGCCTGGTGGTGTGGATTAATGCGCAGTTTTTCCTGCAGAATGGATTGGAAGCGTGCTTCGTCAAACGCTTCCGCGGGAGACAATATGATCTCTTGCGGTGTGGTCAATGCTATGGAGAAAGGTATTTATCCTTTACGGGGCAAAGGTAGGGGAAAAAGCCATCACTTGCGCTTGTTGAAAGAGACAGCCCAGCCGAAGTTGAGCCCGAAGCGAAAGGTGGTAGCCAACTTGCGTTGATTTACATTTTCAAAAAGATCTTCGAAGATGGACTCGGCATCGAAGCTGCGGTAGCCAGCGCCCACACCCAGGTATCCATCGATGGTGAAACCGTCCGCATCTTGGTGTTCCATCAGGCGGGTGCCGATCAGCAGTCCGTATTCTGCCTTCTGCTCGGAAGCGGTGGCCGTAAAGTCGCTGCCGCTGCCCAGCCGCAGGTTGGCAAAATGCCCCAGGTTGGTAAAGCGCAACTCGTGCGCGAAATACCAGAGCCCAGGGGTAAAAGAGTTATAGAATTTCTGTCGCAAAGCAATGGCATAGCCCCGCTGGAAGATGCGGTTCATGGCCACGCGGCTGTCAGCCGTGAAGAATGGATCGCGAATGGCTTCAAACTCAAAATAATGGCCGAGGCGTTCTTCGTTATAAAACTCAATGCCGAATGGCACCGATCCCACAAAAGCCATCACGGGGTTGCCTTCCAAAATCACCCCACGGTATTCCGGAAAACGGGGAACAAAGTAGTCGAAGCCTTTGCGCACGGTCTTCCTGGCGGGGGCAGTCGGCTTTTTCAGCAGCGTGACAATCTCTTCGGCCGCTTGCTGGTCTTCGTAAATGGGTTTGTAGTAGCCCGAAAGTTTGCCATCGGGTTCATAGAGGTCCCACGTGCCCACCCGCTTATCGTCTTCAATCTGGCCTTTGGTTTGTAGCGTACCGTTGGGATAAAACCCTTTGTAGGTTCCCTTGCCCTTGTCGAACTCGCATTCGCCTTCCAGCTTGCCGTTGGCCAGGTAGTATTCCCATCTGCCCTGGTTCTTACCATCCTGTATCAAGCCCTTGCGTTTCAGCTTGCCATCGGGGTAGTATTCGCGAAACTCGCCCGAGCCATTTTGGTAAGTTATTTCGCTGCGCAGTCTACCCTGGCTGTTGAAGGAACTCCAATAGCCGTCTTTCCTACCTCCCATGTATTGGCCTTTGGCACTCACGGAACCGTTCTCGAAATAGTAAACCCACTCGCCATCGGGGTTATCGTTGCGGTAAGCGCCTTCGGAAGCGATTTGCCCTGTGGGGTGGTAGTACAGCCAGCGGCCGGTCTTCTTGCCATTTTCGAAGTCGCCCTCGCTTTGCAGAGTGCCATCTTCGGCATAGTAACGCCAATGCCCTACGTTGCGTGCCCCGGCACGCGGGCCCTCGGCCAGCACCTTGCCCGAATGGTAATACTCGGTGTAGCGGCCATAGTCTTCGGTATATTCTATTTCGCCTTTGCGCGTGCCATCTTCGAAATAGGTGGTCCAGATGCCAGTGCGCAGGTTGTCTTTATAGGTACCACGTTCTTTCAGTTCGCCACTTTCATAATATATTTTCCACTCGCCTTCTTTATTACGGCCGTTGATGTTGCCCTCCATGCTCTTCTGTCCATTTTCGTAGAAGTACTCCCACATGCCGTAGTTGGAATTCTGTCGCAGTATCCCTTTCATCTTAGGATTGCCTGTTTCATAGAAAAACTCCCATACGCCCGTGGTTTCGTTGTCCAGAAACTGCCCCTTCGATTCAATGTTGCCGTTGAGGAAATAAGAGATGTAGCGGCCGTGCAGAATGTTGCGGATGGTATCTTTCACCTGGTAGATTTCCTTCAGGCTCTTTTTGTCGGCATCATGGTAGGTAAAGCGCGTTACCCCCTGGCCATAAAGTTGGTCGGCCATCCAAAATAAACACAGCAAGGTGATGAGGGTCTTCACACGAGGAGCGCTTCCCTCAAATTTACAAATTTCAGCGACTCGCTGCCGGGGTCATGGCTTTGATTACAGCGGCCCTTCCCCAATCGTTTTTCTCTTCATCGGTCCATAACTCGGGGAAAAACATGATTTTCTGAAAGCGGGGTGGCAGGTACTTTTGCCAGTTGGTACCGCCAGTGGCTTTAATGTCTTCCGTATCTTTCTGCAGGTAGCGGCCAGCCGATTTCATGTGGGCCAGGGGCCAATATACGTTGGCCAGCATGTCGAACTCGCGTAGGCGCGTAACCACTTCGGATGAATTTTTGAATGGTTGGTACAACTGGCGCAGGTTGCGTTTTTTGTAGCGTTCGCCTGCCTCGGCAAACTGCTTCATATACTTTTCTTCGAACTGTTGTAGCGTAAGCGTTTTCTTGCCCGATGCCAGTTCGGTGGCACCACTGCGCCAGTAGAGTTTCTCGATCAGCCGGTGGATATTCTGCTCGTGCTTCAATGTTTCACGGTCGGCTACCCCCACCAGGTTGATCATGTCGGTAGAACAGATTTCAATGAGTCGATATTGGGCGGACTGGAAGCCACTGGCCGGCAGCAGGGCCATGCGGAATTTCAGGAACTGCTCTTTCTCCATGCCATCGATCATGATCAGGAAGGAGTCTTCCAATGCGCGGAAGTAACGCACTACGCGGTCCAGGCGCTCGGTCAGCAGTTTCTCGGCAAGGGGTTGCGCGTCTGCCAATTGCTCCAACTCCCACAACACCAGGTTAAAATACAGTTCGGTAATCTGGTGGTAGATGATGAACACCTTCTCGTCTTTGAACTGCGTCTTCGGGTTTTGCAGGCTCAGCAAGGTATCGAGGTGTATGTAATCCCAGTAGGTCAGGTAATCCGCGTAAAGCAAACCATCGAGGTAAGACGACAAGTCCTGCCCCATGACGGCATACTTCTGTTGCAACTTCTTCACCTGTTCTATCAAGGCCGGGTCGAGGGGTGCGTCCATATCGGGTTGTTTTGTTTGCAATGCGCTTCAAACGATTGTTGGCGCATCACAATTCTGCGTAAATTTGTCCGCTAATTTCAGATAAACAAAATATACACGCTATGTCAGCCAGCACCGCCACCGAAAGCAAAGCCAAGAAATCCCTGAAGCAAGACCTGTTCGAACATCCTGATTTCTATGGCATTGACAGCCTGCTGACCGAAGAACACAAACTGATTCGCAGCTCCATCCGCGACTTTGTAAAAAAAGAAATTACTCCCTTTATAGAAGATTGGGCACAGCGCGCCTACTTTCCGTACGAGATCGTTAAGAAGTTTGGCGAGATCGGTGCCTTCGGGCCCACCATACCGCAGCAATATGGCGGAGGTGGGCTGGACTATATCTCTTACGGCATTCTGATGCAGGAAATTGAGCGTGGCGATTCGGGCATGCGTTCTACCGCCTCGGTGCAAGGCTCGCTGGTGATGTACCCCATCTACAAGTTCGGCAGCGAAGAGCAACGCAAGAAGTACCTGCCCAAGCTGGCCTCGGGCGAATGGCTGGGATGCTTCGGTTTAACGGAGCCTGACCATGGCTCGAACCCCAGCGGCATGGTGACCCATTTTAAAGACATGGGCGACCATTACCTGCTGAATGGTGCCAAGATGTGGATCTCGAATTCACCGAAGGCCGATGTGGCGGTGGTGTGGGCTAAGAACGAAGCTGGCCGCATTCATGGTTTGATTGTGGAACGCGGCATGCCGGGCTTCTCTACCCCCGAAACACACGGCAAGTGGAGCCTGCGCGCCAGCGCCACGGGCGAACTGGTATTTGACAATGTGAAAGTTCCGAAGGAAAACCTGTTGCCCGGCAAAAACGGGTTGGGTGCACCCATGATGTGCCTGGATTCTGCCCGCTACGGCATTGCCTGGGGCGCCATTGGCGCAGCCATGGATTGCTACGATTCGGCACGCAGGTATGCCATGGAAAGAATCCAGTTCGGCAAACCCATCGGTTCGTTCCAGTTGGTGCAAAAGAAACTGGCCGAGATGCTCACCGAAATCACCAAGGCGCAATTGCTGAACTGGAGGCTGGGCGTGTTGATGAACGAAGGTAAAGCCACCACCCCTCAGATTTCGCTGGCCAAGCGCAACAACGTGCAGGTGGCGTTGGAGATTGCCCGCGAGGCACGCCAGATACATGGTGGCATGGGCATTACAGGCGAATACCCGCTGATGCGCCACATGATGAACCTGGAGAGTGTAATTACCTACGAGGGCACACACGACATTCATTTGTTGATTTTGGGCAACAACATCACGGGTATTCCTGCCTTTGCCTGATGCGAAAATGAAAGTAGTGACCGTTCTGGGCGCCCGCCCCCAATTCATCAAGGCCGCTACGGTATCGCGGGCTTTTGCAAAAGCAGGCGTCAACGAAATCATTGTGCACACTGGTCAGCACCACGACCACAACATGAGCCAGGTGTTCTTCGATGAAATGGAGATACCGCGGCCCCATTACAACCTGGAGATTCAAGGTCTTGGCCATGGCGCCATGACGGGCCGCATGCTGGAAAAAGTGGAAGAAGTGTTGCTGAAAGAAAAACCAGACTATGTGTTGGTCTATGGCGACACCAACTCCACACTGGCAGGCGCACTGGCCGCTGCCAAGTTGCATATACCCATTGCCCATGTGGAAGCAGGTCTGCGCAGCTTCAACATGCAGATGCCCGAAGAAATCAACCGTATACTAACCGATCGCATAAGCAAACTTTTATTCTGCCCCACAGCTACCGCTGTGGCCAACCTTGAAGGAGAAGGCTACAAAAACTTCCCCTGCGAGATCATACAGAGTGGCGATGTTATGTACGACTCGGTGTTATTCTACCAAGAGCGCATTGCTAAGCGTGCTACGGTGATCCAAAGAGAGAAACTGGAGAACCAAGCTTTTGTACTCGTTACCCTACACCGCGCAGAAAACACCAACGACCCCACACGCCTGCGAGACATCGTAGCCGCTTTGAATAAAATCAACCAAAAGGTGAAGGTGGTGCTGCCGCTTCATCCGCGCACCCGGCAATTTTTATCGACACATGGCATACAGCTGGATGCAACCATCATAGAACCAGTGGGCTATTTCGACATGCTGGCGCTATTGCAGAACTGTACTTTGGTTCTTACTGATAGCGGTGGATTGCAAAAAGAAAGTTACTTCTTCCATAAATTCTGCATCACCTTGCGCGACCAAACCGAGTGGACCGAGTTGGTGGAGGCCGGTGTCAACGCGCTGGCTGGCGCCTCGAAAGAAAAAATCCTGCAATTGTTCCAGCACCATGCCTCCCTACCGCTGCCCCCTGCTGCGCCTCTATATGGCGATGGCCAGGCGGCAGAAAAAATTGCAGCGCGTATAGTGAAGGGCTAGTTTACTACAGCTACCACACTGAGACGCTGCACCGGCCGCACCGGATCGTTGGAGTAGAGCGTGATGGCCTTGTGTTGGGTACCTTTACGGCCCTCGGCCAGGAATGTAATGGTTAGATTGGCCTGCGCTCCCGGCTCAATTTTTAGAGGCTGTACCTCTGCCTTCAGGCAACTGCAGTTGGGCTGCAAAGCTTTAATTTGTAAGGGCTGCTTACCGTCATTTTTAATCACCACCACGCGCTGAACGGTGGCCCCCAACCGCACCTGCGAAATATCGAGGTTGTCAGCTTCCAACTTCAACACCGGAGCCTTGGCCCGCTCCGCCTCCGTAAGCGGTGCAAAATAATCTTCTACCGATGCATAGACCGTAAACACTTTCCCAGGTGCATCGGCATCATCCGTCAGCAACTCAAAGCTCTCCGTCATAAAACCGTATTGCCCTTTTGTTTGTGCATCCAACGAGAGCCAGATACTCGCCCACGTATTGGCCTCTATCTTCTCGGGAGCCACCACTTTCAGGTGAGCAGGCGCCACCACCGATTGAATTGCCACTGCGGCCTCGCCAGCGTTAAATACTTTCAGTTCTACCGCAGGTGTATTTCTGTTCATGAACACTTTGCCCAGGTTCAGGGAAGCACTTTTGAAGCGCAGGCTGCCACTCGATGCTTCGAGGCGCGACACATCTGTTTCCATGGCACGCGTTACCACATTGCCTTTGATCTGCAATACAACGGGGCTACCTGGCAGGTCGGTGGTTACCGTAAGGGTTTTGTTGAAATAGCCGGGGCGACCCAGCGGGTTAAAACTCGCTTTGATGTAACCTGTCTTTCCGGGGGCAATGGGCTCTTTCGTCCACCCGGGTGTAGTGCAACCGCAAGAAGGCTGCACATTAATTATCGAAATGGTGCGGCCACTGTTGTTGGTGAAAGTGAAGGTATGGTCGGCACTGCCCTCCTCCTCTCGCAGGTTGCCAAAGTCGTGTATCTTCTCCTGGAACACGAGGGGCTCCGCCTGTTGCGCCCAGGCCGTGAGCGAAACCAAACCGGCAATCAAAATAAAAATCTGTTGCATACGAGAAATTGTAAGGCAAACTTAACTGTAATTCACCAAACGCTGTTTTATTTGCAAAATTATGGCCAGAATTTTAACCGGAATACAGAGCAGCGGGCGCCCGCATTTAGGCAATTTGCTGGGGGCCATTATCCCCGCCATCACCCTATCGAAAAATCCCGGCAACGAGTCGTTTTTCTTCATTGCCGACCTGCACTCCCTCACCACCATTAAAGATGCAGCGCAGCGCGCCAGCAATGTGCAGGCAGTGGCAGCCGCGTGGCTGGCCTTTGGTTTCGATGTAGACAAGAACCTGCTGTATCGCCAGAGCCGCATACCCGAGGTGTGCGAACTGACGTGGTACCTCAACTGCTTCACGCCCTTCCCCATGCTGGCCAATGCCCATTCTTTTAAAGATAAGGCCGACCGGCTGGCAGATGTTAATGCAGGGCTCTTCACCTACCCCGTGCTGATGACGGCCGACATCATATTGTACGATGCCCACTACGTGCCCGTGGGCAAAGACCAAAAGCAGCACCTGGAAATGGCCCGCGATATTGCCACCGCGTTCAACAGCCATTATGGCGAAACCTTTGTAGTGCCAGAGGCGAAGATTGAAGAACAGGTGATGACCATTCCGGGCACCGATGGACAGAAGATGAGCAAATCTTACGGCAACATCATCGACATCTTTCTTCCGGAGAAGGAGTTGAAAAAGCAAATCATGTCCATCGTTACCGACTCCACTCCACTGGAAGACCCCAAAGACCCGGAGAAAGACAATGTGTTCGCCATTTACAGGCTGCTGGGCACAGCCGAACAAACCGAGGCGCTGCGTCAGAAATACCTGGGCGGTAATTTTGGCTACGGCCACGCCAAGACCGCCCTGCTGGAGTTGATATTAGATAAATTCAAAGCCGAACGCGAGGCATTCAACTTCTACATGAACAACCTGCCCGAGCTGGAGAACAAGCTGGCGCAAGGTGAAGCAAAGGCCACCGTAATAGCGCGCGAAACATTGAGCCGCGTGCGTGAAAAATTGGGGTTCCGCTGAAAATAGAAATGAACAGACACTATGCGCGAAGAATTCCGCGAGCGTTACTCTATTTGGCAGTCCAAACCACCTTCTGTTCTTTGCCCACGCTTAATACCACCCGTGGCGGGTTGGGCAAAATTACCAGTTTGGTGTCCTTTCCGGGGAATTCGTCTACCTCTACAAATACCCCCTCACCGGGTGCCACCGAATACTCGTTTTGATCGCTAATGGTGTAACTCTTGGCCAGGTAGGCAATGGGGTATAACACGTCTGTGTCGGGGCAATGCTCATCGTGAATATCCTGCAGGATTTCTTCGAGCGCCTCGCCAAACTTTACCTGAAAAGCATCTTCCAGGTCGTGCAATTCCTCTTCCAGGTCATCGTACTGGGGGTTATTGTAGTCAATCTGTTGCAAGGCATTTCTGCGTTGCACAATTTCCTGAAGGGCTTTGTCGAGGGCTTTAATGTCCATGAGCGGTCGTTTTCAAAGTTCAAGATTATAGAAATGCGGGCTATTTTAAAAATGAAAACTTCAATTATGCAACAAGAAACCCGTGTGTCTTAAATGACGAATGAACACCAACAACTTAATCTAACCACCCCTCACAACCTCGCGGCACACCATGTAATCCAAATGCATTGAATGGGTTAAAATTGTAAGAATGCCTAATTTCGCACAATAATAAATGTACACGCCTATGAGCCAGGATTTCCTTCCCATCAATGGTACCGATCATATTGAATTTTATGTGGGCAATGCCAAGCAGGCAGCGCTGTATTACCAGCATTGTTTTGGCTTCGAACTGGTGGCCTACGCGGGACCCGAAACGGGCGTGCGCGACCGAGCTTCGTATGTGTTGAAGCAAGATAAAATCAGGCTTGTGCTGACGACTGCCCTGCAACCCGACTCCATGATTGCAGAGCATGTAAAAAAACATGGCGATGGTGTGAAGGTGCTGGCACTATGGGTAGATGATGCCACCCAATCTTTTCATGAAACCACCCTGCGCGGGGCCGAAGCTGCACTGGAGCCACGCAAATTTACCGATGAGCATGGCGAGGTGGTAGTATCGGGCATTAAGACCTATGGCGAAACCATACACAAATTTGTAGAACGCCAAAATTATAAAGGCGCCTTCCTTCCGGGATACAAGGCCGTGAAGAGCACATTGAAAGTGGAACCCATCGGATTGAAGTATGTAGACCATTGCGTAGGCAATGTGGAGTTGGGCCAGATGAACCGCTGGGTAGACTTCTACGAAAAAGTAATGGGCTTTAGCCTGTTGGTTACCTTCGATGACAAGGACATTTCTACCGAATACAGCGCCCTGATGTCGAAAGTGGTATCAAATGGAAATGGTTACATCAAGTTTCCCATCAACGAACCGGCCCAAGGCAAAAAGAAATCGCAGATTGAAGAATACCTCGACTTCTACAAAGGGCCAGGTGTGCAACACATCGCCATTGCCACAGACGATATTTTATATACCGTTTCGGAACTGCGCAGACGCGGAGTTGAATTTTTATACGTGCCCGAAACGTATTATGAAGATGTGTTGGATCGCGTAGGTCACATCAACGAAGACCTGCAGGAACTCAAGAAACTCAACATCCTCATCGACCGCGATGAAGAGGGCTACCTGCTTCAAATCTTCACCAAGCCCGTGCAAGACCGCCCTACGGTGTTCTTCGAAATCATAGAACGCAATGGAGCCAAATCTTTCGGTAAAGGCAACTTCAAGGCCCTGTTCGAATCGATCGAACGCGAACAGGCGTTGAGGGGAAATCTGTAATATTCCAGGCAACAGTTGTCAGTACCGCCCAGAGGCTGCTGACAACCGGCATTCTCCTCCCCTTTTTCACCCCACTTTACGGATGTGACATCTTGTTACAACTGTTTACGCGGCCATGACATCCCATAGCAGGCGCGGCCGTTATTTAGCACGGTAAGCAGTTAACAAAATCACACCTTAAAAAATAAAGTTATGAAGACAAGAACCGTACTTACAGTAGCAGCCATTACGGCCGCTTTGTTGATCAGCACTGGCACCTACGCCCAATTGTCGGTGGAGCCGCAGGTGAAAGTAATCCCCACCAGCGAGCGAGGCATTATTAAAGTGGTGTACGCACAGCCCACCAGTCATGCCGTTGACGTGAAGTTTATCGACAACACAGGCGTATTTCTGACAGACCGCATCCAAAGCCATATTTCGGAGAAAGGTTTCATCAAACGCTACAACATGGCCCGCCTAAGAGGTAATGCCTACACGATCGAATTATCATCGCCTGAAATGACCGTAACTTATCAGTTGAAGGAGTCTGCTAACCAGAAATGGTATGCGGTGCTAACCAGCACTACCTACAACCATGCATTAGTGGCCAAGAATTAGTTGGGGAGGTTTATCAGATGAGTGAGGTGAAGCTTTGGCAGCTTCACCTTTTTTATTGATCCTGACATTGAAGAACTCGCCAAGAAATCGTCCGGCTAAGTCCACTTCAAACTTTCAATCGCCAGCGCATGGCGCAGAAAGTCTGATCACTTTTTTACTCTATTTTTAATTTTTCCCACTGCATTTTCACTGCCTTGGGTAAGCCATCTACCACCAGGTTGTAAGAGTGGTCGATCCACTCACGGATCAATTTATCCGGAAGTGAACCATCCATCAGCACGGTATTCCAGTGTTTTTTATTCATGTGGTAACCAGGCTGCACGGCCGGATATTGCTCGCGCCACTCCACCGCCTTTTCAGGATCGGCCTTCAGGTTGATACTCTCGAAATCGTTCACATCCACCGCGGCAAACATCTTCCCCATCACTTTCATCACCAGGGTATTTTCATCGAAAGGAAACTCTTCGGTAACCCCCTTCTTGCCCAGGCAATACACTCTGAAAGTTTCGATGTTCAAAACAAAAACCGTTTCACCAACCACAGTATCAGTGCGCCCAGAAAAACGATGATGGAAATTTTGTTGATGCCGTGCATCATACGGATGTTGATGTTGTTGGGGCGGTTGGCATCCTTCTTCCTGAAAAAATATCCCCCCACTTCGCCCAGGCTGAAGAATTCGCGAAACGATAATTTCTTCGACTGATTTTCTTTCTGATTTTCCATAATCAACCTTTTACTTCCTCCAGTTCTCTCCAGTTACCGTCTTCGCTGATGATGCGGATCAATTCATCCACCGCCTGTGCCGAGGGCACATTTCTTTTTACTACCTCTTTACCCCTGTACAGGGTGATGCGGCCAGGACCAGAGCCCACATAACCATAGTCTGCATCGGCCATTTCTCCGGGGCCGTTCACGATGCAGCCCATGATGCCAATTTTCAAACCTTTTAAATGATTGGTACGCGAGCGAATCATGGCCGTGGTTTCCTGCAAATCAAACAACGTTCGGCCACACGAAGGGCACGAAATGTATTCGGTTTTGGAGATGCGGGTGCGTGTGGCCTGTAAAATATTAAAGGCCGTTTCGTTCACCACTTTATCTCCCCCGCAGTTTTGCGCAGCCAGGAACACACCATCGCCCAGACCATCTATCAACAAGCCGCCTATATCGGTAGCTGCTTCCAGTTGCATTTGCTCTGCCGATAGGTTGGCATAAGCCCTGCCAATGATAACCGGCACTTCGCAGCCTGCATTCATTAACTCCACAAACAGCCTGCGTTGCTCGGCCATGCCGTGTTTGTTATAGGTATCAATCAACAACACGGCCGTAGGGTCTTGCCGGAGGCGCGCCACGAGCGCGGGTGTAACATGTTCCAGGCAGGCGTACACAAAATTCAGCACAGGCGACAATTCAACACCCTGCAGGTAAGCTTCGCTGCGAACAAAAGGGTAGGCTCTGTCGCGGTGCTTTTGCGTAAGCCAGGTGCCATGATTGAATACCAAACCGAGTGTGCCCGGTATTTCAAAGTCGATGGTATTATCGCCCAGGAAAACATAATCGCAGGCCATGTCGGTGATGTTCCACTTATCGAGTGGAACAGCGTATTGATAACCCAAGGCAAACAGGGATGCAGCCGTTACTTTCTGCTTGCCTGAAAAATCGGCTACTACGCGGGGCACCTGGTGGCCGCCTATATTTTGTACTTCGCGCGTGGTGCGTCTGCTGTACGCATACGGGTCGATGGGGTAATGTTCTATCTCGCGAATGGGTGGGTGGCCCGCGCGCTGTTTATAGCGGTCTGCCAGGGCCTTGGCCACCGGCACCTCTGCCTCGGGTTCTTCCGTTAGCGATACGCGAATGGTATCGCCCAGGCCATCTTCCAGCAGCGTGCCAATGCCCACTGATGATTTGATGCGGCCATCTTCGCCATCGCCCGCCTCGGTAACACCGAGGTGCAACGGGTAGGGTTTAAAGCCTTCTTCGTCCAGTTTCTGCACCAACAGTCGGTAGGCTTGCACCATTACCTGCGGGTTGCTGGATTTCATAGAAAGCACGATGTTATAAAACTGTTCATCTTCGCAAATACGTAAAAACTCCAATGCCGACTCCACCATGCCGGTAGGGTTATCGCCATAGCGGCTCATGATGCGGTCGCTCAGCGAGCCGTGGTTGGTGCCTATGCGCATGGCAGTGCCATACTCTTTGCAAATGCGCACCAGCGGAATAAACTTTTCGCGTATACGCTCCAGTTCGGCCTGGTAAGAGGCCTCGGTATATTCAATGGTTTCGAACCGTTTTTTGTCGGCATAGTTGCCGGGGTTGATGCGCACCTTTTCTACAAGGCGGGCAGCCAGTTCGGCCGCATTGGGCGTAAAGTGTATATCGGCCACCAGCGGTACCTGGTAGCCGCGCTTGCGCAATTCTTTCTTGATGGCCTCCAGGTTTTGGGCTTCCTTCATGCTGGGAGCGGTTATGCGCACGTACTCGCAACCCGCCTCCACCATGCGTATGGTTTGCTCTACAGAGCCCATCGTATCCATGGTGTCCACGGTAGTCATGGATTGGATGCGGATGGGATTGTTGCCGCCCAGGGGTACCCCACCAATGTTTACTTCCAGGGTCTTCCTTCGGCTGTATTGTACCAGGCTATTGCAATAGAATTTAATTCTTTCTATCTGGCTGTTCACGTGGGTAATGATTGATGCACAAAGTTAACCCTTCGCAGGGCATAAATGTTTCAAAAAGCTAAATATCGCCCAGCAGGGGGCGAATGAGCACTTCTTCTACCACGCTGCGGCCCGAAAGCTGGTAGGCGGCAAAAATGGTATCTGCCACATCCTCTACCTTCATAAAGCGCTCATCGGGCAGGTCTACCCCATCCCAACTGGCCGTGCGGGTAGCCCCCGGCAAAACGGCCGTAACGCGTATGCCGTAGGGCTTCAATTCTTCGCGCAACACCTTCGAAAAACCGAGCAGTGCGAATTTAGAGATGGCGTAGGAGCCCCCGTTGGGGTAAGCCTTAATGCTGGCGATGGAACACATGTTAAAAATGTGGCCGCCTTTGGCCGTTTTCATGGCAGGTACCAGCCCGCGTGTGGTGTGGTAGGCGCTGTAGACATTGCTGTCGATCATGCTTTCCAACGCTCCTTCGGGCTCCTCCGTCACCAGGCCGGGAATAAAGTAGCCCGCATTGTTTACCAACACATCCACCGCCCTGTTTTCTCTCTTCACAAAATCCACAAAGCCCATTACCTCGCTTTTCACCGACATATCGGCCCGGTAAGCGTGGGCGGCCACACTAAAATGGCACTCCGTTTCGTCTTTCCAGCGGGCCAGGTCTTTCTCGTTGCGGGCACAGGTGCACACATCGAAACCGTTGGCTGCAAACTTATCTAACACAGCACGGCCTATGCCTTTGGTTCCACCCGTTACCACCACCCATTTTCGTGAAGCCATCGTTTATTTTTTGAATGATTTTAAGATCGGAGAAAGTATGAATATAAGCCACAGAAATACAAGTTGACACGTTTTCTTAAATAGGTTTTTACTAATTTTCGATTTTGGGCAGGCCCGCTTTTGCAAGCCTAGCCCGGTTATTAACCACGCAAGCATGAAGGAGTTTGGTAAATACGTGTTATTTCTGGGGTCGTTGTTTGTGCGAAGGGAGACGTTCATGACCTACTACCGGCTGGTGCTTGAAGAAGCTATCCAGATCGGCATCAAGTCATCGCTGCTGGTAGCGCTGGTATCTACCTTTATGGGCGCGGTAACCACGGTGCAAACCGCCTACAACCTGGTAAGCCCTTTTGTGCCGCGCTTTGTTATCTCGCAGGTGGTGCGCGAAATGACTATTCTGGAACTGGCACCCACCATTATTGGGGTGATCTATGCCGGCAAGGTAGGGTCGAGCATGGCCGGTGGCCTTGGCACCATGCGCATCACAGAACAAATAGATGCGTTGGAGGTGATGGGCATCAATTCATCTTCGTATCTGGTGCTGCCCAAAATCATTGCCTCACTGCTCATGTATCCCATGTTAGTCATTATTGCTGCGGTATGCGCGCTGATGGGCGGCTACATTGTAGGCACCTTCTCTGAAATCATTACTCCCACCGAGTACGTGCAGGGCATTCGCTACGCCTTTAACCCTTACATGGTTACGTTTGCCCTCATCAAATCGTATGTGTTTGCCTTTTTAATATCATCAATATCGGCTTACAAGGGCTACTACACACAAGGTGGTGCGTTAGAGGTGGGCATTGCCACCACTTCCGCGGTTACCACCAGCGTAATTGCCGTTTTGCTGGCAGACTACTTCCTTGCCGAACTCTTACTATAAGAAGCCATGATCAAGATCAAGAACATATCCAAGTCGTTCAATGGCAAATCAGTATTAACTGGTATCAGTGGCGAGTTTGAGAAGGGCAAGAGCAATCTCATTATCGGCTCGAGTGGTACAGGAAAAAGTGTGTTGCTGAAGTGTATTGTAGGCCTCTTCCATCCGGATACGGGTAACGTATTCTACGACTTGCGCAACTTTACAGAAGCTGATAAAGAAATGAAGGCGGAAATACGCAGGGAAATAGGTATGCTCTTTCAGGGGGGTGCCTTGTTCGATTCCAAAAATGTGGAACAGAATGTGATGTTTCCGTTGGATGTGCTGACCAAAATGAAACCTGACGAAAAGTTAGACAGGGTTAACTTTTGCCTGAAGCGCGTAGGGCTTGAAAACGTGAATAAAAAAATGCCTTCAGAGATATCTGGCGGCATGAAGAAAAGAGTGGGCATTGCGCGGGCCATTGTAAACAACCCTAACTATTTGTTTTGCGATGAACCCAACTCGGGCCTCGATCCGCAAACGTCTATTCTCATCGATGAACTCATTCTGGAAATCACCAAAGAGTACGACATCACCACCGTGGTGGTAACCCACGACATGAACTCGGTGATGGGCATTGGCGAAAAAATTATGTTTCTCTACAAGGGCTCAAAACTTTGGGAAGGTTCGAACACAGACATTGTTGACTCCGGAGTGAAGGAGTTGGATGATTTTGTGTTTACCAACAAGATGATGCGCAGCCTGAAGAACAAGTAGGCCGCTCAGGATGACAGCGGAAAGCGCACGGTAAAAGTAGTACCAACTCCGCGCCTGGTTTCAAACGCAATCGTTCCGCCACTCTGCTCCACTCCCTGTTTGGCAATGGCCAGCCCCAGCCCGGAACCTGATTTTTTGGTGGTAAAATGCGGCATGAAAACTTTGTCTTTCATCGCCTCGTCTATGCCGCTGCCATCGTCTGCTACCTGCGCCACCACGTGGCGGCCCTCCACTTTCAGCAAAACCCGCACAGATACTCCCCTGCCCTCTTCACCGGACTGCAATGCATTTAGAATTAAATTAGAGAAAATACGACTCAGCAGCGGATCATCGCCCTGCACATACAATGGCTTGCCCGTGCCAACAAATGAAACGCTGCCCTGGTGTTGATACAGCCGCACCACCCGCTGCAGTAATTCCTCCAGGTCGAGGCGGTGCAAAGTAGGTGCAGGCATCTTGGCGAAGCTGCTGAAAGAGGAGGCTATATCGTTCAATATTTCTACCTGCTCCATCAGGGTGTTTAATGATTTGCGCGTGCGCTCCCTATCCCACGCTTCGAGCTTCAGGCTCATGTCGAGTTGTTGTAAAATCAGCTTCATGGGGGTGAGTGGATTCTTAATTTCGTGCGCCACCTGTTGGGCCATTTCGCGCCACGCACTTTCTTTCTGGCTGCGAGCCAGTTCTATCTTACTCTTTTCCAGGTTCAGAACCATTTTGTTGTATTCGGCAGCCATCAAACCAATCTCGTCATTGGCTTTCCATTCAATCAGGCGGTTCTCATCTTTCAGGCTGGTGCGGCTAAGTGTGCGCGTAATCATACGTAGCGGAAAGGTTAACCACCGCGTGGCCACAAAAGAAAGAAAAGTAAACAGCAACATGATTACTACGAATACAATTAGAATATTCGAAAGGATGTTGATACGTTCCCGCTCTAATGAGGAGGCGGAATCAAAGAACGGAATACTGAGTACGCCCAATCGCTCGCCCGTCTGTGGAGACCGTATCAGGGTATAGGCATTGTTGTAGGTTAGCTTGCCCAGGTGTTCATCCAAAATGAAGCCTGTTTCATTCTGGATTCGACTCAGTGCACGGGGGTTAATCCACCGCGACAAAATCTGGTTGTCGAACAGCAAAGGTTGATTGGTGGCCAACAGCCTGCCCGATGAGCCGTACAGCGAAGCATCCACCCCGGTTAGTTTTACTATTTCGTTGAAGTAGTTTTCGAAATCGGTAAGATCTGTGATACCGCTGCGGTATTGCACCAGCGCAGGCGCTACTTGCTCTGCCAACACCTGCACCTTCTCGCGGTATTCACCATTTAATTGCTCTGTGGCCGACCGCGAAGTCCACGTAAGGGTTGTAACCGTAACCGCCATCAGCGGAATAATAAACGTGGCGTACACATACAATTGAATTCGTGCCGCGTAGTTAAGTTTCCACGAGTGCCGGTAGTTCAGCACGCTAACCAAAAACAGCCAAAGCAGTACCAGCACCACACCGGTCAACATCCAAAAAGAAAAGTTGGCCGCTACGCGAACCGGCTTATAGGCGTGCGTTGTTACGATCACCTTTCGGTCGTTTTCACCTGCCACCACCACGTGGCGGAAGCCCCCTTGCTGCCATGCCTGCGCTTGCGCGGGATGAATGCGGTCGTAGTTAAAACTCCCCGAGCTCGACTCCAGACTATCGCGTTGAAAAACGGCAAAACTGTAATCTGAGGGGCGGAAATCGCTGACAAATCTATTGTCGACCAGGAGTTGCGGATAGACACTGCGCGTTACCCATTTTTTGATTACCAGTTGCACGGCCACAAACCCTACCAGCCTCGCGGCCCGATGCACCGAAGTTATCATCACATAGCCGCGCCTCAGGTCTCCGGTTGAGGAGTCGATAAGGTAAATGCCGTTTGTGCGGGCACTGTCTGGTTGTGCCCGGTAGCGCGCCACGTATTCTTCGATTTTTTCAGGCAGCTGCGCATCCAGGGGGCTGCCTGCGGCATTGAAAAGATGTACCTGCGTTTCGTAGCGGTCGAAATAAGAGCTCAGGTAAAGCAACCGCACTTTTTGGCGCACCGAACCCGTTCCAAAAAAAGGGTTGCCCAGTCGCGCCTGAATGAACGGATCTTCCGCAATGCCCTGAGCCGCTTCCGATAAGAGATATTCGCCCAACACATCGCGCCCCACCAGAAAGGTGGTGGCGAAACGTTGCATGGCCTCCCCCTCTCTTTCTTCCACAAACCTTCTTACGCTAAAGGCCCCTTGTCCGGCATGTACAAATGCCACCGTCAACAGGTACACAAAAGTAAGGTATGAGATTCGCCCCAGGTGTTTGTGCCAACCCGTAAAGAGTAACACCACCACCAACACCCACGTACTCGCAATGGTAATGGCGTACTGGCGCTCCAGCAACCATGCATAGCATGTAAACACCAGGGTTGCCAAAATCAGGTGTAGTAACGTTATGCCCGGGCGAATCCGCCCACCTTGTAACGCCACACTTACGGTGAGGTGCGTAAACAGGAAACTGCATAACATACTTACTGAAATCGACAGGTAAGCCATCACCCGTATGCGATCGAACGCGAGACTTCTGGTCCAGTCGAAGTCGATGGTGGAGTTATGAAACAGCGTTTCGAAGTAGAGGAATGGAAAAAGGACGCCAAAAAACGTAAGCGCCATAAATACCACATTCACCACATGGTAGTGGCGCTGCCTTTGCCTGAGTATCCACTTATAGGCTTGCGATTGGTGAAAGTGCCGGAACAGGTACGCACAAAGAATAAGTACAGAAAGCGTGTTGAAAAACAAGTTACCCAACGATGCATTAAACGCTGAAGAGGCAAAAGTTGAGGGATCGAAAATAACAGAATGCAGCCATGCTTCCGGGAAACCGGTTGCCACCATGGCCCAACGCACGGCTATCAGCAGCAGCAATAAAAAAAAGAAACCTTTCTCCAGCCGCCACTTACCCTGCAGCCTTCGAATGAACAGAGCTGCTGACAAAAAAAGAAAAAATATGCCGGCCGAGGTGGCTATCAACGAGAAGTTGCCATAATCATCACCCTGTTCGGTTTCCACTCTAAAGAGCGTTTGCCCGTCAACCACCACCGGTTCGCCCTTGGGTGCATCCACATCGTAAATGGTTGCGTTGCCTTGCGGAAAGAGGCGTGGGTTGTAGCTCGTTTCCAGGTATTGGTTGGTAATGCGGTAGCGTTCCACCAATGGAATGAGCGTTACCTTCATTTCGGTGCCATGTGCTTCCTGAATGGCCAGAAAATTGCCCCGCGAGATTTGAACATGGGCCAGGCGGTTGCCAGGCAACCAGGTCATTTCTGGCACAAAGGTATTGGTAGACCAAGCCCGGAGGCGAAAATTCTGATAACGGTAATGGTAGAATGAAAAAGGTTCATTGCTGTCAGGCTGCTGATCAAACCGTGCAGACTCCTGGCGGGCAGCTGCTACTTCCTGCGCCATCCATAAAGAAAGGTCGGGTGCACCTGCGCGTGGCTCCACCAACATCCACAGCGCCCCCGCCAGCAGAAAGCTGGCGATGGCCAGCACAAAAAAATAAATGGATTTCAGCCCTCGCATAAAGGTTGTGCCCTTGATCCACTAAAAATAGGGAAACTTGGCTAAAGAGTAGGGTCGTGGCGTAAGCCGCCAAACCAATAGAGCCACAAAATGCGCGAGAACCGGTAGGTCCACGGGGTGAAAACGATGGCCACGGCCGAGATGGCACCCACATAAACCCAATCGGATTCCGGGCGCCACAACACATACATGGCCAGCCACGCAGCCACAAACAAGGCAACATTGATGGCGTAACTCACGAACATGGCTCCGAAATAAAAACCGGGTTCTGGTTCGAATGCAGCACCGCAATGCGGGCATTGGTTATGCATTAAGCCGAACTGGCTTAATTGCGTAGCGGAAGATTTAAAGATTTTACCCTGCCTGCAACGCGGACATTTACCCCACCAAAGGGCGCTTCCTAAAGTTGATTTGGGCATTCTTTTTACTGGTTCGGTACCACAAATAAGCCAACGCTGCTACCGCCAGGTAAGGGGCAGCAAACAGATACAAAATACCTGTGTTGATGCCTGCCGCAATCCCTGGGCTTCCGTTACTCACATTGTTCTCCAGTGTAGCACGGCACATGGCGCATTGTGCCATGATATCCTGCGCAAGCAGAAGAAATATTACCATCAATACCACCAGCTTTTTCATACACATTCAACATCTATTGGTAATAGGGACTAATCATCAGATACACCACCACGCCTGTAACGGCTACATACAGCCAAACAGGGAAGGTAAATTTAGCCAATGCACGGTGCCTTTCAAAACTACCGGCCAATGCCCTCGAAAACGTGAATAGCACCAATGGAATAACAGCCACCGAAAGCAGTATGTGCGAAATGAGGACGAAGTAGTAAACGTAGCGAATGGCCCCTGTTCCACCGAAAGCGGTGGAGTCGCTGGTCATATGGTAGATTACATACATTAACAGAAAAGAAGCCGACAGGCCGATGCACACTTTCATTAACGTTTCGTGCAAACTTCGTTTTTTGTTTTTGATGGCCCACACCGCCCCCACCAGCAACACCGCGGTAAGTCCGTTGATGGTTGCATAGATGGGTGGCAGGAAAGAAAAATCGTAGCCGGGCACTTTCACCCTGAAGAGAACGGCCACAGCCACGGGAATAATTATGGAAAGGACAATGATTAACTTTTTGTGGGGTTCGGGTGAAGTAACGGTGGCCATGACTTAATATCTTTTTAATAAAATAGTGACTTCCATTTTCAAACGGTCGAACTCTTCGCGTGTATCGGGCAGGTAGTATCCGCGTATGCGTTTCTGTTGGTCAACCAGCACCGCAGTGTAGGGTTGTTTTGCCAACAACACGCATTGCATCGTCTCGCTGCTATTTACGTCTACTATTTTTAAGTCCTCCTTCGAAAACTCTTCCCACAGTTTTTCCAGGTTGTTTTGCTGAGCGGCTGTGCCCGGAAAAACAAAAAGCGTGGCGTGGGTTCTGCTTTCGTTCCAAAGAGAATCGGGCACCGCATAGGGAGACGGGTATGTGTACGGACATTCGTTACCCACCACGGCTGTTTCGTAAACGGGCAGGTTAAACTCATTCTTTCCAAACTTCTTCAGAAAAATGAAGATGATACCCGGCAGCAGCAATGCAAAAAAGAGATAAGCTCCTTTTTTCACAGTCATCAATTGCACAACATAAAAAGAGGGCTAAAGTTCACAATACTTTAGCCCTCTTACTGCAAAATAGTACTCACCTCACAAGTTGAGGAAATTAATCTCAGACATTTTCATGCCTTCGTACACAAATGCTACCAGCATCCATACCACGAAAACCATAGGTATCAATATAGACCACAACAACACTTTTACTTCGTAGCGCAAGTGCATAAACTCGCCCACAATGTAGGCGGCCTTTACGATGGTCATTAATACGAATATGGCTGTTTTGGCAGCGCCATGGGGCATGATAAATGCAATGATAAACTCCAGCGCAGTAATGGCGGCTAAGATGCCGGCCACAGTCCATAGCTTTTTAATCTTCTCTTTATCAGGAGGCAGAACGTTTACCTGCGGTTCGTGCGAGTGATGTGCCATAGTAAAATATTTTTTCGATTCTTAGATTTAAACAAGGTAGAAGAAGGTGAACACAAACACCCAAACCAAATCAACAAAGTGCCAGTACAAACCTACTTTCTCCACCATTTCGTAATGGCCTCTGCGTTCGTACACACCGGTTACGGTGTTGTAGTAGATGAGGAAATTCAGCAACACGCCACTGAATACGTGGAAGCCGTGGAAGCCGGTGATGAAGAAGAAGAAGTCGGCAAAATCCTGCGGGCCGTATTGATTGGCTTTGAGTGATGCACCCAAAATCGGAATCTGCTCCCACACACCGGTAGAGGTATTGAACACATTTTTCATGGTTGCGGTACCCGTGCCCACAATGAAGTGGGTCCACTCCCAAGCCTGGCACGTAAGGAAGGTGATGCCCCCCACCAAAGTCCACAACATCCACTTCTCTACAGCTTTACGGTCCATGCGATGCCCTGCTTCCACCGCGAGCACCATGGTTACCGAACTCATGATGAGGATGAAAGTCATCAAACCTACGAACACCAGTGGTGCCTCCAGCCCGTGGAAAAACGGAATGGCATCGAACACCTTTTCGGGTATGGGCCAGTATTCTGTAGAGAATATGAAGTCGGCAGGAGACCCTACATAGCCCGGATGTGCGGAGCGAACAAGCCCGTAGGTGATCAGCAGGCCTGAGAAGGTGAACGCATCGGAAAGGAGGAAAAACCACATCATGAGCTTACCATAGCTGGCGCCCATGGGTGAGGCTCCGCCATCCCAAACGCTGGCCCCATGTGCAGTGGCTGTAGGTGCAGAAGAGTGTGACATAGTGAGGGTTTAAATTAGCGGTTCAATAATAAGAAGACGAACAAATATAGCCAAAGTCCGCCCAAAAAATGCCAGTAAGTAGCACACATTTCGATGGGCGCCAGGTTACGTGAATGTATTTTAAGGCGAAAAACAGATACCAGAATAATGACCAGGTATACAATGGCACTCACCACGTGCAGGCCGTGGAGACCTGTGATGACGTAGATAAAAGAGCCGGATGGGTTGCCTACAAAATAGATGCTGTTGCTCACCAGTTCTTTCCATCCCAACAGTTGCCCCACCAGAAAACCGAAGCCCAATACGGTTGTAAGCGCTATCATGGTTTTGGCCGTTTCCAGGTTATCTTTTTTTGCTGCGAAGTAAGCCCATTGCATGGTTACACTGCTCAACAGTATCACTACCGTGGTGGTGTAAAACAGCTGGGGCAACTCAAAATACAACCAGTTACCTTCCGCCTGGCGCACAATGTAAGCCGAGGTAAAGGCGGCAAAGAGCATCATCACACTTCCTAAAAAGAGCCACATGGCAAACTTTTTGGGGTGCATGGCGAGGGGCTTTTTAGGCTCCTCCACAATTCTGAATTCTGACGACATCGACTTCTCCATATCCATTCCCATTTAAACTTTATCCATCAGGTAAGCAATCTGCACAACAGGCAGATATAGAAACGAACTAAACATAATTGCCTTGGCGGATTTCTGACTTCCCGTTTTCATCAACGAAAAAGTCATCGCAAAGAAGGCCACACCACACACCGTAGCCACAATGGCAGAGTCTATGCCCGTCATTCCGAACTTTGCGGGCAACAAGCCCAGTGGTATTAAAAACAAGGTGTATATCATAATCTGAATGGCGGTGTTCAGGTCTTTCCCTCCCCCAGAGGGAAGCAGTTTAAAGCCTGCCCGTTTGTAGTCCTCATCGGCTACCCAGGCAATGGCCCAGAAGTGCGGAAACTGCCAGATGAACTGTATTCCGAAAATGATCATCGCTTCGTGGCTTACCGAGCCCGTGGCGGCAATCCAACCCAACAGCGGAGGCAGCGCGCCCGGTATGGCACCCACAAACACCGCAATGGGGCCCACGCGCTTCAGCGGGGTGTACACAAAGCTGTACAAAATCATCGAGATGATGGAGAGGATAACCGTAAGCGGATTAGTATACGTCCACAAGATCCATACGCTCAACAGAAGGCAAAGCATGGCAAACCAAACGGCTTCATTGTGCGATAACCGCTCCGTAGGCAAGGGCCTGTTGCGGGTTCTGTTCATTACTTTGTCGAGATCTTTTTCCAGTATCTGGTTGATGGTAACGGATGCACCTGATAAAAGGAAGCCACCCAGGGTGAGCATAAGCAAAGCCGACCAATCTACGCTGCCTCTCAAAGCGAGGCCGTAGCCAAAAGCGCATGAAAACGCCACCAGCAGAGAGAGCCTGATCTTCAGCAACTCGAGGTAGGCCCGCATTTTCAATACGGCACCTGCTCTCCAGCTTATTTCCAGCGATTGTCCGGTCATAGATCAGTTTGATAACGCGTAACTCTTTTCAGGGTTTGTGCGCAACCACAACAAATATTGAATGCCAAATGCAAGGGTGGCAATCAGCAGATGAAGGGGCTGCAGGTACGTAGGAACGGCCAAGTAGGCCATGCCAGCACCCGTCAAAAAAGTCCCCAAAATTAAGACTATTAATGCGAGTGTTAAAGCATTTACGCCTGCGGTTTTTCGCCATTTATAAAGCAGGAAAAGATGTACCAACAGCACCAGCCAGGAAAAAGAGCGGTGAACCACGAAAGGCTGCCCCAAGGCAGAAATCCACGAATCGCGGGGCAATGACTGAGCCACCCGGTCGATGGCTTCGCGCACCTGGGTACCCAGAAAAACCTGGGCCAGCAATAGTACCATACAGGCCACCAGGAGCCAGCGTGTTGCCATATCTGCCGCAATGGGTTCGTGGTTTTCCGAAAGATGATACAGGTACAGCAACAAGGCCACGATGACCAGCGCCAGGAACATGTGCACCGTAATTGTCCAGGCCGTCAGGTTGGTAGACACCACGATCGACCCGAACCAGCCCTGAAAGACAACAGCCGCCAGGCACAAAACAGCCACCCAAAACAGGGCCGGCTTTTCTTTTCGGAAAGCCACCGAACGAATGGCCACCGCCACAATGAATAAGCCGATCGCCACCCCCACCAATCGGTTTACATACTCCACCCATGTCTTGGCCGCATTGAAGTCAGCCTCCACTAAAATTGACTGGTCGGTTCTTAATTGCGCGGCCGTATCCGAAAATCCAAGAGCATCCAGGTAACGGGCGAATTTTTGATTTTTCTGATCGCGGTAAGCAGCGTACTTTTCCTTGTAATCGGCCGGAAGCTGCGATACGTCCGTGGGTGGCACCCAACTACCAAAACACTTGGGCCAATCAGGGCAGCCCATACCAGAGCCGGTACTGCGCACCACGCCCCCTACCCCAATCAAAAAATAAACAGCGATCAGGGTGTATAAGCAAAGCTTATGAAAACGCCTGATCGCTGTTGGATTCAAGGTAGTCTAACGGGATACCTTAGTGTTTTTTGTCTACTACAATAGCATGATCCTTACCCATTTCCAATTTCACCAACTCATTTTCATGAGGCAGGTTCGACTCTGGTGTTTCGGAATAAGGTATGTGCTGAGGGATGAAATCTTCTTTCGCACCAGGCTTGCTGTAATCGTATGGCCAACGGTATACAGAAGGAATTTCACCAGGCCAGTTGCCGTGGCCAGGATTACGTGGCGTAGTCCATTCAAGCGTAGTTGAATTCCATGGATTGGCAGGGGCCAAACGTCCGCGGAAAATACTGTAGACAAAGTTGAACAAGAATATGAACTGGGCCAATAACGTAACAATAGCTGCAATACTTACCAACATATTGAGGTCGGCAAAACCGCTAAAGGTTTCGAAATTCGTCCAGCTGTAATACCTACGTGGGAAGCCCGCAATGCCGATGTAGTGCATCGGGAAGAATACCAGGTAAACACCAACAAAGGTTAACCAGAAGTGAATGGCGCCTAGTCGATCATTCATCATTCTGCCAAACATCTTAGGGAACCAGTGGTACACACCTGCCAGCATGCCGAAGAAGGACGCACTACCCATTACCAGGTGGAAGTGCGCCACCACAAAATAGGTGTCGTGCAATTGAATATCTACGGCTGAGTTACCCAGGAAGATACCGGTTATACCACCTGTTAAGAAGAATGACACTAAACCGATGGAAAACAGCATTGCAGGGGTAAATACAATGTTACCTCTCCAAAGTGTGGTCACGTAGTTAAAGATTTTCACGGCAGAAGGCACCGCAATGATGAGCGTAAGCAACGTAAAGATTGAACCAAGGAAAGGGTTCATACCGGTTACAAACATATGGTGCGCCCACACCACGAATGACAGAATGGCGATGAACAACATGGACCCTACCATGGCCTTGTAACCAAAGATGGGCTTGCGCGAATTAGTGGCAATGATTTCCGAGGTGATGCCGAGTGCGGGCAGCAGCACGATGTACACTTCGGGGTGGCCTAAGAACCAGAACAAGTGCTGGAACAAAATGGGGCTACCTCCTTCGTGTGCCAACGCTTCGCCCCCGATGTAAATGTCGGACAAGTAGAAGCTGGTGCCGAAGCTGCGATCGAAAATCAACAACAAAGCCGCAGCAAACAATACGGGGAATGACAGTAAACCGATAATGGCTGTGAAGAAAAATGCCCAGATGGTAAGCGGCAGGCGCGAGAACGACATGCCTTGCGTACGCATATTGATTACGGTAGTGATATAGTTAATACCACCCAACAACGTGCTGGCGATGAACAATGCCATCGACACGAGCCACAGCGTCATACCGAGGCCCGAGCCGCTGATGGCTTGGGGCAGTGCGCTTAGCGGAGGGTATATAACCCACCCCCCGGCAGCCGGACCGGTGGAAAGAAACAGCGAGGTGAGCATGATCGCACTAGAAACAAAGAAAAACCAGTACGACAACATGTTCATAAAGCCGGAGGCCATATCGCGGGCACCAATCTGTAAAGGGATTAGAAAATTACTGAAGGTACCACTCAAGCCGGCCGTTAGTACGAAGAACACCATGATAGTGCCGTGCATGGTTACCAGTGCCAGATAAAATTCAGTATCTATTTTCCCTTCTGGTGTAATCCAGCCCCCCAAAACAGGTCGCAACCATTCCAGGTTTGCTTCGGGGAAACCCAACTGCAGGCGGAACAATATCGAAAGGATACCTCCAATGAGCGCCCACGCCATCCCCGTGATCAGAAACTGCTTGGCAATTACTTTGTGATCTTGGCTGAACACATAGTTTGTCCAAAAATTGCCCCCATGATGCTCGTGTTCATGACCATAGTCGTCATGATGTTGCACTTGCGTGTGTGAATGTATATCTACAGTTGCCATGGCTTGTTATTTCTTTAGTTAAGAGTAGTGGATGGTTCTTTAATAATAGATGCCTGATCGGAAACTTTGGATTCAAGAGGAATGCCGGAGTTGATCATGGCCACTTCGCGCAGTTCTGCCGGCACACGGTCCAAGTAATCCGGATTTTGCTTCAACCAAGGTTCTTGCTGAGCCTTCCATTTTTCATATGCCTCGGGCTCCTCAACAATCACCAACAAACGCATTGAAAAATGCCCTTTACCACATATTTCAGTGCAAGCAAGTTCATAGTTAAAATTGGGGTTGCCCGTTTCGGTACGCATTTCTTCTGTAGTTTTGGTAGCCACAAACTTGAAATGAGTCTGCAAGCCGGGTACCGCATCCATTTTGACCCGGAAATGGGGTAAGAACACGCTGTGAAGCACGTCCTTGGCACGAATCTTCAACAGTATTTCTTTGCCCTTGGGTAAGTGTAACTCGAGCGCTTTAAAATCATCAAAAGAATTTTTGTCTGTTAGGTCAAGACCAAATTCGTTCGAAGCATCGATCATTTTGAAATTCTGTCTGCCCAGTTCATGGTCTTTAACGCCCGGATACCGCGCAGTCCAAGCAAACTGCTGCCCGATCAATTCCACCACCTCTGCTTGTTCCGATGCCGGTGATGTGATATCATTCCATACACTCAGACCTCGGAAAATAAGTAACGTCAAAACAATAGCAGGTACAATTGTCCAAAGAATCTCGAGTTTGTGATTGTCGGGGAAGAAGTCTGCCTTCCTGTTCTTGTTGTACCTGTATTTATAGGTAAACCAAAACATGCCGATGGAGATAATCACGAAGGCAATGATCGTTATGATCATGGTGATCCAGAAAAGACTGTCAGTAATTTCGCCATGCTCTGACGCTACAGGTAAATCGTACTGGTCGAAACGGGAATAGGAATACCAGCCGAACCAACCAAGGCTTACGACCATAAAAACGAGAAACAACCATCCATGTGTGGCATTGCTGTCTTCATCGATCTCCTGTGATTTGCCCTTTACAAGGCCCACCAGGTTCCCGATACGGAAGATCATATACAGGATGGCCAGCACCAGCACAATTCCTATTCCGATAATCAGGCTCATAATTTCAATCAGTTAATTTATGGTCAACAAAATTTTACTCTCAATTAAATGTGATGGTTGAGGCTTTCTTCCATCATCGGATGTTGCTTAGCCACCAGCGGGTGCTTTGACAACGCATTCAGCACCACAAACAAGAAGGCAGCACCAAACAGCAAAAACAACCCAATTTCAAGGAAGCCAACACCACCTTCATTCTTCATCACACCGGGGGTAATCATGTTGTAGAAGTCGAACCAATGTCCCACCACCACGATCGGACAAACCACCTTCAGCATCGACATGTGGCGCTTAGCATCTCTCGTCATTAATAACAAGAAAGGAAGCACGAAGTTTAAGATTAAGTTGGCATAAAACACCCAGCTATAAGGCGAGTTTTTCATTCGGGTGAAGAAGTAAACGGTTTCTTCCGGTATGTTGGCGTAGTAAATCAGCATAAACTGGCTAAACCAGATGTACGTCCAGAATACGCTGAATGCAAATACAAATTTACCCAGGTCGTGCAAATGATTTTGGTTCACCATTTTCAGATAACCTGCGTCTTTCAAGTTGGCAACGATGAGGGTAATTACTGCCAGGCCGGTTACCCACCAACTTGCAAATACGTACCAGCCCATCATGGTGCTGTACCAGTGTGTGTCAATACTCATTACCCAATCCCAGGCAGCTACTGAAGAAGATACGGCAAAGATGACCAAAAAGATAGCAGACAATTTACGGGCGTTTAACCAGTGTTGCGTACCCCCGTTGATGTCTTCGGCCAGCATTTCTTTCTTAATCCAGATAAAGAACAAGTACCACAATCCGAAGAAGACAACAAGGCGCAATACAAAGAACACAGGGAAACCACCCGCTTCTAGTGGCCAGAAGAAGAAACCACTCTTTCCGTTGATGATTGGATCGAAGTCGGAACTGTTTTCTTCATACAGATCATGGTGGGTCCAGTGGAACACATCTGCCTTCACCACGAACCAAATCAGCAACATCAAAATTCCTGCAATCGGTATCCATGTGCCCATGGCCAAGGGCACACGCTTAATCGGTGCCGACCAGCCCGCCTGTGCCGCGTATTGAATTGCAACGAAGAAAAGACCGATGATGCCTATACCAGTAAAGAACACATTGTTGTGCCACAATGAGGTATAAATGCGTTTTAACCAAGTGGGGCTGCCGTGGTGCTCGGCTGCGGCCTCGCCCGCTGCAGCCGGCTCAGAGCTGGCTACCAGGTTTTTGGCAATTTCGGCAGACGCATGACCTTCTGTTTCATGGCCGTGGCCTGCATTCATGGCAAGGAACACACCCAAACCAAAAAGTACCAACCCAATAGCACCCACTATAAAGAGCTTGCGTTGAGTTTCGGGTTTAAAAACGTATCTTTCTTCGGCTATCATTGTATCGAATTATCAGTATTCAATAATTATTTCTTTTGCAGGGTCTTCACGTACTTAGCAATCTTCCAGCGATCTTCCGGGCTAATCTGCGAACCGTGCGGTTGCATTAAACCGGCCCCGTGGGTAATCACCTGGAAAATATGTCCTTCTGAAATATTCAGGTACGAGTCGCCTTTCAGGTTGGCTACGCCCGCATATTTGTCTGCCACCTTCCCATCGCCTTCGCCCTTGGCGCCATGGCAATGCTGGCAGTAAGAAGTGTACAACGCTTTCCCTTCAGCTACAATGGCCGCGGTAGAATCTAAGGGGTTTTTCATATTCGCGGTCATCAGCGCAATGCTGTCTTTGGGTAATGCTTTCATGCGATAGGGCAGCCAGCCGTTGGCATTTCGCTTCACGGTGTTGGGTGCAGGCTCGCGCATGGTCATGCGGAACGGATTGTACTTGTTAGAGTTGAAGTATTCGCCCCTTCCATTGTCGAGTGAGTTTACCCACTTACCGGCATCTTCGTCTGTAATTTGCGAGAGTGGCTCGTAAGCTACGGAGTGATACATGTTGGGTGCATACTCTAATCCCTGGTAGTCGCCACTTGCCTGGCAACCTGCCAGCAACAAGGCGGTAGAGCCGGAAATCAGAAGAGCGCGTGTAAAGTTTATCTTCATGATCTTAGAAATTCTTGTCGTTTACTTCTACAGCACCGTTGTCCTTCAGAATACGGGCAATTTCATCTTTCGAGAGTTTGTTGGTGGCCAGGTCTATGGCCATTACGTGCTTATCGTCAGTGCTGCGCACATCGAACTGGCGCGGCCACTTGTAGGGCTTCATGTCGCTTACAATGAAGAACGTAATCACCATACCAAAGGCGGCACACAACACGGTAAATTCGAACGTTACCGGAATGAAGGGCGGCAGTGAGGCATGGTTTTTACCACCAATGATCATGGGCCAGTCGTAGCCAAGCATCCAAATCTGTGTGAAGAGCGCCAGGCAGGTGCCCGTCATTCCAAAAAGGAAAGCCGCAATGGGCAAGCGCGTGCGTGTGTAGCCCAGGGCTTCATCCAGTCCGTGCACGGGGAAGGGTGTAAACACCTCGTGAATCTTTACGCCCTTTTCGCGCACGTGCTCTACGGCATGCAGCAGCACGTCTTCATCATTAAATACACCTACAACGAAATTCTTATTGGCTTCCATGATTAGTGTTTCTTTTCGGATGACGATTTAACAATACTCTTTACTTCGGCCATGTTAATTACCGGGAAGAACTTGGCAAACAGGAAGAAGCAGGTGAAGAAGAACCCGAACGTAAACAGGTACTCACCGATATCGTACATGGTGGGGTAAAACATCGACCAGCTGGAAGGGAGGTAGTCGCGGTGCAGCGAGGTAACGATGATTACAAAGCGTTCGAACCACATACCAATGTTTACAATGATGGACAGGATGAACGTAGCAACAATGTTGGTACGAATCTTCTTGATCCAGAAAAGCTGGGGAGAAATTACGTTACAAGTCATCATAGACCAGTACGCCCACCAGTAAGGTCCCTGCATACGGTTATAGAATGCATATTGTTCTGCCGGCACCTGGCCATACCACGCTATGAAGAATTCGGTGATGTAGGCAATACCCACAATAGAACCTGTTACGATGATGATGATGTTCATCAATTCGATGTGATACACCGTGATGTAATCTTCGAGCTTAAACACCTTGCGTGTTACCAGCAGGAGTGTTAACACCATGGCGAAGCCGGAGAAGATAGCACCTGCCACGAAGTAGGGCGGGAAGATAGTGGTGTGCCAGCCGGGAATAACCGAAGTGGCAAAGTCGAACGATACGATGGTGTGCACCGACAACACAAGGGGTGTAGAGAGACCCGCCAGAATCAGGGCTACGGACTCGTAGCGCATCCACGTTTTGGCAGCGCCATCCCAACCAAAGCTCAATGCATTGTAAACGGCTGCGCGTGTTTTGTGGCCCATGCGCACCGCTCTGTCGCGGATAACGGCAAAGTCGGGGATGAGCCCCAGGTACCAGAACACCAGCGACACAGAGAAATAAGTAGAGATCGCGAACACATCCCACAACAGTGGCGAGTTGAAGTTAACCCACAACGAACCAAAGGCGTTGGGAAGGGGCAGCGCCCAATAAAAACCTAGCCACAGGCGGCCCATGTGAAGGCCGGGGAAGGAGGCTGCGCAAATCACGGCAAAGATGGTCATCGCTTCGGCCGCACGGTTGATGGACATTCTCCATTTCTGACGGAACAACAACAAGATGGCAGAGATCAGCGTACCAGCGTGACCAATACCAACCCACCACACGAAGTTGGTGATGTCCCACGCCCAACCTACTGTTTTATTCAAACCCCATACCCCTACCCCGTTCCAGAGCAGGTAGCACACGCAGTAAAAACCATACACCAACAAGGCCAACGAAATTCCCATCGCCATCCACCACAGGCGGGTAGGTTTACCCTCTACCTGCCGGCTGATGTCTTCGGATACATCGGCAACGGTTTTACCACCGGTTACGAGGCTTTCGCGTAAAGCTGAAGAAACTTGCATAAAGTCGTTTTATCCGTTATTCGTTTATCAATTCAATTAAGCGTTCTCTTTTACACCGTCTTTGTTTCTGATCTTGGTGAGGTAGAAGATGTTCGGCTTCACACCGATTTCTTCGAGCACACGGTAAGCACGGGGGTTGCCTACTTTCTTATCGAAGGCAGAAGCACCTTTCTCGTCCTTAGAAATCTTCAACAGCTTGCTGATGCGGCTCTCAGGGTTGTTCATGTCGCCAAACACAATGGCGCCCGTTGTACACGAAGCCGAGCAGGCTACCTGCACTTCGTCTGCACCCAGCTTTCTGCGCTCGCGTTTTGCCTGGAGTTTACCTGCCTGGATGCGCTGCACACAGAATGAGCACTTCTCCATTACACCACGGCTACGCACGGTAACGTCAGGGTTCAATACCATGCGACCCAAATCTGTGTTCATGGCAGGGTTAGCCTGGTAGAACTGCTGGTTGTCGTGGTACTTAAACCAGTTGAAACGTCTTACTTTATAGGGGCAGTTGTTAGCACAATAGCGCGTACCGATACAGCGGTTGTAGGTCATTTGGTTCAAACCTTCGGTGCTGTGTGTGGTTGCGGCAACCGGGCACACCGTTTCGCAAGGGGCGTTGTTGCAATGCTGGCACAACATAGGCTGAAACACCACTTCAGGGTTTTCGGACGCCACCTCAATCTCCTGATAGTTGCCTGGGTCCTTTTCATCGCTGCTGTAGTAGCGGTCGATGCGTAACCAGTGCATTTCCCTGCGGTTGATTACTTCTTCTTTACCTACCAGGGCCACGTTGTTTTCTACATTACAAGCCACCACGCACGCACCACAACCGGTACACGTGTTCAAATCGATGGCCATACCCCAATGGTGATTCTTATATTCGTGGCCTTTCCACAAGCTGAGAGAGCTGGGGTCTACCTTTTCATCCCACTTGGTAATCTTAATCGATTTTTCTCTCCAGTAGTTCGGATTCCGCGTATAGTCTGCCAGTGTAGATTCCTGGATAACGTTGGTTCTGCCCATGGCCGTTCCCTGAATCTGCGTTTGTGCAACCTGGAAATCTTCGTTTGTCTTTTCCAACTGTACGCCTTTGGTCAGGCTGTATTGAATTGAACCACCTGCCAGGGTAAGGAAAGGGTAAGCGTTCACCCCGATACCTTCGGCTACCTTACCCACTTTCGTGCGGCCGTAGCCCAAAGAAATACCAATGGTTCCCACGGCCTGTCCGGGCTGCACCAGCGCGGCCACCGTAACGGTTTTTCCGTTCGCAGTGAGTTTCACTTTCTGAGTGCGTCCTTCGGCATCGTTCTCTATGCCCAGGGCGGTAGCGTCTTTCAGCGAAAGCGTCACGTAGTGATCCCACACGGCTTTGGTAATCGGGTCGGGAAGTTCTTGCAACAACGGGTTGTTGGCTTGTGCTCCGCTACCAATTACGCTGCTTTCGTACACGGCCAGTTCAAAGCCGGAGGTCGAAGCCTGGTAGGCGGAAGCCACGGCAGCACCCGCAGCCGACACCGCACCCTGATTGAAAGAAACGCGGGTATTGTCTGTAGCGGCTACCTCATAAACACCATCGTACAGGCACTTGTCCCAGAACGATTGGAAGTCCATCAACGTAGAGGCCTTGACGTAGAACCAGCTTCTCCAGTTTTCTTTTACGAAATTGAAATAATCAGCGCCCGTTTCGCCTGCCCACACCAGGAAGCTTTCCTGTGCCTGGCGGGTTTTAAAGATTGGCGTAATAGCAGGTTGCGATAGGCTATAGGAGTTCTTTTTGGGTTCGAAATCGTTCCACGACTCGAGGTAGTGGTGATCGGGGGCCTTATAGGCAACAGCCGATGCCGTTTCGTCTTCTGTGTAGGAGGTAGAAACTGTTAGTGACACATTCTTCAGTGCGGCACCTAACTTTTCGCCACGGGGATGATCGTACACAGGGTTGGCGTTGAAGAATATCACTGCATCGATTTTGCCGGCCTCCACATCGCTCACAAAAGCATCCATCACTTCGTCATTACCCTGACGGAAATTGACGGGCTTGTTGGCAAGAATGGTTGTGCCATACGCATTCAGCATGTCGTTGATGCCATTCACCAATACCTGCACGTTTTGATCGTTAGAGCCACATACTACCAAGGCTTTGCCCTGGTTGTTCCACAATTCATTCGCGGCCTTTTCCAGGTTAGCCACTTTGTCGATGCTGGCAGAAACAGCCTGACGCCCCGCTTTGGCTGCAATTAAATTATAGAGTTGTGCCACTACCAAACCTTCTTGCGAAGGTTTGATGGTTGTACGATAGTCTGCATTTGCCCCAGTCAGCGAGAGGTTCGATTCGAACTGGTACAAACGCGACATTTCGCGCTTCTCTTCCGTAACCTCGCGGGTAGATGCAAACTGCTTCGAAAACTCAATGGGTGATAACCAGGTGCCAATAAAATCGGCACCGATGCTTACAATGGTTGCAGCTTTGCTGAAATCGTATGACGGAATAAAGCCGGTGCCGAAAGACGCCTCGTTGGCTTTCCAAATACCGTAAGCCGAAGTAGGATCGTACTGAACGTGTTGCGTTGTGGGGTATTTGGCGGTGAAGCGGGCAATGGCAGCCTTGGTGCTGGGACTCAGAATGGTGTTACTCACAATTCTGATCTGACCGCCCTTGGCCGCAATCTCTTCTAACTTGCTGATGATCTCTTTGTCGATGGTTTCCCAATCCGATGCATCGGCACCCTTACGCGGGCCACGCAGGCGATAGTTATCGTAGAGCGACAACACAGATGCTTCTACCTGTGCGCTGGTGCCACCCATGGTAACACTCGAAAGACTGTTGCCATCGATTTTGATCGGGCGGCCTTCGCGGGTCTTCACCACAATGCTGCAGTAGTCGCCACCACTTACATAAGTAGAAGCGTAATAGTTGGGAATGCCGGGGTCTACATCCACCGGCTTGTTAACATAAGGAATGGCTTTGCGAATGGGTGCCTCGCAGGCGGCCAGGGAAGCAGCGGCCACGCTGAAGCCCATCATCTTCAAAAAGTCTCTTCTGGAATGACCGGGGTCGGGTTCATTGCCGAACTCGTTGCCAGCATTCTTCACAACCGAGATGTCGTTCTTTAATTCGGGGAGACCTTTCCAGTATGTTTTAGTTGCGCTCATACAATACTATATAGAATCGAAAGCTTGATTTACAAATATTAATAGTGACACTTGGCACACTCGAGGCCGCCAATGTCTTCCACCTTCATGGCATTTTTGCTGTTGTGTAATTCCAGCAGCTTGTCGTAGTAAGCATTGCCCTTGGTGTTTACATCGGTTTTGCGGTGGCAGTCGATGCACCAGCCCATGGTCAGCAAAGAGTATTGCTTCACCACTTCCATTTCCTGAATGGGGCCGTGGCAAGTCTGGCACTCAATGCCACCCACATTTACGTGCTGCGAGTGGTTAAAATATGCCAGGTCCGGCAGGTTGTGGATGCGTACCCACTCGATCGGCTTGGTGTTACCGGTGTAGGTAGACGTGTTGGGATCGAAACCAACGGCTGCATAGATCTTGGCAATTTCGCCCGTGCCGGTATTGGTGCCTTCGCGAATCTGCGAGTGGCAATTCATACAGATATTGGGTGAGGGAATGTTGGCTTGCTTGCCTTTCAGTACACCTGTGTGGCAATACTGGCAGTCGATTTCGTACTGACCGGCATGTATCTTGTGCGAGAATGCAATGGGTTGCTTGGGTTGGTAATTTTGCTGAACGCCAATGGAGTACAAACCATCGATAACCGTTTTGAAGGCGATGGCCGAAACCGCAAACACCACCAGGAAGATAAAGCCAGGGCTGCGCGAAATGGTGCCCAACGTGAAGGGCGAATGCACCTGCTCGCGGTCTTCTTCGCTAAGTTCTTTCTGATCGAGGTATTTTTTGAGGGCATTGATAATAAGACCCAGAATGATGAGCAGCAACACCAGTATGACGATCATACCCACCAGTATGGCGTTCAGGTAGGCCGTGGGCACCCCACCGCCCTCGCCTGCCGTTTGGGCTGTAGGCGTGGAGCCTGATGCCGGGGTATCTGCCTTGGCAGCTTCCGCTTTCACATAGGCCAAGATGTTCATAATCTGGTCGTCTGTGTAGCTGGTAAAAGCCGTCATCTGGCTTTTGTTGTACTCATTATAAATCTTGTTGGCGTACTCATCGCCACTGGCAATCATTCTGGCGGGGTTGCGCACCCAGTCCTTAATCCATTGAATGGAAGGTGCACGGTCCTCAATCCCGGCCAGGGCAGGACCTACCAACTTCTGCTTCACGCGATGGCAAGCCTTACAGTTGCCATTGAACAACGCCTCGCCCGCGCTGATGGCAGCCGGGTCGGTGGAGATGTCTTGTGAAAAAGCAGGAAGTGAAAATGCAAATAGTAGAATGAGTGTAGCGAGAAGTGAACCGGAGGATCGTTGTTGCATCATGATGTTTAGGACTTCGGTTTTATGCAAATCGCACAAATGTACATTCCGAATGCATCATTTCAAATTTATTTTTAGGGTGCAGCCACCACTTCAACTTGCACAAAAAATGATGCCTGCATCAACAAAATTGCACTTGCATTTCTACCTAAAAGTTGTCTGCACTTTACCTGTTTCAAATTATTTAGAATGGATTTAAATTACAAACCCATGCTAAAAAGTGGGAACCATTAAGTGATTTGCGATCAGCAACTTGCAACTTATCCACATGAGTCCGTTTGAATACGTTTCGGTATTGATATCCATTGTATTAGGCCTGGGCATTACCCAGATTGTTACGGGTGTGGCCGATTTAATTCAACATAACAGCCGCACAAAAATATTCTGGCCGCATTTGTTGTGGGCTTTTCTTGTTTTCTTTCTTCACTTGCAGGAGTGGTGGCTGCTGTTCGACCTGCGGCATGACACCGTGTGGCGGTTGCCCGTGTTCCTCTTCACGCTGCTCTACCCCATCAACCTGTTCATACTGGCGCGCCTGCTCTTTCCATCCGACTGGAGCCTGGTGGCCATCGACCTCCGTGCCTACTACTTTGCCAACTACCGCAAGTTCTTCTTCCTGATTTGCCTGCTCTCGGTGCTGTCCATCATCGACAATACGTTTATCCTGAAAAGGGCGCTGGTGGATAGCCTGGTGCCGGCATTGCTGCTGCTATTATTATTATCGCTGATACGCTTGAACTACCGGCAGGAATGGGTACACCAACTGGTGGTGCTGCTTTTGTTTGTTGTGATGGTAGGGAGTTTCATCTGGAATTGGAATGTATGGGTGCTCATGCCCTGAACCCACCGCAAACATCAGAGTATTCTGCGGGCACCGGCAAACAGGTGGGTAAATATTTTTGTTTCTGCCTGCAGAATTCCCTCTTCCATCAGGTGGTCTACCCGTACGTGGCCACTGGCATGTATGATTTTGCCATCGGGCAGCGCTATGCCCACATGGTTTACCGGCTGATTGTCTTTACCAAAAAATACCAGGTCGCCTGGTTGAATTTCATCAAAGCCCTTTACCTTTTTGCCTTGCGTGTATTGCTGGGCCGCATCGCGCTGCAGCGTGTGGCCTGCCAGTTTGTAAACCATTTGCACCAAACCCGAGCAATCTATACCAAACGGACTTTTGCCGCCCCATTGGTAGGGCGCGTTGAGGTATTTGTAGGCCATGGTTTTCACGTAATCAAAGTCTCTTCTTTGCCCCAGGCTTTTGGCCTCGCCATTAAACGCAAACTGTTCCTCCATTTTAAAAAGCTCTGAGCCGGAAATGGGAACGATGCTACCCAATACAATGGTTAAGGGGCTCTTGCGATACAAGATGCTGGCAGTTACATCGGTAGTAATCTTGAAGTTGGCCACATTAATCTGGTCGAAGTATTCTTTGCTGATGTCGTGATGCTGCCTGGCATCAATCCATCCTTCGTATTGATCGGCATAAATGCGAATGCGCATCCACTGCCGGTTGGTGGAATAGTCCGTTACCTCGTAGTGGTCGCCAAACAACAACTGGGTTACCTGTTCGGTCCGGTGGTCGGGTTCCTTCCGAACGGGTATCAATGTTAGTCGGCTAACGCCATGTTGCAGCACACCACTCATTTACGCCAGTTTAATCCTGCTCAGTTCTCGTTTGATATCTTTTTCCTTGATGCTCTCCCGCTTGTCGTGGGTTTTCTTTCCGCGGGCGAGGGCAATCTCCAGTTTCGCCAATCCCCGGTCGTTGATAAACAACCTCACCGGTACCAGTGTAAGGCCCTTCTCCTCCACTTTCGCCTCCAGCCGCCTGATCTCCTGCCGCTTCAACAGCAGTTTGCGTTCGCGTAGGGGCTCGTGGTTGTAATGGGTGCCCTGCGTGTAGGCCGAAATGTTGATACCCTTCACAAAAGCTTCGCCCCTCGAAAAATAGCAATATCCATCCTGCAGGTTTACCTTACCCTCGCGAATGGATTTTATCTCCGTTCCCATCAACGCCAGTCCTGCCACGTGCTTCTCGAGAAACTCGTAGTCGAACGAAGCCTTTTTATTGCGCACATTAATATCCTTGGCAAACCGGTCTTTTGTCATACCCCCATCACGGCTTCGTAAATAAGCGTTTTAATTTTTCTTTCTTCAACATCTTTTGGCCGGTGCGGCCCGTGGCGATCAGCCGCTGTTCAGTACGTGCTTCTATCGCACAAAACAGATTCATTCCCTCCACCCGCTCCACGCGGGCTGTAAAGATAACTTCTTCGCCCACAAAAGCAGGGCTTCGATGGTCGATAGTTAAATGCGTACCCACACCCTCCTCGTCTGCCTCGCGCATTTCAAGAAAAAATAAACGCGAAGACCACTCCATGTCACGTGCCAACGCAAAGGTGGCATAAACCGGATGCAACAACTCATTATTAAATGTGGCGCAGTCGTCCGGAGTTACCGTTTTCCTGAACTCTTTTTCATCGCCCGGTTTAAAAATCAATTTCATCTGTAAACAATTTTCCGGTTCATCGCCAGATGTAATAGTCATTCCTTTTTATCATGGTTGTGGATGCGTTGGTGCATAGATATTTCATGAAGTAAGCGGCAGCCGTGTTTGGCATTTTATTCCGTGCCCATGGCCAGGTAAGGTACGGGCGCCACGGAAAGGTCGGCAAAAATACTTTTTTGATATTTAAAATGAGCGGCCATGGCGATCATGGCGGCATTATCGGTACAGTATTGGAAGGCGGGGACAAAAATTTCCCACTGGCGGGCGAGGGCCGTTTCCGCCAGTCGTTTTCTCAGATACGAATTGGCTGACACCCCACCGGCAACGGCTACGCGTTGTATGCCCGTTTGCTTTACGGCCAGTTCCAGTTTATGAAGCAACATGCCTACCAGGGCCGCCTGAAAACTCGCGCAAATATCGGCCCTGTTTTTCTCTACGAACGAGGCGTCCTTTTTTGTTTCGTCTCTCAAAAAATACAGAAAGGCAGTTTTGATGCCGCTGAACGAAAAATCCAGGCCCGGTACGCTGGTTGGGGGAAAAGAGTAAGCCGATGCGTTGCCCCCTTGCGCATACCGGTCGATCAGCGGTCCTCCGGGATAGGGTAAATTCATCATCTTGGCCGCCTTATCGAAAGCCTCGCCCACGGCATCGTCTTTGGTCTCGCCTATCACCGTCATATCCAGGTAGTCGTTTACCAAAACGATCTGTGTGTGGCCTCCGCTTACCGTAAGGCAAAGAAAGGGGAACGCGGGGCGCGGCTCTTCAATAAAATGCGCCAGAATGTGGGCCTCCATGTGGTTCACCTCTATCAAAGGCAAACCCAAAGACCACGCTAATCCCTTTGCGAAAGACGTGCCCACCAGCAACGCACCCATCAAGCCGGGGCCCCGGGTAAAAGCCACCGCATCTAATTGCGCGGGCGACATACCCGCCTGGGCAAAACTTTCGTTCACCACTTGCCAGATATTCTGCTGGTGAGCGCGCGATGCCAACTCAGGCACCACGCCTCCGTATTTCTGGTGCACGGTTTGCGAGGCAACTACATTATTAAGTACCTTGCCGTGCTGAATGATGGCCGCAGAAGTTTCATCGCAGGATGACTCAATGGCAAGGATAACGGGATGCATGGGTGGGAAAAATGAACTGGCAAGTTATTAAAATTAAAGTTTTCCGGTGGCTGCGCGTATCAATTCTGTACGGGGGATATGTTACGCTGGTTATTTTTCTCAGTCTTTTCTTTTTGTTTCAACTACCCATCGTGCAGGAGCGCCTGATTGGCCGCTATACACGCCTGCTCTCCGAACAGACGGGATTCCCCGTTAGCTTTCAATCCATTTATCTGCTCTGGTACGACCATGTTGAAATTACGGGCCTGCGCGTGGAAGACCCGGAAAAGAATACCATGATTGAGGCCGGGAATTTACAGATCAACTTCCGCATCAGCAGCTTGCTAACCGGTAACCACGTGAATATCGATGGTGCCACCCTGCATGGTGTGGCGGTAAACCTGGTGAAAATTCAGGAGACGGATACTTCTCGCGATCTGAATATCAATGTGTGGATCAGCAGACTCAATCAGGGAGGCGGTGGTGATGGAGCCAGCCCGAAAATCAATGTGGGCGAAATTGCGCTTACCGAATCGCGGTTTGTTTACAACGACACAGATCATGATTCAATCGAGGGCTTCGACTACTACCACTTCGATGTGGACATTGTGCACGGAGAACTCGACAATTTCCAGGTAATAGGCGACACCATTCAGTTTAATTTGAATGGATTGCAGGCCAAGGACGCTGCAACCCGGCTGGGTCTTCATTCGATGCAAACCTATTTCAGGATCTCGCAAAGTTCGATGGAGTTTTTGAACCTACGGCTGGCAGCCGGCAAAAGTGTAGTAAGCGATACCATCGTATTTACATACCGCAGTCAATTAGACCTTAACGACTTCAATGACAAAGTAAACATACGGGCCCGGCTACGCAACACTTCGCTACACCCCGAAGACCTGGCACTCTTCGCACCAGAAGCCCGGCAGTTGCAACATCCGCTGCAAATCAATGGAAACCTTACAGGAAAGGTATCGCGCCTATTTATGCGCGACATGCAATTAAAGTATGGCCAAACACAGATAATGGGTCGGCTGAGCATGGACGGACTTCCGGCCCTGAATGAAACCTTCATCACCTTACAACTCAACCAAAGTGAAACCGACATCCGCGATCTGCAGTTTGCGCTGGATGATGAGGTGTATAAACGATTAAGACCGCTGGGACGTTTTAAGTTAAATGGAACCTTCACGGGGTTTTTCAACGACTTTGTTGCCAACGCCATACTTCAAGGCCCAATAGGTACTATTAAGTCAGACATCAACCTGAAAATTAACGAAGCAAACCCGGATCTTTCTACCTACCGGGGTAGCCTCGCACTTACCCAATTCGACCTGGGCACATTTCTGAACGACACCTCTAATTTTCAAAAGGTGACGCTGCGAGGGAACATCAACGGACGAGGCCTGAGCTATTCATCGGCCAACTTTCTGCTGACGGGTACCATTCAAACACTTGGCGTGAGGGGTTATACCTACCAAAACATAGCAACCAATGCACGGCTGGCCAGCCAGTTTTTCAATGGCAATGTTTCCATCGATGATCCTAACATACGCCTCCAGGCCAAAGGATCACTCGACTTCCGCGATCAGAAAAACGAAATCAATATTGAGGCCCAACTGGATTCCGTTTGGCTGCAGCCGCTGGGTATTACGCGCGAACATCTTTTTCTCCATTCTTTTGTAGACATCAATACCAAAGGGCTCAAGTTGGATAGCCTGTTGGGCGATGCCCTGTTCAAGAACACCTATGTGGAATACCTTGACAACGCCATTTCGCTGGACTCCATTCACGTATTCTCGGAAAAAACAGATACCGAAAGAAGTTTACGGATACGCAGTTCGTTGCTGGATGCATCTGTGCAAGGCAACTATTACCACTCCACGCTCTTCGAAGACCTGGCGCGCCTGGCCAAAGAACTGGCCATCAGTTTACAAAACAACGAGGCGGCACTCAAAGAATATTACCAAATACAAAGGCCCGCGAACGCATCGTACGATGCACGGTTCTCTATACAGTTGCACAACATTAATCCACTTACCGAACTGGCTGGCATCAATCTGCAAATTTCGAAAGGCACATCCCTGCAAGGACGTTTCTCCAACGGGTACACCACCATTTTACACGCCCTGTCGCATATCGATACGCTTGTATTCGAGGGTGTTCAGTTCACTCAAAACGACCTGGAACTAACCGGCTCCAAACTGCGCGACAGTGCCACCGTGTTGGCCCTGCTCACCCTGCAAAGCCGGCAGCAGTCCATCACCAACCAACTACGCACCAAAGACCTGTTTGTAGAGGGAATCTGGAATGAAGACCATGTGGACCTTAGCCTGAATATTGACCAGGATGGACTTAACAACAAACTCAGACTCAGGTCGTCTATCGACTTTTTGCGCGACACAACCCGCATCAAAATACTTCCCTCGCGCATACAGGCATTGGAAAAACTGTGGACCATTGATGAGGAAAATTATATACTACTGCATGGCAACGAAATCAGCGTACATCAGTTGCTGGCCCAGCACGGCAACGAATCCATTTTGGCGGATGGAATCATCTCCGCACGCGACACCGAAACGTTCCGCATCATTGCCAAAGATCTGAACCTGGACTTACTGGATGCCATCAGCAGTGAAAGCTTCTACGGCATTGCCAACGGAACGGTGGCCACCACCGGTTTGCTCGGGCAGCCTACTGTGCAAAACGACATTATGGTGCGCGACCTCACGGTGAATAATTTCCTGATTGGCGATGTACATGGCACCACCGCCTGGGTTCCTGAAAAGCAACGGTTCGACATCAACTTTTTTATCGACCGGTTGACTGAGCGCACGGTAAACATTCAGGGCTATTACAATCCTTCAGAAAGTGAAAGCCCCTTGCACATTGATGCTCTCTTTAGCAAAGCCAAACTACAAATACTGGAGCCCGTATTGCGGGGTATCTTCTCGAAGATTAATGGCGACCTTACCGGCCGCTACCAGATTACCGGATCTTTTGCGCAACCCAGCGTGCGTGGCGAGGGTAAAGTTGAAAAGGGCGAGATCATGATTGACTACCTGCAGACGTTTTACCGGTTTACAGGAACACTGGAGATGACACCCACGCAATTTGTTTTCAAAGATTTTGATGTAACCGATGCATTCAATAACAAAGGCACACTCAGTGGCTACATTGCGCACAAAGACTTCAACAAATTCAGGCTCAACCTCGATGGCACGTTTACCAATTTCCAGGTGTTGAACACCACTGCCAAAGACAACAGTCTTTTCTACGGGCAGGGCTATGCCACCGGCCGACTGAATATTTTCGGACCATCTTCTAATCTGAAAATTTCCGCCACCGGGCGAACCGAAAAAAATTCAAAAATCTACATACCCATTAGCGGGGCGGAAGAAACAGAGAAAAAAGATTTCATCTCTTTTACACACTTTACAGACACCACTCAGCAAACCGCACCGGTGGAGGTAAAAAAACAAACAGAGCTGACGGGCATCACCATGGATCTGAACCTGGACATTACACCCGATGCCTATGCTGAAATTATTTTCGACATCAAAGCCGGAGACATCATTCGCGGGCGGGGTAATGGCGACATCAAGCTGCAACTCGATACCAAAGGTGAATTCAATATGTTCGGGCTGATAGAGTTTACCGAGGGTGCTTATAACTTTACGTTGTACGACATTGTAAACAAAGAATTTTACATCAAGCCCGGAAGCCGCATTACGTGGTATGGCGATCCTTACCAGGGCACCATGAATATTACCGCAGGCTACCGCCAGCTATCTTCGCTATCCCCTATCTATACCGATGAACGTTACATCTCCGCGCCTGCCATACGCAGAAAATATCCGCTGGAAGTAATTCTCACGCTGGAAGAGGCCATGCTCTCCCCCACCATCAAGTTTGCCATCAGAGGCGTTGATTTGCCCGACAACGTGGTAGTGGAAGGATTGCCACCCGTTCGGCTCAATTTTGATTTCAATGCCTTCCTCAACAAGCTTGATGAGCAGGAACTGATGCGTCAGGTCTTTAGCCTCATTGTGTTGCGCAAGCTTTCGCCACCCGATGCCTTCAGCACCAGCGGGTCGTTGGCAAACAGTGTGAGCGAGTTGCTCTCCAACCAATTGAGTTACTGGCTCACTCAGGTAGATCAAAACCTGGAAATAGACTTCGATATCGATTTGGGTTCGCTCGACCAGGAAGCTTTTAATACCTTTCAGTTGCGACTCTCCTACTCTTTCTTGGGCGGCCGCCTACGCGTTACGCGCGATGGCACGTTTCAAAATCAAAACCAGGTGCAGCAGAGCGTAGCCTCTCTGGCAGGCGACTGGACGGTGGACTATCTCTTAACCCCTGACGGTAAGTTTAAAGTGAAGATGTACAGCCGGTCTAACGTAAACGCTTTGAACCAGTCGCTGGGTGCGCAAACAGCAGTAACCACCGGGTTCAGCCTAATGCATACCCAAAACTTCAACGAAGTGCGCGACTTGCTGCGGTTTGCCCGCGAAAGGCGCAGAAGAGAAATGGAGGCCCAGGAGGAAGATGCTGAATACGATGGCCCGCTGTAACCTTCTTTTGCTTTTTCTGATGGCTAATACCATAAGCTCCGTGGCTCAGCCCGCAGCAGATACGGTTCATCAACCATCACAAAAAAAAATCGTGCTGACCGTTGCCGCAGCTTCGGCACTATATGTCGGCAGCATGATTGCACTCAACCAGATTTGGTACGAAGGCAAAGGCCGGCAGTCGTTTCGCTTTTTTAACGATGCAGCCGAGTGGAAACAAATGGACAAGGCTGGCCACATTTATTCGGGTTATTACGTCAGCGCAGCCACAAAAGAATTGTTGGCGTGGTCGGGTTTACCGGAGCGAAAATCGGTGTGGATAGGCGCAGTAGCTGGTTTTGTGATGCTCTCATCCATCGAATATTTTGACGGCCGTTCGGTGGCCTATGGTGCCTCCGTATCTGATGTGGGGGCCAACCTGGTGGGCAGCGCGCTCTTTCTTGCGCAGAGTGGCAGGGGTGGCGCTTTCCGCCTTCACCCGAAATTTTCGTTTCATTTCACCGACTTGGCTGCCCTGCGACCCTCGCTATTAGGACATGGTGCAGAAGAAATCATGAAAGACTACAACGGCCAAACCTACTGGCTCTCGTGGCAACCGGTTACCCGCCCGGAAAGTCTCTGGCCGCACTGGCTGGGCGTTTCGGTAGGCTATGGCGCACACAACATGATCTATGCGCGCGAAGAGCAAAACCAAAGTAACGGCTGGGATCCGTATCGGCAGTATTATATAAGCGTTGACTTGTTTGCCCATGCTTTGCCGGTAAAATCGAAAGTGCTCAAAGGCGTGCTATCGGTTTTTCGGGTGATCAAATTTCCGGCCCCGGCCCTGGCGTTTTCCCGCAAGGGAGTAAAGTTCCATCCATTCTATTTCTAAAATAAGAGCGGCAGATTTTGTACTTTGGGCATTCAAACCCCGAGCCTATGGATGTAAGTCTGTTCATGCGCAAATACTCCGAGGAGTTAGGCGTGCAATACACCGAATATTCACCCGAGCATTCCATTATCATTGTGCCAGTTTCTGGCGGCCGTTACCAAACCGTAATTGGCACGGTGCGCCAAAGTGAATTGTACAATCGGCCGCTGCTGGGTTTCCAATCGAAAGTATGCCCCGTTCAGGCGGGTATTGACTGGCAAATGCTGCTCGAGCAAACCTCCTACTTTAGCTATAGCCGTTTCATCATTGCCGACAACTACCTGCAAGTGGAGGCTGTGGCCTCGATGGATGGAATTACTGAGAATACACTAAAGGAAATGCTGCAGGAAGTAGCAAACCTGGCCGATCAATTTGAAATGAAACTGACCGGTGCCGATGTACACTGAACTCTTTTGCCACTGATTTCGTACCTTTGCCCCGCAAGCCGTCTTATCGTGCTGGTGGCAACACATCAGTAAGGAAAGTCCGGGCAACGCAAGAGCATCGTACTTCCTAACAGGAAGGTGCTGACGCTAAAGGTCGGCAACAGATAGTGCCACAGAAAACAAACTACCCTGACGCTTGCCGCCAGGGAAAAGGTGAAAAGGCGGGGTAAGAGCCCACCGCTCTGATGGTGACATCAGGGGCATGGAAAACCTTACGAGTTGAAAGGCCAAATAGGCCCCGAAGCGTGATTAGCTCTGGTCCAGGTTGCTTCGGCAACCTTTCGGGGTGGGTAGGCTGATTGATCCTGATGGTGACGTCAGGACCAGATAAATGATAAGAGCTCCGGTGGTTTCATTGGGGTGACAGAACCCGGCTTACAGGCTTGCATTTTTTTTCCTCCGCATCATAGGCATTTCAGGAAGCGCCTTAGTGGTGATCGGGGAGTTTCGCCCGGCAAATCGCCTTCGGCTTGGCCAACACAACCCACATCCCATCTTCCGTGTCTGCCATTTTCTATGTATCCTGCATAAAATTTTATCCAATTTCGTCATGCCTAAAATCCTGCTCATAGAAGATGAGGCCAGCATTCGAGCTGTGCTGAAAGACATTCTGAAAGATCAAAAAGACCTGAAACTGGAGGTGGACGAAGCGCGGGACGGGCAGGAGGCGCTGGTTATGTTGGAGAGCAATCCCTACGACCTGGCCTTTTGCGATATCAAAATGCCCAAGATGGACGGCATGGAAGTGCTGCAAAAAGCAAAAGAAAAAGGCATAGGCACCACTTTTATCATGATTTCGGCCCACGGCACCACCGAAATGGCGGTAGATGCCACCAAAATGGGCGCGTACGATTTCCTGCAGAAACCGCCCGATCTCAACCGGCTGTTGATTACCCTGCGCAATGCGCTCGACAAGAATACGCTGGTGAAGGAAACCAAAACGCTGAAGAAGAAAATAGCCGGCAAGTACGAAATGGTGGGCGAGTCGGAGGCTATGATGCAGGTGAGAGAGATGATTGCGAAGGTGGCCCCCACCGATGCACGCATATTAATTTTGGGCCCAAACGGGTCGGGAAAAGAACTGGTAGCCCGCGCCATCCATGAGCAGAGCCAACGGGCACAAGCGCCCTTCGTGGAAGTTAACTGCGCGGCCATTCCCAGCGAGTTGATTGAAAGTGAGCTTTTTGGTCACGAGAAAGGCGCATTTACTTCGGCTGTGAAACAGCGCATCGGTAAATTCGAGCAAGCCGATGGAGGCACGCTCTTTCTGGACGAAATTGGCGACATGAGCGCTTCGGCCCAGGCCAAGGTTTTGCGTGCGCTGCAAGAGCATAAAATTTCGCGCGTAGGTGGCGATAAAGACATTGCCGTAAATGTGCGCGTAGTGGCTGCCACCAACAAGGATCTAAAAAACGAAATCAGCGAAAACCGCTTTCGCGAAGACCTCTATCACCGGTTGGGTGTCATCATCATTCGGGTGCCGGCACTGAAAGACAGGGTCAAAGATATTCCGCTGCTGGTGGACAAGTTCCTGGCCGATATTGCACAGGAGTATGGAGCCAAGAAGAAAACAATAGATCGGAAAGCGCTGGACGAAATGGCGAAAAACCCCTGGACGGGGAACATCCGCGAATTGAGAAACGTGGTGGAGCGATTGGTGATTATGAGTGGCGACCAGATAACCGAACAGGATGTTCGGAAGTATACTTAGTCACCGGGAGGAACGAACTACACGCGGCTTTCAGCCACCTGCTTCTTCACCTCTTTTTTGCTGTAGGTAGGGCAAGTATACTGGCTACAGGCAGACACAAAGGCGGCTAGTGCGATCAGGGCTAAAACTTTTTTCATGACAGTGGCTTTGGTAATGAACAAAAATAGGATTCTTTTAATTTTTAACAAATCCGAAGTAAGATTATTGCGGTTTAGCGAAAAAATCGGCTATCCAACCAAAAGATTGCAACCCCGAATATCCGAGTTATCCATCCGCCCAAGTACCTCAAAGTAACCCTGTTCGTGCTTTTTACCTAAATCCTGGGTTTCAATAAATGCACAGGAATCGAAGTTGGCCAGGTCTATGATGTTCAGAGCACCCTGCTGGCGCATTTCAGGATGATCAAACGGGTCTTCCGGATCGCGGAGCAGTACCTTCATCCATGGCGGGCACTGAAAGCGCCCCTCCCCTGTTGAGTAGGCCTGCGACAGCAACTCCGTCATGCCATATTCGGAATGAACGTTAGAGAGTTGAAGGCGCGATTTCAGTATTTCGTGTACCTCCTGCCGGGTCAGCTCCTGCCTTCGCCCTTTCATTCCACCGGTTTCCATCACCATACCATGACTCAAATCCATGGGGTACTGCTCCGCAAAATCGAGCAGTGCAAAGGTTACACCCAACAGCAAAACCTTGCGGTTACTGCCTCGCAATTTGCCTAATTGCCTATGCAGTTCAGCAAGGTTGTGCAGATAAAATCCAGAAAAAGGCGACCGGCTCTCATCGATGAAATGCCGGGCCATGGCAATCAGAGAAGACCCCGCACGCTCCAGGTAAGAAGGTAGCAATGCCAAAACATGGTATTGGTCAATCCGACCAAAAAAGTGTTCAAAAATGCGGAGTGAATGATGGAGGTAGAAGTGAAGCTGGCGCACCGCATGGCGGCTAACAACCGACCCAGTGGTGCCACTGCTGGTAAAAACAGTTTCCTCAGGCCAGCTTCCCGTTTTAACCAGATGGGATTTAAAGAAGGAGATGGGCAAAAAGGGAATCTGATCGTACGCTGAGATGCGGCCAATATCCACTTGGCGGTGGTACAGGTATTCGCGGTAAACAGGATTGTTTGCCGCCTGGTATCGAAATATTTCTAATGCCAGGGCGTTAAAATCACGTTCCTGGAGCGAGTATAAATTGCCGGCAAAACTTTTAAATGTGTTCAGGCGTTGATTATTTTACAAAGTTTAAAGGTATAAAATGAAGTTATCCGGCACCGGACTGTTGTTGATTTTTGTGAGCTTGGGCGTGCTTTCGTGCTTCGATCCACCCGAATACCCCGCCCAACCCGAAATTGAATTCAGAGATGTCGTGTTCAAGCAATCTCCCGACAACGAGGATTCGCTGATCGTAGAACTGTTTTTTCGCGATGGCGATGGCAACTTGGGTTTACAACCCTCGGAAACCGGATGCTATGGACCTGAGGACAATCCGATTTGTTACAACGAAAAGTTCGTCTTTACCGTTACAGAAGGTCCTAACGCTGGCAAACGATTGAATTATGCTATCAAAAGAACAGATCCACTTTTTGCCAATTTACCCGACTATGTAAAACCCTTCGATTGCATCAACTGGGAACTCGAACGCAACAGCGCCAACCAGGTGATTGACACGGTTTATATTGAATTAAACCCCAACCACTACAATATCTTCGTAGACTACCTGGTTAAGCAGCCCGATGGTTCGTTCAAAGAATTCGATTTTCGGGAGGAGTTTTGCTCTACGTATGATGGCCGTTTCCCCGTGTTGGCCAAAAATCTAAATCAACCGGGTCCGTTGGAGGGCGTTCTTCGCTATGGTATGCGCGGCACGGGTTTCCTGTTTGTGTTCAGCATCAAGACATTAAAGTTGCGCATACAAATCCAAGATCGGGCGCTCAACAAAAGCAATACCATCGAAACTCCGGAGTTTACCCTCCAATCTATTCGCGGTTGAGTTTGGGGCCGTTTGCCTTAGTAAAGGGGACTGAAACGCGCGGGGTCGGCTTCGCGCATTAATTCATAAATCCGGTCGTATACTTCTTCTGAATTGGGCTTCGAAAAGTAATCTCCGTCTGAGCCATAGGCAGGCCGGTGTTCTTTGGCTGTAATTGTTATGGGGGCAGAATCCAGGTATTGATAGCCCGCTTGTTCTTCTAACACCTTCTGCATCATAAAGGCGGTGGCACCACCCGGAACATCTTCATCGGCAAACACTATCCTATTGGTCTTTTTCAAAGATTTAACAATCGACTGGTGCCTGTCGAACGGGAGCAGCGTTTGTACATCGATCACTTCGCAGCTAATGCCAGCGCGTTCCAGTTCGGTAGCTGCCTCCATTACCACGCGGCACATAGAGCCGTAGGTAACAACGGTTACATCGTTGCCCTCCTTGAGCACCTCAGGCACGCCCAGCGGCACGGTAAACTCACCAATATTGTCTGGCAATTTTTCTTTCAGTCTGTACCCGTTCAAACATTCGATGAGCAGAGCCGGGTCATCAGATTTCAGCAATGTGTTATAAAAGCCTGCCGCCTGTGTCATGTTGCGAGGTACTAATACATACATGCCACGCACGCAGCCCAGAATCATACCAATGGGTGAGCCCGCGTGCCACACGCCTTCCAGGCGGTGGCCCCGTGTGCGCACAATCAACGGTGCCTTTTGACCTCCCTTGGTGCGGTATTGCAGGCAGGCAAGGTCATCGCTCAGAATCTGGATGGCATACAGCAGGTAATCGAGGTATTGAATCTCGGCAATGGGCCGCAAGCCACGCAACGCAGCCCCTATACCCTGCCCTACAATGGTGCATTCGCGTATACCCGTGTCGGTAACACGCAACTCACCGTACTTTTCCTGAAGTCCGGCAAATCCCTGGTTCACATCGCCAATGCGGCCCACATCTTCGCCAAAAGCCAGCAACTTGTCTTCGCGTTTCAGGGCAGCATCAAAACAAGCCTGCAGTATTTCGCGTCCATCGCGCATGGGTGAAGATTCAGAATAAACCGGGGGCACCATACCTACATTCAACGCGGACCACTCTGATTGACTGTGTAAATGCGAATTAAACCGATCCGTATTCTCCGCCTCATTTCTCTTGATCCACGCAATCAATTGCTCGCGCGCAGGCCCCGGTTGATTTCTGAGTAGGCGTGCTGCTTGCCGTGCTGCTTTCATGCTATCGAGGCGCAGCGGATTAATGGTTTTAACCAGGTTATTTTTTATGTCAGCAATTTCTTCCTCGTGAGAGGCAAGTTCCAAAATCTCTACCAGTTCGCGCTGGTCGCGCTGAATATCGTCTGTAAATTTCTTCCAGGCCGCTTCTTTGGCCGCCTTGGCAGTGGCTTTCGCCTCCTTCTCCAACGCATCTAGTTCTGCTGCTGTAGCCAGTCCTTCTGCTTCGATCCATAAGCGCATTTGGCGGATGCAGTCGTATTCTTTCTCCCAATTCAGGCGCTCCTTACTTTTGTAGCGTTCGTGCGAGCCCGAAGTTGAATGTCCTTGTGGTTGCGTCATTTCCACCACGTGCAGCAACACAGGAACGTGCTCCGCGCGACAAACCTTTTCTGCCTGTTGGTAGGTATTGATCAGCTCGAGATAGTTCCAGCCTTTGGCTGTAAAGATTTCAAACCCCTTCTCTTGTTGGTTGCGCTGAAACCCCGCCAGTATTTTCGAGATGCTGCCCTTGGTAGTTTGGTATTCTTTAGGAACAGAAATGCCGTAATCATCGTCCCACACCGACACAAACATGGGCACTTGCAAAACACCGGCTGCATTGATGGCTTCGAAGAACATACCCTCGCTGGTGGAGGCATTGCCAATGGTGCCAAAGGCAATTTCGTTGCCGTTGTTCGAAAGTTGCGTGTAGTGCTTCAGGGCAGGATTCTCTCTGAATAATTTCGATGCATAGGCCAAACCCACCAGCCGCGGCATCTGTGCTGCCGTGGGCGAAATATCGGCACTGCTGTTTTTCGAGGCTGCCAGATTTTTGAACGCTCCGCGTTCGTCAAGTAGGCGTGTGGCAAAGTGGCCATTCATCAATCGACCGGCAGAGGCGGGATCGGCCTCCACATCGGGGTGGGCATACAATTGTGCGAAATACTGTTCGAGTGTGAGTTCACCAATGGCGAGCATAAACGTCTGGTCGCGGTAATAGCCGGAACGGAAATCGCCAGGGCGAAAAACTTTGGCCATGGCAATCTGTGCTACTTCCTTGCCATCGCCAAAAATTCCGAACTTGGCTTTGCCCATGAATACTTCTTTGCGCCCCAACAGACTTGCTTCGCGGCTCTCGCACGCGAGTCTGTAATCTGCGAGAATGGCTTTTGCCTGTTTCTCGCTCATGCGCGTTAAAGTTGCTTTTGTGCTCACCCGCTATCGTTTGATTCAAATCAAAAATAGGGAAAAAGAACCCGGTGATCAAAGCAGAAAAAATCTACCAAATAATCTGTTACCATTGCGCGGTTTTCCGGAAGAAATTCACCCAATCTCCGGAAGAAACTTCCTGATAATTTTCGCAGCTTTTGAAAAGGTAGATACCTACCTGTTCTCCGGCAATCGTCAGCGTATCGAAGTAATAGCCCGCATTGATTTCCAGTTGGTGGATGGACTGAGCCACTTCGCGTTTTGAAATGCGGAATACTTCTGCCACCATGCTGTGGCTCTTGTTACCCGTTTTTACCGCGGCCGGATAGGCCCCGAGTGAGTAGAGGCGGAAGCCCTGCAGGCGAAAAGAATACAGGTATTCCAACCCATCCTGGTAGTGAAGATAGTTCTCCATGCCCCTGCGGAGCGATCCGTAAAAGGCATATAATCCATTGGCTGTCATGGCTCTGAAAAAAGTAAAAATTCCCTGCCGCAATCGTATTCGAGTGCTATATTTGCGGGCCTTTCGGGCAATCCAACATTCATCGAATCATAACCTTTTAACATTTAGCATCATGATCATCGGGGTACCCAAGGAGATCAAAAATAATGAAAACCGCGTGGCCTTAACTCCGGCCGGCACACAAGAATTGACCAAACGCGGACATGTGGTTTATGTGCAAACCAAAGCGGGCGAGGGCAGCGGCTTCAGCGATGAAGAATACGCTGGCGCTGGTGCAAAAATACTTCCTAAAGCGGAAGATGTGTTTGCGATTGCCGAGATGATCATGAAAGTGAAAGAGCCCATTGAGCAGGAATACGGACTGATCAAAAAAGATCAACTGGTATTTACCTATTTCCATTTTGCATCTTACGAACCACTGGCACATGCCATGATTAAATCGGGTTCTGTTTGTTTGGCCTATGAAACAGTAGAGCGCGCAGACGGTAGCCTTCCGTTGTTGGTTCCTATGTCAGAGGTGGCGGGCCGCATGTCTATTCAAGAAGGTGCCAAATACCTGGAGAAGCCTTTGAAAGGCCGCGGTATTTTGTTGGGAGGTGTGCCCGGTGTAATGCCTGCCAAAGTACTGATTTTGGGAGGTGGCGTGGTGGGAACCAATGCTGCCAAAATTGCGGCCGGCATGGGTGCCGATGTTACCATTACCGATGTAAACATCAACCGCTTGCGTTACCTGGATGACGTCATGCCGAAGAACGTGCATACCATGGTTTCGAACGAATATGTGTTGCGCGACCTGGTAAAGACACACGACCTGATCGTGGGCGCTGTTTTAATTCCCGGTGCCAAGGCACCCAAGTTGATTACCAAAGACATGCTGAAAACCATGCGCCCGGGCACGGTGCTGGTAGATGTAGCTGTTGACCAGGGCGGCTGTATTGAAACATGCAAGCCTACCACACACGAAAACCCTACTTACATCATTGACGATGTGGTGCACTATTGTGTGGCCAACATGCCGGGTGCCGTTCCTTACACTTCCACGCTGGCACTTACCAACGCCACGCTTCCGTACGCCATCAAACTGGCGGGCATGGGCTGGAAGAAAGCCTGTCAGGATCATGCAGATTTAAGAAAAGGCTTGAATGTGATTCAGGGCAAGGTGGTGTATAAGGCCGTTGCCGATGCGTTTAACCTGGCATACACAGATGTGAAGGAATTTATTGGCTGATTTTTCTTCGGGTAAGTTTCAGCGGGCGGGCATGCGTGGCATGCCCGCCCGCTTCTTTTTCCTCACGAAAACGGTGGAAAATCGGGTAAAAAAACGGCCTCGCTGCCGGGGGCTGGCGCCTCGCAACAGTAATGCACCATGCCGTTGGTTACGGCCAGGTAACGCGCGCCAATGGTCATATTATAAACGGCAATCTGATTAAATGCCTTCTGCGACAACTTGATGGAAGGCGATTTGCACTCGATCAACATCCACGGTTTGCCATCTCGGTTCCTGATCAGGATATCCGACCGCTTCTGAAGCTGGTTATAGGTAAGCGATCCTTCCACCCTAAACAGCGACTTGGGATAGTGGTGCTGGTTGATTAGGAAATGAACGAAGTGCTGACGCACCCATTCTTCGGGCGTAAGTACAATGTATTTTTTTCGGATGATATCGAAAATCCATACTTTTCCCTCCTCTTTCTTTAAAGAGAAATCAACTTCTGGTAGATTTAACCTGAACACACGTTAAAATAACTTTCTTTTATGAAAAGCAAACAAGATATCGTGGAGAATTGGTTGCCCCGCTATACCGGGGTGCCACTGGAATCTTTTGGCCAGTATATTCTCTTAACCAATTTCGACAACTACGTAAAGAAGTTTGCTGAGTGGAACAACGTAGAGGTAAATGGAGTCGACAAGGCCATGCGCAGCGCCACGGCTGGAGGCATCACCATTATCAATTTCGGTATGGGCAGCCCCAATGCCGCTACTATTATGGATTGCCTCACAGCCATCAAACCTAAGGCGGCCCTGTTTCTCGGCAAATGCGGAGGCTTGAAGAAGAAGAATGACATTGGAGATTTTATTCTGCCCATAGCGGCCATTCGAGGCGAGGGAACATCGAACGACTATTTTCCGCCTGAAGTACCTGCCTTGCCTGCTTTTGCCCTGCAAAAAGCGATCTCCACCACCATCCGCGATTACAACCAGGACTATTGGACAGGAACTGTGTACACCACCAACCGAAGGGTTTGGGAATGGGACGAAAACTTTAAGAACTACCTGATTAAGATCAGAGCCATGGCCATCGATATGGAAACGGCCACGGTTTTTTCTACGGCTTTTTACAACGAAATACCCGCGGGCGCGCTGTTATTGGTTTCCGATCAGCCCATGGTACCCGAAGGTGTGAAAACAGAAGCAAGCGATAAAGTGGTAACATCGAATTACGTAGACCTCCACCTGAAGATAGGCATTGATTCGCTCAAGCAATTGATCAACAACGGAATGACGGTGAAACACCTGCGTTACTGAGGTTTCTCCAGTTCTTTCGCTTTTACCGATAAGAGCAGCACCATGCCAATAATGAAGAACAGCGCCAACCCGAGTGCGCTGTTGCGCATGCTGCCCGTTATTTGATTGATGAAGCCGTAAGAAAACGTTCCCACTACAATAGACAAGTTGTAGGTAACGTCATAAAAGCTGAAGTAAGACGCGTGGTCGTGGGTATGGATGGGTATCAGTTTAGAGTACGTGGCCCGCGACAGTGCCTGGATACCCCCCATAATAAGGCCCACCACAAACGCCAGCGCATAAAATTGAAACTCGTTGGTGATGAGGTAAGCGGCAAGGCAAACACCTATCCAAATACCGATCATGATCATCAGCGCTTTTTTGTTTCCCTGCTTGCGCGAAATACGAGCAAACACCGTGGCACCAACCGCAGCCACCAACTGTATCACCAACACCGTGCCGATGAGCTTTGCATCGGGTAGTTGCAACACATCGGTTCCAAACAGGGTAGCTAAATACATCACCGTCTGTACACCCATGTTGAAGAAGAAAAATGCCCAGAGGTAGCGCTTCAGTTGGGGCGAATGCCGCAAGTTCCGCCACACCTTACCAATTTCCTGGTATCCCTTCAGCCACAGGCTTTGCCCCTGCCGCACAGGATTAACCGACTCTTGCAACACCGAAAAAGGAATCAGTGCAAAGCCAAACCACCAAACTCCGGTAAGCAGAAACGAGAACCGCGAGGCCGCTCCGCCATCGGCAAATCCAAAAGTGCCTGGGTTGAGGATCATTGCGAGGCATACCACCATCAATATCACGCTGCCGTAATAACCCATGGAGTACCCCCTGGCACTGGTTGCATCGTAACGATCGGGCGTTACTATTTCAGGCAGAAAGGCATCGTAGAATACCAGGCTGCCCGAGTAACCCATGCTGGCCAATACCGAGCAGAAAATGGCCCAGTTAATATCTGTCGCATCTTTGAAAAGGCTGAGCCCCATGCAGGCCAGACTGCCCACCAACACAAAGCCCATCATAAATCTTTTTTTTCGGCCCGCATAGTCGGCCATGCCCGAAAGCAGAGGCAACATGAGAGCCACCAACAAAAAAGAAAAAGACAAAGCATAAGAGTATAGCACCGAGTTTTGCCACTCGTAGCCCATAAAGCTTACCACGGAGCTCTGGCCTGTTTTGGCTACCGCCTTGTAGTAAACCGGAAATATGGCGGATGTAATTACGAGCGAGTAAACCGAATTGGCCCAGTCGTACATATACCAGGCACGCACCGTACGGGGCTGGTTAAGGGTGACGCTTGTATCAGTCATCTTTTTCTCAAAAAAAGAAAGCCCCGATAGGCACCGGGGCTTTGCTATTTAAACATGAAAAAACAACTAGAATTTTTCTGTCTTCTGCTGTGTGGTGTACAGAATTTTGCGGGCGTTGCCCTTTCTAAGTTCTGTTTCCACATCGGCAATGATACCTCTCTTGGCCTCGCTATCCACCTTTAACGAAACGGTTAGCTGATCGCGTTCGTTTTCTGCCAGCTTGTCTTTTTCGCGGTTTACCCAGAGAATGATGTCCTTCGGTTCGATGAACACGTCTTCGGCCTGGATTTTCGGCTCTTTTCCAAACTGATCTATTTTGCGGGGTTCGCCAATGTAGAGGTTGGTTACCAGTGACTTGCGTTGAAGTTTCCTTAACTGCGTAGCCTCTGGTATGCGCTGTTGTACCTCAATGGTTTGCTCGCGTAACTGGGTAGTTACCATGAAGAAGAACAGCAACATGAACACCACGTCAGGCATGGAAGAGGTGGGGATGTCCTGCTTTACGTTGGCTTTTTTCTTAAACTTTGACATAGTCTTTCAGATTAAAATTATCCTCCCACTTTTGTCGGTTCAGCTATCGAAATAGCCATCGGAATCTCGTTGGTACCATCAGGGCGCTTGCCCAGGCCTTTGTTATATATAGCCTGGTTTTCGGGATCAGACAAGTCTGAGGCTGCCTCGCGGAAGCGCTGGTTCGTTACGCCTGCGCGCTCCGACCAGATGTCGTAATAGGCTCCCTGAATCTTGTCCAGAATCTCTACAAAGCGTTTGTGGCTGGTACCACGGTCGGTCTTATACGAAACAATGGCTTTCTCCGGGCTGTCGGACAGAGCCGGATCTGCACCATTGTTTAAAATAAACTTCTTGATCTGATCCTGCAACCCCGAGATGTCCTCCATGGGCTCGCCTTCAACCAGCAGGGCATCAGAAGAATTTACCTGTATGGTAAACAGGTTGTGCTCCTGAAACTTCATGATGGGTTGATTGGGATCGGGAGGAGGTGGCAGCATCATTTGCAGACCTTTGTCGTTCGCAATCGTAGTGGTTACCAAAAAGAACGTCAGCAGCAGAAACGCAATGTCTGCCATAGACGCATTTGGTATTTCCGGTGTGGAACGTGCCATTATTTTAGTGCTTTATTGATTTCGGAATAAATAACTCCCACGAACGAGAGCGCGAATATGATATAGAAGGTTATCAGACCCGCTCCTACCATACGCGATGCGTTTGCATCAATACCCAGTGCAGCATATTTGGGTGTTACTTCATCGCCCGAAAGGGCATAAGAAATTCCAAATATTACCACCAACACAAGCACCCCTAAGCCAGACTTAACAATCTCTTTGGGTGCTTTCAGGGCCTGAATGAGCGGCAAAACAATGGCAGAGCCAACGGCCACTACAAACAACCCGTAACACAAATACAATCCAGCGTCAACCATGGGTAATTATTTAGAGATTTTGTGCTTCACCAAAATATCGATCAGGGCAATGGAAGCATCTTCCATATCGTTTACCAGGCTGTCGATTTTAGAAACGAGGTAGTTGTAAAGAATCTGCAGGATCATACCTACAATCAAACCACCTACGGTTGTAATAAGGGCCACTTTCATACCACCGGCCACAACCTGGGGAGAAATATCACCGGCTGCTTCGATTGCATCGAACGCCTGCACCATCCCGATTACCGTACCAAAGAAACCCAACATGGGGCCGAGTGAAATGAACAAAGAAACCCAGATAAGTCCTTTCTCCAGGCGACCCATTTCTACGCCACCATAAGAAACCACCGACTTTTCTACCATTTCGATACCTTCCGATGAACGCATCAGGCCTTGTGTGAAGATGGATGCAACGGGGCCACGGGTATTTTTGGTTACTTCCTTGGCAGCCTCGATGCCACCCTTTGCCAATGCATCTTCAATTCTGGCCAACAAGCTTTTGGTGTTGGTCGTGGCCATGTTCAGTGTAATGATTCTTTCAATCGCCACTGCCAAACCCAAAATCAAACAGATAAGAATAGGCCATGTGTAGGTGGTATCACCTTCAATGAATTTTTCTTTCAAAACCTGGTGGAAGCCAGCTTCCTCGGCAGCCTCTTCCGTGGCAGCATCTTGGGCTACCGGCTCGGGCTCGGGTTGAGTTTCCTCCGCTGGAGCCTCTGTAGCGGTAGAATCAGTAGATGCGGCATCCTGCGCCATCGCAGATTTAGCCCCGATAAATAATGCTCCAACAAGAGCAAACAAAGCAAGTAGTTTTTTCATGGTTTAAGGTTTAAGACATACTTTGAAGTCGCCAAAATTAAAGGTTTTGGTGATTTGTAAAGAAATTTTTGAAAAAATTTCTGCAATAGTATTCTACCATTTCCAAGCTTTACCATACAATGCCCATTGCACCCGTTAGTCACGCAGAATTTTCTTTTGAACCAAAATTGTTGTTTGAATTGCAGGGCACGAATTACGAAGCAACACCATGCCTGCGTTTGTTCCTAACACTGATATGGTTTGGAAATACATCCAGCCGCCATTTCCAAGGAGTCACCTAAACCAAATGCCTGTTCCTAAACGCTATCCCCGATCCTTATTTTAAGTACTTCTCAAAATCCAATGCCTTCGACTGTTGTAAGAAAGCAGCAGAGAAGACCATTCGAGTGGGAAGCCGGTGGCTGGTGTATTCCACGTAGCCTTTGAGGTGGCGCTCCCTACGTTCTTCCAAATTATGCGTGTACCCGGTATAGGAAGTTCCGTCTGCACATTTAAGAATGTAAACGAAATACATAGGAATCCTTTAAGTTTTGAATACGGGTCTGGCGAGGGTGGGCAGAATAAAAAACCCTCCTTCGCCCCGATAAACCGGGGCGAAGGAGGGTGAAGCGGAGAGAGCGGGATTCGAACCCGCGATACCCTTTCAGGTATACACACTTTCCAGGCGTGCTCCTTCAACCACTCGGACACCTCTCCTAAAAAAGCCCACAAAGAAATGGATAAAATTGTTCGATAACAAACTATTGCGGTGTGACCTCGCCCGCCAGGGGCACTGACATTAACGCACGCACACGGGCCGGGTCTTCGTACTCGCCCAATAATATCATCAACTTGGTAATGGCCGCCTCCAAGCTCATATCAGAACCACTCACTACGCCCAGGTCGTTTAGCAACCGACTAGTTTCATATTTACCCTGGATCACCATTCCACCCGGACATTGCGAAATGTTAACAACGATGATACCCTTTTGAATGGCTTGCCGAAGCAATGCAATGAACCACGCATCGGAAGGTGCGTTGCCCGAACCAAAGGTTTCCATTACCACAGCTTTGACCCCTTTTGTTTGCAGAATCGCCTCCACTACCGAAGCGCTCATTCCGGGAAAAAGTTTCAGCACCGTAACGTCAGGGTTAAACTTATACCACAGTTCCACCATCTCACCGGGATTGGGGTATTTGATGGCAGAATAATTGTAATCGATTTTTACTCCTGCTGTTGCCAGGGCCGGATAGTTTTCCGACTCAAAAGCATCGAAGTGCATGCTCTCTACTTTCTTAGCGCGGTTGCCACGCAGCAATTGGTAATCAAAGAAAATACACACCTCCGGTACGGTGGCCTTGCCATCTGTTTTGGAAGACGCAATTTCCAGTGCGGTGATGAGATTTTCGCGAGCGTCTGACCTGGGTTCGGTAATGGGTAATTGCGCCCCGGTGAATACTACCGGTTTGGCGAGTCCGCGCAGCATAAAGCTGAGTGCCGAAGCTGTAAAGGCCATGGTATCGGTGCCATGCAGCACCACAAAGCCATCGTGCTGATGATAGTTGTTATAAATAATCTGCCCAATGGTTTGCCAATGAGCAGGTTGCACATTCGAGGAATCGATGGGGTGATCGAAGGACACCACGGTTAGTTCCAGGAACAGGTTGCGCAGCGTAGGCAAGTGTTCCAAAATCAAAGAAAAATCGAACGGCACTAACGTTCCCTGCGCGCTGTAGGCCATGCCGAACGTACCGCCCGTATAGATAATCATCACGCGCGAGCGGGGCTTTTCCGGCTGTGCCGTGTTGATCGAAATCTGCTTGTAACTCATAATACCCTCTGGCATAACCGCTAAGATTTGGATTCAGGACGTTGGTTGGTAAATAGCCTGGCTGCGTTGGAAGAGGTGATGTGCTGCAATTCCTCTTTGTCCATCTGCTTCAACTCGGCTACGCGCTGGGCTACCAGCGTAACATAAGCGGGCTCGTTGCGCTTACCGCGGTAGGGCACGGGCGCCAGGTAAGGGCTATCTGTTTCCAACACCCATGCATGTACATCTGTCTCGGGTAGCACTTTATCCAGACCACCATTTTTAAAAGTAGCCACCCCGCCAATTCCCAGATAGAACCCAAGGGCACAAATACGTTTTGCCTGTTCCGCGTTTCCACTAAAACAGTGAAACACTCCGGTCAATTGCGCATCCATCAAAGGCTCTAACAAAGCAATGGTTTCGTCTATCGACTCGCGACAATGAATAACCAACGGAAGGCGATGTTTTTTTGCCAACCCTACCTGTATAATGAAGGCCTCCTTCTGTTGCTCCCAAAAAGTTTTGTCCCAGTAAAGGTCAGTGCCCATTTCTCCCACTGCAGCAAACTTTCGTTTGTTGAGCCAGTCTTCTACTTGGTAAAGTTCTTTTTCGAAATCTTTCCTCACCGAGCAAGGATGTAAGCCCATCATCGCCACGCATTGCTCCCGGTGTTTCAGTTCTACCTCCAGCATGGCGTCCACAGACGTATGGTCTATGTTGGGCATGTAAATTTTCTGAATGCCCGCCTGCCACGCCCTTGCTAACGTATCGGGCAAATCGTTCTTGAAATCGTCAGCGTAAATATGGGCGTGTGTATCAGTCCAGAAGTTCATGCAAGGAGTTCGTCTATGGCTTGGCGCAGCAAATTAGATGGTGCGGACCAGTTCGCAAAACCAGTGTAGCGATTCGATTCGGCCACGGCCGCTGTAAGACGGAAAGTTTTCTGTGAAGCAAATCCGGCCATGCCTTGTTCTTGCAATCGGCAGGCCAGGTATTCTTGCTCGGTTTGGCCGGGTGTGGGAACAAAAAAGGCGCGCGCCCGAAGCGCGGCCAAATCCATTATGCTGCTGTAACCCGAGCGGCAAATTACCAACTTCGCCTGTTCAATAACCCTGGCGAGGTCTGTTGCCGGCAAATGCGCTTTTTCGTGCGGTCTGTCGGAAGTATCCGCATCTTCCTGCGGCTTGCCCAGAACCATCAGGTACTTCAAACCCGAAACCACTAATTGTGCACGCAGCATTTCTTCGAACACCGTGCGCTGTGGTTCGGGACCGGAAAGGATGGCCACCACATCGTATACTTTGCCTTCAGCGGGTTGCTTTTCCATCCGCGAAAGCGTGCCCACAAACGTAACGGATAACTTTCCCGGGTTGGTTAACAGACCGGTGAGCGTTTGGCTGGCGGAATCGGGAACCCAGCAATGACGAAATTTTTTGATCTGTTGGTGATTGAAATACCTCACCACCGGCTCGATCCATTTTAGAACTGGTGGCATAATGATGTTGAGTTGATGGGTAATGAAAACACTGGGCACATGTGCCGACCAGGCACCATACCTGTTGTCTGAAATAACCAGTTGGAAATTTTCTAAGCGGCATAATTCCTCGATTTGCTGGTGTTCTTTCCAAATGGAAAAAATAAAACGGGGCATCTGCCAAAACACCACCCACATCAACGGCCATCTGCGCGCATAGCGGGCGCCATAGGGTGCAATTTCGAAGCAACGGGCACCGGGCCACTCTTTCTTCAGCAACGCCAAACTGCTACCTGCCCCGGCAAAAGCCACCTCCACGCCCCTGCTATGCAACGCTTTGGCTACCGGCAAGCAGCGGGCAGCGTGGCCAAGGCCCCAATCGAGGGGTGCAATCAATACCTTTCGGACAGGTGATGGCGGTTTCATGTACTGGGGGGAAGGGCGCGAAACTGGTAGCCACGGTCAGAAAAGTGCTGTAGGTACCGGGGCAGTGTGTGCATCAGGTTTTTTTCCGCTTTTAAACTGTCGTGAAAAACCACGATGGAGCCATTGCGCGAAGCCCGGATGGAATTTTGCAGGCACCGTTCCGCTGGCAATGCGTTGTCAAAATCGTAGGTGAGCACATCCCACATCACCAACTGGTACGTGCGAAGAGCGGTAATCTGCGCCCTTGTTATCCGCCCGTATGGCGGCCTGAAAAGCCTGCCGCCAGCCGGCAGCAACTGTTGGCACTTATCTACCTCGGCCTGGTAGTGTTCTGTTGAGGAGGCCCATCCATTTACATGGTGAAAGGTGTGATTGCCCACCGCGTGCCCGGCAGAAACGATACGGTTGAAGATGCCCCCATGCTTGCGTATGTTATCGCCTATGCAGAAAAAAGTAGCGGTGGCCTTAAAGTTTTTCAGTTGCTGCAGTACCCATTCGGTGGGTCCGGGAATGGGGCCATCATCGAAGGTAAGGTAAATGGTCTTTTCGTGCGCGGCCCCGCGCCAAAGCAACTTTGGATAAAGAACGGGCAGCAATAATGGCGTGCGGAAGAACTTCAAGCAATCTGAATATCTACTTCAAAAATAAGGAAATACTGAAGCGAAAGACATTGCTACCCCACCCGGCACGTCAGCATGGTGATGTCATCGCGGTAGCCGTTGTGCCCCTTGAAACCATCGAGGTTCACAATGATGTCCTGGTGGATGGTTTTCAAATCTTTGGTATGATTTTTTTCGAAGTAACTGATGAGGGACTGTAAGCCGAATTCCTGGCCTTGCTCGTTGGTGGTTTCTGTTAAACCATCGGTGTATAGAAACAAGGTGAAATCTTCGAGGTGATCGATGAACCCTTCGTTGATAAAAGGTAGCGGGTGCATGGCACCCAACACGGTGGAACCCTCTTCCAGCAACCTCATGCCTTTGCCGCGTTGCCATAACAAAGGTGGGTTATGGCCTGCGTTAACATACACCATGGTCTTCAGGCTGATGTCATAAATGGCTCCGAAGAAGGTGATGAATTTTTCGCCTTTGGTGTTTTCCATTACCTGGAAGTTCAGTGCCTCCACAATCTCTGTGAGGTTGGGCGTTTGCCGTAGCAGCGTACGCAATGAAGCCTGAAAGTTGGACATCATCAGTGCTGCCGGTATGCCTTTGCCGCTTACATCGGCCACGCAAATCAAAAATTGATTTTTATTGATGGGTACGTAGTCGTAATAGTCGCCCCCTACCCGGTCGTGCGGCAGGTAGCTTGCCTCTACTTTTAACGCCTCTGTGTATGGTAGTTTTTTAGGAAAGAGAAACTGCTGCACATCGCTGGCAATTTCCAATTCTTTGCGAAACGCCTCTTGCTCCAGTTGCCTGCGGGCCAGCTTTTTATTTTCGATGGCCACAATGATGATGTTGCTGAGCGCCTGAATGAACTTGATGTTCTCCTCCTGATCGTGATTATTGTCGTGATTGTTAAGGCCGCCCACAAATACCAAAGCCAGCGTGGAAGACCTGTGTGCAATGGGTATTACAATATCGAACTCATCAAAATCGCAATGCTCAAACTCCGACATGCGGTGGATGTTGCGGATGAGCTTCACGCGGTCGTCCAGGCGAATCTTGCTGTAATTTTTTTGGGTGCCAAACTGCACCTTGCAATTCCATATCTCATCGAGCACAAAAAGTGCCATTCGGGTAATGTTGAGATTGGAGCGGAGTGTAAAGTTGAAAATCTTGTACAGCGACTCTTCGGGCAAATTGCTGTTAATGGCCTGAGTAATTTCAAGCAGCGCGTTCAGCTCCAGTTCTTTCTTCTCTACCTGCTTCTTCAGCAACAACTCGCTCATCTGTACCAAGGGTGTTGAACGTAAAAATACAAATTCCCGGGTTACCGCTACACCTGCACTGCCCTACCCTTCCACTTTGGCCGAACTACCAAAGAAGCGAAACCGATTGCAACAACGTAGAGTGAGTACAGAAATTGCAGTGCCAGAAAATTTACCCACGACCAGCCCGTACGGGTATTTGCATTTTGTTGAAGGAAACCGGTAACACTCAGCAGGAAAATGGCCTCGCCAAAAAACCGCATCAACCAGAGCCAACCAAACAGTTTCCATTCCACCAAACCGCACCCCGCAGCCACCAGCCCCACCAAAAAAACGATGTGAAAAAGAGCAATAAAAACTGCTAGTAATCTGGCCGACAAAGAGTTATTGTGTTTCCACTTGCCTGCCCAGCGCACACGTTGGTGAATGAATGATGAAAGGCTGGCCAAAGGTTGTGTAACCGCAATGGCCGAGTCGCTGAACAAAAACCTTACCGATCCCCTCCACCGAGCGGCCACTTTTCGCATCAAAAATTCATCATCGCCCGAAGAAATGTGCGTGTTGCCTGCATAGCCTTCCACTTCTTCAAAGGCCGACTTCAGGAAAGCCAGGTTGGCACCGTTGCACATCAACGGCACACCCCAACCAAGCCCGGCAGCGGTAACGCCCACCAGGCTGGCAAACTCCAACCGCTGCAGGCGTTGGAACCAGGTGTTTCCTGGCGCCAGGCTAACTGGCCCCACCACCATCTTTGTTTCGGGTCGAGAAAATGCACTGTTAATTTCTGCAAGCCACGATGGCGACAACCGCACGTCCGCATCGGTGGTGACTATAATGAGTCCATCGGCCGCCATAATGCCGGCCGTAAGGGCCGCCTTCTTCCCTTCCGCTCCCTGCAACTGAATCACCTTGCCAGGGAAATTGAAGTGAGCAACCGCGTCTGTTGATCGGTCGGTAGAATGATCGTCTACTAAGATGGCGTTCCATTTTTCTGGCGGATAGTTTTGGTTGGCCAAATCCGTCAGCAAGCCGGTGAGATGGTGTTGCTCATTGCGAAAGGGCACTACCACGGTAATCGTTCTAAGCTGGCCATCTGGTTTACCCGCAGTTTCCTGCACCTTGGCCCAACCCAATAGCAGCCAGAGCAGCAATCCCGCGTAAGCGGCAAAGACGGCAACGAATAAAAACGCCATTAGCAGATTGTGGTTAACTTTCGGGCCGAAGGCAAAATGGAGAAAAAAGCAACCAAAGAAAAGATTATTCTGGGCCTGGACCCTGGAACCAACATAACAGGCTACGGTGTGATACTGGCCCAACGCAGTAAATTAACCTTGTTGCAATTTGGCGTAATACACCTGAACAAATTCGAGAGCCACGAATTGCGCCTTAAAAAAATCTTCGACCGTGTTCTTTCGTTGGTAGATGAATTCAGCCCTGATGAAGTGGCTCTGGAAGCACCGTTTTATGGTAAGAATGTGCAGTCGATGCTGAAGTTAGGGCGGGCACAGGGCGTAGCCATGTCGGCAGCGCTGCACCGCGAGGTACCCATAGTAGAGTATGCTCCAAAAAAAATAAAGCAGTCGGTAACCGGCAATGGCAACGCATCGAAAGAGCAGGTGGCCAAAATGCTGATGATGATTTTCAACCTGAAGGAGTTGCCCAAGTTGCTGGACGCCACCGATGCTCTGGCCGTAGCGCTTTGCCACCATTACCAGAACGGAGCGGTGAAAAGCAAAGCCAAATCGTGGGAAGCGTTTGTGAAGGACAATCCTTCGAAAATAAAAAAGGTTTAAGCTTCTAACCGGAGCAACACATCCACAATTCGTTCCGCGGTGCGGCCATCCCACAATTCAGGTATCTCGCCTTTCTTCCACTCACCACTTTTTAGTTTCCGGATGGCAGGGGCCAGCGACTCAAAATTTTCCCCAATAATTTCGTTGGTTCCCACGGTAACTGTTTCCGGCCGTTCAGTAGACGTTCTCAAGGTTATGCAAGGCACACCTAAAACGGTGGTCTCCTCCTGCACGCCACCCGAATCGGTAATGACACCGGCCGCATTGTTGAGCAGGTAGATAAATTCAAGATAGCTCAGCGGTTCCCGCGTATAAATGAACGATGGTTTTTCGGCCAGTTGATCGAAGCTTTTTTGTGTGCGTGGGTGCACCGGAAAAATTACCGGCATGCCAGCCGCCTCGCTAATGGCTCGCATCCACCGCGCGAATTTTAATGGGTCATCCACATTAGAGGGTCTGTGCATGGTAAGAACCAGGTAACCTTTGGGTTGAAGTGCCAACTCCATCCACCAAACAGGTTTTTGGGCTCTTGGCAATTGAGCAAGTAACGTATCTATCATGGTGTTCCCCACAAAAAAAATGCGCTGCTCGTCCACACCACTGTTGCGTAGGTTTTGGTTGGCAATTAGCGTAGTGGTAAAAAAGTAGTCCGCGATAGCGTCAGTCACCAACCGATTGATTTCTTCCGGCATGGCCATGTCGAAAGAGCGTATGCCCCCTTCTACGTGCGCCACCCGCATAAGCAGTTTTTTGGCTACAATGGTGCAGGCCATGGTAGAGGTAACATCGCCCACCACCACCACCAAATCCGTTGGGTTTGCCACGAGGTCTTTCTCAAACTCTACCATAATGCGTGCGGTTTGCTCTGCCTGTGTACCTGAGCCCGCACCGAGGTTAATGGCCGGTTGCGGAATCTGCAATTGCTCGAAGAAAACCTGGCTCAGGCGATCGTCATAGTGCTGGCCGGTGTGTACCAACCGGTAACCAATAGGATGGCCGCCTTTCCGTGCCGTTTCTATAGCCCTGATGATGGGGGCAATCTTCATGAAGTTCGGGCGGGCACCCGCCACCAAAGTAATTTGCATTTTCCAGATAATTGAGGGGCAAAAATGATTTTCTTTACGCTCAAATAAAAATCACCCAGTGCGCAAACGAATCTTGATGTTATTAAATGCTCCTTATCCTGCCGACATCAGGGTGAAAAAAGAAGCCGATGCGCTGATAGGTGCAGGTTTTATTATTCACTTGATGTGCCTTCGTAAAAAGAACCAGGTGGCCACTGAAATCTTTGAAGGCCTAAGGCTGCACCGTATTGATGCAGGAAAAAATAACTACCATTTGGCGTTTTGGGACGTTGTGATGTCGCTCAACTTCGTTCATCCGCGCTTCCTCCGAGCCGGTAAAAGATTACTTGCCAGCGAAAAATTCGATTTCATCCACGTGCATGACTTGCCCCTGAATGGAACAGCACTGGCCTTGCGCAAACACTTTGGTGTTAAAGTAGTATCCGACTTTCATGAAAATTACCCTGAAGCGCTACGTACCTGGTTTAAGTGGAAAAAGAACCCTGTTGTAAGGCTGAAAAATTACTTGTTTATGAATCCCGAACGGTGGGCGCGGTTCGAAAAACGAACTTGCCAACAAGCCGACCACCTTATTGCAGTTGTTGAAGAAATGAAAGAGCGGCTGTTGCAAACCAGCGGAGTGGCACCTGAAAAAATTACGGTTGTTACCAATACGGAAGACAAAAACTTTGTATTGCAGCCATTAGATACACATATCTATGGCAACCTTTCGGGAAAATTTATTATAACCTACAGTGGCGGCATAGGTCCACACCGCGGTGTTGATGTGGCTATTCGGGCCATGAAACTATTGCAAGATGAAACTGATATTCATCTTGCCGTTGTTGGGTTTGGAAGCAAGGCGGTAATGGAAAGTTTATATGAACTGGTAAAAGAACTTAATCTTTCCAATGTTCGCTTTTTCGGGTACCAGCCTTTCTCTGTGTTTTACTCTTTTATGAAAATGGCTTCTGTCAATGTAATTCCTCACCAATCCAACGGGCATACTGATAATACCGTACCGCATAAGCTTTTTCAAGGAATGATGGCCGGTAAACCACTGTTGGTTAGCAGCAGCGCACCTTTAAAGCGACTCGTAGAAAAGCATCATGCAGGCGTTGTATTTACTGCTGGCGACTTTGCAGATTTTGCGGAAAAAGCCAGGTGGCTCTATCATCATCCGGAAGTTTGTGCCGATCTGGGTGCGAATGGAATTCGCGCTACCCTTCAGGAAAATATAAATTGGGAACACGACCGTAACTCACTTATTGAATTGTATAAAAATCTTTAATGGACTCAACGGCTTCTTATAACATTAAGAGTAAAACGCTACAGCACCGTTATTCAAAAACGCTTGCATTTGTTGAGAAAACACTTGCACCAAGGGCTACCATTTTAGATTTAGGCATTGCCAATCCGCTGTCTGAACTTATGAAAGAACGGGGCTACCAGGTTATCAACACTTCAGGCGTGGATCTTGATGATTCTCAGGATGAAGTAACTAACATTTCTGCGGATGCTGTTACTGCATTCGAAATTTTTGAACACCTCGTAAATCCATACACTGTATTAAAAAAAATACAGGCGAAGCGACTATTTGCGAGTGTACCCCTCTCGCTTTGGTTTGCCAAGGCTTACCGGCACCCTACAAACCATTGGGATAGGCACTACCATGAATTCGAGGATTGGCAGTTCGATTGGCTACTCGACAAAGCCGGTTGGGAAATAATGCGAACCGAAAAATGGACAAGTCCGCTTACCCAATTTGGCATCCGCCCCATCTTGCGCACCCTCACCCCTCGGTACTATATCGTTGAGGCTAAACGAAAGGAGTAAACGTAATGGGCCTCGTTATCCGCCAAAGTATTTCTACCACCATTATTTCCTACCTGGGTGTATTGATCGGTTATGTCAACCTGCTTTACCTGTTTCCCCGATTTTTGCAGCCCGAACAGGTAGGGTTGTTGCGTACAATACAAGATGCGGCCATTCTCTTCGCCCCATTCGCCCAATTTGGTCTGGCTCAGAGTATTTTCAGGTACTATCCGTTGCTGGCGAAAGACACGAAAAACGAAGCGGGTTTTATCAACCTGATATTGCTGCTGGCGTGCGCAGGGTTCGGCTTTTTCCTGGTGTTGTTCTTCCTTTTCAAGCAATCATTACTCACCTACTTCCAGGAGAATGCGCATGACATCATCCAGTATACCACAATCATACTTTGGCTTACGTTCATTTTGCTGATAACCGCCTTGCTGGAGGCATATTCACGCTCCCTGCTCAAAACCGTGTTCCCCAATCTTCTGCGCGAAGTAGTGGTGCGCCTGCTGCTGGCCGTATTGGTGCTTCTCTATTTTCAAGGTTGGCTCAGCTTCAACACGTTCATTGTCGGCACAGCCATGGCATACATGGCTTGTTTACTTGCGTTGATTCTCTATCTGGTGGCCCAGAAAAAATTGTCGTTCGGCACGGATTGGTCGCTGCTGCACAAACCTATTTTTAAAGAGTTGCTGCGCTATAGCTTCTTAAGTTTCGCGGGCACAGCCGGTATGATCATTATTGGGAAAATTGACAGCCTGATGGTGGCTGCTATGGCCGGACTAACGGCCGTGGCCGTTTACACCACCGCGTTTTACATGGCAACCGTTATCGAAATACCCAAGCGCGCATTGAGCCAGATTGCATTTCCGCTTATTGCCAGGGCATTCGAAAAGAATGACATGAAAGATATTTACAACATCTACCAAAAAACGTCTGTCAATCAATTCATTATTGGCAGTTTATTGCTGATTGGTGTTTACATCAATCTCGATCATATTTTTGCCCTGATGCCAAAAAAGGAGGTGTATGAAGCAGGGCGTTGGGTGGTAGTAATAGTAGGTGCCGGTAAGTTAATCGATATGCTCTTTGGCCCCAGCAGTGAAATTATTGTATTGTCAAGGTACTACTGGTTTAACATCATCCTGATTCTTCTGCTGGCGGTTACCGTGGTGGTAGCCAACAACCTGCTGATACCTGCCTACGGAATTAACGGAGCTGCAGCGGGTGCCGCACTTTCGTTGGTGCTGTTCAATGCAGTGAAGTTTGTGTTCATCTATTTCAAACTGCACATGCAGCCTTTTACAATCGCCACGTTAAAAGTACTCGCAATTGCACTGTTAACCGTTGCATTGAATGACTGGCTGCTGGTAAAAATCAACGGCCTCATTCCAGACCTTTTATTCCGGTCGGCCATCGTTACTATTTTCTTCGCTACGTTGGTTTACGTCAGCAGAGCTTCCCCCGATGGCAGCGCCCTTGTTCACCGGTTGCTCACACGACTGCGCAAACGATAATCTAACTCTCCAACAAAGCAATAAGCTGAGTGGTTAACTCTCTACGGGTATACCTCGCCACCTCCACACTTTCATTGAACTGCCCGCTTTTCCACAATAGAAAATTCCCCTCCACAAACTTCTTCATCCCCTTCAGATCAGACCGATCAAAAATTTTGCCTGCCTTTGTTGCATTCAAAACGTCTGCCGCATCGCCTTCCTCGGGGCCAATGGCCAGTATCGGATTGCGGGAGGCCAGATATTCGAAGAATTTGCCGGGCAGGTTTCCGGGTGCGAGCACGGTGTGTGCCAAAACAAGTAATTGCAGATTGGTAGAAGCGTAAATTTTCAGCAATTCACTATGCGGCACATAGTCAACAAACGAGGTAACGTTATTCAACAGGTTGTCCTGCGTTACCCATTGTTTAAACAACGAGTTCACCTGGCCAATAAATTCAATGCGCAGCCGCACGGCCATTTCTGCATGATCCAATAGCAGCTCTTTGATAGCCAGCAGGGCAGGGCGCGGATCGCGCAGTTCATCAACAATACCGATGTGCCGAATGGTAAATTGGAGCGTGGTAACCCGCGGGATCGTTGGAAAATCGTCTTCATCAAAGCCATTGGTAATCAGGTCTACCGGCCGGCCGCCTAATGCCTCCAGTCTTTTTACATGAAAAGGCGCTATGGTAACAACCTTATCGGCCGTTTGCAGCACCTGCCTCTCTAACCGCTGGTGTTTTTTTCTGGCCCACTTGGTGAGCGAAAGGGTATCGAGCAAATCCCATTCGCTCCACGGGTCGCGGAAATCGGCTATCCATTGAAGCGACTTATTTTTTTCCTTCAGTCGCAACCCGATGAGATGAATGCTGTGAGGCGGGCCCGTGGTAATGATTTTTTCAATCTGGTTTGATGTGATCAGGTCGGTTAAGAACTGGGTGGCCGGCCTTACCCAAAACAAGCGCGGATCGGGAATAAAAAAGTTTCCTCGCAACCACGTACTTACTTTTTGAAAAAAAGATTTGTTACCAGCGGAAATAAAATCGGTTTGTTTCACACCCTTCTTGCCGACCAAAGCAGCCACTTTTGCGAACAGGCCGTAGGGTTCCCAGATGGGTAGGCGCCACACTTCCACCAAGGGTGGCACATCTTTTTGAAGAGAGGGGTCTTGAATCGTGAATGATGGATTCTCGGGCGTAAAAACAATGGGCTCCCAGCCGGCACGGTGGAGGTATTTCACGAATTTGAGCCAACGCTGCACACCGCTGCCACCGCTGGGTGGCCAGTAGTAAGTAACGATCAGCACTTTTTTATTAGGAAGAGTGGGCTCCATGTGTGGTAGGTGTCTGCAAAAATTTCAGGATCGCTTCAGTTTGTGTGTCGATGGGCAGGGCATTGAACCAATGAAAATCAGGATCGCGTTTGAACCAGGTGAGTTGCCTTTTGGCATATCTTCGCGAATTGCGTTTCAGCAACTTGATCGCTTCCGCGCGATCGTATTTACCCTCGATAAAATCAAATATTTCCTGGTAGCCCACAGTCTGCAATGCGTTGAGATGCCTGCGGGTGAATAAGGCCTGCGCCTCTTCGAACAAGCCGTTGGCTATCATCTGGTCCACGCGGTCGTCTATGCGTTGATACAAAAGCGGTCGATCCAACTCCAGACCCATCTTAACCACTAAAAAAGGATGCTGATGTTTACTCCTTTTCCGCAGTTGGTTGATGGGCAGACCGGTTGCCTGCAACAACTCGAGCGCCCGCATCAGTCGTTGCGGGTTTTGGGTATCCACTTGTTCGAAAAAAACAGGGTCCCTCTTTTTCACTTCTTCCTGCAGCCAGGCCAACCCAAATTCCTGGTAGTTCTTTATCACGCCCCCACGCAAAGTGGGTGCTATCTCCGGCATGTCATCAAAACCTTCGCACACAGCTTTAATATACAAACCCGAACCTCCACAAAGCACCACGTCATTGTAAGTTGCAAACAGTTGATGGATGAGCGCGAGGGCATCTCTTCCGTATTGGCCGGCATCGTAAGGTTGGTCGATGGAGTGCGAATGAATGAAATGGTGTTTCACGCGGGCAAGCTGCACTGCATCTGGAGGGGCCGTGCCCACACGCAGTTCTTTAAAAATCTGCCTGGAGTCGGCCGAAACGATTTCCGTGTGCAATGCCTCTGCCACGGCAAGGGCCAAAGCAGTTTTTCCCACGGCAGTGGGGCCCGCCATCACAATAAGCCGCTTTTGGTTCACGGGGCAAAAATCGCAATTTGGCAGTCGTATTTGGTAAATTTTAGAATTATCTTGCCACCAAATTCGCCACTACGAATGATTAAATACACTAACCAATTTCTGACCAAGCTGGAGGACATGATAGCGGAGTCGGATTATGTACTGCGCTACGAGAAGGGCAATTTCAAGTCGGGCTATTGCCTGCTGAAAGAACAGAAGATCATGATTGTAAATAAGTTTTTTACAATGGAAGGTAAGATCAACGCCCTGCTGGATATTTTGAAGGGCATTGAATTGGATACCACCCGGTTTACAGAAAAGAGTTTGAAACTTTACCAGGAGTTGAATCCTTCGGAGGTGAAAGCCTGAAGAAGGTTATCTGCCTTGGGATGACATGAAGCGAACAACCCACCATATTACTGCTACCCGGCCTCCGCGCACCTTGATGGAAGTTTACCGGATGCTGCCGGAAGGTACCCGTGCAGAAATAATAAACGGAGTTTTGTTTATGTCACCCGCACCTACACTTAGCCATCAGGATACGATCTTCTTGCTATCAGGACAGCTCTATAATTGGATCAGGAAGAATAAAATGGGTAAGGCATTTTCCTCGCCCATCGATGTGTACCTCAACAATAAGAATGCCTTTCAGCCCGATATTGTATTTGTCAGCAATAAGAATTTTTCAATACTGAAGGACGATGGCATTTACGGTGCTCCTGATTTTGTGATCGAAGTGCTTTCGCCAGGCACACGGCAGTTTGATTTGAACAAGAAAAAATCCGCCTACGAGAAAGCGGGTGTAGCCGAATACTGGGTAGTAGACCCGCTTACCAAAGAATGCTTCGGCTTTATCTCCAAGGGTGGAGTTTTTGAAGCATTGAAAAAGCAAAAGAACAAGTTTAAATCGCCACTGCTGGGGCTCACCTTCAAGCTGTAAAAAGTTTTGAAAGTCACCTTCCTTGGCACCGGCACATCTCAGGGCGTACCCGTCATTGCCTGTTCATGCGCAGTATGTACCTCCCTCGACTATCGCGACAAGCGCCTGCGCACATCCATACATATAGCCATTAACGGACTTAGCCTGGTGATAGACACCGGCCCCGATTTCCGTCAGCAAATGCTGCGCGAAAAAATAAAAAAACTCGATGCTGTTCTGTTTACACACAGCCACAAAGACCACATTGCCGGCCTGGACGATGTGCGCGCCTACAACTTCCTGCAAAACATGGATATGCCGGTTTACGGGAATCGTGAAACACTGGCACAGCTTCGAACAGAGTTTTACTATGCCTTCGAAAAAAACAAATACCCCGGCATTCCGCAGTTGCAACTACACGAAATAAACACCACACCTTTCGATGTTCGCGGTGTGGAGGTAATTCCCCTGCCCGTTCGCCACCTCCATCTGCCCGTGCTTGGCTTCAAGATCAACAACTTCAGCTACATTACCGATGCCAACCACATACCTGACGAAACGTACCAGCTACTGAAAGGAACAGAAGTTTTGGTGTTGAATGCTTTGCAAAAAGACAAACATGTTTCACACTTCAACCTGAGTGAGGCGTTAGATGTTGCTCAAAAAATTGGCGCTGCACGCACCTTTTTCATACACATCAGCCATAAACTGGGCCGCCATCAGGATGTAGAAAAAGAATTGCCTCAATCCGTAGCTTTGGCTCACGATGGATTGGTGATCGACCTCTGACAAGTGTACAATAACTATTTTTTTCTCAGGCAACTGACCCTGCAACTCAACAAAGACCTGGCAGGCTACACCCTTGTGTCTTGCTTTAGCCAGAGTAAAGATGAACTTGTGATTGAGTTGAATAATGCCAGCCGCTCCTTTTTTATCAAAGCCAGTTTATTGCCCACTTTCAGTTGCCTTTACTTCCCCGCGCAATTCAGCAGGGCGCGAAAAAACAGCATCGACCTTTTTTTGCCGTTGCTCTTGAAAAAAGTGGAGAGTGTTTTTGTTTTTGAGAACGAACGGAGCCTGGGCATACAACTGGAAGACGACCATCAATTGATTTTCAAGATGCATGGTGCCCGCGCCAATGTATTGTATGCTTATCAGAATCAGGTGAAAGAAATCTTCAGAAACCATTTAAAGGCCGATCTGGAAATTATTCCTACCCTGTTGCACCGCCCGATTGATTGGAGCAGGGCCTGTTTCGATCAACACCGAGGCGATATTTTCAAAGTGTATTTCACCTTAGGCCGCGAGGTGCAGCGCTACCTGCATACCCGCCACTTTTCAGAACTGCCGCGAGACGAGCAATGGACGTTGATGCAGGAAACGCTGGCCCTGCTGAATCAGCCGGTATTTTATATTGCCGAAGAGAACGATCAGCTTTCTTTTTCTTTGCTTCCAACCGGAACTATTAAGTACCAGTACCAAAACCCGGTTGAAGCAATCAATCAGTTCTTTCTGCTGTTTGCGCAACACGAAGCATTTACGCGCGAGAGGAACAATACCCTGCGGCAATTGCAGGAAAAAATCAAGAGCACGGAGCGCTACATTGCCGATAACACACGTAAGCTGGAAGAACTTCGCAACGACAAACATTGGCAACAGTGGGCTGATTTGCTGATGGCCCATTTGCACCTGGTGAAGCCTGGAAGTAGAGACATCACGGTGGCCGATTTTTTCAACCACAACGAACCCACCACCATCCCACTGAAGAAAGACCTGAATGCCCAGCAAAATGCGGAGGTGTTTTACCGCAAAAACAAAAACCTGCAGATTGAACGCAGCAAGATTGAAGAAGCTCTTGACAAGAAAAGAACGCTGCTGAAAGTGCTACGGGAACAGTTGGAACAAGCCCAACAAATCGAAACACCCCAGGTGTGGCGAAGAGAGATGGCTACTATGCCAAAACCAAAAAAAGAAAACCAAGAACGTTCACTCCCCTATCATGAGTTTGTGTACAAGGGTTTCCGAATTTGGGTGGGCCGCGATGCACAAAGTAACGATGAGCTTACGCTGAAACTAAGCCACAAGGAAGACTTGTGGCTGCACGCCAAAGACGTGGCAGGCTCGCATGTCATCATCAAACACCAATCGGGAAAGAAATTTCCCAAAGACGTGATTGAAAGAGCGGCTGCCCTGGCGGCCTATAACTCCAAAAGAAGAACAGAAACACTGTGCCCGGTGGCTTTCACCCCAAAAAAGTTTGTGCGCAAACGCAAGGGCGACCCACCCGGTGCTGTTGTGGTAGACCGCGAAGAAGTGATACTAGTGGAGCCCAAACTTTAGGTTCTGGCTCCACGCGTAAGTTTATCTCACCACGTGCACCTTAATCATGTTGGAGCGGCCACGTTCCTGTATCGGCATGCTGGCAAGGATAATAAATATGTCGCCCGTTTTTACATGGCCATCGCGCTTCAGTATGTGTTCTACGTCAGAAATGGTTTCGTCTGTAGATGAAGCCTTGTCATAATGGTAGGCGCGGGTGGCCCACACCAGATTCATGGTGTTAATAATGGAGGGGTTGCTGGTAAATGCAAAGATGTTGGCATTAGGGCGGTGCGATGCGGCCTTGTAAGCGGCATAGCCCAGCTGTGTCATGCCCACAATGGCTTTGGCTTTCACATCTTTCGCCAGTTTGCAGGCTGTTAAAATTAAACTTTCGCTCAGATAGTTAGGCGACTGTGGATCGAGTTCCTGGTAGCGAAAAAAAATATTGCCCTGCTTCTCTACCGAGCTGATAGTGCGCACCATACTGCGGATTACTTCGATAGGGTATTTTCCCGCGGCCGTCTCAGCAGAGAGCATGAGCGCATCGGCTCCGTCCATGACTGCGTTGGCTACATCGTTGGTTTCTGCGCGCGTGGGCCGGGGGTTTTCTATCATGCTCTCCATCATTTGCGTGGCCACAATTACCGGCTTAGATGCCTTGTTGCACTTCTGCACCAGCATTTTCTGTACCATGGGCACTTCTTCCATCCAAATCTCTACACCCAGATCGCCACGGGCAATCATTACCGCATCGGTAGCGTCAATCACTTCATCAATATTTTCTAAAGCCTCCGGTTTTTCTATTTTGGCTACAATTCGTGTCGTTGATTTTTTGCTGTCGATAATAAAGCGAAGTATCTCAATGTCTTTGGCTTTGCGCACAAACGAAAGGGCCACCCACTCCACCTTGTTTTTCAAGCCAAACTCCAGGTCGGCCATGTCTTTTTCTGTTAACGAAGGTGCCGATACTTTTGAAAAAGGAAGGTTTATACCCTTACGGGATTTGAGCGGCCCGCCATAAACTACTTCACACACCACATCTACATCGCGTACTTCTTTTACTTTAAGCTCTAATTTGCCATCGTCAATCAAAATCATGTCGCCAACCTTCACATCTTTGGGCAGACCTTCATAAGAAGTACTTACTATTTCATTGTTACCTTTCAGTTCGCGGGTAGTAATGATGAGCGTTTGGCCGCGCACAATCTCTGTTCCTTCAGCTACCTCGTTCACGCGAATTTTGGGGCCTTGCAAATCCTGCAGCAAGGCTACGTGTGTGCCCAACTCTGCGTTCAACTCGCGCACGGCATCAATTACTTTCTGGTGGTCTTCGTATTTGCCGTGCGAAAAATTAAGCCTGAATACGTCTACGCCTTCTTTAATGAGCGAGCGTAACATCTCTTTAGAGCTGGATGCGGGGCCAATGGTGGCAACAATTTTTGTTTTGTTGTAAGCAATTCTTTCCATAATGAGGTCTCTTTCTGAAGTAGTTTGGGTTCAACAGGAATTAGGCACGCAGACGGCACGTTTGCGAAGACAAAGTTGAGTACATGATATCACTAAAAAATAAAGTTGTCCTTCGATTTTAAGGCCGCTAAAGGTAGGAAAGCAACCCATTCAATGGAAGGAATATTGTGCAAGAGTTCATGCAAACGTTTGCCCTTCATTTCTTCATCGCCTTGTGCCAATAAGACAAAGTCGAGATGCGGATATTCGGGCACCAGAAAAATATTTCGCGCCTCGGCTTCATGGGGCTGGTTGCGGAACAAGCGCACCACGTTAACAGCCGAGAGGTGCGCATAATGTGCAAAATGAAACTCTCCCGCTTTATCCGAAATCTTTAAGTCGGGTTTCTTCGCCAGCGAAACAGACAGGGCTTGGTTCAACTCCCAGGCGAGCTTGTAACCACGCGAAGAAGAGCGAATGCCCAGAAGCTCAAAATCGTAGCTAAATTCAACGTCTAATCGCTTTTTTTTCATGCCGGGCATGGCTTGCAGGTGGGTTTTCTATGCCATCCAAAAAGTTTGACAATATTGCACTAAATCTCTTTATTTGCACTGTTTTTAAATACTCTAAACCTTACAAACATGTCTGAAATCGCACAAAAAGTAAAGCAGATCATCATCGACAAATTGGGCGTTGAAGAATCGGAAGTAACACCTGAGGCAAGCTTCACCAACGATTTGGGCGCTGATTCGCTCGATACTGTTGAGCTGATTATGGAGTTCGAGAAGGAATTCAACATCTCCATTCCCGATGATCAAGCTGAGAACATTGCCACCGTAGGACAGGCGATTTCCTACCTCGAGGAACACGCTAAGAAGTAATTGCTGATTCCCCGCCTCTAAATTCTATTATGACTTTTAAACGAGTAGTAATTACCGGTGTAGGTGCTCTTACCCCGATTGGAAACACGCTTCCCGAATATTGGGACGGCCTGAAGAACGGGAAGAGTGGTGCCGCACCCATTACCCGATTCGATACTACCCAGTTTAAAACCAAATTTGCCTGCGAAGTAAAGGGCTTCGATGCGGGCAACTTCATGGACAGAAAAGAGGCACGCAAACTCGACCCCTTTGCACAATATGCAATGGTGGTTGCCGATGAAGCCATAAAGGATGCGAACCTTCCGACTACCGGATTAAACCCCGACCGCATTGGCGTGATCTGGGGTTCGGGAATCGGAGGGTTACTTACCTTCCAGGAAGAAGTGAGATCTTTCGCTGCAGGCGATGGAACCCCTCGCTTTAACCCCTTCTTCATCCCTAAAATGATTCCCGACCTGAGCGCGGGTCACATCTCCATCAAATACGGTTTCCGCGGCCCCAACTATGTTACCGTTTCGGCCTGCGCCTCTTCTACCAATGCCATTTACGATGCCTACACATACCTGAAGCTGGGCAAAGCAGATATCATTGTATCAGGAGGTTCGGAAGCTGCCGTTTGCATTGCGGGGGTGGGTGGGTTCAATGCCCTCAAAGCCCTCTCAGAAAGAAACGACTCGCCCGAAACAGCTTCGCGCCCCTACGACAAAGACCGCGATGGTTTTGTATTGGGCGAAGGTGCCGGAGCCCTTATTCTGGAAGAATATGAGCACGCCAGGAAGCGCGGAGCCAAAATCTACGCTGAAATAATTGGTGGCGGCATGTCTGCCGATGCGTACCACATCACTGCGCCCCACCCGGAGGGGCTGGGCATCATAAAAGTGATGGAGAATGCGCTCGAAGAAGCGGGCATCAGGCCAGAAGAAGTGGACTACGTGAACACGCACGGCACTTCCACCCCTTTAGGCGACATTGGCGAAATCAAAGCCATACAGAAAGTATTTGGCGACCACGCTTACAAAATGAACATCAGCTCTACCAAGTCGATGACGGGCCACCTGCTGGGTGCTGCCGGTGCCATAGAGGCATTGGCCTGCTTGCTCGCCATTAGCGAAGGTGTGGTGCCCCCTACCATCAACCATTTTGCTGACGACCCCGAGTTGGATCCCCGACTAAACCTTACCTTCAACAAAGCCCAGAAACGCGAAGTGAAAGTTGCCCTTAGCAACACCTTTGGATTTGGCGGCCATAATTTCTCTGTCATCCTGAAAAAAGTAGACTAATAAACAGAACACGGCTCGTGTGGGGTTTATTAAAACGATCGGGTAGCACATCTAAGAAAGAAAAGGAAAAACTAACCATGGCAATTAAAACCATTGCCGGGTTTACACCTTCCAATCTGGCGCTTTATCAATTGGCCGTGGTGCACAGTTCCAAAGCCAAAGAAAAAGACGGCTTTCGCGAATCGAACGAGCGGCTGGAATACCTGGGCGATGCCATTCTGGGTGCCGCTGTTGCCGACTACCTGTTTAAAAAATATCCTTTTAAAGACGAAGGCTTTCTAACTGAAATCAGAAGCCGCATTGTTAACCGCGAGTCGTTGAACTTGCTGGCCCGCAAAATTGGCATTGGCAGCATTGTCCAGTTCGATCAGAAAAACACCCAATTGCAACAGGTAATACTGGGCAACACGCTCGAGGCGCTGGTGGGCGCGGTTTACCTCGACAAAGGCTACCTGCGCTGCAAAAAGTTTGTAATCGATAAACTCATCCAACCCCATTTCGATCTGGAGGTGGTCATTCAGTCCAACGGCAACCACAAAAGCCGCATTATTGAGTGGGCGCAGCGCAACAATAAAGAAATCAGGTTCGAGATACTCAACGTGAAGAAGGCGCGCAATGGCCGCGAGTTCTCCGCACAGGTTTTTATTGGCGAGCAACCCTATGGTATGGGCTATGGCTTCACCAAAAAGAAAGCCGAGCAAGATGCAGCCCTGAAAACCTGCGACATGCTGAGTATTTAAATACGCCACGTATTTTTACAAAAATCTTCCACCTTGTCAGCCAGAGTTATACGCATTGCCGGTGCCACCCTTAACCAAACCCCGTTGGATTGGAAGGGCAACACGGCTCGCATAATTGAAGCACTGACGGAGGCCCGCACCCAGCGGGCAGACCTGGTATGCTTTCAAGAACTGGTTGTAACCGGCTATGGCTGCGAAGATCTGCACCTAACGGACTGGCTGGCGGAAACGGCCTGGCAACAACTGGAGCTCTTATTGCCTCATTGTGGCGGACTGACGGCCTGTGTAACCCTGCCCTTGCGCCTAGAAGGCAAAACCTTTAATGGCGCCTGCGTGATTCATAACCAGCAAATACTTGGTATCACGCTGAAGCAAAACCTGGCACTGGATGGAGTGCACTATGAACCACGGTGGTTCGAACCATGGCAACCCGGTGCCATCACTACCATCGAACGAAACGGCCGCTCCATACAAGTGGGCGATCTGATCTACGAACTGCATGGCATCCGCTTCGGCTTCGAAATTTGCGAAGATGCCTGGCGTGCCGTGCGGCCCGGAGCCAGCTTGTGTAAACGCGGGGTTGATCTGATCATCAACCCCAGCGCCAGCCATTTTGCATTGGGCAAAAGTACTGAGCGCGAAACGCTGGTAGTCCACAGCTCTGCCTCCTTCAACTGTGCTTATGTTTATGTAAATGTGCTGGGCAACGAGGCCGGTCGCATGATTTACGATGGCGACATTATTATGGCACAGAAAGGCACGTTGCTATCGGTAGCCAACAGGTTGTCTATGCGGCCCTGGCAGGTGGTTACCCGCGAAGTTTCGTTTGGCGATGCGCCCTCCAAAATATATCCGGTTGATGACAACAAGTTGCGAAATGAAGAATTTGCGCAAAGTGTATCGCTGGCGCTGTTCGATTACCTGCGTAAAAGCAGAGCAAAAGGATTTGTACTAAGCCTGAGTGGCGGTGCCGATTCTTCGTGCTGTGCCGTGCTGGTGGCAGAGATGGTGCGCAGAGGAGTAAACGAATTGGGACTTACAACGTTCTGCGAAACTTTGGGGCTGCAACCTGCAGAATACAAGGCAGCGCTTGTAAGCCAACTGCTCACCTGTGCCTATCAATCCACGCGCAACTCATCGGCTACCACACTGCAGGCCGCCCAACAACTGGCCGAGTCGTTGGGTGCGGGCTTTCATCAATGGAGCATCGATGAAGAAGTAACCTCATATTCCGCCAAGATTGAAAAGGCACTCGCCCGCCCACTTTCGTGGGATCAGGACGACATTGCCTTACAAAACATACAGGCCCGCGCGCGCTCGCCCATTATCTGGATGTTAGCGAACATCAAAGGGGCCTTACTGTTAACCACCAGCAACCGCAGCGAAGGGGATGTGGGCTATGCCACCATGGATGGCGACACCAGCGGCAGCCTGGCCCCCATTGCAGGCATTGACAAACCTTTTATTCTGCAATGGTTAAAGTGGGCCGAAACCAATCTGGGTTACAGCGCGCTGCGCTACGTGAACCAACTGCAACCCACCGCAGAACTGAGGCCCGCAGACAGAACCCAAACCGATGAAAAAGACCTGATGCCCTATGCCTTGCTGGTGCAGATAGAGCGCCTTGCCTTATTACAGCGACAAAGCCCCGTGCAGGTCTATGCATCCCTCAGCGGAGCCTATCCGCCCGCAGAACTGAAAGGCCACATAAAAAAGTTCTTCCGCCTATGGGCTGCCACGCAATGGAAGCGCGAGCGCCTGGCTCCTTCCTTCCACCTGGACGATCTGAACGTAGACCCCCGCAGCTGGTGCCGCTTCCCCATCTTGTCGGCAGGCTTTATAGCCGAATTGGAGGCGCTGGATCAACTGCCCTGAGCCTAAAAATGGTTTCTTGAGGTTTTAGTGGCAAGCCTTATCTTTACCCCTTATTTAACTTCACACTATGCTCTTATCCTACATTATCTGGAACGGAAATCCTGAAATTGTTTCTATAGGTTCCTTGTCGTTGCGGTGGTATGGCCTGCTGTTCGCGCTGGGCTTTCTCATCAGCCAGCAGATACTCTACTACATGTTCCGCAAGGAGGGTAAGCCAGAAAAAGATGTAGACACGTTAACCATTTATATGGTTATTGCTACCGTGCTGGGCGCACGCCTGGGCCATGTCATTTTCTACCAACCCGAAATGTTGTGGCAAGAGCCGTGGAGTGTTTTGTTGCCCTTCGAATTTTCTCCACAGTTTAAGTTCACTGGCTTACAGGGTTTGGCCAGCCACGGGGCTGCCTTCGGAATTCTGTTTGCCCTTTGGCTCTATAGCCGCAAGAAGAAACCAGGCCAAAGTTACTTCCAGATACTTGATCGCATCGTGATACTGGTAGCCTTAACGGGATGCCTTATTCGTCTCGGTAATTTCTTTAACTCGGAAATTATCGGCAAGCCAACCGATAGTGCCGTGGGAGTAGTATTTGTAAACCGCGTAGAAGAAATTCTGACACGTGGCGAAAACAACCCCGTAGACTACCTGAAAATTTCCCGAAACGAAGAAATGCCCGATGGCGCCAATGGGCGTAAACCTATTAACATCTACGTATTTTTTAAACCGGGCACCACCAACGAAACAGCCGAAATCTACTTACAGCAGGAAGCAAAGTATTACCTTACACGGCTCACAGAATTTATAGATGAAGCGCCCGCCTCTGCCCTTCAATACCAGATGATACAAGAGCAGGGTGGTACCTTGGCGGCACGCATCTCTACCTTTGGCATTGCACGGCACGCAGCGCAATTGTACGAGTCCATCTCCTCCTTCCTGCTCTTTGCCTTTCTGTTCTGGCTATGGACGCGCAAAAAAGCCGACACCCAGGTGGGCCTGATTTTTGGTTGGTTCATGATCATTCTTTGGTCGTTGCGGTTCGCCTATGAGTTCTTGAAAGAGAACCAGGTAGCATTTGAAGATGAGATGACCTTGAATATGGGGCAAATACTAAGCATACCCTTGGTAGTTGCCGGTATTGTTATCCTCTACTTTTCGTATAAAAGGCAAAACAAGTTAAACGCTGCGGCAGAAAACGAGCCCATGAAGTAAATGAGCGCTCCGGAACTGTGCAAAGGGCGATGATGCGGTACTGGTTCCTTTTCGGATTGTTGTTTCCCCTGTTTGCGGAGGCAAGTCAGGCAGACACTCTTGTAACGGTGCGAAACAATCCACTGGAGGTTGGCCGTGTTCTCATCATCGGCAACCGCGTTACGCGCGACCGCATCATTTTGCGCGAACTTACCCTGCAGCCAGGCGATACCACCTCCACGCGCGCACTCGAACAAATTATTCAAAACGACAAGAACAAAATCTACAACCTGCGTCTGTTCAACACCGTAAACATAAGACCGATTTTAATTGATGAAGACAAAGTAGACCTGTTGGTGGAAGTAAGCGAAAGGTGGTACACCTTTCCCGCTCCCATTTTCGAGTTGTCTGACAGAAACTTTAACGAATGGTGGCAGAACTATAACCACGATTTCAAGCGCGTGAACTACGGCCTACGCCTTTACCAATACAACTTTCGCGGCCGCAACGAAACCCTACGCCTCACCGCACAGTTCGGTTTCACCAGGCGCTTTCAGCTAACCTATCGAATACCTAACCTCGACAAAAGTCAAAAGCATGGGTTGGTTTTCGATTTCGACTATGCTGAACCCAAGAACCTGGCCTTCCGCACCTTCGGTCACAAACTGGAGTTTATTGAAGGACGCAAGACGCTGCGCGAATCGTATGGCGGAGCCGTTACCTACTCTTTTCGCAGGTCATTCTACGAAACCCACTCTCTGAGCTTTGAATACCGCGACAGCCGCATTGCCGACACGGTGCTGCGCAGCAATCCCGCTTTCTATCAAAACGAGTCGCCAACGCAACGCTTTGGCGCGGTGTCTTACTTCTTTAACTCAGAACACCGCGATGTAGTGGCTTATCCCCTAAAAGGTTACCAGATTACCGGTTTTGTGTCTAAACTGGGCGTTGGCTTTGGCGATGATGTAGATATTTTTGAAGCCAACGTTACCTACGCTACCCACTTCAACCTGAAGAACAATTTTTATCTTTCCAACTTTTCTTCCGTCTACTACAGTACCCCTAACAACCAACCCTACTCCTTGTTTGGTGCTTTGGGCTACCGCAGGCAGTTTATTCGGGGGTACGAGGTGTACGTAATTGAAGGCCCCAAGTTTGTACTGAACAAAACCACATTAAAGAAAAAGATTTTCGAGCGCGTTTGGAATTTTGATGACATGCCTATCAAGCAATTCAGCCACTTTCCTATTGCCATCTATTTGAAAACGTATGCCGATGTAGGCTATGTGGAGAACTATCCGCGCTATCGGCAGGAAGGAATCAACACAGCGTTGTCAGACAGGTTTTTGGCCGGCTTTGGTGGCGGCCTGGATGTGGTTACTTTCTACGATACCGTTTTCCGCTTCGAATACACTTTCACAAGAGAAAACACGCGTGGCTTCTTTTTTCATGTGCGGAAAGAATTCTAAAGTTCTGCTAATCGTATTTCTTGATCTTCTCTTTTCCCTTGGCCATTTTAAACCACGTGCCTGTGGGCTCGCCCATGTTGTAGTTGCCGTAATATTTCAACGCACCATTCTCGTCAAAAAATTTCCACGTGCCGTGCTCTTGGCCTTGCCGGTACTGACCAGACTGAAGCAGTTTACCATTGGCACTAAATAACTCCGTAGGGCCATCGGGCAGCCCGTCACGATAGGAAACGGAGCGTTCTAACCCTCCCTGCTCAAAATAATACAGCCACGTGCCTGCATATTGACCTTGCTCATACAGCCCCTTACGTTCGCAGTTACCGTTGGAGTAGAAGTACCACGCAGAGTCCTGCAGAGAGCCCTGCTGCCATTGCTCCCGCCCCTGCACTTTTCCATTTTCGTAGTAGTAGGTTACCAAGCCGTGCAGTTGCCCCTCCTGAAAATGCTCTTCCGCACTAACCGCTCCACCCGGGTAATAATAAAGCCAACGCCCCGCTTTCACGCCCTCTGTCATATTTCCAGTGGCTTTTAGCCGGCCACCTTCATCGCGGTGTTCTACTACCTGGGCCATCAAAACCGACAGGGAAATAAAATAAAGCGGGGGTAGAATTTTGTATTTCATCATTCAAATTTCTTATTTTTTGTGAACAAAGGGGGAAGTTGTGGCTGCTGAACCTTCACCTATTCAGCACCGCACTATGTTTTTTAGGTTAACAACTTTTTTGCCTTTGATTTGCGCTGCCTCTCTGCTTTTTGGCCAGCGTGTTTCCCCGCTCATGGGCGGAAGGGCAATGGGCTTGGCCTATGCCACCGCAGCTTTGGAAGACGAGTGGGCCATTTTGAACAACCCGGCCGGTCTTGCAAGCCTTCATGAAATGCAAAGTGGATTTGCCTACCACAAGCTACCTGCCCTACCGGGGGCCAATCGCATAGCGGGACAATTTTCTATTCCTGCAGGAAGCGGTGCTTTCGGTGCGGGTGTGTTTCGTTTCGGTGACGATCTCTACAATGAACAGGTGCTTTCACTCGGTTATGGCAATCGTTTGGGCATCGCTTCCCTGGGGGTACGATTGGATGCCATCCAGTTGCGCACCGAAGGATTTGCTACCACGCTGAGCTGGGGCCTCACATTGGGAGGAGTAGCTCATATCACTGAAAAGTTCCGGGTCGGAGCAGTCGTCACCAACTTGAATCAGCCGCGCTTGCCGGATGGAGAATACCTTCCGGTGAAAATGCGTGTGAGCCCGACCCTAAGGCCAACCGAAAAGCTGTATGTGATTGCAGAAATAGAAAAAGACCTTGCGTACCAACCTACGTGGAAGGGTGCCATCGAATACCAGATACACAAAAAGATTTTTGCCCGCACCGGTTTCAACCTGCAGCCCGATCACGCTTTTTGGGGCGTAGGCTTTGTCTGCTGGAAAATGAAGATAGACTACGCCATGCAGTATAGCCGGTTGTTGAACTTCGGCCATCAGGCGTCCGTAGTGCTCCGTTGGCCTCAAAAGAAAAAAGATGCGTAAGGTCATTACGCTGCTACTTGTATCCACGCTCAGCCTGACGGCAGTGTCACAGGATTACCCCGCGCAATCCGTCAATCCCGAAACATTATTCGATGAACTATTTCCCCAACCCGATGACGATTTGAACTATGAAGACCTTTATGAGACCTTTCTGCTGCGCCTCAGCCAACCGTTTGACTTGAATACGGTGACTGCAGAAGAACTGCGATCGTTACATATGCTGACGGAGTTGCAAATACAAGAATTGATCCATCATCGTTCGCAATCGGCATTTTTGTCTGTGTACGAACTTCAGGCCCTTCCATCTTTCGATGACGTTACTGTGCAGCGGATCATTCCATTCGTGCGCGTTGATGCCGGCATGCAGCAGAATAAACTGCTGCGAAGAATATGGTACAACAAAAACAACTACCTGCTGCTACGTTACGAACGCACCCTGGAACAACGGATGGGCTATCACCATACCGACTCGGCAAAGCGCTACCAAGGCTCTGCCGATAAAATCTACACCCGCTTCCGCAATAGCAAGCCCGGTGATTTCAGCATGGGTTTTACAGCTGAAAAAGATCCGGGCGAATCGTTCAGGTGGAACCACCAACAGTACGGATTTGATTTTGTGTCTGGCCATGTGCAGGTGCAACAAAAGGGCATCGTCAAAAATGCCATTCTGGGCGACTTCCAGGCACAATTCGGGCAAGGACTGGTATTGGGAGGTGGTTTGGGGTTTGGCAAAGGTGGCGAAACCATCACCACCTTACGCAGAAGCACGCTGGGTTTCATTCCTTATAGTTCGGTGGTAGAGTCTGGTTTCTTCCGGGGCATTGCCCTCACCCTGCAGCCGCTTCCGCGTTGGCAGGTAAACGTACTCGGCTCGCAATTGCCACGCGATGGCGCGCTGCAATCCGACTCGAGTACCACCACGGCTTCGTCACTACTGATGTCTGGTTTGCACCGAACGCCTGGCGAAGTAAGCAAGCGCCACACTTTAAACGAACGCAACGCAGCACTGGCGTTGGTCTACCAAACTACCCGCGTGCAGGCAGGTATGGTGGGCCACTACACTCACTTTGAGGTGCCGCTGCTCCGCAACCCAAACCTATACAACCAGTTTAGCTTCAGCGGTCAGCAAAATCAAAACATAGGCGGCTTTGTAAATTACCAACTCAACAATTTTGCGCTCTTCGCGGAATCCGCCTATACAATCGGGCATGGCACGGGCCACGTGGCGGGCGTGCTGGCGAGCCTCGCCCCCGCTTTCGATGTATCCCTTCTGGCCAGAAAGTACAATCGCAACTTTCATTCCCTCTATGGAAATGCGTTGTCGGAAAACACCCTTCCACAAAATGAAACCGGTTTCTATTGGGGTTGGAAATACAGCCTGTCGCGCAAAGCAAGTGTGTCCGGTTATATTGATCTGTTTCAATTTCCGTGGCTTAAATTCAGAACCTATGCCCCCACCCAGGGCAACGAATGGCTTTTGCGTTGGAGCTATAAACCCTCCAGGCAAGCTTCTTTTTTTGTGCAGTGGCGGCAGGAAAACAAAGCCAGAAACACTTCGAGCGAAAGTACCACCTACCAGGTTGCCATGGGCAGAAAACACAGTCTCATCATCCATGCAGACTATGGCCACGCACCCATCCGATTCAAAAGCCGCCTGCAATACAGCGGCTACCGGCAGTTGGAAAACAGCAAAGGCCTGGCATTGATACAGGATGTTACCTGGGAACATATGCGGTGGACTGTGACCGCACGCTATGCCTTGTTTGATACCGATGACTTCGACAACCGACAGTACGCCTACGAGCGCGATGTGTGGCTGGCGTACTCCCTGCCAGCCTATTACGGCACGGGCGCCAGAACCTACGTGATGGTTTCCCGCCAGGTAACCCGGCACATTACCTTGTGGCTGCGTTGGGCCCGCACCATCTACCCTAACCAGGAAACGATTGGCAGCGGAGGTGAACAAATTGCTGGAAATACAAGAAACGATATTAAATTTCAACTTCGATTTACCTACTAGCCATGCACGCCACCCAACTCATTACGCCCGGTATCCTCGTTACGCTGTGCATAGGTTTGGTGCTGTTCATTGTAGTGTACCGGCTTTTGTTTCATAGAAAAAAGTAACCACCTGGTTCGCTGAAAAATTCAACCGGGGTATCCATCAGTTGGGCGGTGTTTTAAGCCGATGGCCGATTGATAACTGGTTGATAGTGTGGTGTTTTTCATTTTTACACCCAAAAACTAAATACACCCATGCGCAAGATCAATTTTCTGTTCTTCATTGTGATGCTCTCCCTCGTATTGTTGTCTCTTGCCTCTTTGTCGTTTGCACAGGTAACCAAAAAAACGCTGGAACTGCCCGAGTTTACCGGCATCTATGTAAACAGCAACTACACCGTGTATCTGAAACAAACCAACAAGCAAGAGGTAACGGTAGAAGCCCTGACGGAAATATACCAGTTAACCGAGGTGAAGGTGGAAAATGGAATCTTGATGATTAATGTAGACCGTAAGCCGGAGAGTCCGAACAAAAGCATTTGGGCCAAGATAGACGACATTAAGCTGAACCCCACCATGAAGGTGTACGTGAGCATGAAGTCTGTGAAAGAGTTGCAGGTAAATGGAGGCGGGAAAATTGTTGCCGAAAATTCACTGGCTTCGGATCAATTGTCAATCAGCATTGCAGGTAGCGGCAGTATGGACCTTGATCTAAAAGGTAACCAGGTTGTTACCGAGATTAGTGGTTCGGGCAATATGGCGCTTAAAGGCTATGCCACGCATAACAACATAGTGATGAGTGGGAGTGGCAACCTGAACGCTTTCAACTGCCAGCTGGAAAGTGCGCAGTTGAAGATGAGTGGTTCCGGGAATGCTGAAATCTTTGTGTCTGATAAGTTGGACGTGGCGGTATTAGGAAGCGGTACTGTGAAGCACAAAGGCAACACTAAAAACGTGTCGAAAAAGCTTTACGGCAGCGGCTCCGTAGACCGCGCCTATTAAATTCGGACCGACTAAAAAGGCTGAATCCGGTTTAAAAACAGCGTTTTTTCTACAGACTCTGGTTTCTTCAAAAAGAATATTACCTTTGTTATTGTTAATGAGATAATTCCGCCCTGTCTGATCGTTAAGATCTTCTTTTCAATCCTCAGCAAGATTTATTAAGTTAGCAAAGAACATTTATCACTTAATTTCAAAAAACAAATGAACATTTATGTAGCCAACATCCCCTGGAAGGCTTCCGAGGACCAATTAAAGCAACTGTTTGCAGAGTATGGGGAAGTAAGTTCTGCAAAGATCATCATGGACAAAGTTACTCAACGGAGCCGTGGTTTTGGTTTCATCGAAATGGCAGATGACTCTGCCGGTCGTAACGCTATCAACAGCCTGAACGGTGCCGACTTCCTGGGTAAAAACCTGGTGGTAAACGAAGCACGTCCGCGCGAAGATAAACCCAACTTCCGTAGCAACGGTGGTGGTGGCTTCCGCAGAGGTGGTTTTAACCGCAACGAGAATTCAGACTATTAATCGATAACAGGAGAACTCTCATCAAAAAGTCCTGGCGACAACGCCAGGACTTTTTCTTTTTAACCCAATATTATTGGGCCTTAATTAAAGCGCTCTGCATCAAACATGCCGAGCGGCAGGCTGGTAGGCTGACGACCGACCAACTCTGCCACCAGCTTTCCCGTTGCGGGTGCCAGGCTGAGGCCCATCATGGCATGACCGGTAGCAATGACCAGATTTTTCCATTTCGTACTTCGGCCTATATAGGGCAATCCATCGGGCGAACAGGGGCGCAGGCCATGCCACACACTTTCCCGGGGCGGCATAGCCACCTTCATTTCTGGGTAGTACCGGGGTATGGCGTTTACAATGCCTTTTACCCGGTTCATGTTAACCTCGTGGTTAACTCCGGCAATTTCCATGGTGCCACCAAATCGCAACTGCCGCCCCATGGGCGTAACGGCCACGCGGGCTTCCAGAAAAATGGAAGGAACCTGTACATTCTTCGCCACATCGGGCAACGTAAAACTGTAGCCCTTACCCGCCTGCATGGGTAAGTCTATCCGCAATTTCTTGGTGAGCACACCCGACCACGATCCCGTGGCCACTACCACCTCATCGAACGATAGAGATTCTGATTCGGTGACAACCTTTCTAACCTGTCCCTGTGCTACCTCAAAATCAACAACGGGTGTATGACTCAGGATGGTTACCCCCCGCTTCTGCAAGAGCTCCATCAGCCCTTGCACCAGCTGTTGCGGAATCAAATGGGCATCGCCCGGAAAGTAGACTCCGCCCCGCACATTCAGTTTCACGTCCGGCTCCAGTTCTTGCGCTTCACGGGCGCCCAAAACATGGGCTTCAATACCTTGCCTGTTGGCGATGGTGGCCGTCTCAGCCTCCTCGTGCTCGGTTTCCTTTGTTTGGTATAGCATGAGCAAGCCCCGCTCCTGGTATCCGAAGTTGAAGGGCAGCTCTCGGGCCATTTGTTGGTACAAAGCCTTGCTAAACAGACTTAATTCCTTCAGGGCCGGAATAGACCTGTTTACGTGTGCCTGGGTAGCGTGTTTATAAAAATGGTATCCCCACTTAAGCAAATTGCCACTGAGGCGGGGTCGGATATAAAACGGGCTGGTGGAGTCGAACATCCAACGAATACCTTTGCTGATCATACCAGGCGCTGCCAACGGGATGATGTGACTGGGAACAATCATTCCGGCATTGCCGAATGAGCAACCGTCTGCCAGCTTTGTCTGATCGATTACGGTTACCTGGTGGCCCTCCCTGTTCAGGTAGTAAGCCGAACACAACCCGATAACACCACCCCCGATGATTCCAACGTGTGCCATGTCTCGTTGAGCATTAAATTACCTGGAATCCATGGGCATAAGGATCATCATCAGGATCGATTTTGATGGTATTGTAACCGTAAACCTTTGCCCAACCCTCCACACTTGGAATAATGGCTGGCTTGCCGGCCAGTTCAGTCACCTCTTCCACCCTACCAATAAATTTTGAACCAATGATGCTCTCGTGGATAAAATCTTCTCCCTGCCTGATCTTGCCTTTGGTGAACCATTGCGCCAGGCGCGCAGAGGTACCTGTGCCACAGGGCGATCTATCGATGGCCTTTTCACCATAGAACACAGCATTGCGTGCAGTAGACGAAGAATCGATTGTTGCGCCCGTCCAGAGTATATGGCTACAGCCTTTAATCGTTGGATTTTCCGGATGTACAAATTGATAATGCTGGTTGATGTTCCTGCGTAAAGCCCTGCTCCAGTTGATCAATTGATCGGCCGAGTAGTGTTCCAGGCCCGGAAAGTTTTTCTGTACATCAACAATTGCATAAAAGTTGCCACCATAACTCACGTCTACCACTAATTCACCCAGGTCGGGGCAATCCGCGGCAATGTGCTCTGCTGCCAGGTAAGCTTTCACGTTTCTGATCTTCACAGACTTTACCTTCTTACCTTCTTGTTTGTACGTTATTTGTACCAACCCTGCCGGCACCTCCAGGTTCAACATACCGGGGGTTTTGGGAATGACCAATCCTTCTTCAATGGCAACGGTAACGGTTCCAATTGTGCCATGCCCGCACATCGGCAAACAGCCGCTGGTTTCAATAAACAAAACACCTATGTCGTTGGCAGGATCGGTCGGTGGATATAGAATGCTTCCACTCATCATGTCGTGGCCTCGTGGTTCGAACATCAGCCCTTGCCTTATCCAGTCGTATTCACGTAAAAAGTGCTGGCGTTTTTCGCTCATGTTCCTGCCTTCCAGCAAAGGCCCGCCCCCGGCTACTACGCGCACGGGGTTACCACATGTGTGTGCATCGATACAGAAAAAGGTTTTCGACATATTTTCCTCTGCCGGTAGTTTTGTCTCCGGCTGCTTTTTGATTCTGGAGATTAGTTCTTAGTCCATTCGCTGTTCCTCAGCCGCCAGATCTTCAGCGGATTGGATTCCTTTAGTTCGTCCGGCAACAACGAATCTGGAAAATTCTGAAATGCCACCGGCCTGACAAATCGCTTGATGGCATCGGTGCCCACCGAAGTGAAGCGCGAGTCGGTGGTAGCCGGAAAGGGTCCACCATGTTGCATGGAGGGACACACCTCCACCCCGGTGGGCACACCATTCATAATCAGCCTACCGGCCTTCTCTGTCAGCAGGCTGAGAAGCTCCTGATAGTGGGCCACCTCTGCTTCTTCTCCTATCATGGTGGTGGTGAGTTGCCCATGCAACTTACCCGCCACCTGCATTAATTCCTGTTTGTTCTTGCACCTTACAATCAGCGAGAAAGGTCCGAACACCTCTTCCGCCAAAGTTGGATTTTCCATGAAAGTATCCGCGGCAGCCGATGCCACCAACGCCTGGCCTTGTTGCCTTGTGCCGGCCAGACCCTCGGCCTCCACCGCTACACCCAATTGGGCCAGCGCCTGCGCCTTTTTGGTAGCATAATTTTCTGCAATGCCCTGATGCAGCATGGTGCCCGGGGCGGCTTTGCCGATTTCGCGGACAAGAGCGGCAACAAATTTTTGAAGTCCCTCTCCTTCTGTGGCCAGCAATAAGCCGGGGTTGGTACAAAATTGGCCCACGCCCAACGTAATAGACGCAGCCACTTTCACAGCCGTGCCCTCCGGATCTTTGCGTAGCGACTCCGGCAAAAGAACTATGGGATTGATGCTGCTCATCTCGGCAAACACCGGGATGGGTTCTGCCCGCTGATTGGCCAGATCGAACAAGGCTTTGCCACCGGCCAACGAACCGGTAAAACCTACCGCCCTGGTAAGCGGGTGGTTTACCAACGCTTGCCCTACCGCAAACGAACTGCCAAATACATGCTGAAACACCCCCTTAGGCATACCGGTTTTCTCGGCCGCGGCCACCAGCACCTCTGCCACTAATTGAGACGTGGCGGCATGGGCCGGGTGTGCCTTAACAATCACCGGGCATCCCGCAGCCAGCGCTGAGGCGGTATCGCCACCGGCCGTAGAATAAGCCAACGGAAAGTTGGCCGCACCAAAAACCACCACGGGGCCTATCGGCACCAACATCTTTCGGATGTCGGGTTTGGGAGCAGGCGCGCGATCGGGCATGGCCGTGTCGATGCGGGCTTCGCACCAGGAGCCCTCCTCCACCAGTTGCGCGAACATCTTTAAATGCCCGGTGGTACGCGCGCGCTCACCCACCAGCCGCGCTTCGGGAAGATTGGTTTCGCGCATCGCGGTTTCAATAAGCGTTTTACCTAAGGCATCGATGCCCTCGGCAGCAGCACGCAAAAACGAACCTTTCTTTTTACCCGGCAGACTTTTATACAAACTAAAAGCGGCTTGCGCCTCTTTCAGAGCATGGTCGATTTCTTTGGGAGTTGCGTCAGCGTAAGCCATGGTACTGCATTCTATGTTAGGATTTAAACGGCAATTAAAACATCAAAGCACCGGCCTTGCCTTCAGCCCTTCACGAATAATCTTCAGTATCCGCTCGCGTTCTTCCCCTACCAGGGTTAGCCGGGGTGCTCTTACATGTTCTGATCCGATGCCCGCCTCTTGCTCGGCTAATTTGATGTATTGCACCAGTTTCGGGTGAATGTCCAGCTCGAGCAAAGGCAAAAACCAGCGGTAAATTTTCAGGGCCTCGTCTATTTTGTTTGCCTTGGTAAGGCGATAGACGGTTACTGTTTCTTTGGGAAAAGCACACACCAGACCCGCCACCCATCCATGTGCGCCCAGCATTAACTCTTCCATGGCAATGGTATCTACGCCACACAGAATTTTAAAGCGCTGCCCAAAACGGTTAATCATGCGCGTTACATTCGAGACATCGCGCGTAGATTCTTTCACTGCCTGAATGGTTGGTTTCTCTGCCAACTCTGCAAACATATCCAACGTTACCTCTACCTTGTAGTCTACGGGGTTGTTATAAATCATCATTGGCAAGTCGGTAGCATCGGCCACAGTTTTAAAATACGTAACTGTTTCGCGGTGATCTGACTTGTAACGCATCGGGGGCAAAATCATCAAGCCACGCGCACCGCATTTCTTTGCCTCCTCGGCCAACTTCACTGCCTCGCGTGTGCTGCCTTCGGCTATATTCATTACCACAGGCACCTTGCCGGCCACCTTTTCTACCGTAAACTTCACCAGATCGAATTTTTCGGCATTGCTCAGCACGCTGGCCTCGCCCAGCGTTCCTCCCAGAATCACCCCTTCCACGCCTGCGGCTAACTGTGCGCGCAGGTTCTTTTCGAAGAGCGGAAAGTCCAACCGATCATCGGAAGTAAATTTGGTAGTGAGTGCCGGGAAAACACCTTGCCATTGAAAGCTCATAGTAGTTGATTTTTGAAATTCAGATCAAAGTTACGATAGGCCGCTGCGTCTGGGTTTTCTTAAACTATCGAATACTGGTACTTTTTTGACTATTTTTGAGAGCAATAGGCAATTCCAAGCGTCAAATTAAGCCCATGAAGGTCATTTCCTTCAACGTTCCCAAAACCAACCACGAGGCGTTTCGCCTGCAGATAGACCGCGTTCCGCACCTGTATGACAAGCTGCACCAACACCCGGAGACACAGATTATGTACATTGTGAAAGGCGAAGGCACTTTGATTGCGGGCGATTACATCGGCCGCTTTCAACCGGGTGATGTTTTTCTCTTGGGCAGCCTGCAGGCCCATGTTTTCCGGAATGACGCTGCGTACTACCAATCAAAAACGAAGAAACAGGCACATGCCATCTCTCTTTATTTCGATGAAAACTACGCAGGCACCTCTTTCTGGCAGTTGGATGAACTGAAGCACGTTCGCAACCTGCTACATCGTTCGAAAGGCGGTTTGCAACTTTTCGGAAACACCCGCACGGCCAGTATTGATTTGATTGAAAGGCTGCAGAAAGCCGAAAGTGTAGATAAGCTGATCTTGTTTCTGGAATTATTGAAAGTGATTTCGCGATCGAAGGAACTTAAAACCCTTTCCGTTGTATCGTTGCGCACCGACCTGAGCAGCACCGAGGGCAAGCGCATGAATGCCATTCTGCAATTTACTTTTCAGCAAAGCCACCGGCCCATTTACCTGGACGAAATTGCTGCCATTGCCAACCTGTCCATAGAGGCATTCTGTCGTTTTTTTAAAACGCGTACCCGTAAAACCTATACCAACTTCTTAAACGAAGTGCGCGTGAGCCAGGCCTGCAGACTCCTTATCAGTTCCGATAAACCCATTCAACTGATTGCTTTTGAAACCGGCTTTAACAATCTTTCGCACTTTAACCGCGTTTTCAAGAAACTAAAAGGGCAAACACCCCGGTCGTACTTAAAAACGCGTGCACTTACATCCTGAAAAATCAATGGCCGAATCTGACGATCAGCTTCAACAAGTAAGGCAAAAGCTTTACCAACTGGAAATACAGCAACAGCAACTGGCGGCCGAATTACAGCGCGCCAAGGACACACTGGCGCAACTCTCGAACACCAGCCTTGCGCCAGCCCAGCCTTTGCCCGCAGAAAAAAAAGCACCCGTTGTTTCAGAGGCCACCCCGCCACGCGCAGAAAACATCGAACCACCCCGGCCCGTTGCCAGGCCTTCGCGCAAGCCCTTTGTGCTAAAGGCCCCGCTGGAAGAATTCATTGGCACAAACCTGCTGAACAAAGTAGGCATTGCTGTTCTGGTAATTGGCGTGGGCATTGGTGCCAAGTACGCCATCGACCACGACTTGATCAGCCCGTTGACCCGTATCATACTCGGCTACCTGTGTGGCGTTATGCTCACGGTGGTGGCCTTGCGCCTAAAGAAATCCTACGAAGCCTTCAGTGCAGTTCTTCTAAGCGGTGGTATGGCTGTGTTCTACTTCATCACTTTTGCCGCCTACAACTTCTACGATCTTATTCCACAAGCCATGGCCTTTGCGCTGATGGTGGCCTTCACCGGATTTACCGTATTTGCATCGCTGCAATATAACCTGCAGGTGGTTGCCCTGTTTGGTCTGGTGGGCGCCTATGCGGTACCGTTTATGTTGAGCGATGGTTCCGGAAAAGTGGTGGTGCTGTTCAGTTATGTCACCATCATCAACCTCGGCATTCTTACGCTCTCGTTCAAAAAAACCTGGAAGGCACTGTACTATACCTCGTTTGCCCTCACCTGGCTTATTTTTTCGCTTTGGTTCATCGATCAATACACCACCGATCAGCACCTATGGATTGCATTGATTTTTTCTACCCTCATTTTTGCCACGTTTTATACCACGTTTCTTGCCTACAAACTTTTACAGGGTGAGCCCTTAAGCCGGTGGGATATTGCTTTGATGACCACCAACGCTTTCTTCTATTACATGTGGGGATATTTTGCCATTGCCGATAAACCAGCGGGTGAAGTTTTTTTGGGCTTGTTCACCCTATTCAACGCGGTGCTTCACTTCACGGCTGCCATCATCATCTTCAGGAAGCAAACAGCCACCCGAGACACCTTCTTTTTTGTTGCGGGATTGGTGCTGGTGTTCCTCACCATGGCTGTGCCTGTTCAACTCGATGGCAACTGGGTAACCATGATCTGGGCAGGCGAAGCCGCTTTGCTGTTTTGGATCGGTCGCACGAAAAAGTTTATGGGCTACGAACGCCTTTCTTATGTGTTGGTGGCGCTCACTTTCGGCAGCCTGCTGCACGACTGGGCAGATTTTTACACTATCCGTTACAACGATGCTGTTATCAGGCAAGTACCCCTTTTCCTTAACATCCAATTTTTCACCTCGTTATGGATATGCGCCACGTGGGCGTGGATGTTTTGGTTGAACAACAAAAATCCTTTGCCGGGCGATAACATCAAACCACCTGTTATTCAAACATTGTTTCAGTGGGGCTTGCCGGTTTTGTTACTGATTTGCGCCTACTTTTCCATTTACAAAGAAGTAGAGTTTTTCTGGCACCAACGCTACATGGCTTCGGTGGTGTACGTTTCGCAGCCCGGCTACGAGAACACACACTACGATTGGGATCTGAATCATTTCAAACACATTTGGCTGCTGAACTACTCCGCCCTGTTTCTGCTCGCTCTGGCTGTTGCCAATCACAAATGGCTGAAGCGCCCGCTGCTTCAAAAATTCATCATCGGTATCTCCGTTTTGGTATTGCTCAGTAATATTGTTAACGGTTTGGCTGAGGTGAACAGCCTACGCCAAAGCTATCTTTCGCAGGAACTGGCCGAATATTATTTCCGCGATTACCGGCACCTGCTCATTCGCTATGTGTGGCTTGCCTGCTCGTTGCCGTTACTGGCCATCATATACAGATTTACCCAGCAAGAAGACCCCGAAGACAAAATCAAAAAAGTGCTGATGGTTTTTCTGCATTTTGTAGTCGTTGCCTTTCTGAGCAACGAGCTGATTAACGTACTGGAATTGAGCGGTATTAACGGCAGCGACAAGCTGGCGCTCTCCATTTTGTGGGGCGTGTATGCCTTAGCCCTTATCGTGTATGGCCTGATGCGTAACCAGAAATTTTTGCGCATTACCGCCATCGTGCTGTTCGGCATCACCCTGGTGAAACTATTCTTCTACGACCTGGCGAACATGGGCACCATTGCCAAAACGATTGTGATGATTATTCTGGGCGTGTTGCTGCTGGTTGCCTCTTTCCTCTATAATAAATTCAAACCTGCCAACCATGAAAACAAGTAGCCTTGTTCTACTGAATGTATTGTTCGCTACTTCCGCCCTGGCGCAACCGGCTTTTCAATACAAGCGTGAAGTAACACCTGTGAGTCCAGATGGCGAATGGCAGCGTATTGACCTTCCGGCAGAGCTTTTCAACCACATCAGGGAAGACTTCTCGGATATAAGACTTTACCAGATCGACAAAAAAGACACCCTTGAAGTGCCTTACCTGCTGAAGGTATTGCATGCAACGGTGACTGAATCGATATACAATCTACCCGCGCTGAATCAAAGCAAGAAAGACGGTAAATTGTATCTGACATTCGAAATGCCCGCTGGTAAAAAGATCAACGTGCTGGAACTCGGCTTGCAGGAAGACAACTACAATGCCTACGTTACCATTGAAGGTTCTAACGATAAAAAAGAATGGTTCTTACTGGCCGAACGCGAACGCGTTCTCGACATCCAAACACCCACTACCCAATTCGAAAGTAATTCAATTACATTTCCAATTACCGACTACGCATTTCTCAGGCTCTCCATCCAGTGCGACAAACCGCTGACGTTCAACAGTGCCACTTTCAAAGAACAAGTAAGCATGCCAGGTGAGCTAAAAGAACTCGCACATGCTTATAAACGATCAGAACAGGGCCGATCAAAACAAACAGAATGGTTGGTAACGCTGCCTCACAAGCAACCTGTCAGCGCTGTTACGCTTCAAATCAACAACAAGGGCGATTATTACCGACCCGTGTCAATTGAGGCACTGACCGACAGCCTATCGACTGAAAAAGGCTGGATCTACAATTACCGGGTACTGACAACGGGTTACGTTACCTCCCTGCGCGAAAATACATTTTCGTTTACCCCCACGCTGGCTCAACGAATTCGTGTGGTGGTGTCTAACTTCGATAGTCCCGCTTTGGCGGTAGAGAACATTTCTTTGTCGGGGCCCGTGGTGGCTCTGTTCCTTCCCTATTCCAGCAATCAGAAGTTAGAAATGTTTTATGGCAGCGCAACTACCTATGCGCCCCAATACGACCTGGTACATTTTCAGAATAATATTCACGACTCGGCTCCCCTTATGCAGTTGGGTGCGGAGGTTTTAATAGGAGAACCCATCAACAGCACCGCTCCGCTATTCGAAAACCCGATGTGGCTGTGGGCGGTGATGGCGCTGGTAATAGGTGTGCTTGGCTTCTTTACTTTCAAAATGATGAAAGCAAAGGCCTGATCGCTACCACTTCAACTCTTCTTTGTTCAGAAACGCAGCAATACCTTTCTGGCAATCGGCCGTGGCCCGCGCCTGGGCATTCATTTCGGCAGCGTAGTTCAGTGCGTTTTCCAATGGTATGGACTGTACCTGGGCGATCATCTGCTTGGTGAGCATAAGGGATTGCGCTGAATTACTTTCAATCAATTTTTGCGCAAACCTCGCTACTTCCGTAGCCAATGTTTCTTTGCTGACCACCCTATTCACGAGCCCCATCGCAAGGGCTTCCTCGGCCTTGATCAGGTCACCGGTCAGCAGCAGCTGTTTGGCTCTCTGCTCGCCCATTTTGCGCAACAGAAACACCATTACAATGGCCGGTATAAACCCAATCTTCACTTCGGTGTATCCAAATTTCGCTTCGGGTACCGAATACACAAAATCGCACACGGTGGCCAAACCACATCCACCCGCTAACGCATGACCTTGTACCTGCGCGATCACAACTTTCTTGCATAAGTAGATCCTGACGAACAGCTCTTTCAGGTGATTGGAATCGGCCAGGTTTTCTTCAAACGAAAATTTCTGAAGTTGCTGCAGGTAGGCCAGGTCTGCCCCTGCACAGAAAGCTTCACCTTCCGCCCGCAGCACAATTACTTTCACATGATCATCCTCCTCCGCACTGGTAAATGCCGCTTTTAGTTCGGCCACCAACTGGTGACTCAACGCATTTCTTTTTTCCGGTCGGTTCAGGGTAACATAACCAATCCGGTTGCTCACTTCCATTTTTACAAACTCCATGATGTAAGTGTATTTTTGGTTCTCAACGTATAATCAAAAGCGCCATCGTGCAAAACAGAATGCACCCTCCAGCCCAGTGCCTCCGCTTCCCTTTTTAATTTACTGGCAATGTACCACGAATTGCTGCTGTCCAAAATCAACTGCTTGCAGTTTGCCCGCGGTTGAAGTGTTTGAAGTGACGACACACTGTTGTTGCTGACGATCAGCCAATCAACCGAAAAGGAATCAGGTAACTCGACATCGCGGTCGGTTATAGCCAGAAAAGACTGACCATGGAAAGAATGGAGCCAATAACCCTTTCGCTTTGCGACCTCGGGGTTGAGCGAAACAACATTGTCCACACCGGAGCGCAGCCGGTTAGGCCTGATGTGGAACCTGATGCGCTCGGCATCGTTTTGTAAAAGCGAATCAGCATAAAAAATGGATTTACCTCGTTCCACAAAATCGATGGCCGTATGGCCGGCCACGCGGTATACGGTAAATTTTTGCCGGTCTACCTCTGTTGCCACGTGCTGCCATTCGGCTATGGCAAAAGTGAAAACAAAAATGGAAGAGAGGTAAAAGTAGCCGATTCTTCGGGTGGCGAGCATCACCAGAAACGCACCGATGGCCAGCATCAGCAGCCAACATTGAAACGTGGTAATATAAATATTCTCTACCAGGCTAAACGGCAACGACTCTACGGCAAATACCAGGTAGTTCATTACTTTGATGGCACCCGTCAGCACCCAGCCCGCCAGTTGCATAACCGGTGCGACCCATCCGGAGAGCAACACCACCAAACCCGACAGCAGCACCACGAAAGAGCCGGGAATGACAAACAAGTTGGAGAAAAGAAAATAGTTGGGGAATTGGTGAAAGTACAGCAAACCCAGCGTGAAGGTGGCTATTTGCGCGGCTATGGAAACACAAGTAATGCTCCACACTTTTTCCAGCAACCAACTGGAGGGCTCCCACCACGGGTAGATCATGGGCTGAATGGCCACAATACCCAGCACCGCCAAAAAAGAAAGTTGAAAGCCCACCGACATGATGAGGTAGGGATCATACAACAGCAAACAGAAAGCAGAAGCCGCCAGCGTATTGTAAATATTGGTGCCTGCCTGTGCGGGGCGGGCAATGGCTACAAACGAAAACATGGTGACTGCACGCAATACCGAGGGCGACAGGCCGGTAACGAATGCATACAGCCAGAGTACCGCAATGCTGATGAGCGCGAGCACCCAATTGCCCCACTTGCGTTTATTCAAGGGCTTTAGCACAGCGAGCAGCATCAAATAGATAATGCCCACGTGCAGCCCCGAAACCGCCAGCACGTGCATGGCCCCCGTGGCCGCATAGGCGTGCAACAATTCGTTGTCCAAGCCATCAGTAACGCCCAACACCAAAGCGGCTGCAATGGCCTGCTCCCGTTCACCCGCTACTACCGATTTTAATTGAAGCAGTGCCGCATTGCGGATGCCATAGGCATACTTCAACCAAAGATAAGGCGCCTCGTTGGTTACCCACTTTACATCGGTTGCCCTCACAAAATGCTGGTGATGGATGTTTTTGAAGGTGAGGAACCGTTTGTAGTCAAACTCTGCGGGGTTGGCCGGTGCGGTTAGCGGCTGTGGTGCCCCTTTAAGAAGCAACACATCTCCGTATTGGAATGGTTGCGGAAATTCCCTTTTAGGAAAGTAAAGTAAAAGCCTTCCGGTTGCCTCTGCCCACTCATCATCACTTTTTATCGATTTCACTTTGGCCTCCAGCTTCCACGACTTCTCCTTCTCTTCGGCATACCGCACCACCACTGCCTCATAGTACGCAACCGGCCCGTGAACGTGAACCAGGTGACTCGTTTGTCGGGATTCGGTGTGCCGCAACACATTCAGGTAGCCTATTAAAAACAGCATCGTCAACCCCACTGCGCCCGCAAGCACTTTAAGTGGTTCCTGCGCGCGCACCTTCCACAACAACAGGTAGAGGAGAAACAGCGTACACGTTGCACCCCACAGAAACGGCTCTGCAAATAACTGAGGTTGGTAGATACCCAGCAGAATGCCTGCCATCAAAAAAAGTGCAATGCGCACCATGGCATAGGGTAACCAATAGAACATCAGGGTAAGTTAGCGCAATACCCGCAATTAGAAAAGGGTACTAACCCTCGCGCTTATCAGCGCCAGATATGAAGTTGTATGCCTCAATGATGTCGCGCACCAGGCGGTGGCGCACCACGTCTTTGTCGGTTAGTTCCACAAAGCCAATGCCTTTCACCTGGTTTAGAATGCGCACAGCATCTTTCAAACCCGAATACTGGTTGCGCGGCAGGTCTATCTGCGAAGTATCGCCCGTAACAATCATCTTGCTTTCGGGGCCCATGCGGGTGAGAAACATTTTCATCTGCATGGGTGTGGTGTTCTGGGCTTCATCCAGCAGAATGAAGGCATTGTTGAGTGTGCGACCACGCATGTAAGCCAGCGGAGCAATTTCAATGATCTCGCGCTCCATGTAGTACTTCAGCTTCTCGAACGGAATCATGTCGTTCAGTGCATCGTAGATGGGCCGCAGGTACGGGTCGATTTTTTCTTTCAGGTCACCCGGTAAAAAACCCAGGTTTTCGCCCGCCTCTACGGCCGGGCGCGTAATGATGATTTTCTTGATCTGCTTGTTCTTTAATGCCCGCACCGCCATGGCCACCGAAATGTAGGTTTTGCCGGTACCGGCTGGGCCCAGCGCAAACACCAGGTCGTTATCTTTCACCGCCTGCACCAGCTTTTGCTGGTTTACTGTTTTGGCTTTGATGGGATTGCCCTTGGTACCGTAGATCAGGATGCCTTCGGCCGCCTCTTCGGGAATGAACTCCTGCTGCTCCTGGGCAATGTAGCCGCGCACATTTTCTTCGGTAATGCGGCCAAACTGGTGAAAATGGTCTACCAGCGAATTCAGGATGTCTGATATCTGCAGCACATCGTTGGATTCGCCCCGCACCAGAATTTCGTTGCCGCGCGAAACAATACGGCTTTTGGGAAACGCTACCGACAGTTGGTTGATGTTGCGGTTTTCCACCCCCAGGAAATCGAGGAGGCTGACGTTATCGAGCGTAATGGTTTTTTCGATCAATGAAGTAAAGTAATTGAAATCGCCTATTTTTGAGAGACAAAATTAATAGAAAGTCCGGGCCCGTAAAACCCGGTTTCCCGCAGCAAAGTTCGCCATGGCCATCGTTACCTTGTTAACCGATTCGGGAGAAAGCGATTTCTATGCGGCTGCCATCAAAGCAAAAATCCTCAGCGTTAATCCCGGCCTTACCCTGGTAGACATCAGCCACCAGATTTCGCCCTGCGACATAGCCCATGCGGCCTTTGTGCTGCGCAGCGTGTTTCGCGATTTCCCCAAAGGAACCGTTCACCTAGTGGGTGTAGAAGCCAACGGCAACCGCAACGATGCCCTCATTGCCCTGCAGTTGGAAGACCACTTTTTTGTGGGTGCCGATAACGGGCTGTTCGGCCTCATCAGCGACAAGCCCCACCAAACGCTGGTAGAGCTCAACAAGATCAGCCCTGTGCAAACCACCTTCCCGGAGAAGGACATCTTTGCACCGGCCGCAGCCAAACTGGCCAGTGGCGTAAACATTACCACGCTGGGCATAGCGCTGCCGCAATTCAAAAAAATGACCGACCGGTACGTGAAGGCCACGCGCAGAATCATTTCAGGGCATGTGATCAGGGTAGACCATTTCGGCAACCTGATTACCAACATACCGCGCGATGCGTTCGAAACACTGAGTAAGGGAAAAACCTATACGGTGCAATTTGGTGGAGAAAAATTCAGGCGCATTCACACGCAATACCACCAGACCGAACAAGGCGAGTGTTTTCTTCTCTTCAACAGCATGAACCTGTTGGAAATTGGCATTTACAAAGGCAACGCCAGCCAGCTTTTGGGTTTAGGCTACGACAGTGCCGTGAGCATAACATTCGATGAATAATGTTGTTTTAAATACCGTTGAACTGCTATGAACTGCATTAACTGTGAAACCGAGGTAATTGGAAATTTTTGCAGCCAATGTGGGCAGCGCACCGCGGTTAAACGAATTACTTTTCGTGAGGGCTGGAACGACTTCTGGTCGCGCGTGTATGGCTTTGATGGTATGTTTCCGCGCACCCTACGCGACCTGACCTTGCGCCCCGGCCACGTGGCCCGGCAAGTTATCAACGGCAACCGTGTTTTGTATTATGGCCCGGTGGGCTACTTCTTTCTAATGGTAACCTTATTTCTTTTGATACTGGGTATGCTTGGGTTGGATTTTACTGATTTCATGAAGGGTATGCAGGAGGCCATAGCCACCAATGAAACTCAGATGCAGGCACAAAATAAGGTCATGAAGGTAATTTCTGATAACCTCAGGATTGCCTCGTTCGTGATAATTCCATTCCAGGCGTGGTGTGCACGTTACCTCTTCTTTCGCAAAGCCGAATTGAATTTTATGGAGCACTGTGTTCTTCCTCTCTACACAATAGGTCACATTTATTGGCTCTCAATCATTTCCGCTGTTGTGTACAAAGTTTCAGACTTTATGCTTTTTGGTTTGGTACAATTGGTGTTGTCTATTCTTTATGCCGGGTTCGCTTACATCAGCCTGATCACCTACCAATCGAAAATAAAGGTATTTTTTAAAGGCGCTTTGCTCTATTTAGTAAGTCAGCTGCTTATGACACTTACATTTATGATAATAGGGCTGTTGATTGTTATACTCTTGGCCTGGCTCAGCCCCGAGACGTTGAAAAACTTTCTAAACGCTGCCCCTACCGGCTCATAAATTCCGCCAACAGGCGGTGGAAGTGGTGCGTGCCGGTTTCGCGCGTAACGGAATAACGGCCGTGCTTGTAAAACCTGGAACGTATTCCTTTCTGCACATTTTGCACCACATCTTCGTCTTCTATTTCTACCTGGTGCAAGTCGGCACCGGCTCCCTGGCGTAGTTTGCTTTCATCCCAAACGTAAGAAACAAAAGACACCACGCACCGCGAAGGAGCCACCGGTCGAACGATGTTGATACTCAAACCCCACGGGTAGAAGTTGAACATCATGTTCGGGAAAACCCAGAAGTAGTAGCCTGCAATGTTCTTACCATAATCGGATGAAGACGCGGGCAAATCGAAAACCATTTCACCGTCTTTGGCTATGCCGAGTTGCAAGGTGGAATATTTATACAACTCGGTTACATAATTGCCATAGTCTATCACGCTGTTCAGGCCGGCATGTACAAAGGGTATGTGGAATCCCTCCAGGTAGTTTTCGCAGTACAAAGCCCAGTTGGCTTCTACCACATAGTCTTTACATAAATCGGGACGCAGGTGAAACGCCTCGAAGGGCATCCACCCTACCCGTGCCGACATCTCCCGAAAAAAGTCGGCTGCGGGCAATGCATCGTGCAGCGATGTAAACAACCACTTGCCCCACGTGTGCACGGGCAAGGAAGTAAGGTGATCTGCGTCTGTCGGAAAATTTTTCACTTCTTTAAACTCGGGCATGGAAAGAAAGCGCCCATTCAGTTGAAAGCGCCTGCCGTGGTATTTGCAACGTAAGTCGTTTAGCTTACAAGGTTTTTCTACCAGCAGGTTGCCACGGTGGGTACACACATTGGAGAGGCAATGAATGGTATTCTCTTTGTCTTTGGTGAGCACCAGCGGCTCATCGAGGTAATTTTCCAGCAGGTGCACCGGTGTAACCCATCCCGGATCGCGCACCTGGTCCGTATCGCCCACCCACTGCCAACACCGCGCAAAGATCTTCTCGCGGGCCTGCTCAAAAAACGCGGGGTTCAGATAAAAATCGGTGGCTATGGTTTGTGCCTTTGCAATGTCGGCATCTATGTGGAAATGCGTCATGGATCATTTTTTTCTAAATTTAGAAAATCGCACGTGGTTGTCGCACAGGCGACCCGATTAATGCTCCTCGGGGTGCCTCTTTTGCGTTGAGATAGCAAAAAATTGAGTGCCATGAAAATATTCGTATGGGGGGCCCGGCTGGTAGCAGCCTTCATCATGCTGCAAACGCTCTACTTCAAGTTCAGCGGATCGGCCGAATCGGTTTACATTTTTTCTACGGTAGGCATCGAGCCGTGGGGCCGCTGGTTGGTAGGAACGTTGGAACTGGCAGCCTCGGTGCTGTTGTTGATTCCGGCCGTTTCGTGGGCAGGCGCCTTGTTGGGGTTGGGATTGATGGCGGGTGCGCTCGGCATGCACATTACCTTATTAGGGATAGAGGTAATGGGCGATGGCGGGCAACTGTTTTATTACGCGCTGATGGTAGCCCTTTGTTGTGGATTTATAGCTTGGATGGCGAGGAAGGAAGCGATTGGCTTTCTTTTGGCTGTGCGCAAGCGGCTTTAGTTCTTCACCAGCCGGATCACTTCAGCCAGATCGGCTGCAAATGCCGGCTGCTTATCCAGGTACGACTTGAGGCCTTCGGTTAGGTAGTTGGGCACCGCCTCGCCTTTGCTCACCTTTTTCTGCAAGTCGCTCAGCAACTCCAGCACATCATTTTTATTTTCCAAATCCGATTGCTCCACCTTGCTGCGCAAGGCCTCGATGCGGTCCGTCTTTTCATCAGAAGCATCTGCCACGATCTTCTGCCGCGATTGTGCCGCTATACAGGTATTATATTCTTTAATGATCACATCCAGATCTTTTTTCGACCACGCGCCTTCTTTTACTTTTTCAGATACTGCTTCACAATCTTCCAGAAAAGCGGCCATAGATTTTTTGAACGTTAGGTTGGGCAACTCCAGTGTAGCGCCCCCGAATTTTACCAGACAGCGGCCATCGTACGTGTTTTGGTTTTCGAGGCGAAACGCATACAAACTGAGGTAACCTTGAGATAGCAACTTCATGAGGTGAATTCGGCTGTCCATTTTTACGGGCAGATAATCATCGCCCGCAATTTGTACGCTGCGCACCTGCACAGCCGTAAATACCTGCCTGCCCCCTTCGGATTTTACCTGCACGCGGTCCATCAGGTCGTAGGTAAGAATGCGAACCTCGCCACGAAGGGTATCGTTCTTTAAAGTTACTACCCAATCGCCCTGCGCAAAAACGGGGTGGTAAACGGCCTCCAACAGCAACAAAACAAACAGGAAACGCATGGCTATTAAGATTTGCAAAGCCCGAATTAAGTCAATCACCACTTAAAGCACAAAGATTTTATTTCTGCTTTAAGCGACCGGCCTCGCGCAGTGCTTTGGCAATGATCCACTCCAACTGGCCATTGGTACTGCGAAATTCATCTGCAGCCCACTTCTCCACCGCCTTCAACAATTCGGGGTCGAGCCGCAATACAAAAGGTTTTTTCTGCGCCATGCTGTGTTACTGTGGATTTTTCATTGCGTCCATGGCTTTCAATACCTGGTTGGGCCGCTGGGTGCCAATCAAAAGCCTCTTGCCATTGGTAAATGTTAGCTCCAATGCCATTCTTCCGCGCACGTTCAAGGTCTTAATGCCGTCTAAACTCCAACGCACTCCGTAGCCGCCCGCAAAGTACCTGCGCACCCGATAGCTCTGAATGGATTCTCGTTCAATGCGTTTCCAGGAGTTGATGAAGGGCTTATACCGGTATTGTACACTCCACCGGTCAATTTTAGTCTCGAGCCGGGCAATCAAAAACAGCCAGCACAGGCCACCCAACAATACCACTACAAACAAGAACATCAGCGCCAGCCCCATATCCGACATGGGTTTATCTCCCCAGGGTTCGCCCGTGAGCAACTGCTGGCCTAAACCGTAGCCCAGCAAACCAATGGGTATGAGCCCGCCAATCAACATGGAGACCCACAACCACCACTGGTTAAACCGCTGCTCTTCTTCGAAGAAGTTCATTTTTACGTATGCAAAGTTCCTGTATTTACTACGGGGCTCACATCTTTGTCGCCACAGAGCACCACCATCAGGTTGCTCACCATGGCCGCCTTGCGTTCTTCATCCAGGTCTATGATGTTCTGCTTCGACAGATGATCGAGCGCCATTTGCACCATGCTCACCGCGCCCTCCACAATTTTGTAGCGGGCGGCCACTACGGCCGCTGCCTGTTGCCTGCGCAACATGGCCCCGGCAATTTCGGGCGCGTAGGCAAGGTAGCCAATGCGTGCCTCTATTACGTGTATGCCCGCCATCTCCAAACGGTTTTTAAGGTTCTCTTCCAACGCATGGTTTACTTCGTTGTGCCCTGAGCGCAGGGTTACTTCAGAATCTTCCTCAAAATTATCGTAAGGGTACAAGCCCGCCAGGGTACGCACGGCTGCATCGCTCTGTATGCGCACAAAATTTTCGTAGTTGTCCACCTCAAAGGCCGCCTTAAAAGTATCGCGCACCTGCCACACCAGTATCACCCCTATTTGTATGGGGTTACCCACTTTGTCGTTCACCTTTATTTTCTCGCTGTCGAAATTTCTGGCGCGTAATGAGATATGCTTTTTGGCAAAGAAGGGGTTTACCCAGTAAAACCCGTTGACCTTCACAGTGCCTCTATAGTCGCCAAATAACACCAACACCATTGAACTATTGGGGTTTAGAAAAAAGAAACCCGGAAGCAACAAAATGGGCACCACCAGCAACCAGACAAAAAGCAGGTGTCGCGCCATTACCAATCCTACAATACCGATGGCCAACAAGGCCACCACAATGGCCAGCATGGCATAGCCCGAAAGGGGGCTGTAGTTCTTTTCGTTGTCATAGTTGATATTATTTTGATATCATTACAATACTATTAACGATTTTGCTCACAGTCAAGTTGCGTCTTGTTTATTTTTCCATGAATAGGTTTATTTGCGGGCTTCCAAACAACCCATGATCGACTATAATCCGAAAGTCTGGTTCTCTTTAATCTTCCACACCTACAGCCGCCATGTTATGCGCACCCTGTGGCCGGTTTTGGCGTTCATGGCCGTGTACACATTTGGTGTAGAGGTGTTGTTCGATTTCCTGAACATCGATCCGCAAAAGTTTCCGGGCACCCTCTCCATGCACTCTTTGCTGGGTATTGTGCTGGGTTTGTTCCTAGTATTCAGAATTAACTCGGCTTACGATCGCTGGTGGGAAGGCCGCAAACTGTGGGGCGGCATGGTTAACAGCACCCGCAACCTGGCGTTGAAGTTGAACGCCTACCTGCCCGAAACAGATGCAGAAAACCGCGACTGGTACGCCAAAATGATCCCTAACTTTATCATTGCCACCAAAGAGCACCTGCGTAAAGGCACACAAGTATCAGAACTGGAAGCGGTATCGGACGACTTTGCCAACGAACTGAGGCACTACAAGCACAAGCCCAACCGTCTTTCGGCCATGATGTACACCCGCACCAACGAGTTGTATAAAAAAGGCACCTTTACAGGCGACCAGCTGATAAACCTGGACAAAGAGCTGAAGGACTTTATTGATCTGATGGGCGCCTGCGAGCGCATTAAAAACACGCCCATCCCCTATTCGTACAGCATGTACATTAAGAAGTTCTTGTTTATCTATATCATCACGCTTCCATTCGCTTTTATTACCAGCTTTGGCTACTTTACCGAAATTATTGTGGTGTTGATAACTTTTGTTTTGCTGAGCGTAGAATTGATTGCAGAAGAAATTGAAGATCCTTTTGGCCGCGATGTGAACGACCTGCCCACGGACGATCTTTCATCGAAAATAAAGGCCAACGTTCGCGAAATACTGCAAAACATCCACTGAGCACGCCTGCACAAAACGGGTAACGTTGGGTTGCCTTTTAGTCGGCAAAACGAACGGAGACTGGTAGTTGCGTGCCCCTAAAACAGAAGGGTATAGATGCCGTATAGCACGATGAGCAGTATCATCACCAGGTACATAATGAGGTCTACCCGCACGTAAGCCTTGTAGGTTTCATATAGTTCCCTTAGTCTTCTGAACATGTTTTTTCATTATAAGGGTGTTTCCCAAGCTTGGCTAAGAACAGTTTACGAAAAGATAATCTAAAAAATGTAACAACTAAAGTAACAAAATGGTGTTTTAATCCGTGTTCAGGCCAGACTTTAAATTCACCATGATTCGTTACCTCCTATTCCTCTTTTTGTTGTCCCCACCGCTTTTGGCTCAGAAATTTACGCTAAGCGGCTATGTAAAAGATGGCTCGAACGGTGAAGCCCTAATTGGCGCTACCGTTTTTGTGAAAGAACTTAATAACGGCACCGTTACCAACGAATACGGGTTTTATTCCCTCACCATCCCCATGGGCACTTATAATGTGCAGTACAGCTACATCGGCTACCTGGTGCAGGCGCGTGAAGTAAACCTGAACACAAACCAACGCATTGATATTGAGCTACCTGTAGAAAGTGAGCAACTGGAGGAAGTGGTGGTTCAGGGCGAGCTGGAGCAAGCCAACGTGCAAAACCTGGAAATGAGCACCAATAAGCTCGACATTAAGACCATTATTAAAGTGCCAGCGTTTTTGGGTGAGGCCGATGTGCTGCGAAGCCTGCAGCTGCTGCCAGGCGTTTCCACCGTGGGCGAGGGTGCGTCCGGGTTCAATGTGCGGGGCGGCAGCGTGGGGCAAAACTTAGTGCTGCTCGATGAGGCCCCCGTTTACAACACCTCCCACCTGTTTGGTTTTTTCTCTGTTTTTAACCCCGATGCGGTAAAAGATACCAAACTCTACAAAGGGGCGGTGCCTTCGCGCTATGGCGGGCGCCTGGCCTCCCTCCTCGATGTGCGCATGAAAGAAGGCAATAGCAAAAAATTCGAGGCGAACGGTGGCATAGGATCAGTATTCAGCCGCCTGGCGATTGAAGCACCGATCGTGAAAGACAAAGCCTCTTTTATCGTAGCCGGGCGCAGATCGTACGTGGATGTGGTGGCGCGCCCCTTTACCGATGTGTTTGACGATGGCGCCTCTTTGAATTTCTATGACCTTACCGCCAAAACAAATTGGAATATCGATAGCCGAAACCGCATTTACCTTTCGGGCTATTTCGGTCGAGACAAGTTTCTGTTCGACAGAAACCAGGGTTTTAGCTGGGGTAACGGCACGGCTTCGCTGCGTTGGAACCACCTCTACAGCGACCGCCTCTTCTCGAACATGACGGTGCTTTACAGCGAATACGACTACAAACTTCAGTTTGGCAACGACAACCTGAACCGCTTTAACTGGGACTCGCAAATCGCCAACTTTATTCTGAAACCAGACTTCACCTACTTCATCAACAACAACAACGAGTTGACTTTCGGAGCAGAAGCCATTTACTACACCTTCCAGCCGGCCAATGCCGTGGGCATTACCAATGGCTCCTCCATCGACATCAGTTTACCTGAGAAATACAACCTGGAGACATCGGTTTTTGTCGGCAACAGCCAGAAAATCACTCCTTCGTTTTCTTTCGACTATGGCCTCCGCCTCTCGAACTTCAATTACTTTGGTCCGGGGGAATCCTACACTTTCAACGATACCATTCCCGGCACGCGCAAAACCGTGCGCAACATCACTACCTACAAAAGGGGCGAGTCGATTGTGTCGTACAACAACCTGCAACCCCGGTTGTCTTTCAAATGGCAATCGTCTGAGGTTAGCTCCGTAAAGGGAAGTTACAACCGCATGGTGCAATACCTGCACCTGATATCAAACACCACTGCGTCCAATCCATTGGATGTGTGGGTGCCCAGCACGCCCAACATACGGCCCGAACTGGGCGATCAGTTCACGCTCGGCTACTTTCGCGACCTGGGTGCATCGAAAACATGGGAGGCATCTATTGAAGGCTACTACCGCGCCACCCAAAATCAGGTGGACTACATTGACGGTGCCGACTTGCTGATCAACAACTTGCTGGAAGCCGACTTGCTAACCGGCAAGGGCCGCGCCTATGGTCTTGAATTCTATCTTCAGAAAAAAACAGGCAAACTCAATGGCTGGGTAAGCTACACCCTGGGCCGTACCGAACTGCAAGTAGATGGCATTAACAAAGGCGAATGGTACCCCGCCCGTTACGACCAAACGCATAACCTGAAAGTGGCCGGCTTCTGCGACATCACCAAACGGTGGTCAGTTTCTGGCAATTTTGTATTAACCAGTGGCACGCCCACTACCTTCCCCACCTCACGCTACATTGTGCAAGGCATATTGATACCGCACAACGTAAACGATTCGCGTAACAATGTGCGGCTGCCCTCCTACCACCGTCTCGACATTTCTTTCCGCCTGGAAGGCAAGCAATACCGCAATGGTAAGCCGCGCAAAAACCTAGACTACTGGGTGTTCTCTTTCTACAATGTGTATGGAAGACGAAACCCCTTCTCCATCTACTTCTCGCAAAGCGATGAACGCACACCCACCGGCCTTGCCTTCGACTCGCAGGCCACGCAACTGGCCATTGTTGGCACCATTATTCCATCCGTTTCTTACAACTTTAAGTTCTGATTTGGTATGAAAGCATTGAAGCATAAAATTCTGATTACCGTCACTGCGGCAACCCTGGCATTGGTTGCATGCGAAGACGTGATTGATCCCACCCTGGAGGAAGCAGAACCATTGCTGGTAGTTGATGCCTGGCTCAACACCCAACCGGGCGCGCAGGTAATCAGGCTTACGCAAACCCAACCATATTTCGATAACTCAACGCCTGTGGGCGTGCGTGGCGCATCGGTGCTGGTAACCAACACCACCGATGGACGCGTGTTGCAATTTGAAGAGGTAACCACCGAGCCCGGCACTTATCAATGGGTGCCCGCTGCCCCCGGGGAGCGTGTGGGCCAGACAGGCGACCTGTTTAACCTGGCGCTGTCGGTGGGCAATGAGCAATACACGTCTGCTACTCGCCTGGGCCGCGTACCACAAATTGATAGCATCATATTTATTTATGAAGCAGCACGTGGGTTCTTCCCCGAAAATTACCAGGCTGAGTTTTTTGCCACCGACCCTGTGGGCGCAGGCGATACGTATTGGATCAAAGCATATAAGAACGACACGTTGCTGCTGAAGCCGGGCGAGATCAACATTGCATTCGATGCTGGCTTTACTGCGGGCGGCAACTTCGATGGCGTAACTTTCATCACGCCCATCCGCAGAGGCATTAACCCATTTGATTTCGATGACGATGGTAACTTCCTATCGCCCTACCTGCCGGGAGATTCCGTGTATGTGGAAATGCACTCCATTAGTGTGGCCGCCTTCAACTTCTTGAACGAGGCCATCTTGCAGATAGACCGGCCGGGGGGATTCTCGGAGTTATTCGCCTCGCCTATTGCCAACGTGAGCACCAACATCAACAACGTGAACCCCAATGGAACCAAGGCGGTGGGCTTCTTCAATGTAGCGGCCGTGTCTGGTGCGGGCAAAAGACTAATTGTAGAATAAGCGCAGTGCTACCAACAAAAAGAGCCGACTACCCTTTACAGATAGTCGGCTCTTTTATTTTACTTCATCGCATCAATGGTGATGGCCGCCCGGGCCATGCACGTGCCCATGCGAAATTTCATCGGCAGTGGCTGCACGCACACTCATCACTTCAACATCAAAATTCAGCTCTACGCCCGCCAGCGGGTGGTTGGCATCAACGGTAACGGCTTCGAGGCCCACGTGGGTGACCGTTACCACCTGGCCTTGATTGGTTTGAAACTGCATGCCCTTTTCCACTTTCTGCGATCCGAAAGCCGAACGGGGCACTTGCTGCACCAGGGTATCGTCTTTTTCGCCATAACCTTTGGCCGGAGCAATTTTCAATTTCATCTTGTCACCGGTCTTTTTTCCCTCCAGACCCTCTTCCATTCCGATGATGAGGTTACCCGCTCCGTGCAGGTATTGCAGCGGCTCGCGGCCCGCACTGCTATCCAATACATTTCCTTCGTTGTCTTTCAGCGTGTAGTGAATAGAAGCAACGGTTTCTTTCGTTATTTGCATGATAAATACATATTTGACAATAAAAGTACGACTAAGCCGCCAAAACGCCTCATAAAGATCGAAGCAACTGAAAACAAGATACTTTAGGTGAGAAAATAAAAAGACCGGCCCGTTGAAGACCAGTCTTTTGTACCTGAGGCCGGAATCGAACCGGCACGCCTTACGGCACACGATTTTGAGTCGTGCGCGTCTACCAGTTCCGCCACTCAGGCAAACAGGTCCGTTTCCACTTTGTGCCTGTCGAAACGGGTTGCAAAGATGTGTAAATCCTGCCTTTCGCCAAAGTTACAATTCAATAAATTTCTCTAAAGAAAAGGCCACGGTGCGTGCGGCAAACAGCGTCTTTACCCGCCCCCAAACGCTGGCAAACAATGGCGACTGCCGGTATTTTTCCAGGTCTTCGGGGCTGTTCCAATAACTCAGGGTGGTAAATGACGTGGGGTCTGTATGGTCTTTGAGCAGTTGCAGGTGCGTGCAGCCGGGAAACTGCCGGATGGCCTGCTTGTTGGCATCGAATAGCTGCAAAAACTCGTCCACACCGGCTTCGGTAAAGTGCATGCGCACAATTCGGATAATCATAACAAACGTTTTGGCGGCAAGGTGGCGAAAGAAAACAAAAAATCAGCGGTCGAGCCAGTCTTTGAACTCCTGCACACGCTCGCGGGCCACAATCACATCGTCATCATCGCTGGTCTTCAGCACCAGCTTCAGCCGGCTGTTCACGTGGCTGATCATGTCTTGCATGGCATCTACGGCCACAATATATTTTCTATTGATGCGAAAGAACCTTTCGGGATTGAGCAACTCTTCCAACTGATCGAGCGTGAAGTCAAGGATGTGCTTGCGGCCATCGCGCGTTTGGGCAAAGGTGGTCTTCTCCAGGCTGAAGAAAAAAAGTATCTCTCGCGCTTCCACCGACTTCAGGTGTTCGCCCACCTTGATAACAAAACGTTCTTTATATTTTTTGGTGAGCATCTGCATGGCATACGTAATGCTCTCCATCATGCGGGCAGGATCGGCCGGGGTGCGTACCAGTTGATCGTACTTTAAAAAAGCGGCCTTCAATTCGTCTTTGTCTACGGGCTTCAGTATGTAGTCGATGCTGTTTACCTTAAATGCTTTGAGGGCGTACTCGTTGTAAGCTGTGGTAAAGATGATCGGGCACTTTACCTCCACCTGTTCGAAAATCTCGAAGCTGAGCCCATCGGCCAGCTGAATATCGAAGAAGGCAAGGTCTGCCGTGGGGTTGCCTTTCAGCCAGGCAACCGCGCGCTTCACGGTATCGAGTTTCGCCACCACGTGCGCTTCGGGTTTCAATTCCTGCAACAGGGTGGTTAACCGCTCGGCAGCCTGGGGCTCGTCTTCTACTATCAGCACCTTCATGCACCAAAAATACGGAGCACGCGGTAAGAATCCATGCCTTACTGGCCGAGGGTTCCAATGGTAACTTCGGCCTTCAACTCGTGCAAAATGGTGTACAAGCCGAAATAGGTGCGGTTGATGTACAACGCATCGCGCACACCACGTGCCTTCTTAGAGTTGCGTAACTCTTTCATGTTCGAAAGCTCTTCGCCAAACGCATAGAGGGTTTCAAAATAATTTTTGTCGGCAAAATCGAACGTGGCGCTGCCAAACGGGCGCCCCAGCAATTCCACCAACTGGGTAAACAATTCCATGAAGAAGGCTTTATCGCGGGCGCTGTCGTCAGGATAGATGAAGCGCAAGTCGGTAAACACTTTTTCCTTGCGGGGGGTATCGCCCAGCAGCGAGCGATCCAGCAGCTGAAAGTACGTATTATAAAAACCAGGGGGTATCACCTTCACACAACCAAAGTCAATAATTCCCAGGCGGTAGTTGGGTGTAAGAATAAAGTTGCCGGGATGCGGGTCGGCATGCACCTTGCGCAGGGTGTGCATCTGAAACTGGTAGAAATCCCACAGAGCCTGGCCCAGCCGGGTGCCCACACCGTTTGGCAGGCTTTTGCCCAGCACCTCTCCCAACGGTTGCCCTTCAATCCAATCCATGGTGAGGATTTTCTCACTCGACAGGTGAGGATAGTACGCGGGGAAAACCAGGTTAGGGATGTGGCCGCACTTATTAGATAAATCGATGGAACGCTGCAACTCCAACGCATAGTCTGTTTCTTCCATCATGCGGCCTTCCACCTCCCCAATAAACTCATCGTACTCGGCCGGGTTCAGCTTAAACATCGACAGCGCGATGGGCTTCACCATGGCCAGGTCGCTTTTCACACTTTCGGCCACCCCCGGATATTGCACCTTCACCGCCAGCTTGCGCCCAGCCTGCGTGGCCTGGTGCACCTGCCCCATGGAGGCGGCATTGCGTGCCTGCTGCGAGAAAGTATCGAACAGCTGGTCCGGGCCCTTGCCAAAGTATTTCTGAAACGTTTTCACCACCAACGGATACGACAGTGGCGGGGCGCTGTACTGCGCCATGGCAAACTTGCGCTGGTAGGCGGTGGGCAACATGCTTTTGTCCATACTCAGCATTTGGGCCACCTTGAGCGCGCTGCCCTTCAATTCGCTCAGCGAGTTGTAAATGTCTTTGGCGTTGTCTTCGTGCAACGCTTCGCGCGAAGTTTCCGGGTCTACGAGCTTGCGCCCGTAGTGTTTCAGGTAGTTGGTGCCAATGCGTGCGCCCGTGGCAATGAACTTAGAGGCCCGTTGCACTTTGCTTACGGGTATACGATCAAATTCCTTCATGCAATCAGTGGCGGGTTTGGTAGAGAAACTTGGCGAAGTCGATGGCGCTGTCTACTGCCCCCTTCCCTATCAGGTCGAAGGCCAGGTTTACGGACTTTTCCACCGCGGCATCGGTCTTTTCGAACCCGGCACTGTTGTCTTCCTTCCAAAACAGCAGCAAAAAGCCAAAGTGCAGCCAGAACAACTGCGGATAGCTTTTGTCTAACAGCGGGCGCGCGGCCACTTCGCCTCTTTTTTTGCCTTCGGCCATGAGTTCCTGAAAGAAGGCATCGAACGACTTGCGGAAGTCTTTCAAAAACACGGGCATCAGCTCCAGTTTGTGTATGCCCTTCAGCTGCAGCAACACAAAGCTGCGCTGGCTTTTCAGCTCTTCCAGTAACGTATAATAGAATGCCAGTACGCACTCGCGGGTGCTGAAGCCCGCATAGGCCTCGTCTGCCTTCAGGCGGGCCACGGTCTGGTCTGCGAAATCCTTCCATACATGGCTTTCAATGCCCTCGAAGGAGCCAAAATGTTTGTAAAACTCTTCTTCTTTCAAACCCAGGTCCAGGCAGAACTTAAATACCGAGGCCGGTTGTTTACCGTGCGTAAGCAGGTGTTCCACATAGGCAGCTTTGATTGTGTCGGCAGAGGCGCTGCCTGCTTTCTTGGTCGATTTTTTTGTTTGTTCCATGATATATCTTTAACAAATCTGAAGGCTTCCGGTTCAGCACCATGCGTGTGTTTTGCAGATTTTTTGGGTTGATTTTGGCGATGGTAGTGGCCTACCCGCCCGCCCTTGCGCAAGCAGAAATGCCCCGGTCGGCCAAGGCCTGCTACGAATTGGGCGAAACATATGCCCAAAGCAAAGACTGGGATGCCGCCCTGGCCGCCTTCGATGCCGCCCTGCAGCGCGATGCCTATTTTGCCGATGCCTACTACGCCCGCGGTTTGGTGCGCGAGCAAATAGGCTCGCTGAACGAAGCCCTTACCGATTACAATATTTATGTAAGCCTGCGACCCGAGCACGTGGAAGCACGCTTCAACCGCGCTCAGTTGCGCTTCCGCCTGGAGCAATACGCGCTGGCGCTCGAAGATTTCAAGATGCTGTTGTACTTGCCTGCGGGCGAAACGACTACCGTTTTCTTCCGTCAAAATGCGTTTGGCGGAGAGGTGAACCAGGTGTTTACCGCCCAGGGTGCCAACAACAGTTACCTACATAACTACATAGGCTTAACTCTTACGCAACTGCAGCGCCTGGACGAAGCCGTTGCAGCCTTCGACTCTGCACTACTGAAAACACCCGATGCCGATGTGTTGGTAAACCGCGGCATTGCTTACGAGAAAATGGGCAACGCTGACCTTGCCCGCCTTGATTACGAAGCTGCCTTGCAACGGCAGCCCCACCACGCGCTGGCCAAACACAACCTGGCCGTACTGACCGCACGCACCCAGCCCGAAGCAATGAACGTGGCATTGCTGAACGAAGCCATAGACGACAACCCTACCCTGCCTTACGCTTGGGCTGAACGAGGCTATGCGCGGTTTCTGCAAGGCGACTACAACGGAGCCCTGTCTGATTTTAATGAAGCCATAAGCATTGATCCAGCCGAATTCGAATACTACCTGCAACGTGGGCAGGTGTACGAAAAGCTGCATCGATCAGCAGACGCCTACAGCGACTATACCGAAGCCGTTAAATTAAATGAACGCGATGAAAAGGCCTGGCTACACCGTGGCAACCTGCTCACCCGCCTGGGGCGATGGCAAGAGGCCGTAGAAGATTATACGGTGGCGTTAACCTTCCAACCCGACTATGCCTCTGCGTGGTACAACCGTGCGCTGGCACGCCAGCGCCTGGGCCAATTGGTGCACGCATGTGCCGATCTGATGATGGCCGAACAAAATGGTTTAAAGGTGCCCATTAAGTTAAAAAAGCAAGTTTGTAAGGAGTGAATGGTAGCAGCAAAAGCGAGTACCGCTCCGTTCCCCGTCATTACGAGGAAACACGCACAGCGGGTTGACGAAGCAATCTCGACCGCCTATCGACAAAACTAATGCCTATTCGAAGAAGTCCATGTATTGAGGTTGCTTCGTCTTCAACTCACTTGCGTGAGTTTCAATCCTCGCAATGACGGCAAAAATCCTAAGCACACTTCGCGGTTTCGCTCCCCGCCATGACGCAAAAGTTCAATCCCGCAATAGCGAGACGTGCAAAATAATGTACATTACTTTGACTCTTCCTCCGCCAGCTGCCCCTTCACTTGTTGCAGTCGCTCCACCATGTCATTTATCTTGCTGCGGTCTTTGCGTATTTGCCGGGGCCGAAAGTAGAACCAGTTGATGCCCACCCATACCAGCGTGACCACATAACTCACTACGGCACCGACCTGATCCATTTTCAAGGTATACTCATACAGATACAAACACAATCCCGTGGTGAGCAGCGCAAAGTAGGCGTTGGTAACGGTGGTATGCATCAGCCGCTCGCGCTGCTTGATGGCCAGCAGGTCGGCCAGGTAGCTTTCGTTCGACAGGTTTTCATTGCCCTTTCGGTACAACGGCAGGGCACTACCCTGCACAACGATAAACATCACCATGGCCACTATGGCCAGCACAATTCCAATTTTGGTGGAAATCAGTTCGGGCTGATAGTAATACCAAATCCAGCCGATGAAAACACACGTGGCCGCCAGGCAGAGGTTGGTCAGCAATATGCGTCTCACTTTCCCCTGTTTCATCCGATCAATTTTCTCCTGCAATGCCTGCAAGTCGGCCGTGGGAGTGGCCTGCTTTTGCCAAAGTGCTTTAAAGTCAACAGGCTCCATGTTCTTTGAATTTTTTAGTCAATCGCTCTTTGATACGGTGCAGGCGTACGCGCACATTGCTTTCCGAGAGGCCCACCACCTGCGCAATCTGCGCCTGCTTCATGTCTTCCAGTTCCAGTAGTATAATGATGCGGTCCATCTCCGGCAGCTCTGTAATCAGTCGGTGAAGTAACTGCAAATGAGCCTCCTCCTCCCGGTTGTCGGTCTCTGGTTCGGGCAAGGCCAACGGCATGCGTTTATCCCGGTTGTCTTTCTCCAGCTGGCGTAGGCAGGTGTTGGTCGCTATCCTGAAAATCCAGGTGCCCACACCCGCCTCGCCCCGGAAAGAACCCTGGTGCTGCCATACTTTCAGGAAAACTTCCTGGCACAGGTCCTTGGCACGGTCGTAGTCGTTCATATAACCGTTGCAAAGTCGGAATACCTTATTCCAATACGCTATGTAAATGTTTTCAAAGTCCACCGTTGCTCCAATCGTACACCAGCGACACAAACCGGTCGTGCTGATCAATAAAAACTCCGTGCGAACATTGGTCGAGGTAAACCATACGATCCTCGTGCCCTACGGCAGCGCGCACTTTGGCGATGTGGTCGGCATCAAACAACCCATCTTCTTTACCGTAAATGCCGTACACCGGCACGCCCTGCCCACGTACCCTATTCAGTTTGTCTTCCATGTTGATAGACGTATAACGCTCGTTATTCAGAAAACCCATCGTGGGCTGAAACATGGTTTTGTATTGCGTGGTAGCCAAGAAGGACGTGTAACGCTTCATCATTTCGTGGGTCTGAAATAATCCATACAAGGCGGTAGCCTTTTCGTTGGGTTGCCGGGTGGTGTACAACCCGTTTTGCATGGCCAGCATAAAGCAGCCGGAGCTGTAATAGATGGAGGTAGTATCGTAACCCTGTACCGCACGCACCTGCATCAGGGCGGCCGAATCCTGGCGGGTCGCTGCGCGTTGGTTTACGTTCTGCAAAATGGTTCTGAAAGTATGCTGTAAAGATAAGGGTGTGCCTGCCAGAATCAACCGGTCCACCTTCTCGGGGTGCAGCTCGGCAAAGTAGGTGGCCACTATGCCGCCAAAGCTGTGACCAAGGAGTGTGGCTTTGCTGAACCCATATTGCGAATAGATATCATTCAGGTCGGCCAGCGTTTGGTGGAACGTGAAGCGGGCGCTGTCGTCTTCCGATCTACCCTCCCCGCGCCTGTCGTACACCACCACAAAAAAGCCACGTTCGGCCAGTACCGCGGCCGTTGTTACTTCAAAGTCGATGGCGCTGCCGCCCGGGCCACCATGCAAGAAAATCAGCGGCTTGCTGGCAGGGTCGCCAAAGGTTTTTACATACATGGCCTGCGAAGGGACGCACCACGCAAGCAGCCACAGGTTAATTACCATCCACATTGCTTTCATAGGTTTTTTTTGCCTTTCGATACGGTGTCGTTCAGAATGTTACACTCCCTCTGAAAATAAATTCGGGGCGGCAACATCTGGCTGAACGCAAGCCATTTACACCTGGCTTCCTGCAGGCCTTTGAGGATGGGGAAGAATCGATTGCACAGAGGTGAACACTCCCTTTAAGATAGCCACGTCTGTAAGTTGAAAACTCCGCTCGGGCCATTGTGGGTGGCGGCTCCGTGGCCTAACTCGTGCGCTAAGGTATGTGCAAAATATTCGTTCGGTATAGCGCTGGTAAACAGATGGAGAATCCGATGAAGTTGACCACCTCAATCCGGAGGAAACTGACCAGGGAATCCGGAGCAAACTGACCGCCCTTATCCGGACGAAATTGACCACCCTTATCCGGTCAAACTGACCACGCCAAACTTGATGTCTTCTTGTCGCCTGTTTTAGTACGCCAAAAATTGTGACGTTGGAGCCTTAACCCAACGTCCAAATGGCCAATAAAACAATAGCGATGATTCAAATTCGTCAGATACTGCGCTTGCATAGCCAAGGCAAGAGTAAACTTCAAATCGTGATGCTCACCGGAGTATCTCGCAATACCATCAAGCGCTACCTGCGCAAATTTGACCAGGGACAATACACCTATGAAGCGGTCAGTTCCATGACTGATCATGAACTGGAGATACTCTTTGGTAGTGCCGATAAGCAGAGTAGTTCTAACGCAAAGCTTCAGGCTTTACAAGGCTTATTCCCCGAACTGAGTAAACAACTCAAGCGAAAAGGTATGACGCTTCAAAAGCTTTGGGAACAGTATCACCAACACTATCCGGAAGGCTATCGCAGAAGTCAATTTTGTCTTCACTTTCATCAATACGTACGGGGAAGTAACCCCGTGATGCATCTGGAACATAAAGCAGGCGACAAGACCTACATCCTGTTCCGGTATTCTAAACTTAGCCCGTAAAGTAGGTACCCAGCGATTGATCAATGCCTGCCGAAGGGCTAATCAATATGGCATTTATAACTACCCCATCATTGTCCAAATACTGAACAAGAAACTCGATGTCTTCTCACCGGAGAGCGAACACATTAATGCCATGCCCGGGCGAGGGATTGATAAAAATCAAATACATCGTTTTGCCGATGGATCTTTCATTAAGCAAAATGAAAATATCCTCATTACCGGAAGTACCGGTACGGGAAAAAGTTACCTGGCATCAACACTTGGTCATCATGCTTGCTTAATTGGATTGAAAGTATTGTACATGAATGCCACGCGTTTATTTGCCCAATTGAAGATGGCTAAAGCGGATGGTTCAATACTGAAAGAAATGGCTCGGATTGAAAGACAAGATTTACTTATTATCGATGACTTTGGAATCCAGCCTTTTGATCATCCGGTCCGGCTATCCTTATTAGAACTTATCGAGGACAGGCACGGAAAACGGTCAACCATATTAACCTCTCAATTACCCGTCAAACAATGGCATGATGTAATTGGAGAACAGACCGTGGCAGATGCGGTGCTGGATCGTATTGTACACAACGCGCACAGAGTGGAGTTAAAAGGCGAGTCACTTAGGAAAAAATGGGGTAAAAAAACAAAAGAAGAAAACGAAGAATAACTAATTTTAAAACACTGAAACTGGCAGCACAATTTTGACATCAACTAGGGGTGGTCAATTTGCTCCGGATACAAGTGGTCAATTACACCGGATTTTGCAGCTGACCATACGTTTCATCCAAAGCCGTATGATCTACCAGGTCGCTCATGGTTTCGTCAAGCTCGTAAGCAACAGTTTTCGGATCGTAATGGCTTTGAAGGAACTTGTCCAGGCGGGTGTAATCGTAGTGGTAAGTCGGCATAAAAAAATATTTTTTTAGAACTTATCCGTTGCAAACATAACTTATCAATTTTACTTACCAAAATCTTTCAGATTTTTATAGAACCTTTCAACTTCTTTTATTTGCGTAATTATTGATTTTCAGGTTCTAATTAACATTTATGAGTTTCGGGAAAAGGCTTTTAGAGGCACGAAAAAAGAAGGGCATCAGCCAGGAAGAGCTGGCCGATAAGTTAAAAACCAAAGGGCCGGTCATTGGCCGTTATGAACGTGATGAGATGAAGCCCAGCATTGAAGCAGCTGCTAACATAGCCGACATCCTAGGGGTTTCTTTGGATTGGTTAGTGGGGCATACCGATCTGGAACTCGATAAGGACATGATCAAGCTTATTGAAGAAGTAAGCAAGATGTCTTCTAAAGATCGCGAGCATGTTTTTGCCATGCTCGATGCTTTCATTGCTACTACTAAAATGCAAGGGTTTCTTAGAAAGGCTTAAATGATGAACTACTACATTCTTTCTAATTCTACGGATGAAAAGGTAGTGGGAGACATACCCCAAGTAAAAATGGCCCCTGATTATGATTTTGATAAACATCATTCAGTGAGGCACATTCCTCGCGATAATTTTCCTGATTTTAATCCTGATCTCAACTTTTTTGTAATAACTCCAAAGGCAAAGCTTACTGATGTCATTACTGTTTCGGGTCTAATTTCCGCCAAAGGTTTTTTGATAAATGAAAAGGTGAAAAATATCTTAGACAGGCATAACCTTATTTCACACAAATACTATCAGGCCAAACTATACTATAAGAACCAGGCATTAACTTATTACTGGTGGCATTTGGTTTCAGATCTAACCAATTGTATTGATTATAATCAAACTTCATTCGCCATTAAGAGGCTTTTTAAGATTGAAGTTGATAATCTTAGTATCCCTAATGCTGAAGGCTTAAAGAAAACAAGGCACGAGATTGGAGCATTAAAAAACCTGATTCCGAATACATTGGTACTTCATGATGCCTTTGATAAAAATCTCGATCTTTTTATTATTGGCGGTTTTAATGATGAAATTTTTGTATCAGAAAAATTGAAGCTAGAACTAGAACAACAAAATATTTCCGGAATTGAAATTTCAAAACCTAAATTCTCTATTAGAGTTGCTTAACAATGTCTTGCAAACTCGTACCTGTTTTTTGAGCTTCCTCACATATTTCTATTAAGAACGGAACAAATTCTTCCTCTAAGAATTTTTTTGCCTTCAAACCTGAAAATCCCTTGTTTAATTCTCTCCACTCGTTTAGCCTTTTAAGAACAAAATCATTGTAAGCTATGTGACTTCCATGTAAAGCTTCATCTATTGCGAAGCCATTAATTTTACCATTAAAGTCAAATCCAACATCTACAGCCTTCTGAATAACATCACTGTCCTTCAATACTTTTACAGGTATAAGATGATGAGCACGTTTTGCGGGGTTTGTTAATCCAAGAGCTTTCCGTAATGATCCTCTACCTTTAACTGCAGTATTAACGGCACTTGAAAACTGATCTACAATTTCAACGAAGCCAACACTACCATCAGCTAGCTGTATCAGTTTCACTTTACTGATCACATCACCTTCGGAACTAACTAACTTTATAGCTTGGTCTAATTGTACCGCTTCGCCTACATCATCAATCCATCCGGCTGATTTAATGGTAAGCACATCATCACCAATGATAGCCAGTTCATCACCTTGTTTGGCAACCAAAATAAATTCATCTCCGGCTTTAAGGCTGAGCCTTGAGGTTCGGCCTATCACAGCTACCAGCAAATTGCGTGTGGCTGTTTTAATTCTTGCAAGATTAATCACCTTGCTTCCAACTTTAACGATAATGGCAGTTACACCTAACTTTGCCCAGGCTTCACCTGGCACAACATCCAACACAGCTAAAGCCTGTTCCCATCCTGCTAACGTTTCGCCTGTGCGCCAGTGCTTTCCTGTCACCCATCCATTAACAGCACCATAAGGTGCCATTAGTACATCAGCAAAGCCACGTAGCACTGATGATTCCCAACCCTTGCCTTGGTAAAGGTGGTCATCTTTCATAGCCATGTAATTCCAGAACCGATCTTTAAAACTTTCGAGCGTAACACTTCTTCCTTCCCAGAAGTCAACACCATGCTGAGTGAGAATGGCCCAGGTATCAGCATCCGAAATTTGAGAACTAAATGTAACTTCCACGGTAGTAGTAACTTCTTCGGAAAGCTTGATTACTCCAATCGTCTTACATTCATTACCAGAGCATACTACTGTAACGTCTTCGTATAATCCGGTATCTTCGAGATGTTCTTTTAAAATCTTTGCAGCCCTTTCCCAATAAGGAGCACGCCACCATAGTTCAGCAACATAGTTCTTAGCTTCTTCAACAGCATGAGAACATAGTGATGACTCAACCTTCTGTAGGTCTTCTATACTTAATACGTCTTCAAATTTTTGATTGTCTGCCAGCGAAGTTTTGCCGGCAATAGATACGATAGTTTGCTTATCGTTTTCATTTTGATAGACTGCATTGATAAATGCGTCTAATTTCTTTTCATCATTGCTAATCTTGGATAAATATTCTTTGATAATCTTTAGCTGATCCTGATCTTCAGGCATACAGCTTGGTGCTACAGGCTCGTAAAAATCATCGGCCATCGGCCCAGCGCCTCTTGGAAACACCGGTTCACGTTGTACAGGATTAAGAACGGATACAATTTGATTTTCAAATCGCTTGACTATTTCAGCGATAAGTTTCTTCTCTTTCGGTGTAGCATTTGAGGCTGTTGGAGTAGTATTGCTTCCAGGATTCAGCCCACCGCCAGCCACTTTGGTAACGGTAGTTTCACCAGTTGTAGGATCTTTTTGAACTACATACCCATTCCCACCCTCATCCGTCAACGCAAAGGTTTTGCCCTCTTCGCGCGAAACTACTAACTCGCCTTCGTTCGTTTGCACCACGATGTCGCCATCGGTGTTCAAGGCCACGCTCAATATCACCCCAGTTACCTGTATCAAGCTGTCGGCCTCGAAGCGGCTTATCACACTTTCAATTCCCTGGCCACCACCTTCTGACAGCGTCTTTTCGCTTTCCATGATAAACCGGCTATTCGGATCCCACACGGACTTGATCTCGCCCCGTGTAAGTTGGTAGCTTTGATTTACGCCAATGTTCTGAAACGTTACACGCACCTTGGCGCTGTGGAACCATGGCACCACGGCCAGCCCCTCGCCCGTGAACACGCCATTGCTACCGGTGGCTTTGGTTACCACCACATCGTAACCTCCGGCTTTGATGAAGTCGTTGATGAAGAGTGCGGGCAGCGGAGGGCTGCCATCGGGCGCGGGCACGGTGCTGGCATCGCCACAGCTAAAGGCATTGGGGTTCTCCGCCAGGGTGGTAAAGGTTTCGGTTGGGGTGAAGTCGCTTTCATAAAAGTCGCATACGCCACATACTTCGTACTGGTAGGTAACACCTGGCTTCATCTGCATGGCGGTAACGTAGGTCTGGCTGCTATTTTCTTCGAACCATTGGGCGCCCTCGGCTTGCTCGCGGTAGCGCAGGCGGTAGCCACTGTTAAGCGGATGCCCCTGCCACCGCAGGCGGGCGCGCATGGTGCCAATGTCATCGGCCATGATGCCGGTGGGGCGCGGGCATTCGTCTCCGTAGGTAAACTTCACCACTTCGCTGTAGCCCTGATTGCGGAACAGGTCGCGGCTGAGCACATCGCGTGCCTGTACTTGCAGCGCATACTCGCGGCCGGGCACCAGGGGCGTTTCGGACGGGCCATATACCACCATGGTTTGCTCGGTGGTGGCCTCGAAGATGGGCGGCAACACCTGCATGGCATCGTAGGGGTTGCGACCCCGGGGCCATATTTCTACGAGCTTCACGTTGTATTCAGTACTAAAGGCTGCGTTGGGTGAGCCGCGGTGGCGGGGTGTCCACTGGAAGACGATGTTTTGCGGATCGAGGGGTTTGAGTTTGGCGTTGTTGAACGGTTGGTTGATCAGGGGTGGATCGTTGAGTACCATCCAGGCGGTGGTGGTGCCGCGGTTGGAGACCACGGTGCCCCGGTTGTAATCGATCACTTCGAAGGTGAACCGGTAGATACCTTCGGGCAACTGGCCCCCATTGCGCTGCAGGGAGGCGGGGCTGATGCCCTGGAACTGGAGGTTCTCGTAGCGGAAGTAATCCGCCAGGTCGCTGCCCAGCAGCAACTCAGGCACACCACCCTGCAGTACCAACGGTGGCGCCACATAATTGGGGTTGGTGGTGATGGAGCTGTTGACACCTTCAATGGTGAGCCGGAGCCGGCAACGGTATTCTGTTACAGAGAGGTCGTTTAGCAACACCTGCACGGTAAGTTTATCAGAGCCGGGCACGGTGAGGTCTTTCAGGAAAGGCGTGTAGGGAGGCGCAAGTGTGGGCGTGATGCGCACCGGGAAATTTTGTGCGTGCACGGAAACGGCAAGTAAAAACCCGAGTGCTATCGTTTGTGCGCGTTTCATTAGTAGATTATTTCCACTTCTTTATCCCATGCAGACCGTGCACCCGAACTAAAAACCGCCACTACCTGGTACGTATAGCGTGTGTTGATCAGCAACTGCTTGTCTTCGAAAGTGGATTGTTGAACTGTGGCAAGCAATCGAATCGGTTCTCCTTCGCGGGCACGGTAAACCTGATAGCCAATAACGGCAGGTTCGTCATAGTTCCAGGTAAGTACAATGCGCTTGTTGTCGCGATCCACGTTGGCCTTCACGTCAACGGCAGGCTTTATCTTTTCCACCTGCCTGCCGGCCCTCACCGGTTCGGCAGGTGGCGACTCAAGCCCTGCACTGTCTACTGCCACCACAGTATACACTTCCGATTTTCCCTCCGCCAACTGATTATCTAAAGCAGTGAAAACAGAATCTGCTGTGTGCGGCTGCGAGCTGACCTTAAGCCATTGTGTGCCACCCACCCTGCGGTACAGGTCGTAGTGCGATACGTCCTGGCTGCCACCTGGTGTCCACCGCAGCAGCGCGCCATCCTTTGATGCCTTTGGCGACAAAAACACCGGAGCTACTGGGGGCACCTGATCGGGCAAAGGCAACGTGAGCACGGCCGACAGTTTAGAATAGTTTTGCACCCGGTCGATGGCCATCACCTGATAGTGGATGTTTTTGTTAAGGGTTTTCACGTTAACTGTATCGTAAAAGGGAATCTGCCTGATAGGTTCGCGCGTGATTTGCGAAAATTCCTCTTTCAAAATGTTGCCGCGGTAGATGCGATATCCGTAAATGTCGCTTTCGGTGTTGGGCGTCCAGGAGAGTGTCACTACGCCCTCGTGGCTAATGTATCCCTTCAGCCCAACAGGAGCCACCGGAGGAACGCTATCCACCAATGCGGCATGGTGCACCATAGAAGGATACTCGCGGCCATTATGACCTACTGCGATCACTTTATAGTAGTTTACAAATGTCGGAGAGGGGTCGGTGAACGTGCGTGCCTCTGGCGGTAACAACGCTTGAGTCACCGAAATAAAGGGTTGCGTTGGTAAAGCAGATCGCACGACATCAAAACCTTTGATGGCCGAATGTAACGTAGAATCAAATTCCCAGGACAGCTCCATCGTACGGTTATCGGTGCTTTCGTAGCGGGTAAGATGCGGAACATCTGTTACGTCAGGCAGCGAAGTACCCTCTACCGGATCGGAAGGTGGGCCCCATTCCCCGAAAGGGGTTAAGCCCCTTACCTGGTAGGCATACCGCTGGTTGGCAACGATCGTGTCCGTATAATAAAAGTAGCGAGGATCAGACGGCCGAAGCGTAACCGAAACCAGTGGTTGATCTGTAAGCGGTCTGAATGCCTGACCATTATCGGACCTCTCCACACGATAGGCTGTGTACGTTCCTGTAAAGAAAGATACGTCCCAACGCAACTCTACCACAGTACCCTTGAAATCAGCCATTAAGTCGATGGGCTTGGGTAGCTCTTGCAGCTCCGGTTCCACAAACACGCTACCGCGCAGACTGTCATAGTCGGGTGCGCCACGTGCAACGATGAGCCGGTAGAGGTATTTTTCACCTTTCGTCACCTGTTTGTCTGTAAACCGCAAGGCCAAGGCGCGGGCTACCGCAGGCGAAAGATCTGCGGAAAATAGAGCAAACCCATGGCGTTGATCATTCTCACGGGCTTTGTTTACAATGTCAAACACTCCGGGAGATGGATTGGCCAGTTCGAAGGTGGCTCCATAAAGTGCCTGTGCGGCAATAGCGGCATAGCGGTCTGTTTTCACCAAAGGCTCCCATGCTTCAAGCGATAATGGTCGCAAAGGTGCCGGGGTGAGCAGCTTTTTCTCTGGTTGCTCCAATAATTTGCCATCGCGCAAAAGTGTATAGCGCTCAATGTAGTAACCAGAACGGTTGGCATCAAGCCATTGCTGGGCTTGGGTCGGTGCCCACCGCAACACAATGGAATCGGGAGTGGTACGCGCCAAAACCTTTAGGGCGTATTCCAGAGAATCAAGCTGAGCAATGGTCGGGAAAGCCAAGGTCAATAAAAAAAGGAAGAAGATATTGAATTTAACTGCTACCGGATGATCAAACGCGTAGTAGAAAGATGTTCGCCTCATGCTTAAAAGCTATAGTTGTAGGTGAGTGTGCCTGTAAATTCTGTAAAAGCGTTGGCGCCTTCCGCGCCACTACCATCTGCACGGTTGATGGCAGCCAGACCGAGGTTGAATTGATGCTTTTTTTGAATGGTATAACCTGCATTGGAGCGAATAGTGAGTATACGAAACTGCGATGCTCCCGAAGCGACAGACGTATTGTAGGCGCTGCTAAACGTAAGCCTCAGTTTACGCTCCATCATGGTTTTACTAACGGACACGGACGGGCCATGCGTAGTAACATCCATCACCTGCGACTCGTTACGGTTGAGGTTATAAGCAAGGCTGCTGTTTAGCTGCAAGGCCACCCAACTGATCACATAAGAGGTGTTGAGGTTATAAAAGCGGGAGCCGCTGTTTTGCACCACATCGCTTTGACGTTCGGCCGCATCCTGCACGGCCACATTGGCAGAGAGAAACTGGCGCTTCTGATTGGACCCGGGCAACTGGTAATTAGCCGTTAGATTCAAACTCTGGGAAATCTGTGTAAACCTCAGTGTATCCAGGTTATCGTAGGGGGTTAACTGGTTGATGTCCACAAATTGTGACCTGACGTTGGTGAATGATTGGAAGTTGGAATAGGTAGATGACAAGCTGAGCTTTTCGGTAGGTGCCGCAGAAATGCTGAGTGACGCCACCCACCTACTCATTGTACTCATCTTAGAACGATCGAGGTTATCGCGCTGAATGCCAGCGTTGGCTGACCCATTGATTTTACCACCCCACCAGGTGCCGGTGGCATTGACCGTATAATTCTCCAGATCGTTGTTGAAGTAGTAGGCTCCGTGCGTAGTGTAGCCTGGGTCTATGCGTTCGTACGCTACCCCTGCCGTGTAGTTTTCCATCAGGTATTGCAAGCCTGCTTTCCATGCCTGGTAGTAAGCAGTGGATAACCGTGGCGTGAATAGCCCTCCCCAGTCCCCATCGGCCGAAGCCAACGCTTCCGCTCTTGTATCGCGGGTAACGGCCGACAGGGCCCATTCGGTTTGAAGGGCCAGCTTCTGCCATAACCCCTTGCCCAAGGAAATGCCTAAGGCCATATTTTCTTCGGGAAAGCGTTCCGTTTCGTCCGTTACCGCGGGCAGCGATTCGGCCTTGTCTTCGCCATGAAAAACCGATAACTCTGCATAATCCTGCTCGTGGCGGTAGCCCGCTTTCAGGCCAAAGCCCCAACGTTCGAAAGCCGGAACTGAGTTGCGAACGGAATCGGGTGCTACGGCCGTTCGCAGTTGACCATACATGGCACTTACCTGAAATTTTTCCGGCCGAAGTTCCACGCCAACGCCCCTGAAAATATGGCCATTGAGCGTGTAAGGTGAGAAAGTCATGGTGGCATAGCCCAGGTGGGCGGTAGCCCATCGGTAAGATGGGTGAAGGCTGAACTGATTGAAAGGTTGCTGAAACGACCTGCTTTGATTAGACACAGCAAACGAAAATGGCAACGCCACACCGTACAAGGTTGGTGTGATATTGCCCGACAGGAAATAACTGTAGGGGTCTCTTCGCTGGGCAATGCCATTCGCCCAATAACCCATCTGCGTAAGCGAAACGCCACCCCCTACTTTCCAGGAATTTTTCTTGCCAATTTCTTCCAGGTTCTGCCCACGGACAGGAAAACTGAACACGGCCAACAAGCCGCTGAAGAGCAAGGCAACAGGTTGTGAAAACCGGGGCATAGGTTGATTACAATTTAACCCCTGCGCTTAAGTCTGCCAACAGTAATATCCAGTTGTTTCTAACATCCTGAAATCTCATCCTAAAGGAGTATTTCTACGTCCTAATTAGCGGAAGAAATGAGAAAGCGATAGCAGAATGATTCAAAACTGACCAAAACCTTACATCAACCCATTAAAAAAAGAGGTGGCGCCAAGCCACCTCTTCAAGGAAAATCCGGTTGGCTGAACCCAATATTAGTTTCCTGAATACTTTTGAACTCTGATATCCACCAACATCCTTTGGCTGCCTACCGATTTGGTACGTATGGCCCCCTTTAAACCAGACGACAATTGAAATAACACGATGCCAGGAATGGAGGAATTGCCAAACGAGTCTTCTTTGTTTTCAATAGCCAGGCCTTTGAGTTTGCTATCGTCTGCCATGGCATCAAACTCGGCTACGGTAAAGGGAGGAGGTGAGGGATAGTTTGTCACCTTCGTTGTCTTTGCTCCGGGAATGTTGTAAGTAGACACATTGGGACTCTCAAAATAATAGAGCGTATTACCCATCTGACCGAACGCAAGCCCGATCTTCGGACCTGTTGTGGCGTTGATCTCAGAATCTTTATAAATTTTACCGTCTTCGAACGAAAACAGACGCCCATAAGTAGCATCGCCTGCCGTCATCCCGAACTCAATATTAGTATAGGTAACAACAGCACTGGAACCGCCCACAGCTACCTTCACCTCTTTATTGCTTTTGTCTACCCCGTTGGAAGCTTCGAGGGTGATTGTTAACTCTCCCGCTTTATCGATGATAATGTTAGCAGGCGTTTTTTCTGTTGATTCTCGTACAGAAGCGCCTTCTCCAAAATTCCATGAGAATTGGCTGGCATCGGTAGACTTGTTGACAATCGCGAGGGTTGCATGGGGCGCCTGTCCCGATACCGTAACCTCAAAATCCGCAACCGGCAGAGGAGTGGGCTCAACTTTGTCGTCACCACAGGAAAAAATAAACAGTACCAACGTAAGACTTGTTATAAATCGGAGTTTAGGCATATGATTTTGTTTTGATGCAAATTTAACTGTAGGCTTTGTGGTGCAAACCGCAATCAAGCAACAAAACTAACATCTAAAAATATACTCCTAAATAAGTATTGACAGCGCAAAATGGACTCAACCGTGCGAGTTAGTAGTCACTTCATTGATCAAAAATTACATCATGGTTACATCGGGTCGGGCTGAAGCCATGATCCATCCGAACCCGCTTTCCGCCAGAAACGCCTTGCCCTATTGACTGACGAGTGTTAACGCTGGTAACTTCACCTGCCATCCCGCCAGGAAATGTCTGAGGTTGCCTACCTCGTCCTGGCTCTTGTCGTCTTTTGCACCACTTTATCGGGCGCGGTGCGCTTGCCTGCTATTGTGCGCTCGTTCCTTACCCCCGATATAGGCTGCTACCTCGACCAACCGCTGATACGTGATGGTGTTGTTTTACAAAAATTTATGCTCGATCTTCGGTAACCGCGCCAGGTTCTTTGCAGCCACCCATATAAAATCCGAACAACTGTTAACCTACTACACAAAGTCTATGTATTGCCGAATTTCCTTTCAACACACAGTCACGATAACCGTAGCCCTTCTTTTAGTCGGTTGCGGCAAAAAAGAAAATGCAGAGCAAGCGGAAGCAACCGAAACAGCGCCCGTTCCCATTTCGCAGCCGCTGGTAAGCCACATCTATATGGCCGATCCCTCCGCCCATGTTTTCAACGATCGCATTTACATCTATCCCTCGCATGATATCGATGCCGGTGTTCAAGAGGATGATGACGGGGGGCACTTTGCCATGCAAGATTACCACGTGCTTTCTATGGACTCGATTGGCGGTGAAGTGACTGATCATGGTGTGGCGCTGGAAATTAAAGATGTGCCGTGGGCCGGCCGGCAAATGTGGGCGCCCGATGCAGCCTTCGCCAACAACACATACTATTTATACTTCCCCGTGAAGGACAAAGCAGACGTATTTCGGATTGGTGTAGCCACCAGCAGCAAACCGGAGGGCCCATTTGTGGCAGAGGCGACCCCAATGAAAGGAAGCTATAGCATAGATCCTTGTGTTTTTAAGGATGATGATGGCTCGTTCTACCTATACTTTGGTGGCATTTGGGGTGGGCAATTGCAGCGCTGGGATAACAACACCTACAACCCTACTGCGCAGGTGCGCAAAGGCGATGAACTGGCGGTACTTCCCAGAATGGCTAAACTAGCTCCCGACATGAAAAGCTTTGTTGAAGAGGTGAAAGAAGTTCAATTGGTAGATGAAACAGGAAATGTATTCAAAGAATCGCAAAACGATAAGCGCTTTTTCGAGGCGGCCTGGGTACACAAATACAATGGCGTATACTATTTTACCTACTCTACGGGCGACACGCACTTCATCAATTATGCCACGGCCACATCACCATACGGCCCCTTTACTTACAAAGGCGTAGTGCTTCACCCGGTGCAGGGCTGGACCAACCACCACTCGATAACAGAAATAAAAGGGAAATGGTATTTGTTCTACCACGATGTGCAGCTTTCGGGTAAAACACATTTGCGCAATGTGAAAGTAACCGAACTGAACCACAACGCAGACGGAAGCATTGAAGCGGTTTATCCTTATATCAAGTAGATTGCCGGCCGGCAACAAACCCAGGAGTACCACCATCGGTTGTACCCAGCCATGGGATGTTAAAAACACCGTTTGACTGTGTGCGATTTTCGGCTGGGGTAAAAAGATTAAACAGAACAGCATGCTTCAAAAAATTTCATTCCTTTTTGCTCTTTGTTTTGTCCTGAGCGCCACGGTATGCCGCAGTGAAAACGGCTATGAGTTGTGGCTTCGGTACCACCCGATTGCCGAAGAAAAATGGCGCGATACCTACCGGCAACAAATCAAAGCCATCTGGATGGAGGGCCAATCGCCCACACTGCTGGCTGCCGCAACCGAAATCCAAAAGGGATTGAACGGCCTGTTAGGCATTTCGGTGCCCCGCGCTCCGCAAGCGCTTCCCCAAAAGGGGCTGATCGTTTGTGGCAAAATTTCCTCGCCTGCTGTTCAAAATTACCTGCCCCATGCAGAGCAGTTACGCACCGGTGCAGAAGGATATGTGATCCAAACAGTGCGCCAGGGAAAAAACACGGTTATAGTTATTGCCGCCCAGCAAGACGTAGGTGTGTTGTATGGCGTATTTCACTTGCTGCGACTCATCCAAACCCGGCAGTCGCTCGACCATCTCTCAATTGCCGAATCGCCCAAAATTCAACTTCGCATGCTCAACCATTGGGATAACCTCGACCGCACAGTAGAACGCGGCTATGCGGGCTTCTCCCTGTGGAACTGGCACAAGCTTCCACACTACATAGACCAACGCTACATCGATTATGCCCGCGCCAATGCCTCCATTGGTATCAATGCCACTGTGCTTACAAACGTAAACGCCAATGCCCACATTCTTACCGATGATTACCTGCGCAAAGTAGAAGCATTGGCCAACGCCTTCAGACCTTACGGCATCAAGGTTTTTCTGACGGCACGTTTTAGCGCACCCATTGAATTAGACAAACTTTCTACGGCCGATCCACTGGACAGCAAGGTTCAAGACTGGTGGAATCGCAAAGTGAAGGAAATTTATCAACGCATTCCCGACTTCGGAGGTTTTCTGGTGAAAGCCAACTCAGAAGGGCAACCAGGGCCTCAGAATTATGGCCGGTCGCACAAAGAGGGCGCCAACATGCTAGCCCAAGCGTTGCAACCCTTCGGTGGCACCGTTATCTGGCGTGCTTTTGTGTACGACAACAACGTACCCGAAGATCGCGCCAAGCAGGCATATTCTGAATTCAAACCGCTGGATGGCACTTTCCAGAACAATGTTTTTGTGCAGGTAAAGAACGGCCCCATCGACTTTCAGCCGCGCGAGCCCTTTCACCCGTTGTTTGGCGCTATGCCCCAAACACCGCTGATGATGGAGTTCCAAATCACCCAGGAATACCTGGGCTACAGTACACACCTCGTTTACCTCTCTACCCTTTTTAAAGAAGTGCTGGATGCCGACACGCAAACTAGCGGGAAGAATGCAACCGTGGCACGCGTGGTAGATGGAACGTTGAATAACCACCCGCGTACCGGTATGGCCGGAGTAGCCAATATCGGCAACGACATCAACTGGTGCGGGCACCCGTTTGCGCAGGCCAACTGGTATGCCTTTGGCCGTCTGGCGTGGAACCATGCACTTACCTCTGAAGAAATAGCAGAAGAGTGGATACGGATGACATTTGGCAACCAGCCTGACGTGATAGAGCCGGTGAAGAAAATGATGATGGCCTCGCACGAAATTACGGTAAGTTATATGACGCCCCTGGGCCTGCACCACATCATGGGCTGGAGCCACCACCATGGCCCGGCACCGTGGATAAAAGATAAACACCGGGCCGACTGGACATCCGTGTACTATCACAAAGCCGACAGCGCTGGCATTGGTTTCGACAGAACACTAACGGGTAGCAAGGCTGTAGCGCAATATGCCCCAGCTGTGGCAGAAACGTTTTCATCATTGGAAAAATGTCCCGAAGAATTGTTACTGTGGTTTCACCACGTTTCCTGGAATCACCGGATGAAATCGGGACGAACGTTGTGGGCAGAGCTCTGCCACCGATACTACCGGGGTGTAGATTCCGTTCAATGGCTGCAGCAAACCTGGCAGCAAGTGAAGGGAAAAGTAGACGAAGAGCGATTTACGCAAGTGTCCATGCTCTTGAAACAACAATACGAAGAAGCCACCATCTGGCGCGATGCATGCGTACTCTACTTCCAAACATTCTCGAAACAACCGATACCCGCAGAGCTGCCGGTACCTACTCACCCCCTGGGCCACTACATGAACCTGACGTACCCCTATGCGCCCGGCATTAAGTGGGACTGGTGAATTTTGAATGTCAAAATAGCCTAACTTGGCACAAACTAAGCATGAAACTTCAATGATTCGGATGGAACAAACCATGCGCTGGTACGGCCCCCACGATGTTGTGAGTCTGGCCGACATCAGGCAGGCAGGCTGCACGGGTGTGGTTACCGCCCTGCACCACATACCCGTTGGCGATGTATGGTCGGTGGAAGAAATCAACACGCGTAAAAGGATGGTTGAGCAAGCGGGGCTCACCTGGACCGTCATCGAAAGTTTACCTGTGCATGAGGACATCAAAAAACAGAAAGGGAACTACCAACAATACATAGCCAATTACCAACAGAGTCTGAAAAACGTGGCGGCTTGCGGATTGAAGGTGGTTACCTACAATTTCATGCCCATACTGGATTGGCTGCGCACAGACGTGGCCTACACCCTGCCCAACGGAGTCAAGGCATTGTATTTTAAGAAAGCAGCGTTCGTGGCGTTCGATCTGTTCCTGTTGAAGAGGCCGAACGCACACAAAGACTATTCGGCCGAAGAAATCACCTCGGCAGAAAGATTCCTCGCCCTTGCCACCGATACCGAAAAGGAATCGCTTTTTAGAAACTTACTGCTGGGCTTGCCTGGCAGCGATGAAAGCTTTACACCCGCACAGGTGCTTAACGCATTGCAGGAGTACAAAGACATTGATGCAGAAAAACTACAGCACCATTTGTTTTACTTTCTTCAGCAGGTGGTGCCGGTAGCCGAAGCGTTAGGACTCAAGATGGCCATTCATCCGGACGATCCACCTTTCTCTGTGCTGGGTTTGCCCCGCGTGGTGTGCACAGAAAAAGACGCCAAGGCCCTGATAGAGGCCGTTCCCTCCCCTGCCAACGGACTTTGCTTCTGCACTGGCTCGTATGGCGCACGTGCCGACAACGATCTGGTGGGCATGGTTCAGCGCCTCGGCAAGCATATTCATTTCCTGCACCTTCGCAACACCAAGCGCGATGCCGATGGTAACTTCTTTGAAGCTAACCACTTGGAAGGCGATGCCGATATGCCCGCCATTGTACGTGAAATTTTAAATCTGATGCAGGCTACAGGCAAGTCAATACCTATGCGGCCCGACCATGGCCACCAGATGTTAGACGATCTCAATAAAAAAACATATCCTGGCTACTCCGCCATCGGCAGGCTGAAAGGGTTGGCCGAACTGCGCGGATTGGAACTGGGAATAGCGAGTGTTTCATTCAAAAATTCGGCCTGACAGGCTTTTGCGTATGAACAAGACATCGAAGGCAACTTCATTCATAAACGATGACTTTTTGCTACAGTCGGAAATGGCGCGCATACTCTACCACGACTATGTAAAAAATCTTCCCATCATAGACTACCACTGCCATTTACCGCCCGATGAAATAGCCGCTGACAGGCAGTTTCAGACCCTCACCCAGGTGTGGCTGAATGGCGATCACTACAAGTGGCGGGCCATGCGCACTCTGGGCGTTGACGAAACCTTCATCACCGGGGCAGCAACTGATTTTGATAAGTTTAAGAAATGGGCGTACACGGTACCCTACACGTTGCGCAATCCGCTCTACCACTGGACACACCTGGAGCTGACCCGCTATTTCGGCTTCAACGACCTGCTGAACGAGCAGAACGCTTCCGAAGCTTTTCACCATTGCAACCAACTGCTGGCCGAGCCAAATTACTCCACCCGCAGCCTGATCACGCGCATGCAGGTAGAAGTAATCTGCACCACAGACGACCCAACCGACACACTGGCGCACCACCAAAAAATCAAAGAGCAACCTTTTGGGTGTGTGGTACTTCCCGCCTTCAGGCCCGATGCAGCCCTGGCCATTGAAAATCCGGAGTCTTTCAGGCAATACCTGCAGCAACTTTCAAACGCTGCCAATCTGCGCATAGATACGTATGGCGACCTGCTGGATGCCCTGCACAACCGGATCGATTTTTTTCATGCTGCCGGATGCAAACTGTCGGACCACGGATTGGAACAGTTGTATCATTCATACAACAAGCATCTGAACCCGGAGGCCATCTTTCTGAAAGTGCTGCGCGGCTCCGTGCCCGATCGGGAAGAGATTGTGTGTTTTAAGCATCATACGTTGCTGGCACTGTGTAAAATGTACCACGCCAAAGGCTGGACGCAACAATTCCACTTAGGAGCGATGCGCAATAACAACACCCGTTTGCTGGCAACGTTGGGACCCAATACCGGCTTCGACTCCATCGGCAGCTATCCGCAGGCCGAGGCGCTCAGTCGCTTTCTCGATGAACTGGACAAAACCAATACGCTGGCGCAAACCATACTCTATAACCTGAATCCTTCCGATAACGAAGTGATGGCGAGTATGATTGGCAATTTTAACGATGGCTCGGTAAAAGGAAAGATTCAGTACGGATCTGCCTGGTGGTTTCTCGACCAGAAGGATGGCATGACCCGGCAACTCAACGCCCTTTCTAACCTCAGCCTGCTGAGTTGTTTCATCGGCATGCTCACCGACTCGCGTAGCTTCCTCTCGTTCCCGCGGCACGAATACTTCCGCAGAATATTATGCAACCTGCTAGGCAACGATGTGGCCAATGGCGAACTACCCAACGATGAAAAGTGGCTGGGCAAAATTGCCAGCGATGTGTGTTACCATAATGCGAAGGAGTATTTTCGGTTTTAGTAAATAAAAAACAGAACGACTACCTGCGTTGATCCTGAGGGGAGGATCAACGACATTGACCAACCTTGGCTGCGCCAAGACTTTAGTTGGATTGGATTCATTCAAGCAGGCTTGATTCACCCGATCCAAACAAAAAACCCTTTCCAGAAAACTGGAAAGGGTTGATCAATTGTCTTTGAGGTTCCGAGCGGATTCGAACCGCTGTAGGAGCTTTTGCAGAGCTCAGCCTAGCCACTCGGCCACGGAACCAATAAATGAAGGCCTCAGTGTTTGGCTTTCAGACAAGCAAAGATATTCGCTCTTCTTCAATCGCCAAGGCCCCGGGCCTTCATTCGTAAACTTATTCGGCCGAAGGCGCAGATTTGCCAGCCGCCATCTTCTCTTTCAGCGCACTCAACGCTTCAATATCGCCCAGGGTAGACTTTTCAGACTCCTGGTTGATTTTCTCGATGGTCTTGCCTTTAGGCGCTGCCTTCTTCTTAGGTGCCGCAGCCTTGTCCTCCTCATCGTTCGACCAGGTAGCTTTGTGGCTCAGCACAATTCTGCGGTCATCCTTAGAGAACTCCAGCACTTTGAAGTCGAGGCTCTCGCCATTCTCGGCTTTGCCACCATCTTGCTTGGCAAGGTTCTTGGCAGAGCAGAAGCCTTCAATACCATATGGCAACTCCAGCACGGCACCTTTATCGTTCTTGCTGATGATGGTACACTTGTGGCTTGATCCCACTGTAAAGATCGTCTCGAACGTATCCCAAGGGTTTTCCTCCATGTGTTTGTGGCTGAGAGCCAACCTGCGGTTGGCGGCATCCAACTCCAGCACTTTCACTTCCAGTGTCTCGCCTACTTTAATAAACTCCGAAGGATGTTTGATCTTACGTGTCCAGCTCAGGTCTGATACGTGCACCAAACCATCGATGCCTTCTTCCAGTTCCAGGAACAAGCCAAAGTTGGTAAGGTTGCGAACAATACCTTTGTGCGTGGTGCCCACGGCATACTTGGTCAGCACATCCTGACGTGTCCAGGGGTCTTCGGTCAGTTGTTTGATACCGAGCGACATCTTGCGCTCTTCGCGGTCGATGGTGAGCACTACTGCTTCGATTTCATCGCCTACTTTAATGAAGTCCTGAGGGTTGCGCAGGTGCTGGCTCCAGCTCATTTCGCTTACGTGGATCAAACCTTCCACGCCTGGCTGCAGCTCGAGGAACGCTCCGTAATCGGCTACGTTTACGATCTTGCCTTTCACTTTCGAACCTACCTGGATATCGGCCGGCAACGAAGCCCAAGGGTGAGGCGTGAGTTGCTTCATTCCCAACGAAATGCGCTTTTTGTCCTGATCGAAATCCAACACTACTACCTTCACGGTCTGATCGAGCTTCAACACCTCTTCGGGGTGGTTGATGCGACCCCATGAGATATCGGTAATGTGCAACAATCCGTCTACACCACCCAAATCGATGAACACACCGAAGTTGGTCATGTTCTTGATCACACCTTCCAACACCTGCCCCTTGTCGAGGTTGGTGAGGATGGCCGCCTTCTGCTGCTCGATGTCTTTTTCGATCAGCACCTTGTGCGATACCACCACGTTGTCGTTGGTGTAGTTGATCTTCACCACTTTCACTTCGATGTTCTTATTTACATAAATATCGAAGTCGCGGATAGGCTTCACGTCTATTTGCGAACCAGGCAAGAATGCTTCGATGCCGAATACATCTACAATCAAACCACCTTTGGTTCTGCGTTTCACAAAGCCTTCAATCACCTCATCTTTATCCAAAGCCTGTTGTACACGTTCCCAGCCTTTCACCAACTTCGCCTTTCTGCGGCTTAAAATCAGCTGGCCCATGGCGTTCTCGCGTTCCTCAATGAAGAGGTCTACAATGTCGCCAATCTTCAGGTTGGGCATATCTTTAAATTCCGCCAGGGGCACCAGGCCGTCTGACTTAAATCCGATGTTCAGAATCACATCGCGGTCGTTAATGCCTACCACGGTGCCCTGCACCACTTCGCTTTCGTTTACGGTAGTTACCGTGCCCGAATATTGCTTCAGCAATGCATCGCGGTCGGCCTGAGAGTAACCTTCGCCAAAACCTTTGCGGTCGAACGCCTCCCAATCGAAGTTTTCGAGCGACACGTTAGAAACGGCCGCCTTGCGGGCGGTTACGTTGCGGATCATGCGGCTGATGCCTTCTTCTTCTTCCGCTTTTTTGGCAGCACGGAGGGCGGCCAGTTCATCGTTTTCTTCAATTTCAATGACCTTGCCTTTTGCTTTTCCTTCGGGCTTTGCTGCGGGGGCTTTGCTTTCGCCTCCTTTTTGAACTTTCGCCATAATGTTATGATGCCCTTTTTACATGCCGCAGCCGGGCTTTCTGCGACAAATTTTGGTTGTTAGATACCTGAAAACGCGTTCAGGCCCCTTTCACCCGAAAGGGGCTGCAAAAATAGGCATTTTATCGGGTTATACCGACTGTTGGCATAAAAAAGCCAACCTCACAAGAGATTGGCTTTCAAGGGTTTGTTTCCTTTGTTAAGGAATATCTTCTTGCCGCAGCGTGCCTTTGGCATAATTTAATAGAACTTCCTGGAACATCAGGGTGTAGCGGGCACTGGCAAAGTCTGATTGAGCCCGCACATATTGTTGCTGCGCAGTGGTTAGTTGAACGATGTTGGAGATGCCCAGGTCGTACCGTTCCTTCTCCATTTTGTAGGTCACCTCTCCTGCACGAAGCTGCGCTTCAGCAGAGGCGTAGCTGGTCTGCGCATCTTTGTAATTTTGATACGCTATCAGTACATCATTTTTTACGCGTACTTCCGTGTTTTTGGTATTCAGTTTCGCGTTTTCGTAAGTAACTTTTGCCTGCATCACCTGGCTACGACTTAAAAAGCCATTAAAAATGGGTACGGTAAGTGAAAGGCCGTAGTTCAACTGGCGATTATCTGTTCTGAACTGCTGATCAAAGGGGCGATTCTCAAAATCTCCATAAATATAATTGTACCGAGAACTAATCTGCCCAAAAGCTACCAAATTGGGATAATAGCGGCCCCGTACGGACGACAGCCCATAACGCGCTGCAGTCTCCCCTAACTCAGCTTGCCTGAGGTCACTGCGGTATTGAATGGCCTCAGTGTTTAACTGCTCAATTGAAACGTCTTGCTGGATCGTTGGCTCCCAAGAAACTTCATCCAATTCAAACGACACAATCGGATCGATTAACAAGGTCTGCGCAAGAACGGCCTTGTCGTTCTTTAATCTATTGGCCGAACGCACCACCAATAACTCCGCATTCTTCACCTGAAATTCCTGGTTGTAAAGATCTGCTTCGGGGCGTGCACCCAAATCTACCTGGGCCTTGATTTGGTCATACTGGGCCTTTTGCGTCTCCAGGTTCTGCTGATCGATTCTTAAAAGTTGCTGATCCAACAAGCAAGTAAGAAATTGAAAGGCAACATTTCGGATTACATCTTGTTGCGTGCGGTTAACAAAATTCAGTTGTGCTTCATTCTGGCTGGCCGCTTGCCTGTAGGCATTGAACTGATTGAATCCATTGAAGATAGGAACGTTGGCATTGATGCGACCATTCACAAAATCCGTTTGACCATTTACCACCTCACCCAACTGCTGTACAAACGAGTTACCATCGAAACGACCTGCCTCGCCAGTTGCTTGCACACTCGGCCCCATCTGCAGCATAGTAGCAGTTTTATTTATCTGGGTGAATGCCAACTGGTTCCTTTGCTGCTGCAACGTCAGGTTGTTATCCAACCCGATCTTCACAGCCTCCTGAAACGTTAACTTGGGTGGGTTCTGCGCCTTGGCAACCCAGGCACTACCGGCCAACACGCATGCCAATACAATTCTCTTCATCTTGTTTGTTTATTTTTTCACCAACTCATCCGACTGAATGGCCCCGTCTGCAATGCGCACAACACGTTTGCCGCGCTGCGCATTTTCTTCGGAGTGGGTTACCTGTATAATGGTAATGCCCTCGTTGTTCAGTTTTTCGAAAATGTCCATAATGTGTTTGCCCTGCTCGCTGTGCAGGTTGCCCGTAGGCTCATCGGCCAGCAGCAGTTTAGGCTGCCCCACAATGGCGCGCGCAATGCCCACCAACTGCTGCTGTCCACCCGAAAGTTGTTCGGGAAAAAGATCTTTCTTGGCCACCATGTTAAAGCGGTCGAGCAACTCGGCCACCATGCTCTTGCGTTGGCTACCGCTTACGCCTTTGTAAAGCAAGGGCGTTTCTATGTTTTCGTACACCGTCAATTCATCTATCAGGTGGTAGGCCTGAAAAATGAAACCGATGTAGTTTTTGTGCATGTCGCTCTTTTGCTTCTCCTTCATTTTGTGCACGGGCTCATCGAAGAAGTAGTATTCTCCGCCCGAAGGCTCATCGAGCATGCCCACGATGTTCATCAGCGTAGATTTGCCCGAACCGCTGGGGCCCATAATGGTTACAAACTCGCCCTGCTCCACCGTCAGGTCAATGCCTTTCAAAATGAATGTCCGCTGAAAGCGGGAATCGATATACTTATCGATGTTTTGTAGTTTAATCATAGAATCGGTTGCGTTTAGCCAAGAATAATGCCAAGGGGTAATTTTAGCATTAGACGTGCTAAAAACATATTAGTTGCATGATTTTGCGTCCGCCTGTGAAAAAAGGTGTCCGGAAACGGATAATGCACCTGGCGGCAGAAGTGGTGCCAATGCCAGTTGGCGCGTTCGAAAAAAGGAAGGGCTTGGGCGCGGTGAGGAGCAATCAACCAGGTTTAGAACAGAACCGGGTGCAGAATGACGTCCACCCTGCGGTTCATGATGCGTCCCTCCCACGTATCGTTGGAGTAAACGGGGTTTTCCAGGCCCCAATCGCGTATGGAGATCAACTCCTGCGGAATGTTCTTTTCAATCAGCAAATCGTACACGGCACCGCTGCGCATCTGCGACAACCATTCGTTGAACTGCTTGCCACCAATGGGGTCGGTGTGGCTGATTAATTGAATCTGATATTTGTCGAGCAAGTTGGGTATGGAGTCGATCCACCGCGAAAGTTCGCGCGCCTGGTATTGGTCTATGTAGTAGCTGCCGCCATCGAAATAGATGCTTTTGCGCAACTGTTCCTGTGCCCACAAAGGCAAAGAAACCCCAAGAGCTACTGTGCACAACAAGGCGCGGATCATAGAAGAAATTTACCAATTACCCTGTGCATTGCCAAGCACAGCCAGCCAATAACCACCATTTGGGTCTCAACAACCTGCACAGGCCTACAAGCCGTCACAATGCCCCTGTGTGCGGTGGCGCAATCAGTATTCGGGATGTTTGGGCTGGTTGCCCAGCAAGGCTTCTATTTTTTGCATCACTTCGGGCGTAAGCTGCTTCTGTGCCTCCAGTGCCAGAAAATTCTCTTTCAACTGCGCCACCTTGGAGGCCCCCAGAATAACAGTGCTTACATTTTCATTTTTCAAACACCAGGCGATGGCCAACACCGGCATGGAGATGCCCAGCTCTTTGGCCAGCACGCCCAGCCTCTTGGCCCGCGCCAGGTTGGCCTCGGCCAATGTACGGTCTTTCAGCCAGTCCAGCCCCTCGATGCCCAGTCGCGTACCCTCCGGAAAGCCATCGTTGTACTTGCCGCTGAGCAAACCACTGGCCAAGGGCGACCAGATAGTGGTGCCCAACCCCACGGTTTTGTATAGTTGCGCAAACTCCACCTCCACCTTGTGGCGCTCCAGCATGTTGTATTGCGGCTGCTCCATCACCGGACCAATCAGCGAATATTGCCGGGCTACCATGTGGGCCTCCGTAATCTCTTGCGCACTCCACTCGCTGGTGCCCCAATACAAAATCTTGCCCTGCTGAATCAGGTTGTGCATGGTCCACACCGTTTCTTCAATAGGCGTTTGCTTATCGGGCCGGTGGCAGAAATACAAATCGAGGTAATCGGTTTGGAAACGCTCCAGCGCCTGGTGGCACGCTTCTACCAGGTGTTTGCGATGAAGCCCCTTCTGGGTAGGTTTCAAATCACCTCCCAAGCCAAAAAAAGCTTTGCTGGAAATCAGATAGCTGTCTCTGCGCCATTTTTTCTTCTTCAGAATTTCGCCCATCACCAACTCCGACTTGCCGCGCGCATAAATTTCTGCGTTGTCGAAAAAGTTTACTCCGTGGTCGTAGGCCACCGTCATCAACTCATCGGCCGTGGTATCGCCAATTTGTTTACCAAATGTGAGCCACGAACCAAATGAAAGGGCGCTTACCTGCAATCCCGATTTTCCCAAACGTCTGTATTCCATGATGATGTACTTTTGCTGATGCTTTAGTTGCAACAAGGTAAAAGTGATACTCTAAATACAAAAATCGAGGTCATTTTGTTCGAAAGAAAGGAACATGAACCACGAAAATACTTTGATAGACAATGGCTGAAATGAATTTGTATTAACTTACCTCATGCGAATGTCGGTTCTGCTATTTGTCTGGATGTGCAAGGCAACGGCCTGGGCCCAAACAATTCCATCAATCGGGATCGTGCAAGACATGCAATACGACAGCGTGTTGATGCGTGCAGGCTTCCAATGCCTGGTGCTGCCTGTAAGCGCCACCGTGTCGCCAAAAGTTACCGCGGAGGATTTTCAGCAATGGCTGGTGGCAAAAAGTAAATTGCAGGTACCGGTTTGCGCACTCAATATCTTTTTGCCAGGCGACTTAAAAGTGGTGGGACCTGATGTGGATGAGCAGGCCGTTCTCGCTTACACCGAAGCGGTATTTCAACGTTGCCGGCAGGCGGGCATCACCCGTGTCGTGTGGGGCAGCGGGGGAAGCCGGTTCATCCCCGAGTCATTCAACCGCGACACGGCCAGAGCACAATTTATTACAGTGGCCCGAAAGGTGAGCGATCAGGCACAGGTATACAGAGTACAACTGGCACTCGAAAACCTGAACCGGAAAGAAACCAACTTTATTAATAGCCTGGAGGAAGCGTGGCACGTGGCACGTGCGGTAAACCGGCCCAACTTTGGGCTTTGTGTCGATATCTACCATATGTTGATGGAAAATGAGCCCGCCACAGTGATACAACAGGCAGGCCACTACGTGGTGCATGTAGACATTGCCGAAAATACAACGCGAACGCCACCGGGCACAAGCAGTGAAGACTTCGCCACCTACCTGAAAGCACTGCACAACATTGGCTACAGCGGACCGGTGGTGATGGAATGCCGGTGGGAGGATTTGCACAGGCAGGCATTACCTGCCCGCAACTATCTAAACGATTTACTGATCCGGGCCTATCAAAAAAAATAATTCAAAAAACACTTGACTCTCACCTTACGTGAGGCTCTACCTTTGCCCGAGATGATGCCCTAAATCTGATGGACAAATTGTATGCGGTAAAACAGTTGGCCCGTTTGGCCGGTGTAAGTGTGCGCACCTTGCACCTTTACGATGAACTGGGCTTGTTGAAACCCACGCTCCGCACCGAGGCCGGGTACCGGAAGTATGGGGAAGCAGAATTGTTACGCCTGCAACAGATTTTGTTCTACAAAGAAATGGGTTTTGCATTGGAGCAGATCGGCCCGATACTGGACGATCCGGCATTTGATCTGGTGGACGCACTGCATCAACACCGTGTTGCTCTTCTGCAAAAGCAACAACACCTGGGTGTGCTGTTGGCCACCATCGACAAAACAATTCAACATTTAAAAGAAAAAACCATGTTAAAGCCAGAAGCGTTATACGAAGGATTTGAGAAAGAGACTGCAACAGCCTGGCGCGCAGAAGCTGCCACAAAGTATGGAAAAGAGGAGGTTGCCCGTTCGGAACAATACCTTGCCAGCTTAGGTAAAGAAGGCTTCCAGCGTTTGAAAGCCGAAGCGCTGGCTATTGCAGAACAATTGCATGCGTTGCAAACCAAAGACCCCGCCAGCACGCAGGTTCAGGATTGCATCAGGCAACATTACCAAAACGTAAGGCAATTTTGGGGCACATCGCAACTGGCAGACCCGCAGGCGGAGGCCTACCGTGGCCTGGGCCAACTGTATGTAGCCGATGAAAGGTTTACCATGAAAGACGGAAAACCCCAGCCGGAATTTGCATCGTTTCTTTGCAAAGCGATGGATGTGTTTGCATCGCGGTTGGCTTAAAGATGCCTGAAGTGTATTAAGCTAGTAGCTTGTTGCCGGTGGCAACAAGCTACTTTTTTGGAAGGCAGATTTATTAATGGGCACATACCCCAAATGAAATTCTGTAGTATTTTTGGCCATGCAATCCATTTTACTCTTTGGCGCAACCGGGCACCTGGGTAAACGGGTGGCCGCAGAATTGGCCATGCGTGGCTACCCAACTACCTGCGTAGTGCGCAACGAAGCCAAGGCCCACGAATTGAAACATCCGCTGCTTACAACATTAATCGCCAACGTAACCAACCCCGCAGCGTTGGAAGGAATCACCGAAGGTTTTGATGTCATCATTTCGTGTCTGGGAAAGAGCGTGTCACCCAACGACCGCAGCCCATTTACATTCCAACAAATCGACCTGGAGGCCAACACCAATATTCTGAAAGATGCGGTAAGAAATAATGTGAAAAAGTTTGTATATGTATCGGCCTTGCATAGTGAGCGCTATACACACCTGGAGTATTTTCGGGTGCACCATGCCTTCTCAGAAGTGCTGAAGCAGAGCGGCATCGACTACGCCATCGTAAAACCTCCGGCCCTCTTCAGCGCCTTTCAAGATGTAATAGCCATGGCCAGAAAAGGTCAGTTGGTAAACCTGGGTAGCGGTACGGCCCGTACCAATCCCATTTTCGAAGGAGACCTGGCCAGGGTGGTGGTTGATTCCATTGCCCAACCCAATGCAGTTATTGAAGCCGGAGGAAAACACACGTACACCCGCAGGCAACTTAATGAAATCATTCAGCAGCAGGTAAATCCGGGTAAGAAACTGACAACGGTTCCCATAGGGGTAATCAAGGCACTGCTACCCATTCTTAAACTCTTCGATCGCAACACCTACCACAAGTTTGCCTTCTTTATAGAAGTAATGCAGCACGATGTACTGGCACCGCCCGTGGGAGAAAAAACGTTTGAAGCGTACATACAGGAACTTGCTGGTTGAAGATAGCAGAAAGGACGTTTACGCCTTTATTCACTCCTGAGCGAGTCCACCGGGTTGGCGCGTGAGCCTTTCCAAGTTTGCACCACCACTACCACCAACGCCAGCACTACCACGCCCAATGCAGGAAAAACAATGAAGGCGATTACACTGTCGAGGTGGTAGGGAAATTGATTCAGCCACTGCTGTGCAAGCCACCACGAAAGCGGCAGGCTGAGCGCAAATGCCATCAACACCAGTTTCATAAAATCGCCCGATAGCAGCCCAACCAGGTTTTGCAGGCTAGCACCCAATACTTTGCGTATGCCCACTTCTTTGGTGCGCAGGTTCAGGTCTATACTTACCATGCCGAACAGACCCAAGACACCAATCAAAATGGCGAGCGTGGAGAAATAACTAAAAATCTTCCCAAACTTTTTCTCTGCCTGGTATTGAAGCTGAACCGACTCATCCGCAAAGCGAAAGTCAAACGGCCGATTGGGGTACACCGTGCCCCAAACCCGCTTTACCTGATCCACCGCATGCAACAGCTCCTGGCCATTGCCAATGCGCACCACTGCTTTGTCGAAAAAATTGGGTGCATACATCAAAACAAGCGGCCCTACATTTTCTTTGGCGGAGGTGAAATTAAAATCTTTCACCACGCCAATTACCTCGCCCGGAGTTTCGCCATCGCCACCCCGATCGTATGTTTTGCCAATGGCCTCTTCGGGTGTCCACCCGAGGTAACGCGCCAACCGCTCGTTAATGATGACCCGGTCTACCATCGTGTCAAGCGGCTGAGCAGGCGAAAAATCACGGCCTGCCACCAATTCCATCTGGAAGGTCTGCAGGTAATTGAAGCCAATGCCGATGGTCCTGAAGTTGATATTCTCCTTTCCCTCGAAGCGGGCAATGATGCCATACACCGTTTCGCCCGGAACCAGTTCGCACACGGCACTGCTGCTCACGGCAGGTACCTGCTTCAGCCTTTCGAAAAAAAGCGGAAGTTTGGCCAACACCTGTGGATCGCCATGAGCGGGTATCACCATTACCTGGTCTGTGCTCAACCCCAGGTCTTTGCTCAATAGATATTTTACCTGTTGCGATATGGTAAGTGCACCTGCCACCAATATCATAGAAATCGTAAACTGAAATACGATCACCGACTTCCGGAATCCGAACTTACGATTGCCAGCCCCTACCCCTTTTAACACTCCCGCTGCCGAAAATTTCTGAGCCATGTACGAAGGGTAAAATCCCCCCAACAAAGTAGTAAGCAACAATGCAATGGCCAGCGTTGCACAAGTGGGGCCATCCATCAGCAACACCCAGTCTATGTGTTTACCGGTAAACAGACTAAACCATGGAAGCACCAACGCCAACAGCACCATGCTGACTGCGAACGTGAGCAGGCCCGTCAGCAATGCCTCGCCCATGAACTGCCACATCACTTGCGCATTGCGTGCACCCAGCGTTTTACGAAGGCCCACCTCTTTTCTGCGATGGAGCGACAGCGCGGTGTTGATGTTGGCAAAGTTGATACACGCCAGCACCAGGATAAGCGTAGCCACTGCAGCCAGAATGTACAGTATGGTTTGGTCACCTTGCGGCTCAATCTCTCCGTAAAGAGGATTGAGGTGAATGTCGGTGAGGGGATGCAGAAACAGACCCATGGCTGTGCCATACAGCTTGTATTGCTCCGGGTCTGAGTGATACTTGTGGGCGTCCACAATATTTTTACCTACCACCAGGGGGTCTGCATTTTCTTCCAGCAGCAGGTAGTTGTAAAAATAATGTGCGTACCAGCCGGTGAGCTGATAGGTGCGCACGGGCTCTTGCGGATGCACCGGCAGTGTGGCAGCCGAAGCCAGGAAATCGAATTTGAAGTGGGAAAAGTCGGGAATGTTTTTGATTACACCCGTTACCTTAAAAGTCATGCTTTCGTCCACCTGCAACAATTCACCTACAACGCCTTCCGATCTGCCGAAGTAACGGAGGGCTGCAGACTCAGTGAGGGCGAGCGTGTATGGATCGGTCAACGCGGTGCGTGCATCACCTTCTGTCAATGGAAAAGAAAACACATCAAAAACGGTGGAATCGGTAAAGAAGAATTTCTCCTCGAAATGGGCCTTCTCCCCCGCTGCCACCAAAGAGGGTAGTTTGCGAAAGCGTACCACCTTTTCAATACCTGCATAATTCTCTTGCAGCGTCTGGGGCATCACACCGCCCGAAACACTGCTGCGGGGAAAGCCTTCCTCCAGGCTGCCTAGGCCCAACCGGTAGATCCGGTCTTTTTTCTCATGGTAATGGTCGAAGCGCAGGTCGTGCGCTATGTAGAGCGTAATGAGCAAGAAACAAACTACACCGGCTACAAGGCCGGTCATGTTCAAGCTGCTGTACAGCCTGTGTTTCCAAAATTGACGCAGCGCGATGAGGAGGTAATTGCGAAGCATGGCGGTAGATTTGAGTGGGCGATGTTGCGCATTCAGTTGCGATTTACCCTGTATAGTTCAACATTTGCCCGCAAATGTGGCTCACCTCAAATTGGTGATTGTGACGAACGGTAAATGCCACTCACACCTTGCTACCCCCAGCCCCGGCTACTCGCTACGCAACGAATGCACCGGATTGCTGGTAGCGGCACGTATCGATTGAAAACTAACCGTAAGCAATGTAATAACCAGGGTGGATACCACTGCAATCACAAAAACAGACACGTTCAGCGGAGTGCGATAGGCAAACCCATTCAGCCAGTCGTTCATAACATACCACCCTACCGGCACCGCCAACACAGAAGCGGCCATTACCAACTTGATAAAGCTGCGAGAAAACAAGGCCACAATCTGGTACACACTGGCCCCAAATACTTTTCGTATTCCTACTTCCTTCAATTTTTGTTGGGTAATGAATGACACAAGCCCCAGCAATCCCAGGCAACTGATAGCAATGGCCAGGTCCGTGAACATGCGTATCAAACCAAACGTTTTCTCCTCGCGACTATAGAGACTTCCTATGTGGTCGTCCAGAAAAGTGTATTCGAAAAGGTAATCGGGAAAAACTTTGGCATAAGCGAATTCTACTGCCGCCAGTGTTTCGCGTGTAGTCATGCTATTGAACCGAATGCCTGCCTCTACGTAGAAATAAGGATAGTGCAACAACACAACTGGTTCTACCTGGTCGTGCAGCGAGCTGATATGAAAATCTTTCACCACACCAATTACCGGGGCAGTAATGTCGCCCATACCGGTTGTAATGTGTACACCAATGATTTCCTCGTTAGTAGCAAAGCCAAGCTTACGTACCAGCGCTTCGTTCACAATATAGTTATGTTGTTGCTCTTCTTCGGGAATTGAGTCGTAGGCATACGCTTCCTCACCCGGCATAAACCAACGCCCTGCTACCAACTCCAACCCATAAGTTTCCAGGTAATGATGGTCTACACACTTAATGTAGGTGTCGTAATTTTCGTTCACGCCCTTTTCTGTCAGATAAAACCCTGTGGAAATGCCTATATCAGAAGTCGGGGCACCCGATCCATAAGATACATTTCCGATGCCCGGGATGGCTGATAGTTCGGCAAGAAAGGCGGTACGCAATTCAGCTTTACGTTCAGGCAATGGAATATTGATAATGGCATCTTTGATGAACCCCAACGGTTTGGAACGAAAATATTCCATCTGCGAAGCGACAACCAATGTGCCAATGATCAACAGTTGTGCCACCACAAACTGGAATACCACCAGGTATTTGCGTGCGTAGCTACCTGAGCTGCCGGAGGCCTGCATCTTATTCTTTAAGACCGCAGCAGGGTTGAAGCGGGAAAGTACAAGAGCCGGATACAAGCCCGCCAATAGCGTAGTAACACCAATCAGCAAAAAGATAAAGGCCGACAGGGGCAAGTTGCCAAGCAATTGAAATGAAATACGTGTGTCGAGAAAATGATTGATGGGTGTGATGGCTACCTCTACAATCCCCAAAGCAATAAGGGTGGACAATAGGGTGATCAGAAAGGACTCGGTAAGGTATTGGGTAGTGAGCTGCGGGCGACTGGCACCTAATGTTTTACGTACACCAATCTCCTTCGACTTTTTCACTGCCAGTGCAGTGCTCAGGTTGATGAAGTTGATACAAGCCACTGTTAAGATGAACACACCCAACACAATCAGCAGCATCAAACTCTTGTAGTCAGTAGTGGGCGAATCGTTAATGGTGGTAGGATAAGTTTCGCTGAAATGAACGTCTGACAGTGGCTGAAACATGTACTTCACCTCTTTGTTTTCTTCCTTCGGCTGGTACTTATCTACAAATGCCGCCAACCTTTCTGCCAGCGTTACTTTATCAAAATTTTCAGGAATTACCACATAGCTATGCCCTGCCATGCGCAGCCCCCAAGAGTCCATTGGTAGGCCAGTGATATCGCGCGACAGCGAAGGATAAGACACGATGGCAGAAAACACCAGGTGGGAGTTGGCGGGCGGGTCGGCCAGCACGCCCGCTACAGATACTTCTACCTTGTTGTTCAATAAAATAGTTTGAGGCAGCGGGTCGCCCAGCTTTTTTGCCAACGACTCGGTTAAAAATATTTGGCCCGGTTGCGCCAGGTCTTCATACGGGTTTCCGGTCAGCACCTCATAGTCAAAAACCTTGAAGAACAAGGAATCGGCAAACAAGATATTTTCTACCTTCTGTTTTTCCGCACCCCAGCCAAATTGTGCTTCGCTTTGAAAATGCACGTGCGTGTTGAGTGGCAGATCGGGAAAGTCGTTGTGGAACGCTCTGGGTAACGGGTACGGTGTGGTGGCGGAGTAGTCTACGCCCGAGGCGTTGCTTGTTTCGGATGTTAACCGGTAGATCGTTTCATACTTCGAATGAAACCGGTCGTAGTTCCATTCGAAAGAAACCACCAGGAAGATGATGATGCACGCTGAAATGCCAATGCTTAAACCCAATGCATTGATCAGTGTGTAGTTGGCACTGCGTGCCAGGTGCCGGTAGGCGATGATAAAAAAGTTTTTGATCATAATACCCGATTCAATTGGTATTCTTATGTCGACAACGGTTAAAGCATGCTATTCGCTCCGCAAGGAATGAATGGGGTTAGCGATGGCGGCCATCACCGACTTGTAACCTACAGTTAGTAGCGCAATCAGCAACGAAATTATACAGGCAACTGCCAATATCAACCAACCTATTTCAATGCGGTAGGCAAAGGAGGCCAGCCAACCTTGCAGGGCCCACCACGAAAATGGCGCTGCCAATACAAAGCCCAGGGCTACCAGTTTTAAATAATCTTTCGAGAGCAACACCGTTATCTGCGATACCGAAGCACCCAACACCTTGCGAACACCTATTTCTTTGGTGCGCAAAGCTGTATTGAACGAAGCCAGCGAGAACAGGCCGAGGCAAGCCAGCGCTACGGCTACCACGGCCGCCATGGTAAAGAGCGCACTCCTCTTCTCATCTGCCTTATAAAAATCAGACAGGCGTTGGTCAAGGAAGTTGTATTCCAGCAAGTGGCTATTGTCTACCTTGTGCAGGGCAGCCTGCATGGCTTCCAGGCTCTTTTCCAGGTCATTCGTATTCAGCCTCATGGTAAAGTAGTCTATGGACTGAACCGGGTTGTTGCGATAGCCAATCATCAAAGGTGCTATTTTCTGGTGCAGGCTTTGGAAATGAAAATCCTGGATGATGCCTATTACGCGGGCGCGAAACGGAGCATCCAGGGGATTCTCGGACACCGCCATGTTAACGGACGGTACTGTTAACTCATCGCCTACCTCCACATTCATTAGGCGAGCCGCGGTTTCATTCAATAACACAGAAGAAGAGTCGGCCGGAAAATCAGTTTGAAAGTTTCGGCCTTGCATGAGTTGTATTTCAAACGTATTCAAAAAATCTTCATCGGCACCGATGAAGTAATTGAAAGAGCCGACTGGATCTGTGGAGGTGATGGTACGCACCTGTGCCAGGTTCTTCCATTCGCCCGGAATGCGCGAGGACACAGACACATGGGTAGCTCCCGGAATTTGCGCCAGCTCATTCTTTATGGTTTGGAAATTTCGCCTGACCAGACCGCTGTTGATATCGAGCACTACTAACTGATTTTGATTGAAGCCTAAACTTTTGGTACGCACATATTCAATCTGGCGATAAGCGGTAAGCGTAGCGATGATAAGCGTAATGGAAAGGAAAAACTGAAATACCACGAGCCCTCTTCGCATTACCGAAGACGATGAGGTTGGCTTGCCATAACCTTTTAAAGCAGCTACCGGCTTCAACCGCGAAAGGAAAAATGCCGGATAGCTTCCAGCCAGCAAACCAGTGGCCAACACAAACAGGACAAGCGATACCAACACGTTAGAACTTGTGAAAATATCGGAGGCGATGGTTTTCTGTGTAAAGTCATTGAAAGAAGGAAGCAATACATTGCCAACGGCCAGCGCAATGATGGCCGCCACCAGCACCACCAGGGTGGCCTCCGAAATAAACTGGCCAATCAACTGGCTGCGTACTGCACCCGCCACTTTTTTAATGCCAATCTCTTTACCACGGGTAATAGCCAACGAGGTAGACAGATTCACATAGTTCACCAGGGCAATCACAAGAATGAAAAGACCCACCGCACCGAAAATGTACACATAGTAGATCTCGCCAGACTGAGAACTAAATCCGCCCCGTATGCTCGATGAGTGAAAATGAATATCGGTAAGCGGCTGCAACCAAAAGTGGAAGGGCTGTGCTTCCGACCCGCGGTTTTCTTTCACCAGGTTGGTAAGTGTGGTTGCAGCATCAATAGGGTTAGCGCCTTGCTTTAATAAATAGTAGGTGGAAAAATAATTAGACGACCAATCGGAAGCGCTGAACCGCTTGTACCAGTCCAGGTTCACATTACTTTCCATCGAAAAGAAGATATTCTGATTCAGGTGCGAGTTAGAGGGGAAATCCTCCAACACACCCGTTACTGTAAACGGCTGCTCCGAAAGGTCGGTATAAAGTTCCTTACCTGCCGCTTTGTCCGTTCCAAATATCTTAATGGCTGTGGCCCGGGTAAGTATCAACGTATAGGGTTTAACCAACGCATCGGACCGGTTGCCATCGATCAGCTCAAAGTCAAAAATATCCAGCAGGCCCTGGTCGGCATATACCGTACTTTCGTAGAACATATTGTCATGCGTGGTCCACACATTGATCCGCCCCAGAACGGTCATACGGAAGTATTGCTCTACCGATGGAATTTTTTCATCCGTCTGCGCGGTAAGGAAAGCCACACCTGCCATGTCCGACTCTTCCCCCTTATCGTTCGTACGGTGTTCTATTACGCGATAGATACGGTCGGCTTTGCTGTGAAACCGATCAAAGCTCAGTTCATCGAACACATACAAGGCAATAAACAAAATGGCAACCATGCTGAAAGCCAGTCCCCCCACATTGATGAGTGTGTAATTCTTGTGCTTGAGCAAGAACCGAATAGCGATGGTGAAATATTTTTTCATATGTTAATGATTTTATTTTCTAATACTACTTGCGTGCGAATATCCATCCTTGTTTTGGCAAGCTTTGCCTAGCTAATTCATTATTGTTATTCAGCTTTCAACACATCTGACGGATTGATGCGCGAGGTGCGCAACGTGAGGTAGCCGAGTATCAGCCAGGCTAACACCAAAAGCAACAGACCGCTCAACGCAAACAAGGCGGGATGGATGGTTACCTGGTAGACAAAATTATCCAGCCAGCGGTCCATCATCACCCAAGCAAAAGGAATGGCCACAACAATGGCTACCAATATGAGCTGTGTGAAGTCTTTCAGCAACAGCACCACCAATGCCGATTGGGAGGCGCCCAACACTTTGCGAATGCCCACCTCTTTGATGCGATGCTGAAAGGAAAGCAGCGCCATGGCAAACAACCCGAAGCAAGCAATGGCAATAGCAATAATAGCAAAGGCGGTAAAGATAACGCCTGTTTGCTGTTCCGATACGTACTGCCCGTTCAAACGCTCATCCAGAAAAGAAAACTGAAATTCGAATTGATTGTCGAACTGGGCGTACGTTTCCTGAATCCCGGCCAGGGTTTTGTCTACCGCGTTGCTGTTTATTTTTACGATCAGGTGGTTGTAGGCCGGATACAGTACAAACAACAGCGGCCGTACCGGTTCGTGAAGCGACTGGAAGTGGAAGTCTTCCATCACTCCGATTACCCTGCCGCGAATGGGCTCATCGTTTTCGAAGGCATACCAGTTTATTTCGCGGCCCACCACCTGGTTTATGTTGAGTTGGCGCGCAGCGGTCTCGTTGATCACAAAAGTAGCCACGGAGTCAGCCAGGTTTTCTGGCAGGTAAAACCTACCTTCCACCAGGTCGATACCCATCACTGTCAGAAAATCGTAGTCAACAAATGCTTCCGAAGTGGTGACCTCCTCCTGAGGTCTTTCCACCAGGGAGATGGTGTTTTGATTGTATTGCCCCCCCGGCAGGTTGGAACTTGCCGATACATGGCTCACCCCTTCTATGCGCATCAGTTCATTTTTCAGCGCTTGCATGCGGGGCCTCAATGCTTCGTTCTTCAGGGGTATGGTTACCACCAATTCTTTATCGAATCCCAGGCTTTTATTCTGGATGTATTTCATCTGGCTATAGATAATGACCGCCCCGGAGACCAAAGCCATCGAGATGGCAAACTGAAATACAATCAGCGCGCTGCGCAACCTGCTCCCGCTGGTGCCCGTACGGTAGTTACCTTTTAGTATCGCCTGCGGACGCATGGCAGATAGAATCAGCGATGGGTAAATGCCCGAAACTAAACCAACGACCAGGCCCACCAGCAACAGCGTGGGCAGCAGCACCACGTAATCCATTTCAAAATGCTGCCCCGTAAAGGCATTGTAAAAAGGCAATCCGCCCTCTATCAACAAAAGCGCCAGCATCAGCGAGAGCACGGCCATCAGCACCGACTCGTTCAGAAATTGCGCGGATATCTGCCCGCGCACGGCCCCCAGGGTTTTGCGAATGCCGATTTCTTTGGCTCGCTCCGTAGATTTGGCTGTCATCAGGTTCATAAAATTGATGCAGGCAATCACGAGCGTAAGCAGGGCGGCCCCAGCCATGATGTAGACGTATTCAATGTTGCCGTTGGGCTCCAACTCCCAGCGCAGGTGCGACTTCAGGTGTATGTCTGCTATCGGCTGCAGCCTGAAGCCAAAACCTCCGGCTTCTATGTTTCGAAACTGTTCATCGGTTACGTTGATATACTGGCGCGCCCAGGTGAGCAATTTGGCTTCCAATGCTTTGAAGTCGGCACCGGGCCTAAGCCTTACGTAGTTGAAATGACCAAAGTCGGCCCAGGAGTAGTAGGCATCTTCGGGGTCGAACGATTTTTCGCGCACATACGATACCAGAAAATCGAAATGGAAGTGGCTTTGTGGGGGCACATCTTTGAAAATGGCCATCACCTTCAACAGGGTAGAATCTGAATTTACCGCGAGCTGTTTGCCCATGGGGTCTTCGTCTCCAAAGTATTTCCTCGCCATCGATTCTGAAATCAGCAAGCCATTCACGTGGCGCAAGGCCTCTTTGGCATCTCCCTTTATCACCGGAAACCCAAACACATCAAAGAAAGTAGAATCCACTGCCAGCACGTTGCCCTCATCATAACGGATGTCCTTCTCGAGGTTGCGAAAAGAAAAAACTTCGCGCGTAAGCCCTGCCGCCCACAGGGGCGAAAGGCTCACTCCGCTTTCAACCTCGGGAAAATCACTCGCCAGGGCCTGCGCCATGGGGTGTGGGGTGCGTGTCTGGGGATTTTCGCTTTCCCAGGTAATGCGGTAGATGTTTTCGTAGCCGGGCAGGTACTTGTCGTAGCCCCACTCGTGCAGAATGTAGATACACATGAAAAACACGCTGGCAAGGCCCAACGCCAGTCCAGTTATGTTGATGCCCGCGTGTAGCTTGCTGCGCAGCAGGTAACGGAGTGCGATCTTAAAATAGGTTATCAGCATGAGGGGTATCTTTCAAAATAGGTTATTCGTTTTTTCAGCACCTGGGCCGGTATTGCCAACAATCAGTCCAAAGTTGAAAAACCGGTAAAAGAAGCCAAAATAGAGCCTTTTAGGTTACATCAACGCACGAATGCGACCGGAGATGTCCGCAATCGGTCAATTTGAGACAGATGAAAATCGGGCCATGCGTGGTTAAATCCGGGCGATGCAATGGGGTATTCTATTGCTGCATAACTAGCTTACGAATGAAATCAACCACTTACCGCAAGACTACTAAACCTGGTTGGTGATTCTGATCGTCAGGATCTAAACCTGGCAATCTTGGCGTTTTCCGCCAGGATTCGTCAACCCTTCGGGCAGATTATGCATGTCCAATACATAATCTGGGTTGAAGAACGGGTGTCGATTCTTTACTTTTAGGAAAGTTATCCACCTAATATCCCCCCGATTGCATGAAGGTCTTCGTTGTTGTTCTGTTGATGATTGTTGCACAATCCCTTGCCGCCCAGTCAGGCGAATGGGTGTCGCTGTTTGACGGCCGGTCGCTCGCAGGCTGGCGCGCCAGCGAAAATCCCGCCACATTCAGCGTTGCCGAAGGTGCCATTGTGGTGTATGGAGACAGGGCACACCTGTTTTACGAAGGCCCGGTTGGGAACCACCTCTTCAAAAACTTCGAGTTGAAGGTAACACTCCAGACCACGCCTGGCTCCAACTCGGGCATATTTATCCACACCGATTACCAGGAAACCGGCTGGCCCGCCAAAGGGTACGAAATTCAGGTAAACCAAACCCACACCGACTGGCGCAAAACGGGAAGCGTCTATGCCGTGCAAGATGTGAAGGAAACTTTTGTGAAAGACAACGAATGGTATACCGAACACATCATTGTGCAAGGCAACCAGATTACCGTGAAGGTGAACGACCAGGTAATTAACCAATACACCGCACCCGACAAAAGCCGGCTGCAAGGCGGCACCGTTGCGCTGCAGGGCCACGACCCCAAGAGCAAAGTATTTTACAAAGAAGTGCTGCTCAAAATACTGCCCGATTAAAAACCGGGCTCAGCATTCCTTATCGGATCAAAGAAAATCATTATTCAACATAACCCCCGTTAAAAATTATGAAACGCACAGCAACCGCAAATTGGAAAGGCAGTGGAAAAGAAGGCAAGGGCGTGCTTACCTCTGCCAGCACCGTACTGAATCAAACACAATATTCTTTCAACTCGCGTTTTGCCGAAGGCGTGGGCACCAATCCCGAAGAATTGGTAGCAGCAGCACATGCGGGCTGCTTTGCCATGAAGCTGAGTTTTGTACTGAACGAAGCGGGCTTTACGGCCGATGACCTCACAGTAACGTGCGCCATCACGTTCGAGAACGGAGCCATCACCAACTCGCACCTTTCGCTGAAAGGCAAAGTGCCGGGGATATCCAAAGAAAAGTTCGAGGCATGCGCGGCCGATGCAAAGGCCAATTGTCCTATCAGTAAATTATTGAATACAAATATCACACTCGAAGCGACTTTAGTGTAGCGAATTAAATGCATCCCAACGAGCAGTTGATCCAAACTTTTTATTCGGCCTTTCAGAAAGGCGACTTCGCTACCATGCAGCAATGCTATCATAACGAAGCCACCTTCAGCGACCCCGTGTTTCAAAATCTTTCCAGCAAGGAAGCGCGTGCCATGTGGCAGATGCTCATCAGTGCATCAAAAGATTTGCGCGTGGAGTTCGACCGGGTGAAGGCCACAGATAGACGCGGCACTGCTCATTGGGATGCTTACTACACCTTTTCAAAAACCGGCAACAAGGTTGTTAATCGCATCGATGCTTCTTTTGAATTCAAAGACGGCAAGATTTTAAAACACACCGATGTATTCGATTTCTGGAAGTGGAGCAGGCAGGCGCTGGGCACCACCGGCCTTTTACTGGGCTGGAGTCCTTTGGTGAAAAACAAGGTGCGAGGGATGGCGACCAAGAACTTGCGCAAGTTCATGAAGGATCAATATAGCTGAATTTTTGACGTAGTATTTAAGTGAACAAAAGAATACCAAACCATAATTCGGTGATGACTATGAGTAGGCTGGTAATTCACCTACCCCCAAAAAAAGAAGCAAATGGTCATTTATCATCTGAAGAAATTACGGTTAAAGTGTGTTGAGGTGCCTTCCCAACGAGTAAGTCAGCTTCTGGTGCGATAACAATTCTCGAAAAAATTGCTAAATCGGGCGGTATCAACTAATCATGGTAAACTCCATTCTCGAAAAAATATCGTCCGTTGAAAAAGTGTTCGACCAACTCGATCAGGAAATTGCTTCCTTCCAAAGCTGGTCGAGGCTGCATTGCCGGTTTGGCTGCGGCAAGTGCTGTTTCAAACCCGATATTGAAGCCACCATTTTGGAGTTTCTGCCTTTTGCGCATTACCTCTATACTGAAGGCAAAGCCGAAGCATGGCTGGATCGCCTTACCGATGCCCCTGGCTCTTTGTGCTTGATTTTAAACCCCACGCAGGCCGGTGCAGGACTCTGTTCAGAATACAAACACCGCGGATTGATTTGCCGCCTCTTTGGCTACAGTGCGCGAACCAACAAATACGGCATGAAAGAACTGGTAACTTGCCAGATTATCAAGACCGAACAGCGCGAAGAATTTGAAAAAGCATCGGTGGAGATTAATCAGGAAGCGCATGTGCCGGTAATGAGCCATTTCTACATGCAACTGCATGCCATCGACTTTGAACTGACGCGCGATTTTTTTCCCATCAACACGGCTATTCGGAAAGCCATAGAAACGGTGTTGCAGTACTATGCTTATCGGTAGTTGTGGGCGCTGTATCAGTGCGAACCAAAAGACGTGGACTGTGCGCGGTGGGTTACTTTCTTCAACAGGTCGGTAGCCACCTGATTCAGCGAAGTCTTTCTCACCTCTGGCAGTTCGGCCTCGTGCGCCAATTTACCATCGCTGAAGACCAGGGTGGTCAGGCCAATGATCACGGCCACCACAATGCCCAGAAAAATCAATAAATCCTTTTGCGACAGTTTCATAAAGCTTCCTTCAAATTACCAAACCCAATGCCAACCGCGAAATCGACCAAATTGGGGTAAAATTCAACTTCACATCCGGTACACCCGTTCAATTCCATACAATTCCTGTTCTGTTTTTATGCGCCTTCCTTCCTTATTACCTGCCACTTTCAACAGGGTTACTTCCTCGCGTTAACAAAAATTAAGATGGAGCGAACTGGTTTTCTGTTTAAATTTGTTGCAATAGCAAATGAAGAATTACATCGAAATGAAAAAATTACTGCTATTGGTCTTTATGGCGGCTCCTATGGCCCTTTGGGCCCAGCAGGCATCCACCAAAACCACCCCTGTTCTGGAGGGCGAAAGCCCGGTGAAATGGATGACATTCGAGCAGGCAGTTGAGCGCTCCAAAACCGAAAAGAGAAAGATATTTATCGATGTTTACACCGACTGGTGCGGCTGGTGTAAAGTAATGGACAAGAACACGTTCAGCGAAGCGGAGGTGGCCAAGATTCTGAATGAAAATTTCTACCCGGTGAAGTTCGATGCGGAACAGCGCGAAGACGTGGTGTTCAATGGCACTACGTTCAAGTTTGTGCCGAGCGGCAACAAGGGCTATCACCAGTTGGCGGCTGCTCTGCTCAACAATCAGTTGTCGTACCCCACAGTAGTTTTTCTGGACGAAGAATTCCGTATGATTCAACCGTTGGCTGGCTACCAAAAGGCCCCAGAATTTCATCGCGTCATTCAGTTTATCGGGCAAGATCACTACAAGAAAATGAAGTGGAACGAATGGCAGTCGGTATACAAGAGTCCCTATACAGAGACGCACGCAAAAACTTCGGGTAGATGATTCTCCAAGTGCACCAACAAAAAAGCCCTTTGCAGCAGCAAGGGGCCTTTTTTATGGACTAGGAAATGTCAGGTTTAACCCCTGCCTTCCTGTTCTTTTTCTGTTTTACGCTTATCGATGAAGCCCAGGGCTGCAACGAAACCAAACACAACCGCTATAATAATGACGAAAAGATTGGCGCCATCGCCTACCACTTGATTGAACATAAGCTTACTCGTTTAAGAATGGCCAAAGTTAAGGGTTATGGGCCATCCGCAAAATACGGGCGGGAATTTTTCACTTTTTCAGGGCCGCAAACTGTAGTGACTGATCCTGCTGGTGATCAGGCTGATGAAATGATCGGTTTCTTCCTCGTTCAGCGCCCCTGCTTTCCAATACAGCAGCTTACCCTCTTTATCGAGCAAAATCACCACCACCTGGTTATTGCAGTCGCCTAGCTGCCAGGCTTTTGCCAACAGCAAGTCGGGGTCTGCTAAAATCAGGGCCTTGCTCTCCTGTTCGGAGCGACTGCGGATGGTTCTTAGAATGATCCGCAACATAAAGGTGGGCAGGTAAGAGTCTTTCAGGTTTACCACTCCGTAGCCACAAAACTCATCCAGGGGAAAAATGTACTTTTTAATGCGGTCTACAAAGTACTCATTCTGACGGTAGTGGTCCGGATCGGCATAGATGATCATGGTAACATGCTGCCCATCGCCCATACAGGGTGTAACGGTGGGGTTGCGCTGCAAGTCTTCAATGGCAACCGGAAAAAACTGAGCGGGCGGGCCGTCCTGCTGCGCCCACACCTCATGGCAGCTACCCAAAAGCAGCGGGATTGCTGCTGCTTTCCAAAAGTCAGATGCCAAGCTCCTCCTTGTTTTTCTTCAGCACGTCTATAATGAAGGCGATGTGTTCGGCCAACTCTACACCCATCAGCTCGCACCCTTTGTATACCTCATCGCGTTCTACCTTGGCAGCAAAACTCTTGTCTTTTAACTTCTTGATGACCGACTTGGACTCAAGGCTGGCAATACCCTCGGGCCGCACCTGTGCGCAGGCCACCACAAAGCCCGTCAGCTCATCGCAGGCCAGCAGCGCCTTATCCAGCCGGGTGTTGTACGGCACGTTCCATTTGGTGTAATGGCAGGAGATGGCATGGGCGATGGCCCCTTCTCCCAACGCATTCAGCTTCTCAACAATCACTTTCGGATGCTGGTCGGGGTATGCCTCGTAGTCGGCATCGTGCAACAGGCCGGCTTTGGCCCAGGTGTCTTTGTCTTCGCCCAGCTTTTCAGCGTAGGCTTCCATCACCAGTTCGATGGTGCGCATATGGCGCAGCAGGCTGGCGCTCTGCGTCATCGAGGCCAGCAGGGTTCTTGCTTCTTCGCGGGTCATGATTTATTTGGCAAAGGCCCTCTTTTTCACCATGTATAAGTTGAAGCCGGCCAACAGGGTGCCAATGCCCAGTATCACCAGTGTGATCACCATGCGCGTGTTGCGCAACTCCATGGTTTTGATTTCATCGTCTTTACGAAGCATTTCTACTTCTTTCTCTTTCTGATGCAGGTCGAGTGCCATTTCCATCTGGGCAATCTTGCGGCTGCTTTCTTCGCCATATATCTTTTCCTTCAGCATGTCGTACTCCAGCATGGTTTCGTAGGCCTCTTTCATTTTGTTTTGCTTCGCATAATTGGTGGCCATGCTTTTCAAAATCTGCGGCTCAAAAATATGGGCCTGCATTTTTCGGCTCAGTGCCAGGGCGCTGTCTAAGTAAGGCTGCGCTTCACGGGGCCTGCCCGCCTTTACATACACTTCGCCCAGGTTGCTGGTAATGTTCAGAATATTCAGCTGGTTATTCTGTTTACGCGCAAGCTCAAGTGCGCGTGTATAGTACTCTACGGCTCGCTGGTAGTTGCCTTGGCGATAGTACAGGTTACCGATGTTCGCCAGCGGGTCGCCAAACGGTACGCCTGTTTTTTCACTCAGCTGCCAGGCCTCCGAATAGAACTTCAACGCCTGCTCGAACAATTGCAACTCGCTGTGGAGATTGCCCAGGTTGTTCATAGACCCCACCATCTTGGTTTTGTCGTCCAACTCCACAAACAGCTTTTGCGACTCCTCAAAATACTTCATGGCCTGCCCGTAGTCCTTCTTGAAAGAGTAGATGTTACCAATGTTGTTTTTGGTGGTGGCCACACCTTCCTTGTTGCCTATTTCTGTATAAATGCGCAGAGATATCAGGTAGTACTCCAACGCTTTGTCGAGGGCGCCCTGGTTTTTGTAGGCCACGCCCAGGTTGTTGTAGCTGGCGGCCATGCCCTTCTGGTCGTTGATTTCGGTGGCCAGCACCAGTGCCTCGCGCGTGTAGCCAATGGCCTTTACGGGATCGGAATTGATGTGCGCACGGAAGAGTTCGTTCAGCGTTTTTACCTTCTTATCGCCTTCGGCCGTTTTCAGCACATTCATCAAACTGTCTACAGATTGCGCCCGGGCGGTGGCAGCCAACAACAGCACACACACAAACCAACCTACATTTCGCATAGCGGAAATCATTAATTAAGCTCTAAAAATAAGACATAATTGTGGTAAATCACCAGCCCACCGCTGGCCATTTGGGTGATGGCCCATTCTGAAAAAAAGCTGTATTCTTGTCCGTATTAACGAATGATTCTATGCGAGAAGGTTGGATGTACCTACTGCTGACGGCCCTGGCCCTTCCGGCCGTGGCGCAGAAACCCGAAGATGGAGCCGCCATTATGGAGCCCATTACGCGGCTCTTCACCGGCATGAACCTGGGCGACAGCGCCATGGTGCGCTCTGCTTTTACCGCCCACCCCACGTTGACCACCGTTGCCAAAGACAAAAGCGGAAACATGGTGCTGCGCGAGAGTGAGTTGCAGAAATTTTTGAATGCCGTGGGCACCCCCCATACGGAATCGTGGAGCGAGCCCATCTGGGATGTGAAGATTCAGGTAGACGGCCACCTGGCGCAGGTTTGGGCCAGCTATGCCTTCTACCTCGGCAAAAAGTTCAGCCATTGCGGGGTAGATGCCTTCCAGCTCTTTAAAGACAACGATGGTCAATGGCGCATTTTCTTCCTGGCCGATACGCGGCAAACGGAAGGCTGCCAGATACCCGCTCATGTAAAAGAAACCTTTAAGTGATGCGTGCCGCCCTTCTGCTTTTTGCCAGCCTGTTGTATGTGCAATGCAGCGCACAGACAACCATTACCACGTTTGTGCTTGTGCGCCATGCCGAGAAGGCCAGCGATGGCACCCAAGATCCAGACCTGACACCCGAAGGCCGCACCCGCGCACAAAACCTGGCGGCTTTGCTGGCCAAAGAAAAGATCAGTGCCATCTACTCCACGGCCTTTAAGCGTACCACACAAACGGTAGCGCCCCTGGCCGCAGCCACGGGCCTATCCATCAACACGTACGAGCCCTTCAAAGCCGAGGCGATTGAAGCCATGGTGCGGCAACATGCAGGTGGCACCGTGGTCATCAGCGGCCACTCCAACACCATTCCCTGGACCGCCAACCTGCTGTTGGGCCAGGACACCTTTACCGACTACGAGGAGGGCGACTACGGCAACCTGCTGTTGGTTACCGTAGTGGAGAAAGGCAAGACGGCCAAAGTTACGTGGCTGCGGTATTAGGCGCGCCCGGTTGCTACAACAGAACCAGGTGCTGGCTCAGGCGCAGTTGACTTTGCAGCACGAGTCCTCTTACTGCAATCCGGTATTCGCGCTCGCGGAACTGAACCACCAGCACAAAAGGAATTTCGTCCCAACGGGTCTGCTCCTTCGTGCTAATCTCCCACCTCACAAACTCCACCTCGCTCCACACAATGCCGCGCGCAGCACCCTGCCGTAGCAGACGATTGAAATTTTCGTGGGCAGCAGGTACAATCTCCGTTACATATTGTTCGGCAAGGTCTTGCCGTGCGGCTTGGTAGTAAGCACCATAGAGCCCTTTGTTTTTGTCCATGGCCACCAGTAGCTCATTCAGTGCAGGAAACTCCTGAAGGTAGGCCTCGGCCGAAGAGGCGCGCAAGGCATCTACCATTCGAACACCGGTTTGGCGGGGAGCAGCGCCATAAGGACACACCTCCGTATTTTTTGAAGACTGGAATGACGAAAGTGAGAGCACGGTCATCACGGCAACAGCAATTTTTTGGCGATTCATAGAATGTGTTATTTGATGGTTAGGGGTTCGCGTTAGCGCCAATAGCGGGCGGAATGGGTGCAGGCACCAGGTTTTCTACCGGAGGCAATGACTGGAGGTACGTGAAAATAGCCCGCAAGTCATCGTCAGTAAAATTGCGACACATCTGCCATGGCATGGGCGGCAGCAGGTCGCGGCTTCCTTCCAGTCCTTTGTATTTGCCCTTGCGAATGGCTGTCTTGAACTGTTCAAAACTCCAGGCACCCGTTCCCGTGTCGTCTGGGGTAAGGTTGGCAGCAAACGTAGTTCCCCAGGGCCCAATGAAGGCCGTAAGGCCGGGCGAGAACAAAGCCCAATCGCTAATTCCACCAATTGCAGGCGGTTGTAATTTTTCGTTGGCTGGATGTCCTGAAAGCAAGCGCAACGGATCCGGCTCAGGGCCATGGGGTGTCATTACCTTGGGCGAATGACAATCGTGGCAGGCACCAATGGTAACCAGGTACCGTCCTCTCTTGATCAGTTCTGCCCTACTTTCAACCGATGGTTGATCAACTGTCTCCTTTTTGTCGACACCAGTTTGGCAAGACATCAAGACAGCCAATAAACCCAGGGGTAGCACATTCGAGAAAGTCATATGTTGTATCTTTTTTAAAGCGCCTTAACGAAGCCAGCGTGGCAGCCAGCCTACGCACCGTCAAAAAAGACCTACGCGAAATCATCGAAGCGATGTTTTTGGCCCACAACACACGATTTTCTTTAAAGCGGAAAGTTTCTGTAACCCCATCAGGGGTATTTCCGTGAAACACCATCCTGTAATGGAGCCATTTCTGCAAAACACAAAAATCGTAGCGGCCGATTTCTCCAACATACCGATCCTCAACGCAAACAGTGGCATTTTAACAGGTCGGTTTATGCCGGCACTGGCCCACAGTTCTGTCGAACCAGACCTGGGTGAACTCACCATGCGAGACCTGTACCTTCCGAATTTCTCGGTGCGCATCACACAAGCACGTTTTCACTTCGATGTAGATATAAGAAGCGAACAGAGTGCTCATAATGCCCTCTTTGGCAGTTGCTTTTTCGATCAGGGCATCATGCGCTCTTATCTCAGGGGAGCACACAAATGCGTGGAGTCTTTTCACGGATCTCAAAACTTCAAGTACGATCCTCACAACGAGTTTCATCACCGCGCTTTCGCGAACGTACCTTACCACATTATTCACTTTTCGGCACGACCGGACTACTTGCAAAGCATTTTGCCGCCAGACGAGAGCTGGTCTTGCCACCTGCAAGACCAACTGGCGCGCGGTGTGCGCATGGTAGGCGAACGGTTCGTCCCTATCTCGCTGCTACAACAGCGGGCTCTCTCCAACCTGCTTAATTGCCCGTTGGAAGGGCCAATGGCTGCCCTCCTGATGGAGGCATCGATCACACAGTTGCTCGTGCTTCAACTGCACGCACTCTATGCCGAGAAATCCGGTAGCAGGCCCGCCACGCTCGCGAAGCGCGATCTGGAAACGGCACACAGCGTGCGCGAACACCTGAAAAAAAACTTTTTAGAAGAACACTCGCTGGACAACCTGGCCCGGCAGTTTGCCACCAACACCAGCAAGCTGATGGCGCTGTTCAGGCAGACCTTTGGTACCAGCATCTTCGAGTACCTGAGCGAACTGCGTATGGGGCACGCCCGCAACCTGTTGGAAAGTAAAAATCACCTGGTGTGCGAAGTAGCCCGCGCGTTGGGCTATAAAAACCCCAACCATTTTTCCACGGCTTTCAAAAAACATTTCGGCATCAACCCGAAGCAGTTAACCGTTCGCGCCTAAGCATACGCCACATCCGCTGGCAAGTAGCCTACCTCCTACTGATCGCGTAGGCACCTTACCGGGTTTACGTTCGAGGCCTTGATGGCCTGAGATGCCACCGTAAGCCATGCAATCACCAACGCCAGGGCTCCGGCCACCACAAAATACCACACGCCTAACTCGATGTGGAAAGCAAACCGGTCCAGCCATTGGCTTAGCAGCCAGTAGCTAACGGGCAACCCCAGCAAAATGGAGAGCAGCACCATCCGCGTAAAATCGCCAGAGAGCAGCAGCACAATGTTGGTAGACGATGAGCCCAGCGCCTTGCGGATGCCAATCTCCTTCAGTCTGCGCTCGGCCGTAAAGGTGGCGAGGCCGAAAAGTCCGAGGCACGAAATCAAAATGGCCATAGTGGCAAAGTAGAACGAAAGCGAGGCCACCCGCTGCTCGGCTGCGTACTGCCGCGCATATTCCTGGTCTTGAAACTGGTATTCGAAACTAAAACCGGGGTTGAAGTTTTTATAGAAGGTCTCCAACGCGGCCAGCGTCTCCTTCTCTTTGCCGGCTTCCAGCCGCACCAAAGCGTTCCATGTATTTGCGGGCGACAGGCGGAAGAACAACGGATTCACTTGCTCGTGCAGCGACTGGAAGTGAAAATCTTTCATCACACCTATAATCTCCAGGTCGTAACGACCCCACAGCTTAATGGTTTTGCCGATAGGATCCTCCAGGCCCATTACTTTGATGGCCGCCTCATTGAAAATAATTTTCGAGGAGTCCGCTCCAAATTCTTCGGAGTAAGCACGGCCCTGCACCATTTCAATACCCAGCGTTTCGATCAGCCCGTAGTTGGCACCTACGTTCTCGAACAAAATCAGGTCGTCCGGATTTTTGCCGTCCCACTGCAGGCCGCTGGTGTTGCTGTTGCGGCCCAACAGGCTGTGGCCGATGCTGGAGGCGCTCACCACGCCCGGTATTCTGCGCACCTCTTTCAGAAAGGTTTCATAATTCTCACCCACCTTCCCTTCCATAGGGAATTGGATCAGGTGCTCCTTGTTGTAACCCAGGTGCTGCGTTTGCACATATTCTATCTGGCGATAAATCACCAATACCGACACAATCAAGATCACCGAAAGGAAAAACTGGAACACCACCAGGCCCTTGCGCGCCCACAACTCTCCCCACGAGCCGCGCACCTCGCCCTTCAGCACGGCAGCAGGCTTGAACCCCGAGAGGTACAAAGCCGGGTAGCTGCCCGCAATCAAACCCGTAAACACCACAATGCCCGCCAGCCACCCCAGCAGTTGCCCGTCCAGCAGGTTGAGCACAATCTTCTTCTCCGTAATCAGGTTAAACTGCGGCAACAACATCCACACCACGGCCAGCGAAATCAACACCGAAAGCAACGCCATCACCATCGACTCGCTGATGTATTGCAGAATCAACGACTGCCGTTGCGCGCCCACCGATTTTTTAATGCCCACTTCTTTGGCCTTGCGCGAGGCGCGCGCGGTGCTCAGGTTCATGAAATTGATGCAGGCAATCAACAAAATAAAAATAGCAATGATGGAGAACAGCCTCACATACTCAATGCGCCCACCCGACTGCACCCCATTTTCGTAGCGGCCGTACAGGTACCGGTCAGAATATTTTTGCATGAACAGCTTCACGTTCGACTGTTCGTTTTTACCCTTCACAAAGCCTTCGATCTTCTCTACAAAAGCAGCAGGATCGGTGCCGCTATGCAGCGTAATAAAGGTTGAAGGCCCGTTGTTGCCCCATTCGGTTACCCACTTGTTGTCGTCTTTAAATAGTTCGAAGCTCAGCACAAAATCGAACTGGTAAGAAGAGTTGGGCGGGGTGCCTTCGAAAACACCGGTTACGTTAAACGTTTTTTCGTGCTGCCACTCCACGGTTTTGCCTACGGCATCCTCATCGGTGCCAAAGAGGCGCACAGCCAGGTCGCGCGAAATCACGATGGAAAGTTTGTCTTTCAACACCTGATCGGGCTGGCCTTGCAGCAGCCGGTAAGAAAAGAGGTTGAAGTAGTCGGAGCCCACATAATAACCTCTCGCCTTCACATTGCGGTCTTCCACCGAAAGGGTAAAAGGGTTAATCCACGTGGTGGTGGCGGCATACTCCACCTCCGGAAACTCCTGCTTCAGTGTTTCGGCCAGAATACCCGGTGTGCTGCTGGTGGTCATCAGCTCTTCGGCATACTGCTGGTGCTCCATCACCTGATACAGGTTGGCATCTTTTTCGTGAAACTGATTCATGCCCAACTCATCTTTTACCCACAGGTAGATCAGCAGGGTGCAGGCCAGGCCGGCTGTGAGGCCCAGCAGGTTGATGAGGAAATAACTTTTGGCACGCAGAAAGTTGCGGTAGATGAGAAGCAGGCTGTGTTGAAACATGGACTTTTTTGTTTGTGGGTTACCGTGCTAACGACCATCGCTCAGCACGAAGGTTGCATCCTATTACTTCCCCTTCCGCGAAAGGTTACAGTACCTCCCTTTGCGGGATTTGGGTGCCCCACAGCGGGCACACGACTTGGTATGGCACAATTTGTTATCTTCACTTTAACCTTAAACCCCACCCCTATGGAAGAACTGAACATCAACCTCACGGCCATACTTGTTGCCGTGGTAGCCAACTTCATTTTCGGCTTTTTGTGGTATACCCCCCTGTTTGGCAAGGCATGGGCCCGCGAAATGGGTTTCGAAACCAGCGTGAAGCCCACCGGAGGCCAGATGGCCAAGGGCATGTTCTTTATGGTGATCGGCAATTTTCTGATGGCCTACGTGTTTGCGCACAACAACGCAGCGTGGAGCTATGTGCCCGGCATGGATCAAATGTCGGAAGTGGCCAGCATTATGAACGCAGCCGTGTTTACGTGGCTGGGCTTTTACCTGCCGGTAGACCTGAGTGCCGTGGCGTGGGAGAAGCGAAGCTGGAAACTGTTTGGCATCGACACCGGCTACCACCTAGGCATGGTGCTGATTGCCGCCATCATTCTGCGGGTGATGGGCTAGCAGAGTTAGTACTGCAGGTTGAGAGAATTACCCCTCCAGAAAAGAAATGGTCTTCGGCCACAGGCTGTCTTTCACCCTGCGTGAGAAATAGCCCAGGTGGCCCACCTTCGCCAGGCCGAAGTCTGCCAGCGTCAGCTTCTCTACCGTAATGGGTGCTGATGTATAAAAGCGGGTCAACCCCTCTACGGAGCGATCGGTTACAATGGTATCGTCTTCCGGAAACAGGAAGTGCAACGGCAGGGTTACCGAGTCGAAATAGTGGTGTGGCACAATGGTGCCGAGGTAAGAGCGGTAATAATCGGGTTGCAGACACCAATGGCGCCAGTCGCGGGCTACACCTTTGGGCAGGTCTTCGCCAAGGCCAAACCAACTGGCGGGCACATAGCCCACCGTGGCACTGGTAATGGGCACCACCACATGCCAGAGAAACAAGGTAAAGTATTTGTAGGGAGACGCGAGCGCGTTCCAATAGCCAACGGAGCTGGAGATCAGCAGCGCCTTGCTCAACAGGGTGTGGTTGTCCAGCGTGGCCTGCTGCGTTCGGATGTACACCTGCCCCCAGTGCGTTTGGTTGAGTTTGAATTTTTCGAGGTAGCCATTTGAGTTGCAGGGAATCAGCCCCAACGCTTTGAACCGGTTCGCAATGAATACCTCCGCTTTCTTTTGCCCTTCCGTGCCTGTTCCTCTGCCCTGCAGCGAATCTGCCGTTAGTATTTTTACAAAGGTTCTTAAGTCCTTCTTGTCGATGCGCGATTGATCTACCTGTGAAAAACCATGTAAGCCGAAAACCAAGTAACAGACGAGGGGCAGAAGTGGCTTCATATCATTTTTTTTTAACCTGCTGATACCATCCAATCTACTTCATTTTTGCCAAACGTAAATCAGCCCAATCCAACCTCGTTGTTATCACATTGTGCAGACCACGAACCTTTGTGAAACTGACCGGGCCGTCCCAACTACTGATCGGCACGAATTTACTGCTGATCGGTGCGAGTTTAGCAACTCATGGGTGTGAGTCAGCGAGTCTGTTGAATAAACGGTGATGTCTGTTCTATCAACCGTGCCTGTAGAAAATGAACCTACTTTTGCCGACCTTAGCATACATGCGGCTCCTGACGTTCCTGATTTGGCTGGGTGCGGCTTCGGCCATGGCGCAACCTTTGCTGCTCTCTTACGACTCTTTCGCCATAGAAAAACCCCGTGCCATGGCACTCCACTACCGCCTTCCCCAAACGGGCATGGACGAAGTAGAACTGAAAGTGTCGGCACCGCTCCATCTGTCGCAGCCTTCGCGCAGGTTCTGGAGTCGGTTCACCGAAGGGGTGTTTACCCTGCTCACGGGCATACAAACCTACGAATCGGAGGCAAATGCGTGGATGATCAGCCACGAGGTAAACACCAGCGACCCTGCGTTGGCGTGGCGGGTGCACCTGTATGTATCGGGCACGCTTGAAACCAACCGCAGCCGCGAGAAGAACAACGATGGCAGCGTTTCGCTGCAAACCAGCAAGGTGCTTTGGGTGGATTGGCAAAAAGGGGCCGCAGGCGTGGTACTGCAGGGAAGCGATACCGTGGGGCAATGGGCCATTCGCCCCGGCATGCCCGAGCCGCCCGAGATGGCCGCGCGCATGGCCCAACTGAAGGAAGAAAGTGCGGCCATCCGGCAGCGCATGAAAAAGTTAGACCCCCACCCCTCCCAACCCGACTACCACCTGAGTGGCTGGGTGCATGGAGAACCGTTCGATGCGCTACACAGCGGCAGCCACTACCGCACGCTGTTGCTCTTTACGCAACAACCCGCTGCCCTCTTCCAGTGCGATCCCCCCTTCATAGCCCTCGGCAAGAAAAACAAGATGCCACCCTACCTGCTGGTGGCCCGCGAAGCAAACGAATTACAACGCCCCGACTTATGGCGCCTGGCCCTGCTGAGCCGCCTGCTGGCGCAAACGCTGTCCATAGACGTGTACGAGTTGTAAGACTTAACCAGAAGCCCTCTCCATCAACAGCGATTTTCTGGAAGTGGCGTTCTAGTCAACTAAGCCTCAGAGACCCCGCCTGGCTTCTCTTGCCCTCACAGGCGGATGACTCTGAGGGGGAGTGGCAGATTGCTATTGGACGGAAAAGATTTTTTTGAACCGGAAAGGCTTACCATCCTCCGTCACTCCTTCTATCACCATTCGGTACTTTCCGGGAAGGTCTGAAGTATAAAAGCTTATTTCCCCCGTGGGGTTTAATTCAATTTGAGGCCGCCAATAAATCGTGGTTCTGAAATCAGGCTTATCTTCCGATGATGATAAACTATAGTCAGGTGAAACAAACTGCCGGGGAAAGTGATAGCCCAAAACTTTATGCGCAACGAAATCAGGGTTTGATGACCCGGATGAAACCCCACTTTTCGTATAAATGGCGATTACTCCGTTGGCGCCTCTGCTGCCGAATTGGGCCACCGCTCGTGTTACAACCTCCACCCGATCTACCTGATTGGGATCTATTGACGCCACACTTTTCGCATCAGGAAAAGGGACACCGTCAACCAAAATTAGTGGCTCGGTAGAGCTCGAAAAAGATGATGATCCACCTCTTATTCTTACTTGAATAATGGGTAAGCCGCCCGCATCCATACTTTCAATCACCTGCAGTCCGGGCACTTTGCCCTGAAGACCCACTAAAAGGTTAGTGCCTGCTACCGTGGTCCTCAATACATCGCCCGATACACTGTAGTCAGCAGTGCCATAGACCCGCGATTTTTTCTGAACATCTGATTCATCTATTTTTTTTCCCTTCACGGTAACCTCCTCCAACAAAATGGTATTCTCGTCTACTAGCAGCGAGTTTTGTACCTTTTGTGCCATATTCTCTGATCGGTACTTCAAATTAATTGGGGGCTGCTCATAAACAAACACAGGATCTTTGGCAGGTACCATCTCAACATTCCTCATGAGCTTTCCTTTCTTTCCTCTTGCCTTGAATGCAAAATTCATTGAATCGTAAAACTGAAGGCCCGTGACCAAAAACTCGCCCTCTTCATCTGTTTCCATAAAGATCAGGTTATCCATATTTCCCTGAATAATTTCAATCGATGCAACGGAGGGGTTACCCTTCTCATCCAAAACCCTTCCACGAAAGCTAATACCTCTTTCCATAAAATACTGAACAGACTCAAAGTATTGACTTTTACCCGTTGCCTTTGGCACCAACAGGGCCCCTGGTTCGGTAATACGACTGATACCATTCAATGGCGTACTTCCATAATCATCTACAACTGCTAATGAAATATTACCTTTTACCTGTTTTCCGCTTGCCTCAGTTAGCGAGATGGTGGCTTCCACCCGTTCGCGGGTACCATACTGCCCCCGCATCTTTCCAATAGAAAGTGTCAAACCATTTACTTGCTCTACATCCGGCTCAGGTTGATATTCCAGATTTTTTGAAAAATCTAAGATTGGAATGGGTTTGATAAAAAAGGTGGAGTCCCCATAATTTCTCAACCAATTGGTGTAAGAACGCAAATAATATTCGCCTGCCGACAGCGTGTCTGGCAGCCTGAAATCGCCAAATGCCCTCCCCGCCCTGACTTCACAAATTCTTTTTTGTAAAACCTTTCCGTTCGGTGCTACCAGCTCGGCATACAATACCCGGCTCAGCGTATCAACCAGCGCAGCCATACTGTAGCCTACGTAGGCTTTGAACCAAATATTTTCTCTAGGGTAATAATAATCTCGATCGGTATGGATATAAATTTTCTCTCGCAACAAAGCAAAGTTTTCCCAATCTAATTGTTCGTTGGCTAATGAAGTAGCAGGAAAAAAATTATGGGGTAATTTCGCTGATAGACCCCATTGCATCCATTCACCCGAAACGATTGGATCTATTCGCGTAAGCGGAATTCCGTCTTGGTTCACCTCGAAAGGTCCATCGAACCGGAGCCAAGTGGTTTGCCCCGTTTTGTCGAGCTCTGTTAATCCCGACAAACCGCTCTCGTAGGTGTACACTAACTTGTAATTGCCTTTGAGCGCCAACCGAAAATACCCCGGCAACTTTCCGGGTGACGCTACACTATCTAAATTAACGACACTATTATTTTCTGCGAATAATGTAAAACCATTTTGGGAGGCATTGTGGTTAATTAAAGAAAAATAGAAATGCGTTTCAGATCCCCAAAAAGCCTTCTCCCTGTTTCGCTCCCAAATAAGCCTTTCCCCATCATCTTGAGGATCCAGAGGTACAAAACATAACGCACCTACAAAATCGACTTTACTTGACGTGGCCCGAAAAGATTGAAGGTAACATTCAACGTTATACCCCAGGCCACGGTTCTCAATAATTACCGGCCCGGATTGGCTCGCCTTTAGTTCTTGCCCGGAAGACGTGAGCACCAACGTTTTTATATTTCCTATTTTACAAGTATTTGAAAATTCTGATTTACCAACAATCGCCTGTGTAAACCAATTCAGATTAGATTCATACTCTTTGTCCTTTTTAACTTTTGATGTCTTCATTGCATCACTCAACGGATTCAGTTTGAGACTGAGTGAAAACCTTTTATCCACACTGATCCGAATGGACGACTTAAATATTTCGTAGTCTTTGTGATAAACAACTAAGTTTACGAAGCCAGGTGCTACCCCCTCTATCGAAAAATTTCCATTCTGATCCGTATGATCAAATATCGAAGTGGCATCAATAAAAACTTTGGCCCCCGTCACAGGTTTTCCTTTCACTCCATCTTGAACAATTCCAGAAAGCTGCGCAAAAGCCGTGCTTGAAGCCATCAGCAAAGCAAATAATGTCTTCATAACCTTATTTTAAGGTGAAATCAATCGCAAGAAACGACTTACCCAGAAAACCACAATACCTAAAAAGAGGTAAATAAATATCTACACAAAGGGCTGGTGTTTCTGCCTGCCAACGTTAGCATTACTAAACGATGCTGAAACTTAAGAAATGTGGCACGGACGAAGTTCGGACTGACTACTGCCGCCTTACTGTTTTTTGATAGTCAACCCAAAATATCCCAGTCCTCATTCAGCACCGGGATGGCCTGGTGCGCGGTGAGATCGAACTGGCAGGGCACCACCGACACATAGTTGTTGGCAATGGCCCACTCATCGTTGTCTTCGCCTTTATCGAAATTTACAAAGTTGCCGGCCATCCAGAAGTACCTGCGGCCGTTGGGGTCGAAGCGCTGGTCGAACTCCTCCACCCACTTGGCGTTGGCCTGGCGGCAGATGCGTATGCCTTTAATAGGTTCATTGCGCTTGGGCGGGATGTTGACATTCAACGCCACGCCTTTGGGCAAGCCCTTGGCCAGCACCTGGCGGGCAATCTTTTTCACGTACTCGTTGGTGTGCGAGAAATCGGCATCGTGGCCGTAGTCGCACAGCGAAAAGCCGATGGCGGGCGTTCCTTCAATGGCTCCCTCAATGGCGGCAGACATGGTGCCGGAATACAACACGCTGATGGAGGTGTTGCTGCCGTGGTTGATGCCGCTCACCACAATATCGGGCTGGCGTTCGCCCTTCAGCACAAAATGGCGGGCCATCTTCACGCAATCTGCAGGGGTGCCCGAGCATTCGTAGGCCTTCACGCCCTCAAAAATGGTGGACTCCTCCAGTCGCAACGTATCGCCTACGGTAATGGCATGCCCCATACCCGACTGCGGGCCATCGGGTGCCACTACCAGCACATCGCCCAACTCTTTCATCACATTCACCAACGTACGTATACCCCGCGAGGTGATACCATCATCGTTGGAAACTAAAATCAACGGTTTCTTCATTTCTTTTGGAGGGAGTTATAGTAGGCAATGATTTTGCCCAGGTCATATTTGTCGTCAAAATCCAGCCGGTTGGTGCGCGCATACTTCTGCACGTCTTCGCTGTGTTTTCCCATCAGGTAAAGCCAGTCGTTCTTCTTACCCTGAAATTCGATGATGGCGCCATCTTCATCCAACAGGAAGTATTTATTCACCAACACCAGGCGCGTATAGCTGCCATAATAATAGAAAGATGAAATGGTGCGGTACTCCAGCGCCTCGCGGCACAACACCGTTAATTTACCTTCCTCCAGTAACTCGAAGAAAACAGGGGCCTTGTAGTCGGTATTGGTGGAATAGGGCAAGGAGAAAAACTGCCGGTAGCGCTTCACGGTCTGATCGAATATTTCGAAAAAAACCACCTTGCGGGCGGTGTAGGTTTCTATGATGTTGTTGCCCTGCAACTGCAGCAGATCGGTCTGCAGGTTATACTTCACCAATCCCCGCAGCGTATCGCCACCCTCCAGCACCATTTTTCCTTCGTGCCAGTACTCGAAGGGGAACTCCTGTGCAGCAGCCGGCAGTGCCACCGCTACAAATGCTATCGTCAGCCAACGCCTCATGCTCTCTTCAAAATAGAATGACCCAACTTATCGCGTTTGGTCTGCAAATACTTTTCATTGTGTGGATTGGGAGCAATTTCAATGGGCACGTTGTCAACAATTTCCAGGCCATAGCCCATCAGGCCCACCCTCTTCTTGGGGTTGTTGGTAATCAGCCTGATTTTAGAGATGCCCAGGTCGTGCAGAATCTGGGCGCCAATGCCGTAGTCGCGGTTGTCCATATCGAAGCCCAACTGCAGGTTGGCCTCCACCGTATCCAACCCCTGCTCTTGCAACTTGTAGGCGCGGAGCTTGTTCAGCAAGCCTATGCCCCTACCCTCCTGCTTCATGTAGAGCACCACACCTTTGCCTTCCTTCTCTACCATCTGCATGGCATTGTGCAGTTGCGATCCGCAGTCGCAGCGGCACGACCCGAAAATATCGCCTGTTACACACGAGGAGTGCACGCGTACCAATACAGGTTCATTCTTGTCCCACGTGCCTTTTACCAACGCCATGTGTACCTCTTGCGTGTCTACCTGTTCGTAGGCAATTAACTTAAAATCACCATAGGCGGTGGGCATCTCCACATCTACCTGCCTGCGCACCTGGGTTTCCATCTTCATGCGGTAGGCGATCAGGTCTTTGATGGTTACCATCTTCAGGTTGAATCGGTCGGCCACCTTGCGCAAGTCGGCCAGGCGCGCCATGGTGCCATCTTCATTCATAATCTCTACCAATACACCTGCCGGGCGAAAGCCGGCCAGCCGGGCAAAGTCGATGGCCGCCTCGGTGTGACCTGCCCTGCGCAGCACGCCCTCTTTCTTGGCACGCAGCGGAAAGATATGACCCGGCTTACCTAACTCTTCGGGTTTGGTTTCGGGGTCGGCCAGGGCCTTGATGGTTTTGAAACGGTCGTGGGCAGAAATACCGGTAGTGCATCCGTGGCCAATCAAATCCACCGACACGGTGAAGGGCGTTTCGAAGGTGGCGGTGTTTTTTACAACCATCGGATCGAGCCCCAGCTCTTCGCACCGGTCTTCCACGAGGGGTGCACAAATAAGGCCGCGCCCGTGGGTGGCCATGAAGTTCACAATTTCGGGTGTAATGGCTTCGGCCGCACACACAAAGTCACCTTCATTCTCGCGGTCTTCATCGTCTACCACCACAATCACTTTGCCGTTCTTGATCTCTTCGATGGCTTCCTGGATGGTGTCTATTTTTATCTTGTTGTTCATTGTATTGTTTGGCAATAGTCCCAACCTTCAGAGTGGGGACTGGTTAATCATAATTACAGTCAGGGCTTTAGCCCTTCATCATCAAAATTGTAATTACTAATAAAAGCATCATATTCTTCCTGAAATGTTTTCTTTTGGTGATGTACCTCCTGCATATTCCCGGATATGCTTACATACAATATCTTTTATCTCTCCCGTTAGATACGGTTTACGGTCCTTGGTTGCCCGCACGTCATGAATCAAAATTTTTGTAAACAACATCCATTTAAAGGGCTAAAGCCCTGCGATTAACTACCTACTACCATCTCCGCCCTAAAGGGCGGAGCTACGGAGAAAAGATACAATCATTTCGCCACCACAATACCCAACAAGCCGGCCAACTCGCGCTCAGCTTGCTTTAAACCTTCCTGCATGGTTAACTTCTCATCTAACTGATTCCAGTCGCCAGAAGTTTCGGCCTTTTTTATTTCGCCCAGGTTGTCTTCCATCATCTTCTGCACTACGCGGAACTTCAAACGAAGAACGTTGCCAAGGGCCATTTCGTTTAACACATCCTGCTCTTTGGGAATGAAAATTTTGTACTTGTCGCCCCAATGCTGGCTGATGTCGTAACGGGTCGTCATCAAATCGGTTACTGCCTTTCTGATGGCATCGCTTTGGTGATGCAGAAAAAATGCGGTGTTCATATTTTCTCCACGCGTAACGCCATCGCGCCAGGTTTCGTAAATCTGCCGGTACACAGGGTTCGAAAACTCCACATCTTCTAACTCGTGCACAATGAACTCTTCCAGCTTCTGGTTTTCCAACGCCTTATCGGCATAGTTCAGCAACAGGCGGATGGTTTCGCGCTCCTGGTATTGCACCATGCTCTGCGCATCGATGCGCGTAGCAGTGGCCACCTCCTGCACGGGTTCCACACTAACGGGCAGGTCATCAGGTTCCTTCAGCTTGTCGCGATCTCTCTTCCTGCGTTCTGCTATCAGCAACTTGTTCAGTTCCGTCAGCAGCACCGATTCGCTGATCTTCAACCGGTGGCTGGTTTCCTGCACATATACCGAGCGCTTCACCGGGTCGGGTATCAGCGCAATGCTGGCCACAATTTCCTTGATGGATTCCGCCTTGCGGATGGGGTCGTTGCCGGCATCGCCCGCAAACAGATCCGCCTTGAAGGAAACAAAGTCTTGGGTGTTGGCCTGCAGAAACTGCTTAAAGGCCTGCGTGCCCACCTTGCGCGAGTAGCTGTCGGGGTCTTCGCCATCAGGAAACAGCACCACGCGCACGTTCATGCCGCCCTGCAAAATCATGTCGATGCCGCGCAAAGCCGCTTTGATGCCGGCCGCATCGCCATCGAACAAAACGGTAATGTTGTTGGTAAACCTGCGGATGAGTTTGATCTGCTCTTCGGTTAACGCGGTGCCCGATGAGGCTACCACATTTTCCACATCGGCCTGGTGCAGGGAGATCACATCGGTATAGCCCTCTACCAAATAACAATTGTCTTGCTGGCGGATGGCATTCTTGCCCTGAAACAACCCATAGAGCACCTGGCTCTTGTGGTAAATTTCCGTTTCGGGCGAGTTGATGTACTTGGGCTGGTTCTTGTCTTTGCCCAGCATGCGCGCCCCGAAGGCAATGACCTTGCCGGTAAGGTTGTGCACGGGAAAAATGACACGGCCACGGAAACGATCGTACGAACTGCCATCTTCTTTCTTTACCACCAGGCCCGTTTTCTCCAGCAGTTCTTTGTTGTAGCCTTTGCTCACCGCCTCTTTGCTGAAATGCTCCCAGCCGTCCAGCGCATAGCCCAACTCAAACTTTTCGATGGTGCGGTCGTTGAAGCCGCGCTCGCGGAAATAGCTCAGCCCGATGGAGCGGCCCTCTTCGTTGTTCAGCAGCAAGTCTTTGTAGTACGACTTGGCGAAGTTCATGAGGATGTACAACCCTTCACGTTCGCTTTGGGCTGCCTGGTAGGCTTCGGTAGGCTTGTCTTCCCTTATTTCGACACCGTATTTTTTGGCGAGGTAGCGAATGGCCTCTATGTAGCTCATGCCCTCGTGCTCCATCACAAACGTAACCGCATCGCCCCCTTTGCCGCTGCTGAAGTCTTTGAAGATGCCCTTGCCGGGAACCACAAAAAACGAAGGCGTTTTTTCGTTGGAGAAAGGGCTGAGAGCCTTGTAGTTCTGCCCCGATTTCTTAAGCGTAACGAAGTCGCTGATGACATCTACAATGTCCATGCGGTTCTTTACTTCGTCAATGGTATCGCGGGAGATCAAAGTGCTTCTAAAATGGGCCGGGCGTTAACAAACTATTTGGCCTCAAAGATAGTTAAGGAAAGGCATTGGCATGAGAACAACTTGCAATACTTCCAGATTCAACAAAAATGCGTTTTTGAATGCCTTTTAGCCCTGGCTAACCCTTAACTTGCACCGTTTTTTATACCAACCGATGACATTTAACAAAGAAGATATTCTGAAGGCGCTGGGCACCGTAAACGACCCCGATCTGAAACGCGACCTGGTGAGCCTCAACATGATCAAAGACCTGGAAACTGCGGCCGACCATGTGAAGTTTACCGTGGTGCTGACCACGCCTGCCTGCCCGCTGAAGGAAAAAATACGACAGGATTGTGAAGCGGCCGTGCGCCAGGTGATTGGGCCCAAAGCGGGCCTGGATATTCTCATGTCCTCGTCTGTTACCACCCTGCGCGACAATGCACCCCTGCTGCCGGGTGTAAAAAACATCATTGCCATTGCCTCTGGCAAAGGGGGTGTGGGTAAGTCTACCGTTACCAGCAACTTAGCCGTGGCCCTGGCGCAGGCAGGCGCCAAAGTAGGTTTGATTGATGCCGATATTTTCGGGCCCTCTGTGCCCGTAATGTTTAACTGCGAGCACGAACAGCCGGAAGTAAAAGTGGTGAATGGTAAGAACCTGATTGTGCCATTGACACAATATGGCGTGAAGTTGATCTCTATCGGCTTCCTAGCTCCTCCTGATAGCGCAGTGGTATGGCGCGGGCCCATGGCGAGCTCTGCATTGAAACAATTCATTGCCGATGCTGACTGGGGCGAACTTGATTACCTGTTGATTGACCTGCCCCCCGGCACCAGCGACATACACCTGACCCTGGTGCAGACTGTGCCGGTTACGGGTGCCATTATCGTTACCACCCCGCAAAAAGTGGCGCTGGCCGATGCCACCAAAGGACTGGCCATGTTCAAACAGCCGCAAATCAACGTGCCCGTGCTGGGCATTGTAGAAAACATGGCCTGGTTTACCCCCGAAGAACTGCCTACGCACAAGTACCACATCTTTGGCAAAGACGGGGGCAAGAACTTATCGGAAAAATTTGGCGTTCCGTTGCTGGGCCAGATACCGCTGGTGCAGGGCATTCGCGAAAGTGGCGACAGTGGCCTGCCTGCGGTGATGAAAGAAGGCCCGGTGGCAGATGCCTTCCGCGCACTGGCCGAAAGCCTGGCCCGCCAGGTTGCCATTAGAAATGCTAACTTTGGTGCCACGCAAAAAGTAGAGATTACCGTATGACCACTATGAGCGCAACCAAAACGAAACACGAAGAGCTTACCCAACGCATTGAAGCGTCTTTAGACAACATACGGCCCTACCTGGAAGCCGATGGCGGCAACGTGCGCATATTGGAAATAACCAAAGACAATGTGTTGAAGTTGGAGTTCATGGGTAACTGCGGCAACTGCCCCATGTCTACTATGACGTTTAAAGCCGGTGTGGAAGAGGCCATCAAAAAGGCCGTTCCCGAAATAAAAACCATCGAGGTGGTGAACCTCACCCACATCTGAGTTTTTTTCATCCAAAAGGAAGGCTTTTGCGTACTTTTAGAAACGCATTGGCGTTAACGAAAATCATGAGAAGGTTAGTATGGCTATGGCTGCTGCTGGCAGCCCTCTCCACCTATGGGCAAGACCATTGCGCCTTCGATGCACTCCAGAAAAAACTACAGGAGAAAAATCCCTACCGCAGCCAGCCGGTTTTCGAAAATTGGCTGAAGCTAAAACAGAGCCAGCGCAAAAGCACTCAGGCACAATACCGAACACAGGCCGGCCCTTACAAAATACCTGTAGTTGTGCACGTGATCCACAATGGCGAGGGTGACGTCACCAATATTCCCGAGGCGCAAATACTCTCGCAAATAAAAGTGCTCAATAACGACTACCAGCGGCTGAATGCCGATGCATTGGCAACGCCCACGGAATTTCTGCCCGTGGCCGCTGGCATCGATTTGGAGTTTGTGCTGGCCAAACAAGACCCCGAAGGGCTGCCTACCAACGGGATTGTGCGTGTGCGCGGAAGCAAAAACGGCTGGACGATAGATGATGAGTACCTTTTGAAAAGCCAAAGCTACTGGCCATCGGACAAGTACCTGAATATTTGGGTGGTGAACCAGACCGACAGCTACATAGGCTATGCCCAATTTCCCCCCTCTAACCTGCCGGGGTTGGATGGTTTCCCCAACGAAGCATTAACCGATGGCGTGGTGATCGATTACCGCGTTTTCGGATCAATCGATGATGGCAACTTCAACCTCGACAGCCAATTCAATAAGGGGCGCACTGCCACCCATGAAGTGGGTCACTACCTGGGTTTGCTGCATACGTTCGAAGGCGGTTGCACCGGCCCCAACGATTATGTAACAGATACGCCCGCGCTTTCGTCAGAAACGCGGAACTGCCCCTCGCACCCGGCCACCTCGTGCAACAACATCACCAAAATGTTCCAAAACTACCTGGACTACACCAACGATGCCTGCATGAACCTGTTTACAGCCGGCCAGATTGAACGGGTGGTGAATGTGTTGGAGAACAGCCCGCGCAGAAAGAGCCTGCTTACCTCTCCCGGCTTGCAAGTGCCCGTGCTGACTACCGTAGACCTGGAAGCCCGCAGTGTGCAGGCTCCGGCCGCCCAAACCTGCAGCCTTCCCGTTGCACCCGTGCTGGAGGTGCGCAACCGCGGCAGCCAAACCATTACTAGCGCCACCGTGGCGCTTTCGCTGAATAGCACGGTAATAGAAACCAAAACCTTTGCCCTGAACCTTCCCTCGCTGGCCTCCACCACACTGGCATTCGATGAAGTTATCCTCGCAGAGCCCAGCAGCAACAACTTTACCTTCACCATTCAACAGGTGAATGGCGCCCCCGATAATAACACAGCCAACAACCAACTGCAACGCTTCGTCCAGGTGGCCCCGCGTCTCACGCCTCCCCTCATCGAAACACTGAACGAACTTCCGGCCAACTGGACCGTGACCAATCCCGACAATGGAATTACGTGGGCCAATACCACCGCACCGGCTGCCTCCTCCACTAACAAGTCGATGTACATCAATTTCTACGACTATGAGGCCGAGAGCTACAAAGACTTTTTCATTTCACCCTTTATCGACCTCAGTCAGTTAACCTCGGCTGTGCTCAAGTTCGACCGCGCCTATGCGCGTTTCCCCGGCCGCGACAACGACTCCTTGCGCATTCGCATTTACACGGGTTGCAGCGCGCTGCAATCCGTTACCATCTTTAACCAGGGCAGCACCGGTCTGGCCACCGCCAACACAACCAACGCATCCTTCAAACCTGCCAATGCCAGTCAGTGGAAAACAGAGGCCATCTCTCTGAACAACTTTCTGGGGCAAACCATTCAGGTAGTGTTCGAAGCAACCAACGGCTACGGAAACAACCTTTACCTCGATGAAATTCAGATTGTAACTGGCGCAGCCTACGACCTAGCCGCAGGCAAAGTGCTGGCACCGGCACCCGTTATTTGCGATGCAACCCCTACGCCCGTCATCTCCATTCAAAACTTAGGCAACCAGACGGTGGCCAACGTGCGGGTTACCCCCGTCATCAACGGCAGCAGCGGCATCGCCCAAACGTTCACCAACGTGAACCTGACCAGCGGAGCCGAAACACAAATAACGCTGAACCCCATTGCCCTCGCCACGGGTAACAATACCATCGAGTTCATTGTAAGCAATCCCGATGCAACAGACGAAATGCCGGATAACAACAGCACCACCTTTACCTGGGTAGTGGAGCAGAGTGAAGACCGCGTGCCCTTCCGCCAACGGTGGGATAGCAACAGCGGCTGGACGCGCTATGCCAACCCAACCTCGCAAACCTGGCAATTGACAGACGCCACTTTTGGCCCTGCGGCTTTCTACGGAAGTTTTACCAATGCGGTGCGGGGCGATGAAGCCTGGCTGGTAAGCCCCGTGCTGGACTTCACCGGTGCCTTCAAGGCCAGTATGTTCTTCGACCTGAGCTACGCCAAACGAAACAACGCCAGCGAGCGACTGCGGATATTGGCATCGGAAGACTGCGGCCTTACCTACCCCCACGTGCTGTTCGACCAAAGTGGCGACCTGATTGCCGTGGAGAACAACAACGCAGCGTGGCAGCCTTTGAACGAAGGCGACTGGCGCAACGAGTTTGTGGTGCTCAACAACTTTGCGGGCAAAGAGCAGGTGCGCCTGGCTTTTGTAGTGACCAACGACAACGGAAACAACCTCTACCTCGATAACATCGAATTTTTTGAAGACGACAATGGCAACCCGCCCCGCATCTCCAACCTCTACACCGTGTATTCTTCCGAAACGAATCCGTTCGATGTAAAAATTACTTTCAACCTTCCCGAAAAAGAACTGACCCGCGTGCAGGTGTTCACCGTGCTGGGCCAGCTGGTACTCGATGCTTCGCTTCCGGAAACGCTCAACCAAACCTACACCATCGATTTGTCGGGCCAGCAAACCGGCATCTACATTGCCCGGCTGCAGGTAGGCAACGAGCTGCGTTCGTTCAAAATGTTTGTGGGTCGCTAACACATGTCTTTCGGTCTTTGTGTGAAGCAGGAAATCGGGGCCAATCCGTATATTTGACCTTTTGATTAACAGCCTTGCATGAATAAAAAAAAGGTGGCCATTTTGTATGGTGGAAGATCGGTAGAACACGGGGTTTCCATCAACTCGGCCAGGAACGTCTACGAGTTCATCGACAAAGAAAAATTCGAACCGGTGCCCATCGGCATTGATACCGAAGGCGCCTGGTACCTAACCAAAGGGGTGTCGAAAGACATCCGTTCAGGCGAACTGCTTCAACTGCAACTAAACCCTTCCAATCCCCTGCTCACCACTGCGTCAGCAAAAAGCATAAAGGCGGATGTGGTGTTTCCTGTGCTTCACGGCACCGATGGCGAAGATGGCAGCATACAGGGACTCATCAAAGCCATGAGCCTGCCGATGGTGGGCACCGGTGTGCTGGGGTCGGCCGTATCGATGAACAAGCTCACCGCCAAAAGGCTGCTGGTGCAGGCAGGGTTGCCGGTAGCGCGCTACTTGGTTTGCACCTTCGAGGAAAAAGACCAATTGCGGTTTGAAGACGTGAAGAAACAACTGGGTTTGCCCTTCATGGTGAAGGCCACCAGCCTGGGGTCGTCAGTGGGTGTTTCGAAAGTGAAAAGCGAATCTGATTTCAGAGCCGCGCTGGAAGATACTTTTAAGTACGATGACACCGCCCTGATAGAAGAGTACATTCAGGGCCGCGAAATTGAGTGCGCCATTTTGGGAAACAGCCCCGCGCAAGCATCGCTGCCGGGCGAAATTGTGATCAGCAGCCGATATGAGTTCTATACGTTCGATGCCAAGTACGTGGATGGCGAAGCGGTAAAAATTGAAGTGCCTGCGCGCCTCGAACAAGAGGTGGCTGAAGAAATCAGGCAGCTTTCGCTGAAGGCCTACCAGGCGCTGCACTGCGAAGACTTTGCACGCGTGGATCTGTTCTTGGCCAACAGCGGTGGCGTGTATGTAAACGAAATCAACACCATTCCAGGCTTCACCAACAGCAGCATGTACCCCATGATGTGGAAGGAGCGCGGCATCAGCTTCACCGATTTGATTACCCGGCTGATTGAATTGGCCACCCAACGCTTTGCGCGCAGCCAGCGCATTGAGCGCAATTTTCAATCATCGTTGAAATTCTAATTGCATGAAGCTTCCTAACTGGTTACAATCAACAACACTGGGTGCCCTGCTGGTACACCTGGCCGCGGCTGTCGGCATATTGCTCGTGCTCGCTATCATTTATTTCTATATCTACCTGCCCGGCACCACCAACCATGGCGAATCGATTACCGTGCCCGACCTGACCGGTATGAAGCTGGAAGAATTGGAGCCCTTCCTTACCGACCATGCGTTACGCTATGCCGTGGACGACTCTGCTTACTCAGCCGAATATCCACCACTGAGCGTATTGCGCCAATTTCCCCAGCCTGGCTCTAAAGTGAAAGAAGACCGTATGATCTACGTGTCGGTAAACCGCGTGTTCCCTCCCACGGTACCACTGCCCGACCTGGTAGATCGTTCGCGCATCAATGCAGAAGTAGTGTTGAAAAGCAATGAATTGAAAAGAGGGCGCATCATTCTGGAGCCAAGCCCCTTCCTGAACCTGGTGAAAGAAATGCGCTACAAAGGCAAAAAAATCGAGGCCGGTACGCGCATACCCAAAGGCTCCAGCATAGACCTGGTGGTGGGCGATGGCAATGGCCCAGCCGACTTCACATTGGGTAACCTGGTGGGCGATACCTACGAACGTGCTCTTTTTAAACTGGCCGGCTGGAACCTGCACCTGGGCAAAGTAGAAGTTCCCGAAGATGCAGATACTACAGGCACCGAGCCGTTCGTTTTCAGGCAATATCCGCTGGCGGGCGACTCGGTGCGCGTGGGCGACCCGATCGATTTATGGATTGCACCCAAAGGCTATACGCCACCTGATGAAGAGAACCCCGATGAAGAAGGCTAATGTCTTTTTAAATACCGCTTTGTTTTTATTGATCCTGCTGTCAGCGGCAGCGGGGACGCTGGCGCAACTTCAAACGGTTGGGTTGCCTCGCCCACAGCCGGTAGCACAGGCACGCACGCAGAACACAGAACTAACCCTGCCTTTCTGGGATGATTTTTCCTTCACCAAGGGAAACGTTCCCCTTGACGCACTTTGGCTCAACAGCAGTTCGGTTTGGATAAACGATGGGTTGGGAATTAACCCTCCCTCGCTACGCATTGCTACGTTGGATGGCACCGATGCCTCCGGCAAGCCCTATAGCTTAACCGATGTGCTGGCAAAAGGCTATGCCGACAACCTGGAATCGCAGATCGTGCGCATAGACCAGGTTGACCCTGCCGAACGTAGCAGTGTCTACCTGAGTTTCTTCTTCCAGTTGCGCGGCCGTGGAGAGGCGCCCGACCTGGGCGACCTGCTGGTATTGCAGATGAAAACCGATGATGACCGATGGGAGACGGTGTGGTCAGCAGAGAACACGGGCGACTTTGCGCCAGATCAATTCTATCAGGTGCTGCTGCCCATCGAAGGCCGGTTCTTCCACGACCAGTTTCAGTTTCGCTTTCAAAACTTCGCACGCCTCAGCGGCCCGTATGATACCTGGCACCTGGACTACATCTACCTGAACAAAGGTCGGTCGCAAACCGACCTGAGCTATCCAGACCGCACGCTGGCGTCAACCCTCGGTTCTATTTTCGCCACCTACAGGGCCATTCCCAAAAAACATTTCTTTCAGAGCGATGCTGGCTTGGTAAAGCCTGCCTTCACCATTCATAACCTGCGGCTCGACAACCTGCAGCCTCTAAACTATTTTACGTTTGCTAATGTAACCACCTTCACCAACGGAGAGAGTAATTCCCTTGCCGCTACACTCGATACAGACAACAGCCTCGGCTCCATAGGTGGTGGAGAGCACCGGCTGGTGGAAGCCGAAGTCAGCGGTTTGATCAGTCTACTCAACGACACGGCCGACTCGCTGCACATAGCCCTGAAGTTAGGTATGAACACCAAAGACAATCTGTTGCCGGAAGAAGACGGTGACTATGACGCAGTGAAATTTTCACCCATCGATTTCAGAAACAACGACACGCTGCAGGCGGAGTACTGGCTGAGTTCATACTACGCTTATGATGATGGCACGGCCGAATACGGTGCCGGCCTGAATCAGCCGGGTGCTCAATTGGCCTACGAATTCAACCTAGTGGGTGCACCCTTTGATTCTATCGGGGCGTTGGATCTTTACTTCCCTCGTTTTGGAGATGAGTCTTCGCAACTGATTGAGTTGCGCATCTGGCGCAACCTGACCGATGACACCGATGACATACTCTACCGCGAAACGGTAACCGTGGAACGATCTTCGCAGAACATTTTCTGGCGCAAGAAGTTAACAGAGGTAGTGCGAGTGCCGGCACGGTTTTATGTGGGCTGGCGCCAGTCTACTGCCACCACATTGGCGGCAGGGCTGGATAAAAACACAGACTCGGGCAACAAAATGTTTTTCAATGTTTCGGGAACATGGGAACAGAATACGCAGGTTTCAGGCAGCCTGATGATCAGACCTGTATTGGGAAAAGGCCGTGCGGGAGTAGAGGTAGGCGTGGAAGACAGTAACGTTGCGGATATTTTTCCGAACCCTAGCAACGGAACGTTCTACCTGAAGGGCAGCGTATCTCACCTGTTGCTGTTCGACCTTTCCGGGAAGCCTGTACCCCACCAAAGTGTTGAAGGCCGCGACCAAACCGCCTTTCAGACGGAGGCCGCAAATGGACTATACATCGTGAAGGCGCTGGTGAACGGCCAATGGAAAGTGGGCCGCTTGCTGATAGCGCGCTAACCCATTACAAAAGTTATCGCGCAATTACCTGGTAGGCTTTTTCTCCCGATAGCTCCGTTTCCCTGATTACCTTGGCCTGCTGCAATTCCACAAGCAATTGATTGAGCAATGCTTCATCGGTGGCACCCAAATGGGCTGCAATGTCTTTATACGTTTTAATGTCGTTGGGGGCTTTACGGAAATTCGTGATGAAGTTCAGGATGTCAATTTTTTTCATGGTACCGGAATTTTTAATTCATCCAACAGTATCAAAATGCTGTTCCGGAAATATACGAGAGCATACCGCACCGGGTTACCGTTTTTTGACTACCGGTTAGTTGGTTGAAACGACTACCGTATTGCTGACCCCCGTTAACAATACTTGCCCGCTATCGGACATTTCGAGACGTTGCCCGTTTACTGTAGCCGCGGTTACTCCGGGCAATGACAGCACAATGCGCCAACCTCCTTCTGTCTGTGTAACGCTATAGGTTACGTTGCCCTGATGGCGTTCGATGGTTACCGATAGTTTGTTGCCACCCACGATCACATTGTCAAGCGAAGCCGTTGGCCAGGCCGATGGCAAGCGTGGCGACAGGTACATGGTTTGGTTGGGAGCATCGGGTTGCAAACCAAAAAAGTAATGCACAATGGGAACGGCCACCGCGTACAGATTCCACGCCTGCGTCATCATGCCGAAATCAGGAGAAACCTCATACATCGAACCGGGCAATGCGTAGCTGAAAGAGCGGCCGAGCCGATGCAGGTAATCCAACGCCTGGTCTGCATGGCCATAACGCGCTTCAGCAATGGCCTGTACGCCCGTAGGTAAAGTCATCACAGCCCCAACATAAGAAAACGTCTTCTTCCGCGACTTCAGTACAATTGAGTCGGCCGCCTCCGTACGATCGATGCCGGTTACATACATGCCATAGGGGTTGGTGTATTTCCTCGCAGTAGCCAATGCCTTGCTGGCCTGCTCTTCGGTGGCAATACCCAGTTCCAGGGGCGTGTTCACCACCCAATTGTGATACACCACCCTGCCGCGCTTGCTTTTATCGGGCGTGGCTTTCAACTGCAAGGCTTTGCTGCGTAACTCCTGCACCGACCAAGGCTTCTGCAACGTATCTGCCCGCACCATGGCATCGGCCACCAGGCTGGCGGTTTCCTCGGCAGTGCCAATAAAATCAGCGAAAGAACTTTCGTCTTCTACCCACCAATCCGTGCGGATACGCTCCTTCAGTTGCGTGGCCTCCTGCCGGTAGGCCGCTGCACGCGTGCCGTCATTCATCACTTCAGCCAGGTAGCCGGCACTTTCCAACGCCTGTTGCGTATAGGCCACCACATCAATCATCTCTGTATCCAATCCATGTATTTCCATCATGCCAGCGCCATTGGGGTAGCCATTGCCGTCTGCATCTTGCTGCTTCAACCAGTCCATCCCCATCAGTACATGCGGATACATTTCCTCCACTAACTTTTTGTCACCCGTCCACCGGTAGTAATGGGCCAGCAGGGAAACAAAGTGCGGTGTTTCGTTTACGTTGCCAGGATTAAACACAGCGCCATTGGTAGATGCCTCATGCACCATGCGGCCGTTGCCATTGGTTTTTAGAGAGAGCTGATGCAGCAACTGAATGGTAGACCGTGCCAACGCATGTTGACCGATGGCCAGCACGCCTTGTTGGCTGTAGGTATTGTCGCAACCAAACCACCAGGGGTAGTCGGGTAAACCGGCCGACAATCCCCTACCTATTTCGGGCACATCGCGCACCAGCCAGTCGGTATTGTACTTCATCCACTCGAACATGGATTGCACCAGGGTATCGGGTACCTGTAGACGGGCCGTGGCTGCCACCTCTGCAAGCCTGGCTTTCTTAGACGCCAGGGCCTGGCGCGGGGCCTTTAACAATTGGTGGTAAGTTTTTTGTAAATCCTCCTCCGACTGATAAGAACCTGCAATGGCCATGAGCACGGTGCTGCTTTGCCCAGCCGGGATTTTCAATTGATAAGAAAGCGAGGCCTTCAGCGGCTCGCCTTCTGTTACCCGGGGGTTCTCTGCTTTGCGTGATGATCCAAACAATGTAAACCAATTGTTGGATTGGTCTTTCGCCACCATGGCCCCAAGTTCGGTGTTGAAGTAAGCCGTGTCTGCCGCGTTAACCATGTTGGTGCGATCGCCCAGCCAGGTGGGGCGCAGGTCGATAGAGGCTGTGAAAGAAAAAGTGATGGTCATTTCTTGCAGGCTCTGGTTTGTGAAAGTCCATTCTACTAACAGCCCCTGCGCGCCATCAGGCACAAACTGAAAACGTTCTGCCACCAACTGCAGGTCTTTGTCTTCGAAGGAGTGAAGGTTGCCGAATGGGTAATTCACGAATTTGCGGGCACTGTCCAATCGCCAGGGTTCGCCCACACCTTCCACCTGCGCCACAAATCCATCCATCAGTTTAATGGGATGATTCCAGATGCCGCCCATCTCACCGGTAATGTGCCATCCCAGATCAGGAAAGGTGCCATCCTGGTGGCCTATCATATAGACACGGTCTCCCGCTGTTACATAAGGGGAAGTGAGCGCGTCCTTCACATGGTGGAGACCATTGGACTCTTTTGCCACCGTAAGCAGCCGTGCATCATCACCGGATGGTGAACAGGTAAGCACCAGGCCGGCCAGCAATACGAAAAAAGAAAGGCGTAGAACAGACATCACCATTGTAAGTTAAGACTCGGGCTTGCGGAAACAAGCATGGGACTACAAGGTACAAAGACAACCCAATCTGTTAAAAACAAAAGAGCCTCTTTCTCAAGAGGCTCTTTAAAGCTTGTCAGCGAAACAAGAATTACTTCACGTGCTTGCTTACAATCTTGGCAAGATCGAACATCGATACCTGCTTCTTGCCTCCGAAAAGTGCAAGCAACTTGGCATCGGCATTGATCATGCGCTTGTTTTTGGCATCCTGAAGTTTGTTCTTCTTGATGTAATCCCAAATCTTCTTGATGATCTCCGTGCGGGGAACTGCCTTGTTGCCAATTACGGCAGCCAGGGTTGCGCTGGGAGTCAGTGCGGCCATGAAGGCTGCATTGGGTTTTCTTGCCGACTTCTTCTTAGCAGGCTTCGCTGCCTTCTTAACCGGTTTCTTGGCAGCCTTCTTGGGAGCTGCCTTTTTCTTCGCTGCTTTTTTTGCCATAGCGTAAGTTGTTTTTAGTGGTTGTTTAGTTTTTGTTTTTTACTCCTCGATGCCTGACTATAGACTTCCCCCCGAGGGGACTACGCCATGTACCGGGGTAATAAATTGTGCCAAATGTAAATGGGCGTTTACAATTATCCTAATGGCACCACTCGTTTTCCATAGGGAAACCCACTCGTTTTCCCTATGAAAACTACAAGAGCCTTAACTGCTTACTACCTGTAGGTGCCGTTGCTTTCCCCAGGGATGTGGCGAAGGGAGTGACCGTCTTCCCAAGGAAAAGTATGCCGATTCAGGTTGTCTTCATCGCGATACATCAACCGTTTCATAGGGAAGACATATACCGTAAACTCACTTTCCCCAATGAAAAACCAGTTTTCCCTTATCAACAGGTGCGGGTGGCGGTGACTTGTAGTACTATATCCTCATTCTGCGTCCGGTCATCAAGAACCACCGGCATCCCGTCACGTCACACGACATAACAGGTGGTTGATTGTGTTACCACATCTATTCACCAACCCTTTTACACTATGAAAAAAAAATCTTTTTGTACTGTCTGTTTTAGCGCTGGTACTGGGTGCCTTTACGCCCTTCGGTGGCGAACCTAGGGCTCGGCCCATTGGTATTGGCCTTGCCGTGGTAAGTACGCAATCATGACAAGCGGTTGTAACCAACCCGGTAGATTCGCTGAGGTCGGAGTAGATTTCTATTATTGCTGCCTCATCTGGCGGGTAACCAATCGGTTCACTGTCCAACCGATCGTCAACCCCACGAGGGCCAGACCAAGCAAGATCATCACGAGGTTGTCTTCAAAAGATTGCGTGGTGAGTTGGAACAGTGTTCCCAAGCCAAACCCCAGCGAGCTGACCACCGTGGCCCACAGCAAACCCGACACAACCGAGAAGAAGAAAAACTGAAGAGGCCTCACCCCACTCATGCCCACCAGCAGCGGAATGATCACGCGGAAGCCATACAAAAAGCGGTAGCTCACCAACACCTGCGTGCGGTGGCGTAAGAAGAAGCGTTGCACCGGCTCAAAGCGCTCTTTCAGTCGTGGCCTTCGCTCGATGAAGTAAGCACCGTTGGCCCGGCCCAGCAGATAATACAGCCAGTCGCTGATGAAAGAGCCTGCAAAACCAAACAACACGGTATAAGGTCCTTCAAAAATCCCTTCACGAATCAAAGACGAAGCGATAAGGATGGCGGTTTCGCCTTCCAGGAACGTACCTGCCATCAACGCGAGGTAGCCATACTGATCCAACACTTCCTGCATGGGCTCAAGGTACGTATTACTAATGATCGTAAGGTTAAGAAATACACCAGTTGCAATCGACTTCGTGAACCTTTCAAAAAAAACTTCGTTGAAGATGAAAAAATGATGGCCCAAACTTGGCTTATTGAATAAAATCGTATTTAATTTTGCAAAAAACTTTTTTGAATGCCTTTTAAGTAACGACAAACCACGTACGCGAATTGGAAAAAGTAATCACCATATCTCGGAAAAACGGCTCGGAAGCCGGCTTCCGCAATGTCTCCTCGGCATTGTTTAAACTCTCTCCCACCTCCTGTTTGGTGAGCAGGCGACCGCTGAGGCGGATCAGGATCTGAATCTCTATTTGCTAAAATAGAAAAAAGGCTGCTACCCAGGGTCGCAGTTGTTGCGTGCTTCACCGCACCTTCCTGATTTTTCATTTTAACCAATTCTTACATTGAACCACAACATCATAGTTCGGGTAGCAACCCCGAACGATAAACATTATGCCGAAACCATCACTACAGAGATGGAAGAATCGGCCAAAGCGCGCGGCACCGGCATTGCCAAACGCTCTCCTTTGTACATCGAAAAGAAAATGGAGGAGGGCAAGGCCGTCATCGCCCATCTGGCAGACGGAACCTGGGTAGGCTTTTGCTACATCGAAGCCTGGGAACACGAAAAGTACGTGGCCAACTCAGGCCTCATTGTCTCCCCTCCTTTTCGCAAAACAGGTGTGGCCACAGAGATCAAACGCAAAGTGTTCGATCTTTCGCGAAAAAAATACCCGCACGCCAAAATCTTCGGCCTTACCACCGGGCTGGCTGTGATGAAAATAAATTCCGATCTTGGCTACGAGCCGGTAACGTATTCCGAACTTACCACCGATGATGAGTTCTGGAAAGGCTGCCAGAGTTGCGTGAACTACGAGATTCTGATGAGCAAGGGTCGTAAAAACTGCATGTGCACCGCCATGTTGTACGATCCGGTAGAGGCAGCCAAGAAGCAGCAGGAGCTAAGCCGCACCGTTGTAACAGCCGAAGGAAAACTGGAGCACCACAAGCGCAGGAGGTTCCAGGGTAACTTCAAGTTGTTCGAGCGCTGGGTGCGCTTCAAACAATTTGTGCTGCTGAAAAGCCGCAAAAAGAACAATGAGGGGCAGCAAAAGAACTCGTTGCTGAGTTTGTTCTTCTTCTGGTAGCATTTAATCAATTATTAATATAAACACGATGGCTGGTTCGCTGCGACATTTCGTTGGCGGATCGGCTCTCCGATACTTTAGAACAAAATGAAGAAGGTTATTCTTGCTTTCAGTGGAGGTCTGGATACTTCCTACTGTGCCATCTACCTGACCAAAGAACTGGGCTATGAAGTCCACACGGTAACTGTGAACACGGGCGGTTTTTCTGCGGAAGAACTAAAACAGATCGAACAGCGCGCACTCAGCCTGGGGGTAGCCTCGCACAAAAATGTAGACGAAACCCGCAACTACTATGAAAAGGTAATCCGCTACCTGGTTTTTGGCAACGTGCTGAAGAATGGCACCTATCCGCTCAGTGTAAGTGCCGAGCGCATGTCGCAGGCGCTGGCAGCCGCCAACTATGCGCGCGCCATGAAGGCCGATGCAGTGGCCCACGGCAGCACCGGTGCCGGCAACGACCAGGTGCGCTTCGACATGGTGATACAGATTCTGGCTCCGGGGCTAGAGATCATCACCCCCATTCGCGACATGCGCCTGAGCAGAGAGGCGGAGATTGAATATCTGAAGAAGCACGGGGTGCAGATGAACTTCGAGAAGGCCAAGTACTCCATCAACAAAGGCATCTGGGGAACATCGGTGGGCGGCAAGGAGACTTTGAATTCACTGGGCATGCTTCCAGAAGAAGCCTGGCCCACACAGGTAACCAAACAAAATGCAGAAGAGGTAAAACTCGGCTTCGAAAAGGGAGAACTCGTGGCGATAAACGGCAAAACGTATTCGCACCCTGTCGAGGCTATTCAGCAACTACAAAACTTAGCCGGGCCATTTGGCATTGGCCGCGATATCCATGTGGGCGACACCATCATCGGTATCAAGGGGCGTGTGGGTTTTGAAGCGGCAGCTCCGGTGCTTATTATTAAAGCGCACCATGCTTTAGAGAAGCACGTGCTTACCAAATGGCAGTTGAGTTGGAAAGACCAGTTGGCACAATTTTATGGCAACTGGCTGCACGAAGGCCAATACCTCGATCCGGTGATGCGGGACATGGAAGCATTCCTTAGCAGTGCGCAGCAAAATGTAACAGGCGAGGTATCCATTACGCTGTATCCCTACCGTTACCAGATCAACGGCATCGAGTCGAAATTCGATCTGATGTCATCCAAATTTGGAAAGTATGGTGAAATGAACCTCGGCTGGACAGGAGAAGACGTGAAAGGTTTCACAAAAATATTTGGCAACCAGGTGGCCATCTATCACCAGGTAAAAGAAGACGCAAGCAAATAACGCAGAAGTGGTAACGCATTCAAGTGAAACCAGGAAACAGAATACATGAATAAAATAAAAGCAGGCATTATTGGGGGCGCAGGTTACACCGGTGGCGAAGCCATACGGCTGCTGCTCTACCATCCCCATGTAGAATTGGTTTTTGTGCAAAGTCGCAGCCAGGCCGGCAAATTTCTACACGAAGTGCATGCCGACCTACTGGGCGAAACCGACCTGAAGTTTGTGGAGGCAAAGCAGACCGTAGATGTTCTCTTTCTGTGCATGGGCCATGGCGAGAGCAAAAAATGGATGAGCGAAAACGCGCTGCCACGCGCCACGCGTGTGATTGACCTAGGCAATGATTTCCGTTTGAGTAACGCCAGCGGTGATCACTCTTTTGTATACGGCTTGCCCGAATACCAACGCGATATCATCAAAGATTCGCTGTATGTGGCCAACCCCGGCTGCTTCGCCACCACCATTCAGTTGGGTTTGCTGCCATTAGCGAAGGCTGGCCTGTTGAACGAGGTACACACGGTGGGCATCACAGGCTCTACCGGTGCCGGGCAAAAGTTGCAAGACACCTCCCACTTTTCATGGCGTGCCAATAACATCTCCGCTTACAAAACCCTCACGCATCAGCACCTGGGCGAAATCAACCAAACTTTGAAATCGCTGCAGCCTGACTTTGGCGGGGCGCTCCACTTCGTTCCCTGGCGGGGAGACTTCACCAGGGGAATCTTCGTAAGCTCTACTTTGAAAGTTTCCCAAGATTTAGTGGAATTGAACGCGCTTTACCGCGACTATTACGCCTCGCACCCTTTCACACACGTGGCCGACCGGGTGATTGACATGAAACAAATTGTGAACACCAATAAGTGCCTGCTGTACCTGGAGAAAGAGGGCGATCAACTGGTGGTACATTCGACATTAGATAATTTATTGAAGGGTGCCAGCGGTCAAGCCGTGCAAAACATGAACTTGTTGTTTGGGTTTGAGGAGACCGCAGGATTGAATCTGAAATCAATAGCCTTTTAAAGGAAAGCAGATGAAGATAGCAATATTAGGAGCAGGCAACCTCGGCATCGCCATTGCGCAGGGGGCACTAAAGGCAGGCGTTACGGAAGCCAAAAACATCACACTCACGCGCAGGCACCTGGCCAAACTCGACCACCTGACGCAGGATGGTTTTGTTTTGACGAGCAACAACGCTGAAGCGGTGCGACACTGCGACTTGATTGTGTTGTGCGTTCAGCCAAAGCAGGTGGTGGCACTGCTGGGAGAAATTGCTCCCGCCCTGGATGAAAAAAAACACATCCTGGTTTCTACCATTACCGGTGTTTCCATCGATGAACTAAGTGCACCTCTCTCGGGTAAGCCCGTTCCCATCGTGAGGGCGATGCCCAACACCGCGATCGCCATTGGCGCGTCCATGACGTGCATTTGCTCCAAAGGAGCATCCGATCAACAACTACAATCGGTTATCAACGTGTTTAAAGCTTTGGGCGAAACGCTGATTATTGAAGAACGACTGATGAAAGCCGCTACGGTACTGGCAGCCAGCGGCATTGCCTTCTTCATGCGTTACCTGCGTGCCGCCACCCAGGGTGGTATTCAGCTGGGGTTTGATGCGGAAGAGGCACAAAGCATTGCCGTGCAAACGGCCAAAGGTGCAGCTATGCTGTTGCAGAAACACGAATCGCATCCGGAAATGGAAATCGACAAGGTGACCACACCAGAAGGCTGCACCATCGCAGGCCTTAACGAAATGGAACACCAGGGCCTAAGCTCTGCATTGATCAAAGGTATACTTACTTCATTCGAAAAAATCAATAACATACGTAAATGAAATATCCATGCACTGTGTCCACGCAAATGGATTTTAATTGAACCTGGATATTCCATGTGACCTTAAAGAAAAACATTATTAACACATGAAACTATTCGATGTCTACCCGCTTTTTCCCATCGAACCTGTGCTGGCCAAAGGCTCCTGGTTGTGGGACAAAGACGGGCAAAAATACCTCGACCTATACGGAGGCCACGCGGTGATCTCGATTGGTCACAACCATCCCCACTTTGTTGAGAGGCTGAAAGACCAACTGGATCGTATCGCATTTTATTCCAACAGCGTAAAAAATAGTTTACAGGAAGCGTTAGCCAAAAAGCTGGGCCAACTGTCGGGCTACCCCGACTACCAATTGTTTTTGTGCAACTCTGGTGCCGAAGCCAACGAAAACGCCCTCAAGCTGGCATCGTTTGTTACCGGGCGCAAAAAGGTCATTGCTTTCACCAAGGCATTCCATGGCCGCACATCGGGTGCAGTGGCTGCCACCGACAATGCCAAGATTGTGGCCCCTTTCAATGCCGACCACCAAATAGAGTTTCTGCCTTTCAACGATGCAGATACCGCTGAAAAGAAAATTACCACTGACGTGGCAGCCGTTATTGTTGAAGGCATACAGGGCGTAGGCGGTGTTCAGGTGCCTGAACCTGCGTTTCTGCAAGCGCTGCAAGCAGCCTGTAAAAAAGTGGGTGCTTTGCTTATCCTCGATGAAGTACAATCAGGGTATGGCCGCACGGGTAAATTCTTTGCGCACCAACACAGCGCCATCCGGCCCGATCTCATCACCATTGCGAAAGGCATGGGTAATGGGTTCCCCATAGGGGGTGTGTTGATCGAACCCGGCATAAAGCCCTGGAGTGGTATGCTGGGCACTACCTTTGGAGGTAACTACCTGGCATGTGCAGCGGGGCTGGCTGTGTTGGAGGTTATAGAACAAGAAAATCTGATGGAGAATGCGACTCGGTTGGGCGCTTATTGGATGAAAGAACTTCGCTCCTTCCCTGCCATACAGGCCGTGCGCGGTGCAGGCCTGATGATTGGCTTCGACCTGCCGGAAGCCCATAGCGGCCTGCGTAAAGATCTTTTGTTTAAACACCACATCTTTACTGGGGAGGCAAAGCCCAACACTGTGCGATTGTTGCCCTCACTCGCTTTGACCCAGGATGAAGCAGACCGTTTACTGGAGGCCATGAACATTGAACTTAAACACCCGGCATTGGCATGAAACAATTTTTATCTGTAAACGATGCAGGTTCGCTGGATGCGCTGATTCAGTCGGCACTGGCTTATAAAGCCGATCCTTACAAAGACCAGGCATTGGGCAAAAACAAAACCATCGGCATGCTTTTTCTCAACCCCAGCATGCGTACGCGGCTCAGCACACAGCTGGCAGCCAAGCAACTGGGTATGGAGGCGATTGTGTTCAACGTAGGCCAGGAGGGATGGGCACTGGAGTTTGAGGATGAAGCCATCATGAGTGGCACCACTGTAGAGCACGTAAAGGATGCCGCACCGGTGCTGGGCAAATACTTCGACATTCTGGGCATCCGCACCTTCCCCTCACTGAAAAACAAAGAAGACGACTATAGCGAACTCTACATCAAGCAGTTCATCAAATACGCGGGTATACCGGTGGTAAGTCTCGAAAGCGCCACGCTGCATCCGTTGCAAAGCCTCACAGACCTCATTACGATTAAAGAAACCTTCAAAGAAAAAAGGAAACCGAAGATTGTGATGACCTGGGCGCCCCACGTAAAGGCTTTGCCGCAGTGTGTAGCCAATAGCTTCGCACAATGGATCACCGCGTGGGGCGGTGCCGACTTTGTGATCACACACCCTGAGGATTATGACCTCGACACCCAATTTACCAAAGGTGCTGCCGTTACCCACAACCAGGACGAAGCCCTGGAGGGTGCCGACTTTGTGTATGTAAAGAATTGGAGCACGTACCACGACTACGGAAAAATCTACTGCAACGATCCGGAGTGGATGTTGAACAAAGACAAGCTGGCACTTACCAACCAGGCGAAGTTGATGCACTGCCTGCCTGTGCGTAGAAATGTGGAGCTCAGCGATGAAGCGCTCGACAGCCCGCACAGCATCGTTACCCAACAGGCATCGAACCGGGTGTGGGCTGCACAGGCCGTGTTAAGCGAAATCTTGAAGTCGAAATAACGGTTGGTATGAATAAACTCTACATCATTAAGATTGGCGGCAACGTGTTGGATGACGAGGCCGCTTTGACCCGATTCATCAAAGATTTTGCATCCATCCAGGCGCCAAAAATTCTGGTGCATGGCGGTGGAAAGATTGCCACCAAGTTAGGCGACCAACTCGGCATCACTTCGCATTACGTAAAAGGACGCAGGATAACCGATGCCCCTACACGCGACCTGGTTACCATGGTATATGGAGGCCTCATCAACAAACAAATGGTAGCCCAACTGCAGGCACTCGACTGCAACGCCATGGGCGTAACCGGTGCAGATGGTAATCTGTTGAAGGCCACCAAACGACCTGTTAAAGACATCGATTATGGTTTCGTTGGCGACATCACACCCGAAAGTGTGAACTCCACGCTGTTGTACTTTTTGCTGAAACAAAACGTAATACCCGTATTTGCTCCCCTTACTCATGCAGATGGAGAGATGCTGAATACGAATGCAGACACCATCGCCTCTATGCTGGCCATTGCGCTGAGTAAGCACTTCGATGTGAGGCTGATCTTCTGCTTCGAAAAGAAAGGCGTGTTGAAAAACGTGGAAGACGAAAATTCAGTGATACGGGAATTGAACACCGCACTCTACGAAAAACTGCTGACCACAGGTGCCCTGGTTGACGGCATCCTGCCGAAGCTCGAAAATGCATTCAAAGCTATTCAGTCGGGTGTGAAAGAAGTTCTGATTGGCGATGCCACTCACCTCTCGCGCAATACGGGACAGGAGACAGAGGGAACGCTGATTACGAAGTAATGGGTTGCCGGTTACCTGTTTCCGGTAACTGGTAACGGGCAACTGGAAACCTCCACAAAACATGTAAACATGGAAGAGAAATACCGAGACGCAGTAACGCTTTTAAAACAACTTATCTCCACTCCTTCCTTCAGCAAAGAAGAGGCGGCAACGGCCGGGTTGATAGAAGGGTTTCTGCGAGCAAAGGGCGTAGCGACACAGCGCCATCTCAACAACGTTTGGGCTGTCAATCAGTTTTTTGATAGTAACAAACCCACGCTACTCCTCAACTCCCATCATGATACAGTTAAGCCCAACCCCGCCTACACACGAAATCCATTTGAGCCGGCAGAGGAAGATGGCAAACTGTACGGCCTCGGCAGCAACGATGCAGGCGGACCGCTCGTGTCGTTGATCGCGACCTTCTTGCATTTCTATTCTAATCCCAACCTGAAATACAATTTGGTGCTGGCGGCCACAGCCGAAGAAGAAATATCCGGCAGCAACGGCATCGAAGCCATCTGGAACCAACTACCCGCCATCGATTGTGCCATCGTGGGCGAACCCACTTTAACCGATGTGGCCATTGCAGAGAAAGGGCTTTTGGTGTTGGACTGTGTGAGCATGGGAAAGGCAGGCCACGCGGCACGCGAAGAGGGTGTAAACGCCATCTACGAAGCATTGAAAGACATTGAGTGGTTCCGTACGTTTCAGTTTCCCCGCGTTTCGGAATCGTTAGGTAAAGTAAAGATGTCGGTTACGGTGATACAGGCTGGGCAGGCACATAACCAGGTGCCACCCGAATGCCGGTTTACGGTTGACATCCGCGCAACGGATGCCTACACCTTGGAAGATATACTGGCTGAAGTGCGGAAACACGTAACCTGCTCGGTTACACCGCGCTCCATGCGTCTGCGCCCATCCGGTATTCCCGCTAACCATCCACTCGTGGTTGCCGCAAAAAGCACAGGCCGAAAGTTGTATGGATCGCCTACCACGTCCGACCAAGCCCTCATTCCGGCTCCATCCATAAAAATGGGGCCGGGCGACTCGGCCCGCAGCCACAGTGCCAACGAATTTATTTACCTCGAAGAAATCCAAAAAGGCATAAACGCGTATACGGACTTACTAAACAAAGTCATTCTATGAACGAGCGCGTTAAAATTACAAAGTCAGAAATCCTTTCGAACAACTGGTACACCTTAAAGAAAATTACATTCGACTACCAGCAAAAAAACGGAAAGTGGATAACGCAATCGCGTGAAGCATACGATCGCGGCAATGGCGCCACTATTCTTTTGTACAACAAAGAAAGCAAGACGGTTATCCTCACCCGACAATTTCGCATGCCTACCTTCATCAACGGCAACGAAACCGGTATGTTGATTGAAGCGTGTGCCGGTCTGCTCGACAAAGACAACGCGGAAGATTGTATTCGTAAAGAGACTGAAGAAGAAACGGGCTACAAGATTACCGATGTTAAGAAAATCTTTGAAGCTTACATGTCTCCCGGTTCGGTAACGGAGGTGCTTTACTTCTTTGTGGCGGCCTACTCGAAAGAAATGAAAACGACAGACGGTGGCGGTGTGGAAGGTGAAGAAGATATTGATGTGCTGGAACTCCCCTTTAGCCAGGCCCTGCGCATGATTGAATCGGGCGAGATCAGAGACGGCAAAACCATTATGCTGTTGCAATACGCCCAAATACAGGGGTTGGTAGGGTGAGATGAGATGTATGTTAGACTTGCAGGTTAAAGGTTGCAAGGTGCTGGTTTCAGGTTGAAGGGTTTCAGATGTAGAACATTGGACAATTGAAAAAATGAAGAGCTACAAAGACCTTGATATTTTTCAGGAAGCCAAGCGTTTGGCGATTGAAATACATAAAATTTCACTCACACTCCCTAAATTTGAATTATACGAAGAAGGAAGTCAGATAAGGAGGTCATCAAAAGCCATTGCCGCGTTGATTGTTGAGGGATATGGAAGAAAGAGATACAAAGCCGACTTTATCAAATACCTCGTTTACTCGCATGCAGCGTGTGATGAAACAATTCTTCATCTTGAATTTTTATCAATTACAGATTCATTCAAGAATGAGGAAAAATTCAATGTACTCTATCAGGACTACCAATCACTTAGTAGAAGAATCAACAATTGGAATGATTTCCCAGACCCCGAATAACCTGAAACCTAATACCTGAAGCCTGAAACATGTGTCCGGCAACTGGAAACCTAACTGAATGTAACTTGAAACTGGCAACATGTAACTTGTAACCTGCCCCTGAAAACCTGTAACCTTCTAAACCGAACATGAAACTGTGGCAAAAAGATAAAGCGTCTCTTCAGCAAGTAACCGACTTCACCACGGGACTCGATCAGGAGATGGATATGTTCCTCGCTCCGTTCGATGTGCTGGGGTCGCTGGCGCACATTCAAATGCTGGAGTCGATTGGCCTGTTAACGAAAGATGAGTTGACACAACTTACCAAAGAGCTCGTTGCCATTTATCACGACATCAAGAAAGGAAATTTTCGCATAGAAACAGGCGTGGAAGACATCCACTCGCAAGTAGAATTTATCTTAACGCAAAGGCTGGGCGATATCGGAAAAAAAATACACAGCGGCCGCTCGCGCAACGACCAGGTGCTGGTGGACATCAAGCTGTACCTGCGCGATGAAATTGAGCAGATCGTAAAGGAGGTAAAAAACCTGTTCGACCTGCTACTGCAACTGAGTGAACAACATAAAGACCAACTGCTGCCCGGCTACACGCATCTGCAACTGGCCATGCCCTCTTCGTTCGGTTTGTGGTTTGGTGCCTATGCTGAAAGCCTGATAGACGATGTGGTGACCTTGCAAGCTGCTTACCAGGTGGCCAATAAAAATCCCCTCGGCTCTGCGGCCGGCTACGGATCATCCTTCCCGCTCAACAGAACGCTCACCACGCAACTGCTTGGCTTTAGCGAACTGAACCACAACGTAGTGTATGCGCAGATGGGTCGCGGAAAGACCGAACGCATTGTGGCCTCGGCCATGAGCAACGTGGCCGCCACACTGGCCAAGCTCGCCATGGACTGCACCCTGTTCCTCAACCAAAACTTCGGTTTCATCAGCTTTCCTGACGAGCTCACCACCGGCTCCAGCATCATGCCGCACAAAAAAAACCCGGACGTGTTTGAACTGGTGCGGGCCCGCTGCAACCAATTGATCGCGTTACCCAACGACATTGCCTTAGTAGCCGCTAACCTGCCCTCCGGCTACCACCGCGACCTGCAACTCATCAAAGAGATGCTTTTTCCCGCGCTTCAAAACCTGAAAAGCTGCCTGCGCATGACCCACCTTATGCTGAGCAACATCGTGGTGAAAGACCGTCTGCTGGAAGATGAACGATACAAATTCCTTTTCAGCGTGGAAGAAGTGAACAAGCTGGTGCTGGCGGGCATGCCCTTCCGCGATGCCTATAAAAAAGTGGGGTCGGACATTGAGCAGGGCAATTATCAACCCGCTACACAGGTACACCATACGCACGAAGGCAGCATCGGCAACCTGCAACTGGAAAACATCCGCCAGATGATGGACCGAACATTGCAGACTTTCCCTTTCCAAACGGTGCGAACGGCATTAGAAAAACTGCTTTCCTGAATTTTTTTTTCTACAGGCATAGGGGTAGCGCTGGCTTGCGTTGTCATACGGGCAAACAACGCAAACCATGAAAAAAATACTTCTTTCTATTTTCGCTCTTACAGGTGCCTGTGCACTTTACGCCCAGGATGAAACCTACATAGAGCCCCAGGAGAAACCTCGCCACGAAATCCGCACCATCTTCAGCGGACCGCGTAGCTCGGGTGGCTATGTGGGCCTCACCAATAAGTTTACCACCATCAATGGGCAGTATGCCAACATCGCGGGCTTGTACGGTGGTTGGTATATTAACCATCATTTTCTGCTGGGATTGGGCGCTTTTGGCCTCACCAACGACCTCCGCGTAGCCGATGAACACAGCGTAGACCCGGGCAGGCGCATGAGTTATTATTACGGCCAGACCGGCCTGGTAACAGAATATGCCCTCGGATCAAACCGTGCCTTCCATGTAAACTTCAACTTCTTTGCGGGGGCGGGATTCACCTTTCAGTACGACCGCTACGGCTGGCACAACTACGACTATGAGCCTTACCGTTACAATGACATAGAAGAAAATTGGTTTTTTGTGATGGAGCCTGGCGTGCAGGTGGAGATGAACCTGTTCCGCTGGATGCGGCTGGCACCGGGTATTTCTTATCGCCAAACCTTTGGCAGCGATTCGCGCGGCCTTACTGACCATGTGCTGACCAACACCACGTACAGTGTTACGCTGAAGCTGGGCAAGTTTTGAGTTGTAAGTTGCCGTGTAAAAGATAGGTGAAGAAAAGAAAGAGACCTCCTGAAAAGAAAAATGGTCTCTTTTTATTGAAGTTGATGTTCTCGGTTGCCAATCGACTCGTGTTCCATAGACAAATTAGTTTTGGCCAGACACACACATGACCATCTTAATCACCACCTACACCTCAGTGCTTTTGATCTGCTTGTGCCTCACTATGTTACTCGGTATATAAATTAGAAAGTAATCTCAGGCTTTTCCGCTCACCATGCTCAACACCTGTTACTCCCTCACTTTAAACTGAACATTTTAGTAACACATGCAATCATTGCCTGAGGCGATGTGATAGCCTCTTTATGATTGTACTTTAAGGCACACCCTCTGGTTGGTCTTATTCTTTGATAAAGTGGCTCCATCATTAAGGGTCACCATCACTTCTCCCACTTCCAGTCGCCTGCAATCATCAGTGCTTCCTTCAGGTTGTTGTCGATCATAAACTGGCGGGTAGTTTCGCTGTCCATCTTCTCGGCCGGCAGTTGCTCGGCATTGGCCAGCCCGTAGAGTATCATGGTGCCGAAGCGGGCGGTGTTGGTAAGGTGGTCTTTGTTCACCAGGTCAAAATCATCGCAGTCGGAATGGTAGCAACGGTAGATGGAGCGGTCGAGGTTGCTGTGCATGGATAGAATCGGCACGCCCTCCAGCATAAACGGCTGGTGGTCGCTGTGCAGGCCCGACCGGTTGGAGAAAGTATTGCGGTAGATGGTGTCAATCTTTTGTATTTCGGCACCCATGTTCTTAAAGAACGTGGTGTCGTTCAGTTTGCCGCCTGCGTTGATGCCCACCGGGTTGCCGCCCATGTCTACGTTCATCATGTACTTAATGCTTTCGATGGTGCCGTTCTTCACCTCCTGCTGCACCATATAGGTGGAACCCAAAAGTCCCTGCTCCTCGCCCATGAACATAATGAACTGGATGGTGCGTTTTGGCTGCAACTGGTTGGCTTTGAACGCCCGCGCGATGTCGAGTATGCCGAACGAGCCGATGCCGTTGTCGATGGCGCCTGTGGCCAGATCCCACGAGTCGAGGTGGCCGCCAATCAGGATACGCTCATCGGGCAGTTCAGAACCTTTCAGCGTAGCGATAACATTGCGAGCCTTAATGGGGCCGCTCTGGTTGGTCATCACAATGCGGGCTGTTACCTTCTTTTTCGCTTTCAGTTTTTCTTTCAATGCCAGGCCGTTCTCTTTGCCGATGCAGATGGCGGGTATGGCCAAAAGCTCGCCCGTTACAGAGGCGGTGCCGGTAAGCAACACACCACCGTCTACCTGGTTGAAGATGATGACACCCTTGGCCCCGTACTTGATGGCCAAAGCAGTTTTTTCGCTGCGGTGCAGGTTGCGCGCTTCGGGTCCGCTGCCCTCCAGCAAACCGATGTAGATCAACGCAATTTTGTCTTTCGCCCCTTCGGGGTTAGCCTGGTAGTCGGCCTCGAGGCCGTTGCCAAAATCCACCACCTCACCGGTTACATCGGCACGCACAGGCGAGTGCCCCAGCGTTACGGCCGGAACACTGTCGCCATCGATGGTCACGGCAATGGTTCCCCGCGACCACGCCTCTACTTCAAACTCCTGGTATTGCACATCGTCAAAACCATATTCTTTGAACTTATTGTACGTGTATTCCTCCGCCTTCTTTCCATTTTCTGAACCTGTGAGGCGATGACCAATGGTGGTGGTGGCCTCCTGTAAGGTGCTGTAGCCCCGGGCGTTTTGCTTCACCTCGGCATCAATGCGTTGAAAGGTTTCGGTAAGGGTTTCTTTTTTGGCGCAAGCCGATAGCAACAGGGCGGCCACACAGGCCAATGAAAGGAGTCGGATCATGATTTGATGGTTTGATCCGAAAGGTAAAGCGTTGCCCCGGTGTTTTCAAAAACTTTCTACCAGCGGCTTTTATTCCTGAAATAGGCATTGGAAAAGCGCAAGTAGGGTGACTTGCCCGTGGATACCCAATTCGCTAACGCCTGTGGGCAGGGGCGGCTCACCTGGCAGGCACGCCCATAAATCCACCATGGTTTGTTAACGAATCACAATTTTAGGGGTTAACTTTCGCCTTTACTTGTAACCTATGAAACTGACTGCCCGCAACACCCACCGCGACCTCGCCTACTTCTACCTGGGCCTGATCATCGCCTTTTCCTTCTCGGGAATATTTCTGAACCACCGCCAGAAGTTCAACCCGCGCAGGTACACCTACGAAACCAAAGAGATATCGATAAGCCCCGTGGCGAAAGAAGCCGTGAACGATGCCTTCGTGGCGGCTTTCACACAGCAACAACAAATAGACGATGCGATGAGGCGCTTCCAGGTAAGTGAAAATACACTGCGCATCAACTACGCCAACCACGATGCCGAAGTGAACCTGGAAACCGGGCAGGGAAAAATTATCGCCTATAAAACCATACCCCTGCTGGGGCAAATGACCAAACTTCACCTCGATACCAGCCAGTGGTGGATTTACTATTCCGACCTATTTGGCATGGCGATGCTGACCATTGCCATTACGGGTATGTTTATAGAGCGGGGCAAAAACAGTTTCCAAAGCCGCGGGTGGAAGCTGGCCCTGGCGGGCATTGTGTTTCCGCTGATATTCTTGTTTCTGCTTTCTTGATGATAAAAGTGAAACGTGAAAGGTTGACTTTTCACGTTTCACCTCTCAAGTTTTGACGTGTCACTTTCCCCTCACCACCTTGTCTCTTATTTCGCGCCACGTTACCAGTTGGATGTTCTGCTCCTTCAAGAGCTTTTTGCATTCCGCGCTGCTGAAGAAATCGTAGTCGGCCTGGCGCCAGGCGGCCCCATAGTCGGGGTGGTCGATGGTAATGGCCTGCATCTCGGCATTGTCGAAGGCAGCGTGCAGCAAAAGACAGTTGAGTCCTGGTTTTACATCGCGCAGCACGCCTTCATAAAAGTTCTTCATACCTGTAGCAAAGTGTGCCGGCTGGGCCATGTAAATCTGGTCTAACACCACATCGTTGGGTTGCATGTAATCGTCTATGTTGATATTGAGCATGGCCCGGGCCATACCCCGGTGCATCAAGATCGGCACCTTGTATTCGTGCCCCAGTTTAATATACAGTTTGGCCAACTCCACAGACGCCACCAGCGTGCCCATGTGCGTATCGAAATGGGTAAAGTCGACACCAAACAGTTGGGCGCGTTCAATCTGTGCCCGCAGCTCTTTCTCTACTTCTTCTATGCGCGCCTGGGTGGCAATGGTGGCGGGGTCTTCGGGCATAAAGGCGCGGTCTGTCAGCAGCGAGCGCACTTCATTCTTCGAAGCCACCGTTCCCCACTTGTAATGCTTCCACTCGGCTGTGAGCGTGAGGTGCAACCCCAGGTCTGCCTGCGGATGCTGGCGCGAATACGCGGCCACCTCCGGAAACCAGGGGCAGGGCACCATGATGCTGCCCGAATTCACCGCCCCTTTCTCCATGGCCGCAAAGGAGGCCTCGTTCTCCGAATGCGACACGCCCAGGTCATCGGCATGAATGATCAGCAGCTTGGTATTGGCCGGGTAGCCCAATCGCTCGGCCACGGTTTTGGTTTGGGCAATGCCTTGCGAAGCCTGGAGTGTGGCACACAGCACCACGCCATAGAAAAAAAGATACTTCATGCCGTTTCAGTTTGAAAAAACAAGATACTGAAATTCTGATGTTGGCGCGAGCGTTACCCCAACCCCCACCCCTCTTTCAGGGCACGGTTGTACTTGCGCCTGTCGAACCGGTACAGATAGGGCGCTTTGTGTGCACCACCTGTTTTGCGTTCCTTCAGGCGCACCAGTATGTCGAGGCCGAGCATTTTCTTCTGAAAATTCCTGCGGTCGATAGGCTTGCCCAGAATGGTTTCATACAACCGCTGCAACTCGGGCATGGTAAATTTTTCGGGCAGCAGGCTGTAGCCAATGGGGTGGTCGTTCAGGCTTTGCCGAAGTGCTTCCAATGCTTTGTTCAGAATCTCGTTGTGGTCGTACACCAATGCAGGCACCGACTGTATATCCCACCAGCGGCATTCGTCAGAGAGCATGTCGGGCGCGGGTTTCACCTTCGAGTATTCTACCAAGGCGTAGTAGCCCACCGTTACAAATCTCTCCATCAGCCAACTGCCGGCCATGTTGCTGTTTATTTGTGCCTTCTTCTTTTCGCGGTCGGGTTCGCCAAAGGTGTGAAACTGCTGAAGGAAGATATCGTGCAGACCGGTGCGCTCGTGCAGTATGCGCGTGGCGGCTTTTTGCAGCGACTCTTCCCTGCGCACAAAACCGCCCGGCAAACACCAGGGTCCGTTGTTCTTCCATTTCAGTAAGAGCACTTTCAGTTCGTTTTCATGAAACCCGAAGATCACCCCATCTACCGACACGTGCCGCAGGTACACCTCATGCCCCTTTTTCAGGAAATCTTTATCCAATGCAGGAATTTGCTCGCCCATACCGCTAATGTAAATACTTAATGTGTAATTCGTACACAATGAAAATATTTGCTATCATTGTTAGTCCTCAATCCAGGCACTTTATAAATAACCAAAGACCACATGCTAAATAGACGAAATTTTATCAAAAACGCAGGCGCAGCCACGCTGGGCGGCCTCGCACTATCGCAACTGGGCTGGGCATCGGCCCCGCCCGCCAGGCAAAAGCTGGGGGTGCAATTGTTCACCTTCTTCCGCGAAATAGATCAGGACCTTACCGGCACTTTAAAGAAGGTGGCCGACCTGGGCTACGAAGAACTGGAGTCGGCCTTCAGCATGAAGGGAGGCTTCTATGGTTTGAAGCCCCAAGAATTCAAGAAAACAGCCAAAGACATGGGGCTTTCCTGGCGCGCACACCATGTAATGGGTACGCCTTTCGTGCCGCCCCCCGATGTAAAGCTGCCGGAGGGGTTCGCTAAAATGCGTTCGCTGAAAGACAACTACCAGGAACTGGTAGATGAGGTGGCTGAGGCCGACATCCCCTACCTTGTGTGCGCCAGCATCGACATTAAAACGGGCGATGCGGTGAAATCGTCCGTAGACATTCTGAACAAAACAGCCGAGGCGTGCAAGAAAGCGCGCATCACCTTGTGCTACCACAACCACGATGCAGAATTCAGAGAAGTGGATGGCTTGGTTCCCTACGATTTCTTCCTCTCGCAACTGAGTGCCGATATTAAGATGGAGCTTGACCTGGCGTGGGTATCTAAGGCAGGCGTTGATCCGGTAGCACTTTTCAAAAAACACCCGGGCCGCTTCCCCCTGTGGCATGTGAAAGATTTCGACAAAGAATTTAAGACCTTGATGCCCGTGGGCAGCGGGGTGATTGACTTCAAACGCATTTTCGACAACGCCCAACTGGCCGGGTTGCTACACCCCTTTGTAGAGCACGATATGCCTCCCAATGCCGTAGAGAGTCTGTCGGCCAGCATTAAATACTTACGCGGATTCTTAAAATAATAACATGAGCATGAAAAAGACACACCTCATTGCGTTGGCAGCGGGCATGGTAGTTTTTACCGGCTGCGGCCCCAAATGGACGGAGAAGGAAGTGAATGGCATCCGGGTGGTGATCAATGAAGGAGGCAGAACGCTGGGCTACTCGGCTACCTCCGGGGTTACGATCATTACAGCCGACCGGCTGGGTTTCAAAGACCTGAATAAAAACGGCAAGCTCGACAAGTACGAAGACTGGCGTCTGCCCACCGATGAGCGGGCCAAAGACCTTGCCGCGCAAATGTCGGTAGAGCAGATAGCCGGACTGATGTTGTACAGCCGCCATCAATCGATACCGGCCGCCAGCCGCGGTTTCATGGCCGCCACCTACAACGGCAAAGAGTTCAAAGAAAGTGGTGCCAACGCCTGGGATTTATCCGATCAGCAAAAGGAGTTTCTCACCAAAGACAACCTGCGCCACGTGCTCATTACCTCGGTGGAAAGCCCGGAGGTGGCCGCCATGTGGAACAACAACGTGCAGGCTTTGGTAGAAGGCATCGGCCTGGGTATACCCGCCAACAACAGTTCCGACCCGCGTCACGGCACCAATGCCAAGGAAGAGTACAATGAAGGTGCCGGAGGGAAAATTTCCATGTGGCCCAGCTCGCTCGGCCTTGCTGCAACCTTCGATCCGCAGTTGGTAGAAAACTTTGGCACCATTGCCAGCAAAGAGTACCGTGCACTAGGTATTACCACTGCGCTTTCTCCCCAGGTAGACATCGCCACCGATCCGCGCTGGTACCGCACCAGCGGCACATTTGGCGAAGACCCCACCTTGTCTGCAGATATCGGGCGAGCCTACATCGATGGCTTTCAAACCTCCACGGGCAACAAAGAGATTGCCGGTGGCTGGGGCTATGAAAGCGTGAATGCCATGGTGAAACACTGGCCCGGGGGTGGCTCTGGCGAAGGCGGCCGCGATGCACACTACGGGGTGGGTAAGTACGCGGTGTATCCCGGCAACAATTTTGAGGAGCACCTGATTCCCTTCACGGAAGGCGCCTTCAAGCTGAAAGGAAAAACTGGCATGGCTTCGGCCGTAATGCCCTACTACACCATTTCCTACAACCAGGATAAGAAGTACAACGAAAACGTGGGCAACGCCTACAGCAAGTACCTCATTCAGGATTTACTGCGCGACAAGTACCAATACGATGGTGTGGTGTGCACCGACTGGCTGGTGACCGGTGACGTAACCACGCTCGATGTATTCCTTACCGGCAAAGCGTGGGGTGTAGAAGGCCTGTCGGTGGCAGAAAGACATTATAAAGTGTTAATGGCGGGTGTTGATCAGTTTGGCGGCAACAACGACATGAAGCCCGTTATCGAGGCTTACCAAATGGGTGTGAAAGAACATGGCGAAGAATGGATGCGTGCGCGCTTTGAACAATCGGCTGTGCGCCTGCTACGCAACATTTTCCAAACCGGTTTGTTCGAAAACCCTTACCTGGTTGTGGAAGAAACAAAAGCCGTGGTGGGCAACCCCGCATTTATGAAAGCCGGCTATGAAGCCCAGCTGAAATCGGTGGTGATGCTGAAGAACAAGGACAACGTGCTGCCGCTGACCAAAAACAAAAAGGTTTACATCCCAAAAAAATTTACGCCCGCGGGGCGAAACTTCCTGGGCATGGAAATACCCGAAAAGCTGGAGTATCCTGTAAGCGTAGACATTGTGAAGAAGTACTTTACCGTTACCGATAACCCGAACGAAGCAGACTTTGCGCTGGCCTTTGTTGAAAGTCCTGCTTCGGGAATAGGCTTCCGGGCAGAAGAAGCCAAAAAAGGTGGCAACGGTTATGTGCCCATTTCACTGCAGTATGGCGAATACACCGCGCGCGAAGCGCGTGAAACCAGCATTGCCGGTGGCGATCCGCTGGAAAACTTCACCAACCGCAGCTACAAGAACAAAAAGAACAAGGCCATCAACATATCAGACCTAGGTATGTTCAACGATACCCACAAAAAAATGAAAGGCAAGCCCGTGATTGTGTTGATCAACCTGAATACTCCGATGGTTTTCGCAGAGTTTGAAAAGAACAGCGCGGCTATTCTGGTTCACTTTGGTGTGCAAGACCAGGCATTGCTCGATTTAGTGACGGGCGCAGCTGAGCCTTCGGCCCTGCTGCCATTACAGATGCCTGCCAACATGGAAACCGTAGAGCGGCAGGCAGAAGATGTGCCCCACGACATGGAATGTTATGTAGACGACCAGGGGAATAAATACGACTTTGCCTTTGGCTTGAATTGGAAAGGTGTGATTCAAGATGCACGCACGCAGAAATACAAAAAGAAGTAGTGAAGTAGAATGCAGCTTGCGCCCCTATTTGATTGCATCAAATAGGGGCGCAAGTGTTTTCACACAGTTTAAGCCGAGTTACGCGCGGCATTGATGATCCCGAACATACAGCGAATAATCAACTTGCGGTATTTGCCTTCATGCGGCTTATCTTCCTCCTTCAGGTTGCGCAGGTGTATCAGTGCATACTGTTGTATGGCAATCAAAGGCAACACAATGCGCTCGCGCATGCGCACCGATGAACGAATGTTGGGGCTCGTTTCCATCAACTCCGTTGTACCCGATACTTCCAACACCCGCTTGCGCGACAATTCAAACTCCGCGTACATCTTCTTCCAAAAGTCGCCAAACTCGGGGTCTTGCGCCAGGTACGCGGTAGCAGGATAATACGATTTAGTAAGCGACATCATGCTATTGCCCAACAACGTGCGGAAGAAAAGCGACTTTTGATACAGCTTCATAAATTTGTCGCCCTCGCCTTTGTCGATGAAGGCACTCAGGGCGGTTCCCACCCCGTAAAAGCCGGGAATATTTTGTTTCATCATGGCCCACGAGCCTACAAAAGGAATGGCCCGCAGGTCTTCGAACTTGAGTCCTTCGGAGGCACTGCGCTTCACCGGCCGCGACCCGATGTTGGTGTCGCCAAAAAATGACAGGGGCGTTACCTTCTCCAGGTAGGGCACAAACTTCTCGTGCAACTTCAGCCCCAGGTAGGCCTTATAACCCTCCTCCGCCAACGCGTCCATCAGCGCTTTGTCTTCTTCAGTCAATTGGTTGTCTGCACGCTCAAATACGGCACCCTCCAACCCGGCAGAAAGCAATTGCTCGAGATTGTATTTGCATGAGGCTACCTTTCCGAAATTGGAACTGATGGTTTGGCCTTGTATAGTGATCTGCACCTGGTCTGATTCGATTGAACTTCCCAGCGAGGCATAGAAGTCGTGTGTGTTGCCGCCTCCCCGGGCCGGAGGACCGCCACGGCCATCGAAAAAGATCGCAATAATGCCAAACTCGCGCGACACCCGCGTGAGGGCTTCCTTCGCGCGGAAGATGGACCAGTTAGCCCGCAGGTAGCCACCATCCTTCGTGCCATCGGAGAAGCCGAGCATGATGGTCTGTTTATTCCCTCTCTGCTTTACATGCTCACGATAGGCATCTATCTGGTACAGGCTACGCATAATTGTTTCAGCATGGGCCAGATCGTCTATGGTTTCGAACAAGGGAACGATATCGAGCGACAACCCCTTTTCTTTGCCGATAAGCAAACGGGCCAGCGCAAACACCTCAATTACGTGCAACGCACTCTGGCAGTTGCTAATCACGTAGCGGTGGCAGGCAGCCTCTCCGTTGTTTTTTTGGATTTGCTCTATCGACTGAATGGTTTTCACCACCTCTTCGGTAAACGCATCTTCCAGCGACAGGAACACCAGATTAACGCGCAGCTGAATGAGGTAATCAATTTGTTCTGCTTCGCTAAGTTTCTCGTACACTTCCCACGCCATGGATTTCTTTTGAGCGTGGAGCCGGTCAATGATCACCTTCCAAACGGCATCGTGCTTACGGCTTTCCTGGCGGATGTCGAGGCAGGCAAAATAAAAACCGAAAATGCGCACTTTAAGAATAAACGAATCGAGCAAGGGCAAGAAAAGCCCATCGTGCTCGTTCAGCAGGCGTGTGCGCACCCTCAATAAGTCGTGCAACACATCGTCTGGCGAGTGGTATCCCTCCTGCCGCGCATAAGCCATTGCGTAGATTTTACGCTCGATGTCTACCACCATTGTATCCACCCCCTGAAAGGTGAGTCTTCTGCGCAGTAATCTTATATCGCGGTAGTAGTTTTTCAGAATAGATTCTTTGAGGCGGCCCGCCACCTGCAAGGTGATATGGCTGGTTACAAATGGGTTGCCGTCACGGTCGCCACCGGGCCAAAAGCCAATCACAATCAGTTTATCGTTCTTCCATTCGTGCACGGAAATATTCAGGCCTGCGCAGAGGCTGCCGATGATTTCCGGAATAGCATGGTAGAAGATATTTTCCAGGTACCAGGTAAGGCTCACCGCCTCATCGAAAGGTGTGGGCTTGGTTTTGTTGATGAAAGCCGTTTTGCCAAGCTGCTGCAGCAGCAGGTTGATCTGCTCGATGTCGTTGCTGCGGATGGCCTGCTCCAGGTCGTTGAGAATTCCCAATACAAAACCAGGGTAGAACTGGGTGGGGTGTGCCGTAAGCACCACGCGCAGCCCGAAGGAATCCATTTTTTTCTTCAGCGCCTCTTCTTTGCCTTCGAAGCGTGCCCGCTGCACCAGCGCGTTCACTGTTCCCTTTCCACGCAAGTCGTTTACCTGTTCGAAAGCCGCATCTTCAATGGAATCGAAAAGGGCCACTTGCCGCTCTACATATTGAATAAAGTTGAAGAGCAGATCGAATTGCTCGGGCCGTGTGGCATGGGGACTGAAGTCGGCAAAGAAAGACGGGATAATGTCTTCGGCAGATTTACCTTCTTCGAAGCCCTGCTCGCAATATTGCTGCAACAGGGGCAGCAGCGTGCCGGTGCGCGAGATGTTTCTGAAAGGCAAATTCAGAAACAGGCTGTTGTAGATATGGAACCGGGCCCCAACGGCCTGATCGTATTTGGAAGCTACCATTGCAGATGTTTAAGCATTGTAAATTACAGTGTAGCGCCCAGAAACGTAAAAAGTTCGTTTAACAAATCGCAAAAAGGTGAGTGCAAACGTTCGCGGCCTATTGCGACTGAATGCGTTTTGCCTTAATTTTCATATCTAATCCGCAGCTTATGAAGAATTTGTACTTCCTTGTGTTGGTAGTGCTCCTTTCCTCGTGTCTTGGTTACAAAGAACTGCCCGTAGAATACGACTACAGCTACCGCGGCAATTTTAAGAAATACCGCACCTTCAACATCATGAAACCGATTGGCCTGAACGACTCCACCATGACCAACGAGATCATTGAAAAGTCTATTGTGGCGCGCATGAAATTCCTGGGCTACAAACAAAGCGAACACCGCCCCCACCTCATCATCGGCTTTAAAATGTATAACGACAGCTTGATGTTTAACGGGTATAACCAACCCGACATTGAAGAGTGGGTGAAGAGCCAGAAAGAAGATATGGATTACGACCGACAGCGCTACAACCTGAACACAGGCACCTTGCTGATTCAGTTTTTCGACAGGCGCCAGAACCGCTCCATCTGGCAAGGTTATGCCACCACCTTGTATGGCTCCATCGATTTCCAAAACTCGCGGCACCTGCGCAATGCCGTTATCTCGATATTGGATAAGTACCGCTTCTGGGCCGAAGGCTTTGTGGAAGGCACCATTCCCGAAGAGAACGAATTGGAGTAACCCTGGCTAAAACGGGCCTTTTTGAAGAAATGATTCGAGGCCCGGTTTCCCTTTTTAGAAAATAATTCTACCTTTGCACACCCTTTTTAAGGGGGTGGGTACTGTCCTGTGGTGTAATTGGCAACACAGCAGATTTTGATTCTGTTATTCTAGGTTCGAGTCCTAGCAGGACAACAAAATCCCGCCCCGACACAGGTGTCGGGGCGGGATTTTTCTTTCAATTTGGACACTGAGCTATGGCTGTAAAAATCTTCTCGGGACGCGCGACCACCTACCTGGCAGAGAAAATTGCGCATGCCTATGGCGAGCCACTGGGAAAGGTTGACTACCAGCAGTTTAGCGATGGCGAAATGTCGCCTTTCATTGGCGAGTCGGTGCGCGGCCACGATGTTTTCATCGTGCAATCTACATTTGCTCCGGCCGAAAATTTCATGGAGTTATTACTCATGATTGATGCCGCTCGCAGAGCCAGTGCCGAAAATGTAAATGTCATCATCCCCTATTTTGGCTATGCCCGCCAAGACCGTAAAGACAAACCACGGGTAGCGATCGCAGCCAAACTCATCGCCAACCTAATTTCAGCAGCCGGGGCCGACCGCCTGATGACGTGCGATTTACATGCAGACCAGATTCAGGGTTTCTTCGATATACCGGTAGACCACCTCGATGGCAACTACGTTTTCGTTCCTTATCTGAAGTCGCTGAACCTTAAAGACATTATGTTCGCTTCGCCCGATGTGGGTGGCATTAAGCGGGCCCGCAGCTTCGCCAAATTCTTTAACGCAGAGCTGGCCGTTTGCGACAAGTACCGCAAAGAGGCCAACAAGATTGAGTCGATGCGCCTGATTGGTGAGGTGGAGGGCAAGGATGTGATTCTAGTAGATGACCTGGTAGACACAGCCGGCACAATTTGCCGCGCTGCCGCCTTGTTAAAAGAGAAAGGTGCCAAATCGGTACGGGCTGTTTGCACCCACCCGGTACTTTCGGGCAACGCCTACGAGAATATAGAAAACTCTGTACTGGAAGAAATGGTGGTAACGGATACCATTCCCCTGCGCCAACAAACGCCCAAGCTAAAAGTGCTGTCGATGAGTGATTTGTTTGCCAAAGCGATTCGGAAAATTCATGACCACGAGTCGATCAGCTCGTTGTTCATACGTTTGTAAATTCATGTTTAACTAAAACCAATTCTATCATGAAAACTGTTGAGATTATAGGGTATCGAAGAGCAAATCTCGGCAAGGCTGATGCACAGAAAGTACGCGAAGAGGGCATGGTTCCATGCGTTCTCTATGGCGGAAACCAACAAGTGCACTTCATTGCTCCCATGATTTTGTTCCGCGAAGTGGTGTATACCAACGAAGCCCACTTCGTTCACCTGAATATTGAAGGCGAAGAGTGCCAGGCCATTCTTCAGGAAGTTCAGTTCCACCCGGTAAGCGAAATTTTGCTGCACGCAGATTTTCTGCGCATCAGCGAAGACCGCAAAATCAAAATGCAAATCCCTGTGCGGTTGGTAGGCCAGGCACCGGGCGTTGCCAAAGGTGGCACACTGGTGCGTAAGCGCGCTGCTTTGAAGGTATACGGCTTTCCTAAAGATATGCCCGACCACATCGATGTAGATGTGTCTACTTTGGATTTCCACCACGCCATTAAAGTGGCCGACATGCAGATGGCAGGTCTGGAATTCCTCGATCCGAAGGCGGCTGCCATTGCGGCTGTTGAAGTGCCTCGTGCTGCGAAGTTGGCTGCCGAAGAAGCTGCCGCGGCTCCTGCTGCTGAAGGTGCAGCCCCTGCAGCGGGTGCGGCTCCTGCTGCCGATGCCAAGAAAGCGGAGGCTCCCAAAAAAGACGAGAAGAAGAAATAATTTTTCCGAACATACCATTTCAAAAAATCCCGTCCTGGCAACAAGACGGGATTTTTTTATTTAGTTTGAAACTAATATAAGATGTCCGCACGTCCACCAGATGTAATAACGTCAGGGCATGGATATTCGCAGGATAGTATAAAGATAATTATTAACAGATGAAATACCTGATCGCTGGCTTGGGCAATATTGGCGCAGCGTATGAACTTACCCGCCACAACATCGGCTTCCTGGTGCTGGACCGCCTGGCAAATAATGAGAAGGTTGCGTTTCAAACAGAACGGCTGGCCGATCATGCCGAGGTAAAACACAAAGGCAGGCAGTTGCACCTCATTAAGCCCAACACCTACATGAATCTGAGCGGCAAGGCCATTGCCTACTGGCTAAAGGAATTAAAAATACCCAAAGAAAATCTGTTGGTGGTGGTAGATGAAATCGCATTGCCTTTCGGCACCCTGCGCTTGCGTGGCAAAGGAAGTGCCGCAGGGCATAATGGACTAAAAAACATAGAAGACCTGACCGGAGGACAAGACTACGCACGGCTGCGTGTGGGCATAGGCAATAACTTTGCTAAAGGGCAGCAGGTTGATTACGTGCTGAGCCGGTTCACCCAGGAAGAATTTGATGCCCTGCCCGCGGTAATGGACCGCGCCATTGAAGCCATTTTTGCCTTCACCACCATCGGCTTGGAGCGGGCAATGAACTTTCACAACAAATAACGCCATGAAATATCCTGTACACGTAGCCATTCAGATTGTGCCCCTCTCGAAGCAGGATCCATACGCCCTGATCGACAAAGCCATTGAGGTGATTCAACATTCGGGCGTGGAATTCCGCGTAGGCGCCATGGAAACCGTTATGCAAGGCGACTACGACCAGCTAATGAAAGTGGCCCGTAATGCGCAGCAGGCCTGCCTCGATGCAGGTGCCGATGAGGTGGTTGTAACCATGAAAGTGCATGCCCACCGGCATAAGCCCGTGAACTGGGAGGATAAACTCGCCAAATACAACTAGCTCACCTTCGAACCAGGGCTTACCACCGCACTGGGTTGCAGCAGGCGCAACTTACCGTCTTTGTCTTCGGCCATCAATACCATACCCTGCGATTCCATGCCCATCATTTTGCGCGGAGCCAGGTTGGCAATGAAGGTTACCTGCTTGCCCACCAGTTCCTCTGGCGTGTAGTGTTTCGCAATGCCACTTAGTATCGTCCGTTTATCCAAACCACTGTCGATGGTTAGTTTCAGCAGCTTGTCCGACTTGGGCATTTTTTCCGCAGCCAGCACAGTGCCCACGCGGATGTCGAGTTTGCCGAAGTCATCGTAAACAATCTCGGGCTTCAGAGGCTCGGCCGGCATGGCTCCTTTCTCTACCTTTTCTTTTTTAGCCACCAGCTTTTTCATCTGCCTGTCTATCACCTCATCTTCCAGCTTCTCAAAAAGCAACGTAGGCACGCCCAATGCTTGGCCTGGCGGCAACAACTGGTCCGCCCCGGCATCGCTCCATTTCATGGGCTTCATCGCCAGCATATCGCGCAGTTTGGCGGCTGAGTAGGGCAAGAAGGGCTCGGCAACAATGGCAAGGTTGGCCGCAATCTGAATGGCCAGGTTCAGTACAGTGCCCACCCGGTCTAGGTCGGTCTTTGCCAGTTTCCATGGTTCTGTTTCGGCCAGATATTTGTTCCCTAACCGCGCCAAATCCATCAGCAAGGCAGTGGCCTCCCGAAAACGGTAATGCTCAATGGAGTTGGCTATCGAAGCCGGAAATCCGGAAAGGTCTGAAATCACTTTCTGATCGAGTGCGGTGAGGTTGCCACGCTGCGGCACCTTGTTATCGAAATACTTTTGTGTAAGTACCAGCGCGCGATTGACAAAGTTGCCGAAGATGGCCACCAACTCGTTGTTGTTCTTGGCCTGAAAATCTTTCCAGGTGAATTCACTGTCCTTTGCTTCTGGCAAATTGGTAAGCAGGGCGTAGCGCAACACATCGGCCTTGCCGGGAAAATCTTCCAGGTATTCATGCACCTCTATGCTCCACCCCCGGCTGGTTGACATTTTATCTCCTTCCAGGTTCATGAATTCGTTGGCGGGCACATTGTCGGGCACAATGTACTCGCCCGTGGCGTGCAACATAATGGGGAAGATAATGCAGTGGAAAACAATATTGTCTTTGCCGATGAAGTGTACCAGCTTGGTGTCTTCTGCCTGCCAGTATTTTTTCCAATCGTCTTTGGCCACTTTACCGAATTCGCGCATCGGTGTGGTGAACTCTTTCTTGCCACCGGCCAGCTCTTCGAACAAGGCACGTGTGGCCGAAATGTAACCAATCGGTGCATCGAACCACACGTACAGCACTTTTCCTTCGGCATCGGGCAACGGCACTTGAATGCCCCAGTCCAGGTCGCGCGTCATTGCCCGCGACTGAAGACCTGCCTCTATCCACGATTTGCATTGACCGTATACGTTGGTTTTCCAGTCTTCTTTGTGCGAGTCGAGTATCCACTTGCGCAGCCAGCCCTCATACTTGTCGAGCGGCAAGTACCAGTGTTTGGTGGGCCGAAGTACCGGAGCCTGCCCCGACAACGTGGAGCGCGGATTGATCAGTTCGCTGGGGCTCAGGGTAGAGCCACACTTCTCGCACTGATCGCCATAGGCATTGGTGTGGCCGCAACGAGGGCATGTGCCTACAATGTAACGGTCTGCCAGAAACACTTTTGCCGTATCGTCATAATACTGCTCTGATGTTTCCTCCACCAATAAGCCCTTTTTGTGCAGCGTTAAGAAAATCTCCTGCGAGGTTTGGTGATGGATAGGTTCGCTGGTACGGTGATATACATCGAAGGATATGCCCATCTTATACCAACTATCGCGCATCAGCGCATGATACTTGTCGATGATGGCGCGTGGTGTGGTGTTCTCTTTTAAAGCCTGGTTGGGTATGGCCGTGCCGTGTTCATCGCTGCCGCAAACAAAAATCACGTCTTTACCTACAGAGCGTAGATAGCGCACATAAACATCGGCCGGAATGTACGCGCCCGCCAGGTGACCAATGTGTTTGGGGCCATTGGCATAAGGTAAAGCAGAAGTAACCGTATATCTTTTAAAATCCTTTGAATTTTGCATATGCCTTTCTGGAACGAAAGTGCAAAGATGCTAAAAGGAACCGTAAAAAACGGATGGAATTTTAGGTTGTACCCACTGGCAGGCCTTTGCGCTGCAGCACCTCGGTTAGGTTGAGGGGAAGCCTCACACTGAACTGTGTAAATTTTTCTGCCGTGGTAGCAAAATCAACCTTGGCCTCAAGCCGCTCTGCAGCCAGTTTGGTGAGGTACAGACCAATACCGCCCGATTCCGATCGTTCGGAAGCGCGCACAAACATCTGAAAGAGCTTCTGGGGATCGCGTTCCTGGATGCCAATACCATTATCGATCACCTTTATTAATACATCTTCTCCGGCATACACCACTTTTATTCTCACAAACGGCTCGATGCGTGCCGAACTGTTGTAGTACTTAATAGCGTTGTCGATTAGGTTCTCCAGCACAATACGTAGCAAATGGCGGTCTGTAATCAGGTGAACACCCTCAGCAATTTCGTACGTGATATCCATATTACCGGGGATACCCTTCTTCCGTTCGAACACCAATATCTCCTCAATCAGTTCGGTGAAGTTGATAGCCTGTGGCGCCAGCACTGCGTGGTTGATTTGGTTTACAATGAGCAGGCGCGTAAGAATGGAGTTCAGCTTATCGGCCGAATTATCCAGTTTACGCAGGTAATCTTTGGCTTTCGGATCTTCTAACTCCAGCAGGGCCACGTTAGCAATACCCTTCAGACTGGCCAGCGGTCCGCGTATGTCGTGCGAGGTTTTGTAGATAAAATTGTCGAGCTCGTTGTTTACGCTCTGCAACGCCTTGGTACGCTCCGCCACGCGCTGTTCGAGCGTTTCGTTTAACATGGCCAGGTCTGCTTTGGCCTTACTGATGGCGCGGTTATAAATGAAGAATGCGAAAGCCAAGGCGATGGATAGCACAGCTACGGCCGCTATGAAAAAGTAAACTTGTCGCTGCCGCACAATGACCTCTTCTTTCAAGCGCAGGTTTTCATCTTTCTCCGCAATGGTTTTGATGTTCTCGCGTTCCTCGTAATCAGTCTGCACGCGTGCCAGGTTTTTGATGAGCGCTTCGCTGTAAACACTGTCCTTCAACTGAATGTACTTGCCCTGGTAGTTGGAAGCTTGCTCGAAGTTTCTTTGCGCATTGTAAACATCTGCCAGCGCCCGGTAAATGCGAATCAGGTCTTCGCGGTAGCTGGTGGAGTCTAACACTGCTTCTGCCTGCTTGAGATAGTTGAGTGATGATTCCAAATTTCCGGCTTGTTTACTGATTCCGCCAAAACCCACCAACGTCTCCGCTATAAAACGCACCTCTTTCAACCTGTTCGCTATTTCGTGCGCTTGCTTAAAGTTAGATTCTGCCAGCGTCAAATTTTTCATCTTCAGGTGGGCATTCCCGAGTACCGTAAAGCCTTCCATCAATGTGACATCCGTGCAGTTGGGTTGGCAAACTTTGAACGCTTCGGTAATATATCCAGGCACCAAATCGTAATGCTCCAATTGTTGATAGCAAAGAGCGATGTTAATCAACGTGCGGTCCATGTCATAAGGATCGTTGATTTCTCGCTTGATAGCCAAGGCTTGTTGGTAATAGTCGAGCGCTTTTTCGAAATCCTTTAATTTATAGTATACAAAACCTATGTTGTTCTTGGTGATGCTTATTTCACTTTTATCGCCATTTGCCTCGCGTAACAGGAGAGATCTGAAATGGTATTCAAGCGCCTTGTCGTAAACAGCCTCGTAGGTATAGGCAAGAGCGATGTTATTGAGTAAGAACTTTACCTGGGCTTCGTACTTATTTCGCTCTGCAATAGCAAGTATCCTTTTCAGGATCTGTATCGTCTCACGGTTATTCCCCAGCTTACTTAAAACATAGCCATAAGCCCGCCCGGTTCTAACAATGAAAAGGCTGTCGCTTGTGGTCTGCGCAAGCCGGTAGGCCTCCTGGGCGTAGCTCACGGCTTCTTCGTTGTCTTTGTCAACTGTCTCTTTAAACAACTCGAAAGCCACTTCCGACCTTACCCGGCCTTCTGAGCGAGGATAAATTTCTTTCAGGGAATCGTAACGGGTCTGGGCTTCACCTTTTGTGCATCCGAATACCAAGCCAAACACAACACAAGCCAGCGGACGAATTACTTTAAAAAGATGAAGGTACACGTGCAATATTCGAAATTTTATTACATGAAAATGTAAATCCGCCATCTCTAATTTTGGCACCACAATATTAAACCTAAAGCCACAATAACAAAATCTTAAACCTTAAACCTTTAACCTTATGAAAAAATTAGTTTACACTCTTGCTGTTCTGGTTGCCCTTTCAGTAGCTGTTTCTTCTTGCACCGAAGAAAATGTAAAGCCAAAGACCGAAGCTGGTAACGAGGCCGGTGGTGGTTCCAACGACAAAGGCTGGTAAGTCAAAAATCATTTATCCTTCATCAGTTAAATTTTAACGGTATGAAAACAAAGGTAACCCTGATGGCAGTGGCTTTGATAGCCCTCCTTACCTTCACCGCCTTCCAGGCCAACAAGCCCGAGAAGAAAGAACCGAAGGAAGAAAAGCGCGAAGCCGCTGCAAAACCAGCCGAAGGTTTTGCCTCGGAAGATCGCCAACAGTGGGATTAACTTTCGTGACTTAGATGCACAACCAGGGCTCCTCCTACCGAGGTAGCCCTCGTTGTGTTTTTATACCTTCAACTCGCCCAGCGGCAATTCTGTTTTATTTTGACCTTGCTTGCGTGATGCCTTAACCAGATAACCGGATGTATGCTCACGCTAAACCTGCCGGGGAGTCTCAAACGAACACAGTTGGCTTCCCAACGGCTCCCATCGCCAAATGGCCTTGCATCGAACCCTGCGAAACGGCTTTCTGCCTTCACTTTGGTAATTGACCTCCCGTCATATACCCCTGAAATAGCAGGGGCAGAGGTTGTAATGACGGGTAAAAAAAGGGCCGAGGTAACCACTATCTGCCGACAGCGTAAATCGCCCAAGCCAATCGCGGTGTGTACACCGGGCCAAAAGGCCACGAAACGTATAAAATTTTTCAAAAACAGAACCAAACCTTACATGGCCTGTAAGGTCTTTTCGGCCTCTTTAAACGCAGCTCGGGGTTTCAGATTCAACACCTGAAACATGGCCTGATCTTCCACGTACCCAGGGTTGGGCGTGGTTAACAACTTATCGCCCGCAAAAATGCTATTGGCGCCCGCCATGAAACAGAGGGCCTGATCTTCCAAGCTCATGCGTACCCGCCCTGCCGAAAGGCGCACCATGGCTTTGGGCATAATGATGCGGGCGGTGGCAATCATGCGCACCATTTCCCACACCGACACTTTGGGCTGGTCTTCCAGCGGTGTGCCTGCAACCGGCACCAATGCGTTAACCGGCACAGACTCCGGGTGCTCCGGTAAAGTGGCCAACGTATGCAACATACCGATACGATCTTCCATCTTCTCGCCCATGCCGATGATGCCCCCCGAACAAACAGAAATCTTAGCCTTGCGCACATGTTCGAGTGTGTCCAAGCGGTCCTGGTAGTTTCGCGTAGTGATGATGTCTCCGTAGAATTCTTCGCTCGTATCAAGGTTGTGGTTGTAAGCATACAGACCTGCTTCTTTCAGCCTGGTAGCCTGTTCGGGCGTTAACATTCCTAACGTACAGCATACTTCCATGCCCATCTGACTCACGCCTTTCACCATATCGAGCACCTTGTCGAAATCTTTGTTATCGCGCACCTCGCGCCAGGCTGCACCCATACAAAAGCGCGTACTTCCCCCCTCCTTCGCTTCCATGGCTTTCTGCAACACTTCGCCTACCTCCAACAAACGGTGCACCTTCACATCGGTGTGGTAGCGGGCCGCCTGCGGACAATAGGAACAGTCTTCGGGACAACCACCAGTCTTTACTGAGAGCAGCGTACACACCTGCACTTCCTGCGGATCGTGATGCTGACGATGCACGGTGGCCGCCTGGTACATCAGCTCTAACACGGGCTGGTTGAATATGTCTTCTATTTCGTTGCGAGTCCAGTTAGTGCGAATGGTATTCATCATGTGATTATGTTCTTATTGTATGGAAAATTCGATGGGCATGCGAGCCTGTGTGCCCTGGTAATTTTTCATCTTCTGCCACTGGCTCCACCACGCAGCCTGCTCGCCTAACTCCCGGTTCACAAAATACACTTTTACCTGCTCTTCGTAGTCGTTCATCAGGCGCTCGAGGAAAGTCTTTTGCTTGGGGTAATAGCGAAGCTTGTAGTCACCTGCCACTCCGGCCTTTGCTGCCGCCAGTTCGATGGCATCATCCAGAGAGCCCATTACGTCTACCAGGTTCCGTTCTTTGGCTTGCAGCCCTGTCCACACGCGGCCCGATGCCACTTTCTTCAGATCGTCCTGGCTCATGTTTCGGGCCACCGCGGCCTTGCGCGTAAAAGTATCGTACACCGCATCGGTCTGCTTTTGCCAAATTTCTTTCTCGAAGGAAGTAAGTGGCCTGGTAACGGTAATCATATCGCCTACCTCACCTGTGTTTACCTGATCGGACGTGATGCCCAACTTGTTATCCAGAAAGGCACTTAAATCGAAAAGCACGCTGAACACCCCGATGGATCCGGTAATGGTGGTGGGCTGGGCCACAATGGTGTCGCAGGCCATGGCCAGGTAATAACCGCCCGAAGCCGCGTACGTTCCCATGGAGGCAATAACAGGTTTCGCCTCCGTTGCCAGCTGCAACTCGCGCCACATTTCATCGGCCGACTGAAATACGCCACCCGGGCTGTTTACTCGCACCACAATGGCCTTCACGCGATCGTTGGTGCGGGCCTTGCGAATGGCTTCGCGAATAGTGGCGGAACCAACAATGCCCTGGCTTGAACTTCCCGGCACTATTTCGCCATCGGCCACAATCACAGCAATTTCATTCTTCGACTTGCTGTAGTTGCTCACCTTCTTCTTGTAATCCGAATACTTCACAAAAGAAATCGACTTATCCTCGCCAAGGCCGAGGCGGCTGCGCAGTTCAGCCTTCACTTCATCATCGTAGTACAGGGCATCTAACAATTTATTCTCTACCGCATCGCTGGCATTGCGTACTTTCACTTTGTCGGCCAGGTCTTTTAACTCCGCTGCGGGCACATCGCGGGTTGCCGAAATATCTTTCAACATCTCGTCATAAATCGATTCCATCAACTCAGACAGTTGCAGCCGGTTTTCCTCGCTCAGGTTCTCGCGGATAAACGGCTCTACCGCGCTTTTGAAATCGCCCACCCTGAAAACCTGCGGACGGATGTCCAGCTTATCGAACAGCTTCTTGAAAAAGTTAACTTCTATGGAAAGGCCATTCAACTCGAATTGCCCCTGAGGATTCATGTAAACACGATCGGCCGCGCTTGCCACATAATAACCGCCTTCGGAATAGTTGTCGGCATAAGCCACCACCCACTTTCCTGATTCGCGGAAATCGAGTAACGCCTGCCTTAGCTCTGCCATGGTGGCGAAACCGGCCATCACATAACCCGCATTCAGGTAAATTCCTTCTATGCGGCTGTCGTTCTTTGCTTCTTCAATGGTCTGCTTCAGTTGTATCAAACCCATACTCTGATCTACCGAACTGGGAAAAAGTTCGGCTACGGGATCTTCGGCCTCTAACTCTGAAATGGGCCTGTCCAGACGCAAATGCAACACCGACTGGTCACTCACCACCACTTCACTCTCGGCTGTTAACGCGCTGAGGAAAACAAAGAACAAAAAGAATACAAGCACCAGGGCCACCAAAGAACCCAAACACGAGGCAAAAAAGGTTTTCAGGAAGTTCATACCCAACTCAATAATTTTCAAAGGTACTTAATCGGTTCAAAACCTCCGCGCATTATCTTTAAGCGGCATGATGAACGGCATCTTTCTGCTTTTGGGATCGAACAGGGGCGACAGACAACAGATGCTGGCCAGCGCAAGACAACAAATCGGTCATTTTGCAACCATCAAAAGGTGTTCGTCTGTCTATGTTACCGCAGCGTGGGGTAATGTACACCAGCCCGATTTCCTGAACCAGGTACTGGAGGTTGAAACCCTGCTTACACCAGAAGAATTATTGGCTGAAATTCTTTCTGTTGAAAAAAAACTGGGCCGCGAACGTAATGAAAAATGGGGAAGCCGCACCCTCGACATCGATATACTGCTGTTTCATGATGTGGTGTTGAAAACCCCGCCACTTACCGTTCCCCATTCCGAATTACACAACCGCAGGTTTGCTTTGGTACCTCTGTGCGAACTGGCAGCAGAAGCCATCCACCCTGTGCTGAAAAAAACATTCCAGCAATTGCTAACCGAATGCCCCGACAAACTGGAGGTAAATAAACTATAAGCTGCCAGCTTCCGCAGCAGGAGCAATCTTCTTTACCAAACCCTGCAACACTTTACCCGGGCCGCATTCAACAAAATGCGTGGCACCGTCCTTCACCATGTTTTGCACAGACTGCGTCCAGCGAACAGGGGCGGTTAATTGATCTATCAGGTTCTTTTTGATGACTGAAGTATCGGTGGAGGGCAAGGCGTTCACGTTTTGATACACCGGGCAAATGGGCTGTGAAAACCGGGTTGCCTCAATGGCGGCTGCCAACTCTGCCTTGGCTGGCTCCATAAGGGGCGAATGGAACGCCCCACCCACTTGTAATGGCAAGGCGCGCTTGGCACCTGCTGCCTTCATTTTTTCGCAGGCAATTTCCACACCTTTGATTGACCCAGAGATAACGAGCTGGCCGGGGCAGTTATAGTTGGCCGCCACCACCACTTCCTCCTTAATGGAGGCACAAATTTCTTCCACTACGGCATCGTCTAAACCGAGAATGGCAGCCATGGTAGAGGGATTAATTTCGCAGGCGCGCTGCATGGCAAGGGCACGCTGAAATACCAACTTCAGCGCATCTTCGAAGGAAAGGGTTTGGTTGGCCACCAGTGCTGAGAACTCGCCCAGCGAATGGCCTGCCACCATATGGGGCGTAAACGTTTCGGCCGACAACGCCACGGCCACTGAGTGTATAAAAACGGCTGGCTGCGTTACCTTGGTTTGCTTCAGTTCATCGGCCGTGCCGGTAAACATGGTTTGCGATATCGGAAAACCCAGAATTTTGTCCGCTTGCTGAAAAAGTGCGCGCGCCTTTTCATTGCTATCGAACAACTCTTTGCCCATACCGGTAAACTGGGCACCCTGACCAGGGAAAACATAGGCCTTACTCATGATGTCTGTTTTTTAGTGGGTGCAAAAATAATAACTATTCGATAAAACGCGCCTTTAACTCGGGCGTAGGAATCATGCAGGCATCCTTTTTCCCGAACCACTTGTATCGGTTGCGTGCAATCCAATCGTACACGGCATTTCGAATGATGGGCGGCACCACAATGAATGCGTACATCAGCGGCCAGGCGCCCGTTAGTTGTCGGGCAATTTCCAATGCAGCACTGCTCTGCAGGTAGATTTTTCCGTTTTGCAGCAATACTACACTCTCGAATTTTTGCTCTTCGGACGTGAGGTGTGCCAGTTGCTGTTGTGCATACGCCCCTTGCAACGTGGCAAAGTGAAACTTAGCGGAAGGATCGCGCTGAATGATGAACAATACGGACTGGTTGCATAAGTTGCACACACCATCGAACAGCACCACACGGGAAGGCTTTACCGAAGCAGATGTACCCATCCTTTCAGCGTGCGGTTTTGTTTAGAAGGATCGACCACATCGAAAGTAACATCGGCCACGTAGTAATAAACACCCGAACTCAACGCCACCCCGCTATTGTCTCTTCCATCCCAATCAATATACACAGACCGGCCATCATCGCCTTTCAGGCCCACATAGTTGTACACCTCTTTTCCCCAACGGTTATACACCCTGAATTCTACACGTTCCACAAAGCGCGCACACCGTGCATTTACCAGATCATCCTCCACGGTGCCGCAAGGGGCCTCGCCATTTTCGTTCAACACAGTTCGGTCGCTGTAGGCGCTGAACTTGTCATTGCACTTGTCTTCGTTAGGCGTAAATACGTTTGGCAGTTCGTAATACGGGCAGTTGTCAAAGCAGTACTGTTCACTCAGTTCGCTCTCGTTGCCCGAGCGGTCTACCGCACTGATTTTGTAACAGCGTGCAAAAGATTTTAGGTTTTGGTTGCTGTCGATGAAGAACGTATCGCGCACGTTCTCGGCATACAGGGTAAATTCCTCGCCCAGTTTATTGGCTATGTAAATATTGTAACTCCTGATGTCGGCACGGCAGGCTTCATCTGCGGGCTTGTTCCAGGTGAGCGTGTTGCTGAACAAATTATTTCCGCAAGAAGTATTTCTGATCAAATCCTCGCACGATGCGGTTACAATATCCAACTCCGGTGTGCAGGGCGGGTCGCTGTCGTTTGGCTGGGCACAAATGGTTTGCGAGAAGTTGAGCAGCGGCTCATCAATTTTCGGGTTGCCATATGCGCCACGGGTTAACACGCGGTAGCAATACACTTCTGTTTCGCGCAGCGGTGTACTTTGGTATTGACCAGAATCAATATACATAAATCTATACTGCCCCACGTCAACGCTGTCGATCAGCGTCAATTGATTGTCGCGTGCATTGGCCGGGCCGCGGTAGATCAGGTGGCGGGGGAACGTTTGGGTCTGGTTGCTCCATGGCACATCGGCATTCCACGTTAGCTCAATGCGTTGCACCTGCGGCTCGGCTTCCAGTCGCACAGTCGATGCCGTAAACGAGGTATCCACCGCGTTGGCATCGCGATCGTAAAGCACCACCCGGTAGTTGTAGATGAGCTCTTCCGTGTTGATGGCGAGATCGGTAAAGGTGGAGTCTGTAAGACGACCGGGATGGGGCTTCGTGATGCGTATGTTGCCGCTGAAGCCCTCGGCTCTGTACACCTCGTAGCTATAGGGAGGCGGAAACTGGGCGGGGCTCAGATCAAAGGGCGATCGCCAGCTCACGGTAACCTGCCCATTTGTGCGATCAGTACGGTCTACCGTTACGTGGGTAATAACAGGTGCATCGGCCAGAATGGGGTCGAGGCACACATCTTGCGATACATAGCTTTCGCCACCACCAGGCAAGGGAAATACCGCCACCAGCCGGTAGCAATACTGGGCACCTACAGCCAAACCCCTTCCGTTGTTATTGTCTCTGAATTGTGTGGTAGTAATGGGCAAATCAGCAATTTTTTCGAAGCCAAGAAATTCGGGCATGCCGGTTACGCACTCGGGGGGCACAAAGGCAAACTGGTCTACACGCCTCCAAAGTTGTATGGTTTCCGCATTGCTGCACACGTAGCTCTCCCAGGCAAGGTTAGCAGCGCGATTGGCCGGGTCTACCTGGCCACTTTGCCACACCGGTGGCGGGCCCACTACCCGGATGTTCCACGTTTTGAACTGCACCAGCCGAGGTCCTTGCGGTGGCTTGTCAGTGATTTTAAATACCACCTGGTAAGGTTGGTCTTTCACATGTTCGCAATCAGTCTGCCACCGAAATTGCAGCCGTGCCTTGTTCAGGGGGTTGGATGGCAGAAACCTGAAAGGGCTGGGGTTGGTAGAGGCAGGGTTGGGATTGATTTCGAATACCTGAGAGAATGCTTCAATCAACACACTGTCGCCATCGGGATCGAAACCGAAAATATCTTCGGTAACCAATTCACCTGCTTCCACACAAATATCTTCGGGCACTTCCAACTCGGGGCGTTGGTTGGTACAATCCTCCACAATAATCTGCATATCGCGCACTACGTAGCCCATACGTATCCACTGGCCGTTAATTTTGCGCCATTCCACAATCAAAAAAGCAATGTTATACTCTCCCTCGGCTCCGGGCGCATCCCACGTAATGGTGCCGGTTCGCGGGTCAATCTGGAACGTGGGCGGGCCGTCACCATTTTCATTGGCCAAACCGTATTCCAATCCTACATAAAATTCCCTGTTATTGGGGTCGCGGTAGTTATTTACCACCTGCCCCTTCTCGCGTTTGGGCACCGTAAACTCAAAAGAAATACTGTCGCCATCCGGATCGTAAGCGCCCGGGTTGTGAAACCAGGCAGCGCTGGTGCAGGCCTTATCGATCGGTGGCACCAATAATTTGGGAGAATTGTTGCATCCCAAAAAAGGATCGATGTTGATAACGGTTTCCATGTAGAAACGCGTTTCGATGGAGTTAAAAATATTCAGGATACCGCCATTGCGGTTAGGCTCCAGGTAACTGATAACAAAGCGACCGGGACCTGAGTAGGTGTGCTCTACACTGTAAGAAACCGTGCCGATGTTGGGGCCCAGATCGGGCCTGCGGGTGTTTTCGATAGTGGGGGTAATGACGGGTTCACTCCGGTCGCCAAAGTCAAGTACCCCATCGCCAAAGCGGATGTCGGAACCCGTGTTGGTGTAAACGGTGATGGTGATGCGAAAAGTAAGGCTGGTACAATTGAGACGCTCTACGGTTATTTCTCCGGCACGCAAGTGTGTGGCGTGGGTTGTCACTGTAAACAACAACATCACCCCTGCCAGGCCCCACACCCGCTTCATCCACGTATTCATCATTCTTTTTCTTTCAAAAATCATTCTCCCAACCGGCCTCCTGTTTTCAACATTCAAAACGGGCGGCAGGTTTACAAATAACAACAATTTACAGTAAACCTATCGTTAAAAATAGGGTTCTTCCATCACCCGTTGGGGTACAGAAAATGATTTTTGTTTGATTTGGGGTGAAAATTGGATTTGGCAGAGCCGTGAGGGATATTTGTTTATGCGTGTTGTAGCCGAAATACCCCATCCGGAGTGTAAAATCACCATCTTTCACTGGAATAACAAGTTTCTCATCAAGTTGGAGTTGGGGCCTTTCGAACAGACCTTCAAAATCAGTGAACTGGACCTTACGTCAGAAGCAGATATTCAGAAGATTCTGAATGAAGACTTTATCGATCAGGCCATGGCCCGGTTTGCCGATATGTCGCGCAGCCTAGACGAGGCCACCCACGAGATCTGACCCCAGTGCCCGTTTTGGTATTGTAACCCCGACTTTTAACTTTGGCATCCCTTAAAATGGCAGTTGGCTGAATGGAGATTGTAGAAAAGAAAAATAAGAACAAGGCATACAAACCTATTCTGGAGGGCATACCCGATTGGCCCGTCTATCAGCTAAGTAAAAACAGAAAGGAGTTCCTGGAAGAGGTAACGCAAAAATCCATAGAGCGGGTAAAGCTGTTGCGCCCTACGCGCAAGAAGTTGATTGATGAACTCGAAGCCACTGTATTTCGCGAGCAAAACCGGTTAAAGCGCAACCGCTGGCGGGTAGATCCTCCCGATGAATCGCGGTTCTGGTCGGGCATTAAGGCAGAGTTGGTGGAGCTGAGCAGCAAAGCCACCGATGAAGTTAGCAAAGCAGAAGAAGATATTCTCTACCGCATTGTGCACCGCTACGCACATGAGATAGCCGGCAATTTCAAGCCCAGCAAATACAAGGTAGCGCGCGAAATTACCAAGTTCTGGTTTTCGCGCCTGCTCAATGGTGCACGCATTAAGAAGTTTGGCGGGTTTTTTCGCTCCAAATACACCCTGCGCGACAAAATTCATGTGGTGGGCAAAGTAAAATTGTTGCGCAAGCTGGCCCGCCAGGGCACGGTGGTCATGGTTCCCACTCACTTCAGCAACCTCGACTCCATCCTAATCGGCTGGATCATTCACTCGCTGGGGCTGCCGGCCTTTATCTATGGCGCAGGTTTGAATCTATTCAACATCAAAATCTTCGCCTACTTCATGAACAGCCTTGGGGCATACAAGGTTGACAGGCGCAAGAAAAACCTGCCTTACCTGGAGACCCTGAAAATGTACAGCACACTGGCCCTTCAAAAAGGCGCTCATAGTTTGTTTTTTCCCGGAGGCACACGCTCGCGTTCGGGTATGATTGAAAAGCAGTTGAAATTGGGATTGCTCAGCACTTCCATTGAAGCGCAGCGCAACCTGTTTATGGAAGACCCGAGCGATAACGTGCGCAAAATTTTCGTGGTGCCTGTTACATTGAACTATCACTTTGTGCTGGAAGCGCCCGATCTGATTGAGGATTACCTGCAGGTAAAAGGCCAGGATCGCTATTTCCCCGAGCAGGATAAGTACGGCAGTTTTCAACTGTTGCGCTTTATGTTCAAGTTCTTCACCAAAGGGTCTAATATTTCCGTTTCCATTGGCCCCGCGCTGGACGTAATGGGCAACTATGTGGATGAAGAAGGTCGCAGCCTCGATGCGCACGGTCGGGTAATCAACGCACGCGACTACTTTATGTCGAATGGCGTGGTAACGGAAGACCACCAGCGCGAAGATGAGTATACCCGCATGCTGAGCCAGCGCATCGTGAGCGAATACCACCGCATCAACCGGGTGTTTGCCAGCCACCTGGTGGCGTTTGTAGCGTTCCAGATGTGGCTGAAAAAGCACCCCAAGCTCGACCTGTTCAGCTTCCTGCGCTTGCCCGAAGAAGAACTGGAACTGGACTACCAGGAGTTCCGCGCCACCTTCAAGCGCGTTAGAAAAGAAATCTATCGTATGAAAGACGAGGGCAAGGTAAACCACGCTACCCACTTAAAAGGCAAAGCCGACCTTGTGATCCGCCATGGCCTCGACAATGTGGGCATCTTCCACCTCAACCGTCCGTTGTTACTCAACAAAAAGGGCAACATCGTTACACAAGATTTGTCGCTGCTCTACTATTATCAAAACCGGTTGGTAGGCTATGACCTCGAAAAGCTCATCTGACAAACCCATTGGGGTTATCGGGGCCGGTAACTTCGGGTCTGCCATCGCCAACATCATTGCCATGCACCGCAGGGTGCTGCTCTACGCGCGCGATGAAAAAGTGGTGAAAACCATTCTGCGCAAGCAGGACAACCGCGGGCATAAAATGCACAAAAACGTATTGCCCACGAACGACCTGGAATATCTTTCGGACCAGTGCGATGTTATTTTTCCGATAGTACCCTCTGCGCACTTTCGCTCCATGATGCAGAAGCTGTCGCCCTCGCTGCGGCCCAGCCACATATTGATCCACGGCACCAAAGGGTTCGATATCAAGCTGGGCAAAGGCGAAACGTTGGAAACGGTGAAGAAACTGAGCCGCAGCCAGGTAAAAACCATGAGCGAAGTGATTCGCGAAGAAAGTGTGGTGGTGCGCGTGGGTTGCCTGGCGGGCCCTAATCTATCGAAGGAACTGGCGCAAAGGCAGCCGGGTGCCACCGTTATTGCCAGCCCTTTTCAGGAAGTGATACAGTTGGGTAAAAAACTGCTGCGCAACGACCGGTTTCAGGTGTATGAAAACAACGACCTGGTAGGCGTTGAACTGGCGGGTGTTCTGAAAAACATCATGGCCATTGCATCGGGCGCGCTAAGTGGCCTGGGCTATGGCGAAAATGCGAAGGGATTGTTGATCAGCCGGGGGGCCGTAGAAATGATTTATCTGGGGCGGGCCCTGGGGGGCAATGTAAAAGCTTTTCTGGGTGTGGCTGGTATTGGCGATTTGGTTACCACCTGCAACAGCCCCATGAGCCGAAATTTCACGGTAGGCTACCGCCTGGCCAAAGGCGAAACGCTGGCAGAGATTCTGGACAGCATGGAGGAAGTAGCCGAAGGGGTAAACACCGTAAAGATTACCAAGAAGTGCGCAGACTACTATGGTGTGCGCGCACCCATTACCGAAACCCTGTACCGGGTTTTGTTTGAAGGCATGACGGTGGAGGCAGCCGTGCAATACCTAATGCGCTACCCTTTGAATGTGGACATCGATTTTATTTGAGCGCAGCCCTGATCTTCTCGGCTACTGCGGCCAGTTCCTCCTGGGTCGGCTTTAATTTCGGGCGCGTAAAATTCACATCGTCTGCCGAATTCATGGGCACCAGGTGCACATGCGTATGCGGCACCTCCAACCCGATTACGGAAACACCTATGCGTTGACACGGTACGGCTTTGCGCACCGCCCCGGCTACACTTTTGGCAAACACCATCAAATCGGCCAGCTCGGCATCGGGCATATCAAAAATGTAGTCCACTTCTTTTTTGGGCACCACCAACGTATGGCCCAACACCAGGGGCATAATATCCAGAAAAGCTATGAAGCGATCATTCTCTGCCACAATGTGGCCGGGAATTTCGCGCTGAATGATACGTGTGAAAATGCTGGGCATATTCTTCCGGCAAGAATTTCTAAACGGTGATGTTCACTACTTCAAACTCCATTTCGCCTGCGGGCGTTTTTATCAACGCACTCTCTCCTTTCTTTTTGCCCAACAAACCTTTGCCAATGGGCGACATGGTGCTGATCTTCCCCGTCTTCAGGTCTGCTTCTTCTTCCGACACCAACGTATAGGTAAATGAAGCGCCATTCTTCTTGTTCTTGATGGTTACTTTAGAAAGAATAGAAACCTTAGACGTATCAACATTCGATTCGTCCAACAGGCGTGCGTTCGCTAACAGGTTTTCCAACTGGGCAATCTTTGCTTCCAGGTGGCCTTGTGCATCTTTGGCCGCATCGTATTCAGCGTTTTCGCTCAAATCGCCTTTGTCGCGCGCTTCGGCAATCTGCCGCGCAATATCAGCACGTCCTTTCGACTTCAGCTCATTCAGCTCACTCTTCAACTTCTCTAATCCGTCTTTGGTGTAGTACGACACATTCTTGCTCATGACCATTCTATCAATTTGTTTCACTTCCATTCTTTAATCACAGCCGTGAAAAAAGAAACAACGGTTTCGTTGCCGAAACCGTTGTTGACACAAAGGTAATTCTTTCCGCGACTAAAGCAAAAATCAGCTTCCTACCAATTCAGGTATCTGGGCCTGCACTTCTTCCAGCAGTTCGTCATCAAACTTGGCCAGGTACAATGTTTTGGCTTTCGCCAATTGTTCGAGGGTTAACCCTTTGGCACCCCGCAAATCTGCTTTGTATAAACTGGCATTTTCAAAATCAGCACCCATCAGGTAGCTGCCCTGCAGATTTGCTTCCATCAAAAACGCATTCCTGAAATTGGTTTTGATGAGGAAAGCATTTTCGAATTGCGCCTTGATCAAAAATGCATCTTTAAAATTGGCTCCACTGGCATAGGCCCCGTTCAGGTTAGCCTGGTTTAGATTAGAATTCTCCAGGTTAGTCTGGTTTAATCGGGTGTTCTCCAGGTTGGTTTCAATCAAAGACGAATTGCTGAGGTTGGATGAATTGAGGTTAGACCCTTTCAGGTTTACGTAGTTCAGGTTGGTGCGTGCCAGGTAGCAATTCACCAGGTTTATTTCGTGAATTTTATGACGATTGAGACGCTTGATGTTACCCACCGTACGGAAGGCCGCTTCTTCTGATTCCCACAAGCGAAAGTCGTCAATTTCATCGCGGTAGGTTCTGATCAGTTTTCGGGTTTCTCCATTCTGTTGTAACCAAACCAGAAGAATACCAATGACCGCGATGTCGAAAATCATACCATGGGCCTCTGCCAATACCTGTGCCCAGAAATTGTCGAAATCGGTAAGGTAGTATTTCAGGCTAAGGCTTAAAACCACCAGGGCCACCATTAATAAAACCAAAGCCGAAGTAAGAAGTGGTTTCTCTACTACTTCATTGAATTGATCTTGCAGCCTGCGGGCAAAATGAGTAAACCTGGACATTCAACTTGACAAAATGGAATTTACAAAAAAAATATTTTTCGAGAATACCTCGCTTCGTTTTTCTTATTCTATGTTCAAAGGTAAGCTGAAACAACAGCACGGGGCACGCTGATTTGCCGCCAGATATTACATTGGTTTGTAAAGTTGCTCAACAGACCTACAGCAAGAGGTGGATCGTTAAAAAGTAGATGGCCAGCCCTAACAAATCGTTGGTAGTTGTAATAAAGGGCCCCGATGCTAGCGCAGGGTTAAAACCAAAGCGGTTCAAGATCAACGGGGTAATGGTGCCTATCAGTGAAGCAAAAATCACCACACAAAAAAGCGCAATGGCTACCACCGGTGTGAGGGAATCGTAGCCGAACGCGAGCCAACTGGCACCAAAAACCAGTACAGACAAAAAGAAACCATTCAGCAAGGCCACGCTCAACACCTTTCCCAGGCGCGTCCATATCCGTTCATCTACCAGGCCGGAGCCGGCCAGGCTTTGCACTACCAACGATGAAGATTGGATGCCCACGTTACCACCGGTGGCCTGAATAAGGGGTATAAAAAATGCGATGGCTGCCACGCGTGCAATCTCATGTTCGAAAAATCCCATGAACCGGGCGCTGAGCATGCCTCCGAATATACCGATCAGCAACCACGGCAAACGCGCCCGCGTGTTGCGCCATACGCTGTCATCTTCTTCTACATCTTCCGTTATACCCGACATCAACTGGCGGTCTTCTTCAGCTTGTTCGGTAATTACGTCTACCACATCGTCAATGGTAATTCTGCCCACCAACTGGTGTTGGAAATTCACCACCGGCACAGATTCCAGGTCGTACTTGGTCATGATCTCCGCCACTTCGTAGTCGGGCAGATAGGTTTCCACGGCTACCACATCTTCATCGTAAATGTCTTTCACCAGGGTGCGTGTCTCCTTCAAAATCAGGTCTTGCAGGGCTACCTTCCCCAGTAGCTTGTCATGGTCGTCTACCACGTACACGGCATAGAACTTACCAACGTTTTCGGCTTGCTTTCTTATCTCATCAATGCATTGCACCACCGTCCAGTTCACGTTGGCCTTTATCAACTCTTTGGCCATCAAGCCACCGGCCACGTTTTCTTCGTAGCGCAGCAGGTCAATCACCTGTGTGCGCACGTCAGGGTCCAGCAGGGCCAGTATCTCTTCGCTTTGTTTAATGGGCAACTCATTCAAAATGTCGGCTGCATCGTCCGAATCCAGCAGGTTGATGATGGCGGCAATCTCCTGTGGTTCGTACACCTTCAGAAAACTTTTGCGCGTGTCGGGGTCGAGGTCGCGAATAATTTCTGCGCGGTCCTCCAGGGGCAGCACATCGAGTACAAATTTGGATTCTTCGCTGTTGAATTCGTAGAGCAAAGAAGTGATATCGGCCGCATTAATATCTTCCAGCGTTTGCCGTATAAAAGTAATGTCTTGATCATCCAGCGCCTGCTGAAAACGATCGCGAAATTCTTTCGTTAACTCAAAGGGTGTGTGCTCTTTCACCGGCCTTCTCTATTTGCAATACAAGCGTTTCAAAATCATCTACCGACAACTGCTCTGCACGTTGATCCATTACAGGCAACTGATACAGGTAAGCGGGCAAATTTAGATTTTTAAGTGCGTTGCGCAATGTTTTGCGTCTGTTTTGAAACCCCTGTTTCACCACGCGCTGAAACAAGGTTTCATCGCACTGTAAGCGCTTGCGCTGGTTGCGCTGCAACCTGATGACTGCCGACATAACTTTGGGTGGCGGATGAAAAACTCCTGGTGGCACCTTGAACAGGTACTCTATGTTATAATAGGCTTGCAGCAACACACTCAGAATACCATACGTTTTGTTGCCAGGTGGTGCCGCCAGGCGGTCGGCCACTTCTTTCTGCAACATGCCCACTACCTGCGTTACGCGGCCACGGTGCTGCAACACTTTAAAAAATATCTGCGAAGAGATGTTGTAGGGAAAGTTGCCGATGATGGCCAACGGGCCGGGCACCAGCTTGTCCAGGTCGGCCTCCAGAAAATCTGCTTCATAGATGGCATCTTTCCATGCCGGATAATGTGCGCGCAGGTAGTCCACCGACTCGGTATCGATTTCTATCAGCCTGAGTTGCAACGGCATTTGAGCCAGGTATTGGGTAAGCACGCCCGTGCCGGGGCCAATCTCCAGCACGGTTTCGTTTTCGCTCACCTGCAATGCTTCCACAATTTTGCGGGCAATGTTGTTGTCTTTCAGAAAGTGCTGACCTAGGTATTTCTTGGGGCGAACCATGGCGGTTAAAGATACTCGACAAACCGTTGCCCGGTGCACAAATAGAAGGCGAGGATTAAAATTTAATATAAATTGCACCATCACTTAACAAATAGCTGAAGACCATGTCGCAACAGAAGCAGCACGAAAAACCCCGTATAGGTATTACCCTTGGCGACTTAAACGGCATTGGACCCGAGGTGGTGATTAAAGCACTGGCCGACAACCGACTGCTCAACTTCATTACACCGGTGGTGTATGGTTCTTCGCGCGTGCTGTCGTACTACAAAAAGTTGATGGAGATAGAAGAACTGAACTACAGCCAGGTAAAAACACCCGGCCAGTTTTTCCCTAAGTCCATCAATGTAGTAAACTGTTGGGAAGAAGCCATCGAAATAAACCCCGGGGTTGCCTCGAAGGAGGCGGCACGGGGGGCGCTGCTGGCGCTGCAAAAAGTGGTAGAAGAGGCGCGTGCCGGCATCATCGATGGATTTGTTACCGCACCGATCGACAAAAACACCATACATGGTGAGGACTTTCCATACCGCGGGCATACCGAATACCTTACGCAGGCCTTCAACGCTACCGAAACCCTAATGCTGCTGGTGGCCGGCAACCTGCGGGTGGGCCTGGTTACCGAACATGTGCCCGTGCGCGACATTGCCCCTTTATTAACCCGCGAGCGTGTGGAGCTCAAGATCAGGCTGCTTGAAATGTCGCTGCGGCAGGATTTTAAAATCAGCAAGCCCCGCATTGCCGTTTTGGGCCTGAACCCCCACGCTGGCGATGAAGGCCTGATCGGCCAGGAAGAAATTCAGGTAATCAAACCCGTTATCAGCGATCTGAAGAACAAAGGCAAGCTGATATTTGGGCCGTTTGCAGCCGATGGCTTCTTTGGGGCCAGCCAGCACCTGAAATACGATGGCATTGTGGCCATGTACCACGACCAGGGCTTAGTGCCTTTTAAAACGCTGGCCTTCGAAAATGGCGTGAACTATACCGCAGGCTTACCCGTTGTGCGTACATCGCCCGACCATGGCACGGCCTACAGCATTGCGGGTAAAAACCAGGCAGACGAAAGTTCTATGCGCCAAGCCATCTACCTGGCCTGCGACATTATCAAGAACAGAGTGCCGCAGTTAGAAGAAAAATAATCCCGGCCAGCCAAAATATAGCGGCCTTTGCATCTGTAAAAGGGAAAGAATCCGCACAATTTCCTTAGATTTGATATCAAGCGTTACAGGAAATGGACATTGTCACTAAAAAGCAAATCAATATTTTGATCCAACTGGCAGAGGCCGACAAGCATTTTGCCAAGACTGAGCGCGAAATCATCTTCCGCATTGCCCAGGATCGCAACTTCCCCGAAGAAGAGGTAACCAAACTCATCCGCAACCCCGAGCCCATCGAAACCCTGGGCGCCCTGTCTACCGAGCAAAAATTTGAATACCTGCTGACCTGCGTTAACCTGATGCTGGCCGACCACAAGGTGTTTGAAAGCGAGATCATTTTCTGTAAAAGCATTGCCATTAAGCTGGGCTTTAAAAAAAACGTGGTAGACTACCTTGCTGAGCACATGGAGTTGAAAACCTTGGAAGACCTTAAAAAAGAGGTTTTTAGCAACTATGTACTACCCTAACGGCCGTTTTTAGCCATATATCCCTAAAAAAGTCTACCCAGGTCCACTCAAATCAAACAATTCCTGTAAATTTGCCCGCTTATTTAAAAACCCACTGGGTTGAAGGCTTACGAAGTGAATATCATTGGGCTAAGCCTGAAAGCGCATAAGTTTAATTACACTTTAGACGATGCGTTTTTCAAGCGCTACGGTACCACGTTGTTAAACGGAGGAGTATTTGAAGCACGGGTGGTATTAAATAAGCACGAAACGTTCATTGAGGTTGATTTTTCGATAGAAGGCAAAGCCGACCTGGTTTGCGACCGATCACTGGAACCCTTTCAGTATCCGGTAAGGGTGAAAAAACAGGTGCTTTTTAAGTATGGCGAGGAAGCAGGCGAAGTAGATGAGAATATCATCATCATTACGCGCGATCAGGCCACGCTGGAGCTGGGGCAAATTATGTACGAGTGGCTTGTGCTGCAGATTCCCATGAAGAAGCTGCACCCCCGCTTTCTGGCTGTCGAAAATGAATCCGATGACGAAGGGGAAATTGTCTATACGTCTTCCTCTGAAAAGAGCAATGAGGAAACCACAGACCCCCGATGGGAAATTTTGAAGAAGCTAAATAAAAAGTAGAATACTATGCCAAATCCGAAACGTAAAACCTCGAAAACGCGGAGAGACAAAAGAAGAACACACTATAAAGCTACAGCCAAACAGTTTGTGGTAGACAGCGCAACGGGCGAACACCACCTGCCCCACCGTGCCTACTGGCACGAAGGCAAACTGTATTTTAAAGGCAATGTAGTAATGGAGAAAGAGGTACTGGCGTAATTTGCCATGGCCACGCACACCTTCCGCCTTCTTTTATTATCAATACGAAAGGTTTGTTACAAAAGTCAACAGACTCAATAAACGTGTGTAAAGAAACTGCCCGATTGATGTTTCAATCGGGCATTTGTTTTTAACAAAAACCAGACCTGTTCTCGCAAAGAGAGAGACCTATGAACAAAATAAGAGCAGCCATTACCGGTGTGGGAGGTTACGTACCCGACTACGTGCTTACCAACAAAGAGCTCGAAACCATGGTAGAAACCACCGATGAGTGGATTACCACCCGCACGGGCATCAAAGAACGCAGAATTCTGAAAGGAGAAAACAAAGGCGTGTCGGTGCTGGGTATCGAAGCGGTGAAAGACCTGCTGGCTAAAACCAAGGTAGATCCCAAAGAAATTGATGCCATCATTTTCGCCACCGTTACTGCCGACATGACGTTTCCTGCCACGGCCAACATTGTGGCTACTGCGGTAGGCGCTACCAATGCTTTCAGCTACGACATGGGCGCAGCGTGCTCCGGTTTTCTTTTCGGATTGGAGACCGGGGCCAGCTACATTGAATCTGGTCGGTATAAAAAAGTGATTGTGATTGGGGGCGATAAGATGTCGGCCATTCTGGATTACACCGATCGCACCACGTGCATCATCTTTGGCGATGGTGCCGGCTGTGTACTGCTGGAACCTACCACCGAAGAAGTGGGCGTAATGGATTCCATACTTCGCAGCGATGGCTCTGGGGAAACCTATCTGCACATGAAAGCAGGCGGTAGCCGCATGCCTGCCTCGCACGAAACCGTGGATAAACGCCTTCACTTTGTTTACCAGGAAGGCGCAGCGGTATTTAAGTTTGCCGTTACCAACATGGCTGATGTGGCGGCAGAAGTAGCAGAGCGAAATAACCTCAAACCATCAGACATTACCTGGCTGGTTCCACACCAGGCCAACAAACGCATCATCGATGCCACCGCGAACCGCGTGGGCATTACCGAAGAAAAAGTGATGATGAACATAGAACGTTATGGTAACACCACGGCTGGCACACTGCCACTTTTGTTGTGGGACTATGAGAAGCAACTAAAAAAAGGCGACAACCTGATTCTGGCGGCCTTTGGTGGAGGATTTACGTGGGGCGCCATCTATGTAAAGTGGGCCTATGATGGAAAAACTGCGCGCAAGTAATTGCGTCTGGGCCGCACGCATGTAAGACGAGTGCCAACCGTAATGTAACCGACTTGTAAATATTTAATTCATTTGTAACTTCAAGACCACATTTTTGTATGGCAACTATTTCAGACCTGAGCAAGGGTAATTTTGTGCGCTATAATGGCGAGGTAATGCAGATAGAAGAACTGCAGCACCGCACACCTGGTAATCTGCGCGCATTCTACCAAGTAAAAATGCGCAACGTACGCAATGGTAAGATTGCAGAAAATCGTTTTCGCCCAGGCGATGAAATTCAAATACTGCGCGTAGAAACCAAAGAATACCAATACCTCTATGCCGATGGCGACAGCCTGGTGGTGATGGATAACGACACGTTCGAACAGGTGTACATCGACAAGGCCTTGCTGGGCAACTCTGTCAACTTCATTAAAGAAGGAGTTACTCTATTGATCGCTTTCGAAGATGGTACCAATGCCATTACCGCAGAAGCGCCTCAGCACGTAGTGGTAAACGTTACCTACACCGAACCTGGCATTGCAGGCGATACTGCCACCCGCACGCTGAAACCCGCCACCATTGAAACCGGTGCGGAGATTCGTGTACCTTTGTTTGTGAACACAGGAGACAATATTAAAGTAAACACTGCCACGGGCGAATACGTGGAGCGTGTAAAGTAATTTCAGGCCCATGGCAACAAAAAAGAAAGAAACACCGGTGGCTACAAAAAAAAACACCTCCGGTAATGTGGACAAACCCTTAACCCAATCGGAAATGAAAACTTCAGAGATCAGAGACCTGATCGACTTTATTGCACATTCAGGCCTTAATGAAGTCGACATTGAAACAAAGGAGTTGAAACTTCATGTAAAGCGTGAACCCGATCAAAAAGTATTGAAATCATCGGCACCTGTCATGGCCGCGCCCGTGGCCATGCCCGCAACACCCGTAGTGGCAGCACCCGCACCTCCTGCGGCAGCCACAGCGCCCAAAGTAGAAAAAGCCTCGGGTACAAAGGCAACCGTTGATATCAAATCGCCTATGATCGGCACGTTCTACCGTTCGGCTAACCCTGATTCACCACCATTTGTTTCGGTGGGCGACAAAGTATCGAAGGGGCAGACCGTCTGCATCATCGAAGCCATGAAACTCTTCAACGAAATAGAGTCCGAAGTTTCCGGAACCATTGTAAAGGTGATGATTGAAAATTCAACCCCGGTTGAATACGACCAGGTGTTGTTTGTGGTAGAACCGGACTAAGAGAATTTTAGATATGAGATTAATGGATTTTTAAGATTTAAAAATCTCAAGTCGAAATTCACAAATTCTAAAATCAGCATTCATGTTCAAGAAAATATTAATTGCCAATCGTGGAGAAATTGCCTTGCGCGTAATACGCACCTGCAAGGAAATGGATATCAAAACGGTAGCCGTTTACTCCACCGCAGATAAGGAAAGTTTGCACGTGCGCTTTGCCGATGAAGCGGTTTGCATTGGCGATGCACCCAGCAAAGAATCGTACCTGAACATTCCACGCTTAATTTCGGCCGCAGAAATTACCAATGCCGATGCCATCCACCCCGGCTACGGATTTTTATCCGAACGGGCGGAGTTCTCGGCTATCTGCCACGAGTACGGTATCAAATTCATTGGCCCTACCCCCGATATGATCAACGCCATGGGCGATAAGTCCACCGCGAAAGATACCATGAAAAAGGCGGGCGTACCTACTATTCCCGGTTCAGACGGCTTGCTGAGCTCGTTGGAAGAGGGTATGAAGATTGCCAAAGAAATCAAATACCCGGTTATTGTGAAGGCTACTGCCGGTGGCGGTGGCAAGGGCATGCGCATCATCAACAACGAATCGGAGTTTAAAAAAGCCTGGGACGATGCCAAGCGCGAAGCAGGTGCTGCCTTTGGCAACGATGGGCTTTACCTTGAGAAGTTTGTAGAAGAACCCCGCCACATCGAAATACAAGTGGTGGGCGACCAATACGGAAAAGTGTGTCACCTGTCCGAACGCGATTGCTCCATACAGCGCAGGCACCAGAAGCTGGTGGAAGAAACCCCCTCTCCCATTGTAAGCCAGGAGTTGCGCGAGCGCATGGGCGAAGCGGCCATCAAAGGCGCCAAAGCCATTAACTACGAAGGTGCAGGCACCATTGAATTCCTGGTGGATAAGCATGGCGACTTCTACTTTATGGAGATGAACACGCGTATACAAGTGGAGCATCCCATCACAGAAGAAGTAACCGACTACGACCTCATCAAAGAACAAATTAAAGTGGCGGCCGGTGTGCCTATCTCAGGCACCAACTACTTTCCCAACCTGTATGCCATGGAGTGCCGCATCAATGCGGAAGATCCAGCGAATGGTTTCCGTCCTTCACCCGGCAAAATCATTAACCTGCACTTGCCGGGCGGCCACGGTGTGCGTGTAGACAGCCACGTTTACGCGGGCTACACCATTCCACCCAATTACGACTCCATGATTGCCAAACTGATTGTGAGCGGCCAATCGCGCGAGGAAGTAATTACACGCATGAAGCGTGCGTTGAGTGAATTTGTAATCGAAGGGATCAAAACCACCATTCCATTCCACCTGAAGCTGATGGACAATGCCATCTTCCGCTCGGGCAAGTTCACCACCAAATTCCTCGAAACCTCTTTCGATTTTTCCGACCTGAAATAATCTCTGAAGAGTCTTCGCCCACAACGAAGACTCTTCCTCTTTCTGCCCGGTTCTGATTTGATCGTTCCCTGATCTGTAAATCCCTTTTGTAAATAGGATTTACAACCAATTGCAAAACAACTGCCGCTTATATAATTGCCCGGAAACGACCAGCCGAACACTCGTTTTTTTAAGTACTTTTCATGGTCGGAAGCATGACCTTCCGTCACCTTAGAAAAGGTTAAATCAACTTCTCTTTAAAGTTATCCATACAAAATGAAAAGACGGGATTTTGTTCAGTTGGCAGGATTGGGTCTGGGTGGCCTCATGCTGCCTGTGTCTGTATTTGGTAGGGAGGTTCCGGCCGAAGTGCTGTTAGAACATCCGCTGCAGGTATCGCAAAAAAAACAATTGGCCGATGTGGCGCTTAACACGGCACGCACCAGTGGCGCCACCTATGCCGATGTGCGCATTGGGCGTTACCTCAATCAGTTCATCACCACCCGCGAAAATCGCGTGCAGAACATTGTCAACACCGAATCGTTTGGCGTGGGCGTACGCGTTATTGCCAATGGCACCTGGGGCTTTGCGGCCACTAACAATGTTACAGCCGATGGCGTAAAGAAAGCCACAGAGCGGGCCGTGGCCATTGCCAAAGCTAACTCCAAATTCCAGAAAGAGCCGGTAAAACTGGCTTCCGTAAAAGGCTACGGGGAAGTAACCTGGAACACCCCGATTCAGAAAAACGCATTCGAGGTTCCTGTTTCTGAAAAGGTAGCGCTCTTGTTAAGTACCAACAGCGCAGCGCTGCAGGCAGGTGCCAACTTTGCCAGCTCGAACCTTTTTCAGGTAAACGAACAAAAATACTTTGCGTCTACCGATGGCTCCTACATCGATCAGGATGTGCACCGCATATGGCCCACGTTCACCGTATCGTGCATCGACCGGGCCTCGGGCAAGTTCAAATCGCGCGATGCGTTAAGTGCCCCCATGGGTATGGGTTACGAATACCTGATTCCCAAGGCTGAAGACAAGCTCGATGCTCCCGATGGCATGAAGTTGTACCGCAACAGCTACGACATGATTGAAGATGCCACCAAAGCAGCCCAACAAGCCAAGGCCATGCTTACCGCTAAGTCGGTGGAGCCGGGCAAATACGACCTGGTGCTGGAACCCAACCACTTGGGCCTCACCATTCACGAATCGGTAGGCCACCCGCTAGAACTAGACCGCATACTGGGATACGAAGCCAATTATGCAGGCACCAGCTTTGCCACACTCGACAAGTTGAAATCGGGAACATTTAATTACGGCAGCAAACTGGTGAATATTTTTGCCGACAAAACACAACCCGGGTCGCTGGGTGCCGTGGGCTACGATGACGAGGGCGTGCAGTGCAAGCGCTGGGATTTGATTAAAGATGGCATTTTTGTAGGTGTGCAGGCCATCCGCGATCAGGCCCACATTGTAGGCCTGAACGAATCGCACGGCTGTTGCTACTCGCAGAGCTGGAGCGATGTGCAGTTTCAACGGATGCCCAATGTTTCGCTGGCGCCAGGCAAAGATCCTTACAGCGTAAACCAGATGATCAAAGACGTGGAGAAGGGCATTTACATTGCCGGTCGCGGCTCTTACTCCATCGATCAGCAGCGCTACAACTTCCAGTTTGGCGGCACGGTGTTTTACGAAATCAAAAACGGAGCAATTGCCGGCATGCTGAACGATGTGGCCTACCAATCGAACACACAAGAGTTCTGGAACAGTTGTGTTCGTATTTGCGATGAAAGCGATTACCGGCTCTTCGGCTCCTTCTTCGATGGCAAGGGGCAGCCCTCGCAGGTAAGTGCCGTATCGCATGGCAGCTCTACCACACGCTTCAACGGTGTGAACGTAATTAATACTGGACGGACAATCTGATTACTCTTAAAGAAGACAAATCATGGCAATACTTTCTAAAGAAGAAGCAAAGACCATACTGGAGAAAGTCATCGGCTTCTCCAAGGCCGATGGTTGCGAAGTAAACCTGAATGGCACCGATGGCGGCAACATCCGCTATGCGCGCAACAGTGTGTCTACCGCAGGAGAAGACAGCAACGTTACGCTGGCTGTTCAATCGTATTTTGGCAAAAAATCCGGAGCGGCCACCATCAACGAATTTGATGATGCCTCGCTAGAAAAAGTGGTGAGGCGTGCCGAAGAGTTGGCCAGACTCGCACCCGAAAATCCCGAGTTCATGGAGCCGCTGCCCCCACAAAACTACGGGCCCGACACCAAAACCTTTTCGGAGGCCACCGCCAAGATTACACCCGAATACCGCGCACAGGCTGCGGCCAACAGCATCAACCCGGCCAGCGCCAAAGACATCACTGCGGCCGGTTTCCTGGAAGACAGCCGCGGCTTTTCTGCAATGATGAACAGCAAAGGCCTGTTTGCTTATAACCAGGCAACGGGAGTAGACTTTACCGTTACCATGCGCACCAACGATGGCACCGGCTCTGGATGGGTAGCGCGTAACTTTAACGATGTAAGCAAACTCGATACCGCAGAGGCATCGAGAATTGCCATCGACAAGGCACTGCAGTCGCGCAACGCCAAGGCTATAGAGCCAGGCAAATACACGGTAATTCTCGAGCCCAATGCAGCCGCAGACCTGATCGGCCTCATGCTGTTTGGCATGAATGCACGCACGGCCGATGAAGGCCGCAGCTACTTATCTAAAAAAGGGGGTGGCACCAAACTGGGCGAAAAAATTGTGGACGAACGCGTCACCATCTATACCGATCCGTGGAATGAAGAAGCGCCCACCGCCAACTGGACGGGCAACGGCATGGCCCGCACCAAGATGGATTTGATTAAAAACGGGGTGGTGGCCAATCTGATTTACGACCGCTACTGGGCTTCGCAGAAAAATGTGGCCCCGGTTCCTTTTCCCGGCAACCGCATCATGTTGGGGGGCGATGCGTCCATGGAAGACATGATCAAAGACACGAAGAAAGGGGTGCTGGTAACGCGCTTCTGGTACATACGCGCGGTAGACCCGCAAACCCTTCTGTACACCGGATTGACCCGTGATGGAACGTTTTACATCGAAAATGGAAAAGTCAAACACCCGATCAAGAATTTCCGTTTCAACGAAAGTCCGGTGATTATGCTAAACAACCTGGAAACCCTGGGTAAACAAATGCGGGTAGCCAGCGGTGGAGGGCCCGGAGGCGGAGGCAGCGCGTTGATTCCAGCTATGAAGATTCGCGACTTTACCTTCAGCAGCCTGTCGGATGCGGTGTAGGCGCTGTTAAGCGTGAATTAAAATAATGAGACAACCACAATCCTTCGCAAGGGTTGTGGTTGTTTTGATATATTGTAAACCCGAAGCCAGCAGCCCATCTCACCACAAAAGGGTGAGGCGCGTGTAAGCAACATTTGTCAACATTGGAAAGAGGAACAAAACACCAACTAAATACACAACTCCCTTGAAACGCAGAGACTTTATTTACCTCACCGGGCTGGGTACAGCCGGTGCGGCCCTGATGGGAGGCATCCCCGTGGTGGGCCATCCCATTCACCCCGAGCGGGCCCTCGAAACCGTTGATCCGGCCATTAAGAAACGAATGGCCGATGTGGCGCTGAATGCTGCGCGCAGCAAAGGCGCTACCTACACCGATGTGCGCATCGGGCGCTACCTCAACCAGTTTGTGGTTACACGCGAAGACAAAGTACAGAACATTGTGAACACCGAGTCGTATGGCATGGGCGTACGCGTAATTGCCAACGGCAGTTGGGGCTTTGCCGCCACCGACAAGATGGACAACGACAGCATCGCGAAAGCGGCCGAAACGGCTGTGGCCATTGCCAAAGAAAACGCGCGCCTGCTTACCGAGCCGGTGCGACTGGCACCACAGAAAGGTTATGGCGAAGTGAGTTGGAAAGCACCCATCGAAAAAAATGCCTTCGAGGTGCCCATCAAAGAAAAGGTAGACCTGCTGCTGGGTGTGAACGATGCCGCCATGAAAGGGGGAGCCAACTACATTACGTCTGTGTTGTTCCTGGTGAATGAACAGAAGTACTTTGCCTCTACCGATGGCTCTTACATCGATCAGGATGTGCACCGCATCTGGCCCACGTTCTTCATTACCAACATCGATGCGGCCTCCGGTAAATTCGAAACACGCAATTCTTTGAGCGCCCCCATGGGCATGGGTTATGAATACCTGAACGCGCGCCCGCAAGATAAAATTCTGGGAGGCGTTACTCCGCTCTACAAAGGCCGCTACGACATGCTGGAAGATGCAAAGGCGGCAGCCGCACAAGGCGCAGAAAAACTGAAATCAAAATCGGTGGAGCCAGGCAAGTACGATCTGATTCTTGACCCTTCGCACCTGTGGCTCACCATTCACGAGTCGGTAGGGCACCCGTCAGAACTAGATCGCGTGCTGGGCTACGAGGCCAACTTTGCCGGTACCAGCTTCCTTACGCTCGACAAGTGGGAGTCGAAGAAGTTTAACTTCGGCAGCAAGATTGTAAACATCAAAGCCGACAAAACACAACCAGGCTCCTTAGGTGCCGTAGGTTACGATGACGAAGGTGTGCAGTGCGGTGAGTGGGACATCATAAAAGACGGTGTTTTAGTGAACTACCAAACCATCCGCGACCAGGCCCATATTTTGGGTTTACCCGCCTCGCAAGGTTGCTGCTATGCCGACAACTGGAGTAGCGTGCAATTCCAACGCATGCCCAACGTATCGCTACAGCCGGGCAGAGAAAAGAAAAGCGTAAACGATCTGATTAAAGATGTAGAAAAAGGCATCTACATTGTGGGCGATGGATCGTTCTCCATCGACCAGCAGCGCTACAACTTCCAGTTTGGCGGTCAACTTTACTACGAAATCAAAAACGGTAAGATTGCCGGCATGTTGCGCGATGTGGCGTACCAATCGAACACGCAAGAGTTCTGGAACAGTTGTACCGCCATTGCCGATGCAGACGATTACCGCCTGGGAGGCTCCTTCTTCGATGGCAAAGGGCAGCCTCCGCAAAGCAGTGCCGTTTCGCACGGGTCTTCCACCGCCCGATTCAATGGTGTGAATGTTATCAATACTTCCAGAAACTTAGGTTAACCTCTTATGCCAATACTTAGCAAAGACGAAGCACAGGCACTTTTGAAAAAAGTGTTGAGCTATTCCAAAGCCGATGAGTGCGAAGCCAACCTGAACGGCAATGACAACGGCAATATACGTTATGCACGCAATGCTGTAAGCACCAGCGGCCGCACCAGCCAGAGTACGCTGGTGGTGTCATCTGCTTACGGAAAAAAACTGGGTGTGGCTACCATCAACGAATTTGATGATGCCTCTCTGGAAAAGGTGGTGAGGCGCTCGGAAGAACTGGCACAATTAGCACCCGAAAATCCGGAGTACATGCCCTTCCTCGGCCCACAAACATATGGCCCCTCTAAAACGTACGTGCCTGCCACTGCGGCCATCACACCCAAACAACGCACCGACTTTGTGGAGCAAAGCCTGAAGGTGGCCAAAAGTAGAAAGGCAGTAGCCGCAGGCTATTTGGAAGACAGCACCGGCTATGCAGCCATGATGAACACCAAAGGGCTGTTTGCCTACAACACAGCCACCTCAGTAAACTTCAGCGTAACTGTACGCACGGAAGATGGCAAAGGCTCAGGCTATGCCACACGCGGTTACAACGATGTTACCAAGCTCGACACCCAACGCGCCACCGAAATTGCCACAGAAAAAGCGTTGAAGTCGGCCGCTGCGAAAGCCATTGAGCCGGGTAAGTACACGGTTATTCTGGAGCCCGCTGCCGCAGCCGTGCTGCTGGAGCGCATCATGTTTGGGTTGGATGCACGCCAGGCCGATGAGGGCCGTAGCTTCCTGAGTAAACCGGGTGGCGCCACCAAGCTGGGTGAGAAAATGGTGGACGAACGTGTGAACATCTATTCTGACCCGCAACATCCGGAACTGCCCACCAGCCCGTGGACGGGCGATGGCCGCCCGCAAGAGCGCACCAGTTGGATTGAAAAAGGTGTGATTAAAAACCTGACCTACGAGCGCTACTGGGCCGATAAGAAAGGTGTGAAAGCCATACCCAACCCCGATGCCATCATCATGGATGGCGGCACCAAGTCGTTGGATGAATTGATTGCGGGCACCAAGAAGGGTGTGTTGGTTACACGTCTGTGGTACATCCGCGATGTGGATCCACAAACGCTGCTGCTCACCGGTCTTACGCGCGATGGCACTTTCTACATCGAGAACGGCAAGATCCAATACCCGATCAAAAACTTCCGTTTCAACGAGAGCCCCATCATTATGCTGAACAACCTGGAAGAGATGGGCAAAGTGGAACGGACCGTGAGTGTAGAATCAAATATCAACTACCTGCTGCCTCCTCTCAAGATCAGAGACTTTACGTTCTCCAGCTTGTCGGATGCAGTGTAGATTTCAGAACTACTTTGCGTGCCTTTGCGTTCTTTGCGGTTGAAATGAAAACCGGCAGATTACGCAAAGGAACGCAGAGGTTTTTTAGGATGTGCCGTGCGGATGGATAGCAACCAAAAGTTTTTCTTCACCAGAATACAATACGAGTCGGGCGACTGGGATGTGGACGAACGCATGCCTGCCAATGTGCTGAACTCGCTCATCGAATACACCACGCTGCCGATAGATACCCGCGAGAACATTGTGTCGTTAAGCAGCACGGAAATTTTCAAAGCGCCTTTCTGCTACCTCAGCGGGCACAAGCTGGTTGAATTCACCGCCAGCGAAAGAGCCAACTTCGAAAAATATATAAACAATGGCGGCTTTGTATTTGTAGACGACTGCAACCACGACATCGATGGGTTGTTTGCCAAATCTTTCGAATCGCAGATGGAGCGTATGTTTGGTAGCCAGGCGCTGAAGAAAATTCCCAACAACCACGCCATCTACCAGTCGTTTTTTAAGTTCGATGGCCCCCCTACCACCGCACAGGAACTGAACGGCTGGGGCGATGACATTGTGCACGACTACCTGAAAGCCATTGAAGTGAATGGCCGCATTGCCGTGCTCTACAGCAACAAAGACTACGGCTGCGAATGGGATTATGACTTTCGCAACAAACGGTTTTACAAAATAGACAACACGCGTTTCAGTGTAAACATAGTGATGTATGCGCTGACCAGTTAATTCACCTGAGCATGACAGACCAACTACAAAAGACAGAACAATCTGTGCAAGACCTGATTGCGCGGCTGGGCACCTTAAAGCAGGAAATCCGCAAAGTGATTGTGGGGCAGGAAGAAACCATCGACCAGTTGCTGGTAACCTTTCTGGCAGGAGGCCACGCGTTGCTGGAGGGTGTGCCTGGCCTGGCAAAAACATTAATGATCCGCACGCTCTCCGATGCCATCGACCTGAAGTTCAGAAGAATTCAGTTTACCCCCGACCTGATGCCATCCGACATTCTGGGCACCGAAGTGTTGGAAGAAGACCACACTACTGGCAAACGCATCTTCAAGTTCAACAAGGGCCCCATTTTTGCAAACATCATTCTCGCAGACGAAATCAATCGCACCTCTCCTAAAACACAGGCCGCGTTGCTGGAGGCCATGCAGGAGTTTGAGGTAACGTATGCGGGCACCACGTATCCGCTGGAGCGGCCTTTCTTTATTTTGGCCACGCAGAACCCCATCGAGCAGGCCGGCACGTTCCCATTGCCGGAAGCCCAACTCGACCGCTTTCTGTTGTATATCAAAATCAATTACCCTACGGCTGCCGAAGAGCAGGCCATACTCGAAAACACCACGGGCCGCAAACCGGAGCCGGTGCACAAAGTAATTGAAGGTGCCAAAATTCTGGAGGCGCAAAAGCTGGTGCGCGATGTGCACATCAGCAAAGAATTGATAGCTTGGGTAAGTCAACTGGTGCGCAGCACACGCACCGGCCACACAGATGTAGCGTTTGTGAATGAGTGGGTGCGCTGGGGTGCAGGGCCACGAGCCGGGCAGGCCATGATTGTTACGGCCAAGGCGCGCGCGTTGCTCCATGGTCGCTTCTCTGTTATACCGGAAGATATACGCCATGTGGCGTACCCGGTGTTGCGTCATCGCATCCTCATGAACTTCAAAGCTGAGGCAGACGGTGTAACTTCCGACCAGGTGACCAAACATCTGCTGGAAAAAACCGAAGCCTCCTTCAGCAAAACACCGTAGTACATGAATGCCCGGATCAAAGAGTTGCTAAAGCCGGAAATCCTCAACACCGTGAATGGCCTCGAACTGGTTGCCAAAATCATTGTGGAAGGTTTCATGAGTGGCAGCAACAAAAGCCAGAGCATCGGTGCAGGCCAGGAATTCAGCCAGTACCGCGGCTATGAACCGGGTGACGACCTTCGCCAGCTCGACTGGAAAATGTATGGCAGAACAGAACGCTACTACATCAAACAGTCGGAGATAGAAACCAACATCACCGTGAAGTTCATGCTGGATGCAAGCCGGTCGATGGCTTACGAAGAAGATGGCATATCTAAATTTCAGTATGCCAAAGTAATGGCCGCTGCGCTGGCCTACCTGGCCCGCAAGCAGAGCGACACCTTCGGTTTGTACATTGTAAACAACCAACAGATACGCACCATCGAACCGCGGTTCGAACAACAACAATTTTTGCGTTTCCTGAACGAACTGATACTTGCCAAAAGCGAAAGCACCTGGAAGAAAAACAACGGGCTGGACCATCTATACAACCACCACGGCAAGGAGATGATTGTTTTTTTTACCGACTTATACGATGAAGCAGGCGACCTCCTGCAATTTATCAGCCGATTGAAAACCCCGCGCAACGAGGTGTTGGTATTTCACCTGATGGGTGAAAAAGAAAAAGAGATGAGCTACGCAGGTTCATTTACTTTCGAAGACCTGGAAACGGGCCAGCGAATGAAGGTGAACACGGTAGAAGAACAAAAACGTTATGCCGCCCAAGTGAGCGCCTGGATAGCAGACGCGCGCACGTGGATGTTGGAGAAACAAATCGGCTACCACCTGGTAACGATGAAGGACCCCGTGGAGAAAGTGCTGCGCAACTTTTTAACGGTAAGAAAAAAACTAGTGAGGTAAACCATGTGGCTGGCTAATCCAATCGGTTTGTGGGCACTGGCCGGACTCCTTGTTCCGATCGCTATTCATTTGTTGAGTCGCAAAGAAGGCCCCGTTATTCGCATCGGTAGCTTGCGCCACCTGAACGAATCTGCCACCCAACAATTCCGCAGCATACGGCTGAATGAAAAGCTGCTGCTGGCGGTGCGTTTGTTGCTGCTGCTGCTCATGGTGCTGATGTTGGCGCAACTGCATACACCATTCGGTGCCGCAAAAAAATGGGTACTCGTGGAGCCTTCGTTACAAACCCATCCCCTCGCCATACGGGCTGCCGACAGCCTTACCCAACAAGGGTACGAGTTACACGCCCTCTCGGCCGGTTTCCCAACGGAACCAGGCGCAGCCTCGGGTGCGGACAATTACGACTTGCTGGTGGCAGAACTGCAAAAACAACCATTAGAAAAAGCAGTGGTGCTCAGCTCATCGCGGTTGTTGCAGTTTGGTTGGTCAGCCGCTCCCCTCCCCGACTTCGTAACCTGGATAACCGTAGAGCCTGACGACAAAGCGTTTGTGTTGGTGCAAAAGCAAATCGGTACCGATTCGCTGCTCGTGCGAACCGGGTGGGCCACCGCTGGTGAGCTTTCGTTTGAATCGAAAATAGTACCAGTTGGTACCGCTGCCGACTCCGTTGCCCTTACCCCCATCGATAGCATCCATGTTTCCATCTATGCCGAAGAGTCGATGGCGGCACAGGCCCGATTGATTGAACAGGCGCTGCAAATCGTTGCCAGCCAAACCCGCACTACGATCGTGACCACTCCTTATGCCGCTTCAACCCAACCCGACTGGGTGGTGTGGCTATCGGCACAACCCGTTCCCTTACACGTGAAGAACAGCATTGCCTTCCGCGAAACAGCCCGTCAGTCTTTGCTAACACCTGCCTCGGCTAACCATTGGCTTCTCACGAAACCGTTGAGCACGGAGTTGGCCTGGAAGGAAAATCTGCCCGTGCAATTGGCCGCCATCGTGCTGCCAAAGCAACAAGCAAAACAACGAGCCGATGCGCATGACGCCCGCGTGTTGAACGAATCCATGCAATGGCGCAGCACCACTGCCCTCGGCACTGTGGCGCCAGGTACCTCCGCACACGCGTGGCTGGCCGCACTGCTGGCGTTGCTGTTTTTAGCTGAAAGAACCCTGGCTTATTGGAAAAAAGCATGACACCCGCTTCACACCCTTTACGCCAACTACGGCAACGTTACCTACTCCTGCGGATGGGTGAAAGCATTTTGTTTGCACTGGCCCTCGCGTTGTTCACCATGGCCTTGCTGAAGCTAAGCGTTGGGCTCACCACCGCGTGGGTAGCCGCTATGGTGGCGGGCGTAATCGGTTTTGGATGGTATACGCGCCACCTGAAGCTTTGGTCGTTGTCGGAATGGAACATGGCCTACTACCTGAACCGCTGGTATCCGGAAATGCAGGACAGTACCGACCTGTTGCTTACGCAACCTGAGAACGCGCTGCAACAACTGCAACAACAAAAGGCCACCGAAAAGCTGGCCCAGATCAGCGGCAACATCCGCCTGCCCCACCGCCTGCCGTGGGCCGTACTCTTCGTTCTCATCGGTATCGGGTTGTCTATTTTCCTTCCCACTGCATCCACCGAGCACGCTGCGCTTGCGCCAATAGAGGAGCGCGTCACGCCCCTGGAAGACGAACCCCTGAAAAGTGCAATCAGCCAGATAGCAATCACCATCACCCCACCCACGTACACTGCGGTGAAAGAAGTAACCAGCCAACAACTTCCATTGAAGGTGAGAAAAGGAAGCCGTGTGCATTGGAACCTCGTATTCAATCAGCCGCCTGAAACCTTGCAGTGGCTTTTTTCCGGCCGCGATTCGGTAGCTGCAGTGTGGCAGGGCGCCAACGCACGACATGAGCGTGTTATACAGGAACCGGGATTTTACCAACTGAAATGGACGGATGCCACCGGCACTTACCGCTCGGATTATTACCCGATAGAAGTGATACCCGATCTGCCCCCGTCCATTGAAGTGAAGAACCTCACCACTTTCGTGGAGGTAGCCATCGATGGCAATACCCGCATACCGCTAACGGCCGCGCTGAAAGACGACTATACAGTAACCAACGCCCACATCATTGCCACGGTGAGCAAAGGAAGTGGCGAATCGGTGAAGTTCCGCGAAGAAACATTGCGGTTTCAGGCTCCTGCCTCATTCAACACGAAGGAAAGCACTGCGCAACGCACCATCGACCTGCTACAACTCGGCCTGGAACCCGGAGACGAGCTCTACTTCTACGTAGAAGCGTTCGACAACCAGCAGCCCGTTGCCAACAAAACACGTACGGAGACTTTCTTCATCGCCTTGCAGGATACGACTCGCATGGAAGCCGTGGCCGATGAAGGGTTGGGTGTTGATCTGATGCCCGAATATTTCCGTTCGCAGCGCCAGATCATCATCGACAGCGAAAAGTTGCTGGCCGAAAAAAAGAAGACAACGAAAGAAGCCTTCAATTTTCGCAGCAACGAATTGGGCTACGACCAAAAAGTGCTGCGCCTGCGCTATGGCCAATTTATGGGCGAAGAATTTGAAACCGCCATTGGCCCGACCGAACACAACGAAGAAGCGCACGACCATGATGAGGACGAAGATGTGGTACAACGGTTCGGCCACCAACACGACAACGAAAATGAACACAACTTAGTGGCTGGTCAAACCAAAACACCGGCACATGAGCACGAACATACGCATAATGCAAAACCAGGCGAAAGCGAAAATCCGCTGGAGGCCTTCGCCCACAACCACGACAACACAGAAGAAGCTACGTTCTTCATCCAGTCGGTGAAAACCAAGCTGCGCGCAGCCCTCACGCTGATGTGGGATGCAGAACTCTACCTGCGCATGTACCAGCCAGAGAAGTCGCTGCCTTACCAATACAAAATTCTAAAACTGCTGAAAGAGATCAGCAACGACTCGCGCATCTACGTGCACCGCACCGGCTTCGATCCACCCCCGCTGAAAGAAGAAAAACGCCTGACGGGAGACCTCACCGAAGTGACCGTGTCTGTTACACAGGCTCGCCTTGCACAAGAGGCGACCTACCCTCGCCTGCGCGATGCACTGCAGTTGCTGGCCGAGAAACGACCGGAGGAGCCATTTACTCCCGCAGAGTCTGCGCTATTGCAGCAGGCGGGCAATGAGTTGGCCGGCATAGCAGTTAGCAACCCCGGCCGATACCTCGAAGGACTTTCTTGGATGCAACAACTGCTAGAAAACAAACTCACCACTACAGAACGTGCACAAACCCAGCAGGCCGTAGTGAAACTGCTCTGGACTTTGGTGCCCGAAACAACGCACACGCCCAGCCGCACGCAGCAAACCGCCCACCCCTGGACACAGCACCTGATGAAGAACCTGCAACGAGCAACAAACGATGGAAAACCTGGTCTTTAACGCTACCCTTCCCGTTGTGCCCGCACTTTCGGTGGCAGGCCTGGTATGGACCATTGCGCTGGCGTTGGAGTGGCGAAGAAATCACCGCTTTCGAATACTGCGGCTGGTGGCGGTAACCGCGGCCACGCTGGCCTTGCTTGGCCTGGTGTTGCAACCTTCACTTCACCGAAGCGCGAACGCACGCCCCATCCTGTTACTCACGGCCGGCTATTCCGAACAAACCAAAGACAGCCTGCTGCGGGCCCATGATGTGGCGCTGCTCGACTGGAGTAAGGCGGACACCCAGCAGGTTGCTGCCGGGTGGCATGCCAGCCATGCACGGGTGCGCTTTGTGTTGGGCCAGGGGCTGCCCGCACCGTTGCTGCGTGCCTATCCACAAGCCCAATTTTCCTTTTTCCCTTCCACTCCAGCTAGCGGATTAAGTCAGGTTCAATACAGCGCCTTCACGGCCGGCACGACCGGTTCGCTTGCAGGAGCGCTGCATCATCCGCAAGCCCGCGCTACGTTGCAGCTTGAAAGCCCCGATGGCCGCATCGACTCTTTTGCCTTTGAAGCAGGCAGCCACCCGTTCCAAATTCCGGTGCGTGCCAAACAACCGGGCCGTTACGTTTATCAACTCCATGTGCAGGCAGGCAACTTACCTGTAGAAACGGCAGCATTACCCATTGAAGTGTTGCCCGTTCGCCCCTTGCGCCTGCTCTTTCTGCAGCAACACCCTACTTTCGAAACACGTTATCTCAAAACGTTCCTGGCCGAAAGCGGCCATGCGGTTAGCCTTCGCTACCTGGTGTCCAGAAACACGTACCGCTTTGAGTTTGTGAATGCCCCGGAACAACGCTTTCAGCAACTGCGGGCAGAGGTGCTTCAGCCATTCGATTTGCTGCTCATCAGCCAGGAAGCGGCAGAGCAACTGAGTGCAACTGAAAAAAGTGCCCTTGCCACGGCCATGCAAAATGGTTTAGGGGTGCTCCTCCTGCTCTCGGAAAATCAACCGAGCGCTCGCTTGCTATCGGAGTGGGCAGACTTCGAAGTGAGACCCGGCCACGCGGACACCGTCACGCTCCGCTTTCCCGGCTGGGCGCAGGCCGTTACCTTGCCTGCTGCCGCCTGGCAAATCAGCCACCCACAACTTCACCCCCTGCACTTGCAGTCCTCGCCCGTTTGGGCGGGCTACGTGGCCACCGGCATGGGCAAACTCGGATTTCAACTGCTCACAGAAACCTATCCCCTGGCGTTGGGTGGCGACAAAGAAAAATATGCTGATATCTGGGCACCGCTGCTGCAGGCGCTGGCACGCCTCCAGCTCACCAACAGCCAGATACAACTAAATGAAACACCTCCCTACTATCCGGACGTGACGTACTCCCTCACGCTATTCACACACAAAAACCATCCCATGCTGGAACTGGACGGGCAACGCATACCCTTGCGCGAAGACGAACAGATAGATGGACTTTGGTGTGGCCACTTCCGCGTTCAGCAACCGGGCTGGCATCATTTTAACATGCACGATTCCACCCTGCACTCCTTTTATGTACACACGCCCGGCTCGTTGAGGGGCGTGGCCGTGAACAACCAGGTCCGCGCCAACCAGGCGCGCCATACCTCCACGCCACAGCCGGTGGAACCCGTGGAGACATCGCAAGCCATTCCTCCTGTTTTGTTTTTCCTGATCTTTTTGGTGGCCGCGGGCTTTTTGTGGCTATCGCCTAAGTTGTAAGTTAGGGCGTAGAGGTGCGCAGCAGATGCACCCACCCCTTCATTTCCTGCTTCCGGGTGGAAGGATCTATGGTATTGAATATAACGGTGGCCTTGTAATAGTACACCCCACTGCTCAGGTCACGGCCTTCGTTGTCTTTACCGTTCCAGCGAATGTAAATGCTCTTCTCCTTGCCTCCCGGCATGCGATAGACCTCGCGGCCCCAGCGGTTGTAGACTACAAAGTCCACATCGGCCACAAAGCGGGCACACTGCCCATTGTCCACCGGGTTGCCGCAGACTGCCGTTTGCTCCGGGTCGCCATAGGCACGGAAAAGTTCGTTGCACTGGTCGCCATTGGGCGTAAACACGTTGGGTAACTCGTAGTAGGGGCAATTGTCAAAGCAGAACGCTTCACTCCAAACGCTTTCGTTGCCGGCACGGTCTACTGCGCTTACGCGATAGCAGCGCGCGAAGGAACGGAGATTCGTGTCGAGCAGGAATGTATCGCGCACATGGTCTGTAAGGAGTGTGAACGCGCCATCTACCTCGCTGGCCGCATAGACGCGGTAAAAGTCGATGTCATCGCGGCACGCCTCGTCTTCGGGCCTGTTCCATTTCAGCAGGTTGCTGTACACCGCTCCCTGTCCACAGGGCACTTCATTAAAATAATTGTCGCAGTTGGTGCCGCTTACGTTGATCACCGGCTGGCAGGGTGGCTCGTTGTCGTCTACGCGCACACACACTACCTGGCTGAAATTGACCAGCGGTTCGTTCACACGCGGGTTGCCATAAGCACCGCGGGTCATTACACGGTAACAATACAATTCATTCTTGTTTAAAGGTGTGTTTTGAAAACGCCCCTCATCGGTGTAACGGAGTCCGCCCGTGTTCACATCTACCTGGTCGATCAACACCAGCGCGTCATCCGGCTGCCCTGCAGCACCCCTGAAGATGTCGTGCAGGGGGAAGCTTTGCGTCTGGTTGCTCCACGGCACCTCGGCCTGCCAGGCCAAGTCTACCGTGGTTGCACCGCCTTGTGCAGCCAGCCGAACAGAGGAAGCGGTAAACGAAGTGTCTACCCGCACGTTGTTGCGGTCGTATAATACTACCCGGTAGTTGTACACCTGCTCTTCGGTGTTCAGGTTCATATCCACGAAAGTGGTATCTGCCAGCCGGCCCGCGTGCGCTTTGGTGATCTGTTGGGTGCCCTCAAAACCTTCGGCCCGGTACACTTCATACTCATAAGGTGGCGGAAACTGCTGCGCATTCAAATCGAAAGGGCGTTGCCACCGCACCCGCATGCTGCCTTCCGTGCGGCTGGTTTGCAGCACACTTACCTGTGTAATGACCGGTGCATCGGCCAGAATGGGTTCCAGGCAAATCTCCTGCGACACATAGCTCTCTCCGCCTCCCGGCAGCGGAAACACCGCCACCAGCCTGTAACAGTATTGGGCCCCCACGGCCAAACCACTGCCGTTGTTGGTATCGATGAATTGGGTGTTGGTAATCGGTGTTTCTCCTATCAGCGTGTAGCCCAGAAAGTCGGGCATGCCCGTTACACACTCGGGCGGCACAAAGGCAAACTGGTCTACCCGTCTCCAAATCTGCATGTGGGTGGCATTCTGGCAAGCATACTCCTGCCAGTTGAGCTGGGCCGAGCGGTTGGCCAGGTTGGTTTGGGCACTTTGCCATTGCGGGGCCGGGCCCACCACACGGATGTTCCAGGTTTTGAACTGCACCAACGCGGGGCCGTTGCCTGGCTGGTCGGTAATTTTGAAAACCACCTGGTAGGGCTGGTCGCGCACGTGGGCACAATCGGTCTGCCATTGAAACGTGACGCGCGCTTTGTTGGCAGGCGATGAGGGCTGGAATACGGCCGGACTGGGAAGCATGGAAGCGGGATTGGGGTTCACCTGAAACACTTCAGAGAACGCCTCGATTTTTACCGGGTGGCCATCGGGGTCCCACCCGAAAATGTCGGTGGTGATCTCTTCGCCTGCTTCCACACACAATTCCTGCGGCACCTCCAACTCTGGCCTTTGGTTCAGACAGTCTTCCACCACAATCTGCATGTCGCGGGTAACCTGGCCAAGCTTGCGCCAACGGCCGTCTGTCTTGCGCCATTCAATGATGAGGAAGGCGATGTTGTATTCTCCAGGTGCTCCGGGCGCATCCCACACCAGGGTGCCTGTAACGGGGTCGATGGTGAGTGAAGGCTCACCAGTGCCCGCCTCGTTGGCACTGCCGTAATCGAGGCCGATGCCGGTGTAGAACGCTTCGTTGGCCGGATCGCGGTAGTTGACCACGGAAGTGCCCTTGCCGCGCTTGGGAAAGATGAGTTGAAACGACAGGCTGTCGCCCGGGTCGGGATCGAAAGCCCCGGGGTTGTGGAACCAGGCCTGCCCCGTACAGGCCTTGTCGATGGGCGGCACCAGCAGCTGGGGCGTATTGTTGCCGCAGCGAAGAAAAGGGTTGGCGTCTACAATGGTTTCCAGGTAGAACAAAGTATTCACCGAGTTGTCGATATTCAGAATGAAAGCGTTCCGAAAAGCCTCCGTATAGCGGATGATGTATTTGCCGGCCCCGGAATAGGTATGGTCGATGGTGAAGCTGGCGATGCCCATGTTCGGGCCCAGATCAGGCCGCGGTTGGGTGGTGATTTCCGGAAGCTCCATGAAGGTGGAATCACCGAAGTTGAGTATATCGCCCGCGCCTCCAAACTGTATGCCCGACTCTGTATCGATGTAGACGGTAACGGTAATACGGAAAGTGAGGTTGGTACAGCTCACGCGCGAAGCGATGATCTCGCCCGCCCGCAAGTGGGTGGCCAGCGCTGCAGAAACCGAACCGGCCATTGCCAGCAGCAGAAACAGGAAGGAGCGGAAGCAGGTCATAGCAGGATTGAAGAGTTAACGCACAGAGTGGCCGAACAGTACAAAAGAAAGCCTGTTTTTTTGACTTTAGACACGCTAACGGGGGCAAAAGATCAAAAGGCACCCGCGCCTATCTTTTTTTAGCAATCATCCACCATGCTTGCAAAACTTCTCGCTTTGCAATTTCTCTGTAGATAAAACTTTCACGCTGGTACTTCGTGTATTTTGTAAGGCACATTCTTATGGGCCGGGGCCACAACCAGCTTATAGCCAACCCCATGTATATTCAGCAATTGAATAGATGTATCACTCTTTAATTTCTTTCGTAAGCGGGATACAAATACATCGAGGCTGCGACTTACCAATACTCCATTGTCTTGCCATACTTCTCTCATCAACACTTCACGTGTAACTGGTTGATTAATTCGGGAGGCAAAAATTTTCAACAATTGCGATTCTTTGTCGGAGAGATCGATGGCGATGTCACCCATCTTCAAAATCCTATTGGCTTCGGAAAACTCATAGCGCCCAATTTTTACAGCCGGGAACTCATGAATAGTTGGGATTTTCTTTTTCATAATGGATCGTCCCACAAAACCCAATGCCGTAAAACCGATTGAAGACAGCACCAACCAATTCAAATCATGGGGCCACGCAGAAAACCCAGGTTGAACGTAAGAGAAAACAATGTTATAACAACCTTTGGGTTGTTCTCTACCCAGGCAAGGCACTATTGTTGTTTGTTCCCGGTCACCAATCTGAAAACCGTACACAGTTTCCTGCGAAGAACACTCCACCACTTGCACGCTATAGTCCAACGAAACCGAAACTACCCTTAAACTAGTTTGTACTATATGTACCAGCGAATCAGGTACGAATGCAAACGGGCCTTCAAATTCTAACCAATAGGTACCTCCATCAAGTTGCTTAACGGGAGGCACGCGTGAAGTGGAGTCGCCTGCATGCAACAATAATTGATGTCCCACATTACGCAAGGCAATGGCAAATTCGTTTTGGGGAACGTTATGTTCAGATTAAAGGATCACAAACCCTACAGATATCAGGAAGAAAATAGCGGCAGCAAAGGCCGAAATCATCAATACGTTCCGGTTCATATTACAAAGTTAGTTGGGTCAAACCGTTTTGTAACAAAGGTTTACGCATGTTTAACACTTTTTTACATTAAAAATTGCTCACTGAGCGATGGCGTGCGTTAGGTTTGATCAAACTAAAAACAACAATTATATGAGAGCATTTGCCTTGATAGTTGCCACGGTAGCCATGGCATACGCGCAGCCTAAATCTGAAATTGTCGGCTGGCCTGAATCAACTTCCAGTTGGTTGTGGCGGCCACAACTGGTGAATTCTGAAATCCGATGGGAGTTGAACCAAAAAGAAAGCAGGTTGGCGTGGCATGGAGAACCTATTATGGGTAGTGGCCATGATGGAACCTTACAAATTACCTCGGGATACCTAACCATTTCACCTCAAGGTCAGATTATGCAAGGCGAATTGGTGATGGACATGACCACCATTAAAAACACCGATATGAAACCCGATGATGGCGGCAAAGACCTGGAAGACCATTTAAAGAGCGATGATTTCTTTTCGGTGGCAACATTTCCAGGGGCCACCTTTTCCATTCTGAAAACGGTGCCCGATGCCACCTATAAAACCACAGGCCGCATAAAAATATTTGGCAGGCTTACACTAAAAGGAGTAAGTCATCCAGTTGAATTGATAGCCACCACAATTCGCCATAAAGAAACCATACACGCAAAAGGCGAGTTACTTCTCGATCGAACTAAATGGGGTATTAACTATCAATCACAATCGATAATTAAAAGCCTAAAAGATGGAATTATCTCGGATGTGATTAAGATAACGTTTGATGTAAGGTTTTTTGTGGGCTGTTAGTGCGCAGAACAACCCGCATAAAAGTAAAGCAATTGGGGAACAATGAAAACTGGTAAACAAATAAGTATACTGCTCAAGGTAGTTGTATACTTTCTCATCTCAAACATGATTCAAGCCCAATCACTTAAAAAGGCAGACATTGCCCAGGTGTGCAAAGAGGTGATATCAAAGATCGACAGTCATTATGTTACTCGCGACAAACGCCTAACTATTTCGAGCTACATAGAAAATAAGCTCAAGGCTGGCGCCTATTTTAAAGTGGAACATCCTGATTCATTGGCCAAAATACTGACCTATGATTTGCGCGCAATTTCAAAAGACAAGCACCTTTATGTGCAGCATCTAAACACCACAACACCATCTCAGGATTTTGACTGGGACGCATGGGCCAGACAAGAACGAATAGATGAAATCAATAAAAATTTTGGATTTACCGAACTATCCATATTAGATGGAAACATTGGATATATGAAAATTGTTGAGTGCATGAATCCCGACAGGGGGTTCAAAACAGCATCGGCCGCCCTGATATTCCTTGAATCAACCAAGGGGTTTGATCATCGATCTGCGCGGAAATGGTGGAGGCTATGGTGGTCTACAGGAGTTGATCATTGCTTCCTACTTTGACGAGGAGCCTACACATATTTCAACATTTACGTCCAGTGATTCGCCACCTAATAAATCCTATACCTTGCCATTTACCATCGGAAAACGAAAGGCTGGTACGCCACTCTACATAATAATTGACCAAAAAACCGGATCGGCAGCAGAGTTTTTTGCCTACACACTTCAATCATTCAAGAAAGCCATCATAATCGGTGAGCCTTCGGCAGGGGCAGCTCATATGAATAGCTATTATCCATTAGCGCGTGGATTCCGCATTTCGGTATCAACCGGGGCTCCTATTAACCCGGTTACGGGTACAAACTGGGAAGGAAGCGGTGTTATTCCAGATATACTCTTTCATCCCTCAGAGGCAAAGTTGGAAGCTTGGCGGAGGTTAAAAATTGAAATTGCAGACCATAGTTTTGAATAAGAGTAACCAGGCTTATCAAACAAAGAATGTAGTAATTACTAATGCATGATAAAGTTTTTCCTGACTATACCATTGTTTTGGATTATGGTTTTTGCCGATTTGAAAGGTCAACCTCAAAAGACGGAGCGGCCCTCTGCCATCTGGTCAACCGAGTGGAGCCCCGATGGCAAGTACATCGCTATCGGTGGCGATGATCAAATACTTTGGATACTGGATGGGAATCATTTCAAACTATTAATGAAATACGATCTTCAGGCGATGATTAAATGCTTAAGCTGGCATCCTACAGAAAATCTGATTGCCATAGCCACTGTAAAAGGGGTTCAACTATTCGATCTCCAAAGCAAGAAGCTTACTGAGTTGAAAGAAATCAAAACGGGAGGTCGCGCCATTGACTGGAATCACACCGGAGATATGCTCGCTTTAGGCGATGGCGCAGGTATTATTCAGATTATCGATAAAGGGGGTAATGTTATCCGATCTATCCCAAAACATAATAATCATTCTTACACCACCTTAGATTGGCATCCATCAAAAAATATATTGGTTACCGGTAGCGATGAAATTCTAATATTTGATACGTATGGAAAGCAGCTTTCGTTTATAGCTCACAGAAAAGAGAACACTCTTCTCTTAACAGTGCAATGGCATCCGTCAGGAGATTTTTTTGCCGCTGGTGATTACGGCCACGAGCAAGAAGGTATTCCTACCTTGTTACAATTTTGGAAAATGGATGGAACCCTTTTACAACAACAATTCGGTCATCATAAGGAGATACGCAAGTTAGCCTGGAACAAAGACGGTACCACGCTTGCAACAGCCAGCAATGGCCTTCGGTTTTGGACCAAGGACGGAAAATTATTGAATGAATCTGTGCAAGATGAGGTGCTTTGGGGATTAAGTTGGGATGAGCAGGGGAACCGTCTGGTAAGTGGCAAATTTGAAAATGGTCAGGTTCAAATTTGGAGCACAAAAGGAAAGGTCATTCAACTGGTTGAATAGAAGTTATCTCAAAAACGATGAGGCCGGGTCGTGAATACAATAAACTGATGTCTGTTCAGGGACGGGTGGCTCTTACCGAGCTGCAAAACCCGGGTTGGTAAGAGCCATGGGCAGGATCAACAGATAAGAAGACAGGTGATGTCAACACTCCTCCAATCAAGGCAATCGGACCGCAGCGGGGCGAGGTCTCGAACGTCACACCACCACTAAACAGAAAATAGTATCTTTCATAAACAAACTCGCTATGAACCGACTGCTGCTCCTCCTCCCCCTTGTGCTGCTGCAATGTCAGCCTGCTGCACGCTTTTCACCGGCCGAAGGAGAAAAGGCCATTCGCGATGTGCTGGCCCAGCAGCAGGCGGCCTGGAATGCAGGCAGCCTCGAAGGCTTCATGGAAGGCTATTGGAAGTCGGACTCGCTGAAGTTTGTAGGCACACAAATCACCACGGGCTGGGATGCTACGTTAGCCCGATACAAACGCAGCTACCCCGACCTGGCCACCATGGGCCAGCTCACGTTCGAATTCTACGGTTTTCAGTTCCTGGCACCGGATGTATGCCTGGTAACAGGTCGGTATACGTTGGCTCGCGCCAACGACAACCCTACGGGTTTGTTCACGCTGGTGGTGCGCAAGATCGAGGGCCGCTGGCTGGTTACGTACGACCACACCTCCTGACCTTTAGTTGCGCTGGTAGACCACGCGGCCACCCAACACCGTCATCGCTACCTCGGTAGACAGAATTTCGTTTTCCTCCACCGTCATCAGGTCTTTGCTGAAAATGGTGAAGTCGGCCAGCTTGCCAACCTCAATAGATCCTTTCTGTTGCTCTTCGAAAGCGCCATAGGCCGCATCGAGCGTGTACGAGCGCAACGCCTGCTCGCGCGTCATCCGCTCTTCGGGTTCGTAGCCGCCTTCGGGTTCGCCCTTCAGCGTTTTGCGCGTAACCGAAGCATAGAAGCAAGCGATCGGGTTGATGGGCTCTACGGGCACATCGGTGCCATTTACAATCTTCGCCCCCGACTTCAGCAACGTTTGCCACATGTAGGCGCCTTCGCGGATGCGTTGCTCGCCCAGGCGATCGATGGCCCACGGCCGGTCGGACGACAAGTGGATGGCTTCCATAGAAGGGATGACACCCAACTGTGCAAAGCGGGGGATGTCGTTGGGGTGCAGGTGCTGCGCGTGCTCTATGCGAAAGCGGTGGTCGGTTGCCTTGGCGGGATTTTCTTTGAAGGCCATTTCATACCGATCTAATATTTCGCGGTTGGCGCGGTCGCCAATGGCGTGCGAACATACCTGGAAGCCCGCATTTAACGCTTCGCGCGAAATGGAAAGCACAGAATCCATCGGCAGGGTAGCCATGCCGTGGAAATCGTGGCGGTCGGCATAAGGTTCCAGTAGCCACGCACCCCGCGAACCCAGGGCGCCATCGCACCGGAGTTTGAGTGAGCGGATGTGCAGCCACGTGGCGGAGTCTACTTCGTGTGCTGCCTGAAAGAACTCTTTGCGCAACTTCCAGTCTGCCCCTTCTACCATTACGTAGAGGCGTATTTTCAGCTTCCCCTCGTCTCTGAATTTTCTGAACAGGGCAATATTCTCGCGCGAGGCGCCCGCATCGTGAAAGCCCGTGATGCCGTTGCGCGCGCAGGCCTCCATGGCCAACGCCAGTGCTTGGGCATCGGTCTCTTCCGTATCTTCTGGTATATGCTTGGAAATAAGGCTTTGTGCCCTTTCATTGAACAGGCCGGTGGGGTTGCCCATGGCATCGCGAATGATCTCGCCCCCTTCGCCCAGGTTTTTTTCCAGCGTCTCTTTCGAGAGTTGGTTCACACCGGCTATCTGCATGGCTTTGGCGTTGGCGAAACCGGCATGGCCGCTGGCGTGGCGCAGAAACACAGGGTTATCGGGTGTGGCCTCGCTCAGTAGGTGGTGGGTTTGAAATCCCTTCACCATGTTGTCGGGTTTCTTCTCCCACTTGTCCTGGTGCCAGCCGCGCCCCACTATCCACTGGCCGGGCTGTGCCTTGGCGGCCGCCTCCTTCACGCGCTCCACCAGTTCTTCATAACTCTTCACGTCCATCAGGTCCAGGTTCAGCTCGTTGTAGCCCAACCCCAGAATGTGTCCGTGCCCTTCAATCAAACCCGGTGTCATGGTTTTGCCCTGCAAGTCTATCACTTGTGTTTGCTCACCCTGGTAAGCCTGCACCTCTTTGGTGGTGCCTACAAACACAATGCGTTCGCCCACCACTGCCACGGCTTCCACCGTAGGTTGCTGGTCGTTCATGGTGTAGATGGTGCCGCCCTGAATAATTAAGTCGGCCGTTTGCTGCCGGGTACCGCAGGCCCACAATACTAATAATGCGAAGAAGGGAATGGTTTGCTTCATAGTTTTGAGAAAGGTTGAGCGGCAAAGTAGCATGTTTTTTTATTCGCTGCCCCCCATTTTATGCAAAGGGTAACGATTTGCGAAGTGGTGTTGAACGTAAATACGAGTTGCTTTCGGTCGTAGCATCATCTGCCACCCCGACCGACTGCTCCGGGAGGTTGAACGGGTATCGCTTAATATCAGAAGCCAGGACGCGCACCGGCCAAAATGGAGCCCCTGGCAGCCACCGTCTGCCCGCTCACCATTGTACCAGATTCTGCCGTATCTTCGCCTCCCGAATATGAAACAGCGGCTGGTACTCTTTGCCCAAACGGGCCTTTTTTGGTTGGTATTTTTTATTGTCAGTCGCCTGCTGTTCCTGGGCTACAACCACGACCTCACCGCCACGCTTTCATTTACCGATGTGCTTACGCTAATGGCCTTGGGTCTGCGCATGGATGCCGCTATGGCGGGCTACTGGCTGCTGCTCACAGGGCTGCTCCTTACTTTGTCGTGCCTGCTGGCAGGAAGGTGGGTAGGCAAAGTGCACGGCATCATCACAGTTTCGCTGTTGCTGATTTCGGCTGTGATTGTGGTGGGCGACCTGGAACTGTACCGTAACTGGGGCTTTCGTATGGACGCCACGCCCCTGATGTATTTAGGTTCGGAGGGTGCTGCCAGCGTGCAGCCGTGGGCCCTGGTGCAGTTGGTCTTGCTGTTCGGTTTGCTGGTGGCCAGCTTCGTAGCGTTTTACTACTTCTACCTGCGCGAAAAGTATTTCAACATCACCACCACCGCGTTCAAAAAGGCGCCCGTGCTCTTCCTGTTCACCGGCCTGCTGTTTATTCCCATCCGCAGCAGTTTCAATGTGGCGCCCCTCAATACCGGTGTGGTCTACTTTCACAAAACCAATGCCTTCGCCAATCATGCCGGCATCAACGTAGTCTGGAATTTCTTCAAGGGCCTCAGCTCTTCCAATCGCTTCCGCTATCCGGAAAACATCATGCAGCACAACGATGCCGAAGAAAGATTGCAGGCCGCCATGGCTGCCCGGGTTCCTTCGCAACGGATGCTGCGGCACGAGAAACCCAACATTTTGCTGATCGTACTGGAAAGCTACACCGCCAAGGTGATTGAGCCGCTGGGCGGAAGGCCGGGCATTACACCCCGCCTCAACACACTGACACACGAGGGCATTTTGTTCGATGATTTTTATGCCAGTGGCGACCGTACTGACAAGGGCATTGTGTCCATCCTGAGCGGCTACCCCGCACAACCCAAAACATCCATCATCAAGTTTCCTAAAAAAACACAAAGCCTTCCTTCGCTGCCGCGCCATCTGGAAAAGCTGGGATACGCCACCTCTTTCGTATATGGTGGCGACATTGGCTTTGCCAACATGGAATCGTACGTTACCAATATGGGATTCAGTCATGTAACAGAAGAGGGCGACTTCCCGGCCTTGCACGACAACTCGAAGTGGGGCGTGCACGATCACCTGGTGTTCGACCGCCTCTTGAACGAATGCGACTCCGCACGATCACCTTTCTTCAAAGTAATGCTCTCGCTCAGCAGCCACGAACCGTTTGATGTGCCCCTCGATCCGCCCTTCACCACCGATAAAGATGATGCCTCTTTGTTTCTGAATGCCTGCTACTATACCGACCAAAGCCTGGGCCGGTTTCTGGATGAGGCCAAAAAACGCGACTGGTGGCAGAACACGTGGGTCATCATCACAGCCGATCATGGCCATCGCTTTCCCGATACGGAAGAGCTGAGGGAGAAGTCGCGGTTTAAAATACCCATGCTGTGGTTGGGTGGTGCGCTTAACACAAGAGATACCGTTGTTCACTCCTTCGGCAACCAGACAGACATTGCCAACACGGTGCTGGCACAAATTGATCAGCCGGTGGCTGACTTCGCCTTCAGCAAAGACCTGCTGGCCCAACCCATGCCTTTCGCCATCTATATTTTTCACAATGGCTATGGCTACATCGATCCCGACACAGAATTTATCTACGACTTCGACCTGGGCAACTATACCCAGCCGGTGGCTTCGCAGGAAAAAGAAATGCTGGGCAGGGCCTACATGCAAAGGTTGTTCAAGGATTATAACAGACGCTGATCGCTCACAAATACCCGTTAAAATTCTTACCTTTGACGACATGTTTCTCCACCAATTTCTGCGAGACCATCATCAGGCGTTTGTTACCCTGTGCCGACAGCATAAAGTAAAATTCATTTACGCATTTGGCTCCGGCATTACCGAACTGTTTGATCCAGAAAAGAGCGATATCGATCTGTTGGTGGATCTGAATATTGAAGATCCTGTAGAATATGGAGAACATCTACTCGCCCTGTGGGATTCGCTCGAAGTGTTCTTTCAACGCAAAGTGGATTTGGTCACTGAAGAATCACTGCAAAATCCTTACCTGAGGAAGAGCATCGAAGCATCGAAAAAGTTAATCTATGACGGACAAAGAGAGGAAGTACTTGTCTGACATACTCCTTTCCATCCAACACATTCGTGCATTCACCGAAGGGATTCACACCTTTCAACAATACAAAAAAAATTTCCTCGTTAAAGGAGCTGTTGAACGGCACCTGGCAATCATTGGCGAAGCCGTCAATAAGCTAATTATTGAATCCAGCGCGAATCAACTGGCAGAGGCAACAAAGGTGATCAGCCTCAGAAACAGGTTGGTTCACTCCTACGATAACATAGACGACCGGATCATCTGGATGATTGTACAAAATCACCTTGGCCCGTTACATGCAGAAGTGCTGAAGTGCTGAAAAAGTTGGAATCAGAATGAAAAAAATACTCGCTACCTTATTGATCATGGTACCTTGTGCACTTTCCGCGCAAGACTTCGGCTTGTCGTTTTCTTACTTTCTTCCGCGTAACGGTTATTTCTCCACGCCCATCAGCCCGTTTTCTTTCCGTGGCGTGGGCGTTAACCTCAACAAATTCCTGGCGTTGGAAACGGGTGGCTCGCTCTACCGCATGACGGGGTTGAACATGAAAGACCTGCCTTTCGAAACCAAAGATCCATTGGTGGGGCCCAACTTCACCATTTTCGTTCCAGCCGAGTTAGTGGTGCAGCTGGTGGGCCGCAAAGCCCAGTTCGATATCAAGGCAGGTGGTTTTGTGTTTTATGGCTTCGATCAAAAGCTGAACTACGGCAACCTGGACCGCGCCATCCGCCAGATGGAAAACTGGGACGTGGCCAATTCGAGTTTTACCTTTAGCAACCGCCCCGGTTTTGGTTACCATGGCGGTGTGGAGTTGCTGGTATACGTAAACCGGCAATTCGGTATTTCTCTGGAAGTAAACTACCTGGTGGGACAGTCTAGGCTGCCGCTCACGGGAAGTTATACCGGTGGAACACTTACCGGGCCGTTGGAGACACGCAGTGCCGATTATGCCGATGCCAAAGTAGACTTTACCGGTCTGGAGGTTTCGCTCGGTGTAATCATGCGGGGCGGGCGTTGATTTACTCCAACTCCTCGCGTTTGCCGCGGATCAAACGCACCAACTTCAACGGCTTTAATCCTTCGCTTTGCAGGTGCTCGCGGGCGGCACGGGCTGTGTCGATGTCGTAAAACCGGCCGATGAGCCAATCGCGGTGGGTGGTGTCGTGGCGGGCATGGTAGAATTGATGTGCCAGGGAACCGGCAGGGATGGAATCGGCCACGAGCATGTATACCAAAGAGTCGGATGCAACGTACCGTACTGATTCATTCACATTCTGATTGTGTTTGCCAAACAAGGCGCGCGAGTCGGCCGCAAACACTTTGAGTTGCTGTTGCTCTTTGGCTTCGCGTACCACCACCGTATCGTCTTCGAATGCGCGCACGGGCAACACATAGTATTTCTTAGAGGCATCGCGATACACGTATTGCAGGTCGTACGCTGCGTGGGCGATTCGCGTGGCCGGAATGCTGTCGGTTGTAACTTTCTCCAGGTCTACCCAGAGAGTGGCACCTCCATCGCGGTAGCGCACCCGCTGCCCCGATACGAAGTTGCCGAGCGAGTAGGCCACCAACTGGTTATTCTCTGGCCGCCACTCCATGGGTTGCAACACGTGCGGATGGGCACCGATTACCAGCCGCACACCCCGCCTGAAGCAGAAGTCTGCCAGCTTTTTTTGCCACCCGTTGGGCATGCTTTGGTACTCTGTACCCCAGTGAAAAAAAACAAGGGTGGCATCGGGCCTCTGCGCGGTTGCCGCAGCGATGTCGGCAGCAATCTGTACCGTGTCGATCAGGTTGACAATATTGGGTGGCATTACTGGTATGCCATTGGTGCCGTAGGTGTAGTTCAACAGGGCAAGCTTCATACCGTTCGCTTCGAACACAAACGGATAGCGTTGCGCGCGTTCGGCAGCATCTTTGAATGTGCCGGTGTGTTTCAGGTCGATGGAATCGAGCAGGTGGATGGTACGCTCTACTCCCTTGCGTCCCCTGTCCATCGAGTGGTTGTTGGCCGTCACCAAAATATCTACGCCCGCTTCCTTGAGCGATTGCGCCAGGTCATCGGGAGCGCTGAATTGCGGATAACCTTTGTACGGTGCACCTGCCAGCGTTACCTCGAGGTTGCCAATGGTTACATCGGCTGCTTGCAGCAACGGCTGTATGTACTGCAACGATGGCCTGTAGTTGTAGTTCCCGGTTTGTGCATCGAAGGCGGCACTGATTTGCGAATCGTGTTGCATAATATCGCCCAGGAACAACAATGAAACGCGGGCGGTGTCCTGTCCAAAAGCACGGACACTCAAAAACACCAGCAGGAGGAGAATCTTTTTCAAGGTGCTACCTGTATCACTTTCTTGTCGGCAATCACAAAAACCTGGTCGTCTTTCTTCGGTCGCAAACGGTACAATCCCGTAAAGGAACCAAACGCGGGTAAAATACCAAGCTGCTTGCCAAAATAAAAACATGGCAAGGTGAGTGCCTGCTTTCCTGCGCCCACCAGCCGTGCGCCCGGGTGAATGTGGCCCGCCAGATTGTACATACCGTCCTGAAGGGTCTGAACGGGCTCATGCGTCAACAGGAAATCTTCAACTTGCAATGTGGTGTGCACCCGCAACCGGTGGCGCTGGTATTGCAGTTCACTCATAATATCGTGGTTGCCCAGCACCAGCTCAAAAGAACAATTTTGGAAGTGGCGCACTAACTGGCCCATCACCTCCCACTCTTCGTTGTAGTGGCTGTGGAACAGGTCGCCCAAAAAAAGCACGCGCTCGGGCCGGAAGGTGTTGAGCAACTCAATCAGCGTGGCTGTATTTTCATCGTTGGCGCGGGGGGGCACCGGGTAGCCGGCCTTGCGGAAATGGTTGATTTTGCCCAGGTGCAAATCTGCCACCAGCAGCATCTTGCGAGCACCCCAATACAACGCCTTTTGGGGTAGCAGTTCGAAGGTGTGCCGATGGATAGTTACCTGCATGATTACCCGGCAAAAATGAGGTTATTTGGGCGGATGGCGAACCGGGCTGCAAAATTTGATTTTACTGATTATCAACTGATTAAGATCATACCAAAAACTTGCCCATTTTTAGGCAACAGCCACTATTAAATTGTTAACATTGCCATAACATTGGGTCTTACAGGCCACACTACCTTTGGTGGCTTTTGCGATTTCAATGACCTACTAAAACCGGACCGTCTGCATGTTTGAGTTAGAGCTCTCTTATTCCATTCTGCTCGTCATTTGTCTTGTTGCCGCCTGTGCTTTCGAATTTGTGAATGGCTTTCACGATACGGCCAATGCGGTGGCCACGGTTATCTACACCAATTCCATGAAGCCATGGGTGGCGGTTATCTGGTCTGGTTTCTTCAATTTTTTGGGTGTTTTACTGGGTGGTGTGGGCGTTGCCATGGGCATCGTTAACCTGTTGCCGGTAGAATCTTTGGTCGATCAGAATGTGGCACACAGTATTTCGATGGTGATGGCACTTTTGTTGAGTGCCATTTTCTGGAACCTGTTGACGTGGTACCTGGGTATTCCCTGCAGCAGCTCGCACACGCTGATTGGATCTATATTAGGTGTGGGTTTGGCTTACAGCCTGCTGCCCGATGCGGGTGCGGCCGCGGTGAACTGGAACAAGGCCAAAGAAATTGGTTTGTCTTTGCTGATTTCGCCCCTCTTTGGCTTTTCTATGACCATCATCCTCATGTTCCTCATCCGGTCGCTCACCAAGAAGACTGAATATGGCGACAGCCTTTTCAAAGAACCGAAAAAGAATGCACCTCCCCCTTTGTGGATCCGTGCCATTCTGATTCTTACCTGCACCAGTGTAAGCTACTACCATGGATCTAACGATGGCCAGAAGGGTGTTGGCCTGGTGATGTTGATATTGATCGGCATTGTGCCCGCCTACTTCGCGTTGAACGCCAATGTCTCGCCTGCCTCGCTCAATGGCTCGCTCATTAAAATAGAGCAGGTCATCAACTCCATAGATCCCAACCCGCTTTCCGAACCCGACAAGTTGAAGCTGGAAGAAACCAAACAGATGAGCACGCGCCTGGTAAACGAACTGAGCAATAAGGCCACCGTTGCTTCCATCGATAAGGAGGAGCGCTTCCTGGTGAGGAAGGATATTATGGTGATGGATCGCAACCTGAAAGACCTTACTGCCAAAGATGAGGTACGCATGAGCGAAAAAGATAAATCGCTGCTGAGCAAAGAAATAAAATCCGTGCGTAAGATTACAGACTACTCACCGCAGTGGGCCATCCTGATGATCTCCCTATCGTTAGGCATCGGCACCATGATTGGGTGGAAACGCATTGTGAAAACCGTGGGCGAAAAAATTGGCAAGGAACACCTTACTTATGCACAGGGCGCTTCCGCGGAACTGGTGGCCGCCAGCACCATCGGGTTGTCTACCAACCTGGGCTTGCCGGTAAGTACCACACACGTGTTGTCTTCGGGCATTGCCGGCAGTATGGTGGCGAGCAAGGGCATTAAGAATCTGCAGCCAGAAACGGTGAGAAATATTTTGATTGCCTGGTTGCTTACCCTACCCGTAGTGATGGTGATGTCGGGCACGCTGTTCTTGTTGTTTAGAAGTATTTTTTAGGCGCACTGACTTATTTTATCTATCATCAAACTGCACCATCATTCGCTTCACGCGATCTTCTAACTTCTCGGAAGTCAGCTTTTCGCGCATGCGGTCTACCATAATGGGGAAGGCAAACGGTGTGGGCTTTTCGGGTTCTTTGATCACAATTTTTTGTTTGGCAATGCGCTCCAGCGCCTTGCGCAGCCGCTCTTCCTCCAACTGAAAATCCATCACCTCTTCAAAGGCCTGCTGCAACAACAAATTGCCCGATTCGTATTGGTGAAATACTTCGAAGAAAAGCTGCGAAGAAGATTGAAGGTGCCGGTCTTTCACGGGCTTGCCCGGATACCCTTTGAACACCAAACCCGCAATGGCCGCAATGTCGCGGAATTTTCTGCGGGCCATCTCGGTGGAGTTGATGCTGGCCTGTATATCGGTGAGTAAATTTTCTACTCCTAAAATGTCGGTTTCAATGGCTTCGTAAATCGGTATCTCCTGGTCGGAAAGCAACTCAAACCCATAATCGTTCATGGCAATAGAAAACGTAATAGGCTGTATGCGTGAAATGCGATAGGCCACCAGCGCAGCCATTCCCTCGTTCACAAAGCGACCCTCGAAAGGATACATCAGCACGTGGTGGCCCTCGTTGGTTTTCAGGTATTCCACCAGGAACTCATCTTTTCTGGGCAACAATGAACGGTCTTGTTGCAGATCGAGCAGTGGCTTGATAAACTTCAACTCTGGATCGTCTGCTACGCCACGGGCCGCTTCGTCTATCTTCAAGCGCATCATCTCGCTTAGTTGCGAAGACAACGGCATGCGCCCGCCTTGCCAAGATGGTACCCTGCCCGATTTGCGTTTGGTTCTGCGCACCTGTGCCTCCATATCGCGAATGCGCACCAACTCCAGGTTGCGGCCGGCAAACCAAAACACATCGCCCGGGTTTAGCTGCGAAATAAAATATTCCTCTATGCTGCCCAGGTATTTACCCGACACGTATTTCACCATGATGGAAGTATCGCCCACAATGGTGCCGATCGACAGGCGGTGCTTCAGGGCAATGGCGCGGTTCTCTACTTTATACACACCATCTTCCACTACCACCTTGCGGAATTCATCGTAGGCGGTGAGGGAGGCGCCACCCGTTGTAACGAAGTTTAGCACCCACCACCATTCTTCATCGGTTATGGAGGCATAACAAAAAGTGCCGCGCACTTCCTTCAGAATTTCTTCGGGCCTGAAACCGTCAGACACCGCCAGGGTTACCAGGTACTGAATCAGCACATCGAAAGAGCGCACATAAGGAATGCGCTCTTCTACAATGCCTCGCTGCATGGCCTCGCGCAACGCAGCGGCTTCCGTTAGTTCCAGCGAGTGGGTTGGCACAAAATAAATCCTGCTGACAGCCCCGGGTTGGTGCCCGCTGCGTCCGGCCCGCTGCATAAAACGGGCCACTCCCTTAGGACTGCCCACCTGCACCACCTTTTCCACCGGCCGAAAATCTACGCCCAAATCGAGGCTGCTGGTGCATACAACTGCCTTTAACTTTGCCTCGTGCAACTGCTCTTCTACCCAATGCCTGATCTGCTGACTGATGGAGCCATGGTGCATCGCCATCTGGCCACTTAACTCGGGGGCTGCGTCCAGCATTTTCTGATACCACACCTCGGCAAAAGACCGTGTGTTGGTGAAGATGAGTGTACTGGTGCTGGACTTGATAATGGGCACCACTTTGCCCAGCAAGTGAATACCCAAGTGGCCCGCCCACGGCATTCGCTCCACCGTGTCGGGCAGCATCGATACAATTTCTACTTCTTTGCGGATGTGCGCCCGGATTACACGCACCTTTTTGCTGCGGTAGCCGGCACCCAGCAACACCTCCACGGCTTGGTCCATGTTTCCTATAGTAGCGGAGATGCCCCACACCTTCAGTTGAGGTGCTATGGATTTCAAACGAGACAATGCTAGCTCCATCTGCACCCCGCGCTTAGAGCCCATCAGCTCGTGCCACTCATCGGCCACAATGACTTTGCAATTTTTGAAGTAAGCCTCATAACCTTTGGTGGCCAGCAACAGGTGCAGACTTTCGGGCGTGGTAATCAGCAGTTCGGGTGGTTTGTCTTTTTGGCGCGCCCGTTGAGCCGCGGTGGTATCGCCCGAACGCACACCCACGCGCCAAGGAACATCGAGCCCCTCCAACGCGCGCCTGGCCGCCAGTTCAATTTCTTTCGAAAGGGCGCGAATGGGTGTTATCCAAATGGCTTGCAACCCACTGTTCCTGGGTTGGTGCGGGGCGTCCCTCAGGTATTCCAGCAACATGGGCACCAGCAAAGAATACGTCTTGCCGCTGCCGGTGGGCGCATTCACCAGGCCCTGGTTGCCATCGAGGTAGGCATGCCACGCCTCCAACTGAAAATCGAAGGGCTTCCATCCTCTTTCCTTAAACCATTGCAGAGCGGGTGCCAATACCTCGGGTGCCATTTGCAGTAAATTAACCATTGTGTTTAAACAATTTTGCATTTTCGTGGTTATAGCACTCAAAGACCAATAAGGCAATGGGGCAGTATTCGATTAAGGAGTTGGAAAGACTTTCTGGCATCAAGGCACACACCATCAGGATTTGGGAGAAACGCCATCAATTAATTGCACCACAACGTACCGACACCAACATAAGGCTTTATTCCGATGAAGACCTCAAGAAAATCATCAATGTATCGTTGCTGAATAACCGAGGCATCAAGATTTCTAAAATAGCAAACCTGACCAGCGCAGAGCTGTCGCAAAAAATCAATGAATTAAGCGAAGGCAACGACACGGCATCTATCTACATAGACCAGATGGTGGTGGCGATGATTGATATGGAAGAGGAAGTGTTTGAGGCGCTGCTGGGAAAACTGACCATGAAATTCGGGTTCGAGCGAACCATTACGGAGGTAGTCTATCCCTTTTTGGAAAAGATTGGTGTACTCTGGCAAACCGGCAACATTACGCCTGCGCAAGAACACTTTATCTCGAATCTGGTGAGGCAGAAGGTGATTGTGGCCATCGACTCTTTGCCTATTCCCGCCAAGACGGCCAAACGGGTTGTGCTGTTCTTGCCCGAAAATGAGCTGCACGAAATTGGCCTGCTTTTCTACCACTTCCTGGCCCGTAAAGAAGGATTTCGTACCTATTATTTGGGCCAAAGTGTTCCTTACAACGACCTGAAACAGGTGTACAGCATCCACCAGCCGCACTTCATTGTAACTTCAATTACCTCCTCGCCTGGGCCGAAAGAACTACAGCACACCATCGACTCGTTAGCTCACGACTTTCCAAAGTGTACCGTGCTGGCCTCTGGGGCTGCCATTCGAAAAACCGCGATCAAATTTCCCTCTAACTTCCACGTTTTCGACAACGCATTGAAACTGAAGGAGTTACTGCGCCAACTATCCTGATTGTTTAACCTTTTGCAAAAATAATTAAACATTTATTTACGAAGTTGTATGTCATGTTTATATTTGTTTAACGTTTAAGTATAAATGTTAAACATATGACAGCCATCGAATTTAGCCACCAGTTAGCCCAGTTGCGCCCCACGCTCCGCACTTTCACCCGCAGGTTCACGCGCAATCGCGAAGAATCGCAAGACCTGGTTCAGGACACCATTTTGAAGGCCCTTACCTACCGCGACAAGTTTCGCCAGGATACCAATCTGAAGGGATGGCTGTTCACCATTATGCGCAACACCTACATCAACAACTACCGTAAAAACCAGCGCGCCAAAACTTCACACGATGACACCAAAGAGCTGTACTTTCTAAATGTTGAAGACACGCATACCTTTAACCGGCCCGAGGGAAGCATGGAGTTTAAAGAAGTGTGGAAGAATGTGATTGGCATTAAAGATGAATTGCTGATTCCATTCAAGATGCACACCACTGGCTACAAGTACCACGAAATTGCAGAGCACCTGCAGATTCCCATTGGCACGGTGAAGAACCGCATTTTCCACGCGCGCAAAGAGATACAGAAGAAATTAGCCGGTTACAATTAGTACGCTTTCAGTTCTGGCTTTTCTTTTAGACTTTAGAAGGGTCTAATAGAAGGCTATGAAGTATAACATCCTGATTGCCCTTGTTTGGGTAACCATACCGGCATTGGCGCAATCTTCACGGGGCGACCAACTTTACCAACAGGCCCAATCCATTCTCGACAAAGGCGATTTCGCGAAAGCGGCCAAAGCCTTTTTGAGTGCGCGCGATGCCTACTGGAAAGAAAACAATGCAGAGCGCTACTTCGTAGCCACACAGGCAGCCTCCATTATTTACCAGGACACAGGCGAAGGCGTGAGCGCAGAAAAAATACTACAGGAGGCGCTTCAAAAAATTCCACCCAAAAGTGTTGCCCACTACGACATCCGTGCCCGGATATTTGACAACCTGGGCTACACCTACCTCTACACATTGAACGATGCGGCAAAAGCCCTGGACGCTTACACGCAATCCATCGATGCGTATGCAAATGCTGCGATGTCAGACACGGATAAAGAAGCTTTTGAACGGGTGAACCGGGCCCTTGTGTACGAAACATTGGGCGACTTTGAGAACGCCATCGCAGACTGGACCAAAGCTATTGGCATTTATGAGAAGAAAGGTGACGTGAATGCAACCGATATGGCCGGCTACTATCAATCGTTGGGCAACAACTACCGGCAAAACGGTGCGGTTGCCAACGCTGTAACTGCGCTCGAAAAAGCCGCAGCGTTGGCCAGCGACACAGCCGACAAGTCTTTGATGGGCGCCATCTTCAACAGCCTGGGCGCTGCCTGCCTCGATGCACACCGATACAAGGAAGCGCTGGATTACCTGCAAACTGCCAAAGACTTGCTGGAAGCAGCACACGGCAAAGATGCAGACCATTATGCACACGCACTCATCAATCTGGCTAACCTATACGAAGGCATGGGCGACATAAATGCCTCTATGCAATATTTTCAAGAGGTGGCAACCATCTACTCGCAAACGCCCCCCGCAAACACGCAAGACGTCATCGATGTATTGTTGAATCTTTCGCGCATCACCAACAGCATGGGCCTATCCGAGCAATCGACTACGTTAACCGAAAAAGCCCTGGAGTTAGTGAAACTCACGTATGGTGATAACAGCGCGGTCGAAGCCGATGTATACATCAGCAGGGGTGCAGCTGCCTTTGCCGATGCGGCCTTCGAAGAATCGCTGACTTTTCATTTCAAAGCGTTGGAACGGCTACAGGCAAACCAATATCCGGGAAAAGAAACCTATGCCATTATCTACATCAACATAGGGCAAGCCTATGATGAACTGCGCGAAACACCCCTGGCCTTGAAATACAAAGGGCAGGCAGTAGAACTGTACAAGGAAGTGTTGGGGCCGCGTCACCCGGCCGTGGCACAGGCCATCGGTAATGTGGGGCTTACCTACGAAATGGATAATAACTACCCCGAAGCATTGAAATACCTGCAACAATCCCTGCAAATAAGGTTAGAAACCCAGGAGGCCAACCACGAAGACGTGGGTACCAACTACCTGAACATCGGTTTAGTGCTACTGAAAAACAAACAACCCACTGAGGCCATTGACCACCTTATGAAAGCGAAGGCCATTTACGATGGTTACGCCAAGCATCCCTACAAAGCCATGATCTGCAACCGCCTGGCTGCCGCGTATGGACAATTACAAAAATGGGACCTCGCCCAAAAGTATTACCAGGAGGCGTTGTTGGCTAACACACTTCAGTTCGAAGACACCCATCCGGATGCGTACCCAGCGCAACAGGCCTATTTGAACTACTACGAGCAGATGGTTGCGCTGTTGGGGAAAGTGAGCCTCTACACCGAACACGGTGCCGCTGGCAAACTGAACATAGCCGCCAACCACCTGGAAGCGGCCGATCAGGTACTTTCATCGAAGGCGGTGCAATTAACGAATGCCCGCGACCGGCTGAAGCTGACCCAACTGAATTTTTTCTTCACCGAAGCAGCCATGGCATTGGCCGACCGCCAGTACCGTGAAACGAAAAACACGGTATGGCTCGAAAAGGCTTTTTACTACGCGGAAAGAAACAAAGCCAACGAGTTGTATGCTGACTTCAACCGCCACCGGGCGGCAGGGCTGGCCAGGTTACCCCGCAGGCTGCTGCAGCAACAACGCGAAATAGCGGCAACCACCGCCCTGCTGGAGCAGCAGGTGGCGGCCGCCTACCAGGCACAAAACCTGAGCCAGGTAGAGAAGTTAAAAGCAAAACAGCTGGAGATCAATCAATCTTATGCCGACCTGCAAAAGGAAATCGCGTCAACTTCACCGAGGTACAGCAAGTTGGTAAATGAACGCACGTTGCCCGGGTGGGCCGACCTTAAAAGGGTGTTGGCCCCCAACCAGGCGATGGTTTCTTACGTCATTACCGACTCCGCACGGTATGTGCTGGTGGGCAATGCCACCCAATTACATTTACGTCAACTCGACAAAGACATGGAGTTGGAAAAATGGGTACGAGGCTATCGTAACTTCATTACCTTTAAAAGCGAAGGGTACCAAACCGTTGGCGATCTGCTGTACCGTAAACTCTGGCAACCGGTTGATGCCATTTTGAAAAACATGGGTGCCATCGAAGAAGTGATCATTATTCCGGATGGCATTCTGAACTACCTGCCGTTCGAGGCGTTGGGCAGCCCCCGGTTTTTGGGCGAACAATATGCCATCAGCTATGCGCCCTCCGCAACCTTATTGCTGGCCACCACCAGTCAACCGGCCACCAAAAAACCAGCGCTGATTGCCCTGGCCCCCGTGTTCGATGACGAAGCCACTAACTTCATCAATAAGTCGTGTCAGCGGGTGGTTGAGGCCACGCAAAAAACAGATTCCACGAGTCGCGCCTTTAACCGCGATGGCAGCTACATTGCTCCGCTGCCCGCCACCGAAACCGAAGTGCAGCAAATTCAGCAGATGCACACCAGCAAAGATCTGCTGTCGCGATCGTTCACCAAAGGTGCAGCACGCGAGGAGTTGATCAAAAAAGGTGAGCTGGCGCGTTACGATTATATTCACTTCGCCACGCACGGCATTGCCAACAGCCAATACCCGGAGTTGTCGGGCTTGTTGCTTACCCAGGATGCCACCAGCACGGAAGACGGCATGCTCTACACCGGAGAGATTCTGGAATTGGACTTGAAAGCAGACCTGGTAACACTCTCTGCCTGCGAGACGGCCCTGGGCAAACGTATTGAAGGCGAAGGCGTGCGCGGCCTCACATCTGCCTTTATAGTGGCAGGTGCACGAACGGTAGTAGTATCGCTTTGGAAAGTGGCCGATGAAAGTACGGCCATCTTTATGGTGGAGTTCTACAACCAGCTGCTTGCGGGCAAATCGAAATCGCAGGCCTTGAAGGCTGCACGGAAAAAACTAATGGCCGATGCCAGGTACAGCCACCCTTTCTACTGGGCTCCGTTTGTCCAGGTAGGAGCCAATTGAATGACCGATGCACCCCAAATATTTTCAACTTTACCCACCTCTTTCGTTGAACAAAAAGCAGAAATTCTCCTTTTAGTTCTGTAGCATTGTTTAACGATGAAAAAAGTTGCAGTAATCGGTTCGGGTTTCGCAGGTATTTCGGCCGCCACATGTCTGGCACACCAGGGCTTTGATGTAACGGTATTCGAAAAAAATACGCTGCCCGGTGGGCGCGCCAGAAAATGGGAAGCCGATGGTTTCACCTTCGACATGGGGCCCAGTTGGTATTGGATGCCGGATGTGTTCGAAAAGTATTTCAACCTTTTTGGCAAGACAACGGCAGATTACTACAAGCTGGAACGCCTTGATCCCTCCTATCGAATCGTCTATGCGAAAGACGACTACCTCGATCTGCCGGCAGGCATACCCGCCCTGTGTCAGCTGTTCGACCAACTGGAACCTGGCAGCAGTAAACACCTGCTCACATTCATAGAAGAAGGAAAACGCAAGTACGAAATAGGCATCAACGAACTGGTTTACAAGCCAGGGTTGTCGCTGATGGAGTTTGCCGATCTCAACCTGGCCAAAAATGCGTTAAAGCTGCACGTGTTTCAGTCCATCTCCAGCTATGTGCGTAAGTTTTTCAAGGAGCCACGCATTGTAAAGTTGCTGGAGTTCCCCGTGCTTTTTCTGGGTGCCACGCCCGAAAAAACACCGGCCCTCTACAGCCTGATGAACTACGCAGACATGGCGTTGGGCACCTGGTACCCGCAGGGAGGCATGTATAAAATTGTGGAAGGCATGGTGAAACTGGCGGAGGAGAAAGGGGTAAAATTTACCTACGAGGCCGAGGTGGAAAAGATAGAAGTGGCCGGAGCCAAAGCCACCGGTTTAGTGGTGAAAGGGCAGTTCCAACCCTTCCACTTTGTGGTGGCCGGTGCCGATTATCACCATGTAGAGCAACAACTGCTGCCGGCCTCGCACCGCAGGTACTCCGAAAAATACTGGAACAACCGGGTGATGGCGCCTTCCAGCCTTTTGTTTTACCTGGGGCTGTCGAAACCAATTGACGGACTGTTGCATCACACGCTTTTCTTCGACCAGGATTTTACCCAGCACGCCAAAGAAATTTATACCGACCCGCAATGGCCCACCAAGCCACAGTTCTACCTGTCGTGCACGTCTAAAACCGACCCTTCTGTGGCCCCTCCCGGTCATGAAAACCTAGTGATACTGATACCCGTGGCCCCGGGATTGAAAGACGAAGAATCGATACGCGAAAAATATTTTGACATGGTGATGGAGCGGCTCGAAAACATGACCGGCCAATCCATACGCGCCCATATTGTTTACAAAAAATCGTATGCGCACCGCGATTTCATAAACGACTACCATGCCTTTCGGGGAAATGCCTACGGGCTGGCCAATACACTGCTGCAAACCGCACATTTGAAACCATCGCTGTTAAACAAAAAGGTGCAAAACCTGTTTTTTACAGGACAGCTAACGGTGCCTGGGCCGGGGGTGCCCCCCTCCCTTATTTCGGGGCAGGTGGTGGCCAGCGAGTTGATAAAACGGGCAAACGCGCTGTAAATCAAATTACTCACTTAATTATCGTAAATTAAGGTACCCATGACCCAAAAGGCCCTTTACGACCAGGTTTCCATTGCCACCTCGCGCCTTACCACCCAGGCGTACAGCACTTCGTTTTCCATTGGCATACGCTGCCTCAAAAAAGAATTGCGCAATCCAATCTACGCCATTTATGGATTTGTGCGGCTGGCCGATGAAATTGTGGACACCTTTCACGACTACGACAAGGAAAAACTTCTCAACCGTTTCAAGGAAGAAACCTACCAAGCGATTGAAGAGGGCATTAGCCTGAACCCCATCCTCAACAGCTTTCAGCACACCGTGCGCACCTACAAAATTGAAAATGAGCTGATCGCGCTGTTTCTGAAAAGTATGGAGTATGACCTCACGGAGAAAACCTACGACAAAGAGCGCTTTGAAGAATACATTCTGGGCTCGGCAGAAGTTGTGGGCCTGATGTGCTTGCGGGTTTTCTGCAAGGGCGATGATGCCCAGTACCAAAAACTGAAACCGTTTGCCATGAAGTTGGGCTCCGCATTTCAAAAAATTAATTTTCTGCGCGATCTGCAAGCCGACTACGAAGGCATGGGGCGGGCTTATTTTCCTGGAGTGCAGTTCGAATGTTTTGATGACGAATGCAAACGGCAGATTGAAGAAAGCATTGCAGCCGATTTTCACGAGGGTTACCTGGGCATCAGGCAGTTACCACATGCAGCAAGGTTCGGTGTGTACGTAGCGTATTTGTATTATCTTGCCCTCTTCCGAAAAATAAGAAACACACCTTCGGAGCACGTAATGAAGAGCCGCATACGCATTCGCAACCGCCATAAACTCACTATACTAGCCTATTCGTTTGTGCGCCACCAGCTAAACATGATCTGATGGAGCACGTAATTCTGGTAGACGAAGACGACAAGGAGTTGGGCACCATGGAAAAGATGGAGGCCCACCGCCAGGGCTTATTGCACCGGGCTTTTTCCATTTTGCTTTTCAACTCCGATGGAGAAATACTGTTGCAAAAAAGGGCGCGGCACAAATACCACAGCGGTGGCTTGTGGACCAACACGTGCTGCAGCCATCCGCTGCCACACGAAAGCATGGAAGCGGCAACCCGCAGGAAATTGAAGCAGGAAATGGGCATCGACCTGCAGCCCGAGTTCGCATACAAATTCATTTACAGAACCCAGCTAGACCACGGCCTGACCGAACATGAAGTAGACCATGTGTTTATTGGCACCTTCGATGGCAAGCCCCGCATTAATACCGATGAGGTGGAAGACTGGAAGTTTATGGGCTTGGACGATCTGAAAGAAGATGCGCAAAAGAATCCCGACCAATACACGTCCTGGTTCAAGTTGATTTTGCAGCAAGGGCAACTGGCCCAACTGGCCTAACCGCGGCTAAACCTTTTTCCACGTTCATTGTTCATCTGGTATGAAGTGGTTTCGAAAAGATCCTCTGGAAAAACTGGAGCAGGAGCGCAGGAAAAAACTGGAAGAGGCGATGCACGTTCAGCGCTCGGGCGACCTTAAAAAATACGCTTCCATGATGGAATCAATTGATCAATTGGAGAAGCAAATTGAAGTACTTCGGGCCCAAAAATCCTGACGAGATCATAGATCGTTCCACCACGGTGGTCTGGTTGCGCAGAGACCTGCGCCTTACCGACCATGCTGCGCTGCACCATGCGTTGCGCGAACAGGCCAACGTGGTTCTGCTCTTCATTTTCGATACGAATATCCTGAAACAACTGGAAGACAAAGCCGACCGCAGGTTGGCCTTCATACACCAGAGCCTGCTGCATGTAAAAGAGGGGCTCGAAAAAAACGGCAGCTCATTACTGGTGCTTTATGGCGACCCGGTGCAGGTGTTTAAAAAGCTAAACCCAGCATGGGTTTACGCCAATCACGATTACGAGCCCTACGCCATCGAACGCGATGCGCAGGTAAAAGACCTACTGGAAGCCAAAGGCGCGGGGTTAAAAACGTTTAAAGATCAGGTGATCTTTGAGAAGGAAGAGGTATTGAAAGACGATGGAACCCCCTACACCGTTTTTACGCCCTACAGCAGAAAATGGAAAAGTAAACTCACTTCATTTTACCTGAAGCCTTATCCCACAGAAAAGTATTTTCACCAGCTGAAAAAAGTAAAGCCGCTAACCATGCCTACGCTGGAAGAACTAGGCTTTACCACACTGCAGTTTCCATTTCCCGATCGCAAAATCAGACAGTCGATTATTGAGAAGTACCACGAGCAAAGAAACTTTCCGGGCATTGAAGGCACCACCCGGCTGAGTGTGCATTTGCGTTTTGGCACGGTAAGTATTCGGCAGTTGGCAGCCCTGGCACAAAAGAAAAATGAAACGTGGCTCAACGAGTTAATCTGGCGCGACTTCTACTTTATGATATTGTGGTACTTTCCACACGTAGCACAGAGGGCCTTCAAACCTGCCTACGATCGCATTGTGTGGCGCAACGATGCGGCAGAATTTAAGAAGTGGTGCGAGGGCAAAACCGGCTACCCCATTGTAGATGCCGGTATGCGAGAACTGAATGCCACCGGCTTTATGCACAACCGCGTGCGCATGATTGTGGCCAGTTTCCTTACCAAACATCTGTTGATAGACTGGCGTTGGGGCGAAGCCTATTTTGCCAAAAAGCTGCTCGATTTCGATTTGGCTGCCAACAATGGCGGGTGGCAATGGGCGGCAGGGTCGGGTTGCGATGCCGCACCTTACTTCCGCGTGTTCAACCCGAGCCTGCAAACAGACAAGTTCGATCCCAAACAAACGTACATCAAAAAGTGGGTACCCGAACTGGGCACACCTGCCTACCCGCCACCCATGGTAGATCATGCCTTTGCGCTAAAACGGGTGCTGAGCGTTTATCAGGAAGCGCTGCAAAACTGAAGCGATGCGTATACTGCTAACCGGCACTACAGGCTACATTGGCAGAAGGCTGCTGCCTGTGTTGGTCAATGCGGGCCATGAAGTGATCTGCCTGGTGCGCGACCAGCGAAGATTTGACTGGGAAGATTTCTCGGAGTCTTACCTGAAAAAAATAACAGTGCTGGAGGCAGACCTGAGCGACCCGGAATCTTTACAGCACCTGCCCACCGACATTGACGCGGCCTATTATCTTGTTCATTCCATGAGTTCTTCTTACACTTCTTTCAGAAGCATGGAGGAACAGACGGCTCAAAACTTTATCGACTACATTAGGAAAACCAAAGCGCAACAAATTATCTACCTCAGCGGCATTGCCAACGATGCCGACTTATCGGCTCACCTGTCGTCTCGCAAAAATGTGGAAGGTATTTTGAAGCAATCGCATGTGCCGCTCACAGTGTTGCGGGCCGCCATCATCATTGGTTCGGGCAGCGCCTCGTTCGAAATCATACGCGATCTGGTAGAGAAACTTCCTGTAATGATTGCCCCGCGGTGGTTAAAAACCAAGTGCCAGCCCATCGGTATCCGCAATGTGATAGACTATCTCCACGGGGTGCTTCTCTATCCGGCTACCTTTCATGGCACGTTCGACATCGGTGGCCCCGATGTGTTAACCTACAAAGAAATGTTGCTCACCTTTGCGCGGGTGCGTAAACTGCGCAGGTGGATCATCACCGTTCCGCTGCTCTCGCCCAAACTCTCGTCACTGTGGTTGGTATTTGTAACCTCTACCTCCTACTCGCTGGCACGCAGCCTGGTCAGCAGCCTCAAGAATGAAGTGGTGTGCCGCAACGCTGGCATTCAGTGCCTTGTGCCGCTGCAACTCCTCACCTACCAGGAAACGTTACACCTGGCTTTCGACCGCATTCAGCAAAACAACATCATCTCCAGTTGGAAAGACGCTCTTCCCTCCTCCAACCTTCATCCAGACTTTCTCAACTTTGTACAGGTTCCGCAAGAGGGCGTCTTCCACGACAGGCGCATGGTACCGTTCGATCATGACCCGGAGCAAGTGATTAGCAACATATGGCAGATTGGTGGCGACAATGGATGGTACTTCGGAAACTGGATGTGGCGCATACGCGGTATCATGGATAAGATAGTGGGCGGTGTGGGTCTTCGAAGGGGCCGAAGGAGCCCTGTGGATTTGAAGACCGGTGATGCGCTCGACTTCTGGCGTGTATTGGTGGCCGATCGCAAAAAAGGCAGGCTGCTGCTGTACGCTGAAATGAAGTTGCCCGGAGAGGCATGGCTCGAATTTAAAATAACAAACACCGATGGAGGGGCTCAACTTATTCAAACAGCTACCTTCCGGCCGCTGGGCCTGTGGGGCCGCCTGTATTGGTATTCCGTGCTCCCCTTTCATGGCTTCATTTTTCCGGGTATGGCCCGAAACATTGTGAAAGAGAAGGTGTTTTAAGGAAGGAATGAAAATATACCACCTGCAGCGAAAACAGATTTTACCCATTTCCTTAGCCGAGGCTTGGGCCTTCTTCTCTGCACCCCAAAATTTATCGCGCATCACACCTGCGCACATGGGGTTCAAAATTTTGTACCAGTCGGGTGGGGAAAAAACGTACCCGGGGCAAATCATCCGGTATCAGGTAAATGTGTTGCCGGGCATACCCGTGCATTGGGTAACGGAAATTACCCATGTGGCCGAGCCTTACTATTTTGTGGACGAACAAAGATTCGGCCCCTATGCCTTGTGGCATCACCAGCATCGGTTTAAAGAAACGCCCGAGGGCGTGGAGATGACAGACGAAGTTAATTATGCCGTGCCATTGGGCATCCTGGGCCGCCTGGCCAACACCCTCTTTGTGCAGCGGCAGCTAAATGCTATTTTTGACCACCGCTACCAGGTGTTGGAAGCTTATTTCAGGAAATAAATACGGAAGACAGATATGGATTGGTTGACGGTTATTTTGTGTGCGTTGATTGTGATTGGAACGTTCTTGTTCTGGGAGTTTGTTGCGTGGTTTACACACAAGTATATTATGCATGGTATTCTGTGGACGTGGCACAAATCGCACCACACCGTACACGACCACTCGTTAGAACGCAACGATCTATTTGCCCTTGTATTCAGCCTGCCTTCTATTGGCCTGTTCTATTACGCTACGCTGGTTAACTACAACCCCTACCTGCTGGCCGTAGGCTTGGGCATCCTTTGCTATGGCATCTTCTACCTTGTTTTCCACGACATCATCGTACACCAACGCATCAAATGGCGCCCTGCTAAACGCAGCAAATACCTGCAGCGGATGATCCATGCCCATTACATACACCACGCAAAGCACACCAAAGAAGGATGCGAAGCTTTCGGCTTTCTCTACGCTCCCAAAAAATACGAGCCGAAAAATTTTATTTTCAAGAAAGACCGCCAGGCTACGCAGTAACAACTACTCGTAGCGGAGTGAATTTACCGGCTTGGCCATGGCCGCCTTCAGCGCCTGATAGGCTACCGTTACCCACGCAATGACCATTGCTGCAACGCCACTGACCACAAATACCAGCCAACTCAGGTCGGTGCAGTAAGCGAAATCGCTCAGCCAATCGATTAACAAGAAGTAGGCTGGCACAGACGCAAGGCCAACAGAAATGAAGACCAATACGGTAAATTCTTTAGGTAGCAGTAAGGCAATATTGCCCACCGTGGCGCCCATGCTTTTGCGAATGCCAATTTCTTTGGTGCGCTGCTCGGCCGTAAACGCAACCAGTGCAAACAATCCCAGACACGCGATGAAGATAGCCAGGGTGGTCAGCACCGAAAACAGCGTGCTTAAGCGTTGCTCCTCGCGGAACAGGTTGTCGACATCCTGATCGAGAAAAGAATATTCCAACGGCTCGCCCGATGTATACTTCTTCCAGTTCGCCTCTACAGCGGCTACGCTTTGACGCACATTTTCCCCCGCAGGTTGCACCAAAAAAAGGCCGGGTAAAAAATTTACCCGGCTCTCTCTTCAACAACTTACGTGTTATTCATATCTCAACGATTCCACCGGGTTAGAGCGGGCCGCTTTCACCGACTGGAAGCTGACGGTAAGCCATGCAATAACAATGGCTGCTATGCCGCTGCCCACCAAAATAAGCGGGCTGATCTCCACGCGATAAGAAAACTCTTGCAACCAGTTGTTGGAAACATACCAACCTGCAGCCGCTGCCGGCACGAAGGCGATCAACACCAACTTGGTAAACTCTTTGGAGAGCAGGAGCGTAAGCCCAAAAGAAGAAGCCCCCATGGCCTTGCGGATGCCGATCTCTTTAGTGCGCTGTTCGGACGTGAAGGCAGACAAGGCGAACAACCCGAGGCACGCCACAAATATCGCCAGGCCAGAAAATACGCTGAAGACGGTACCCATGCGCTGCTCCGAACGGAACAGTCTGTCGAAACTCTGATCGAGAAACTCGTATTCAAAAGGCTCGTTGTTGGCCATCTCTTTCCACAATTTACCTACGTTATCTATCAATTGAGAAGGGCTGCCTTCGTAACGTATCATCAGATTCCGCGCATCGTTCGATAGTACAATCGCTAACGGGCGTACCTTGTCGCGGAAGGATTCGAAGTTGAAATCCTTCATCACGCCAATGATTTTATACTTCTGAAATTCTGTTCCATTGCTGCCGTTGTATAATACTTCCGAATTCAATGGATCGGTAAAGTTGAACTCGCGGATGGCCGCCTCGTTTAGAATGATGGCCAGCGAGTCGGAAGGGAAGTCTCTGGAAAAATACCGACCTTCCTTCAATTCGAACTTCATCACATCCATGTGGTCGTAGTCGGCCGAGTATACACCCATGATGTGATCTTGCTCGGAACCTGCTTCCTTAAATACGGTGGTGTTGTTTACACCCGGAAAAGTATTGTTGGTATAGCTTACTTTCTCAATGCCCGGCTGTTGTGTCAGTGCATTGCGGAAAGCCTCGCGGTTATTCCCCAATCGGCCCGTGCTCCGCAACACCAGAATATTGTTTTTATCGATGCCGAGGTTTTTCTCTTGCATGAACCTGATCTGCTGATAGACTACCGCAGTGAAGATGATGAGGAAAATAGAAAGAGCAAACTGGAATACCACCAGGAAACTTCTTACCCCCTTGCTCTTCATGCCTGCACGCACCTTGCCCTTCAATACCTCCACCGCGCTGAACGAAGTAAGGTAAAAGGCGGGATAGCTTCCGGCCACCAGGCCCACAAACAAAACCAATCCCAAAAGGCCGCCCATAAACCAGGGAGATGCAAAGGCTTGCATGGTCAGTTGCTTACCGGCCAGCGTGTTGAAATAAGGCAACAGGAAATAACAGGCCGCTACCGACAGCACCACTGCCGCCAGGCTGTAAATGGTAGACTCTGCCAAGAACTGGTACACCATCTGGCCGCGTAACGAACCCAATGTTTTGCGCAACCCCACCTCTTTGGCGCGGCCTGCAGAACGCGCGGTGGAAAGGTTCATGAAATTGATGCAGGCAATAACCAGTATGAACAACCCGATACCGCCAAAGAAATACACGTACATGATATTTCCGGCCGGCTCCAGCGGGCCTTGCGAGCGGGTATCGAAGTGCAGGCTGAGCAGCGGGGTAGAGTAATATCCGTAAGCGCCACCCTGCTCTTTCATCTGCTTCAGCGTGGTGCCCATAAAGCGCTCAATCTCGGGGCCAATATATTTGTCTACCATCGCTTCAAAGCGCGCATTCATTACATCCACCGAGGTGTTTTCGCGCAGCAGGAAATAAGTGTACATGAAATTGTTCAGCCAGATGCCGGTACGCAACCCCTCGCTCGACTCGGCCGATACCAGGACGTTGTATTGAAAGTGGGAGTTGGAAGGCGCCTCTTCCACAATGCCCGTTACTTTATAGGTTCTGTTGTCTGCGCCTACGGTAAGCAGCTTGCCCAGAGCCGGTTCGTTGCCAAAATATTTGGTGGCCATAGTGGGCGTCATCACCAGGGTGTTGGGTTCCGTCAGCGCAGTGCGCGGATCGCCCTCGAGCAGGCGGAAGCTGAAAAAGTCGAAGAAATTAGAGTCGGCAAAATAAACATTCTCTTCCGCGAACGACTTGTCTTCATATTTGATGGAAGGCTGGCCGAACCAACCCGCAATGCGGGTAGCGGCTTCCACTTCGGGCACGTCTGCCACCAGCGCTGCCGCCATGGGCGGGCAGGTGTTCGCTACGCTGATGTCCTGACCTCCGATTTTTCCGTGTAATCCTACCTGGTAAATGCGGTCGGCCTTGGTGTGAAAAGTGTCAAAGCTCAACTCGTCTACCACATAGAGAATAATCATCAGGCAGGCAGTAAGGCCAATGGTCATCCCGAGGATGTTGATGGCCGAGAAAAATTTGTATTTCAAAATATTCCTCAGCGCTACTTTAAAGAAGTTCTCGAGCATATGGGTGTGCTAATGAGTGTTTACTATTTATGTGTGCGTGGTTTAGACGTGCAATGCCCCTGATTAGTTACAGCGCAATGCTCCAATCTTCATAAACTTTTATTTTTCAATCAGAACAGGCACCTTATTCATCGCGCAGCACGTGCGATGGATTCAAGCGCAGGGTGCTGTAAATTTTGGAAGCTACCGACAGTACCGAAATAACCAACAGTAACGAGGCCGACACCACAATGGTAATGGCCGTGGCAGGCTGGTAGTAGTTCCAGATACTTTTCATCAGCATGGCGGCCATCCACGACCCCAGCGCACCGCCCAATACACACGCTATGAACAGGATGATGGCAAACTCGGTATTGATTACCCGCGTGATGTTGCCCATGGAGGCACCCAAGACCTTGCGCACCCCAATCTCCTTCATGCGTTTAATGATGTTGAGCGACACCAGCGTAAACAAGCCTGTGGCAGACAACATCAACGCCACTACCCCCAGAAAAATAAACATCTTCACAATGTTGTTGTTCACGGTATTGGCCTCCACCATTTCTTCGTCCATGAAACGGCCATTGTAGAGCTGGTTCGGAAAAAGTTCTTTCCACTTTGCCTCCATGAAAGTGTTTACCTCTTTGGCCTTGTCCAGCGAAGTGTTAACAATCACGTGGCGTATGTTTTCCTGGTTGTTGTAGCGCAGCATTGTGGGCGACAGCGGGCGCCAAAGACCCCGGTTGTAGATATCTTTTACCACACCCACCACATATAATTTTACAGTGTCCATCCACAGCACCTCTTTGCCAATGGCGTTGCTCCAGCCAAACTCACGCGCCAGTCCTTCCGTAATGATGATGGACTCTTTGCGATCGGTTTCAGAGTCTTTCATAAAATCTCTGCCCGCCACCAGGGTTAAACCCATAGCCTTCAGGTAGTCATCGCCCACATTCATGATGTCTACCTCAATTTCTTTCTCCTCGTGTTTAATCGGGTCTATGAATGTGTTGGAAAGAATGTGGTGTTCAGACCCGGCCACCACGCGTATGCCGTTGTTCTTCAGCAATTCGTTGCGATACACCTCAAACTCCGACCGGTTTGTTACGTAGGTGTAGACCACTCCGGCCTTGTCGAACCCCAGGTCGAACTCGCGTTGGAAACGGGCGTTGTCGGTAAAGGCAATGCTGCACACCACCCCTATCAACGAAATGGCGAACTGCAGTGTAAGCAACGAACGTGTGAAATAATTGGTGCCACCAAACTTCAGCTTGCCCTTCAGTATGCTGGTGGGTTGAAATTTGCTGATATAGAAGGCCGGATAGCTGCCTGCCAACAGACCCGTGAAAAACAAGGTTCCCATCATAAAGATGAGGAAGCCGGGGCTCTGGAAATAGTTGGCCTCCAGCTTCAACTCGGGCCACAATTGGTTGAAGGCGGGAATCAACACCCAATCGGCCAGCACCATGGCCACTACCATTGAGGCAAAACAAATCAACATGGTTTCGCCAATGAACTGAAACACCAGGTGCCTGCGCATGCTGCCCATTACCTTGCGTATACCTATCTCCTTCAACCTGCGCGAGGAGATGGCAATGGCCGTATTGGTGAGGTTGAAGCAGGCGATGAGCAATATCAAAATGCCCATCATACCTACGCCCACCACGGCCGCCAGTGGCGAGCCACTGCGGGTCCATGTGCCAGGCACCCGGTCGTACGTATCGGCCACACCCATACCCACAAACGACTGCAACGGGTACTCTTTGATAACAAAATCCTTGCGTACCTGGTTGTTGTTGGCCACGTAGGGGTTGATGGCGCTTTGCACCAGCGCCACGCGCGCAGGGTCTTTGATCTGTAAAAACAAGGTAATGCGGTATTTCCAACTGTTCTCGTGGTAATCGCCCGTGCCGGTAAATTGGTTGTGAAAGTTGGTGAAAGCATTGTTATTGAAGCTAGAGTTGGTGGGCTGGTTGGCATACACTCCGCTAATCTGGTAATACTGCAGCCGTCCACTGTCCAGCACTTGTGTAACTACCTTGCCCAGTGCCTTCTCGTTGCCAAAATATTTTTTAGCCAGATCTTCACTGATAACCATCTTGGTTTTGTCGCTCAGGTCGGGGCCACCTTCTAAAAACGTGTAAGTGAACATCTGAAAGAACTCGGGGTCTACAAACGTAAGGTCGCTGTTGAAGAGCTCTTCCTTCACGCGAAAGTTGCCCCCTCCAGGCGAATACCGCACCACGTTGTCCACATCTTTCACATTCTGAGCGATAACGATACCCAACGCCATGGGGGCATGGCCAAACTTGGTGGTTTCGTTCTGAAACTCCCGTAAAGAGTTAACCCGGTAGATGGTAGCCGCCTGCTTGTGGTGCTGGTCGAACCCGCGGTTGAAATCGTAGTTGAAATAAGCTACGATGCAACAGGCAATGGATATGGCCATGCCCAGTATGTTGATGGAGATGAAGACCTTGTTCTTCATCATGCTTCGCAGGGTGATAAGCAAGTAATTCTTGATCATGTGGATGGGTTTGTGCCTAAGACGACTTGTGGTGTGGTAAGGTTGCATGGAGTTGCCAACAATTGTGCCACCGCAAAAAAATCACCGGTGTGCACCTTTTGGGCCCGCTACTGTTCACAGACGAACAGATACTTGTACGATAAGTTACAGTGGAGGTTAGGAGGCAGTATGGTGTAGAATGAGATTAACCCCGTATGTTGCCTACGCCAGCGCAGCATTTTGCCCAGCTTCTTGCCCTTCGTTAACTCACCCACCCACCAGCTTGTCTAAATACGGCACCTTTTCGTAAGCGGATTTCCGATATCCTCCACACTTTGGGCAGAAATAACATGGGTAATGCGGTAGGCTTGCGGGTTGCGGGCATTTTGAAAGAACTCTTCGTAGCCAGAGGTAAAACGCTAGGCTGGCGATGCGGTTGCAATGGGTGGCCTATCGCGCAGGCAGCAACAATGCATTTACAAGTTGCAACCGGTAGCCCAAAGTATAAAAAAATCTTTTGCACCATCACATCTGCATACTTCTTTAAGAAGATGTGTGGACTACCGAAAGGTGGGCGGCTTGATTATCCCAGCCGGAAATCTGCTTGCACCACCGGCAAAGCGGGCATCTGCTTTAACCAGTCACCAAGAAAAAGAGTAGGGAAACTATTTTTTTTGCATCATTTCTCCTCCCTTTTATTCATCTTCCCGGTATGGATGTAAAACTGAAATTCCTGGGCGCGGCCCAAAGTGTAACCGGCTCCAAATATCTTCTTGAACTTGATCAAAGAAAAATTCTGTTCGACTGCGGGCTTTTTCAGGGTAAGAAAGAATTGCGCCTGCGCAACTGGAATCCACTGCCGGTTAACCCGAAGGAAATCGATGCAGTCATCATTACCCACGCCCACATCGACCACACAGGCTACTTGCCGCGCCTGGTGCGCGAGGGCTACACCGGCCCCATCTATTGCACACATGCCACTGCCGACCTGATGCGGATTATGTTGTTGGATGCCGCCAAGCTGCAGGAGGAAGAAGCGCAGTGGGCCTTTCGCCAGGGGTATTCCAAACACAGCAAACCAGAGCCCCTCTTTACCACCGAAGATGCCGAGGGCGTACATCAGTTTGTCAAAGACTACTCGCTCGATGCCGATGTAAACATCTTTCCTGAGCTAACCATTCGCTTCCGCAATGCGGGCCATATTCTGGGCGCCTCCATGGTAGAAGCCTGGGTGAAGGGAAGCACACAAACCAAAAAGATCGTTTTCTCTGGCGACATTGGCCGGTACGAAGACCCCGTGATGCACGCACCTGCCAGCATCAGCGAAGCAGATATATTGGTGGTGGAATCTACCTATGGCGACCGCCTGAACACCATGGATAATGTGGAAGCGGCCCTGGCCGAAGTAATACACGAAGCATGGAATACCAACGGTGCCGTTATCATTCCTGCCTTTGCCGTTGGCCGCACACAAAGTCTTACATACTATTTCCTGCAACTGATGGAAACGAAGGCCATACCAGAAATGCCCATTTACATCGACAGTCCCATGGCCATCAGCGTAACGGGTTTGTACGAGAAGCACGCCTCCCTGCACAAGCTTGAGGTAACACCAGCGCATGGCAAACTCATCAGCCTGTTTGACGACCCGCGTGTACACCTGTGCAAAACACCCGAAAGCTCGAAGGCACTGAACCACAACCGGAAGCCCATGATTCTCATTTCTGCCAGCGGCATGTGCACGGGCGGGCGCATATTACACCACCTGTACCACCGGCTGCCGCGCGAAAACGACACCCTACTTTTTGCCGGCTACCAGGCCGAAGGCACCCGCGGGCGCGACATTCTGGAGGGCGCTGCGTCCATCAAAATTTTTGGTGAAATGGTGCCTGTAAAGTGCAAAGTGCGCGAAGTAACGGGGCTTTCGGCCCATGCCGACCAAAGTGAACTGATGCAATGGCTCAACCACTTTCAAGATGCGCCCAAGATGACGTTCATCACACATGGTGAACTGAAAAGTGCCCAAACTTTTCAAAACCTGCTCACAGAAAAGAAGGGCTGGCGCAGTTTCATTCCCGTTTATTTAGAGGCTTTCGAGTTATTCACCGGAATCTGAAACTTTCAGAAGCGCAGATTAATCACTACCTTCAACGGTGTGCTCGCTTACACGCACTGCCATGAAAGTGCCAAGTGCCACCATATTACTACTCTCTGTGCTGGTGTTGCCCACCTTCGGCCAGAAGAAACTGAAACAAGGTATTGAAGGCAAAGTGTTTTGGGTGGAAGGCAACCAGATGCCCGGCCCCGATAAGGTCGCCAGCCCCGAAATGGGTGTGGAACGCGAAATACTGGTTTACGAAGCCACCCGCATGGCCGATGTGAAGATGGAGGGCATGTTTTTCACAGAAATTTCCACCAAAATGGTAGCCCAATTGGCCAGCCGTCCCGATGGTTCCTTTAAAATGCGGCTGCCCCCGGGCCAGTACTCGGTTTTTGTGCGCGAACCTAATGGGCTGTATGCCAACCTGTTCGACAGCAACAACCTGATCAACCCGGTGATCGTAAAACCCAAAGCCTTTACCTGGCTTACCATCGCCATCGATTACAAGGCCGCCTATTAAAAAAACACCTGAAATAAAAACCGCGGTGCAACCCAGGGGCACAAACCGGCATCTTGTTGTTGAATTCGCTTAAATGGATTTCAAGATTTACCGAACAGTAGACCAACACGTAATTGAAGGATGCAAACGGAACGACCGGCATGCGCAGCGGTTTGTTTACGAGCACTTTTCAGCGAAAATGTATGCGCTCTGCTGCCGGTACGTGAAGGACAAGATGGAGGCGGAAGATGTATTGGTAACGGCTTTCACCAAAGTATTCGACCGCATCCAGCAGTTTAAAGCCGAGGGCAGCTTTGAAGGCTGGATACGGAGAATCATTGTGAACGAATCGCTTACCTACCTGCGCAGAAACAAAAGCATGTATGTGGAAACAGATGTGGAGGAAGCCGACCGTGAGCCGGATTATGCACAGCTGAACAACGAATTAGAGGCCGAAGATTTGCGCAAGCTGATAGCTGAGTTGCCCACCGGCTACCGCATTGTCTTCAACCTGTATGCCATCGATGGGTTTTCGCACCAGGAAATTGCCGAACAACTCGGCATTACCGAAAGCACATCGAAGAGCCAGTTGAGCCGGGCCCGTACCTTGTTGCAAAAGAAATTGGTGGAGTTGGAAAGTGGAGTTAATAAAAACAGAGAAGCACATGAACAGCGTGGACAAATTATTTAAGAACAAACTGGCCGATGAGCAGTTGCCGCCTTCGCCCCAGGCGTGGGAAAAGCTGGAAGCCAGGCTTTCAAAAAAAAATAAAACCATCGTGTGGTTGCGGGTAGCTGCCGCAGTGGCGTTGGTGTGCCTGCTGTCTTTGGTTTTAGTGAATCTGAGAACCACCGAAGCTCCGGTGCTAACGGAAACCCAGCCTGCCGAAAAGCATGCTGAGCCGAAAGTGGCCGTGCAAGCCGAGCAGCCGTTGCTGGCAGAATCAATAGCTGAGAACCAAAAACCGGCCGAAACAAAATCGCAAACAAAATCAGTTAGCCGCATTAAAAAGGCTGTGAAAGAAACACCTGCGGTGGAAATGCAAGAAGCAGTGGAAAAACCAGAAACCACGGCCGCCAACACGGAGGTGTTATTAGCGGAGGCGAAAGAGCCGGAAAAAGAAACTGCGGCACCCGTTGCGCAAAAACCCATCGTGATTGTGTACACACTTCCGTCCATTCAGCCCAAAGAAACTGCAACGCTGCCCACGGCAACATTGGTAGCGCAGGCAGATGGGCAACAAAGAGGAATTCAAAAACTGTGGGAAGCCGCGAAGGAAGTGAAGAACAGCGATAACCCGCTGGGCGATTTGCGCGAAGCAAAAAACGAATTGTTTGCGCTCGATTTTAAGAAAACCAAAAACAGAAACTAAGACACTATTATGAACAAGATTTGGAAGGTGATGGGGATAAGCCTGTTGGCAGGCACCATGGCGGGCGCACAGCCCAAGGCCGACTCGGTAATTATCAACGTGGGCGATTCAAGCAAAGTGATCTTTGCCATTGGCAGCAAGAAAGATTTGCAGACGCTGAAGCAATACGATTTCCAGGCAGTAGTGAACGATTTGATAACCAAGCTGGAACAAAACGATGCCTCGCAGCCGGTAAAACCTGCCGAAGCGTACGTGCAGCAGGATACGACACCCGAAACAGCGGTGACAGAACAAACAGAAGAGGAAGACTGGGACGCCAGTTGGAGAGACCGCGACCGCAGAGACCGCGAATACTATCGCGACCGCGACAGAGAAATGCGCACCGACCGACAGGTACAAACCGACAGGCAGGTGTATGTGCGCGAGCGCGGACGGTACTATGGGCGCAGAACTTTTCACTCCTTCAATTTCGACCTGGGTACCAACAACTACCTTTTAGATGGCAACACTTTTCCCGACCAGAACAACGACCTGTACACCGTACGCCCCTGGGGCTCGTGGTATGTAGGTTTTAACTCTACCCAACGCACCCGGCTGGCGCGCAAGTTCTTTATGGAATGGGGTCTGGGCGTGAGCTGGTACAACTTCAAATTCCAGAGCGACAAGGTAGTGATTGGCAAAGACGACAATGGCGTAACGTTTACCGAAGACCCTCGCGACATTGAGTTCAGAAAAAGCAAACTTACCGCCACTTACCTCAACGCTTCGCTGGTGCCTATGCTCGACTTTGGCGGCAACCGCAGAAAGGCCATGTTCTTCGATGGCGACCACTCCGAAGCCTTCCGCATCGGCCTGGGCCCCTACGTTGGGTACCGCATCAACAGCTACAGCAAGCACATGTACAAAGTAGATGGCGACAAACAGGAAGACCGCAACCGCGATAATTTCTATCTGAACAATATCCGTTATGGTTTACGGCTGCAAGTGGGCTTCCGCGATACTGACTTGTTCTTTAACTACGATATGAACGAGATGTTTGCCGATGGCAGGGGGCCGAAACTAAACGCGTTTAGCTTTGGACTTACGTTCTAACGGAGGCAGGGCATCCATCTGACGAACCAACTCATCATACCACCCTTGTCCGTATTTGCGGACAAGGGGTTCTTTCAAAAATTGATACAACGGCACCTGTAAAGATTTGCCGTAGCTGCAAGCGGCCGAACAGATGCTCCACTTGTGGTAGTTCACCGCTTCGAAATTCTTCTTCTTCGTAATACGAATAGGGTAAAGGTGGCAGGAAATGGGCTTACGAAAACCCACCTTACCATCCAGGTAGGCCTGCTCGATGCCGCATTTCAGCACGCCCTTTTCATCGTACAACGCATAGGCGCATTCTTTACCTCCAATGGTGGGTGTGGAGTAGTCGCCATCTTCATCCAGAATATAAGGTCCCTGCTCTTCAATGGCTTTTAGCCCTTCTGCTGTAAGGTAAGGTTTGATTTTGTCCTGGATCTCATGCATCACAGCAAGTTCCGCCTCTTCCAGCGGAGCGCCCAGCTCGCCCTCCACACAGCACGCACCTTTGCATTTCTCCAGGTGGCACACAAACTCCACCTCGCGAATATCATCCGAAACCAAAACCTCTCCTACTTGTATCATGGCTCAAAAATAAGCATATCTAATAAATAGAGGTAATAGTGAAACGACACTAATCAAGTTGCTAAAAACTTCAAGAATCCCTTTGTGCTCCAATGGTATAGAAATCATAGTCGGACCACGAAGACACAAAGTAACAAAGGTTACACGAAGAGGATTCTGCAATATTTAAAGGCATTGATCGAACTGGGCTGCATATGGCCATTGTTACTCATTAAAGCAAACAGTTTTAAAAGTTGATGAAAACTTAGTGAATCTTTGTGTCCTTTGTGTCCTTTGTGTCCTTTGTGGTATACAATAATAATTAAGACACCAAGCCACGAACATTACACGAAGAGGATTCCGGTTACACGAAGGGACTACCCCTCAAACAAATCAAATTGAATATGGCGGGCAGCTTCTACCTCGTGCAGCACTGCCTTGGTGGGCACCTGTTTTGAAAACAACCCAATGTAATACATGGGCATCTCCATCAGTCCCGAATCGAGTTTATGCACGGAAGTAGACGAGTTTAAGCCCAGCGTTAACACATTGCTTTCATAGATGCGTATTAGCCGTTTATAGAAGCGGGTGTTGCCGCCCAACTCTTTCTCCAGCCGCTGCACCTGGCTTTCGCTACCCAGAAATTCGGCCAGCCGGTGGCGCTGTTCGGTTAAATAAAACGTGTCGTTCAACTGGTCGTTCAACGCAAAGTTGAAGGGCACCAGAAACGTAAAGTCTTTCGAAGCCAGTTGCGATAACAGCCGGAAAGGCATTTCCAGCGAAAAGGGATCGCACAAACAAAAGGTGCTGGCGCGGTAGTCGCCTTTACTGGCGGGCACGTAGAGGTCAATACGGTCGAGAATTTCTTCCGGCTTGCCATCGAGCAACACAATGTTTTTGTGTCTGAAATATTTGTTGATCCTGATCTTCAGAATATTAAACCGCTCCGGGTCGGCCTCGCACAAAATAAATTTCGAAATAGGCAGATCGAGCGTAAGGGCCATCAACGCGGCCGAAGGAAACAGTTCGCGCCTGGAACCCAACGAATACAGGCCGTTGCCTGCATACAAATCAACAAAAAAAAGGTTGTCTACTTTGCTAACCTGGTTGGTAATAAAAGAATGCAGGTACTGGCGTATGATGTTGATCTTGTTGCGCACCCACGGTTCCGCGGCTGTTACCGGCAAATCATCTTCCGTAAAGATAAAGCGTGTAGGGGTGCGGTGGCTCACAGGCAATTTAGCTTCTCAAAAATAAGCAAGCGAACGATTTGGCAGCGTAATTGGCAATTCAATTTTGAAAGAAAGTATATGTTTCTGAAAAGGGCATAACGCCCTTCCATTTTTAACTACATGCAAATCAACCACTTTGTTTCATTCATCAAACCTGTGTGTGAAGCAAAAGAAGATTTGAAGAATTATTCACGCATTAGCGGCCATCAAATTAACTTGCAGGTTGATTATGAAAGATTACTTAGAAAGTCTGAACGAACCACAACGTGAGGCGGTGTTGAATACAGAAGGCCCGTGCATGTTGATTGCCGGTGCGGGCTCAGGGAAGACGCGCGTGCTTACTTACCGCATTGCCCACCTTATACAAAGCCAGGGTGTAGACCCGTTCAACATCATGGCGCTTACCTTTACCAACAAGGCAGCCCGCGAGATGCGCGAACGCATTGAGCAGGTGGTGGGCCACGATGCGCGCAATCTGTGGATGGGTACTTTTCACTCGGTATTTGCGCGTATTCTTCGCGCGGAAGCGCACCACCTGGGTTACCCCAACAACTTCACCATCTACGATACAGACGATGCCAAGTCGCTGATCAAATCCATTACCAAAGAAATGGGTTTGGACGAGGCCCAATACAAGCCCAACACGGTATACAATCGCATATCGGCAGCCAAAAACCGGTTGATTTCGTGGCAGGAATACCTGCACAACCCCCTACTGATGGCCGATGATGCCTCGAACATGCGCCCCGAAATTGGTAACATCTACAAGAACTATGCGCTGCGCTGCTTCAAGTCTGGCGCCATGGATTTTGACGACCTGCTCTTTAACACCGACAAACTTTTTAAAGAGCACTTAGAAGTACTGAACAAATACCAGCACCGCATTCAATATGTATTGGTAGACGAGTTTCAGGACACCAACCTGTGCCAGTACTTCATCATCCGCAAGCTGGCATCGGTCAAACAAAATATCTGTGTGGTGGGCGATGACGCCCAAAGCATTTACGCCTTCCGTGGGGCAGACATCACCAACATCCTAAACTTCGAGAAGGACTATCCTGACCTGCGCATCATTAAGCTGGAGCAAAACTACCGCTCCACCAAAACCATTGTAGAGGCGGCCAACTCGGTAATCGCCAAAAACAAGGCACAGATTCCCAAAAACGTGTGGACTTCGAACGAAGACGGCAACGCGGTGGAGTTGATCAAAGCCGTGTCGGACAATGAAGAGGGCAAGCTGGTGGCCACCTCCATCTTCGAAGAAAAGATGCAGTACCAGTTGAAGTTCAGCGATTTTGTGATTCTGTACCGCACCAACAGCCAGTCGCGCGCCATAGAAGAGGCGCTGAGGCGGATGAACATCAAGTACAAGGTGGTGGGTGGCCTCTCGTTCTACCAGCGCAAGGAAATCAAAGACCTGCTGGCGTACCTGCGCTTCTCGCTCAACCAGCAAGACGAGGCCTCGTTCAGGCGCATCATCAACCTGCCCAAGCGCGGCATTGGCGACTCTACCATCGACAAAATTGTAGTGGCAGCTAACGACCATGCCATTGGTATTTGGGATGTACTGCAAAATGCACCCAGTTTTTTAGGAGGAAGAGCAACTGGGCCCATCGAAGACTTTGTGAACATGATCAGGCGGTTCAGCATAGAACTGCAAAACAAAGATGCCTACGAGGCAGCTGCAGAAATTGCCAAAGCCTCGGGCCTGCTGCGCGAACTGTACGAAGACAAAACCGTGGAAGGCCTGAGCCGCTACGAAAACGTGCAGGAATTACTCAACGCCATCAAAGAATATGTAGACGACCCGGAGAAAGAAGACAAGAGCCTGGGCGCATTTTTGCAGGAGGTGTCTTTGGTTACCGGGCAGGATGAGGACAAAGACAAAGATCCGGAAAAGGTAACGTTGATGACCATACACATGGCCAAGGGCCTGGAGTTCAAGTATGTGTACATTGTGGGATTGGAAGAAGACCTCTTCCCCTCGCAATTGATGCTGAGCTCGCGTTCGGAACTGGAAGAGGAACGCAGGTTGTTTTATGTGGCCATTACACGTGCCAAAAAACGGCTGTTTCTTTCGTATGCGCTTTCGCGTTACCGTTTTGGGCGCTTGAAGAATTGTGAACCCAGCCGTTTTTTGGACGACATCGATCCGCGCTACATCAAGCTAAGCACCAAGTTTGCAGGCGGTGTAGAATCGCTGGCACCCAACCCCAACTACGCCAAAAGCTTTGTAAGCGGCATGAAGAAAACCATCAGTTCGCAGCCGGTGGTGAAGGCGGCTTCGGGCTACAAGGCGCCTGCCGACTTTGCGCCCAGCGACACGGCAGGCCTGAAAGAAGGCATGAAGGTAGAACACCCCAAATTTGGCTTCGGCACCGTAGTAAAACTGGACGATTCGGGGGCCGACCGCAAGGCGAAGATCCATTTTGCCGATTTTGGCGAGAAAACATTATTACTTAGCTTTGCCAAGTTGAGGATTCATGAAAATTGAATGGAGGGTAATTGAACCTCAGCATGACATTGCCGCCGCAAGTTTTCAGGGCCAGAGAAAATATGAATTCCAAAGAAATCATCATTGAAATTGATCGGCTTCCTGTGGAGGAAGCAGCTAAGGTCTATTCTTATCTGGCTAGCAAATTCAAGAAAAGAGAGAGAATAATGCAATCGCTTAACAAGATCAGGGGAATTGGAAAAGGTTTGTGGGAAACGGATGCCCAGGAGTACATCAACAAGGAAAGGGCAGATGACAGGCTCTGAAAAGATATTTTTAGACACCGCATCATTTATTTATCCAATTGAAGATCATCCAACATACGCTGGTCCCGTTGCCGAATACATTGCAGACCAAGTCAGTATTTATGAATCTCACCTTTTTACGAGTGTTCTAACCCTGGCTGAGTTTAGCGTAAAGCCCAAAAGAAACAACAAAAAAGAGATAATAGATCAATTTAGAAGCAAGCTTGATGAATATGATTTCACAGCCTTTGATGTAACAAAGGGAATCGCTGAATACTCTACCGATTTAAGAGCCAAACATATTTCACTGCGCCTTTTTGATGCGCTGCAGCTGGCTACCGCGGTTTCGCTAGGCTGCAACAAGTTTTTCACAAATGATCATGCCCTAAAGAAGATCAAAGAAATTAAAGTAATGACAATTGAAAATTATTAACATGATAGCCGAATACAATACCCAACGCGACCACATTATTCTGAAGGAATACGGTCGTAACATCCAAAAGATAATTGCCTACATCCGAACTATTCCCGATAAGGAGAAACGCACCGAAATGGCCTACACACTGCTGGAGCTGATTAAACAACTGGCACCGGTAGCCAAAGAGGCCCACGAAAATCCCCAACGCATGTGGGACGACCTCTTCATAATGGCTAACTTCAACCTCGATGTAAATAATCCATACCCTATTCCAGAGCGCGACATTCTTTTTAAAAAACCCATGAAGATGCCGTACCCGCAAAGCGAAGTGCGCTTCAAACACTACGGCAAAAACATTGAACGCCTTGTAAAAGAAGCCATCAAAAAAGAAGATCCGGCCGATCGCGAGGAGGCGGTGATCTACCTAGGTAAATTGATGAAAACCTTCTACAGCAACTGGAACAAAGAAGCCCTGGACGACTCGGTGATCCTCAAAGACATCAAACTTCTTTCGGGCGGGCAACTGACACTCAATATTGATAAGGTGCGCGAAGACAACCTTTTCGAGAAGCTGTATCGCGAGAAGAAAAAACAACACAGCCAGGGCGGTGGCGACAGAGAGCGGGGCGAGCGGAGTGACCGCGGCAGCCGCGACAAGCGCCACGGCCGTCCCTTCAACAAAAACAGACATAACCCTCACCGCAGAAGAGATCAATGAGTTCTTTTCGTATCAAGGGTGGTGTAAGGCTCAAAGGAGAAATCCATCCGCAGGGCGCCAAAAACGAGGCGCTACAGGTAATATGCACGCCCCTGCTTACCGCAGAGCCGGTTACCATTCATAACGTTCCCAATATCCTCGATGTAAACAAACTCATCGAACTAGTAGGCGACCTCGGCTGCCGGGTGGAAAAACTGGGCGAGGGGTCTTACCGGTTCACCGCCAAAACCATCAACACCGAATTTCTGAAGTCGGATGAATACCGCAAGAAAGCAGCAGCCCTCCGTGGTTCGGTGATGCTGCTGGGTCCCATCCTGGCCCGCTTCGGTCAGGCCAGCATACCCAAGCCGGGAGGCGATAAGATTGGCAGACGCAGATTAGACACCCACTTCCTCGGTTTTCAAAACCTGGGTGCCAAATTCCGATACGAAGCGGAAGGCAACCTCTTCCACATCGATGCTTCGCACCTCACCGGTAAATACATGTTGTTGGACGAAGCCTCTGTAACGGGTACCGCCAACATCGTTATGGCTGCGGTACTGGCTAAGGGCACCACCACCATTTACAATGCTGCCTGCGAGCCTTACCTGCAGCAGTTGTGCAGTATGCTGAACCGCATGGGTGCCAAGATAAGCGGTATAGGCTCCAATCTGTTAACCATAGAAGGTGTAGAGCAGTTGCACGGTACAGAGCACACGTTGCTTCCCGATATGATTGAAATTGGCAGCTTCATTGGCCTGGCTGCCATGACGCAGTCGGAAATCACCATCAAAAATTGCCGCATCGATATGCTGGGCATTATTCCGGAAATATTCCGGAGGCTGGGCATTAAAATGGAATTCCGTGGCGATGATATCTACATTCCCTCGCAGGAGCGTTACGAAATTGAAACATTCATAGATGGCTCCATTCTTACGGTGGCCGATGCACCGTGGCCGGGCTTCACACCCGACCTCATCAGCATTGTGCTGGTAGTGGCTACGCAAGCCAAAGGCACGGTGTTGATTCACCAGAAAATGTTTGAGAGCAGACTCTTCTTTGTAGACAAACTCATCGACATGGGGGCACAGATTATCCTGAACGACCCGCACCGCGCCACGGTTATCGGGCTCGACCGCAAATTTCCGCTACGCGGCATTAAGATGGCCTCGCCCGATATACGCGCAGGCGTTGCGTTGCTGATTGCCGCCCTTTCCGCCAAAGGCGAAAGCGAAATAAGCAACATCGACCAGATTGACCGCGGCTACCAGGATATTGAAGGACGCCTAACCCAACTGGGGGCGCACATTACGCGCGTGGCCTGAGATCACAATAAAACAACGGGCGTGGCGTTTTGCTGCAAACCCACTCCCATGAGAATATCGCTCGCACTACTGTGCCTGGCCTTTACCGGCACCACTCTGGCGCAAACGGAAGGTTCGTTACCAAGAAGTGTTTTTCAGTTCAGTCCACAGCATTTGCTTATACGAACCCTACAGGCGGGCTTGGAACACTTTAGCGCAAATGGTAAAATAGGTTATCGTATCAGCGCCTACGGGCGAAAAGATCTGTCGGGGCGCGCCAATGAGGGATACAACGGTTTGGGTGCAGAGGCATTAATAAAGAACTACGCAATGCCCATGCGGCAGGTAACTACCCGGCACGAGCGAACCTATCACCGGGGGTTGTATCTAGGCCCTCTATTGTACGGCATGAGTTTCTCGGGCAAACAAAGGTATTATCGGCCACTTCCCCGCGGCTCCTACCCGCCTTATCCCAGCCCTGCTTATACGCTCTATTCATTACGTGGTAATCATTGGGGAGCCGGGTTTACCATAGGATGGCAAGTGGCTTTCTGGGAGAAATTATTTATCGATGCCTACGTAGGGGGCGCAGTGCAGTGGTCTAATCTTTCATTGGTAGATGGTAGCGGCCCCAATTCCATGGGAGCGGTCCTGGCCCACTTCTCTAATACCTACATTACCGACCCACCCTACAATGGCATTACCCCCAAATGCGGAATCAAAATTGGCGTGGGGATTTGATCTTATTTGCCGTTGATTGTGTGCTGATAATCCCAAACAACCGCTAGCGGGTACGCTTCCTTCGGAACTTCTTTCTTGGATTTTGATGCGTATGGAATATTGAGTTTACAACAATCACCTTTTCCTCTTGTAATAAACGTATATAATCACAAAAGGAAATATTTTCACAACAGCTTCACGGAAGTTACTGTTTCTTTTGGGGTTTCGCTCAGGATAATCGCGAATGGAGTTTAACTTATTCTCGATTACATCAATAAATCGTAAACCCAGACCCTTGCGTTTGCTTTCATACCACTCCGCAGCCTGCAACAATTCGCGGTCGGCATCCTCCAGTACTATCAGCGTATTCACAGATTATCAACGCTTCTTCTTCAGGGCGCGCTTGGCCCTTCCAATTGTTTGCTCCAGGCCGTAGACTTTAGATTCACCCTCAATGTAGGCTTTTTCCCTGCGCCTTAGTTCAGCAACAAATGATTCATCTTCCCAATGGCTGTGGGTTTCTTCAATTTCGTCCTCAACCATCGTGAAAATGGCTCTCACCTTTTTATCTTCAGCGGTTTCGATATAGTGGTGGAGCTTTTGACGTAAATCGATGGTATCCATATGGAACAGGTATTAAGATACGTATTTTATCTAAAAAGTAGTCCTTCAATGGTTCATACAAAATCGTTGAACATAGCATTTAAAAGACTTTTGGCGCTAAACCTCCAATTTCAACCCCACCGGGCAGTGGTCGGAGCCGTGGTACTCGTTGTACACCAGCGCTTCTTTTACTGCAGGCAGTAACTTCTGGCTCACCAAAAAATAATCGATACGCCAGCCCACGTTTTTGGCGCGGCCATTGGTTACAAAATTCCAGTAGGTGTACTTCACTTCCGTGGGATGAAAGTGTCGGAAAGTATCCACAAAACCGGTATCGAGCAGCCGCTGAAAGCCATCAATTTCGCGCTGCGTATAACCGGCCGATTTGTTGTAATTCTCCTTGGGGCGTGCAATGTCGATATCGCGGTGGGCAACGTTTAAATCACCACATAGAATAACCGGTTTGCGCTTCTGCAACCAGTTCACATATTCATTAAATGCAACATCCCATTTCTCGCGATAGTCAAGGCGTGACAAACCTTCGCCAGCGTTGGGTGTATAGACCGTAACCAAAAAGAAGTTGAGGTACTCTGCCGTGATCACGCGACCTTCCTGATCAAATTCTTCCAGGGCCATATCGTATGTAACACCCAAGGGCTCCTGTTTGGTAAGTATGGCCGTGCCCGAATAACCCTTGCGTGCCTTTGAAGAATTCACAAACACTTTATATTCTGAAAATACTTCGAGTGCCGAAAACACATCTTCCTCTCCCCCTTTCGTTTCCTGCAGGCAGAGCACATCGGGGTTCAACTCGCGCACGTCTTTAATGAAATCTTTTTTTACGATCGATCGGATTCCGTTCACGTTCCAGTTAACCAGGTGCATCATGGTTGGGGATTATTTATCTGTTGGTACTGGCGCAAAATAACACTTAAGGTGGTCAACTTATCCCGGAAAGGAAATTTTTCCCATCGATACAGAAGGTATGCGTGCACGTTTGCCAAAATGGGTTGCGCCCCCGGCCAGTGTTTCATTCGCCAGCACGGCAAACAGCACCGCCTCCTTGGCATCGCCTGGCAGTCCTGCTACTTCCATGGGCTGCAACAGTGCCTGTGGCAACAACTCTCTTATCCACTGAACAAGCAACGGGTTGTGGGCTCCTCCCCCGCTCACCAACACAGAAAAAGGACCTTTGATTTTTAGCTGGTTAATCCCACGGGCAATGGTCTCTGCGCTGAAACGCGTCAGGGTGGCCATCAGATCGGCAGCAGAAATGTCCAGCGTGCCGCTGCGTTGCTGGGCCTGCTCCACATAGGCCAGGTTAAACAACTCGGGGCCGGTGGTTTTCGGGAAAGGTTTCTTGAAAAAAGGGTGCGCTTGAAGTTCCTTCAGCAGACCAGTGTGAACATGGCCTTGGCGCGCAAGCGCTGCGTTGCGATCGTAGCTGGCGCCCGGCACCCGCTGTTGTATCGCCTGGTCGAGCAGTGTATTGCCGGGGCCGGTGTCGGTTACCAGCACATCGTCTGCTTTGCCCGAAGCGGGCAAAAAGGTGAAGTTGCCAATGCCGCCAATGTTCAGCAACACGCGGTTTTCACCTTTCTTACTGAAGAGTAAATAATCGCCATACATGGCCAGTGGTGCACCCTCGCCCCCGGCTGCAATGTGCTTCTGGCGGAAATCGCTCAGCGTAATGATGCCTGTTTTAACAGCCAGATGGTCGCCATCGCCAATCTGCAGCGTGGCGTTAAGGGTGGCTCCGGGGGTGATGGCCGCAGGCGCATGAAAGACGGTTTGCCCGTGCGAAGCAACCACATCGATGCGTGAAGGGGATATCTTCCATTTCTTCAGGCACTTCAACACCATCTCGCCATGCAGCAGGGCTACCCAGGGGTTCAGTTCACACAAATCATGAAATGCAATCTGTGGCTTTGCAAAAATTTTTCTGATACGCGCTTTCACTGCCTGTGTATAAGGAACCGTTTCAAACTCCAGCAATTCAACTTCTGTGTCAGTACCCGATCCGCGAAAGCGACACAGGGCCACATCCAGGCCATCTAACGATGTGCCCGACATCAGACCGATGATCAACCGGTTTTTCTTGGAAGCAATTCGATGTAACTTGCCGATGTTCTTGTTCATCCGGAAAAGATATGGATAATTTTCGCACAGAACTCATCCCGGCCAAAGCTGCGCCCATCCATCACACCACGCAGATCGTGACGGCCGGATCGTGCTTTGCCGATCACATCGGCAGCAGGTTGAAAGACACCAAGTTCCCCTGCCTGACCAACCCGTTCGGTGTTGCCTATAGCCCGGTGGCCATTCACAACAATCTGCTGGCAGCGCTGGATGGCACGGCACCAGCCGCCCAAGGTTACCTGCAACAGGAGGAAGGTTGGAAACATTTTCAATTTCATTCGCGGTGGTGGGCCGCTACACAGCAAGAACTACAAACGGTACTGACAAAAACACTCACCGAAACCGCTTCCTTTCTTGCCTCCGCAGACGTGGTGCTGCTTACGTACGGCACCGCGTGGGTGTACAAACACCGCGCCACCGAACAGTTGGTGGCCAATTGTCATAAAGTGCCTGCCAAAGAGTTTGATAAGCTGTTGTTATCGCCCGCGCAAATCATCGAGTCGTTTGGCGTATGGCACCAGGCGTTGCGCAACGCGCGACCCCACGTTCGCATTATCTTAACCGTAAGTCCTGTGCGGCACATCAAAGACACCCTGGAGTTGAACCAGGTAAGCAAGGCGGCCCTGCGGCTGGCGTGCCACTACATCACACAACAGTTCAGCAATACCGAATACTTTCCAGCCTACGAATTGTTGATGGACGACCTGCGGGATTACCGGTTCTACGAGCGCGACTTGATCCATCCATCGGGTGCCGCCATCGACTACATCTGGCAAAAATTCAGCGAACGGTATTTCGATAGCCACACGCAACAGCGCATCGAAAAAATCAACGCCATCCGACAAGCGCTGGCACACCGGCCGTTCCAGCCACACGCTGCTGCCCATCAAAAATTTTTAAGAGGGTTGTTCAAGCAGCTCGAAGAATTAAAAGCAGAGGTGAACGTGGAGGAGGAAATCGCTTCAGTACAATCACAAATTATTTAACACGCCATGCCCAACCGATTAGCCCTGGCTACCAGCCCCTATTTATTGCAACACGCGCATAACCCAGTGGACTGGTATGAGTGGGGAAGTGAGGCCTTACAGAAAGCCGTTGCCGAAGACAAGCCCATTTTGGTGAGCATCGGCTATTCGTCTTGCCATTGGTGCCACGTGATGGAGCGCGAGTCGTTCGAGAACACAGACATTGCCGCGATTATGAATGCGCACTTTGTGTGCATCAAAGTAGACCGCGAAGAGCGGCCCGATGTTGACCACCTGTACATGGAGGCCGTGCAGGCGATGGGTCAAAACGGGGGCTGGCCTTTGAACGTATTCCTCACTCCCCAACAGCAACCATTCTTTGGCGGCACTTACTTTCCACCCCGGCAATGGGCACACCTGCTGCAACAGATACACAAGGCCTTTGGCGAAAAACGAAAAGACATTGAAGATTCGGCACAAGACCTCACCCGCCACCTGAACATCAGCGACCTGACCCGCTTTGCCCAACAACAACGCACCACCGTAGACAGAAAAGCGCTCGACCAGATGTTCGAAGTCTTACATAGCCGATACGATGCCACTTACGGAGGCTTGGCCAAAGCGCCCAAGTTTATCATGCCCACCATCTGGCAGTTTTTACTACGCTATCATCAATTGACAAAATCGCAAGAAGCGCTGCAGATGGTAACCCACACGTTAGCCCACATAGGGCGAGGAGGCATTTATGACCAGGTGGCAGGAGGCTTCGCGCGCTATTCGGTAGACGAAAGGTGGTTTGCACCCCATTTCGAAAAAATGTTGTACGACAATGCGCAACTCTTAACCTTGTATGCCGAAGCCTATCAGCTTACAAAATCATACTTGTTTAGAAACATTATACAGCAAACCATACAATGGCTTCAAAAAGAAATGAAGCACCCGCAGGGTGGATACTATTCTGCCCTTGATGCCGACAGCGAAGGCGTGGAAGGCAAATATTATACATTTACATGGCAAGAATGGCAGACCGCACTGGGCAATGATTCTGAAGAAGCAGCGAAATATTTTAGCGTTACCCCAGAGGGAAATTGGGAGCATGGCAGAAACATTCTCACCGCACTGTACGATGCGAATAGCGATGCCTCGTTACAGCGGTGGAAAGATAAACTGGCTGCGGCCCAACAAAAACGTGTGCGGCCCGGCTTAGACGACAAGACGCTGGCAAGCTGGAACTGTATGTTGGTAAAGGGCCTGGTGGACGCTTCGCTGGCACTGAACGAACCGGCCTGGCTGACGCTGGCGGTCGACACCATCGGTTTTGTTGAGAACCATCTGATACATGCAGGCCAGTTGAGAAGATCGTTCAAAGACCGACCTGCCGCCACGGAGGGGTTTCTGGAAGATTACGCTTTTCTGATACAAGCCTACCTGGCACTTTATCAAGCTACTTTCAACGAAATATGGATACGGAAAGCAGAAGAGCAAATTCATTATGTGTTCGAAAATTTCTTCGATGAGAAAGAAGGTTACTTTCACTATGCTTCCAAGATTTCCGAAAAGCTAATTGCTCAGAAGAAAGAAATCTTTGATAATGTGATCCCCTCTTCCAATTCGGTAATGGCCCGCAACCTGCTGCACGCGGGTACGCTGTTAGGCTATCACAATTGGATAGAACAGGGGCGCACCATGGCCACGGCATTGACGCAGACCATCATAAGCGAGCCAGGTTATCTCTCCAACTGGGGTGTGCTCCTGCTGGAGCTGGCCGCGCCCATGAAGGAAGTGGCCATTGTGGGAAATGCAGCCACGGGCGTTCTGCGCGAACTTCGCCAGCATTATTTACCGTTTGCAGTTTTTATGGGCACCAGCCTGCCAAGTACCTTGCCACTGTTAGCTGATAAACACGCCATCAACGGTTCTACCACGCTATTTGTTTGCTATCAGCAAACTTGCCAGGCACCCGTGCACTCTGTAGACGAAGCGCTGAAGCAACTACAATAAGTTTTCGCGTTATTTGCAGGTATGACACAGGAAGCTTTGTTCGAAACCTCCGGGCGCGATACATTGTTCGCGGAGCTCATCCTTCCCGTGCCGGTGCCGAAGCTGTTCACCTACCGTGTGCCCCTTGTGCTCAACGATCGAATCAGAATGGGGCATCGTGTTATCGTACCTTTTGGCCCTAAGAAAATAATGACGGCAGTGGTGGCACATGTGCATAACCAGCCACCCAAAGACTACGAAGCCAAATACATTTTGGAATTGCTGAACGAAACAGAGGTGATCACTCCTCTGCAATTTCAACTTTATCAATGGATGGCCGACTATTATATGTGCGCATTGGGTGAAGTGCTAAACGCGGCCCTGCCCTCTGGCCTGAAACTCTCCAGCGAGTCGATGATACAAAAGCATCCGGCCTTCGATGAAGAGGAAAGCACCTTCGACTTTTCCGAAAAAGAACGAATACTGCTGAAGCGGCTGGCGCACGAGCCCCTGAGTTACAGCGATGCCGCCAAACTGTTGGGAACAAAAAACATCTACAGCATCCTGAAATCGCTTGCCGGCAAAGAGGCCATCATCCTCTTCGAAGAGGTACGCGAGAAGTACAAACCCAAAACAGAGAAACGCGTTCGGCTTGCCCCTGCTTTCACCAAAAAGAAAGCGTTGGAGAAGTTGTTCGAGGAACTGGAAGGCAAACCCAAGCAGGAGGCCATTGTACTCAAGTTCTTACAACTCATCCCTGTGTTTACCCACCCGGAGCTCAATGCGAAAGGGCTGAAGAAAAATGAGTTGCTGGATGAAGATATCTCCGAATCGAGCCTGGCTACCCTCATTAAACACCAGGTGTTTGAAGAGCTGGAAGTGGTAGTGCCCCGCTTTGCGTTGGAAACATCAGCCCCGGCCAAGCCGGTTTTGTTAAGCGAAATACAAGAAAAAGCACGCAACGAAATTGTAAAGGGCTTCGAAGAAAAAAACACGGTTCTGCTCTATGGTGTTACCGGCAGCGGCAAAACAGAAATTTACATCGACCTGATACGCAGGGCGCTGGAAGGCGGCTCGCAAGTGTTGTACCTGCTACCCGAGATTGCGCTCACCACACAGATTGTGGTGCGGTTGAAAAAGATCTTCGGCAACGAAATGGGTGTGTACCACTCCAAGTTTTCTGACAACGAACGGGTGGAGGTGTGGAACGGTGTGCTGCAAGGCAAGTTTCGGTTTGTGGTGGGTGTGCGCTCTGCGGTGTTCCTTCCGTTCGATAACCTGGGGTTGATCATTGTAGACGAAGAACACGACCCCTCTTACAAACAACACGACCCCGCACCCCGCTACCATGCGCGCGATGTGGCCCTGGTGATGGGCCAGCACCACCACGCCAAAGTGTTGCTGGGAAGCGCCACCCCTTCCGTTGAATCATACTACCAGGCGGTTCACGAAAAATACCATCTGGTGGCGCTTACTGCACGCTTTGGCGACTCCCAACTACCCGACATCCGCTTTGCCAACCGGGCCGAAGAGAAGAAGCGCAAAACGCTGAAGGGTGAGTTCACCTCATTGCTGCTGACCGAAATTGCAGAAAGCCTTTCAAAAAAAGAGCAAGTCATTCTCTTCCAGAATCGCAGGGGCTACTCGCCCTTTGTGCAGTGCGAAGATTGCGACTGGATACCCAAGTGTGTGAACTGTGCAGTGAGCCTTACCTACCACCAGTATCGCCACGCCATGATATGCCACTACTGTGGCTACCGCGATGAACTGCCCCAGGAGTGCCCCTCGTGTTCTTCCAAACGCATACTCACCATGGGCTACGGAACGGAAAAACTGGAAGAGGAAATCAAAATCTTCTTTCCGGAAGCGCAGGTGCAACGTATGGACTTAGACACTACGCGCACCAAATCGGGCTACGAAACGATTATAGAAGGTTTTGAAAAAGGCGAAACCGATATTCTGGTGGGCACCCAAATGGTAACCAAAGGCCTGGACTTCGACAAGGTAAACCTGGTAGGCATTTTCGATGCGGACCGCATGATGCACTTCCCGGACTTCCGCAGTTACGAACGGGCCTTTCAACTGATGATGCAGGTAAGCGGGCGGGCAGGGCGCAGGCAGAAAAAAGGGCTCGTCATCATCCAGACGGCCCATCCCAACCACCCCCTCTTCGATTATGTATTGAAAAACAACATAGACGGATTTTTGCGCCAGCAACTCCACGACCGCGAGATACACCTCTACCCGCCCTTCAGCCGCCTGATTGAAATTACCCTTAAACACAGCGACCGCAAAGTGGTGCGCGAAGCAGCCGCTGAGCTAGCCGACCGGCTGCGGGAAAAAATACGCCATGTGAGTATCATGGGGCCGGGCGAACCGTTGATTGGGAAAATACGCAATGCGTTTCTGATGCAGGTGCTGCTGAAAATTCCGCGCAACACCGGCCGCCTGCAGGAAATAAAAGCACTGCTGGTGCAGGAGCAGGATGCGCTACAACAAAAAAAAGAATTCAGGCAAGTGCGCGTGCTGTTCGATGTGGACCCAACCTAGTAGGCAACCTTCACCACGCTTTCAACAGTCATTCGAACCCGGCAGAGCGGCTTGGGTCGATTATATTCCCCCAGCGGTCGATTGGGAGTGGTAGCGGATAGACAAACTGTTAGGTAAATGGTTATCTTGATTATTCGTTAACCGTTACCAACACTTATGAAGGACATCCGAAAAGAAGACCTGAAGCAGGAAGTATTCGACCTGTATGATGACTATGCCCACAACCGAATCGACAGGCGCGATTTTGTGCACCGTCTCTCCGCCCACGCAGTAGGTGGTGTTACCGTTGCCTCACTTATGGGCTTCCTCATGCCCAACTACCAGGATAATGTGCAGGTGCAACCCAACGACCCGCGGCTCACCACCACGTTCATCGACTATCCCTCACCCAAAGGGGCAGGTTCCATCAAAGCCCAACTGTCGAAGCCGGTGGATGCCAAAGGCAAACTCGGTGGCATTGTGGTAGTGCACGAAAACCGTGGCCTCAACCCGCACATTGCCGATGTAGGCAGAAGAGCTGCGTTGGCCGGGTTCATTTCCATTTCGCCCGATATGCTAAGCCCGCTGGGGGGCTACCCCGGCACTGACGATGCCGGCCGCGAGATGCAAAGCAAACGCGACCGCAACGAGATGCTGGAAGACTTCATAGCCGCCTTCGAATACCTGAAGAAACACCCCGACTGCAACGGCAAGGTGGGCGTGGTAGGCTTTTGCTTTGGCGGATGGATATCGAACATGATGGCCGCCCGCGTGCCCGACCTGGCAGCGGCCGTACCTTTCTATGGTGGCCAAGCGCCCAGCGAAGAGGTGCCTAATATCAAAGCGGCACTACAACTACACTATGCCTCGCTCGATACGCGTGTAAATGCAGGCTGGCCCGACTACGAGGCGGCATTGAAAGAAAATGGAAAGAAGTACACCATGTATATGTACCAAAACGCCAACCACGGCTTTTTGAACGACAGTACCCCGCGGTATGACAAGGCCGCTGCAGAGCTGGCCTGGCAACGCACCATCGATTTCTTCAAAGAAAATCTAAAGTAACATCGGGGCTGTTGCCAGTTGAGATACACTGACAACAGCCCCTTTGCTCTATTGAGACCAACCCTTGAAAAGAAAGGTCACGTTTGAGGCTACTCGATCTTCTTCAGTCCTTTGCTTTTCTCTTTCTGATTGTGCTTGTCTTTTTTGTGCTCGTGCTTTTCCTCGCTTTCGTGCGATTTATTTCTCTCCTTCCATTCATGCTCTGAGGAATGTATTCTTCTCAAGCCCTCATAGCGGGCATGGTCTTCCTCTTCTTCCTCCGCTTCGTCTTCGTCCCAATCGAAGTGGAAGTCTTCAGTGATGTCGATGTCTATATCAAAATCATCTTCATCCATATCCATTTCATCGATGTCGATGTCAATGTCCAGATCGGGAATGTGGATATCGATCGGGTCGATGCTGTTGTTCAGGCTGCTTAAGTCTATTTCGATGGGCTCTATATTAATTTCGAGGCGATCGAGGGCCACCTCTACATGGCGTAGCGCATTTTGGAGGGCTACTTCGATATTGCGCTCAATCACCTCCTCATCGATGTGCACATCGAAATTGGAATAGCGGTAAGGATTGGTAGACACTTTGCGAAGGCCTTTTTCGCGCGTGGCCGTTACATTTTGTGAGAAGCCAACGGAAACGAACAGGGCAAAGAAAGCGGTGAGGATGATCTGCGGAAGCGGGCGATTTTTCATGGTTGAGATGGTTTTCAATAGACAGGTTACTCTGCCAGGAGCGAAAGGTTACCAGCCCCAGAGAAATCTTTTCAGATAATTTGTCTACGAACACGCAAAGGCCCATCGAAGTAGAACCTGAAACCATTTAGAAAAAGGGGTTCCCCGTCAGTGGGCTTACTGATCACAATCTCTACCGAATGCCTTTGCCGGTGGCCGCCCAGTAGATGCCTCCATAAAGGTGGTTTTGGAAAATTTGGTCGGAGAAGGTGAGTGGAATGTGGCCCAGGGCGGTGTAGAAAGCGCGGCCCCCATCGTACGGATGGTACCACGAAATGGGATGAAACGCACCCATGCCTTTGCCTTCGCGTTCGCCCCACTTGGCGTAAGGATTGTAGGTCTTCTCGTCCACCGACAGCAGAAACGTAAGGTCGTTGGCTTTGCGTTCGCCAAACTCGTACCACTCGTCCGTCCACAGCAGTTGCTGCGGAAAGCGCTCCATGCCAGGGAAGTTGCTGTTTTCTACCTTCAGATAAGCCGTTTGGTTTTGCGGATGGATTTTAAACATCATGCCCACCATTTGAGTGTACCAAGGCCACTCGTACTCTGTATCGGATGCGCTGTGCACGCCCACATACCCTTTGCCCGCGCGGATGAATTTCTCGAAGGCAGCCTGTTGCTCGTCATTCAGCACGTTGCCGGTGGTGCACAGAAAAATCACCACTGCATAGTTCTCCAAAGCCTTGTCGTTGAATACCGAGGCGTTCTCCTGCCAATCCACATTAAAGTGGTGGCGCGCGGCCAGTTGGCGGATGGCGGCCACCCCTTCGTGAATGGACTCGTGGTGGAAGCCATCGGTCTTGGTAAACAGCAAGGCGCGGAACTGCTGGGCAGAAGTTGTGATGGCTGCTCCCAAGCAGGTCGTTAGAAAAAGGAGGTGGAGTTTCATAGTCGAAAGTATTTACGTAGATAAATATAATAATCCTTTACCAACTGGTTTATTATTTACTCATCTACAACGAAATAAGCAGCAAAGGAATTGGCCAGTAGAAAGGCGCCTCTCTTAGTGAGAAGCGCCCATTAACTTATTTATTGTGCTGTTGCTAGCCTGTGCCAATACACGTACGATACGGCCAACAGGGCCATGAATACCAGTGGTGCCACCCAGGGTGTTCCGGTGGACACGTGCACCCATACGGCACCACCAAACGTAAATGCAAAGCCGGCATAGGCCCACTCCTTCAGCCAACGCCACACGGGCGCCACCAGCAGCACCGCGCCTACCAGTTTGGCAACGCCCAGCAACCCCACCAAATAGATGGGTATGCCCAGGGTTTTGAAAGACTCCATCAGCTCTGCGTTACCGCTTAAGTACATAAAGGCGCTGGCCAACATGGCCAACGATACCAGTCCGGTTAAAATCCAGTAGATAATCTTATCTCTTTTCATAACAGTTGTTTTTTCAGCAAAAGTGGAACGTCTGCGGGTGGATCGCTGCATGCGTTTCCTGCAGGAAACCAGTTTCCTCGAGGAAACTAATCTTTCGCGGTAGCGGTTATTTGTTGAAACTTGAAGGATGAACCAGCCGCGCAGCTAGCTGATCAGGCCTGGATACTCCCCGCTAATGCGGGAATTTTGACCAAAAAAATTATTCATCGATGAAAGACCCGACCAAAGAACACATTGCCGTGCTGCTGGACGAAAATCCCGTGAAGGCGCGGCTCTGCACCGCCACCCACAAAGAACGCCTGTTGGGCATGGGCGATGCCATGGAGGTTTTGAGTGGCAAGTGGAAACTGCCCTTGCTGACAACGCTGCTCTTTGGCGGGCCGCAACGCTTCTCCGACCTGCTGCGCGAAGTAGACGGCATTGGCGCCAAGATGCTTTCGAAAGAATTGCAGGATTTGGAAGCCCACCATCTGGTAAGTCGCAAGGTGTTACAAACCAAACCGATTACCGTGGAGTATGAGATTACTCCCTATGGGCGTTCGCTCGAAAACCTGGTGGTAGAAATCATTGCCTGGGGCCTAGACCACCGTCATACGATTATGAAGGAATAAATAGCTACGTCTTCTGTTTTTTCTTCTTTGCGCTGGGGAAGAGTACGTTGTTGAGTATGAGGCGATAGCCAGGGGAATGCGGGAACAAATCCAGGTTGGTAGTGCTACCTCCCCTGCCGCGGCCGGGCATGCTTTCCGGATCATGGCCGCTGTAGTAGGTCCAATGGCCACGGCCCAACTCGCCATAGATATAGCGCACATGGCCGTTCTGCCTGTTTTCGCCCAATACTTGTACAGATGGCTTCACCAGCGAAGCCTGAAAAGCGGTGGTCTGGCCAAAAAATTCACGAATCTGTTGCTCGTGGTTTTGCACCAGCATGGTGGGCACAATGTCCCACTTGGCAGAGAAACTAAACAGCTGGAAAAACCCCAGCGGCTGGCTGCCATACCAACCTCCATTGCTGGTGTTGATGTCAGAGAATTTGCGTGAATCGGGCGGCTCTAATGTAAAGTTTTCGAAGGCCAGTGAGCGGTTGAAGTCGAGTTTGCTCTGTGCCAACGGGTCGGCCTCATCGCCATCGTACTCGCTGGGTACAATATCGAGACCATCGGCTGCCAGCGCAATGTCGAATGTTTCGGCACCCGAACACATGGCAAACAAGTAGCCGCCCCCCGCACAGAAGCCCAGCACCTTGCGGGTAACATCGCGTTTCATGGTGGCTACCTTGGTGTAGCCCATCTTCAAAGCCAAACTTTCCTGCAACTTCCCCTCCAGCATCTGCGATGCCCTGCGGAAAGACCTGCCCAGTTGACCGGTAAAATCTTCGTGGTGCAGGTGCAGCCAGTCAAAGTGGGCCAGGGTGTCACCCAGCACCTCCTCATCGTAAATCTTCGCATAAGGTATTTCAGCATAGTCCAGCGCCAGTACAACGGCATCGGTATCGTCTGTTACCAGTGCGTGGCGGGTGGGCGTGTAAACCGCAATGCGGGGCGCCTTCTCCAAACGCACCAACTCCATATTGACAGCTGGCGAGCTGATTTCCTTTAAGATGGCATTGGTTTGCTCGGCCGAGAGTATTTCGAATAGCACACCCCGCACCTGGCACTCGCTGCGCAGCGCGGGCGTAAAGTCTACCAGAAAACTGCCCCCGCGGTAGTTCAGCAACCAATCGATGGTGTGATTTTCTTTCAGCGCCCAATAGGCAAGGCCGTAGGCTTTTAGGTGGTTGGTTTGCGCGATATCCATGGGAATGAGTACCGAAGCTGCCCGACTACCTACAGCCAAACCCAAACAGATAATGAGCGCACCCAACCGCATAAAAGTAAGATGCTGAATTTTCGTTGCATTTAGAAGCGATTTTTGATGAGGCGGTGGGCAAGGGTCAGGAAACTGCGTTTTCATTGAAAGGCGGTATTTGCCACTCAACCGCCCCATATGTCAACAGGCCCTGAATGAACGTTGAATGGCCGAATAGCTCTTTAAACCGTGCACCAAAACAGGTGCTTCTGCTGTTATACTTACAGAACAATTCATGAAACTGAAGGAGACGCTTTCAGGTATGGGGTAAGAAATGGCAGTTGTTCGCCCAGCGGACGCTGCCATTTTTCTTTTCAACGATTCGCCAATCGTTTCCGTAGGCAAATACTGATGTCTACGCCCACATAGGGCTCGAAGTTCGGAATTTGTTCATACCCCGATTTCAGGTAGGTGGCAATGGCTTCCGGCTGTCGCAGGCCGGTTTCCAACTTGGCCTCATCAAAGCCTTCTTCGACAGCCCAACACTCCAACTCCTGTAATACTTTCCGGGCAATACCGCGGTTGCGGAAATCGGGCTTCACGTACATGCGTTTGATCTCGGCCGCCCGGGGCGCTCCTTTCATCGGGCGAAAGCAACCGCATCCCACGGCAGTGGCCCCCACATAAGCCAGCACAACGCGTGCGCTACCATCAACTTTATTGAATGGTTGAAAGTTCTGCTGCACATCCGGATAACGAACCCAGAATTCGCGATCCAGCTCTGCAATCAGGGTTTTAAAATCGGGGTGATCATACTTTACCCGAATCACTTCTGCAGGCGCAACCATCATCAACCTTAAAAGTTGAAAGTTCGCAAGTCTTTCGGACTACTGCAATTGCACTCTTAGGGATATTCCAAATACCAGTTCATGCGATGCCGCTGCGGCCAATGGCGCACCAGCTCGCCTGTGCTGCGCTTCGATACCTGCGCATTGAACGTGCCCTCGGTGGTAAGCACACATTGCCATACGTGGTCGGGGTGATCGAACTGTTGCTGATCGATGGCCAGGTAGCTCTTCAACAACGGGTGTTCCGGAATAACGATGGAAGTGGAGCCATCCTGCTGCTCAAACGAAGATGAACAAAAACAGGTTTTGTATTTGATTGGGAGGAAATGGTTGCCTGTAATGAGGAATGGGCAATCAGAAGGTCGTTAGAATTCTCCGTCAAAGTCATCGTCACGGCCTTCGTTGTCGCGGTTATTGCTGGCCCGTTGGTTAATGCGGTAGGAGAAGTTGAGCAAAAACTGGCGTGCCCGCCACTGAAATTCGCTTTCCGAATAATATCCATCGCGATTGATGATGCTTCTGCGTTTGCGCGAGTTGAGCAGGTCGCGCACGCTGGCCGTTAACGTAGCACGGCCCTTTATTAAAGTACGCGAAAGCCCCAGGTCGATGGCGTACAACGATCGGTCGCGCCCCTGCGGTGTAATGCGTGGCGCACGGTAGTTGATCGATTGCTGAAAGTCGAGGTTTTTCAGAATGGTGAAGCGCGAGGCCATGCGGCCATTCCAGGTGTACGTATCGCTGAAGAGTCGCTCATCCTGGTATTCGCCTTCGGTAACGGCACGGAAAAAATTAGCGTTGGTATTCAAGCGCCACCAGTCGGCAGGCTGCAGCGACAAGTTGAATTCCAGGCCTTGCGCATGTTCGGTGGCCAGGTTTACCGGCAGAATGCGCGTAAGCCCATCGCTGCCCACCAGGTTGATGCGTTGAATCACACCCAGGCGATAGCGGTAGTAGCCGCTGGCCAGCAAAGAGCCCTTGTCCCAATTTAATAAGTAACCTCCCTCAATGGAATGTGTGTATTCGGGACGCAGGTTGGGGTTGCCGGTATTGAACACACGGGCGTCAGAAAAGTTAGAGAAAGGTGCGAGGTCGCGCATGCGCGGCCTGCTGATGCGATAACTGTAACTTAATTGCACAGACCGCAGGTCTGACAGTTGGTAAGAGAAATGTGTGCTAGGAAAAAGGTTAAAATACAACTGCTCGTTTTCCTCGTTGGTTTCTGTTAATTCGGTTTTGATGTCGCTGTATTCACCCCGCAGTCCCAACTGGTAAGAGAAACGATTCACCTTATTGCCCACCATGCTGTAGAGTGCGTGAATGGTCTCGGTATGGATCAGGTTGTTGTTGAAAGTAGGTAAGATGTACCACTCTCCGGATTCATTTTTTTCTTCCAGCAGAAAGTCGTTCTGAATAACGCGGGTAGCCGACTTGGCGCCCGCCTCTACTTTTCCGTCCTTGCCGAATGGGTGCACATAATCCACCTGCACCAATTGGTTCAACTCATTTTCCAGGTTGTCGGCACGTTGTTCCACCAGCGGGTTTCCGGCCTCATCGCCCTGCCAGTAGTCAGCCAGTTCCAGCTCATCGCTGCTGATGTGTTTTACATCGATGGTAAGCAACTGGCCCGGCTTGCTGAATTCTTTGCGATAACCCAGCGACAAGTCAAGATTGTTTTCGGGTTCTTCCTCGCGTTCGGTGCGAATTTGTGTGCCCTGCAACACGCGGTTTGCATCCAGGTCGCGGTAGGTAATGGTAGACGTGTTCAATCCGTCTGACCTGCGGTAAACCGCCGAGGCGTTGATGGAACTTTTATCAGAGACAAAAAAATCACCACCCAGCATTATGTTGTGGCTACTGCCACTGCGCAAGCGTTTCTGATCTTGTTCATACACAAAACTGGTATCGGCACTGGTGTATTCCTGAAACGAGTTACCACTTCCGGGCCCTGACCGATAATTGAACCCATAGCTGGTGTTGATACTGAATTTCTCCTTGCGGAAAGTAAGATTAGCCGCGGCACCGTGGTTGGCCGGATAACCCGTGGTAGCATTCAACGAACCCGTGACACCACGCCTGGATTCTTTTTTCAGAATGATGTTGATGATGCCCACTTCACCTTCGGCATCGAACCGTGACGATGGGTTGGTGATCACCTCAATGCTTTCAATCATGTTGCCCTGCAACTGCCGCAACGCATCCGGGTTACTGATGCCTGTAAGGCCCGATGGCTTGCCGTTGATCAGAATGCGAACGTTCTCGCTGCCCCGCAAACTCACCGAGCCGTCTACATCTACTGTTACGGAAGGCACATTATCGAGTATTTCTGCTGCATTGCGCCCAATGTTGCTCAGGTCTTTCTCTACGTTAAACACACGCTTGTCCAGTTGCAACTCCATTTGCGTTTTCTCTCCCTGTACCACCACTTCGTTCAAAACGGCTGCATTCTCCTCCATTACCACCGTGCCGAGGTCCACAGTTTTCCCGGCTATCACAATAGGGCTTACGACTTTTTCCTGGTACGACAGGAACGATACCCTTAGAAAGTAACGGCCTGCAGGTACATCCAGCGCAAAGCGACCCTCCGCATCTGTTACCGCTCCTGTTACAAGGGAGGAATCAACCAGACTGAACACGACTGCATTGGCATAGGGAATGGCATTCCGGTCAGTATCTACCACCAGCGCCATCAACTTGGCACCATTCTGCGCCCATGCGCTGCCTGCAAGCAGAGAGAAAATGAGGGATAGAAAAGAAAAACGCATCATGCCGATAGATATGAGGATTCTCTATGAAAACCGGGCACATGGTAAATTTGTTATGTGCCCCTACCAAGACCGACTAAGAAATACAAATTTATTACCTGCCAAGGGAAATGGGGCGCCATTCGTGTAAAACGGAGCACGTTAAGAAGTTGTTAACTTTTTCAAACCCACGTGGGTTTGTATCCACTTCGCAGTTTCTGCCGCCAACATCGCCAGCACATCTTTTCTGCCCCGCACAAAGAAGGCATGGTTAGCTCCATCAATGGCCGTAAGTTGGGCGTTTGGCAGACTCGCACACACCTCGTTAATCAGACTCCAATCGGCCAACTCATCGCGGGTTCCCTGCAAAAACAACATCGGTACTTCTACTTCTCGCAGGTGTTCAGCGCGTTCAACGGAAGGTTTACCGGCAGGATGCAAAGGAAAGCCGAAGAACACCAATCCTTTTACAAACGCTGGCTTCTCTTTGGCCAGGTATTGAGATGACATGCGGCCACCAAAGGATTTGCCCGCTGCCAGCAGTGGAACCTGCGGATACAACTGGTGCGCTTGCTTCAGCGCTGCCGCAATGGTGGCATGGGCCACGGCAGGTACATCGGGCCGTTTCTTTTTTTGTTCCATGTACGGAAAGTTAAACCGCAGCGTGCCGATGCCTTGCCCAGCTAATGCTGCTGCTATGCCCTCCATGAAAGCATGCGTCATACCAGCGCCCGCACCATGCGCAAGCGTACAAATGAATTTCAGGTCATCTGGAACCAACAAACGTGCGGATACGGTACCGATGGATTCGGAAACAGGAATGGTGAGCAACTGTGTCATGCCCAAAATGTTAATGTGGTGGAATTATCGGGTTTATTAAGCGTATAGGGTCTCACAAATTTCAACACATCAATCACGTAGATGAGACGCGTGCGCCACAAACCCTTGCGTTGCACATGGCGATCGAAGTATTCGTTCAAGTCGCCCTGCAAATCTTCCAAAAGCTCGGGGCGGCAATACCACTCGAGGAAGCGTTGTGCCCAGCGTGGGGGTTGTGGTATACGGTCTGCCATGGCTCAGATTCTTTTTAGCGATAAATCCGGTATGCGGCTCCACAGTTGGTCGCGCATTTCTTTGGCCCGTACCAAAGCTGCTTTGCCCGGCACGGTAACCGTGTATAATCTTTTGCGCTTGCCTCCCCTTATTTTGGTGGCCTCCCCCAGCCTGCTCTTTACCAAGCCCTTCTCTTCCAACCGGTTAAGTACGGCATGCACCACACCCAACTTCACCTGCCGGCCTGCGTGGCGCTCCATTTCATCGCAAATGGCCACGCTGTAAGCCTCGCCCAGCAGGGCCGCCACAGTTAGTAAAACCAGTTCCTCGAACTCACCCAGGTTGGTACCCTTCATGGTTATTTATTTATTTATTCACTAAATGTATGTAAAATAAAACCATTTGCAAACCGAAGCTTTTTTTATGCACCTTAACGCCCTTACGGGGATAGATTCGCCCGAATGAAACTGACATGATTAAAAATAAAAGCGCAGGGATTGCAGATAAAAAATTGTCGCGGCACCTGGGGTTGCTGGGACTTACCGCCACCGGCATTTGTTCGATGATAGGCGCTTCGGTTTACGTGGTGCCGTTCATGATCCAACGCAGTGTGCCCGGCATTGGACCCTACGTTATTCCAGCCTTTCTTTTTGCGGCCGTGCCTGCCGTGCTCGCGGCCTTCGCTTACGCCATACTCGCATCGGCCATGCCACGGGCCGGAGGCAGCTACATTTTCGCCAGCCGCGGGCTTCACCCCTACCTGGGCTTTGTGGCCAGCTTCTCGCAGTGGTTCGGTCTGTCCATGGCCATTGGCGTGGTGTCTTACGTGGTGGTGCCCTTTCTGCGCGACATGGCCCTGGCCGTTCAATGGGCTGCCATGGCCAACTGGCTCAACTCTGGTTCTGTGCGGCTCGGCTTGTCACTGCTCTTCCTATGGACATTTGTATTTGTGAACATACGCGGCATACGGGCGTACGAAAAGGCATTGATACCGCTGATGGTCATCATGTTTGGCCTCGGATTCATCGTCATCATCACCGGGTTTCTATTCAACCATGCCGACTTCGCGGCTGCCATCTACGCACAGGAAAACAAACAAATACCTACTTCCAGTGAAGCGCCCTTCGATGTGACCATCTTTCTGGGCGCTTCTGCCATTTTGTTTTCCAGCTTCATTGGCTTCGATAGCATAGCGCAGGCCGGTGGCGAGGCGCGCAACCCCGGCCGTTACCTGCCCATTGCCATTGGCCTGGCCGTGGTGATTGTGAGTGTGTATTATTTCAGCTTCACCTCGGCCGTGTACCATGCCGTACCGTGGAACTATGTGGCCTCAGAAGCTGCGCAAGGCGACATTACCGCGCCTGGCGTTTTGCGTTATCTCATACCACCCGGATGGAACGTGGCCATTATTGGCGGGGCAGCCGTAGCGCTGCTGAACGACCTGCCCGCCATGCTGCTGGCTGTCTCGCGCCTGGTGTTTGCCTGGGCCGCAGACGGTGTGTTTCCCCGCGCACTCAGTGCTACCCATGCCCGCTTCCATACACCGCACCGCGCCCTGTTTTTAAGTGGAGGCATGGCCAGTATCGGCATCTTTGGTTGTCACTTCGCGGGCGACTTCTTTCTGGGTGTGGACCTGATGGTGCTCTCCATGCTGGTAAACTTTCTGTTGATGTGCCTGGCGGTTTTGGTACTACCCATGCGAAACCCCGGGCTGGCCGCAGAGATAAAAGTGGTGACCTCGCGCAACCGGCAATTTTTGCTGGCCATGGCGGGTGTTGTGTTCTTGACCGGTTTTCTCATTATCCACATCGCACGCGACCTCGCCACTGATACAGCAGCGTGGTACTTTCACTCCACCCCCGTTTGGGTGCTGGTAATGGTGCTGGCAAGTCTGCTGTACTTACTTCACTTTCGTAAACTGAAAAAAGCTGGTGTAGACACACAACAACTTTTCAAAACCTTACCCGAAGAATAATGAGCCTACCAGTTGCCCGATTGAAAAATGGATTAACGTTGCCGCGGGTGCTTACCGGTCTGTGGCAAATTGCAGATATGGAACGCAACGGCACCAAAGTAGATGTGGAGTCGCTGGCGGAGGAAATCAAAAAGTATGCGGATGCCGGACTGACCGCCTTCGACATGGCCGATCACTACGGCTCTGCCGAAGAGGTATGTGGCGCATACCGAAGAAAATACGAAGCCCCTGCGCAGTTTTTTACCAAATGGGTGCCAGAGCCGGGGCCCATTACCCAAGCAACAACAAGGGCTGCCGTTGACAAGGCTCGCAAGCGGATGAATACAGACACCATAGACCTGCTGCAATTCCATGCCTGGACCTATGCCGACCCCAGTTGGCTCGATGCGTTGTTGTATCTGCAAGAACTGAAGCAAGAGGGCCTCATACGCCATATTGGCGTTACTAACTTTGATACGGCACACTTGCGGGTGGCTCTTTTTAGTGGGATAGAAATTGCCACCAACCAGGTGTGTTTCTCATTACTCGACCAGCGCGCTGCCGGAGCTATGACCAAATTGTGCTTGGAAACGGGTGTGCGGCTGCTGGCATTCGGTACGCTGGCCGGAGGTTTTTTGTCGGAACGCTGGCTGCACCAGCCAGAGCCTGTGCTGAATGATTCGCTCACCTGGTCGCAGATGAAATACAAACGTTTCATCGATGCATCGGGCGGTTGGGCCAGTTACCAGCGGGTTTTAGCAGGCTTGCACCAACTGGCACAAAAGAAGAAAGTCAGCATTGCCAACCTGGCTACCCGCTTCCAGGCCGAGCAACCCGCAGTGGCAGCCGTTATCATTGGCGCGCGGTTGGGGCAAAGCAGCCACGTGCAAGAGACAAAGCAACTGTTTGACTTTGATTGGACCGAACAAGATCAGCAAACCATACAATTGCTGTTGAAGAATTTGCAGCCGATACCAGGCGATTGTGGCGATGAGTACCGCAAGCCCCCCTACCTCACTGCATCGGGAGATCTGAGTCATCACATCCAATCCTTTCCGTCCCCCTATCCCGTAAGGAAAAAGAACGACCGCGAACTGGCGCTGAGCGGCACCGTGTGGGAAGACCTGGCTGGTTTTTCGCGTGCGGTGCGCAAAGGAAATCACATCAGTATTTCCGGCACCACCGCTACCCACGGGCAGCGCGTGATTGGCGGCCAGGATCCGGCAGCCCAAACACATTTTGCCATAGACAAGCTGGAAGGAGCCTTACAATCTTTGGGCAGCAAACTGGAGGACGTAGTGCGCACCCGGATTTTTGTTCGAAACATCAACGATTGGGAACCCGTGGCGCGGGCTCATGGCGAACGCTTTGCCAACATACAACCTGCCAACACCCTGGTGCGGGCCGACCTGGTAGGCGATGAATACCTGGTGGAGATAGAGGCAGACGCCTTGGTGGGCGATCCATAAAATAAGTGCTATGGCCGTTGATGTGTTTTTTTGAGTTGGTTCAACACCCAAGCGCGTAATAAGAATCGGCTACACCGGAAATAGCGAAGCGCCTGAGAATACCTGAATTTGGTTTTACAACCCTATCACATCACTTTTAATATCTGAATCGTTTTTTGATTCAGTGTAATGGTTTCGCCTGGGGTTTTACCGATTAGCAGGCTACCCAGTGGGGAGGCAACAGAAAGGCTGGTGAATGATTGTTCATCCAGCCTAAGTACACCCGCACTCACAGAAAGGTAATAGTTGCCTGCGGAAGTATATACCACGCTTCCGCTTTGTACTTGTGGTGACCCACCTGCTGTGGCCATTTGCAACAACATCCGTTTTTGCTTCTCTGCTTCAGTCAGCTGCCCCGCTAACTTCTCCATCTCCAGGTGCATCATGGCGCGGCCTGTTTCGTATTTATCGCCCGCGCTGCTCTTGGTTTCTTCCATACCCGCCACCTGCGCCTCGTTCATGGCTGTGCGCAGGGCGCCTATGCGCTCCTCCACGGCAGCCAGGCAAAGCTGGTGAAGCTGAGTTTTCAGATATGGCATTGTTATTCAACTAAACGGTTCAACTGTTGGTTGCGTTGAAGAAACAATGATTTTCACCGTGAAAGCATGTCGCCCGAGGAGTTGCTACTTCGCATGGGCCTTCACCCAATCGCGCGCGTTCACAAACGCCTCTATCCACGGGCCCACCTCATCTTGCTGCTTGCTGCGGGTATAGTGCGGCCAGTTCCAGGGGAACACCGAACGTTCAATGTGGGGCATAATCGCCAGATGGCGCCCATCGGCCGAACACACGGCTGCGGTAGCAAAATCAGAATCGTTCGGGTTGCCGGGGTATTCGGGGAAGGTATACCTGGCGGCAATGGCATACGTCTTTTCATCAGGTAACCGGAACCGCCCTTCTCCGTGCGCCACCCAGGCACCCAGCACAGCGCCCTCGTAACTCTTCAGCATAACCGAATTGTTTTTCGGAATGGTAAGGCTGGTAAAAATAGATTCGAACTTGCCGGAACCGTTGTGCTGCATTTTGGCATGCTGCGCCATGGGCAAGTGGCGATTTACCAAACCGAGTTCCATCATCAGCTGGCACCCGTTGCAAACGCCCAAACTCAATGTGTCCGCCCGGTTATAGAAATTGTCGAGTGCGGCTTTGGCTTTGGGGTTGTACAGAAAAGCTCCCGCCCACCCCTTGGCTGAGCCCAGCACATCGGAGTTGGAAAAGCCGCCCACAAACACAATCATGTTTACCTCCAAAAGATCTTCGCGCCCTGAAACCAGATCCGTCATGTGCACATCTTTCACATCAAAGCCTGCCAGATACAATGAGTAAGCCATCTCGCGGTCGCCATTCACACCCTTCTCCCGAATAATAGCGGCACGTAATCCCGAAGGTTTTCTGCGTTTCGGGTCAATGCTATAGGTGGCGAACTTGCCATCGAAGCGCGGCTGGAATTGGTAAGCGAGCGTTTGCTTAAATACCTGGTCGCGTCTCTTTTCCGCGTGTCCTTTTGTTCTCTGACGTTGATCGAGCAGGTAAGAAGTTTTGAACCAGGTGTCGCGCAGCTGGTCGATGTCAAAGCTCAGAGGTTGCGCGCCACCTATTGTCAATGTACGTTGGGTGGTTACTTCCCCTATGGAAAAAGCCTGCACACCTAAATCGGTCAGGAACTTCAGGGTAGCGCCATCGCGCACCTGCAAAACAACAGCAGGATTTTCATTGAACAGTATTTTCACTAAATCCTCTTTCCAGTGCGACACATTTGCTTGGATGCCGACACCCGGTGTGGGGAAGCACATTTCGAGCAGGGTAGTCATCAAACCACCCGAAGAAACATCGTGGCCTGCCAGCACCCGGTTTTGCTGAATCAGTTGCTGCACCGCGCCAAATGCTCTTACAAAATAGCTTTCATCCTTCACCGTAGGCGTTTGTTTGCCCAGCAGGTTCACTATCTGCGCAAAGCTGCTGCCTCCCAACTGCAAAGCATCTTGCGAAAAGTCGATGTACACTAAGTGTGTGCCTGGCTCATTGATCAACGCGGGCGAAACGGTCTGGCGAATGTCTGCCGCTTCGGCTACAGCCGTGATAATGACCGTGCCAGGCGAAAGTACCACTTCACCATTCGGGTATTTCTGTGCCATTGAAAGTGAGTCTTTGCCAGTGGGGATGTTGATACCCAATTTGCAGGCGAACTCACTCACGGCCTCAACGGCCTCATACAGCCTGGCATTCTCTCCTTTATTTTTGGCAGGCCACATCCAGTTAGCACTCAGTGATACCCCTTTCAATCCATACGTAAGCGGTGTCCAAATGATGTTCAGCAACGCTTCGGCTATGGCCAGTTTGCTGCCATGGGCAGGGTTTACCAGTGCAGCGCCCGGTGCATGACCAATACCTGTTGCGATACCCTTGTTACTTAAGAAGTCGAGCGCCATCACACTTACATTATTCAACGGCAACTGCAGCGCACCACATGCCTGCTGGGTGGCCACACGACCAGTTACCGAGCGGTCTACCTTATTGGTGAGCCAGTCTTTGCAGGCCACTGCTTCCAACTGCAGTACCTGCTCCAGGTAGTAAGGTATTTTTTGGGTATCGTAAGCCAGGTCGGCATAAGCCGCTGGTGCGGATTGATCTTGTAAGATCGTTTTGGGCGATGAGCCGAAAAGGTGTTTTACTTGCAACGCTACCGGCTGCGTTTTCTTTTGGTTGTCAACAAACCTAAACTGTTGATCGCCTGTGGCTGTGCCCACCACATACATGGGTGCGCGCTCGCGGTCGGCTACCCGCTGCAGCGTGTCCACATCGCTGGCGTGCATGGCCAGGCCCATGCGCTCTTGTGATTCGTTGCTGATGATCTCTTTGTCGGACAGGGTGGGGTCGCCCACGGGCAACCGATCTATTTCGATGGTGCCGCCCGTTTCTTCCAACAACTCGCTAAAGCAATTCAGGTGGCCGCCCGCCCCGTGATCGTGAATAGACACGATGGGGTTGTTAGCAGACTCGGCCATGGCGCGTATGGCATTCATCACCCGCTTTTGCATTTCCGGGTTCGAGCGTTGCACGGCATTCAGTTCGATTGCGTTGGCAAATTCCCCGGTAGCTACAGATGACACTGCGCCACCCCCCATGCCAATGCGGTAGTTGTCACCACCCAGCAGCACAATTTTATCACCTGCCTGCAGGTGTTCTTTCTTGCTGTCTTTCTCTTTGCCGTAGCCTACGCCACCGGCCAGCATTATCACCTTATCGAAACCAAACTTGCTGACTCCTTCAAAATGCTCGAAGGTAAGTACGCTGCCCCCAATCAAAGGCTGCCCAAACTTGTTGCCAAAGTCGCTGGCACCATCCGATGCCTTGATCAGAATCTCGGCAGGCGTTTGGTAAAGCCACTTGCGCTCGGGGAATTTTTTCTCCCAGTCTCGGTCCCCTTCCAGGCGCGGGTAAGAAGTAATATACACCGCGGTGCCAGCCAGTGGCAACGAACCCTTACCTCCTGCCAGGCGGTCGCGTATCTCGCCACCTGAACCGGTAGCCGCCCCGTTGAACGGCTCTACCGTAGTAGGGAAGTTGTGCGTTTCCGCCTTCAGCGAAATCACCGAGTCAATATCGCTCACCTGGAAATAATCGGGCACATCCTGGCGGGCCGGGGCAAACTGCTCCACACGGGGCCCTTTGATGAAGGCCACATTGTCTTTGTAAGCCGAAACCAAATAGTTGGGGTTTTCCTTTGAAGTTTTTTTGATGAGTTGAAACAACGTCATCTCTTTCTCACGGCCATCAATCACGAAAGTGCCGTTGAAAATTTTGTGGCGGCAGTGCTCTGAGTTCACCTGCGAAAACCCAAACACCTCGCTGTCGGTTAATTTTCTGCCCAGCGACTGGCTCACCTGGTTCAGGTAGTCGATCTCTTCCTGGCTCAGCGCCAGGCCCTCCTTTTCGTTGTAGCTGGCAATGTCTTCAATTTCTACAATCGCCTCGGGCTGGTGGTGTATGGTAAATAGGTCCTGATCGAGTTGTTTATACACGTGCTGCAGCATCCGGTCGAACGCAAAGTCTGTTCCTTCCACATTCATGAACTCTTCTATGCGCGTAATGCCGGCAATGCCCATGGTTTGGGTGATCTCCACTGCATTCGTACTCCAGGGCGTAATCATTTCCTTGCGCGGCCCTACGAAGGTGCCTTTCAACTCCCGTTCGCCCATCGGCTGGGCACCACCCAAAAGCCAGGTCAGCTTCTCCAGGTCGGTGGAAGAAAAAGGCTGCGCGTGCCCTACCGCGTAAAGCAGTGGGGAGTTGGTACGAAAGAATAAAATCATGGAGGAAAACCGTGTGTTAAAGAGGCCCCAAAGGTAACACGAACGACTGTTATTTTGCGTCTTCGCGCATCAAATTCTGCAAAAAGAAGGCCCGCACTTTTTTAGGAATAATTGCACCTGAATGCTCAATTTTTACATTTGAGCCATGGATTTAGCATTTTCTCCCTCAGAATCGAAAGAAAGCGTTTTCAAACGTGTGCAAAACTATCTCAACCAGTTGCAGCTTACGGTAGTGGCCAAAGACATGGAGCGCCCGTGGGGCGGATTTTTTGTGATTGATGAAAACCAGGCCGGTAAGTTTGCGCAACATTTTTTTCCGGAGGTGGAGTTGAATTCGCTGAATATGGGCGGCAAGCTGAGCCCCAAGATTCTGATGGTGCAGCCCCGCCAGCGGCTGTCGTGGCAATACCACCACCGCAGGGCCGAAATATGGAAGCTGGTGGCTGGCGAAGCGGGCGTGCATACCAGCGAAACAGATGTGCAGGGTCCACCACAAACCTTGCAACAGAATGAAATCATCCGGCTGCGGCAAGGGCAACGCCACCGCCTGATCGGGTTGAACAACTGGGGCATGGTGTCTGAAATCTGGCAACATACCGATGCCAGCCAACCGTCTGACGAAAGTGATATTGTACGCTTGCAGGATGACTTCGGCAGGTAACTACCCCTTGCGGGCAAAGTAGTCCGCACTTTTTTCAATCAGATCGTTGTGGCCAGCTTCCAGTATTTGGAAGCGTGCATGGGGCACCTGCCTCAAGAGTCCCTGCATATTGGCAGCCGTGATGATCTTGTCGTAACGGCCTACCAGCAGCACTACCGCAACGGATCGGGTATTGATCAGGTTGGCTATTTTTTTCAAGTCAAACTTCAGGTGCCGGAACACTACCCACGAGTAATACACGCGCGCACGCTTTTCTTCCGTATTCATCTGGTATTCCACAAAGCGCAACACGCCCCGGTCGATGAGTCGCAGGCGGTGTGCCACCACTGCAAGCGCATGAAAACGTTTTGGGTGGGTAATCATGCTTTTGAACAATCTCCGCAGCGCAAGCGGATAGGTGGCCAGGCTGTACCAGAAGCTGGTTTTGATGCCGTCAGGTGCCAGCAGAAAAATTTCGTTTACTCGGTCGGGGTAAACCTCCAGGGTTGCTAACGCAAACTTGCCCCCCATGCTGAAGCCCAGCACACTGAATTGGTGCATGGGGTTGTCTCGGAGAAACTGATCGAGCAAGGCTTTCCACACTTCCTTTTCAAGCGCCCGCTCGCCACCGCTCCAGGTGCTTTCACCATGGAAAAACAGATCGAAGTAATACAGCCGGTACCGTTCGCCCAGCGGTTGGGCCAGGCTCTGCAGCGCCTGGTGGGTTTGGCCGAAGCCATGGAAGAGCAACAGGGGCACAGCGCCCTGCCCGGTTACAGCATAGTGGAGGCGGTGCCCTTGCGGGGTAGTAACCTGCTTGTTGATCCAGTCACGCATCATGGTTCACCCGTCTTGCGCCAATCCAACCGTCAGCTTTCCGGGTTGCCCACTATTATAGTAAGGAATTCAACGAAACACTACCGTGCCGGTTTTATCCATCAAAAAAATCAAACTTTGTTACAATAAACCGTTGGCCACGCCCGTCTATGGCTGCGTATGCAGCGCGGTGTGGTTCTAGATCTGGCAATGCAAGAAGCAATCAAACAGAATACGTTCCTGAAGGAGAAGGACAAACTGCTGGGGTTTATCCGCAGCCGTGTGTCATCGTTGGAGGAGGCGGAGGATATCCTTCAGGACGTTTTCTACCAGTTTGTGGCCGGCTTCGATACGATCGAATCCATCGACCGGGTAACCTCATGGCTTTATAGCGTGGCACGCAACAAAATCATCGATCGCTACAGGCGCGATGCCGCCCGCCCGCAAAAAGCCGACTTTGAAGCGCTGAGTGGCCACGATGACGAAGCCCCGCTGACGCTCCAGGAGATTCTGCCCGACCTCGACAACTCGCCCGAATCGGTGTTGCTGCGCGAGGCCATTTGGGAAGAAATCCTGGACGCGCTGAGCGAACTGCCTGCCGAGCAGCGCGAAATTTTTATGCTGAACGAAATTGAAGAAAAGGGTTTCCGCGAGATAGCCGAAGCAACAGGTGTGTCTATCAACACACTCTTATCGCGTAAGCGTTATGCCATACTGGCTCTGCGAAAACGCCTGCAGGCATTTTACGATGACCTGGTAAAAAATTGAAATGGAACTTTAAACGGTAAGAACAATGAATCGCGAACGGTGGATGGAAAAGAAAATCGGTGCCTGGATTGGCAAAGCCATAGGCATTGGTGTAATGGTGGTGGTTGTGGGGGCGCTTTTCGTCTGGGTTACCCAATGGTTGTGGAATTGGCTGGTGCCGGTTCTTTTTAACGGGCCGGTGATTACCTTCTGGCAGGCCCTGGGTTTGCTGGTATTGAGTAAAATCTTGTTTTCGGGAATTGGCGGCAAAGGGGGGCACCATAAGCACAATGGATGGAAGCCCTTCTGGAAGGAAAAATGGAACCGCATGAGCCCCGAAGAACGCGAACGGTTTAAAGAGAAGATGAAAAACAAGTGGTGCGGCTGGGGGCCGGAAGACACCTCGGCAAAAGATTCGGGCGCCTCAAACGTGTGAAGCCACACTTCGCCCAAACTTCAAAAACTTTTTTTCGAAAAATACGAACCTATAGCCGAAAGAGGCGTTTAAGGAAACTGTGGAAACTTTGGTAATGAGAAAAGTTTCCATAGTTTTGCGCCCCTATGGACGAAAAAGACATAAAGGATAAAATTTTGACCGGTGCCCGCGACCTCTTCCTGAAGTACGGTATCCGAAGTGTTTCGATGGATGACATTGCCCGACAACTGGCAGTTTCTAAAAAAACCATCTACCAATACTTTGCCGACAAGGATGAGATTGTTACCCAAGTGGCCAAAATGCACCTGGAAGACGACCGGTGCGAATTTGACAAGCTGGTTTCGAATGCCAAGAACGCCTTAGACGAACTGGTGCGCATGTCTAACCATTTGCGAAGGCGCACGCGCGAATTGAATCCTGCCCTGCTTTTCGACTTGCAGAAATTTCATAACAAAGCGTGGAACGAATGGACCGCCTACCGCAAGTCGTTTGTGCACGCGCAGATTGTGCGCAACCTGAAGCAAGGCATGGAAGAGGGTTTGTTCCGTGCGGACATGAACCCCGACATACTGGCTACCATGCGCATAGAACTAGTGCAACTGGCATTCAATACCGATGTGTTCACCCCACAGCAATACCAACTGCAGGAAGTGCACATGCAATTGTTCGATCATTTTATTTATGGCCTGCTAACCGACAAAGGAAAAAAGTTGTATGAGAAATATAAACAAGAACCCAATAAACTCGAATTAATCCCCTATCAAGTATGAAAAGGATATACTTTGTTTTAGTGATGATGGCATCGCCCTGGCTGGCTTTTGCACAGCAACCACAAGGCGACTCGTTTACGTTAGAGCAATGCATTGAATACGCACTGGAAAACGCAGTGAGTGTGAAGAATGCCGTTTTGGATGAGCGCATTGCCACCGCCAAGGTGAGAGAAACGGTGGGCATAGGCTTGCCGCAGATTGATGGATCGGTAGCGGTGCAACACAACCAGCAATTACCCAGATTTTTCGGTCAGTTCACGTCAACCAACCCTTTTTTGGGAGGTCAGAACATCCCAGGTGTGGTAGAAGGAGATGTGGTGGCATTGCAAAACTTCTTCCAATTAAAATCAAGCGGCAATGCGGCTTTACAAATCAATCAGATCATATTCAACGGAAGCTATCTGGTGGGGTTGCAGGCATCAAATGCGTTCAAAGACCTAAGTGTTAAAACCACCGGTCAAACCAAAGAGCAACTGATAGCCAACGTAACCAAGGCGTATTACATGGCATTGATCAACAAGGAGCGGATCACGCTCTTCGACAACAACATTGCACGTGTAGATACACTGTTGCGCAACACCAAAGCACTCAACAAAAATGGTTTTGCCGAAGGTATTGATGTAGACCGCATTCAGGTGGCCCTGAACAACCTAACCACCGAGCGCAACAAATTCATCAAACTGCAAGAGTTGAGCCTGGAGTTACTGAAGTTCCAGATGAATTACCCCATGAGCGAGCCACTGAGTTTAATGGGCGCCATGAACGAAGAAATGGCAACTGTAGATCTAGATAGTTACCTGAACGACTGGGACTATAAAAACCGTTGGGACTACCAGGTGCTGGAAACCAACCGTAAACTCCAATCGCTCAATCTAAAAAATAATTATGCAGCCAATCTGCCTAGCCTTGTTGCCTTCGCCAACCTGGGGTACCAGACGCAATCGCAAAACGTGGGAGGCATCTTCAAAACCAATACCGACATTGAAGACAACGGACAAATTGGGCCTGACAAATGGTACTCGTTCAGTTCCTTTGGTGTATCGTTAAACATACCCATCTTCAGCGGCTTGCAGCGCAACTACCGCATACAGCAGGAAAAGCTCGCGTTGCAGAAAGTGGAAAACGGTTTAAAGAATTTCCAGTCGGGTATTGACCTTGAAATCAAGCAGGCTACTATCATGTATCAGAATGCCATGGAGTCGCTACAGTCGCAGCAACGCAACATGGAGTTGGCCAAAAACGTGGCACGCGTTACCAAAGTAAAGTACGAACAAGGTGTGGGCTCGAACATTGAAGTAATTGATGCAGAGAGCAGTTTGAAGGAGGCGCAGATCAACTACTACAACGCCCTTTACGATGCGTTGGTTGCTAAAACCGATCTGGACAAAGCATTTGGGAAACTTTTACCCGTATCTAACAATTAATTTTTGAACTAACTCTACTATGAAAAGAATATACACCCCCATTTTAGCATTTGCTGTACTAGCAGCCCTGGTAGCGGGTTGCAGCAGTGCATCGAAAGACAAACAAACGCAGTTGGCTGATTTGAAGAACCAGCAAGCAGCACTTGCCAAGCAGATAGCCGAGTTGCAAGCTGAGATTGCCAAAGAAAGTGGCGATTCTTCTGCAACGGTACGTGCCAAAGAGGTTGCAGTAACGGCATTATCGCCCCGAAGCTTCGATCACTACATCAAAACCCAGGGCTCGGTAGAGTCGGAGGAAAACATTTCGGTAAGCGCGCGATCGATGGGTAACATTACCCGTGTGCTGGTGCGCGAAGGCGAAATAGTTTCCAAAGGGCAGACGCTCGCACAGATAGACAACTCGTTGATTGTGGCCGGCATTGAAGAGATGAAGGCCCAGCTTGAACTGGCTGTGGCGGTATACGAGCGTCAGAAAAACTTGTGGGATCAGAAAATCGGAACGGAGGTAGCTTTCCTACAGGCCAAAACCACTAAAGAAAGCCTTGAAAAGCGCTTAGCTTCATTAGAAGAGCAAAATGAAATGTCTAAGATCAAATCTCCGGTAAACGGTGTGGTAGACGAACTGAATGTGAAGGTAGGTCAGAACATTGCTCCCGGCATGCCCGCAGCGCGCGTGGTGAACAACGCCAATCTGAAACTGGTGGCACGTGTATCGGAAGTATATGCCCAACAGGTGAAGTCAGGTGACCGCGTGCAGGTTATTTTCCCCGACCTGAACAAGACGGTAGAAGCCCGCCTTTCATTTGTAGGACGCAACATCGACCAGCTTTCCCGCACTTTCGGCATTGAGGCAACGCTGCCCTCCAGCCAGGACCTGCGCCCGAACATGACGGCCGTGGTGAAAGTGATCTACGCCAACGAACCTGCTGCCATTGTGGTGCCCATTAACATTGTGCAGACCATCAACGATGAGAAGGTGGTTTACATTGCCGAAAAGCAAGGCAACCAGACGGTGGCCCGCAAGCGTGTGGTAACCATTGAAGGTGTGTTCGATAACCTGGCGCAGGTAAAAGGTTTGTCGGCAGGCGACCAACTGATTACCGTAGGTTATCAGGGTCTTACCGATGGCGACTTCGTAAAAATTTAATGTCGGCCTGGCGATGATGGTTGCCCGTCATCGCAGACCGTAACCAGTAAATCACAGCCCTATGCAAGATGTAGAGAAAGAGTTTAAGCCCACCAGTTGGGCCATTGACAATAAAGTAGCTATTTACGTAGCAACGGTGTTCATTACCCTGGCCGGTATTGTTACCTACCTGTTGCTGCCGAAAGAAAACTTTCCGGAGGTGGTGTTTCCACAGATTTACGTGGCTACCCCCTACCCGGGCGCCTCGCCCAGCGATATTGAAAACCTGGTTACCAAGCAGATTGAGAAACAGGTAAAGTCAATCTCCGGTGTTAAGAAGATCACTAGCAATTCCGTTCAGAACTTTTCGAACGTCATTATCGAGTTCGACACAAAAATAGATGTGAAGCAGGCAAAGCTCGATGTGAAAGATGCCGTTGACCGCGCACGTCCAGAGCTGCCCAACGATTTACCTGACGACCCTACTGTGATGGACATTGACATCTCGGAAGTGCCCATTATGAACGTGAACCTATCGGGTGATTATGACCTGCAACTGCTGAAAGCTTATGCAGAACAATTGCAGGAAAAAATGGAGAGCCTGCCAGAAATTCGCAGGGTAGACATTATCGGGGCGTTAGACCGTGAGATTCAGATTAATGTGGATTTATACAAAGCCACACTTACCGGTGTTAGTCTGGATGACATTACCAGTGCCATTGCTTACGAGAACGTAATCGTGCCAGGCGGCCAGCTATCGGTAGATGGCATGAAGCGTTCATTAAGTGTTTCGGGTGAATTTGCCAGTGCCGATGAAATCGCCAACATCGTGGTGGGATCTATTAGAGGCGGAAAAGTGTACCTGAAGGACATTGCCGAAGTAGTAGATACCCATAAAGAGCAGGAAAGCTTTGCCCGCCTAAATAACGAAAACGTAATTACGCTGAACGTTATCAAACGTGGTGGCGAAAACCTGATCAACGCTTCGGATGGCATCTTTGAAATCGTAGCCGATTTCGAGAAGAACGTGTTGCCGCGCAACGCTAAAATCACCATCACGGGCGACCAGTCTGACCAGACACGCACCACCCTGCACGACCTGGTGAACACCATCATCATTGGTTTTGTGCTGGTGACGATCATACTCATGTTCTTCATGGGTGCTACCAACGCCATCTTTGTGGCCTTGTCTGTACCGCTCTCCAGTTTCATTGCCTTCATGGTGTTCCCGGCATTGGGCTTCAGCTTCAATATGATGACACTGTTCTCCTTCCTGCTGGCACTGGGTATTGTAGTAGACGATGCCATTGTGGTAATTGAAAACACCCACCGCGTATTCGACAACGGAAAGGTGCCTATTCGCAAGGCGGCTAAGATTGCAGCAGGCGAAGTATTTATGCCGGTGCTTTCGGGTACGCTCGTGGTGCTGGCACCGTTCGTGCCCCTGGCCTTCTGGCCGGGTGTTATAGGTAGCTTTATGAAGTACCTGCCCATTACCTTGATTGTAGCCTTACTGGCTTCCCTGCTGGTGGCTTATATTATGAACCCCGTTTTTGCCGCTGACTTTATGAAGCCGCACGACCACAACCACGATGGTAAGACCAAGATCACACGCGGCTTTAAAATGACGGCAGTCATCATGGGCTCCGTTGCGCTGGTTTCGTACCTCATCGGTGCGTTTGGCATGGGTAACTTCATGGTGTTTTCATTCGGCATCTACACGTTGCATCATTTCTATCTTGTACGTGTAATATCTCACTTCCAAACCGATGTATGGCCCCGCTTCCAGGAAGCCTATAAGAAACGAGTTGCTGCCGTTATTAAGGGCAGGCGCCCCATAACGGTAATGGTGGTGGTGTTTGTATTACTGATCTTTTCGTTCGTGTTTTTTGGCGCACGCGATGTATCGGTGGTGTTCTTCCCTACCAGTCAACCCAACTTTATTTATACGTACATCCGTCTTCCCATCGGTACACATCAGGATGTTACCGATTCGGTGACGCGCGTGGTGGAACAGCGTATCCGTAACGTAGTGGGCGATAACAACCCTGTAGTTCAGTCTATCATCTCCAACGTATCAATCGGGGCCAGCGAAAACCCTTTCGATGCAGGCACGCAGGCCACGCCTCACCTGGGCAAGGTTACAGTGGCGTTCGTGAAGTTTGCAGAGCGCGATGGCCAGAACACAGCCGACTACCTGGACGACATTCGTGAAGCCGTTAAGGGCATCAAAGGTGCAGAGGTTTCGGTAGACAAGGAAGCCAACGGCCCCCCTACCGGCAAGCCTATTAGCATAGAGATAGCAGCCGATAACTTCGATGTGTTGGTGAGCACCAGCGCGCGCGTGAAACGCTACCTCGACTCGATTGCGGTGCCTGGTGTGGAAGAGTTGAAGTCCGACTTTCAGGCAAACAAACCTGAAATCGTGATCAGCATCGACCGTGAAAAAGCCAACCGCGAAGGTATTTCAACGGCCGCCATTGGTGGTGCGTTGGCCACTGCAGTATACGGACGCGAAGTTTCCAAATTCCGCGATGACAATGACGACTACCCGATTCAGCTGCGCATTCGCGAAGACCAGCGCAACGATGTAAACACGCTGATGAACCTGCCCATTACCTATCGCGACATGGGCATGGGTGGCGTGGTGCGCCAGGTGCCCCTTTCGGCCGTGGCCAAAGTAGAATACTCTAACTCTTACGCGGGTATCAAGCGCATCGACCAGAAGCGCGTGATCGTGCTGGAGTCTAACGTGCTGACGGGCTACAGCCCCAACGACATCGTTCCGAAAATCAGCGAATACCTGAAAGACTTCCCCACGCCCGATGGTGTGCAGATACGCATGACGGGTGAACAGGAAGACCAGACTGAAACCGTGATCTTCTTGATGTTGGCCTTTGGCATCGCCTTCTTCCTCATCTTCATGATTCTGGTAATTCAGTTCAACTCCACCAGTAAACCTGCCATCATCCTTGCAGAAATTGTATTCAGCATCATTGGTGTGCTGATCGGCTTTGCCCTCACCAAAATGGAAATGTCTATTTTGATGGTGGGCGTAGGTATCATGGCGCTGATTGGCATTGTGGTGCGCAACGGCATTCTGCTGGTAGAATTTACCGATCTGTTGATTAGCCAGGGTGTAGAACTGCGCGAAGCCATTGCCGAGGCTGCCAAAACCCGTATGACGCCCGTGCTGCTGACAGCCATGGCCGCCACGCTGGGTTTGATTCCGCTGGCTGTAGGTTTAAACATCGACTTCGTGAAGATGTTTACCGAGTTGAACCCGCACATCTTCTTCGGAGGCGATAACGTGGCCTTCTGGGGTCCGTTGTCGTGGACGATGATCTTCGGTTTGATTTTCGGCACTTTCCTAACCCTCTTTGTAGTTCCTGCCATGTACCTGCTGGTAACCAAGTTGAAGCAGCGGGTTTTTGGAACACAAAAGAAGGAGGTTGCTGCCGAAAGTGTGGAGCCCAACACCCGGCTATCGACCGCACATTGAAACAACACGGGCGGCCAGGGCGTTATAGGAAATAATTGCCCTGCCAATAATGTACACCCGAAAATAAATTGTAACGAAAGTCGTCTTACAGAAAACAGTAAGACGACTTTTTTAATTATCACATGCAAGCACGTATCATGACCTTGTTATTCTTCACACTGCTGTTCCTGGTGATTGACTACTATGTTTACCAGGCCGTACTTACAGTAAGTAAAAACTGGACAGACGGTTGGCGGCTGGGCACACGCCTTGCATTTTGGTTGCCTACGCTGCTCAGCATATTGGCATTATTGTGGTGGGCTTTCGATGATCCGTACCGATACAGCGCCAACTTCAGAAACTGGGTCATTACCGGTCTGGTGGCCACCTACTTTTCCAAAGTGTTTGGCGTACTGCTGTTGTTTGCAGACGATGTGCAACGTGGAGTGCGTTGGGTGCTCACATTCTTTAAAGATTCACCCACCGAAAAATTACCGGGTGAAGTTATTTCGCGCTCGGAGTTTATTTCGAAGGCTGCTTTGGTGGCCACTGCCGTTCCATTTGGGGCCATGGCCTATGGCATCATTTCCGGTGCCCACGATTACCGCGTAAAGCGTGTAACGGTAAAACTTCCCAACCTGCCCAGGTCGTTCGATGGCATAAAGATTGGCCACCTGTCCGACATTCATTCAGGCAGCTTCTGGAACAAGACCGCAGTAAAGGGTGGCGTTGAGATGATGTTAAATGAGAAGCCCGACCTGATCTTCTTCACGGGCGACCTGGTGAACAACGAAGCCAGCGAAGTGAAAGACTACCTGGGCATCTTCGACAAACTAAAAGCCCCCTTGGGGGTGTACTCTGTTACCGGCAACCACGACTATGGCGACTACAAGAGCTGGACAACGCGCGAAGAGAAAGAGCAGAATTTCCGCAACCTGGTAGAGGCACACAAACACATGGGCTTCCATATTCTGATGAACGAAAACAAAATCATAGAACACGGTGGAGACAAACTGGCCATACTGGGTATCGAAAACTGGGGCGGAGGCCGCTTTGCGAAGTATGGCAAGCTAAACCAGGCCCACCAGGGCACAGACGAAGCGGCCGTGAAACTTTTGCTGAGCCACGACCCCAGCCACTGGGATGCGCAGGTGCGCCCCGAGTATCCGGATATAGACATGGCTTTTGCCGGCCACACACACGGCTTCCAGTTTGGTGTAGAGTTAGGCGATTTTAAATGGAGTCCCTCTCAATACGCCTATAAACAATGGGCTGGCTTATACCAGGAGGGCCAGCAGTACCTGTACGTCAACCGCGGCTTTGGCTACCTGGGATATCCCGGCAGATTAGGTATGCCGCCTGAACTCACCATCGTTGAACTGAAAAGAGCTTAGAACCCCAGCAACCGTTTGCTCTTGGAAGATGAAACCGGTGCAGACGCAATGGTTTCGGTTTTAGTGAAAAGTAAACTAATAAGTCACGCCATTATTACATAGCGTGGCTTTTTCTTTTACTTAATTGCTAACATCGTTTACCAAACTACAGACCGATGAGACAGATATTTTTTACACTTGCACTTTTTTGGTGCGCAGCCGCACAGGCACAAAACTACACAGGCGATAGCTGGGGACAGGTAAAGGCCAACAAGCAAGGAACACTTTCGCTGGCATATGTAGAAACACCCGGCTTCGTGTACAAAGATAAAGCCGGTCAGTTAACGGGTATTTGTGTGGACATCATGGCCGACTTTGTGAAGTATGTAAACGAAACCAAAGGGGTTACCCTCGGCTCGAAATTCGTGGGCGATGGCTCCACCTTCAAAGGCATGTACGACAAGGTGAAGGGATCGATCGGTGGCGTGGTGGGCCTGGGTAACATCACCATTACCGAAGAGCGGAAGAAAGAAGTGAAGTTCAGCCCTCCGTTCATCACCAACTTTGCCATCCTCATTACACAAAATAACATACCTACCTTAACAAAGTGGGAAGACATGCCAACCGTATTCGGAAAACTGACGGCCGTTACGGCCAAGGGTACGTTGAACGAAAAACGCATCAACGACCTGAAGAAACATTTTCCCGGCATGAAGATCGCCTACACCGCCACCAGCCAGGATACATACGAAAAAGTAACGGCCGATCCGAATACGTTTACCTATCTGGACCTTGCGTTTTACCTGGAGGCGGTGAAGAACGGAAAATCTGTGAAGCGTCATCCCATTGGCGATCAGTCGGCAGAACAATTTGGATTTGTGATGCCCCTTAACAGCGACTGGTATCCGGTGATGGACGAGTTCTTCAAGGCCAACGGAGGTTACACCAACAGCACCCAGTACAAGGCCATTCTTACGCGCCACCTGGGCGAAACCGGAGTTAAACTTCTGCAATCGGCTGGCAAATAGGTTATATTACGAACTATTGAAAAGCAGGTCGTGGCCTGCTTTTTTGTTTTAACTTTCTGTGTGAATAAGCCGCTGTACATACTGAAGCAATACTGGGGCTACGACCATTTCAGGCCACCCCAGGAAGGTATCATCGAGGCGGTGCTCTCCGGCAAAGATGTGCTGGCACTATTGCCCACAGGCGGGGGAAAGTCGGTTTGCTTTCAGGTGCCTGGCCTGCTGCGCGAAGGCATTTGCCTGGTGGTTACGCCACTCATTGCGCTGATGCAAGACCAGGTGGGTCAACTGCGGCAGCGGGGCATTGCTGCGGTGGCCGTTCATTCCGGCTTGGGCAGGCAAGAACTCGACTGGACGCTGGACAACTGTGTGTATGGAAAAATAAAATTTCTTTATGTATCGCCTGAGCGTGTACAGACAGAAATTTTTCAGGAACGCTTTAAGCGGATGAATGTTTCCCTTGTAGCTGTAGATGAGGCCCACTGCGTCTCGCAATGGGGTCATGATTTCCGTCCTCCTTACTTACAACTTAAATTACTGAGAGAACTTAAACCCGATGTACCCGTTATTGCACTTACCGCATCAGCTACAACTCGGGTACAAGAAGATATCGTAGCGCATATTCCACTGCGCAAGCCAACGGTTTTCAGCATCAGCTTTGCACGGCCCAACCTTTCGCTGGTGGTGCGCGAAACAGAAAACAAACAAAAAAAGCTGCTGGAAATTTTAAGACGCGTGGCGGGCGTAGCCATTGTGTATGTGCGATCGCGCAAAGCCACGGCCGAACTGGCCCGGTTTCTGGAGCGTGAGAAAATCAGCGCCACCTTCTACCACGCAGGCCTGCCCGTAGAAGAGCGCGATCAAAGACAACAGGCGTGGATACAAAGCCAAAAACGCGTGATGGTAGCTACCAACGCGTTTGGCATGGGCATCGACAAAGCGGATGTTCGTCTGGTGATCCACATGGATTTACCCGAAGACCTGGAATCTTACTACCAGGAGGCGGGGCGTGCGGGGCGCGATGGAAAAAAATCATATGCAACCATTTTATACCATCCATCCGATGTGGAAAACCTGGAGCTGAAAACGGAACAATCGCAACCCAAGCTGGACTATTTGAAAAAGGTGTACCAGGCGCTGGCCAACTACTACCAACTGGCACTCGGCAGTGCAGAAGGTGAAAGTTTTGATTTCGACCTGGACGCGTTCTGCCAACACTTTGACTTTCGCTCCGCGCATGCCTTTATTGCCTTAAAGAAATTAGAACGAGAAGGATTGATTCAGCTGAGTGACAGTTTCTACCGACCTTCGCGCTTACACTTCTCCATCGATAAAAAAAGGTTGTACGAATTTCAGGTGGCCAATGCGCGATTCGATCCGCTCATCAAAACGTTGCTCCGGCTATATGGCGCAGAGCTGCTTTCAGAATTTGTCACCATCGTTGAAAAGCAGATAGCACAGGCGTTGAAATGGAGCGCCAATGAAGTAAAAACCACACTCACCCAGTTGGCAAAGTTGCAGTTGCTGGTCTACGAGCCCGCGTCCTCATCGCCCCGTATCACATTTGTAATGCCGCGCCAAGATGCTGACCTTTTACCCATCGACAAATTGAAGTTGGACGCACACCGCCAATGGCACCTGGAAAAGATGAAGGCCATGGTTCGCTACACCACTCAAGAACACCAGTGCCGCATGCAGGTGCTGCAGGCCTATTTTGGAGAAGAAACGGCTACCGTCTGCGGACTTTGCGATGTTTGCATTAGCCGTAAGAAAAAAGAAAATCTTTCTGCGCTGAAAGAATATAAAGAGCAGGTACGCTATCTGCTGCAACAGCGGCCCCAGCCGGTAGACGAGTTGGAAGAGGCGGTAGCCCCCAAAGAGCATGAGCTATTTGTGGAAGTGGTGCGCGAAATGGTGGATGAGGGCCAGATACGTTACGATGAGTTTTGGGTACTGCATCTGGTGCAAAATGGTACACGAGAGCGGAAATCCGGATCATAACCGGGACAGGTTGAAACTTATTTTGCAGAAAGTAACTTAGAATGAAAGCGTAAGCATGAATAAGCGAATTTGGATAGCGATGCTATACCTTGCTGTGTGGATACCCAACACACAGGCACAGCCTGCCGCCACGCAAGAGCTACGCTGGGAATTGGAAAAGTTGGCCATCAGAGGTGTGAAACCCACTGACACATTGTACATCAAAGCACTCAATGACCTCGCGTTTGGTTACCAGCGCATCCATCCCGACTCAGCCTTGCTACTAGCCGAACAAAGTGATTCTCTTAGCCTTCGGTCGGGATATGATAAAGGTCGTGTGGAAGCGTTGCGCAACAAAGGCATCGTCTATTACCTGAAAGGCAACTACCCGCAAGCGCTTCAGTATTATTTGGACGCCCTTCGGCTGGCCGAAAAAATTAAAGACCTTACGGGAGTTGGGCGTTTGTATAACAACACCGCCTTAATCTACTTCAGCCAGGGAAAATACGATGAGGCGCTGGACCACCAGATGCGGTCGCTCGAAGTAAAAAGACAAATCAACGACAAAACCGGCATTGCCACCAGCCTGAACAACATTGGCAATATCTACAAAAACCAGAAGCGGTTTAAAGAGTCCCTGGCCTACCATTTTGAAGCGTTGAAAGCCAGGGAAGAATTGAACGACACGCGTTCGGTGGCTGCCAGCCTGAACAATATCGGGTGGTTGTACCTGCAACAAGACAGCATAGCGCAGGCGTTGCAATACCTGCAGAGAGCCCTGCCGCTTTATGAATCCACGCAAGACAAAACCATTGGCAGCGATGTGGCGCAGGGACTGGCAGAATGCTACCTAGCATCGGGTAAGCCTGAAAAAGCACTGGCTTACGGCCTGCAGGGCCTCGCCATTGCCGAATCCATTCAACTTACCGAGCAACTGCGCGATTGCAACGAGACACTGAGTAAAATTTACAAGGCGCTTGGTCGCTTTGAAAAGGCGCTGCAACACCATGAGGCATTTAAAAAATATGCCGACCAGATCACCAACATGGAGGTAGAAAAGAGAACGGCCAGCCTGGAGGCTGAATTTGAATACCAACAGCGCGAGGCCGCCCTGCTGGCCGCACAACTTCAACGAGAAGGTGTCTTTCAGAAAAAATCGCTGCAGCAAACCTGGCTGATAGTGGGGGTACTGGCCGTATTGATATTTGTAACAGTACTGGCATGGGTAATTGCACGCAACAGCCGAAAATTGCGGGTTGCCAATGCTGCGCTGGAACAAACCAACACGGCTTTGGCAGAAAGTACCGATGAACTGCAGGCCACCAATGAAGAACTGCAGCAACAAAAAGAGGAAATCGCGGCCCAACGCGACCTGGTTGCCCGTCAGAATGAAAAATTAAGAATGGCCACCGAAGTGATTGCCCGCCAGTTGGAAGAAATCAAATCAAAAAATGAGAACCTGGAAGAAGAAGTAAGGAAGCGCACACTTGAATTAGTACAAAACAACGAACAACTTGAACAGTTTGCTTTTCTGTCTGCCCACAACCTAAGGGCCCCGGTAGCCCGTATTCTAGGTTTAGGTAACTTACTGAAACTATTCCCGGCACACACGCCAGAACGTGAGGATGTGGTAGAGAAGCTGGTGGCCACCACATCAGAACTTGACGAAGTAGTGCGCGACCTGAATGCCATTTTGGAGGTGAACAAGAACCAAGTATTAACTTTCACAGAAACGGATCTTCAGGTACCGCTCAACAAAGCGCTTTCACAATTAGAAAATGAGATAGTCCAAACAGGCACCGTTATTCACACAGACTTCACGCAGGTGCCCGCGCTTCAAACACACGAACCCTACCTAGAAAGCATTTTCTTCAACCTCATCAGCAACGCTATCAAATACCGGCACGGCAGCCGAAAACCCAGTATTGAAATATCATCCCAGGTGGTGGGTAAAAATGTACTGATCACAGTAAAAGATAATGGCCTGGGCATCGACATGGAGCAATTCAAAGACAAGGTGTTTACCCTATACAGTCGTTTCCACACGCATGGCAAGGGCAAAGGGCTGGGTTTATACCTCATCAAGAACCAAGTGCTGGCGCTGGGCGGCACCATTAACCTGGTAAGCCACGTTAACCAGGGTTCGGAATTTGAAATATTACTACCCATTGCAAGGAGTTATTCGTAATGCAGGATGTCTACCGGGTTCACTGAGGCGGCCTTCCAGGTTTGCGAACCAATGGTGATCAATCCCAACACCACGATCAATAAAATACCGCCCGATAGCAAAGCAGCGGATACGGTTATCTTATAGGCGTAGGTATCCAGAAATGAGTTGCCCAAAAAGTAACCAACGGGTGTGCCTATCGCGATGGCGATTCCAATCAGCATCATGAACGAGCGGCTGAGCAACAGCGTGATTTGTTGAGAGCTGGCTCCCATCACTTTGCGTACCCCAATTTCTTTCATCCTGGTTTGGGTAGCGTACATCGCCATGCCCAACATGCCCAGGCAGGCCAACATCACTGCCAAAAAGCAAACATAGCCCACAATTTTTAACACATCTTTAAATCCGGCATCGGTATAGGCATTGTCGATGGCTTCATCCATCATCACCGCATCGAAGGGGTGCACGGGGTCTACCTTTTTCCAGATGCCCTCGGTGGCTGCCATCACCGCTTCCCGCTGGCCGGGCACCAGTCTGGCACTCAAAAAACCAATTTCGTTGTAATTGTATCGGAGGGCCAAGGGACCAATTTCATAATTCAGCGGGCGAAAGTGAAAATTCTTCACCACGCCAATCACCCGCAGTTGCAGCGAATCGTCCGCAAAGATGGTTTGGCCAATGGCCGCCACGGGATCGCTGAACTGGAACAGTGGCAGCGCCTTTTCGTTGAGGATGACATGGCGCTCGTAAGCTCCCTCGTGTTGCGGATCGAAATTGTTTCCGGCTAAAAACGTCATGTCAAGATTGCGCACATAGTTCTCATCCACGATAAAGTCGCGCATGACAAAGGCCTCTTCATCCTGATTCCTTCTGTAGTCGCTGGCCCGGTCGGCCCAGGTTCCTAACTGGTGCGATACACCACCCACGCTCACCACGCCCGGCAGCTTGGCTACTTCGGTGGCCAACTTTTGATAGGGTACGCCTTGCAACCGCACGTTCAGAATGTCTTTGTCGTTCATGCCATAGTCTTTCGAAAGCATGAAGTCTATCTGATTGTAGATAACGAGTACTACGATCACAAAAATCAGCGAAAGCGAAAACTGGGTTACGATTAATGCTTTGCGAAATGTAACTCGTGAATATACTTTCAACGAGCCGCTCTCCTTCAACACCTTTACCGGCTTGAAGGCCGACAAATACCCGGCCGGAAGCAGGCCCGCCAACATCCCGATGAAAACAGCAAAAGCAAAGAACCACAGGTATACCGTGTAGTCCTCGCGCAGGTCAGGGGAAAACTCACGGGCGATGTTCAACTGCATAAAGGCAGGCTTCAGCAACTGCAACAATCCGTAGGCTACCACCAACGCCATCAATGAAAATACGATTGCCTCGCCCACAAATTGTGCAAATACCTGGAAGCGTTGGGCCCCCACAATCTTGCGCACACCAATTTCGCGGGCTCTCGAAAGCGACTTGGCAATCATCAGGTTGGTATAGTTAAAACATGCCATTAACATCACCACACCCACCAAAACGCCCAGGAACACAATGAGCAAGTCGGGCATACCGTTGCCCATGTTGTTTGACAGTGCGGGGCCGGGCGTAATTTTTTGCAGCGGCTGCAGGTAGAACTCATAGCCGCGGTCGCGTGTTTCCAATTTCAGGTTTGCGTAATACTTTTTCGAAATCGCTGCCAACGCATCGCCTACCTCTTCCGTGTTACGTCCCTCTTTCAACTTCAGGTACACATAGCCAAAGTAGTAGTTATTCCAGTCGTCCAGAGAGGGCTGCATGACGCCCTGATTTTCCAGCAAGGGCAACAGTGCAGAAGAGGCCAGCGCCTGAAACTCGAAATGCGTTTTGCTGGCCAGCTTCTTGAGCACGCCTGTAATCTTAAATTCGCCAAAGCCATTCAACGTTACCGTCTGTCCCAATGGCTCGGAGTCGCCAAACACGCGCACGGCTGTTTCATGCGTCAACACCAACCCATTGGCATCGGTTAACGCGGTGGCCGGGTTGCCTTTCTCGAGGGTGAAATTAAAAACCTGCAGGAAAGAAGGATCTGCAAACAGGCCACTCAGTGGCACATTTACATTGCCATACACAATATCCGTGCGCAGTTGCCGGTTGATGCGCACCACCTCTTCGGCAAAGGTGTACTCTTCCTTCAGCACCCTGCCCACAGGCATGGGCACAGAGGCATAGTCTTCGCTACCGCCACTGGTGCGCAACGCCCGCGTGTTTACCCGGTAGATCCGATCTGCATCTTTGTGAAAATTATCGAACGTGAATTGTTCCTTGATGACGATGATCACCAGCAGGCCTAGCGACATGCTGACGGAAAGACCCACGAGGTTGATGGAACTGAATGAGAAGTTGCGGGTGAAATTCCGCAAGGTGGTGAGCAGTATACTTTTCAGCATGGGATCCTGGTTTTCTGATAAAATGATTACCGGTCACCTCTCCGCTCACAATTCATCTTACCGGCATCCCTATGTACGGGATTTCCCCCGCGGTGGCGATGGCCGGGCCACCAACTGCCGTATTAATGTACTGAACCGAAAGACCGCTGGAATGAATTGCCGGGCAAGTTCCGCAACATGTTGCCTACCTGCAGATCGCCATAGCCGTATACACCCTCCCGCTCGTTGAACTTCACAAATATTTCATCGAAGTTGGTATAGCCCATGGCTAATATCGCCTTCAGTGCTTCCACCGGTCTTGCCTGTGTTTTGCGTTCAATTTCGGCTTCGCACACTTCATCCAGCAAAGGATAGCAGGGCGAAAGCGATTTGGACAGCAGGCTGAGTACCTCGAGGTTGCCGGTGCGGTAGGCATTCCATAGGTGATCGCCCAGCCGGAAATCGCCCCGGGTCATGGCCTCGCGTTCGTCAAAGCAGATGCGCAAATCCAATGGCGTATGCTGGCCAAAACCCTTCCAACTCCGTTGGCCGCGGTTTTGCAACGGCAAGACTCTGTACACACGCGAAATGCCACGCTTATTGAGCAGCGAAACAATGAACCACATATTGGTTTGGCAAAACAGATCGTTTTCAAACCAAAGGTTTACCTCTGTATCCAACGGCAGCCGCTCAATCCGGTCGAATTCTGTCTTTACCTTTTTGTAATAGTTTTCGGGCTTCTCGTGAAACATGCCAGAAATGTAATCGGCACGCGCTTTCCAAAATGTAAACAACCCTTCGGCTTGTACGGGCCCATCTATGAGGCACTCGCGGCAGATAATGGTTTCTCCTTCAATACCCGATTGGCCAAATACCGTAGCCAGCCCGTCTCCATTCAGTATGTGTATGATCATGCGCTCTAATTACCCGCTATTACTTCATATTCTCAACCCACTTTTCTCCCAACCAGCATTAGGATGTACTGATCCGGGAAAAAGTTGTACTCAAGCTGTCTGATTACTCACGCCAGTGGCGTGAGCTATTTTTGTTACGCGTTACGTTGCGCCAAACGGAAGTAAGGTAATTCAGGATCATAGGTTATGGTTTATGGCAATACCTTGTTCAATACCGCGTTTTCTCCGAAAGGTTACAGCGCTCCGGTTCAAAAGCCTATTCATAGCGCAACGACTGAACCGGATCGGCCATGGCAGCACGGAGGGTTTGGTAGCTCACGGTGAGCAGGGTAACACCCAAAGCGATCAGTAGCGTCCACACAAACAGCAGCGGACTGATCGTGGTGCGGTAGGCAAAGCCATCGAGCCAATCGGCAGCGAAGTACCAGGCCAGTGGAAAGGCGATGGCGTTGGCCACCAACACCAATGCCACAAACTCTTTGGACAGCAGGCGCACCACCTGAAAAACATTGGCGCCTAATACCTTGCGTACGCCAATTTCTTTGGTGCGTGCCACTACCATAAACGATACGAGGCCCAGCAAACCGATGGAGGCGATGAGTATGGTAACGAGGGCGAACAAGCCAAACACATTGGCCAGGCGTTGCTCTGCCTGGTATTGTTTTTCAAAGTTTTGATCGAGGAAGAAATAGTTAAAGTCGTAGCCGGGAAAATTTTGCTTCCACAAGTCGGCCATCAGGGTGGTGAGTTGCTGGGTTTCGGAAGCCTGGTAGCGCACGGCATAGAGGTAACTCGACTCGGGGTTGTAGTCCATTACAATGGGGCCGATTTTCTGTTGCAAACCCATCTGATGATAGTCGGCCACTACACCTACAACTTCACCTGCCGGATAACCAGAGGGCGAACTGATCTTTTTGCCGATGGCCTCCTCATTCGACCAGCCCATGATGGCAGCTGCCGCTTCGTTGATCAGCAAGCCATCTTTCCGGTCGGTCGCGCTCTGTTCATCCAGGTTGCGGCCTGCCACCATGCGCAACCCCAGGGTTTTCACATAGTCGGCATCCACGGCCATGTACTCCACACTCACGGCCTCTTCGGGCGGCCTGCCCTCGGCATAGGCCACCTGCCCTGCCCAACCATACACACCGGGTACGGCATTGGCATACGATACGGCCTTCACCATCGGGAATTTCTTCAACTCATTTTTAAATGTTTCATAGGCATCGGGATTGGGCGACTGTGTGCGCGATGCATTGATCACAAAAATTTCATCTTTCGAGAAACCCAGCTCCTGCTTCTGCATGTACTGCAACTGATCCAACACCACCAAGGTGCCTATCACCAACCCTACCGAAATCACAAACTGCACAACTACCAGCGTTCTGCGCAACTGAATGCCCCTGCTGCTGTTTTGCATCTTGCCTTTCAACACCTCTACTGGTCGCATGCCTGATAGCACCCAGGCAGGGTAATAACCAGCCAGCAGTCCGATGAACAAAACCAGCGCAACCATGCCCATCATGACGGGTGGAGCCGCGAGCAGTGCCAGTTGGTAGTTCTTGCCGATGAGCATATTGAACAATGGCAGCAACGCACCCGTAAGGGCAATGGCCAAAAAGAAGGCCAACAATGTTACCAAAAACGACTCGCTCAGAAACTGCCGTATCAAACCTATGCGCGTGGAACCTACCACTTTGCGCAGGCCTACTTCGCGTGCCCGATACACCGAACGTGCGGTGGAAAGGTTGATGAAGTTGATACAAGCCAACAAAATTACGAAGGCTGCAATGCCCGAAAGCAAATAGAGGCGTTGCATGCTGCCCAGCGGCCCCATGCCGTTGCCGCTTTTCGAGTGCAGATAAATCTGGGTCATTGGTTCGAAACCCACGTAGGCAGACACGCCCCACCCCTTCATCTGGTCGCCCACACGGTCCATATAAATATTCCGGGACTTTGCCGCCAGGCTTTTAAAGTCGGCTCCGGGTTTCAGCATCACATAATTGCGTATGTTAATGTTGCCCCACCCGCCTTCATAGCTGAAGCTAGTCTCCAGGCGCTCGTACGTGGCAAAAGAAACCAGCATATCGGCCTGTATGTGCGAATTGGATGGAATGTTTTTCATCACACCCGTAACCAACAACGAAAGCGTATCGGCCACCGTCAGGGTTTTGTTCAATGCATCGGTGCCATTAAAGTATTTGCGGGCCATGTCTTCGGAAATCACCACCGTGAAAGGTTCTGTCAGGGCCGTGTTAGCGTTACCCGACAGCAGCGGAAATGAAAACATCTTGAAAAAATCGCCCGATACAAAGTGGTTGTTTTCGCGTATCCGCTTGTCTTCATGGTTTACCAGCAAAAACGAAGCGCTACGGGCATACACCATGGCCTCCACCTCGGGAAACTCGTTGGCGAGTATTTTACCGATCGGCCATCCGTTGGTTTCGTTCATGCCACCCCCATCGCTTTCGGAGGTCTGAAATAACGTGGTTACCCGGTATAGACGATCTTTGTTTTCATGAAACTGGTCGAACGACAACTCATCCAAGACATAAACCATAATCAAAATGCCGGCAGTAAGCCCCATAGAAAGGCCAGCAAGGTTGATGGAGGTGAACCCTTTAAACTTGAGCAGCGAGCGAAAGGCAATTTTAAAGTAGTTGAAAAGCATGGTGTTATTTAGACTTTACGGGTTTACAAAAATTAGAAACAGTCAGATTCAGTCGAAGAATGTTTTATTCGTACCGTAAAGACGTTACCGGGTTGGTAAAGGCTGCTTTGGCCGACTGATAGCTGACGGTGGCAAAGGCGATGAAAACGGTAATGGCGGCCGCCACCACAAACACCCACACATCAATGTCGATGCGGAATGCGAATGTATCGAGCCACTTTTGCATAATGAACCACACCACCGGCACGGCTATTACGTTGGCCAGCAACACCAGCTTCAAAAAATCCCTCGACAATAAGAGGAAAATATGAGGCACAGACGACCCCAGCACCTTGCGGATACCGATTTCTTTGGTACGCTGTGCAGCCGTGAACGATGCCAGGCCAAACAACCCCAGCGATGCCACAAAAATTGCCAGCAGGGCAAAAAAGGCAAACACACTCCCAAACTGGCGGTCGTTTTTGTATTGGCGATTGAAGAACGTATCGAGGAAGAAATAGTCGAATGGGTTATTCGGAAAAATACGCTGGTATTCTTCTTTCAGAAATGCCATGGTTTGATCGAGGCGTTGGGTGTTCATCTTCACGCTGAAATAGCTGCGCGAATTTTGTTGCAGAATAAACGCGGTGGGGCGAAAATCCTGCTTCAAGCCTTCCTGGTGATAGTTGTCCACCACACCCACTATGCGCAAGGTATCTCCGCCAATTCTAATCTGCTGCCCAATGGCGTTGTCGGGATTGCCGAGGTTAAAAATATCTACGGCTTTTTTGTTCAACACCACGCTGCTGCTGTCGCCTGTAAACTCGTTGCTGTACCCGCGGCCAGCCAGTAGCTTGTTGCCAAAGGTGTTGAAAAAATGATGGTCGATGCCCATGATGTACATCTGGTTGCTTTGCGACCCATCATCGCCCAAACGTTGTGCACTGGTAGCCCAGTAAATCAGGTTACCGGGCACTTCAGAAGATGCGGTGAATGCGCTTACATCCGGATGTGCAGCCACCGCGTTGCGGTACACCTCCAGGTAGTTTCCATAGAGCGAGTCGAAATCAACCACACCGGGCGCATTGATCACCAGCGTTTGGTCTATGTCAATGCCCAACTCGCGGTTCTCCATAAATTTAAGTTGGTTGTACACAATCAGTGTACCGGCAATAAGTGCTACCGAAGCCACAAACTGTGTTACCACCAAACCTTTACGCAACAACATCCCTTCGCGCGAACTCTTCATGGTTCCCTTCAACACCGTGGCCGGCTGGTACCCCGACAGAATAAAAGCCGGGTACAACCCCGACATGAGTGAACCTGCTACGAACAAAATAAACAAAGAAATCCACAGGTTGCTGTCGAGGAAAATGGTATGGGTAAGATGTTTATCTGCCATCAGGTTAAAGGCAGGAATGGCCGCATCCACCAAAATTATTCCAAGCAGGGCTGCGCACAGGTTCACCAGGCAAGCCTCTGAAATGAACTGGTAGATGAGCTGCATTTTGTGCGCTCCTACTGACTTGCGCACGCCCACCTCTTTGGCCCGCTCCACCGCGCGGGCCGTAGCCAGGTTAACATAGTTTACCCAGGCAATGACGAGGATAAAAAAGGCAATGATCATCAGAAAATACACAGACCTGCCGTTGCCATTAACGCGGGCCTCCTGAATGAGGTCTGAATAGAGGTGTATGTCTTCCAGGGGTTGCAGTACAAACCGGGTGCCCTCGCTTGCTTTAGTGTTGCTGTTGGCATTGCTACCATATTTATCTACAAAGGCCGGCAGTTTGGCTTCCAGCGCCTGGTAGTCGCTGCCAGGTTTTAACAATACATAGTTGTAAAAATCGTACCAACCCCATGCGTTATTAAAGTCTTCGCCCCACAGCGTGATCAGTGTAGGGTAAGAAAAAAGAAAGGAGAACTTAAGGTGCGAGTTTTCGGGCGAGCGCATTACACCTGTTATCTCATACTCTTCGTTGTTTTCGTAGCGTATCCGTTTTCCGATAGGGCTCTCGTTCCCAAAATATTTGCGCGCCACTTCTTCTTCCACAATGGCTGTGTTGGGCAGGTCGAGCTTGTTTTCGCCCGCTACCAGAGGGTAAGAAAAAATGGTGAAGAAATTCTTTTCAGCCTGAAAAAGGTTGGTCTCTTTAATAGACACATCTTCGTGGCGCACCACGCCACCGCCATAGCGCAGATAGAGGCGCGTGGCGTCCTCCACCTCAGGGAATTCAGCCTTCAGCATGGGGGCCACCCGCGGAAAGGCGGTGGCACATTCGAATATCTTCTGCCCATTTCGGTAGGCATCGAACCGCACGCGGTAAATGCGGTCGCGGTGAGCATGAAAGTCATCGTAACTCAGTTCATCCTTCACATACTGCAAAATCAGCAGGCTGGCACTCAGCCCGATGGCCAGCCCTACAATATTCAGAAGGGAAAAGCCCTTGCGTGTGGTAACACTGCGCAGGGTGGTTAGCAGGTAGTTCGGGAGCATAGGTGATGGGTTTGGCATGGGCTGGCAAGAGCGGTGCCACGATGTAAAAGGATGGTTTTCTGACCATTGGCAGAGAAAGAGAAGATTGCCAGGTGCTAAAAGCGTACGCCCTTGTCCGCATCCGGACGCGCTTGAGGGGACGAAATCTGGTAAAAGTTGATTTCGAGATTCCATTTTTGGCCGTGTGAACCTATTTTAGCGCCCCTAAAAACGGACTTTCATGGGACGCATATTTGAAAAGAGGAAGCACAAGATGTTTGCCCGCTTCGACAAGATGGCGAAGGCTTTCACCCGCATCGGTAAAGACATTGCCATTGCCGTAAAACAAGCAGGCCCTAACCCTGATAACAATCCACGCCTGCGCATGGCCATCCAAAATGCCAAGGGCGTAAACATGCCCAAAGACCGCGTAGAAGCAGCCATCAAACGTGCCTCCAGCAAAGACGAAAAAGATTTCCAAGAAGTGGTGTACGAAGGTTATGCACCCCATGGCGTGCCCGTAATAGTAGAGTGTGCTACCGACAACCCCACGCGCACGGTGGCCAACATTCGCCTTCACTTTTCGAAGAACGGAGGTAGCATGGGCAACTCCGGCTCGGTGATGTTTTTGTTCGAGCGCAAAGGCGTTTTTAAGTTCGACCCCGCCAAACTAAATCTGGATGAACTGGAGTTGGACCTGATTGATGCCGGTGCCGAAGACATTCAGCGCGATGACGAAGAAATTGTGGTGTACACCAAATTCACCGAGTTTGGCCCCATGCAAAAGTTCCTGGAATCAAAAGGCCTGGAACCCAAAAGCTCGGAACTGCAATACCTGCCCACTACCACCAAAGAACTGAGTGAGGCGCAACAAGACGAAGTGATGGAGTGCATTGCTGCCCTGGAAGCAGACGATGACGTACAGCATGTGCATCACAACTTGGCCTGATGGATTTCTTGCCAACCGAAAACAATTGCTTCTAATAAATCAAACGCGCCCGCAACAACCTGCGGGCGTATTTGTTTACTACCATCTGCTTACCTCTATCAATCGGCCTGCACGGAACTGGCCCCGCTGGTAGAAGAATTCACCGTAGCGCTGCCTCTGTATAAAATGTGGCTGGCACCCGAGGCAATTGCATTCAGCGTTTGCGACACCATGATGTTCATCTTACTGGCACCCGACACATCAACGGTGGCGTGCTCTACGGGAAAGGCGAAACCACTAAAGACCGATGCGCCCGATACAGTTGCTTCCAAAGTTCCCGCACGGCCGGTCAGGGTAACCTTCGAAGCACCCGATACCGAGAGATTCACCACCTGCGACTCCACGCCCAGTTGTGCCACCGATGCGCCCGACAAGATCACCGCGAGGTCTTCCAAACCCGCGAAGCCCGTAACCGTAGATGTAGATGCGCCCGAGAAATTCATCCCTTTCAACGTGGGCATGGTAATGTTGATATACGTAGGGTGTTGCCTGTTCTCGTAGGTGCGGTAGCGTATGCGCAGCGTAGACCCGACCTTGTCCACCTCCAGGTCGTCCAGGTTTCTGCGGTCGCCCCGTACGTTGATGCTATAAAAGGCGCTCTCCTCCACAGAAATAATAAATGCATCGCCCATCTCCAGCCGGTCGAAATCCAGGATGGCATAGTCCTGTTCTGCTTCCTGTCGCGGACCCGGGTCTTCACTCTGATTGCAGGCCGTGAAAAGAGTCGCGGCCAGCACCCAGACCAAACTCCACTTGTAGTTGCTCCATGTTTTCATAAGTCGTTTTTCAAAATTCTTTGTTTCAGTTTCCGTTCATAAGACAACCCTTACCGGCTGCACCCCTACGCCATTCTAAAAATATTTTACCGGGCAGCCAGCGGTTTTAGTGGTACCACCCCCTCGAATAATTACCACCGTTTGCGCGATATCTGGCCTCTGGGCAGTCCGTTGCTATACCTGGATCAAATCGCAACTGCTATGATGGCCATCGTTCTTATCTTCGCACTGCTCGTTACACCTTCGTGGGCAGCCCCTTCCAGGGGTTTCCACTTCGCTGAGGGTGTTAGCAACACCACGCTACCCTTTGAACTCTACCAGAACCTCATGATCATTCCAGCCCGGCTCAACGACTCCGTTACGCTGCGACTCATTCTCGATACCGGTACGCGCTCTGCGCTGCTCTACGGAAAACGCTTTGCTAAGCTGGCCACCCTGATGCGCAACAAAAAGATTAAAGTAACCGGCTGGGGCGGCAGCAGTGGCACCGATGCCATGATGGCCTACCCTAACCAGCTCGACATTGCAGACGTGAGCGGCCAACAGCTCAGCATTGCCGTGGTACCCAACAGACGATTGCTCGCAGATCGGCCAGACATTGATGGTGTGATCGGCTACGAATTATTTGTTCGCTTCGTGGTGGAAATCAATTATCAGACTCAAACGATTCACCTCTACAACCGGTTACACCCGGTATCAGAAAATTTATACACATCTATTCCATTAGAAATTAACCAGGCGCGGCCGCAGGTGTTATCAACCATCCGGCTGAAGAATAAAAAAGAGATTACACTGAAACTGCTGGTAGACACCGGCTCCTCGTTGGGTCTTACCGTCTATGCACGCGATCGCGAAGGCCTGCCTACTTCTTTTGCGCGCGATGTCATTGGAATTGGGCTGGGCGGTTGGGTGTATGGGTTTGATTTGTTTGTGGACTACCTGCATCTGAGCGGTTTTCCCGTTAGCGACATACGGTCGCACCTGATTCATGTAGAAGGCCACCCCGATGAAAATTTCCTCGTGGCAGGGTCGCTCGGTGCGAGCTTCCTGAAAGACCACATCGTAATCTTCGACTACCCGGGCAGCCGCATGCTGCTGCGCAGAAACAGTGCGGCTGACTAACGTATGATCTTGTAATTCTTATACTCGCCCGGATACCAGCCCGTGGCACTTCCCACCAAACGCTTCAGCATGTCTTTAGCGTTGTGGTACTTCAGCGAAAGGTCTGGTTGAAAGTTCCAGTTTTTGCGGGCGATGCGCTCCTTCATTACCTGGGGGTGCGTGCCGGTAAATTTTTTCAGCGGCTCGCGCATGCCTTCGTACTCATACTTCTCTCGTTGAACAAAGAAGGTCTTAATCCAATTGTCACTATGATAGAACTTGGCCATCGTTGATACTTTTGTCTGCAGGGCAACAGGTTCCCTCACGTATCCATAATGGTATATATAGGCATCAATCAGCTTCACATTCAATTTTTCATTGGGCTGCTTGCGAAAGCCCTGCGCATCTTTGTAAGAAAAGATATCTTTCCGGTTGCGCACTACCCTGATCTCCCTGCGGTACCACGAGTACTTCTGACCTACAAAATCGTACGAGCCAAAAAAGTGCAGGTAGTTAAACAGCAGCCCTTCAACGTTTGGCTGGTGTTGGTAGCGTTGCATGGCTTCTTTGATCACCGGCAGATATTGTTCGTGCACCACCTCATCGCCCTGAATGTAAAACGCCCAATCATATTCTGCGGGAATGGCCTGAAAGGCTTTGTCTGTTTCCAACGCCAGCACGCGGCCCCCGGCCCGTTGGGTATCGTCCCACACGGTTTCTACAACGGTAATTTTGGGGTCGATGCCGCGGATCAGGTTCAGCGTGTCATCGTCTGAGTTGCCCACCGCCACCACGAAACCATCGCAGATGGGCAAGATAGAACGGATGGCCTCCGTAACGGGATAATCGAACCGCACCGCATTTCTGATAAAGGTAAAGCCGCAGACTTTCATAAATAGGCGTTACTGTTTATATTACCAAATTGCAAAGATGCGAAATGAAAAAATTAGTCGGTGGATCAACGGTAATTTAAATAGACTGCATCACATTTATTTCTATTTTTATTCGTTCATGAACTTCCTAATCCGCCCGTCAACGCACCGTTTGGCAGTGTCTTTTCCTACACTGTACGCCCCTTGGCTGCTGGGCGTTGCCTTGCTGATGGCCCCCGCCTGGGCGCATGCTCAGCGGGTAGAATCTTTTGGTGTTTTTGGCGGAATGAACTTCCCCTTCACGGTAGACTTGGGGCTAAACAACGACCCGCGCTACTACGGACAGTTTACCGTGCGCGCCACCCCGGTGGGCTTCAGCTATGGCTACGACCATGTGGGTTATGGCTTTCTCATCACACCTTCAATGGTGAAGATCGGACAGAAGTTCAACATCCGAAACACGGCCGGGGGTGAAGTGGGCAAACGCGATGTGCAAATGACCTACTTTACCGTGCCGGTGGCGCTGAAGCTGCACCTCAACGACTTGGCTTTCTTCCGCCTCAGCGCAGTAGCGTCCGTCCATTTCGACTATCTGTTATCTGGTAAGGAAACCATTACCCACTCGGCCAGCAAGTTACGCTACCCCGAAGGAGTAATCATTCCTTCCGAACCCGGTTACGACCAGGTGTACGATGGCGTGTTTGTGCCCGAAGTAAACAACCGGGTGTATGTTAACAAAGACCAATTCAACGCCTTCCAGATTTCTGCCGGCATTGGCTTTCACTCCGACTTCGACTTCAACGACAACTGGAGTATGAACTTCGATGGCCGGGCCATCTTCGGCATCTTCGACCCGCGTAAAAGCAGCTATATCAACGACTTAAAAAATACCTCACCCGCCACCGACCTGTATGGACAGCGAAGAGAAGTTTACCTGGCCGCCTCCGTAGGCTTCGCGCGCATCATCCAGATCAAAGAAAAATTCAGAGCCAAATCTTCGGGGCGCGGCAGCGGTGGCACTAGCTACCCCAAGCCCAGAAACAGAAAGCCAAAAGGCTAGACGCTCAAAAAAGAAAAGGCCCGGCTGTTACGCCAGGCCATTTTCACCAAACACCCTATTTCATTTAACGCGAGCCCGGTGGCGGACTCCTTTTATCGGATTTATGCTCTCGCGAGGTGGGTTAACTCCGCGATCAGGCCTGCAATGCCTGCGAAACCAGCACACCCACCACAATGGCCAGCACCAGTAACAATATTTGCCTTAACCGCGAACGGAGATTTACATTCGATATGCCCCTGGTTTCCATAGCCCTCTAGTTTTGTATGTACAAAGGTGGGGCGATTCTAGGGCCAAAAAGTAGAAAATCGGACAGAAAACCTACATCCGTAACGGAAGGCGGCACACCGCACAAAGGCCCTGGTTATAGAAATACAACTACCTGATTATCAATAGGAGCACAGACCTTCGTGAACGATCTTGATGAAGTCAGATGCTGTTCACTTTCAAAAATTCCAGCACTTCACGCCTCACTTCTTGCGCAGAACTGCCATCGTAAACAGCTGTGGTAATCGACTTAAAAAGATCGGGTACCAGGTTAACTTTAAACCCCAGTCGCTGGGCATAGAGTGAGGCTACCTCCAGTTCTACATCCTCCACCACCTTGTCGAGGTTGATCATGTAGACCAGGTGGTAGATCTCCTCCAGGCGGTGCAGCCTTTCTTCGGGCAACTGAAAGTCGGCCTGCTCCAGGCCCTCTCCGGGTTGGTTGATTTCGTTGGGGTTGAGGTGCAACTGAAAGCCCCACTTCAGCAGGCAGCGCACGTACCGCGTTTCAATTTCCGGCTTCCCTAAAAAGAAAGCCAGGATATTGAAGTAACTCTTCTTCACCGATTGGATTGCCTGTGGAGTCAAAGCCGAACTCATACCTGTATTCGAAAAGCAATTTACGGATTTTGTCAACCGAACGACCTATGGGCGGCACGCCATTTTTGATTTTTGGCAAATGAAATATGTTTTGGCGGCCATTTCGCTGTTTTTAGCCGGATGCATCGGCACCGACTTTGTAGACGACCCGGTGGTGGGCGAGCAAATTGCGGTATCGCACACGCAGGTGGCGCTGATGCCCGGAGAAACCTTTCAGCTTGTCAGCACCTATTCCGACCCCTACGGCATTCCACGCGAAGTGGCGCTGACCTGGACGAGCGCTGCACCGCAGGTAGCCACCGTAGATGCCACCGGCAACATTACTGCGGTGGCCGCAGGCCAGGCCGTCATTCAACCAGCGTACCGTAATTTCCTGGGTCCTTTGATCAACGTAGTGGTGGTGAGCAATGCCAACCAGGTGGCTACCGTAAACGTTGCCGCGCCCACCACCTCTTTTAGTCCGGGTGAAAAAATACAACTAACCCTAACAGTTACCAACATCGATGGACAACTTCTGGAAGGCAAAACGGTTGAGTGGTTTTCCGAAAATGACAACCTGCTGGCCATAACGCAAACTGGCGAAGTTACCGCGCTGGCCGCGGGCGTGGCGGGCGTACATGCCAAAGTGGAAGGGGTGAAGAGCAATTCCATCAACTTCACCATCGGCCTGGTGCGCACCGGCACGTTTCAAAAAGCAGGCGGCTACGAGGCCGAAGGCATGGCGACCCTGCGCATCAGCAATGGCGACCTGATGCTGGAGTTGGGTGCCGACTTCAAGACCAGCTTCGCGCTGGGCACCTTCATCTATCTGGCCAATTCCACCAACGGGAGCGCTGTGCGCTCGGGTGGATTTGAAGTGGCACAAATTTCAACAAACGGAGCCAAAACGTTTAACGTCTCGCAGCTCAACCCCAACGTAGGTTTGTACGACTACCGCTACATCATTATCCTTTGCAAACCCGCCAGCGTAACGTTTGGCTTTGCTGACCTTGAGTAAAGTAACCGACATGAGAAAAGCCTTCATTCTATCGGCCTTCCTTATCTGCCACGGTGCCGCGCAGGCCGGTGGCGGCTGGCCACAACCCAAAAAGAGCGGCTACTTTAAGCTTTCGCAAAACATGATCCGCTCACCCTACTTTTTCAGTCCCTCGGGCGAGATCGTAGACATCACCACCATTGGTTTGTACACCACCAGCCTCTATGGCGAATACGGCCTCACCCACCGCCTCACGGCCATGACCTACCTGCCGCTGTTTGTGCGCAGCACGCTGAACGAAATTCGCTACAACCAGAGTGGACGTACCGAGCCGGGCGATGCGCTGAATGCATGGGGCGATGCGGAGTTCGCCATCAAGTACGGCCTCATCACAAACAAACCGGTGGTGGTGAGTGCCACCCTGCTGCTCGGCCTGCCGCTGGGCGAAACAGGGGGCGGCAACTCGGGCATTTTGCAGACAGGCGATGGCGAATTCAACCAGATGCTGCGCGTAGACGCCAGCTTTTCGCTCTATCCCCAACCTGTGTATGTGTCCGCTTACGCGGGATTCAACAACCGCACCCAAAACTTTTCGGACGAAATAAGGGTGGGTGGTGAAATCGGCTTCACGCTGAAGAAGTTCATACCCATTCTGAAAATAAACGTGGTACAGTCGCTGTTCAATGGCGGCACAGCCGTGGCCGAGAACGGCATCTTCTCCAACAACACCGAATACGTTTCGCCCACACTCGAGGTAAACTACCAGCTCACCGACACCTGGGGCCTCTCCGCCTCGGGCGGCTTTGCCTTCTCCGGCCGCAACATACTGGCCTCGCCCAACTGGGGCCTGGGTATTTACCTGAAGATGTAAACGAACAGAACAGTTTTTGTTTTCTTTGCGCCATGCTTTCTCCGGGTGTGCGTTTCATGCTGCTGGCCACGTTCTTCTTCGCGTTGATGAATGCCTCTGTGAAACTGTTGCCCCACCTGCCCGCCACCGAAATTGCCTTCCTCCGCTCGGTCGTTTCGTTGGTGCTGGCCTACGGACTGCTGCGCATCAACCACGTGCCGCTGCCGGGCAACCAGATTCCCTCGCTGCTGTTGCGCGGCCTGTTCGGCTCTGGTTCGCTCATCCTCTACTTCATCACGCTGCAGCACATGCCGCTGGCCAGCGCGGTCACGCTGCAATACCTCTCCCCTGTCTTCACGGCTGTACTCGGCATCTTTGTGGTGCACGAAAAAGTGAAGCCCGTGCAGTGGGCACTCTTCGCCCTCTCTTTTGCCGGCATCACCATCGTGCAAGGGTACGATGCACGTGTGGAGTGGACCTACGTGCTGCTGGGCATCGGCTCGGCCCTGTTTGCTGCCCTGGCCTACAACATGGTGCGCCAGCTGAAGAATGCGGAACATCCGCTCATCATCACCTTCTACTTTCCGCTGGTGTCGCTACCCATCACGTTGTTGTTCGGTGGGGCGCATTGGGTAATGCCCCACGGGTGGGACTGGGCCATTCTGATTTTCATTGGCGCAGCCGCACAGACTGCGCAGTATTTCATGACCCGCTCCTACCAGGCCGATGACCTCTCGAAGGTGGTGAGCCTGAAATACCTCGGCATCGTCTATGCGTGGGCATTCGGGTTCTTTGGCTTTGGCGAAACGTTTGAGCCCATGGCCTACTTAGGGATGACGTTGGCCGTGGCCGGTGTGGCGTTGAACATCTGGATAAAACACCGCGATGAAAGAGCAGTGGAAGCGGTGGCGGGGAAAAGCGGGGGGTGAGACTACCTTCGTATCTTGACTATTCAGGCGCATTGGCATCTATGCGTTTACTGAGCGTCAATGAAACGCAGCTCCATATGAAGAAGTAATGTGGTTGTTCCTTATCAGTACCGCTTGAAGTCCAATTTGCCCGAGGGGAAATTGACGGCAATAGAAATACTCCTGATTAATGTTTAGTGACAGTCACCTCAGCCTCAGCTCTCTTACTAAAAACCCGTTTCATTTTCCTCGTTGGTGAAAATGGCAGCAAAAAGTAGTTCAAGAATCGTTTCCATCTTTGAGTTGTTTTGAGAGCATGAAGATACATATTTTTCCGGTTTGCTTAGCGAGGGGCTTTTCCCTGCCTACGTAAAGACTACCGTTGACAGGCTTGGCCGATGGGGATTTCCTGATTTGATCTATAACAGTTCCCTCTCCCTCGGAAATCGGTGCGGTTTGGAGTACTGACACATTTTATTCAACAGACTCAGGCTCCTGATACTTTGCCCATCGACTCACTATTCCTGACCCACGCGCTTCTACAGTTTGCCCACCCACTCCTGATACTTGACCCATCGTATCCTTATTCGTGGCCTGTGTTCTTCTAAGCGCGGCCCGCGATCATGATAGTTTGCCCCCCTGCTGACAAAACAAAAACGCCTGACCGCTGCGGTTTCCGCAGCCAGTCAGGCGTCTGTAAAGGGCAACCTTTTCAGTTACCTCACACTATCCTATCAATTATTTCAACTTGGCCAACTCTTGCACCAGGTCTACCAGTTTGTTCGAGTAGCCCCACTCGTTGTCGTACCACGACACCACTTTCACGAAATGATCGTTCAATGAAATGCCTGCTTTCGCATCGAAGATGGAGGTGCGCTCATCGCCCAGAAAATCTTGCGATACCACATCGTCTTCAGTGTAGCCCAGGATGCCCTTCAGTTCGCCATCGGCTGCTTCCTTCATGGCCGCTTTGATCTGCTCGTAGGTGGCGGGCTTCTCCAGGCGTACCGTCAAGTCAACAGCCGACACATCGGCCACGGGCACGCGGAACGACATGCCGGTAAGTTTGCCCTTCAGTTCAGGTATTACCAACGCCACCGCTTTGGCTGCACCGGTAGAAGAGGGAATAATATTCTGGTATCCGCCCCGGCCACCGCGCCAGTCTTTCGCAGAAAGGCCGTCCACAGTTTTTTGGGTAGCCGTTACCGCATGTACGGTGCTCATTAAACCTTCTATAATGCCAAACTTGTCGTTCAACACTTTGGCGATGGGCGCCAGGCAGTTGGTAGTGCAAGAGGCATTCGACACAATGGTGTGCTGGGCCGTTAGTTTCTTGTGGTTCACCCCCATCACAAACGTGGGCGTATCGTCTTTGGCCGGAGCCGACATCACCACTTTCTTAGCCCCGGCAGTAATGTGCTTCTGGGCATCGGCCTGGGTTAAAAATAAACCGGTTGACTCGATCACGATTTCAGCACCCACCTCGCCCCACTTCAGGTTGGCGGGGTCTTTCTCGGCTGTTACGCGAATTTTTTTGCCGTTCACCACCAGGTGGCCGTCTTTGCTTTCTACGGTGCCCTCAAATTTGCCGTGGGTAGAGTCGTACTTAAGCATGTAGGCCATGTAATCGGGCTCAACCAAGTCGTTAATACCCACCACTTCAATGTCTTTCCGGCCGATGGCAGCCCGGAATGCCAGGCGGCCGATGCGCCCAAATCCATTAATGCCGATCTTTGTCATTACTTTATCAGGGTTAAATTTTGCGAAGTCAAAAATAAAGGATCAGCAGACAAAACACCCGTTTTTACCTTACAGTTCACGAAAAATTTTCAAACACGCGTTTGCAAATCGGGTTGATCGGTCTATCTTTGCACCACTTTTTAAAAAACCAGGCAGTCCAGTTTGGGGTTGCCGTTTTAGAAAGTAGAAAAGACGGCCCGTTCGTCTAGGGGTTAGGACATCAGATTTTCATTCTGGTAACAGGGGTTCGATTCCCCTACGGGCTACTCAAAACGGACAGCAAGAAAGTTCTCTTGTCTGTCCGTTTTCATTTTGTCCCTGCCTGTCATGCAAAAGTTTGAAGAAGAGCACATCAAACTTCATGCAACCATAAAACGCGTGGTGGCGCTGAAGAATAATAACCAAACACTGGAGGCGGAAACGTTATTCAGAGAAATTTCACTCTTAAGTGATGCAATCATTCAACTCATGGATGAAGCAGAGAAAAAAATAAACCGCCACTAAGAGCAGAGCGGATTTTTTCAACCCACTCAATCGTTAATCTAAAAAATGTAGTGAGATGACGCACGCGTCTGTTCACCAAAGGGTAAAGTGGTGCCCAGCAACTCGTTAAAATGTGAAGACCACCCCTGTAGGGCTCCGGGTATGGGTGCACCCTTCTAACATCTATCGGGGTTTCGGACGCATGTTTTTGTGACCTAAGTTACGGAATGACAAAAGTCATGGGCATAGCTTTGCCCCTTAATTAGGTAAACCCACACGATTAACTTAACTATGTTGGAGACGATACAACAACCGTGGCCCTGGTATGTGGCCGGAATACTTATTGGTTTAACGGTTCCTGCGCTGTTGCTGCTGGGAAACAAACATTTCGGAATATCTTCATCGCTCAGACATATTTGTGCAGCCTGTGTGCCGGCAAAGATTCCTTTCTTTCAATACGATTGGAAAAAAGAAACATGGAACCTCTTTTTTGTGGGCGGTGTGTTGGTGGGCGGCCTTGTGGCAACGCAATTTTTGAGCAACCCAAACCCCATTGTAGTGGCTAAAAAAACGATACAAGAATTGCAGGCACTGAACATCAACACAGACAACGAACTGATGCCCGCCTCTATATTCGCTTTCGAAACCTTCTTTAGTTTAAGAGGGCTGGTATTTTTTGTAGTAGGTGGTTTTTTGGTGGGTTTCGGCACCCGCTATGCCGGGGGATGCACCTCTGGCCACGCCATCATGGGGCTATCAACCCTACAATGGCCTTCGCTGGTGGCAACCTGCTGTTTCATGGCAGGCGGTTTTACAATGGTTCGTATCATTTTCCCCTGGTTGTTAAGCATGATCTAAAAAAACACAGAATTAGTATGCAAACATCAAATCAACAGATACAAACGGCCCCGGTCGGGGTCGAGCATCCGGTAGAATGTGAGGCACCCAACGACCAGCTCGCTAAAGAGTCAATTTTTACTTCAAACATAAAATATGCACTTGTTGGTATTGTGTTTGGTATTGTGTTTGTAAAGGCCGAGATTATTTCGTGGTACCGCATACAAGAAATGTTTCGGCTGCACTCTTTTCATATGTACGGAGTCATTGGCACAGCGGTAGTTGTTGGTATGCTCTCCGTGTGGGCAATAAAAAAATTCAAGATAAAAACCATGCAAAATGAAGCCGTAGTATTTCATGAAAAACAGTTTCATTGGGGCAACGTAATTGGCGCAAGCATGTTTGGGTTAGGCTGGGCCATTACAGGCGCATGCCCGGGCCGCTGTTCGCGCAAATTGGCAGTGGCTTTCTGGTAGTAGTGGTAACGCTCTTAAGTGCCATTGTCGGCACATGGGTGTATGGACTACTTCGCAACAAGCTACCGCACTAACAAAACGACTCCTTACTACCGGGGTAGTGATATAATGATCTTTAAGTATGGACGAAAATTCTTTTGACCAGTCATTTGTTAGCGTAATAAAAGCCTTCGTTGCGTTGGTGCTGATGCTGCTCGTAATGGTAACGGGCATGCTGGGCACGCTTATAATCGGGCCGGGTAAAGCGATTGGGTGGTTACAATCTAAGCAAGAAAACCAAGTGCCTGCCAAGGCTGTTGCTGGCGTATGGGTGGCACCTGCAGAGGCAGCCATACCCCATGATGAACGTGGCGAAGAAATTAAGTATGGGCGAGAACTGATAGCACACACAGCCGAATACCTGGGCCCTAATGGCACGGTGAGGGCCATGAGCAATGGCATGAATTGTCAAAACTGCCATTTAGATGCGGGGACAAAACCCTTTGGCAATAACTATAGCGCAGTAGCCTCTACCTACCCCAAATTCCGGGCACGCTCGGGCACAGAGGAAACCATTGAGAAACGTGTAAACGACTGCTTTGAAAGGAGCCTAAACGGGCAGGCCCTTGAGGTAGATTCGCGCGAAATGAAAGCAATTGTAGCATACATTAATTGGCTAGGTAAGGAGGTGCCCCGGGGAGAAACCCCAGCAGGCGCTGGCCTGGTAGAACTCGCATTCTTAGATATTGCGGCCGACCCCCTTAAAGGCAAAATTCTTTACAATGAGAAGTGTGTAGTGTGCCATGGCAAAAATGGCGAAGGTGTAAAGAACCCAGAGGCAAAATCGTGGACGTACCCTCCGCTATGGGGCGAAAAGAGTTATAACGATGGTGCGGGATTGTACCGTCTTTCGCGCTTTGCTGGTTACATAAAAGCAAACATGCCTTTGGGCGCAACGTTTGAAGAGCCGCAGCTAACCGATGAAGAAGCGTGGCACATTGCTGCCTATGTAAACTCGATGCCACGCCCCAAAAAAGATATTACCGAAGACTGGCCCGATATTAGGAAGAAACCCATAGACCACCCCTTTGGACCCTTTGCAGATGGCTTCAGCGATCTGCAACACAAATTCGGCCCTTTTAAACCCATCGTTGAAAAAAGAAAGGCACTAAGCGAGCAATGAACAAGATGAAGAGATATCTATTACTCGGGTTTTTCATAATAACAATTGCAGGCAGGGCCATAGCACAACACCAGGACCCCAGTTGGTCAGTACGGAGGGCCACCATCAACGAGCAATGCATTCAAGGCGACAGCCTTTGTAACGTACTGCATAAGATGGGCACCTTTGAAGGTCACATGAGGTCGTTCTTTATGAGCACCGTTAATCATGCCGCGTACCCGGACTATTATGCCCTGGCAGCCGGGGGCGGCCTGGCTTACTTCTCCCCCGTCATCAAAAACTTTCAGGTGGGCATGTCTGGATTTATCATCTACAATCTGACATCCTCCCACCTGGGGCCTACGCCCCCCTACGCCAGCAGGTATGAACTGGGTTTATTCGACATTAACAATCCCGATAACCATGATGACTTAGATCGCCTGGAAGACCTCTACCTCAGGTACTATTTGTCGCAGCAGCAGCATTCTTATTTTCAGGTTGGAAAATTTCATCTGAAGACCCCGCTCATCAATCTGCAAGATGGCCGTATGCGACCTAATCTTCAGCAAGGCGTATGGGGCGAGTTTAATCAATTTGAACGCTTAAAGTTGAAAGGAGGCTGGTTGTGGAGAACTTCACCCCGAAGTACGATCCATTGGTTCGACATTGGCGAGTCGCTGGGCGTATATCCCGAAGGCAGAGCCACTAATGGCGTAAAGGCATCGTATGCCGGCAATATAAAATCGGCTGGCATTGCCATTGCCAACGCTACGCTGCTACCTGTAAAGGGGCTGGAGGTTCAGGCCTGGAACTATTGGGTGGCTAGTGTATTGAACACCTCTTTTTTCAACACCGAATACAAAGCCAAGAAGGGTAAAAAGCAATGGTTTCTGGGCATTCAGTACTTGGCCCAGAACTCGTTGTATTCGGACACATTGGCACTTGAAAAACAATATACCCCTGCCGGTGAAAAAGCACACGTAATAAGCGCCCGGGTAGGCGCAACCAACATAGACAATGCCAACAACTGGAATTTGAGCTACACACGGATTACCTCCCATGGGCGCTTTTTGTTTCCGCGCGAATGGGGCGTAGAACCCCTCTATACATTTATGTTTCGCGAGCGCGTAGAAGGAGCGGGCGATGTACATGCCATTATGATGCAGAATCAACGACCGCTGGGTAAGGAGAAAAATCTATCACTGCAAACCCAGGGAGGTGTGTATTGGATGCCCGCAGTGTCAAACCCGGTTTTAAACAAATATACCATGCCGAGTTTTTACCACATCAATGTAAGGGCACGCTACAAGTTTACAGGCTTTATGCATGGCTTGCATGCCGACATGATGTACTCGTACAAGGGCAACCTGAACAGGCGCCTTGAAGTTACGCCCGCCCATTACCACAATAAAGTTAACACGCACTTGCTGTCTGTAGTGCTCGACTATTATTTTTAACTCAATACATGCCAACTTAACCAACAGATAATACTGGAAATATTTTCAGTGGAGCCACAAGGGGTTTTACCCACCTACTTGACTTAACTACAGCGTTTGAATGCTGAATAGGCTCTTGAAAAAGAAATACTTGAACATCAAGCCCATTTTGTGAGTGAAGTCACAAAACAATTCAAAGAGTCATTCTAACTTCGGGGTTTTTCATACAAAAAGTATATGATTTCAAAAGGAAGCCGCCTGTATAGCATTCTGCATCACAAATGCCCGCGGTGCCATGAGGGAAACTTGTTTGAGAACAAGGCCTACGGTAAAAACTTTATGAAGATGCCTGCAAAATGCTCACACTGTGGTCTGCATTATGAACAAGAGCCCTCCTTTTTTTCTGGGGCCATGTACGTAAGTTACGCCTTGCAGGTGGCACTTTTTACAACCGTGTACGTGGCCTTAAGGGTTTTGTTCAATCCTTCAATGGAGGCATATATTTTCACCACCATTGCTGCCGCTATCTTTCTGTTTCCTGTAACACTACGGCTATCGCGTGCCATCTATATTAACTTCTTTTTTAGCTATAAGGAAGGTTCAATATCGAGTCACGACCGTGAATAGTGTTAATGAAATCCGCCTGCATATAAAGGCCAAAGTGCCTGAAAAAGAAACATCGGCCAATACCACTTTGATGTGGCTTCTGATACTGGTTGACTATTCCGGGAAGTCTGACCCACCAATTCCGGTAATTGTTTGACCCACCTTT
>CAYSCT010000003.1:0-76830 GCA_964429845.1 uncultured Ohtaekwangia sp.
AATTTAGGCCTAAATCTTACTTGAAGGCCAAAGGGGAAAAGTTGAAAAAAATAAGAAGCGGCCGCTAACCCGCTCTTTTCACCCTGAAACCCTCATTTTGAAGGTACTGGTGTACCTTTTCGCGCACGTCTCCCTGTATCAGAATCTCACCTTCTTTCACGGAACCACCGGTGCCGCAACGGGTTTTCAGCTTCTTGCCCAACGCCTCCAGATCGGCCTGCGTGCCAATGAAACCGGTTACCAACGTAACCTGCTTACCCCCACGCCCACTTTTATCGAGCATTACTTTCAACTGCTGCTGCGAGGGCGGCAACGTGGCGGCCTCCTCTCCTCCCTGGTACTGGTACTTAAATTCATCGCTGGTGGAGTATACCACTCCCTCGCGCTTTTTCCAGTCGTTCTTGCTCATAGTATGGATTTGTAGAGAAACACAATATTCAGAATCATCAGCAAAAATACCACAATACCCAGGTTAACATGAAACTCCACTCCTTTGCGGATGATGAGCCCCAGCAGGCAACATGCCACCAACATGATGGGCGCGAAACTGAAATTGCGGTAGATGGTGCCCAGGTTGTTCACCACAAAACTTCCGTTGTAGTTCTCCACTTTGATGAGGGCCGAGAACAACGATGAGGTGTAGATCTTCAACTTCGAATGATGGGGAAAGTTCTCCATCTCGCTCATCAGCACCGGAAAGTGGTGGCCGTTTTCCGTTACCAGCAAATCGTGGCGCTCGCGCGGGCGCACCTTCGATATCGTTTTTACATCGGTTACCACTGTTTCCTCCCACGTGCGGGCAGGCAACAAGAAGTCGATCAGCAATAAACCACTCCAGATGCAGCCAAAGTAGAACAGCAGTTGCGAAAAGCGCAGCATGCTCTGCAAAAACAGTGTGCGGTCTGACGGACGCGCATAGCGCGCGGCCGGGCGGGTGTACACTTCCTGCCAGTGGGTGCTGATGTCCGGTGCACGCAACAATTGATCGTACTTAGACTTTTTGTCGGGGTCGCTCAGCACCTCGTAGGCTTCGTTGATTTCTTTGAACAACTGCTCTGCCTCACGCGAAGGATTTTTGTCGGGATGGTAACGAACGGCCAGCTTACGAAACGACCGCTTGATTTCCACTTCGGTAGCCTCGCGGCTTACCCCGATAATCTGGTAGTAGTCTTTCATGGCCGGTGAATCCGTGAAAATAACGAAATGCCACCAGCCTTCGTTTGGCCTGAACACAAAAAACCCTGCGCGCGGCAGGGTTTCTATTCAGCCATTAGAAAAAAGGATTATTCTCCCCCGCTGCCGCTCTGCACTTCGTACGAGCTGAGCATAGCGCTAAAATATTCGCGGTTCAGGCGGGCAATGTTCGTAATCTTGATACCCTTGGGGCATTCTGCTTCGCAGGCCCGGGTATTGGTGCAGGCACCAAAACCTTCGGCATCCATCTGTGCCACCATGCGTTCTGCGCGCTCCTTGCGCTCGGCCTGCCCCTGCGGCAGCAGCGCAAACTGCGATACTTTGGCGCCCACAAACAACATGGCCGAAGCATTCTTGCACGCTGCCACACAAGCCCCACAGCCTATGCAGGTGGCTGCATCGAAGGCCTCATCTGCTACCTTCTTGGGGATGGGAATTTCGTTGGCATCGGGAACGCCACCGGTGTTCACAGAAATGTAACCGCCAGCCTGCTGAATGCGGTCGAAAGCGGAGCGGTCTACCACCAGGTCTTTCACGATGGGGAAAGCCTGCGCGCGCCACGGCTCAATGGTAATGGTTTCGCCATCTTTGAATGAGCGCATGTGTAACTGGCAGGTGGTGGTTTGCAGCGGACCGTGCGGGCGGCCGTTGATATACAAGCTGCACATACCGCAGATGCCTTCACGACAGTCGTGGTCGAAGGCAATGGGCTCCTCCCCTTTCTTCACCAGGTCGTTGTTCAAAACGTCCAGCATCTCCAGGAACGACATATCGGCCGACACATGGTCGTGCTGGTAAGTTTTAAATGCACCTTTGCTGTTCTTGTCTTTTTGTCTCCAGACTTTCAGGGTGATCTTCATACTGTCTTTCTTGTGTTGGGTGAAATCATACAAGCCATTTTGAGGCTTACACGCTCACGTATTATTTATAACTTCTTTGCGTCAGTTTTACGTTCTCGAACTTCAGCTCTTCCTTGTGCAATACCTCGGGTTGGTTGTCGCCCTGGTATTCCCAGGCAGAGACAAAAGCAAACTCATCGTCTTTGCGCAATGCCTCGCCATCGGGTGTCTGCGACTCCTCGCGGAAGTGGCCACCACATGATTCGGTGCGCATCAATGCATCGTCTACCATCAGCTCGCCTAACTCCATGAAGTCGGCTACGCGCATGGCTTTTTCTAACTCCTGGTTCAGTTCGTTGCCACTGCCCAGCACGTTTACGTTGGTCCAGAATTCGTTCTTCAACTCCTGTATCTTTTTCTTCGCACCCCGCAGCCCCGCATCGTTGCGAGACATGCCGCAGTAGTTCCACATGGTGAGGCCTAACTCGCGGTGCAGTTCGTCTACCGTTTTTTTGCCTTTGATGCTGAGGATTTTGCTGATACGGCTATTCACACTGTCTATGGCCTCTTTGAATTCAGGTCGGTCGGTACTCACCTTTTCGTAAGGCAGCCCGGCCAGGTAATCGCCAATGGTGTAAGGAATCACAAAGTAGCCATCGGCCAAGCCCTGCATCAGCGCAGAGGCACCGAGGCGGTTGGCTCCGTGGTCGGAGAAGTTGCATTCGCCCAGCGCATATAAGCCCGGCACGGTAGTCATCAGGTTGTAATCTACCCACAAGCCGCCCATGGTGTAGTGCACCGCAGGATAAATCATCATAGGTCCCTCGTACGGGTTGTCGCCTGTAATCTGCATGTACATGTCGAACAGGTTGCCGTACTTGGCTTCGATGGTTTTCTTACCATCGCGTTTGATGGCATCGGTGAAATCGAGGAATACAGCGAGTCCGGTTTTACCTACACCGCGGCCTTCATCGCACACGTATTTGGCGTTGCGCGAAGCTACATCGCGGGGCACCAGGTTTCCGAAAGACGGGTACCTGCGCTCCAGGAAGTAGTCGCGTTCGGATTCAGGTATGCTCATGGCCTCCTTGGCGGTGAGGCCGGGACGGGCCACCTTCGGCACCCACACACGGCCATCGTTGCGCAGCGACTCCGACATCAGCGTGAGTTTCGACTGGTGGTCGCCCGTAACGGGTATACAAGTGGGGTGTATCTGCGTGAAGCAAGGGTTGCTGAAGGCAGCGCCCTTCTTATGTGCCCGCCACGAAGCGGTTACGTTAGATCCTTTGGCGTTGGTAGACAGAAAGAACACGTTGCCGTATCCACCCGTGCATAGCAACACCGCATGGGCGCTGTGCGATTCAATCTTACCGGTTACCAGGTCGCGGGTAATGATGCCGCGGGCCTTGCCGTCCACAATCACCAAGTCCAGCATTTCGGTGCGGTTGTACATCTTCACCTTGCCGTTGGCAATCTGGCGGTTCAGCGCTGCGTAGGCACCCAGCAACAATTGTTGGCCGGTTTGCCCACGGGCATAGAACGTGCGCGACACCTGCGCGCCACCAAAAGAGCGGTTGGCCAGCAAGCCGCCATATTCGCGTGCGAAGGGCACACCCTGCGCCACACATTGGTCGATGATATTGACACTTACTTCCGCCAGGCGGTAGACGTTGCCTTCGCGTGCGCGGTAGTCGCCCCCTTTAATGGTATCGTAAAACAACCGGTACACGCTGTCGCCATCGTTCTGGTAGTTCTTGGCTGCGTTGATACCCCCTTGCGCAGCAATGCTGTGGGCCCTGCGGGGGCTATCCTGAAAACAAAACGCCTTGACATTGTAGCCCAGTTCTGCCAACGAAGCCGCGGCAGAAGCTCCGGCCAGGCCGGTACCCACCACAATCACTTCGTACTTGCGCTTGTTGGCAGGGTTCACCAACTTGAGGTTAAACTTGTGCTTGGTCCACTTCTCAGCTAAGGGTCCTTCCGGAATTTTTGAATCAAGTTTTATCATAGAACTAGCGAATGCGGTTAGTTAAAGTACATGCTTATCGGGATCCATGCGAACAGGGCCGGCACAACGATCGCAAAAGCCTTACCTACAAAGTTGATAACAGGGTTGTACTTCATATGGTTTAGACCCAGGGTCTGAAAAGCGCTGGCAAACCCATGCCACAAGTGAAAGGCAACGGCCACCATGCAAAACACATACACGCCAACATACCAGCCCTTCGCAAACCAGTAGTCTACGGTAGTGTAAATGTCTCTATATTCGGTGCCATCGTAGGTAACCTTCGGCATCTCGCCAAAGTGCATCTGGCCCCAGAAATGATTTAAGTGGGTAATCAGGAAGGCCAGCACAATGGTACCCAGAATGCCCATGTTGCGCGATGCCCAGATGGACGACTTGCCACTGGTAACTGCATAACGTTCCGGACCGCGCGCCTTGCGGTTGCGGATGGTAAGCACCAGCGACATGCCCACGTGCAACAAGATGAAAAAGAAATTGCCTTTAGAAATGGTTTGAATAAGCGGGTTGGTGCTCATGAACTCGGCATAGATGTTGAAGGCACGGCCGCCATCATCTTTCAGCAACTGCAGGTTGCCGGCCAGGTGCACCGCCAAAAACAGAATGAGAAACAGACCCGTAAGGGCCATGAGCAACTTGCGGCCAAGCGTACTCGTGAAGAGATCTATTATCCACTTCATAGATAGGTATGAAAAAGCGTTAGGATTTTTTGAAACGTTCAAAAATACTCCCCAAAGCTTTATCCACCAAAAGCGAATATTATTTTGACCAAATCTAAATTGAACCCAAACGGTGCAATGGAATGCCTCCATTGGATAGCGGACGAATGAAAATCAACAACTTACCTTACCCTGATGACTCAACCTACATGGTGAGTTTTGGTGTCCGGTCGCTGATATCATAGAGGTTGAACAGAAACGTGCGCAACTTACCGCCCCCCAAACGCTCCGCTTACCTTATTCAGAGCCACTCAAACAGCAGCACCAACACGGCAATGGTAAAAATCATGACCAACAAAAACCACTCGCGTTTCACGAAGCCAACGACCCAATTCAACAGGTTTTTCATAAAATATCAAAAAATGCTACCATTTCTAATGCAAGGTTCTCTCCCAAAACATAACTCGCTGATTATCAAATCTGAGTGGCCGCCTACATCTCCATAATTGTCTATTCCATAGACGAAATTCCAAATATGGGAATGGTAGACAGGTTTTTACAGGTCGTGCGAACGCGTATTTTTATGACCGCAACCACTACTGCACATGTACTTCATTTTCGACACGGAAACCACCGGTATTCCGCATAATAAAACTGCGCCCATCACCGATCTGGAAAACTGGCCACGGCTGGTGCAACTGGCGTGGCAACTGCATGGGGCCAACGGCCAGTTGTTGTCGCAACACAATTATATTGTACGGCCCGATGGCTTCGATATTCCCTACAAAGCCGAGCGCGTGCACGGCATTTCCACCAGGCGCGCACAAGAAGAAGGCAAGCCGCTGAAAGATGTGCTTACGCTCTTCCTTACCGACCTGAAGGAAACACGCCAACTGGTTGGCCATAACATTGAATTCGACATTAATATTATAGGTGCCGAATTAATACGCGCAGGCTTTGCGCCCGAGGCGTTTATGGCGCTGCCCAAAGTCGACACGGGCATTGTTGCCACAGAGTTTTGTCAACTGAGCGGAGGCATGGGCGGCAAATTGAAAATGCCGCGCCTCTCCGAGCTGCACGAAAAGCTCTTCAACGAAGGCTTTGAAGATGCGCACGATGCCTCTTACGATGTGGCCGCCACCGCGCGCTCGTTCTTCGGATTGATCACACGCGGAATTGTGGCGCCATTAGACGGAGTGCCGCCCGATGACGTTGTGTACGAAGCCCCCAACCTGGAGGCAGGCAACTCCACCAAGCGCGACCGCAAGAAATCGTTCGACTACTTTGCGCAAGATACGGGCGATGCGCTGACGGAGGCGCCCTTCTGCCACCTGCACGTGCACACGCAGTTCTCGGTGCTGCAGGCCACACCCGATGTAAAGGCCCTCATCGCGAAAGCCAAAGCCCACCAGATGCAGGCCGTGGCCATTACCGACTTCGGCAACCTCTATGGCGCCTTCAAGTTTGTGAGCGAAGCACTGAAGAACCAGTTGAAGCCCATTGTAGGCTGCGAGTTTTACATAGCTGAAGAGCGCAAGAAGCTTAAGTTCACCAAAGACAACCCCGACAAGCGCTACACGCAGGTGCTGCTGGCCCGCAACAAGCAAGGCTACCACAACCTGGCCAAGCTCAGCTCCATCGGGTTTATAGAAGGCCTTTACGGGATTTACCCGCGCATAGACAAGGCACTGGTGGAACAATACCGTGAAGGGCTCATCGCCACAACGGGAGGTCTTACCAGCGAAGTGCCCCACCTGATTCTGCACGTGGGCGAGCGCCAGGCCGAAGAGGCCTTTCAATGGTGGCATAAAACATTTGGTGCCGACTTCTACGCAGAGCTGAACCGCCACGGCATGCCCGAAGAAGACCGCGTAAACGACACGTTGCTGCGCTTCTGCCAAAAATATGGCGTGAAGTACTTTGCCGCCAACGAATCGTACTACTTAGAGAAAGAGGAAGCCAACGCCCACGATGTATTGCTCTGCATCAAAGAGGGCGAGTTTAAATCTACCCCGATAGGCGAAGGGCGCGGCACCCGCTACGGTCTGCCCAACAATGAGTTCTACTTCAAGAGCCAGGACGAGGTGAAACAACTCTTCCGCGATTTACCCGAAGCCATTGCCACCATCAGCGAAATAGTGGAGAAGGTAGAAGCCTACGACCTGAAGCGCAACGTGCTGTTGCCCAAGTTCGACATACCTGCCGAGTTTGCCACCGAAGACGACTACCTGCGCCACCTTACCTACCTGGGCGCGGAGAAGAAATACAAGGAGATTACTCCCGAAATCCGCGAGCGCCTCGACTTCGAATTGGAAACCATCAAGAAGACGGGCTACCCTGGCTACTTCCTCATCGTGCAGGACTTTACTTCGAAGGCCCGCGAGATGGGTGTAAGCGTGGGGCCCGGCCGCGGGTCGGCCGCGGGGTCGGCCGTGGCCTACTGCATCGGCATCACCAACGTAGACCCCATTAAATACGACCTGCTGTTCGAGCGCTTCCTCAACCCCGACCGGGTGTCGCTGCCCGATATTGATATTGACTTCGATGACGAGGGGCGCGACAAGGTACTGAACTACGTAATCAACAAATACGGCCACAGCCAAGTGGCGCAGATCATCACCTACGGCACCATGGCCGCCAAGAGTTCCATACGCGATTGCGCCCGCGTAATGGAGTTGCCGCTGGCAGAAGCCAATAACCTGGCCAAGCTGATTCCCGAAAGGCCCGGCACCACGCTGCAGAAAGCCTTCGAAGAAGTGCGCGAATTGCAGGATGTGAAGAAGGGCAGCGACCTGAAAGCACAGGTGCTAAACCAAGCGGTGATACTGGAAGGATCGTTGCGCAACACAGGCACCCACGCCTGCGGTGTCATCATCACCCCGCAAGACATGACCACGCTCATTCCTGTGTCTACCGCTAAAGACTCGTCTATGCTGGTAACACAGTTCGACAACAGCGTGGTGGAGAGTGCGGGCATGCTGAAGATGGACTTCCTGGGCCTCACCACGCTCACCATCATCAAAACGGCATTGAAGAACATCCAAAAGCGCAGGGGCATCACCATAGACATAGAAGCCGTGCCGTTAGACGATGCCAAAACCTACCAACTGTACCAGCGCGGAGAAACCACGGGCACATTCCAGTTTGAAAGCGAGGGCATGCAGAGCTACCTGCGCCAGCTCAAGCCCGACAAGTTTGAAGACCTGATTGCCATGAATGCCCTCTACCGCCCGGGGCCCATGGAATACATTCCCAACTTCATTGCACGCAAGCACGGGCGCGAGCCCATTAAGTACGACTTGCCCGAGATGGAGGAGTTTCTGAAAGACACCTACGGCATTACCGTGTACCAAGAGCAGGTGATGTTGCTGAGCCAGAAGCTGGCGGGCTTCTCTAAAGGCGATGCAGACGTGCTGCGCAAAGCCATGGGTAAGAAGCAGAAAGACGTGCTCGACAAGATGAAGGACAAATTCATTGAAGGCTGCAAAGCCAAAGGGCACGATGCCAACATCTGCAACAAGATCTGGACCGACTGGGAGTCCTTCGCCCAGTATGCATTCAACAAATCGCACTCTACGTGCTACTCGCTGGTGGCCTACCACACCGCCTACCTCAAGGCCAACTACCCGGCCGAATACATGGCGGCCGTGCTCACCCACTCGCAGAGCAACTTAGAAAACGTTACCTTCTTTATAGACGAAGCACGCAAGATGGGCATTGAAGTGCTGGGCCCGCACGTCAACGAATCGGGGGTGTACTTTGAAGTGAACAAAAACGGAGAGATACTCTTTGGGCTGGGCGCCATCAAAGGAGCAGGCGAGGCGGCCGTGGAGGCCATCATCCAAGAGCGCGATGCCCATGGCCTCTACCGCAACATCTTCGAATTTGCCAAGCGCATCAGCAACCGCTCGGTAAACAAAAAAACGTTCGAATGCCTGGCGCTGAGTGGCGCCTTCGACTGCTTCCCCGACTACCACCGCAGGCAATATGTGGCCGCCAAAGAGGGCGACATCACGCTGACGGAAAAGGTCATCCGCTACGCTTCCAAAATTCAGCAAGAAGCGGCCAGCGCGCAGGCCAGCCTCTTCGGGGGCAGCAGCGGCACGGAAATGCCGCCACCCAAGGTAGACCCCATCGAGCCCTTTAGTGAAATAGAGAAGCTGCACTTCGAAAAAGAAGTGGTGGGCGTATACATCAGCGGCCACCCGCTCGACAATTTCAAATTCGAACTCGACACGTTCTGCAATGCACCCATCACCGCCCTAAACGACATCGAAACCTCCGAAGGCAAAGAGTTTAAAGTGGGCGGCATTGTGGCCACGGTAGAACACCGCCTCACCAAAACCGGCAGACCGTTCGGCAAAATGCAGGTGGAAGACTATTCGGGCAAATATGAGTTCACCCTGTGGAGCGAAGACTACCTGAAGTACAAGGCCTTCCTGATGCCGGGGTTGTTCTTGTTTATAGAAGGCAATGTGGTGCGCAAGAACTGGGGCGAGATGAACCTGGAGTTCAAGATACGCAGCATCGACCTGCTAAACGAGCTGGCCGGCAAGCGCGTGGCCGGCCTGGCCCTGCGCAAAGAAGTGCACGACATCAATGAGGATTTTGTGGACACCCTCGACAAACTCTGCAAAAAAAACGCGGGCAATGCCGCCCTGCGCCTCTTCCTGAAAGATGACCTGGAAGCCATACAAACAGAGCTTTTGGCGCGCGCCACCAGAATAAAACCTTCTAACCCGCTGATACGGGAGTTGAAAAAACTGGCCGAGGTGGGTGTGATTACCGACAAGAATGAGGTAAGGTGGCTGACAGAAGTAGCCAAACCTGCCGCTCAGCCTGCTGAAGTTGGAACAATTTCAGATACCTTTGTGTTGGAATCGGTAGACTATTGAGAAACCAATTTATCATTACATATCATGGGAAAAACAATTGAATTGACAGACGCCAACTTCGATGAAGTGATTAACTCAGACAAACCCGTACTGGTGGACTTCTGGGCAGAGTGGTGTGGCCCTTGTAAAATGATCGGCCCCGTAGTAGAAGAGCTGGCCGGTGACTACGATGGCAAGGCTGTTGTTGCCAAGCTAAACGTAGACGAAAACCCGCAAACCACGGCCAAGTTTGGCGTGCGCTCCATCCCTACCCTGCTGGTGTTCAAAAAAGGCCAGATTGTAGACAAGCAAGTGGGCGCAGTACCCAAAGCGGTGCTGGCACAGAAGCTGGAAGCCCAGGTGGCCTAAGGAAGACGTTGTTTAAGTTGTGATACAGGCAGGTGGCGAACGCGCTGCCTGCAGCAAAACCCTGGTTGTAATACAGCCGGGGTTTTTTGTTATCGCCCTCTCCCCCGGCCCCTCTCCCTGGGGAGAGGGGTGTCCGAGGTAACGAGGACGGGGTGAGGGCGAGCACGTTCAACCAAAAACTTCTATAGAACACGCGTAGCAGACGCATGCCCGCCCTGATGCGGGAGGCAATCTCAGATGACTTTACATCAAACAACGTCTATTTGCAACCCGAAAGCGATTGCTTCCCCGCATTCGTGGGGCAGGCGTCACGCAACCGCTTCGCGGTATCGCTCCTCGCAATGACGGACCCTATACCAACTCCAAATCCGAAATGAATTGCTGTCGTCATTGCGAGGAAGCACGCACAGCGGGCTGACGCGGCAATCTCAACATTCAACTCAATTGAATAGCTGTTTGAATAGTCGCATGGGCGTTGTTTGCCAGCAGTTAGCCAAGAACCAACAACTACCCACTAAAAAACCAAATACCCCAACGGCATGCTTCCCGCAACAGCGGCAGCGCTTGCCGGTGCGGTGGCGGCTTCAGCGGCCAGCACCTCATCGGCAAACACCACCTTTACATCGGGGCGGCCCATGCCGTGGAGCAACTCCACCACGTAGGCCTTCCCCTCCGTCTCCGCCTGGTCCAGAATGCGGTGGGCGATGGCAGAAGTGCGCAGGCTGTCCATGCGTGCCACGATGGCCGTTTGCAGGTAGCGCCCCACTTGCGGGTAGAGGTCGCGGCCCACGTGCACCTGGAAGCCGCGCGTTTCGCGCACCGCCATTCGCTCTATATAGTAGTGTGGCGCGTTGAGGTGCGCACGGGGCAGGCGTATTTCCTTCAGCGAGTCGTTGCGGAAAAGCAGCTCCACCTCGCGCAGGTTGATGTAGGCCGTTACCTCCACCGGCACCTGCACAATGGCGCGCAGCGCTTTTTCGGGGTGGTTGTGGCGGTGCAGAAAGAACAAGTCGTGGTAGGGGTGCCGCACCAGGTGCAGCTCTTTGATGGACAGAATCTGCGACAGCGTAAGCTGAGGCGACAACGCAGGCGTTGCCGGAGGGGCGTCAGATGCGAAGAGGCGTGCCAGCAGCAGGCCTGTGGCCAGGGCGGCAGCCGTTAGTACGATGGCGTGTGAGGTTTTCATGGGATCGTTCGGTTAAGCGGTTGAACATGGTTGTTGTTTTTGAGTGACAGACTTCCTTTCAAAACAAAACCTCTGCAAGAACGAGTCCCGCAGAGGTTTTTACTTAGGCGTTGGTTGCATCACGAAGCGGGTTTGGTTACAACTAAACGAAGTGCGGCACGGTACTGCTCACTGTCGGCCGTAAAGAGTGCGCGGAGGTAGTTCTTCACATCCTGCACGGTGGCATACACCGATTGGGCGCTGTGGTAGAGCAACTCGTTGCGCTGCTGTATGGCCAGCTTGTAAGCCATGTGCGCTTCGGCCACCTGCTTGTTCAGGTCGCTGAGCTGTTTGGCGTACGCGGCCAGCGCTGCCGGAGTAAGCGCAGCTTCGTTGGGCTTGTACGCAGCTTCCGTCTGGATGATTTGCACCATCTCGGCAAAATACTGCGCCTGGCTTACGAATGCCCGCGGCCTGCCACGGCCCGCTTTGGGCGGTTCGCCTTCGGCAACCGTTACTTCCAACGGCTTTCGGCTTTGGGCGCCCGTTAGCAACCGTACGAAGACACGTACGTCTGCCAGTGTTTCGGGCGCAGGCCAGAAAGCCTGGAAATTTCGCGCCACCCGCTGCGCCAACGCCACCGCCTCTTTGAACTGACGCTGGCGGGCGTTACGGGCTTGCTCGAAGCGCGCTTTGTGAACACCTACGTTTTGCAATGCCTGCTGAGCCTGGCTCAACAGTGTTGCCAACGCTTTTACCTGGAGGGTTGGGCGACCGGGGTTATAGGTACCTCCATACCCGGAGCAGAGGCTGACTAACCTGGTTAGTGCGTCTACGTTTCTCACATGTGTCATAGTGGTACATGTTTAAATTTAAGTATTACAACGCAACCCTACCACGCGCTGGTTGCCGGTTTTCAAAATATTTTTAAAAATATATTTTTCTCCTCTGGCGCAACCGCTTTTTCGTTGGCACGTTCAAGGCCCTTTTTTCACTTTTTTGAGATTAGAAATTCATTAGATTTTTGATACCGGATGCCGTTGTTCCCGTCAAACAAGGTTAAACCCGGCTCTGGCAGTTACGCATCCATTACCAACGCCTATGCAGCTGTTGCAGGTTACTATGCATTCGTGATGACCGCTTGAGTTGGAGATGCAGGTGGCGGGGCATGAATCGCTAACACCTATGATGCTGATGCAGGCGGGAATGTACGAATAGTTGGTGGCTATGATGGCACTGCCATCGACTATGCATAACCTGATAGCGCTGATGCACCCGTAGCGGGTGGCTACGCGCAACCAGTTAACGCTTATGCAGTCGTTGCGGGTGCTTATGCGGAACTCACTAACGCTTTTGGTGCCGATACTGGCGGCAGTGTGTACATGCTACCAACGCCCCGACCCCGGGCGCACGGGTGGTGCGTTGTAAAGGTGAGGTTTTTTGAGTAGTATTGTTTGAAGGTTTCTTAGAAAAGCCAAGGCTGCCTACCCGTAAAAACATCCAGCTATTATTTCGTGTTCGTAAACCTCCAGCGGTAGTGCATTCTTTACGGAGATTCCCCTGCCTACGTCAAGGCTTAGGCAGGCAGGTCAGTCGATTGGGGTTTCCTGCTTCGATTAATTTACAATTCCCACTCCCTCGGCAATCGGTGCGACCTGGGTGTGGTTCCCACCTCCACGGTTTCTCACTCACTCGCTTTCACCTGCCGTATCAGGTCTTCGTAATCCTGCGGGTCGGAGTGGTTCACCATGATCAACACCGAGCGGGTGTAGGTGGTTAAAATGTACTCGGTGGTATAGCTGCGCACGTCACCACTGCGCCACTCAAACTTCACCTTCAGCAGTTGGGCAGCACGGCCATTGTAGAAGGCGTTGTCTATGCGCCTCACGGTAACGCCTTCGCTTTCCATCTGGCTGCGGAAGGTCTGCTCCATGGTGCCCACGTGGTAACGGATGATGTCTTTGTTGAGCCGTACATACGGGCCATCTACAAACCAGAGGGTGTGGTCCGCATTCAGCGAATCCACATAGAGGTCGAACAGGTAGCCTTTCGCCAGCATGGCCTCCACCTGCGCGGTGCGCACCTGTACCTCGGCAGGCCCGTGGAGCCGTTGCAGCATCCGGATGTAACGAACGGGCGTAGTCAGTTGATACTGCGCAGGCACCAGGCAACGCAGCGGAGCAAAGGTAAGTGTTACTTCGCGGGCATCGGGCTGCTGGCTGTTGCGGGCCGTGCAGGCCACCAGCAGCACGAGTGGCAACAAGAGCCACCCACCACGGATGCCCTTAGGCTGTTTTGCGGAAAAGCTTTTCATCCAGGCTCCAGCTACCGGGTCCGTAGAAAAGGAACAGCACACCGAACAACACGAACATAAACGGATGCTGGTCTTCGTACCACACGCGCCCGTTGCCCACAAAAAAAGCAATGTACGACAGCGCACCTATGAGCAGCAGCGCGCCCACTCGCGTGAACAAGCCCAGGGTAAGCAGCAGGCCGGCAACCAGTTCTGTTGTTTTGCCTGCATAGACCATGCACACGCCTGCGCCCCCCTGAAAAGCTTCCCACTTGGTGTACTCTTGCATAAGCGCAGGTTGAAAAACCTCCTGGCCGTGGTACACCATCAGCAAGCCGATGACGATGCGCAACAAGCCGACCACACCGGCCGGGTTATAAGGTTGAGGATTCAGAAATATTTTCATGATGGCCTCCCAAAGCTATCTATTTCTGCCTGTATAGAAAAGCGGTGCTGTAGCCGCGGAACCTTCTCGCCTGCAGCGAAAACCAACAGGTTCCATGAACCCAGCACTATTACTTTCAATCTCTGCACTCTTTTGTACCTGAAATTCAATCATCCCACAGGATACCTCCCTGCCCAAAGCCTTCCTGTTGGGTATCCAAATTTCAATATCTTTGCGCCCTTACGCTTCTTAATGTGTTGCACGACATGAAACTTCGGTGCCTTCGCCTGCTGCTGCCCCTCACGATCTTCATGCTTTCCGCCTACCTCTTGCCCGCGCAGCCTTCCGCTCAGCTAGACCACGAGAAAAGGCGGTGGTTCATCGCGCTGCCGCTGCGCTTTACGCACCTGCAAAACCACCACACTATGCTGAGTGGTGTAAAAATAGGTCGCGAAGTCAACGCCTCCTTCAGCGCTGCCATTTCGGTGTATCATTCGTTCTACCTCGCTTCATTCCGGTCGGAGGCCAACCTGGCAGGATTTGACAAGCAGCCACGGCTCTTCATCAACGGTGCGGGCATCGAGGCCGACTACCTCATTCACAGATCTAAAAAAACGACCACCACCCTGCAGCTGTTTGCCGGGTGGGGATTGATGAACTACGATCTGAAAGCCCATCGGTTCGAAAGCAAACAGATTAATTACCTGGCGCTGGAGCCGGCCCTGCAAACCTTCTTCCAACTCAACACGTCTACCACGTTGGGGCTAGGCATCGGCTACCGGCCAGTATTCACCAACCAAACAATTGCCTACACCTCGGATGCCTCCAACGGCACACTACCCATTGCCACCACATGGCCGAATGGAGTGAACCTGCTGCTAACGCTGAAAGGCTATCTGTAGAAAAGGCCGCACCTTTCCGTAACAAGAACTGCCCCTATGCCCAATGCAAGCGCCTGCCACGGCAAACGCTTGCACACTTCCCTGTAGGCCTGAACGAGGCGCCCCCAGCGGAGCGCGCATCAGGATTTCTCCTTGTCTTCACCGGAAGCCGGAATCACCAGCGAAGCCAACACCGCCACCGACAACGTGAGGATGATGAAGGCCAGCGATATCTCAATCGGTATTTTGAAGAAGTCGGCAATGCACATCTTGAAGCCGATAAAGATGAGGATGGCCGCCAGCCCGTACTTCAGGTACGTAAAGTATTTGTCGATGCCTGCCAGCGCAAAGTACAGCGAGCGCAAGCCCAGTATGGCAAATACGTTGGACGTATAGACGATGTACGGATCATCGGAGATGGCCAGCACAGCCGGAATACTGTCGACCGCGAAGACCAGGTCGGTGCCTTCTATCACCATCACCACCAGGAACAAGGGCGTAACCCACAGTCTTCCCTCCTCGCGAACAAAAAAACGATCGCCCACGAACTGCGGTGTAACCGGAAATACTTTTTTGAGGAAGTTGACGAACGGGTTTTTGTTAAGGTCAACCGGTTCATCATTCTGGCGCAGGAAGCGAATACCAGTGAAGATGAGGAACCCTCCGAAGATGTAGATAAGGAAATGGAAGTGGGCAATCAACTCCACACCGGCAAAAATAAAAATCACACGCATCACTAGGGCACCGAGTATGCCCCAGAATAGTACCTTGTGCTGGTATTCGGCCGGCACCTGAAAGTAGGAGAAGATGAGGATGATGACAAAGATGTTGTCCACACTCAACGACTTCTCAATAATGTAGCCGGTGAAAAACTCATAGGCTTTCTCTTCGCCCATCTGGAAGTAGACAAACACATTGAAGAGGAAAGCCAGAAACACCCAGAAGGCAGTCCACGCCAGTGCCGACTTTACGGACACCTTCTCAGACTTCCGGTGGAACACACCCAGGTCGAGTGCCAGCATCAGCAACACAAAAAGATTAAATGCCAACCATAGTACGGATTGATTCATCGCATAAAAAGATTAAAATGTTCAACGATAGATAAAAACTACGAAGCACGTACCGCGCACTTCGCCCGACACATTACCTATCAGGTTCGTAGTACCCGGTTTTTCAGGAAGAGTTGTGTAACCGCAAAGGGGCGGGGGCGTTGCTTGCCGGCAGGGTGGTGCAACGCTAGGGGTGCCACCGCAGGCACCTGGGGTGCCGCGCGCCTTACCGCCAGGCGATGATGGTGCCCCGTGTATTTTTCATCGGCATCGCTCCACTCCTGCTGGGTAACGGACCGCTCGGTGATGCCCTGGGGCACCTCCACCTGCAAGGCTGCCACCAGCGTAAGCAAAACAAGAGAAGCCAATTTGCCCATTAACCTGACCATAAGGGGTGTTGATAAAACCGCCTTTGTAAATATCGGTGGTAAGTAGCTGTGCTGCAAATACCTGCCCGCACTTTGTTGAAGGCCTGTTTTTGCCATCGGTTGCGCTGGCCCCCAAAGCCCGGGGCGGTTAGCTGTTCAGGTAGCGGTTGGACACGTTCATCAACGGGTAGCCGAGGCCGCGAGCTTTCGCCATGAGCAAGCGCACGGTTTCGTGGGTGGTTTTTTCATGCCGGTGCATCTGGGCGGCCCATGAGGGCATTGGCGATCTGCTGAAGTCAGGGCAGCACGCCCTGCTCCCTCCACCAGGCCACGGCATCGCGTATGGCGTGGTCGGTACCGCGGTAAGTCACGTTCAGTTCTTGAACCGACTTGGCATTGGAATAAAAATTCTGCACACATAAGATGTGCGCGTTGGCAGAAGAAAGGGCCGCCCGCACACCCAAGGTACGCAGCACATCGCCCACGCGACCTGCCACCCGCAAAAGCCAGGCCGGCACGGGCACCACGGCCGGACGCACCGTAGCATGACGGGCCACATGGGCAAAGAACTCGCGGTAAGTCAGGTTTTCGTTGCCCACCAGGTAACGCTGGCCCCGCACGCCCTTGTGCAGGGCCGCCACCAACGCCTGCGCTACATCCTGCACGTGCACAAAATTCTTTCCTCCGGGCGGGCACCACAGCAGCCGCTTGTTCCACGCCATGTGTATGATCTTGCCCGAGCCCGGCTGCGCATCGTAGGGGCCGAGCATGAACGCAGGGTTCACGGTTACGCCATCCAGGTCTGCGGCATGCCGTGCCACCCACTCTTCGGCCAGCCACTTGCTGTGCGCATAGGGCGACTTCCGAAATGCTTCGCTGATGGGCATGCTTTCATGGCCCGGCTGCCGTTTGCTGCCAAAGCCCATGGTGTTGGCCGTGCTCACCCACACCACGCGCTTCACCCCGCATTGGCGCGCAGCCGCTGCCACGTGGCGCGTGCCTTCCACATTTACCCGGTAGTAGGCGGCAGGAAACTCATCCTGGCGCGTGAGTGCTGCCGTGTGAATGACGTGCGTACACCCGCGCATGGCCCGCAACACAGAGGCTGCGTCTGTAATGTCGCCCTCGACCAACTCGATGCCGTCTGCCGATGCCAGTGGAAACCGCCTCTTGTCGCGGAGGAAACCGCGCGCGGGAACACCCTGCCGGGCCAGCACAGCGAGGGTGTTGGCGCCCAGCAACCCGCTTGCTCCTGTCACGAACACTAACATACTTTCTGCGGATGCGAGGTGGCTTTGATCTCGCGTTCGATGGCCTTCGTCAACAGCGGCAGGCGTACCCAGATGGGTATGGTTTTCATCAACAGCCAACTGATGCCGTTGCCCCAACCCAACATGATCATGGTGTCGCGCTTCAGCAGCTGCCGGATGGAAATAGATGCCACCCTTTCGGGTGATAGCAGACCCAGCTTGGCAAACCAACCCTGGCGGTTGATGCGATCCGTAACGTCTCTGTTGGTCTTCATCGGGCCGGGGTTCACCACACTCACAAACACGTTCGTGTTCTTCAACTCCTGGTAGAGGCCGCGGGTAAAGTGGTGTATGAACGCTTTGGAGGCCGGGTAAACCGTTTTGAAACCCATGGGACTGAAAGCGGCCATGCTCGACACGTTTAAGATGTACGCCTTCGGCTGCAACATGAGGTTGGGCAGCAAGGCGCGCGTAATCAGCGAGGTAGACATCACGTTGAGTTGAATAATGCGGTTAATATAGTCAACATCTGCTTCGAGGAAACGCCTGGTGCCGCCCATGCCTGCATTGTTGATGAGCATGGAAATGCGGAAGTGCTCGTTCACCCAGTCGGTAAAGGCCTGCACATTTTCGTGCAGGGTAAGGTCAGTTTCGTAGCAGGCCACTTTCACGGCAAAGGGTTTAAGTTGCTCTGCCAGTTGATGCAACCCTTCGCCCGGCAACGACACCAGCACCAGGTTCTTTCCACGGCCAGCCAGTTCAAACGCAAAGGCTTTCCCCAGGCCGCTGCTGGCTCCGGTAATTACAGCATACTCCTTTTCCATCACCATCTGTCTAAACGCTTGTTGATAAACTTCAGAGTTCCCACGTAGGTATTGGTTTCCACTTCGCTCAACGTACCCGACTGATAGCGGTACCTGCTGGTGGTTCCGTTGGGCAACTGAATGCGGTAGCAGCCATCGCCCGTCTTCTCCATTTGCAGCAACTTTCTGTAGTTCTGCGAATACACCCAGGTGGTTTGCTGCGGCTCATGAAAATAGATGGACACCACCGTAGCGAGTATGTCGCCATGGAGTTGGCGAAGTCGGTTGTCTTCGTCCACCACGTGGTAATCTTCACCCTTGCGGGTGAGGGCATGGTTGGCTTTCAGCACACCATTGACATGGCGCTGGTGCGAGGAGCGTACCAGCACACCCTCCTGAAACACATCTACAATCTGCTCCTCCACCAGAAAGCCAAAGAGAAAATCGACAGACACCTGCGAAGTGAGCGTATAGGTAGTCTGACTCCCTTGAATATTTTGTTCAATTAGCAACGTGCCAACCGAGTCGCCATTGTGCACCACCACCAACTGCAAGTGTGAGGTGCCGTCTGGATCCTTCAAAAAAGAACTGAGGCAAAGCCATAGTGCGATGAGGCCCGTGAACCGTTGCATAGCCGCTGTATTTTTGCACTATGACAACCCAACGGGTGGACACCCCTATAACGAGTAGCAAAATGTTGCTGTAAGAGTTAAATAACAGAAAGCATTCTTACTAATTGAATCTGTTAGAAAAATAAAGAGGCTGCCCTTTTGAGACAGCCTCTTTATACAAATTAGGTTTAGAAATATTCTTACACGTACTGGTTCAACATCACCGGCATCACCAGCATCAGAATATCTTCGGCCTTGTCTTTCTCTGCCGGGAAAATTACGCCTGCCTTGTTAGAGGCATTCATGTTCAGGCGAATCTGGTCGGTGTCGAGGTTGCTCAGCATCTCAATCAAAAACTTCGCATTGAAGCCGATCTCAATGTCCTCGCCCTCGTGTTCGCAAGAAAGACGTTCGTTGGCTTCGTTAGAGAAGTCCAGGTCTTCGGCCGACACCTGCAGTTCGCTGCCGGTAATTTTCAGACGCACCTGGTGGGTGGTTTTGTTGGCATAGATGGAGATACGCTTCAACGAGCTGAGGAAGTCGTTACGGTTGATCGTCATCTTGATGGAGCTGGAAGAAGGAATCACATTTTCGTAGTCGGGGAAGCGCTCATCAATCAGGCGGCAGATCATGCGGATGTTGCCGAACTTGAAGAACGCATTCGACATGTTAAAGTCGATGCTCACATCTGTATTCTCCGTGGGCAGCGTTGCCTTCAGCAGGTTTAGCGCCTTGCGGGGGATGATAATCGTGTTGCCATTGTCTGACTTTACATCGGTTCTGCGGTAGCGCACCAGGCGGTGGCCATCGGTAGCCACAAACGTAGTGTTCTTCTCGCCCAGGTTTACATACACACCCGTCATGGCGGGGCGTAGTTCATCGCTGCTGGTAGCGAAGATGGTATTGTTGATGGCACGCGCCAGCACTTCGGTGGAAATGTTGGCAGAAAAGTCGTTCGATACGGAAGGAACTTTAGGGAAGTCGGTGGCATTTTCGCCCGACAGCTTGTAGCGTCCGTTGTCAGAACTGATTTCTATGCTGTAGGTAGATTCGTCTATTGAAAATGTTACCGGCTGATCGGGCAGGTTTTTTAAAGTGTCCAACAGAATGCGCGCAGGCACCGCTATGTTGCCCTTCTCCTTCGACTCCACGGTTAACTCGGTGATCATGGAGGTCTGAAGGTCAGACGCAGTTACCGTCAGGTTTGTCTTGTCGATTTCGAAAAGAAAATTTTCGAGAATGGGTACAACCGGGTTGGTAGTAATTACACCATTGATATTGGAAAGCTGCTTGAGCAGGTAGCTTGAGTTAACAATAAACTTCATCGTGAATTAGGCTTTAAAGTGGTTGTAATGGGCGGTAAAGTTAGAAAGAAAACGCAAAGGGAAAAACGCAACCTGGCAACCCAAAAAAGGGCTGTATTACTGTCTTTTTAAGCCTTTAACAAGTTAGGGTGCAGGCGGACGCGCAAAGAAACTCTTCTTGCGGGCAATGGGTACAATTTGTTGCTTCTGAAAGATAACGGGCTGCTGGCCGATGCGGCCTGCCACCTGGTTGTTTTGACGCAGTGGCGGATAAATGGTGAGCGTGTAGGTGCGCTGCGAGATGTCTTGCACCTGAATGGTAAACGAGGGCACCACCGTCAGTAAACTGTCGAACAAGGGTGTTTCGCCCGGCACGTAGAATCGCTCGGCCTCCAGCAACGAGAGGTGATCGAGGTAGTCGTTCAGTTTGGTGGTGTCGATGTTGGCCAGGCCGGGCACCCCAAAATACTTCTCACCCATGGTGACAGTGAAATCGTGCTCAGCCTCGCGCGGAAAGTGAGTAGAAAGTTCCTTGAAGTTGCGCCAGTTGAAGTTGAACACGCGCTTGTTGCGCCACTGCAGGCCAGGCTGCTCGAAAATACCCGAAGCATAAACGCGGTAACCGGGGATGGCCACCACGTAAGGTACGTCCTCTCCTGCCTTCAGGAACCAGGCTTGTGTTTGGGCTGCGTTGCCGCCCGTCCATATATTGGCCACGGGCTCGCCCTGCACAAAGCATTGAACGTGCACTCCGGTCTGCTTTAAGAGAGTTGCCACGGAATCGCGCAGGTTTTCTGCCAGGGGGCGCTTCGCCTCCACCTGGTTGAGGGTCGCAAATAAAACCGTTACCATTTGGCGGTCGGCCTCCAGCGAATCGTTCAACATCCAACGGATGTCGTTGAAGTGCAGGGTGCGGGTGTCGGCACCTTGCGTCATCACCACGCTGTCTACCCGCACCGACTCATCCAACTTAAAAATATCCGGGTCTACCCCATTGCGCAGGCCCCCGGCCACCCACACACACACAATGGTGGCCAGCAGCACCGCCAGCATGATAGCCAGTCTCTTATTTTTCGTTTCCTGCCTCATGCCAATCGAGCATATTTCTGTTTACGATACCCGGCCCGCACCAAACCATACACCACCAAGGCCACCAGCGGAAGCCCTATGTTCAGCATCTGCCAGTATATTTTATTTTCGCGTATCTTCTGACGGTCCAGCGGCCTGATTTTCACTTCCTTGCTGCGTGTGTTGATGAGTCCTCCGTCATCGGCCAGGTAACTCACCATATTCAGCACCACATCCTGGTTGGCAAATGTGTAACCACTGAAGGGATCGAGGCCCAGTTGCTGCACCTGCCCGTTGCGCGGATTCACATCGTTCTTCACAAAATCACCATCGGCCACCACTATGATTTTAGTGGCCACACTTTGTTCGAGGAAGTCGGTCTGCACAGCGCCTGCCGGCAAAAAGCGGTTGCGGTACAAGGATGTAAAGGTACCTTCGAGCAGCCAGGCGAGCGGCAGAGGGCCCGCATTGAATTGGTTGGGATTGAGCTTTCCGCGCAGATCATTCACGCTCACCTTCACGGGAGCCGTGATGCTGCGCGCGTACGGAGAGGTAAACAACAAAGGGGTCTTCTTCACACCCAGGGCCTTCACTGTATCGATGGCGCTGGCAAAGCGCGCCAGGCTGCGGTCGAGGTTGCGTGTAATGATGTGGTCGGGGTTGCCATTCGCCAGCGGAAAAAAAGGCCAGTCCATTTGCATGATTTGGGGCTGGTTGCCCACCTGGCCCGTTACTACGGGATATTTGGCTGCCACGGCATCTTGCACCAGGTTAGGATTTACGCGGAGGCCATAGCGGAAGAGTTGATCTTCGAGGCCTGTTTCATAAGCAAAAGCAAAATAGTCGGAGCGGCTGGCACTGTCCATTCGCGCATCGAGGCGGTCGATAAACAACAACAACCGGCCACCACGCATCAGGTATTGGTCGAGTTTCAGTTTATCAGATTCGGAAAAAGTAAACACCGGCTTGGCCAGAATGGTAACGTCTGTCTGCGGCAACTGCCTTACCGCAGATATATCCACGCGGGCTACGTCATACATTTCATCCAGCGCTGCGCGCAGGCTGCCTACCTGCAGGCTGTCTAGCTCTCCATGGCCGGTAAGCAACGTAACCGATTTGCGCTCTTCGCTGCTGAGGCGCGCGATGGCGCTGGCCAACTCATACTCCAAACCTTCTACCGACTGGTTTAATACCTCCTGCGAGTTCTGAGCGCGGTTGCCTTTGAACAACATCACACCCGTTTCCATGCCGCCATAAGACACGATGGCACCGGGGAACACCACTTTTTCTATCCGTTCGCCATCGCGGTTTTCGATAACGGGCAGCATCTGCACACCGCGGGCGGCCAGGTCGCGGGCAAATTCTGCCTGTGCCTGCTGGCTGAGTGCAGCCGTGGGGTTGGTGAACGTAAACCGCACCCTGTTGCCCGAATACACCCGAAACTCCTCCAGTATTTCGCGCACAGACTTCTGAAGCCGCGTAAAGCCGGCATTCAAATCGCCCGCCAGGAATACCTCCACATACACATCGTCATCGAGGCGGCCCAGCATTGCTTTGGTGGGAGCTTTGATGGTGTAGCGCTTCTCTTCGGTAAGATCGATGCGGAAAAAATAAAAGGACGACACCAGGTTGAGCAGCACCAGCAAAGCCAGCACGTTGCACAGCACCAACACATCGCCCAGTTTTTTGCTCTGCCAGTTTACCATGTGCGACTGCTTAACACCGTTTTGGCAGCGGCCAGAAAAGCCGTGCCCATGGTTACAAAGTAAATAAGGTCCCTGCTGTCGATCAGCCCTTTGCTCATGGCCTCGTAGTGATACAATATGCCCACCTGCTGCACGCGCAAAGAAAACGTTCCCACCTGAATCAGGCCCGCCAGCGACTCGAAGCCGGCATAGAAAAAGAAGCACAGGAAGGCAGCCAGTATAAAAGCAACAATCTGGTTGGCTGTAAGCGCTGACGCCAGCACCCCGATGGCACAAAACACACCGCCCAACAGCAGCAGCCCCACATAAGAGCCCATTACCCCGGGCGTGTCGATGTTGTTAACCGGGTTACCCAATTGCCGCAACGAGAAGTAATAAACCAGCGTGGGCAGCAGCGCGAAGAACACCAGCGCAAAGGCAGCCAGGAATTTCCCCATCAGCAAAGACCAATCGCCCAACGGCTTGGTCATGATCAGCTCCAACGTACCCATCTTCTTTTCTTCGGCAAAGCTCTTCATGGTAATAGCCGGCACCAGAAAAATAAATACGTAGGGCCCCATGGAAAAGAGAGTGTCCATGTCGGCATAGCCGTACTCCATCACCGAGGTGTCGGGAAACACCCACATCAACAGGCCGGTGGCGGTAAGGAAAACACCCATCACCACATAGGCGATGAGCGAGTTCAGAAACCCATAGAACTCTTTGGCAAACACGGCCATCATGAGGCAACAGGGGTTTGGGTAAGTTCTTTGAAGACAGTCTCTAACGAATGCTCTTCCGCCTGCAGACCTACCAGAGCCAACTGGTGGTCGGCTGCAAAGCGAAACACAGCCGCGCGCACATCGATTCCCTCTGCAGAAGACAAACGGTAACAGTTAGCGCCCAGTGCAGTAACCAGCTCTACACCGGGTATCTGCTGCAAACGTTCCGGGGCCACGGGGGCCTCGAACTCTGCGCGGAAAGCTCTCTGGCCCTGGCTGCGCGTAAGCAGGTTCGAAACGGTATCATCGGCCACAATACGCCCTTTGTGAATCACGATGACCCGGTTGCACAACGCCTGCACTTCTTGCATGATGTGGGTGGAAAAGATAACCGTTTTGTTTTTGCTGATGTCTTTGATGAGCTGCCTGATTTCGATAATCTGGTTGGGGTCGAGGCCGGTAGTGGGTTCATCTAATACCAGCACCTCAGGTTCGTGCAGCAATGCCTGGGCCAGGCCCACGCGCTGGCGGTAGCCTTTCGAAAGCGATTCTATCCGCTTGTTCTGCTCCGCAGTAAGTCCACACAAGGCCACCATATCGGCCACACGCTGCCGCAGGGCACTGCCCGCCATGCCGTGCACGCGCCCCATGTACCGAAGAAACTCGTGCACATACATATCGAGGTACAGTGGATTGTGCTCTGGCAGGTAGCCGATGAGACGCCTCACCGCCAAGGGCTGCTCGTTCACATTCAATCCCGCCACGGTAACGGCACCCTCGGTGGCAGGCACATAGCCGGTAATGATTTTCATGGTGGTGGATTTGCCCGCACCGTTGGGTCCGAGGAAGCCCACAATCTCGCCCGGCTGAACAGAAAAAGAGATGGCATCCAGCGCGCGCTGATGACCATACACTTTACTCACCTGTTGAACCGCTACCGACATGTTTGAATGCGCAAAAGTAAGGAATGAGCGCTATTGATTTGAGTACAGCGCCCCACCGCTGTTAAATTTTGTTAACGATTACCTGTCCGGCATTCCAGGCATCTATGACCTTGAAAAGAAACCCAACTACGTGCTTATTATTGTGTGGCGCAGAGCAGTGAATGCCACCCTTTCTCAATGGCGCTTGATTAAAGTTGGGTTTTTATGAAATTTGCAAAACCATAGATGATGATTATGAATATGAAGCGTGTTTTCAGGTTACTGTTACTTGTTTTGATTCTGGCGGGTGGCCAAGCCATGGCACAACCTGGCTATAAAATCGATGTGAAAATTGCGGGTCTGAAAGACACCACTGCTTTTCTTGGTTTTTATTATGGCGAACAAACCTACCTGAAAGACACGGCACGGGTCAACAGCGAGGGTTTTTTCAGCTTCGATGGCGCACGGCCACTTTCGCAAGGCGTTTACTTTCTGGTGATGAATAAAACCCGCCTGTTCGAATTTGTGGTAAGCGAAGACCAGCGGTTTATGCTGGAGACCGACCAAGCAGACTACATCAAAAATATGAAAGTAACAGGCGATGAAGACAACCGCCTGTTCTTCGAGAATATGCTATTCAACATGGCCCGCCACGAAGAAGCCGATCCGTTGGTGAAGGTGCTGCGCGACAGCACCGCCAGCGAAACCGCCCGCAAAGAAGCTCAGGAAAAATTCAAAGCCATCAACGAAAAGGTACTCGCGCACCAAAATGAGGTCATCAGCCGACATCCTAAAACGCTTACGGCACGCCTGCTGGCCTCTACCAAGCAGATAGAGGTGCCTGAGCCACCCAAAAAAGCTGATGGTTCGGTAGACTCCACTTTTCAATTCCACTATTACCGCGACCACTATTTCGACTACTTCGATTTGAGCGATGATGCCCTTATCCGTTTACCCAAACCTACCTATGCTGAAAAAGTAAAAGACTACCTCGACCGGCTTTTCGTGCAAAACCCCGACACGCTGATGAAAGCCATCGATAAACTGGTGGCACAGGTGAAAAAAAACCAGGAGACATACAAATACCTGGTGTGGACGTGCGTGATCCACTACCAAAGCCATTCCATTATGGGGCTGGACGAGGTGTATGTGCGCCTGTTCGACAAATATATTGCCACCGGTGAAATGGATTTCTGGCTCGATAAAAAGGTGAAGCAGAATGTGAAGGAGTATGTGGACAAAGTGCGTTTGAGCCTGGTGGGTAACACAGCCCCCAACCTCATCATGCAAGACCAGAACTTCCAACCCAAAGCCTTGTACGACATTAAGAAAAAATACACGGTGCTATGGATTTTCGACCCGGATTGCGGGCACTGCCGCGAAGAAACGCCTAAGCTGGTGGACTTCTACAACAAAAACAAAACCAAGTACGACCTGGAAGTGTATGCCGTAAGTGCCGACACCTCGATGCAAAAGATGCGCAACTACATCAAGGAGATGAAAATGAATTGGGTAACCGTAAACGGGCCGCGCACCTATGTGGGGCATTACAGCAAACTGTATCATGCCGACACTACCCCTACCATGTATATTATTGACGAAAAAAGAAAAATCATCGGCAAGAAAATACCGGTGGAGAGCCTGGACGATTTCCTTCAGAAATACGAAAAATACAACCGCAAGCAACCTAACGGCAATAAGGGAACGTGACAAAAATCCCGGTTGAGAGCGCTTTTTACCAATTCACACAAAAAAAATACCCCATGGTGCAACTATTTGGGCCCAGTGGAGTATCTAAGGCATATATTTTCATTATAAAACCTAACTGAAATGGCCCTACTCGACACACTTTTTGGTAAAAAGAAGAAAGAACTGAAAGCATCGTGCAACATTACCAAGGAACCCATCGAAAAAGGTTTTGGCTACCTCCTCACCACCGCGCAGATTGTTACTTCGAAAAAATACTGGGACATGATCATGACAGAGCCGGAGACTATGTCGTACACGGTATCGCATTTCAACAACCAGGCAAGTGGCACGCAGATGCGCTCCATGATTTTTGAGAAGTATGCATCGATTGCCAAACCCTGGATGGTGTCCGACTCCGTTATTAGTTATTTTGATGTAGATAAATCGAAAGCAAAAGAAAACGCGAAAAAGTGGTGGGAAACAGAAGGCAGCTTTGCGCCTGCCGAAACAGGTTCCGCTTCCGATCAATTGGATGAAAATACCTACAAGACCTGGAAAGAATACGCCATACTGGAAGCTGGCCGCGACCGTGTAAGATAGTTGAACGAGCGTTCAAATGACTCCTCCCCGATAGCAGCACGCAGGTGTTGCTGTCGGGGAGTTTTATTTTCCAACCCCCTGTTGAAAATGGATTAAAACCCTTTTTTGAGTGGTTGGCGTAATGCGGGCCGGGTGCGCAATGCGGTGGCCCACTAGCCACACCACCCGGTTTCCCGAAACCAGTACCGTTACGCGGTCTTTCTCTAACGCAGGCACCTTGGCATCTATCAGGTAGTCGCTCACCTTCTTTTCTCCCTGCATTCCCAGTGGCACAAAACGGTCGCCCGGTTGCCACTTTCGCCACACCAACGGAAATGCGAGCTGATTCAGGTCGAGGCACGCGCGGTTCACGTCCGCAGGTATCTCGGCACTGGGTTGCCAATCGAAAGCAAGGTGGCAGGTGCCGAGGGTTACCTCTGTGGTGCCTGGGGCAATCTCAACCGCACCGGTGGCAGCGGGCAGCGGGCCTACCCACACCCCATCGCGATCGATCACCGCCTGAAAGTTTTCTGAAACAAACCGCTTGCCGGGCTGGCCCTCGAGCGCCTGCACCAGGTCTTCGCACTGGGCGAGGTTAAAGCCCCTGGGGCGCAGCAAATGAAAAAGAATGGCCACGGCATCGGGCCCATTCAAATCCGCTTTCAGAAGCTTCCATTCCTCCCCCTGCTCCTGTACGTGTGTAGCTTTCCATCGCTTTAAAGCCTCGTTTAAAAAGCGCCACTCTGCCTGCGCCAACCCTTGGGCGCGCTGCACGGTGGCCGTTAAGTTCGGGTTGATTTTCTGCAGCAGCGGCACCACGTCCAGGCGAAGCCGGTTGCGCAGGTAGTGCCCGGTTTGATTGCTGGCATCTTCGCGCCACGCAATCTGGTGGGTGGCCGCGTATTGCTCTATTTCGGTGCGGGTGGCAAAGAGCAACGGCCGGATAACGTCTCCATTGCGTACGGGAATACCCGTCAGGCCTTCCAGGCTTTGGCCGTGCACCAAGTTCATCAACATGGTTTCTACCTGGTCATCGGCATGGTGGGCAGTGGCAATGCGGGTAAACCCATTCGCTGCCGCCACATCGGCAAACCACTGGTAGCGCAACGTGCGCGCGGCCATCTGAATGGAGACTTTGCGCTCTTTTGCAAATTCTTCCGTATCCACCCGTGTGGTGAAGCAAGGCAGGGCCAGGCGGTGGCATTGCGCCTGCACAAAAGCTTCGTCTTGGTCGGAATCGGCTCCGCGCAATTGAAAATTCACGTGTGCCACGGCCAGTTGGTAGCCGGCCGTATGCAGCAAATGCAGCATCACCATCGAGTCGAGGCCACCACTAACGGCCACCAGTATTTTGTCGGTGGGCCCCCAGAGTCTTTCGCGGTGAATATGTTGTTGCAAAGCTTTCAGCACCTTGCAAAGATAGTTTTTCTGCCGGGCCGCAGGCGCGCTGCCACCTGTGGCACGCTTCTGGCTTTGGGGCTGCTACAAATAGATGGCGAAGTAGTAATTTTGACCCCTTATGCAAAGAGTTTTTCAGTTGTGTCTGCTGGCGTTGTTCATTTCCGGCATTGCCGAGGGGCAAAAGCGGGTGCGCCTGAAACATGCCGACATCAGCCGTGGCAAAGTCATCAACGGTGAGCGTGTAGACTGGGTGATTGGCAACGTGGTGTTCACGCAGAACCAAACCACCATCTACTGCGACTCGGCCCAAATCTTCAAAGCCGAGAACTCGGTAGAGGCGTATGGGCGGGTACGCATTACCGAGGGCGACTCGGTTACGGCCACAGGCCAACGCTTGTCGTACGATGGCAACACCAAAATTGCCAAGCTGAGGCGCAACGTGGTCTTCACCAAACTGGCCACGGCCACGCTGTATACCGACTTCCTGGACTATTACCGCATGAAAAACGAGGCCCGCTACTTCAATGGCGGGCGGCTGGTGGACAGCGTAAACACGCTCACCAGCCAGAAGGGCTACTACAACCTCGTTACCAACCTGGCCTCGTTCAAAACAAAGGTGGTCGGCATCAACCCCGACTACACGCTTACCAGCGACACGCTGCAATACAACTCGCAAACCAAGGTTATCTACTTCCGCGACTCCACACACATTGTGGACAAAGACGGACAAACAGCGGTGTACCAAAGCGGCTTCTACGACACGAGCCAGAAAAAATCGAACATCAACCAGGGTACTATTGAAACACCCACCTACCGCCTTACGGGAGAAAAGTATTTTCTGGACGACCTGCGCAAGTTCTACCGTGCCAAGACCAACGTGGTGATGGTATCGAAAGAAGAAAACATGACCATTTATGGTGACGATGGTTATTACGACAAAGCGAATGGAGTCTCGAAAGTGTACAGCAATGCGTGGATAGCCAAGGTGGCCGATGATGGCGATACACTTTTTTTAAGTGCCGATACACTGGTGTCGGTTGAAAGCAATGACCCGCGAAAGAAACGATTGCTGGCCTACCGCAATGTGAAGATTTTCAAGCAGGATTTGCAGGGCACAGCCGACTCGCTGGTGTACGTGCAGGCCGATTCGGTGCTGGAGTTTTTCAAAACACCCGCCCTGTGGACCACCGGAAACCAGATGACGGCCGATACCATTCGCGTGGCCCTGGCCAACAAGAAGATCGATAAAATTTACCTGCTGTCTAATTCCTTTGTCATTTCGCAGGACACGCTGCAGAACTTCAACCAGATAAAAGGCCGCAAGATGATGGCCCAGTTCAAAGGCTCGGACGTGCAGTACGTAAATGTGGAAGGCAATGGCGAAAGCCTGTATTACGTGCTACAAGAAGAAGAGCAAGACCTCGACTCGGTGATCCTGAAAATCACCTTCATGGCAGGCATGAACAAAATGGTGTGCAGCAACATGCGCATCAATTTTGTGGATGGCCAGGTAAACAATGTGAGCGCCTACGTGCAGCCGGATGCTTCCTTCATTCCACCCCACGAACTGAAGCGCGAAGACACCCGCCTGAAGGGTTTTGTGTGGCGCAGCAAAGAGCGGCCCCTAAGAGAGGACGTTGTAAAAAAGAAGCCCGGCAACCCGCCAACGGCCGGTCCACCCCCCGAAAAAGGGGGGTCGCAACGGCAATAGCCGCCAAAAATTGCTTCTTCTACCCCTGTTTTTTTTAGTTTTCGTAGGAAACGGCACGGACTTCAACTATATTTTCAGTTGAATTAGTGTGTAGCTATGAAGCGTTGGTTCCTCTTGTTTTGTACGATGGTGTCGGGGGCGCCCCTTTGGGGGCAGTCTTTCGAACTGATCGACCGACAAGAGACGTTCCAGGTATCCATCAGCCAAACGCTTCAGATACCCCTTCGCATCAGGAACAATAGCGACAAAGCCCAGTTCTACGTAGTACGAAAGGTAGCATCAGAACTCGGCAGCACCCAGAAGGGCTACTTCTGCCTCGATCAAAACTGCCTCGAACCAGGCATTGATGAGTTTTCAAAGCGCCTCGAGCCGGGCGAAACCATTGATAAACTGAACTACACCCTGGAGACCGGGCTGGTAACAGGACAAAGCAGCATTCGCTTCGAGGTATTTGTGAAGGGAGCCCCCCAGCGCGCCATCGAGGTACCCGTTACGATTCTGGTAGACGAGAAGCCCTCTAAGAGCCTGGTGTTCTCTTCCAAAGAAATTACCATTCACGATGTGTATCCTAACCCGGTGTCAGACCAGGCCTATATCGACTACCGCCTCCACAATGAATCCGTCAAGGCTAAAATTGTGATCCACAACATACTGGGCAGCACCATGAGCGAAAAAGAACTACCCTACTACGAGTCGCGCGTAAAAATCCACACAGACGAGCTGGCAGCCGGCATCTATTTCTACACTCTGTACCTGGATAATGACGGGGTGTTGACCCGCAAACTCATCGTTCGAAAATAACCCTCGCCTTCGCGCGTTTATTCAGCGTTGTTAATTCTGGTGTGTATCGTATATTTGCAGGCTTATGCAGGGTAAAAGGCTTCTTTTTGGGCTTATTTTGATACTTTTTGTTTCCTCTTGTAGTAAATTCCGCAAGATTCAAAAGAGTGAGGACTGGCGTGTGAAATACGAAGCTGGGCTGAACTACTACAACAAAAAGGATTACTACCGCGCGGCCATCCTTTTTGAGGAAATTTTGCCCATTGTGCGCGGCCTGCCCGAGGGCGAGAAAGTAGAGTTTTACCTGGCTTACTGCCAGTATTATGAAAAAACTTACCTATTGGCCTCGAATCAGTTCAGAACGTTTTACGAAACCTATGGACGTAGCCAGTTGGCAGAAGAAGCCCACTTTATGTACGCTTATTCATTGTATGCAGCTTCACCAGCACCCAATCTCGATCAGAGTGATGGCATACAGGCGATGAATGCCATGCAAAACTTTCTGAACATGTACCCCAACAGTTCTTTCACCGAAAGGGCCATTGAGGTGATTGTGGTGAGCCAGCAGAAATTAGAACAGAAGGGGTATGAGAATGCCAAACAATACCTGAAGTTGCGAAACTACCAAGCGGCAGTGATCTCTTTCGAGAACTTTCGCAACCACTTTCCCGATTCGGAATACCTTGAAGAAGTTGCCTTCCTGAAGGTGGAGGCACAATTTAAATATGCCGAGCGCAGTTTTGTGTCGCTGCAGGCCAAGCGCTTCCAATTAGTGGTGGAATACTACCAAGAACTGGTAGACACCTATCCGCAGAGTAAGTTTTTGAAAGAGGCCGAAAAATATTATGCTGACAGCCTCAGCAAATTGAACGAATTAAAAAACAAGACAAATACATAGACTATGGCAGCACAACCATCTATTGTTACCCGCGACATCGACAAAATTGCGGCACCAACCGGCAACCTTTATGAGTCGGTAGTGATTATTTCGAAGCGCGCCCGCCAGATTGCCGTAAACCTGAAAGAAGAACTAAACGGCAAGCTGGCCGAGTTCGCCACTACGGTAGACAACCTGGAAGAAATTTTCGAGAACCGTGAGCAGATTGAGATTTCGCGCTTCTATGAGCGCATGCCCAAGCCCACCTCCACCGCCATTGAAGAATTTCTGGAGGGCAAGCTGATGTACCGCATGCGCAGCGAAATGCCCGAAGAGACCAAAGAGGCCTGATTGAACTGCCATGCTGAAGGGTAAAAAAATCCTTCTGGGCGTAAGTGGCAGTATTGCCGCTTACAAAGCAGCCGTGCTCACCCGCTTGCTGGTAAAAGAGCAAGCAGAGGTAAAAGTAATTATGACGGCTGCCGCCAAGGATTTCATCACCCCCCTTACGCTGGCTACCTTATCCAAAAATCCGGTCTATACCGAATTTGTAAAAAACGAGGCGGGCGAGTGGACCAACCACGTAGAGTTGGGCTTGTGGGCCGACCTGCTGGTGATTGCCCCCGCCAGCGCCAATACCCTGGCCAAAATGGCCCACGGCCAGTGCGACAACCTGTTGCTGGCCACCTACCTATCGGCCCGGTGCCCCGTGTTTTTTGCGCCCGCCATGGATCTGGACATGCTGGCACATCCGGCCACGCAGGCTAACCTCAACCAACTGAAATCGTACGGAAACCACGCCCTGCAGCCCGGCTTTGGCGAGCTGGCCAGCGGATTGGTGGGATTGGGCCGCATGGCCGAACCCGAGGAAATTGTGCACCAACTGCAAGTATTTACGGCCACCAGCCAGTTACTGAAAGGCAAGAAGGCCTTGGTAACAGCCGGGCCTACCTACGAAGCCATCGACCCGGTGCGCTTCATTGGCAACAACTCCAGCGGCAAGATGGGCTATGCCATTGCCGAGCAGTTGGCCACCTTAGGCGCCCAGGTGCAGTTGGTATCGGGGCCTACGCACCTTACCACCCAGCAGCGTGGCATAGAAATAACCCGCGTTACGTCTGCTCAAGAGATGTACGAGGCCTGCACCCACCATTTTCCCGAAACAGACATTGCGGTGCTATCTGCGGCTGTAGCCGATTACAAGGCCCGCCACGTGGCCGACCAGAAGATAAAAAAGAAGGAAGAAGACCTTACGCTGGAGCTTACCAAAACCCACGACATTGCTGCCGCGTTGGGCAAAATGAAACGTGTAGGGCAATTTGTGGTGGGCTTTGCGCTGGAGACAGAAAACGAACAGGCCAATGCCGAGAAAAAACTCACCGGCAAAAACTTTGACCTGATTGTGCTAAACTCGCTGAACGACCCGGGCGCTGGCTTCGGGCACGATACGAATAAGATCACCCTGATCAACCGAAAGCTGGAGCGCAAAGAATTTAGTCTGAAAAATAAAAAAGAAGTAGCCCGCGACATCGTTCAAGCAATAATTGAACAAGCGCATGCGTAGCCTGCTTATTTTAACTGCATTCCTTACCTCTCCCCTGCTGTTTGCCCAGGAACTCAATTGCAAGGTTACCATCAATGCAGACCAGATACAGACGAGCGACCGCACCATTTTTAAAGACATGGAGCGCGCATTCGCCACGTTTCTGAATACCCGCAAGTGGACCAACGACTCGTACCAAAACCACGAGCGTATCAACTGCAATCTTTTTTTGAACATCAGCCGCATGCCCTCCATCGGCAACTTTGTGGCCAATGCGCAAATCACATCCGCGCGCCCCGTGTTCAACAGCAACTACGAAACCGTGGTGCTGAACTTTGCCGACCGCGAGTGGGAGTTTGAATACATTGAGTCGCTGCCGTTGGAGTATAACGACAACACGTACATCACCAACCTTACTTCCATGCTGGCATTTTATGCCTACATTATTTTAGGGATGGACTACGACACGTTTAGCGAGTTGGGCGGCAACCCTCATTTTCAGAAAGCATTCATGGTGGTGAACAACGCGCAATCGTCTAACCGGCCGGGGTGGCAATCGCTGGGCAGCAACCGGAACCGCTACGCCCTCATCGACAATATCAACAACCCCCAAAACACAGACTTACGCAAAAGCATCTATCGCTACCACCGACTGGCCCTCGACACCTTCGATAAAACACCCGATCAAAGCCGCCAGATTGCCCTGGAAGCCCTGAAAACCTTGCGCCAGGTATGGTCGCTCAACCCCAGCTCCATTTTTGTGATCACCTTCCTCGACTCCAAAGCCAACGAACTCGCCAACATTTTTTCGGACGGCAACCTCTCGGTGCGCAGAGAGGCGTACGATATTCTCTCCGCCATAGACCCCAAGCGGAACGTGTACCAGAAAATAATCGGCAACTAACGAACCGGCCTGTAGGCCCCCCATTTCAACCTCCACAGAGGTCTTTTAAACTCTGCCAAATCCGCTAATATTGCAGTTGCCGTGCTGAAAAAGTTGACCATACAAAACTATGCGCTGATTCGCCACCTGCAGATGGAGCCGCACGCGGGACTAAACGTGATAACGGGCGAAACAGGAGCAGGAAAATCCATCATGTTGGGTGCTTTGGGCTTGCTGATGGGCAACCGTGCCGATACCAAAGTACTGTGGGATGCCAAAGACAAATGTGTAACCGAAGGCGAATTCAACCTGGCCGGATACAAACTGCAGGGGCTCTTCAAAAAAGAAGACCTGGACTATGACGACCACACCGTTATCCGCAGGGAGATCAATGCATCGGGCAAAAGCCGCGCATTCATCAACGATACGCCCGTTACCCTGGAAGTGCTCCGGAAAATCACCAGTAGGTTGATGGACATCCACTCGCAGCACGAAACACTGGAACTGGGTACGCGCACCTTTCAACTGCAACTGATTGATGCCTTTGCCGGCAACCAGAAACAACGCGAAGCTTATGACGCGGCTTGGCAAAACTTCTGTAAAGCGAAAGAAGCACACGAACAATTAGCGCAGGAAGCGGAAGGGTTGAAACGGGAAGCCGACTTTATCCAATTTCAGTTAGAAGAACTGAAGAAAGCCAAGTTGGAACCCCAGGAGCAGGAAAAACTGGAGGGCGAGTTAAAAATTCAGGAACACGCGGAAGAGATCAAAAGCAGGCTCACGCAGGTATCGCAACTGATGGGCCAGTCGGATTACTCGCTGGTTGCTTCTTTGGCAGAAATACGGAGTCAACTGAATGCCATTGCCACCTACGCCCCCGCCTATTCGGAACTGCTGAAACGCGTGGAGAGCATGCGCATCGAGCTGGCCGATATTCAGCGCGAAGTTGAAAACGAAGAGGCCTCCGTTGACTTCGATGCACAGCGGCTGGAGGTGGTGAAAGAACGACTGAGTAACCTCTACCACCTGCAACAGAAGCACCGCCTGGCCACCGTAGCCGACTTGCTTGCCCTGCAGGAAAACCTCCAGCAGAAAGCCGACAAGGTAATTAACCTGGACGACCAACTGGCCGCGTTGCAGCAGGCCCGCGAGTCCGCCCGGAAAGAAGTAGACAAACTGGCCAGCGAGCTGAGCAAAACCCGCACCCGCATATTCAACACACTGTGCACGCGCATCAGCGGCCTGTTGAAAGAACTCGGCATTCCAGATGGACAGTTGGCCATCGAGCACCACCCGACAACGCCAGGCCCTAGCGGCACCGACCAGGTAGAATTGCTCTTTTCGGCCAACAAAGGCATAGCCCCCAAACCCCTGGCACAGGTAGCTTCGGGTGGTGAGTTCGCCCGCCTGATGTTTTGCATCAAGTACGTGATGGCCGAAAAGACCGCCATGCCCACGTTGATCCTCGATGAAATAGACACCGGTGTTTCGGGCGAGGTAGCCTTGCAGTTAGGCGCGCTGATGCGGGAGATGGGGCAGCGCCACCAGGTAATGGCCATCAGTCACCTGCCCCAAGTGGCCGCCAAGGGCGAGGCACACTATTTTGTGTACAAAGACAACTCGCAAAAGAAAACCGTAAGCCTCATACGGAAGCTGACCGAGGCAGAGCGGGTGGAAGAGATAGCGAAAATGATTGGCGGTGCGCGGCCATCGGCCCACGCCCTGCAAAATGCCCGCGAATTGATAGGCCTGTAGCGGCATCTTGAAATTTTACTGATTAATCCAGAATAGTGAATAGGATTGACTATTTCGGTCCCTTCGGGCCGATAAATCCTGATGTTAATGTCCGGATTACCAGGATTAACCCTGACATTGAAAATGGACAGAAATCCCTTCGGTAATCACCTTAACTCTTTCATTTTCAACCGTCAGCGCGTAGCCCAAAAAAGTCTAATGACTTTTTTGGTTTATTTGTTATCTTGGTAATACCTTGTTTGTCAAGGCAGTAATTATTGTTCACCTAATTTCTAAGGCACACATGAACATCTTTGTTGCACGACTGAATTTTAAAACCAGGCGCGAAGACCTTGAAAAGGCATTTGCTCAATTTGGCCAGGTAAGCTCTGCCAAAATTGTGAAAGACCGCGATACGGGCCGCTCCAAAGGCTATGGCTTTGTGGAAATGCCCAACGATGAAGAGGCACTGAAAGCCATTGCGGCCCTGAATGAAACAGAACTGGATGGCCGCGCCATTGTGGTGAAACCGGCCAACCCCAAAACAACAACCGTGGGTGGCGAGGGCGCTGCACCTTCGGAATAAAACCATGCACCAATCGTCAGAAAAAGCGGGGAGTAATCCCCGTTTTTTGTTTTCTTTCACAAACCAAAAACCCTTCCCGTGTCCGACAAGGCCGTAGGTATTCCTGTGCAAAGAGTGGGCCTTGTGCTGGGCCCGGCCCTGGCGGCTGCCCTCTACTTCTTTCTCGATCGTACGTTCATCTCACCCGATGCCTACAAGGTGTTGGCTATTGCGGCCTGGATGATTACCTGGTGGGTAACGGAAGCGGTACCCTTCCCGGTAACGGCCTTGTTGCCACTGGTTATTTTTCCACTTACAGGTGTAATGAAAATGAGCGAGGCAGCCGCACCTTATGCTAATCCCATCATTTTCCTGTTTATGGGAGGCTTTATGATTGCCCTGGCGTTGGAGAAGCACCGCGTACACGAGCGTATCGCATTGAATTTGATACGACTGACCGGCACCTCGGGTAATGGCATCATACTGGGTTTTATGTTGGCCACAGGCTTTCTCAGTATGTGGATCAGCAACACGGCCACGGCCATGATGATGTTGCCCATCGCCTTGTCGGTCATCAACCTGATCAGCAAAGCACCGGGCAGTTCTTTTGAAAACTTCTCCCGCGAGGAACGCAATTTTGCCCTCGGCCTGATGCTGATGGTGGGTTATGCCGCCACGCTGGGCGGACTGGCCACTATTATCGGTACGCCACCCAACGTAGTGTTTGTAGGTCTGCTTGATGATTTCTACGGGCAAAAGATGCAGTTCGGAAAATGGATGCTGGTGGGTGTGCCGGTTGCCGCGCTCACCTTGCTCTCCACCTATCTTATTGTTACCCGTATCCTCTTCCCCAACGGCATTAAAAAAGTAGAAGGGTCGGATGAATTGATAGCAGCCAAGCTGAAAGAGTTGGGCAGCATTCGCAAAGAGGAAAAGCGGGTGTTGGCCATTTTCGGCATTACCTCTTTGTTTTGGATTTTCCAGCAGCCGCTGAATCTCTTGTTTGGCAGCAACCTGCTGAACGATACTAACGTGGCCATGGCCGGTGGATTGGCCATGTTTATTGTTCCTGCCAACCTGAAGACCGCTACCTTTTTGCTGGAATGGAACGACACCCGAAAAATGGCCTGGGGTATTCTGTTCTTGTTTGGTGGTGGACTGTGCCTGGCCAATGCGTTGGAAAATGTGGGTGTTATTCAAACCGTGGGCAAATGGATTGCGAGTCAAACGTCAATTAACCTGTGGCTGATTCTTGCACTCATCGTAACGGGTGTCATACTGTCTGAGCTGATGAGTAACGTGGCGCTGGTGCAAGTGTTTGTGCCCGTGGTTTTTGGCATTGCCGACAACCTGGGGGCCAACGCCATCCTGCTGGCCATGCCGGTAACCCTCAGCGCCAGCATCGGGTTTATGTTCCCCATCGCCACACCACCCAACGCCATTGTTTTCTCCAGTGGTTACATTCGCATGAAAGACATGGTGCGCGCAGGCGTGCTGCTGGATATTGCCTCCATTGCCATCATCTTCATTTCATCCATCACGTTGGTGAAGTGGATATTTGGCGGATAGACCTTCTACTTTTTCTTTTTGGCTGCCGCCACCTTCTTCTTGCCTGTTTCCAACATGGCAAAGCTGCGCGTCATCTTCCTGATGTTTTCTGCATTTCGGAAGCGCAAGGCCGACCAATCTTCGTCTACCGCCACCATGCGCACCGGCTCGTAGCCTGCATTGCCCAGCGCTTGCCAGCCGGTGTCGCGGTTGAATCCGCACACGTATTTTTTAGAGGTGCCCTTCGGGTAGGCAAACCACAGCAGTCCATCGTGGGCCAGCAACGGCACCACCTTCTTCACGAAATCATCTACCTCTTTTTGTTGGGTAACAAACGCCAGAAAAAACTCCACCTGCCTGGCGCCCGCCAGCGAGGTTTTAATGGTGGTAGCTGCTTTCATTTCTTCCAAGTGCGTGCCCAGGCTGAAAGGGGCATTCAATATGTAGCAGGTATCCTGGTTTTTGAAGTTGAGTTTTTTGAACAGGGCATTCATGGGTAGCAAAGATGAAGACACAAAGTATATGACCCTCGACAAAAAAAGAAACCCAGGCCTGAAGCCCGGGTTTAGTGGTGCCGAGTGAACGACTCAATCGTTCTTCGTCTTATTCTTTTCTTCCACCAGGTAGGCCATACCCAGCCCTATGCCACCAAAGATGAACAGCATTGAAAAGTAGCCCACCTCTTCCATATCAAAGGTGCGGTCCAGCCAGTAGCCCATCAACAGGCCCACACCGGCACCGATCAGCAACAAACCAGAACGCAGGGCACCAGACGTAGGCCGCTCGCGTTTGAACAAGTCGGGGCTGAGGCCTTTGTCAATAATTGCCATCTTCTCCATGTTTTCGAACTTCCGGATATAGACGACCATTATAAATGCGCCCAGCGTAATAATGATCGGCAACATGATACCTAATACCGGAATGATGATTTCTTCTTCGCCCATAGCTGTAATTGTTGTTTCTGCCCCTTTGACTCGCCATGCCAAACAGACGTTACACCCTTCTTCGAAAATAATTCAAAAATATTTGCTGTGCGAATTGTGTAACTTGAAACAAATAATCCACGTCCAACGGCCGTGATCACCTTTAAAGAGGAAAATGAATGGATCGACCGCGTATTGGCAGGCGATGAGCGCTGCTATGCAGAGTTGGTGAATGCCTACAAAAGCTACGCCTACACCATTGCGCTGAAGATACTGCAAAACAAGCCCGAGGCCGAAGAGGTTGCACAGGATGCTTTTGTGAAAGCCTTCCACTACCTGAAGAACTTCAATCGACAGGCGCGCTTCAGCACTTGGCTCTACCGCATTGTGTTCAACACGGCCATTACCTACAAAAGAAAAAACCGGGTGCAGTTCGAAAGCATAGAAAGCAAAGCCATTGAAACACGCGAGCACGCAGATACTGCCCTGGAGCGGAACGACAAACAGGTTTTTGTAGACCAGGCGCTGCAAAAACTAAACGAAGCCGACCAACTGGCCATACAACTCTTTTACATCAAAGAGTTTAGCCTGGAGGAAGTGGCCGAGATGATGGGCCAGAACCTGAACACCATTAAGGTGCGCATACACCGCGCGCGCCTCAGGCTGGCAGACGAACTGAAAATATTGTTAAAGCAGGAAGCATTAACTTTGTGAGTTATGGAACGCACGCAGAAATGGGATGAGGAATTATTGAACTACCTGGACGGCCGGCTTACGGACGACCAGGCGCGCCAACTAAAACAGCGGCTGGAGCAAACACCCGCGCTGCAACTGCGGCTGGACGAACTGCGGCAAATGCACGAGGCGCTGTCGCATGCCCAGCAACTGCTACACCCCTCCTCCAACTTCACCCACCGCGTAATGAGCAACCTGCACCGCATTCCGGTAACCAGTGGGCTGTCGCCCCGAAACGGGTTGCTGTTGCTGTGTGGCGTGCTGGTGGCAGCAGGTATGTTAACGTTTCTGCTGAGTGCTGGCGTTTTTGACAACATCAATCCCTCCATAGAATTGAGTAACCTTCCCGTTTCGCAAGAGGTGATCAAAAACCCCTTGCCCAACATTTCATTCAGTGGCAAGTGGATCATCAACGGCATTGTGCTGCTGGCGCTGGGCCTCTGTTTTATTTTACTTGACCGCACCGTGCTGCGGCCTTACTTCAACCGAAGATCGCACTGGCAGGCGTAGTACAAAAGGGATGGCACGTCTGATTCATCCCAGCTTCCACATGTAATTGTGATCGGGTTGAATCAAAATATTCTTATTAGTTTGTGCGGATTATCAATCCTATAGATCCGTGTTAGACATTCCAAATGTCGAACAGTTGTAAATGAACAGGCACAAAAAATAAGAGCTGACCCAATGGCAGCCCTTATTCAAATTTTCACTTCGTTACTTGCTTACGTGGCCCACGTTTTACCTACTTCGGCCAGCGGCAGACAGCCGTGGTACGCGCCCGGCACGGGTGCATACTGCAACACTTGCGTGGCGCCCGGTTCGGAGGTGAAGAAGCCGGTTACCGTTAGTTCTTTGGTGGTAAGAATGAAGGGGCGTTCTTTCAGTTCACCGCTGCGGGTAGCTTCAATGGCCGCATCGTGTACTTTCTTCACGTGCTCGGCCTGCTGGGCAGGGTCGAGGTCTAAGAAAGCCTCGCCATAAGCCGTCTTGGCGGCATTGTCGAATTCGGTAAGGCCCGCGAGGTACCGATCCTGGTCTTCCTTCTTGTAACAGTCTTTCAACATCAGGTCGATGAAGCCGGGCACACCCACGTCTTTCGCACCGGGCGTGTCTGTTTTAGGAATGATGATTTCGGCTACCTCTGCCACCAACCGAGCCTGGTCTTCCGAAAGGAAAACCGGCTTGAAGGCCAATTCGGGAGTGGCTTTACAACCGTTCAGCACGCCCACCAACGTGGGGGTTGCTACCGCATAGCCCAGCACCATGGCTGCTCTTTGTAATGCTTCGCGTCTGTTCATATTTTTTCTTTTATGCTCTCGGCATTTTCTGCCGTAAAGGTTTAACGGGTTTACATTAAATATTCTGCTTGTTGAGTTCCTTCACTGCATAGTCCACCGCACGGGCAGTAAACGCCATGTAGGTAAGCGAGGGATTCACGCAGTTAGCTGACGTCATGAACGAACCATCGGTAACAAACACATTTTTGCAGGCGTGCACCTGGTTGTACTTGTTCAGCACCGATGTCTTGGGGTCTTTGCCCATGCGCGCGGTGCCCATTTCGTGGATGCCCAGACCCAGCCCATGTTGCGACTCGCGGTCGAAGGCGCGCACGTTTTTGGCACCGGCCGCCTCCAGCATCTCGGCCGCATCGTTGGCCATGTCTTTGCGCATTTTGAATTCGTTCTCTTTCAACTCGGTGTCGAAAATCAGTGTAGGCAGGCCATATTTGTCTTTCACATCTTTGTTAATGGCTACGCTGTTTTCGTGGTAAGGCAACACCTCGCCAAAGCCACCCATACCCAACGACCATTTGCCCGGTGTGGTGGCCGCTTCTTTCAACTCAGCGCCAATGCTCAACTCCGCCACCAGGCGCTGCCATCCTTGTCGGCTGGCGCCACCCTGGTAGCCGAAGCCGCGCAGGTAGTCGCGTTTTTCTTTGCCCATGTTGCGGAAGCGCGGAATGTAAAATCCGTTGGCCCTGCGCCCTGAGTAGTATTTGTCGTCAAAACCATCGAACTCGCCACTGGCACCCACACCGAGGTGGTGGTCCATGATGTTGTGTCCCAGCTCTCCACTGTCGTTCCCAAATCCGTTGGGGAAACGGTTGGAAATGGAGTTCAGCATGATGTAGGTAGAGCCCATGGTAGATGCGCAGAGGAAAATCACCTTGGCGAAGAATTCGATCTGTTCACCGGTTTCGGCATCCAATACCTTCACACCGGTGGCTTTGCCTTTCTGCTCATCGTAGATCAACTCGTACACAATGGAGTTGGCGCGCAACGTCATGTTGCCTGTGGCCGTGGCCGCAGGCAGGGTAGACGAGTTGCTGCTGAAGTAAGCACCATAGGGGCAACCGCGGCTGCACAGGTTACGATACTGGCAGGTGCCGCGCTGGGGGCTCTTGTCGTGGGCCAATGGTCCGGCCAGATTGGCTACGCGGCCAATGGTAAGCAGGCGGCCGAATTTATCTTTCATGGACTTCTTCAACTCCAGTTCCACGCAATTCAGTTCCATCGGGGTAATGAATTTGCTGTCGGGTAGAAAATCCAAACCTTCGGCCTGGCCACTGATGCCGGCAAAGGTTTCCACATAGTCGTACCACGGTTCTATTTCTTTGTAACGCACGGGCCAGTCGATGGCGATGCCTTCGCGCAGGTTCGCTTCGAAGTCGAAATCGCCCCAGCGGTAACTCTGGCGCCCCCACATGATGGAGCGGCCACCCACGTGGTAGCCCCGCATCCAGTCGAAACGTTTACCTTCCTTTTCGGTGTAGGGATTCTCCAGGTCGTTCACAAACCAATGTTTAGTGGCCTGGCTCACGGTGTAACCTGTTCTGGCCTGCTTGAATTGCTTTTCAAGGTCTTCCTGGGTAGGTCTTCCTCCGTTGGGAAACTCCCACGGGTCTTTGGTGGCCGTAGGATAATTCGGGTGCTCCACCATTCTACCTCTTTCCAGAACCAGGGTCTTCAGCCCCTTTTCAGTCAATTCCTTGGCTGCCCACCCACCGCTGATGCCCGTACCTACTACGATGGCATCGAAAGTGTTCTGCGCCTGTGCTTTGATGTTTAAATTCATAAGTGATTAAAAAGTTGAAAACAAGTGTACCTATACAGTTTCGCCAAATTTTAGAGCGCAAAAGTTACGGGTTTTGAAATATTCTTCGCCCCGCGAAGTTTCAATTGTGCCAAAATTTTTAAGAGTGGCTGAAAACGATTTCTGCCAACGTTTGCGGACATGGAAAAAGCCGGCTCAAAACCGGCTTTCCAAGTATCTTTTTGCGGGCTGCTGTGCTACTTCTTCCTCAATATGATATCGCCATTGTAGTTTTTGATGGTAATCTCCGGCCCACCGCCATTGATGTCGCCCTTCACCCAGTCGTCAATTACCACTTTGTAGGTGCCCGATCGGCTGTCTTTCTTCTGCACGGGCCCGCTGCGCGTTACGTTCATGTCGAAGCCGCTCAATATCTCGCCTTGTTGTGTCTTCATCTTGAAGCTGGCCTTCGTGGCGGCCGGAAAGGTAAGGTCTACATCGCCATTGTAGGTGGAATACGCCATGGGCACGCCCTCGGTCACTTTATCGAACGTTACTTTGATCTCTCCATTGTAGGTGGTGGCTATCACCGATCCCGAAATGTTCTCGGCCGTGATTTCGCCATTGTAGTTGGTTAGCGACAATTCACCCTGAATATTGCTGATGTACAAATCGCCATCGTTGTAGGTGTGCACGTCCAGGTCGAAGCCCGAAGGCACCTCGATGGTCAGGTTCATCTTGTTGTTCCACGAGTCGGAGCTCACCTTTACGTAGTTGTCGTTTTCAGACACCTCCAGGTCGAGCGTGCCGCTGCTGATGCGCTTCAAGCCGTCTTTTTCGTTGCCGTTCCGGTGGCGGTGGTTGTCTTCGGCTGCGGCTGCATACCGCACCAGCACATCTTTGCGCGCAGTGCCCTTCACAACGATCGACCCGTAATTCAGGTGCGCTTTCAATTTTCCTCTCTTCGCTGGATCAGACAGCGGCACGGGAATCTCCCCTTCGGTTTGCGCCCAGGCTGCCACCACCATTCCAACAATGAATCCTACGGTTATCAAGTACTTTTTCATAAACAATCTTTTTCAGTTCAACACTTCTTTTTCACTACAAACCCTTCCGTTATTTTTTCTCCTTCAGGTACACGTTGCCGTTAAAGGTTTCGAAGTCGAGCAGCATGGCACCACCGCTGCCTACCTTGTACCGGCTGCCGCTGATTTTGAACTTCACACCCTTGTCGGTCGTTTTCTTTTCCATGGCCACCGGTATGTTTTCCAACTCATCCACGTTGGTGTAGAAGTCGCCATTGAAGCTGTCGAAGCTTACCTGTGCGGCTAATCCCTTCACAAAATAGGCGTTGATGTCGCCATTGAGTGAGTAGTACCGGCATTCGGTAGTCGGGTTGCGGGTGTAGTCGAGGTCTACATCGCCATTGATGGTAGAGGCATACGTGGCACCGCTGATGTTTTTCAGCCGGATGCTGCCGTTCACGTTATCGGCCAATACATAGCCTGTGGTATTGCTCACTTCCACATCGCCATCGTTAACGGTGGAGGCAAACACATGCACCCCGGCCGGCACCTTAACGATGAAGTTCATCTGGTAGTCGTACTCTTTGTCGCAATCGCGGCCGTTGCAGTCGCTCCAGTTGTAGCCCCAGCCATTCCACTTGCGCTGCCAGCCTTCCTTTTTGCGCAGTCGGCCAAACTCGCTGCAAACACCTTGCACGTAGAGAAAGAGGGAGTCGGCACGGTCTACCACGCCCAGCTGTATCTCCTGCTTTCCTTTCTCCAGGCGCGCTGCGGTTTTGCCCCTCACCACCTTCTCTACCTCTACAATCACCTTGTCGCCCGTGTGGCCGGTTACCACTACATCTCCATTGATGTTGAAAATCATCAGTGTGTTGGCACTGCTCTTCTTTTCGAAGGCCAGTTCGCGGCTGATCTTTTCTGTGTGCGTCTGTGCTGAGGCGGCAAAGCCTGTCAGGCACACCGCGACTATCACCATGATCTTGTCCATACTTTTTTGATTTTGTTTTCATGCCCGGACGTATGCCCGTTCATATCAATACTTCAATGCTTTCTTTGATCCTGCTCTTCACCTCTTCGGGTGTGCGGTCATCTTCCAGCAGTTTCTTCAATTCTGTTACCGATTTTTTCTCCTGCAGGGCCACCATTACTTCTGCCAGCGCTACCTGCACCAAGGGCGACTGCTGTTTGGCGATGGCGCGCACCAGCTCTTCGCGCACTTTGTTATCGCGCGCATAGGCTTTCAGCGCATCGAGGGCCGCCAGGCGCACGTTCACATTTTCATCGTTATTCAGCGTGTGGATCAGCGCCCGCGTTACTTTCTGGCTCGCTTGGTCCATGTCGCTAGTGAGGCTTACCGCACGGAGGCGGTCGGTGGCCGACTCCTTCTCCAGCAGGGTGAGCATCATCATCTCTTTCAGTTCGGTAACTTCTTGCGTCAAAGCCGCCACTTCCGTTTTCTCCGCGGGTTGCTGCAGCCAGTAGCCACCTAAAAAGCCTGCCACCAGCAATGCGGCCGCAAAGGCCAACCGTGGTGCCAGCCCCTTCCACCCGGGCCAGGCAAAACCCACCGGCTTGCTTTTGCGCTTCTCTTCGGCCAGCATCTCGTAGAACCGGTCGTCCATCTGCAGCGAAGTGCGCGGAGGCTCCATGCGCATCAACTGGTCATCAAGGCGCTGCAGATCGCGCAAATGTGTCAGCGCCACTGCCCCCTCCTCCATCAGGTGCTCCAACTGCTGCAACTCGGCAGGATCGGCCACACCCGCATTGTACTTGTCAATCAACTCATCCACTTTGTGCTTTTCCATACGCTCTGCTGTTTACATCGCTCTTTCCAACCGATGATAAATCTGCTTCAATTCCTGCAACGCCCTGAACACCTTTACTTTCACCACCCCCTCGCTGCAACCCAGCATGTCGCCAATTTCTTTGTACTTCTTTTCCTGGTATTTGCTCAGCAAAATAATCTCGCGCTTATCGTCTGGCAGCCTGTCCATGGCCATGGAGAGCATGCGGTTTTCCTCATCGTGCTGCATGGCTGCCGACTGTGTTTCTTCATGCCCTAAACGCTCCTGCCAGTTTTCTACCGGGTCTTTCGCTTTCAGTTTGTCTTTCCGGTAGTGGTCGTGGCTCACGTTGCGTGCAATGTGAAACATCCAGGTTCTGAAGTCGCCATCGCCCCGGAAGAGATGGCGGTACTTCAGAATGCGGAAGAAGGTGTTCTGCACCAGGTCTTCGCTCAGCTCCTGGCTGCGGTTCATGCCATAAAAGAAGCCATACAAGGGCCTTTTATAGCGCTCGAAGAGCAAACCCAGTTTGTCCAGGTCGCCATCGCGCACCTTCACCATCAATGCATTGTCTGAAAGCGAGTCCACTGTTCGGTAGCCATTTCGGGTAGGGTAACCCCGCCTGTTTGCAATGGTTACATCCCCGGGTTTAAATTTTTATATTTAATTTCCGAAGATGAATCGAAATGTTCACAAAATCCTCCCCTGCCATGATTGCACTGATTTTCTCGTTCTGGTTACTGGCTTGCGACCAAGATGCGGTACCGCCTGATTTTGCTCCGTCTGCGCCCCCGGAGCCCAAAGAATACAAATTGGTTTGGTCTGACGAATTTGACGTGAATGGCGCCCCCGATGCCACCCGGTGGGATTACGACCTGGGCGATGGCTGCCCGAACGTGTGTGGCTGGGGCAACAACGAACTGCAGTACTACACCAAAGACGCCCGGAACGTGCGCATCGAAAATGGCGTGCTGATCATTGAAGCACATAAAGAGAAGAAAGAAACCAAAGAATACACGTCCACCCGCATCGTATCGCGCGGCAAAGGCGACTGGACCTATGCGAAGATTGAAGTACGTGCCAAACTACCCAAAGGCAAAGGCACGTGGCCGGCCATCTGGATGCTGCCCACCGACTGGAAGTACGGGGGCTGGCCCAATAGTGGCGAAATAGATATTATGGAGCACGTGGGCTTCAACGAAGGGCAGGTGCATGGCACCGTGCACACCGAAGCATACAACCACAGCATCGGCACACAGAAGGGAGGCTTCCGGCATGTGCCCGATGCTACTTCTGCTTTTCATGTGTACTCGGTGGAGTGGGAACCCGATGCCATTCTATTTAAGATAGATGGCCAGACCTATTATACCTTTGGCCGCACAGGCAATGGGTCCCCGCAGTGGCCATTCGACCAACGCTTTCACCTGATTATGAACATAGCCGTGGGCGGCAACTGGGGTGGCCAGCAAGGCGTAGATGAAAACATCTGGCCCCAGCGTATGGAGGTGGATTATGTAAGGGTGTATAGAAGGGAATAGCGAATTGGAATGTAGAATGTAGCAGCTTCAAAAATTCGTCATTCTGCATTCGTCACTTCACCTCACTGCTTTCAACTCGGCCAGCTTGTTGCGTTCGTTCTGCAGCTCGCGCGAGAGCTTCACTTCTTTCTCCAACGCTTTTTTGCGGAAGTCATCGAACTCGGCACTGAGGCCAAAAAGAGAAAGGTCTTTTTCCTTCACCGATTTTTGCAGCAACCGTACCACACCGGCCGTGCTGCCCCACAATACCAGCAACCCCGCAATGGTGCAGCCGGTGATGATGAGAAACAGCGCCTTCGAGAAGGAGATGCCCAACACGGTTACGTGCGAGCTATCGAATTCCATTTCCTTCATGGCGGCATCGTTCTGGGCCATGCGTGCCTCCATGGTTTTCATCTGCCCCTCCAGGGTGTTGATGCGCGCCTCGGCCTCTGCCAGGCTCCTCTCCAACGTGCTCACCGAGTCCAGCGTAATTTTCCAAAAGCCATCCAGGATGTACTCTTTGATGACTTTGTAATCCTGAAAGGTTTGCGAGTTTTCTTTCATGATGCCATAGCGCTCCTTCAGCGTATGGTCGCCTTCCAGCGCCTGGGCGGCCTTTTGAGCGTGAACGCCTGTAGCCAACAAACACAACATCGTTATGGAAACAAGTCTGATCATGTGACGGAGGGTTTTGAAAAAGTGAACATAGCGCAAGTACCCTAAAAACCAACTACCCTCCTTTATCAACGAACGGCACGTTCGGTAAACGGGCCTCCTGGCAGATTAATGGCAACAGGGTTGTTTTCGGCAGCCATTTTTCGTAAACTTTGTAAGTACCAAAACCTTTTCAATCATGAGTGTCATCACAAACTTGGAGGGTTGGGGAAACTCTCACCGGCCGGGATGGCTGGATTTCTTCCGCATCGTGCTGGGTGTATTCATCACCTTTAAGGGGTTCGAGTTCATGGTTAACATCGAAACGCTGGAAACCACCACCGCAGGACTGAACATGATGTATGGCGGGGCCGTGCTGGCCCATTACATTGTGTTTGCCCACGCCCTGGGCGGGCCGCTGATCATCGTGGGCCTCTTCACGCGCATCATCTGCGCCATTCAATTGCCCATCCTCATCGGGGCCGTCATCTTCGTGAACTATCCCAAAGGATTCATGTCCATCGGCAACCACATGGAACTGGAGATTTCCCTGGTGGTGTTGGCCAGCCTGGTGGTGTTTGTGGTGTTTGGCGCAGGCAAATACTCGCTGGATGAAAAGCGAAGAAAAGAGATGAAGGTGCAAGGGTAGAACGTTTGAACGTTTAAAGGTTGGAACGTTGTAAGGTTGGAACGTTGCAACGTTGGAAAGTTTAAAGGTTGGGATGTTAGGAACGTTTCAAATGTTATCATGTTATCTTTAGGTTCAAACCCAACTGCATGAAAATACTCATCCTTTTTCTGGCTACACTGATCAACCTCGGTGCCCTTGCCCAGTCGAGTGAAGAAAAACAACTGCTGGCGTTGCACGCGCGCAAATTCCAATGGCTCGCACAAAAACAATACGACTCGCTCACGCTCCTGCTGGACGACCGCGTGCAGTACATACACTCCAACGGCTGGATAGAAACCAAAACAGAAGTACTGGCCGACCTGAAGAGCGGCAAACTGAACTATGAAAGCGTGCAGGTAAAGGAAGCCACCGCGCGCCTGTACAAAGACACGGGCGTAGTAACCGGCAAAGGCGTATTCAAAGCATTGATGGACGGCAAGCCGCTAGAAATTTCACTGCTGTACACCGAAGTGTACGTGCGCCACAAAAAGCAATGGCGGCTGGTGAACCGGCATGCGTGCAGGTTGTAGTTTGTTGTTGGTTCTTGGTTACTCGTTATTCGAACAACGATCAACCAAGAACCAACAACGATCCACTCTCAACCCTACCTCTTCCCATCCACCACGGCTTTCAGCTGCTTGTTCATCAACACAGGGTTGATGGCATCAAGGCCGGCCTTCATGGTGTTGTCGAGTTTCAGCAGGTGGGCGTCCAGTTCTTTGCTCAGCTCCTCAAACACTTTGTACACGCCCGCGGTGGGTTTATTGTCGCCACTCTCTAAGCTCCTGCGCACGGCAGAAATACGGTTGCCCAACTTAATGGGGAAGTTAAGCGGATCTTGCCCGCTGCGGTTCTTCGTCTGGTACAGGTCTTCTTCTATGGCCGTCAGCTTGGCCACAAAGTCTTTTGCCTGTGCCGTGAAGGCGGCATCGTTCAGTTCCTTCGTACGCTCCTCTACCTGCGCACGCACCTGGCGGATGCGGATCACCGCATCGTTGTTGGCGCTTTCCTTTTCGCGTATCTTCATCGCCAGGTCGAACGTCTCTTTCAGGTCGGCTTCGGTTACCCCTTTCAGGTTGGGGTTCATCTTCACCTCAAAGGTTTTGGTTTCGGTGTGGCTGCCCACCGTTACGCGCACCTGGTATTTGCCAATGGGTGCCTTCGGCCCGTTCTGCGGCCGCGCCCCCCACATGATCATGCCCTCGAACACCGTGGCGCCCGGGTAGCGCAGGTTCCAACTGAAGGAGTTCAGCCCCGCTGCCGTGGTAGGCTTCGACTCGCCCCTGCCCCACCAGTCGCCTGCGGCCGGTTTCTCTTCGGGCTTCGTGCCCACCATCCTGCGCACCAGCCCACCGTTGGCGTCCAGCACTTCCACCACCACCGAGTCGGCTTTGCTCTTCAGGTAATATTGAAACACGGCATCGTACACCCCGCGGATGGCGTTGGCAGGCTGGAACAACACAAGGGGCTGGTTCAGCTTCTCCGCGCTGATCTCCCGCAAGGGGTTGATGTCGTCAAGAATCCAGAAGCCGCGTCCGTGGGTGCCCAGCACCACATCGTTGTCTTTCACCACCAGGTCGCGGATGGGCGTGTCAGGCAGATTCAACTGCAAGGTCTGCCACGTGTCGCCCGCGTTGAACGACACATAGGCGCCATGCTCCGTACCCAGGAACAGCAACCCCGGCCGCACGTGGTCTTCGCGCACCGAGCGCGCAAAGTGGCCGTCTTTGATGCCCGTTACAATCTTCGTCCACGTTTTGCCATAGTCTTTCGTGCGAAACACATAAGGCTGGCGGTCGTCTACCTGGTAGCGGAAGGCCGCAACGTAAGCGGTACCGGCTGCATGCTTCGACTCATCTATAATGGCTACTACTGAATGTTTCGGTAAATCCTTCGGGGTAATATCGGTCCACTTCTTGCCACCATCGCGGGTGAGGTGGATCTTGCCATCGTCCGACCCGGCCCAAATGGTATTGATGTCGTGGTTAGAGGGCGCCAGGGCAAACACCGTGGCGTAAATCTCGGGGCCGTTCATGTCTTTGGTAATCTCCCCGCCCGTGGGGCCCAGCGTTTCGGGGTCGGCATACGTCAGGTCAGGACTGATCTTCTCCCAGCTCTGCCCATCGTTGGTGGTCTTCCACACATGCTGGGAGCAGGTATAAAGTGTGTTGGGGTCTTTGGGCGAAAACACAATGGGGTACGTCCACTGCCAACGCTCGGGTAAGGCGCTGGCCGGCTCACCCGAGAAAAAGCGCGGGTACACTTGTATGTCGCGTATCTGGCCGTTGCTGCGGTCGTAGCGCGTTAGCAGCGCGCCCTGGCTGCCGGCATAAAACAGATCGGGGTTGGTGGGGTGTGGCGCAATGTAGCCACTCTCGCCACCGCCCACATCGTAGCCCCACTCGCCCAGCACGTTCATGTGGTTCCACCCATCGCTGGGTATGGCAATAGTGGAGTTGTCTTGCTGCGCCCCGGCCACGTGGTAGGGCACGTGGCTGGTAGTGGTAACGTGGTAGAGCTGCGTAGTGCAGTAGTCTTGCTCCGTCCAGCTCCTACCCCCGTTTACCGACACCACGCCTCCCCCATCGTCCGACAGGATCATGCGCTGGTTGTTGTTGGGGTCTATCCACAGGTCGTGGTGGTCGCCATGCATGGTGTTGATGTTTTCGAACTTCACACCCCCATCGGTGGACTTAAAGAAATCTACGTTGAGGCAATACACCGTTTCGCGATCCAACGGGTCGGCATAGATGCGCGAGTAGTAAAATGCCCGCTGCCGCAGCTTGCGCTCTTCGTTGGTGCGCTTCCAGGTGGCGCCCCCGTCATCGCTGCGAAACACGCCCCCTTCGTTGGCCTCCACAATGGCCCACAGTCTTTTGTTATCTACGGGCGACACCGTGATGCCGATTTTGCCGATGGGTGCGGCCGGCATGCCGGGGTTGGCCGTAATGTCTACCCATGTATCGCCACCGTTCTCCGACTTCCACAGTTTGCAGTCGGGCCCACCACCCCACATCTTCCACGTTTTGCGGTACACCTGCCACGTGCTGGCGTAAATGATCTTCGGGTTGGTGCGGTCAATCACCAGGTCGGCCGCGCCCGCTTTGGGGCTTACATACAATATCTTCTTCCACGTGTTGCCGCCATCGGTAGAGCGGAACACGCCCCGCTCTTCGTTATCCCCGTAAGGGTGGCCCAACGCTGCTACATAAACAATATCGGGATTGGTAGGGTGCACACGGATGCGCGCAATGGCCTGCGTTTCCTTCAGCCCCAGGTGGCGCCATGTTTTGCCACCATCGGTGGTTTTATACACACCATCGCCCTGGGTGATGCTGCCGCGCAACTGCGTCTCGCCTCCGCCTATGTACACAATGTCGGGATTGGTCTCGGCCACGGCCACTGCACCAATAGACGAGCTCGAAATCTTGCCATCGGTTACGGGTTGCCACTCCTGCCCGCCATCGGTGGTCTTCCACAAGCCGCCACCCGTGGCACCAAAGTAATATTCGTTGGGCCGGCCGGGACTGCCCGCAGCACCGAGCGAGCGCCCACCGCGCTGCGGGCCAATGTTGCGCCACTTGTAGTTGCTGTAAAACGAAGGGTCTACCGGTTGTGCTTCGACTACCAACAGCCACACCACCGACACGAGGAGGAGATAGATTTTCTTCATAATGAACGATTAAGGAAGAAAAGGTAACGAAAGGAACCACCGGGGAAGTCGTAATTTTTATGAGTGGTGGGCGTGCCCCTGACCGCTGGAGCGCGTCAGTGCCCGCTCTGCCCCCCGCTTCAGAGCGTGTTCTGACCGCCCCGCATCAGTGCTCATTCTGACCGCCCCGCGTCAATGCCCGTTCTGACCGTCCCGCGCATCAGGGCCCGCCCTGACCGCCAGCGTCAGGGTCGGGCTGTACGCTGCAAGCTGCCGGTGCCTGCGGCCAGTGGCGGGCGAACGTGGCGGGTGGCCTACCGCTGCCAACTACGCCCAAGGTTGCCACCGGCAGGCTTTCCGCTGCCATCCCTCACGCAGGGCGCTCACAGGAAAACGATTATCGTCTATAGGAACACTGCGGGTGCAAACAGGAAAACAGTTAACGCTCACAGGAACACGGCAGGCGCTCATAGGAAAACAGTTAACGCCAACAGGAACACCGCAGGTGCTTACAGGGAAAATATGAACGCTTATAGGAACACCGCGGGTGCAAGCAAAAAAACAGTTAACGCTCACAGGAACGCTGCAGGCGCTTACGGGTAAAGTGTTCATGTCAATGGGAAATCAGTTGGTACTCGTGTGTAAACTACTAACGCTCATGCGGAAATAATTACCGCTCAAGCAGCCGCTGCCGGTGGCCGTGCATGGCATGCCAACATCCACCTGCCGCCCGTCAAAAACGGGCGCTTGGTTTTCAGTCAAAACTGTTAGCTTGCCTGTGTTGATTTTACGTTTTACCATATGAACCTACCCACATTTACCCTTGCTTTGCTGGTGGCCGTCACACCGGCCCTCGCACAAAAGAAAACGCCCGCACCCGTTATGACCGCCAACAAAAAGGCAGTGGTGCAGTCGGTAGACAGCCACGCAGTCGACCTCACCGGCATCAGCGACAAAATATGGGCGGCAGCCGAAACTGCGTTCAACGAATCGCAGTCGGCACAACTGCTGGCCGACTATGCCGAAGCCAACGGCTTTCAAGTGCAGCGTGGCGTAGCGGAAATACCAACAGCCTTCGTGGCCACCTATGGCAGCGGCAGTCCGGTAATCGGTATCCTCGGTGAGTTCGATGCGCTGCCCGGCTTGTCGCAAAAAGCGGTGCCCACCAAAGACCCGCTGCACGAAGGAGAGCCCGGCCACGGCTGCGGCCATAACCTCTTCGGCACCGCCAGCCTTGGGGCGGCCATCTCCATCAAAGAAATGATTGCACAAGGCAAGTTGAAGGGTACCATCAAATTTTACGGCACCCCGGCAGAAGAAAAATTCTTCGGCAAGCTGTGGATGATACGGGCCGGCCTCTTTGAAGGGGTAGATGTAGTGATGGACTGGCATCCGGGTGCAGAAACCAAAGCCGCTGTGCAGACAGGGCTGGCGCTGGTCGACTTCGTGGTAGAGTTCAAAGGGCAGGCGGCCCACGCCTCGGGCGACCCCTGGAATGGGCGCAGCGCCAGCGATGCGCTGGAGTTATACACCCACGGCATCAACTACCTGCGCGAACACATCAAGCCCAGCGTACGCATACACTACCACATACAAGATGGCGGCCAAGTGGTAAACGTGGTGCCCGACTATTCGCGCCTTTGGGTGCGTGTGCGCGACACCCAACGCGAAGGCATGACAGAAGTATATGAACGTGTGAAGAAAATGGCCGAAGGTGCCGCCATCATGGCGAATGTAGATTATAAGATCACGCTGGTGTCGGGCATCTACGAAGTGCTGGTGAACCGCACCGGTGCAGAATACCTTACGCAGAACCTGGGATTGTTAGGCCCCATGAGCTATACAGAAGAAGAAGTGGCCTTCGCCAAAAAAATACAGGAAAGTACCGGCAAGCCGCAGGTAGGTCTGCACACCAAAGTAGAACCGTTAGAGGCAACCGACCCCAACGCGGGTGGCGGCTCTACCGATGTGGGCGATGTGAGCTGGGTAGTACCGACCCTTCGCCTAAGTGTAGCAACAGCGCCCATTGGCACCCCGTGGCACTCGTGGGCGGTGGTGGCCTGCGGGGGCATGTCCATCGGCCACAAAGGCATGTTGCATGCTTCTAAAACGCTGGCCATGACGATGGTGGACCTGTATGAAGATCCCAAGAAGGTGGAAGCAGTGAAAGCTGAATTCAAACAACGCAAAGGCGACCATGTGTACAAGGGCCTGGTGCCCGAAGGGCCGCCACCGGTGAATAGCAATAAGTAGTGCAAAACAAAAACGGCCCGTACCTCACGAGCCGTTTTTGTTTGGAAATCTTTGCGGACACGCAAGCGGAGCATGCCGACAGTCTTGTTACCCCTTACTGCTCTTCATGGCGTGGTGTGCTGCGCGGGCGGCAAAGGCCATGTAGGTTAGTGAGGGGTTTTGCGTGGCGGTAGAGGTCATGCAGGCACCATCGGTAACGTACACATTTTTGCAGGCATGCAACTGGTGGTCTTTGTTCAGCAGCGATGTCCTTGGGTCGCGGCCCATGCGCACGCCACCCATCTCGTGTATATCGAGGCCGGGGGCGCGGTGGTCATCGCGCGTTTTGATGTTGGTGAAGCCCGCCTTCTCGAACATCTCGGTCATCTGCGCCAGGTAGTCTTTCACCATCTTTTCATCGTTGTCGTCATAGTCCACATGTATGCTGAGCTGCGGTATGCCCCACTCATCTTTCAGGTCCTTGCTCAAAGCCACGTAGTTGGTTTCCTTGGGAATGGTTTCGCCCATCATGTGCGAGCCCACCATCCAGTTGGTCCACTGCGAGGGGTTCAAAATGTTTTCTTTCAACATCATGCCGATGCCTTGCTGGTCGGCATAGTTGTAGCGCCCTGCGCTGAAGCCGGCAGCGTAGCCGCGGAGGAAATCTGTCTCCTGCTTCCGCAGGTTGCGGAAACGCGGGAAGTAACCACTGGTGGGGCGGCCTCCCTGCGTGGTGTATTCCAGGTGCCCCTCGTATTCTGCCGACACGCCCGCGCGGTAGTTGTGGAAAGCCACGTACTTGCCCAGCAGGCCATTGTCGTTACCCAAACCGTTGGGGAACCGGCTGGAGGTGGAGTTAAGCAATATCAGGTTGGTGTTGAGGGCGGCAGCGTTCAGAAAAATAACATCGGCATAGTACTCTTCCATCTGCTTAGTGTTCGCATCCACTATGCGCACACCGGTGGCCCTGCCTTTTGCTTCATCGTAAATGATCGAATGTACTACCGCATGGGTGCGCAGCGTCATGTTGCCGGTCTTTTCTGCCCACGGCAATGTGGAGGCGTTGGCGCTGAAGTATCCCCCGAAAGGGCAGCCCCGCTGGCAGAGGTTGCGGCTCTGGCATTTCATACGGCCCTGCTGCTGGTAATACTCCAGGTTGCCGGTAATGTGCGCGCAGCGCGCCAATATCATGTGGCGTGTGTCGCCATAGTGCTTCTTCAGTTGCTGCTGAAAATATTTCTCTACAATGTTCAGTTCGAAGCCTGGTAAAAATTCTCCATCGGGCAGGTTGGGCAGGCCATCGCGGTTGCCCGATACTCCGGCAAACTTTTCCACAAGGCTGTACCAGGGGGCAATGTCTTTGTAGCGAATGGGCCAGTCTACCGCAAAGCCATCGCGCGCGGGGCCTTCAAAGTCGAAGTCGGACCAGCGTTGTACCTGCCGCGCCCACAGCAACGACTTGCCTCCCACCTGGTAGCCCCGAATCCAGTCGAACGGCTTCTCCTGCACATACGGATGCTCTTTGTCTTTCACAAAAAAGTGAGCTGCATCTTCGCGGAAGGCGTAACAACGGCTCACGATGGGATTCTCCTGCTGCACTTCGTGGGGAATGGCGCCCCGGTGTTCGAACTCATACGGCAACATTTGCGTGGTGGGGTAGTCTTTCAGGTGCTTCACATCGCGGCCTCTTTCCAGCACCAGCGTCTTCACACCATGCTCGCACAATTCTTTTGCAGCCCAGCTGCCACTCATGCCAGAGCCAATCACGATGGCTTGAAACGTTCTTTGTTGTGTCGCGTCAATATTAAAATTAGCCATGGATTACTTCGGTTTTAAGGTCACTCAATAATACAGCACCCTGGTAGTCGCCCGGCAGCATCTGGTAAGGTTTTACTTCCGTCATCATGTATTGCGACATCATGAAACCCTGAATGGTAAAGCGCTTGGTGGTTTGCAGGAAGGTGTGGACGGCTTGTTCGTTCTCGCGCGCTTCTTTTTCTTCTGCGGTTTCTGCCGCGGGCGCCTCTTTAGGCTCGAGGGCCAGGCCCGCCTCCACTACTTGCGCCTGCCCTTCGGGCGTAAGCCGCTTGAACGATTTGCCACCTACCGCATCGCTGTAATCATTAAAATGCTGCATGCCTCGCATGAACACCTGCTGCTCCTCCGGCTTGAAGCAGTCGTTCACCATCACGAGGATAAAATCCTGCACCTGTAAATCGGCTGCACCTTTTAATGCGCCTGCGGGTATAATGGTGTTGGCGATCTGCGCCAGCATCTGCTGCAGGCTGGGTGTTACCTGTAGGTTTTTGTACGCGGCCAGGATATCTTCCTTCAGGAAGTTGCAGGACGGTACCAGTACAGCCCCACCTGTAAGCACGGCCAGCGCCTTGAGTGCATCGCGTCTTTCCATCGAATTGTGGTATTTCTTTTATCAATACTAACCCCTTTCTTCAAAAAATCATAGTGTGCATCAACCTTCAATCATTCCCACAAATCAGGAAAGGTATTTTGCTTGCATGAAGTCATGCCAGGAAAATGTAGTACTTTGGAAAATGAAACCTCCCGTGTCTTTACTGAAAGTTTTGGTGCCCCATGAACAAAAGATAGAGTTGGCGCTTGTGGCGGCCATTCTGTTGTGTGGAGGTATAAACTATTTTGGCATTGTGGGCGGGCAGGAAGCGCTGATGGTAACCACGATACTGCTTTCCGGCTTCTATTTCCTTAGTGCCTATTTCCCTGCTGCTGCCCCTTGCTGTTAGGCATCCTTGCACAAAAGGTGGTGGCGTTGTCGTGTTCCGTGGTAGTGGTGGGGTTGCTGTTTACGGTGCTCCACCTCACGGGTGCCCAACAGATGTTATTGGTTGAAGTAGGTACGCTGGCCCTTTCGGGAAGCCTGCTGTTGTATGTGTGGCTTACCACCAAAGCAAACTATTTCCCGCTGTTGAGTCGGGTAGTGATTTTGGGACGCATCGGTGTATCTACGCTGATGGCTTTGTGGAAAACAGCCCGCCTGAAACAGTGATTAGGCAGATTGCCTGATCTTCCTGGCTTGCCAGTCTTTCATCTCGCGTATCATCGCCTCCTCGCGGGCCGTGAAACGGTCTTTCCGGGGCATCACCTGCTCTTGTTCGAATTGCTCGAGGCTGCCGTAAAACCGCAGCCGGTATTTGAAAATGATTTTGCTGCCAATGGCCTTCTTCACCTCGCGCAGTGGCAGGTTTTCCGGCACCCAGTACAAACTCAGGTTACGGTCTTCCTCTACCGTTCCTGGCATAAACGAAATGTCAGACTGCTCCAACTGGCGCCACACCTCGCTGTTAAAACCGCTGTTTCCTGTAATATATAATGTTACCCATCCCATAATTACTCCTTCTCTCTATACCTGTGCCTTCTATTATTTTGAAGAAACGACTGTTGGCCATATAAAAAATGCCAACCTGGTACTATTAAAAAATCTTTACAATTCCTGTTGATACATCGCCCTTATCAAGCACAAACAGATAACGTTACGAGGGAAAAATAGGTTGCAGCAGCAGCGTAACTAAATGAGAGAGTCGACCGGCTGCCTGAATGCGGGGTTGAACGGTTGTGAGGAAAGGTAACCTTGCGGCTGAAAAAAAGAGAGGCTGCCTCCTGCGTTTGATCCATCAAAAAAGGGAAGCAGCCTCTGCTAAGTGAAGCCTAATCTATCGGTTACTGAACCACCGGGTTGTCTTTCTTCAACTCGTCCATCAGCGAGTCGTATTTGGTTTTCAGCTCTGCATCTGCGCTGAGCGCTTTCTTCACTTTGTTGAAGACAGCCACCCCTACATACTCTTTCGCCAGCGACTGAAAGGCCGTATTGATGCGCGCGGTTTCTTCTTCCTTCTTAGTAGCCACCTCGTTCAGGAAGGCAATCTCTTCCGGTGTTGCTTTGGCTTCGGCCAGCTTGGCCTCATCTTTGGCTATCTTCGACAGATCGTTGTAGCGGGCCGCGTCCATTACTGTGCTGTTCTTCACCATGTCTGAGATGGTTACCAGTACACTGGCACTCATTTCGTTCACAGAATCCATCGCAGTGGCATACTTCGATAGCTCTTCGTCAGTTACCGTTACCTCTTGTGCATAAGCCCAGCCTGCACCCCACACCAGGGCCATCATCACCAAAAACGTCTTCATCACTTTCATAGAACTTTGATTTTTAGGTTTAACAGGTTTTTACAAGCAAGAAGGTTACAACTATTGGACCACAATAGCAACCCTATTGATGCAAAAAGACTTATTATTATGCGATTTGTGAATCGCGGCCTCCTGTTTAACTTTAAATGGACTATTACGACTAGATTGCTTACATGTGTGCCATGCAGAAAACCGTTTTGATAACAGGTGCCACCGGCAACCTGGGCCGTGTTGTTACCAATGCGTTTGTGAAGGATGGGTACCAGGTGTTGGCCCTGGTGTCTCCAGGAAAAAAACTTGCTGCGCCTGTGGTTAGCTACGAAGCTGATCTTACACAAGAAAGACAAACAGCAGACGCTATTGACCAACTATTAAAACAATATCCGAAAATCGATGCCGCCCTGCTGCTGGCCGGTGGCTATGAAGGCGGCAAGCTAACCGACACCACCAGCAGCGATATAGCCCGGATGATTGAACTCAATTTTTCTACCGCCTTTCATGTGGCCCGCGTTGTTCACACACACATGTGCACACAAGCTGGTGGTGGCCGTATAGTATTGGTAGGCGCGAGGCCCGCATTGCAAGCCAGGCAGGCAACGGGTAGCGTGGCCTATGCGTTGTCCAAAACTTTGGTGATGAAGCTGGCTGAAATGATGAATGCCGAGGGTGCTGCTAAGAACGTGGTTACATCGGTAGTGGTGCCCAGCACCATCGATACGCCCGCCAACCGCGAGGCCATGCCGCAGGCAGATTTCAACAAATGGGTATCGCCCCAGCACCTGGCAGAAACCATGCTGTACCTGTGCAGCCCTGCAGCTAACCCATTGCGCGATCCGGTTCTGAAAATGTATGGTGGTGTCTGATGATGAAAATGATGGCGAACAAGATTTTACAGATACACCCGGCAGATAATGTGCTGGTAGCGTTGACTTTGTTGCAGCAAGGGCAGGAAATTCTGCACGATGAACAACGCATTACCCTATTGCAAGATGTGCCCGCCAAACACAAGTTTCTATGCCGACCTTTAAAGGCCGGTGAAGAGATCATTATGTATGGGGTAACGGTAGGCCGGGCGTTGTATCCGCTGGCTGCAGGCGAAGCCATCACCACCCAAAACACACGGCACGAGGCTACGCCCTACAGCGGCCGAACGCAGGCAGTGAACTGGCAAGCACCAGATGTAAGCAGATGGAAAGACCGTACTTTTATGGGTTGCCATCGGCCCGATGGACAGGTAGGAATTGCCAACTATTGGCTGGTGGTGCCCCTGGTTTTTTGCGAGAACCGAAATGTGCAGATCATTCGCGATGCTTTTGAAGAAGCGCTGGGGTTTATTGCCCCCAATCCGTATAAAAAAATGGTGGCACAACTGGCAGACCTCTACCGGCAGGGCAAACACGTAGATGTGACCACGGCCGAAGTGACCACCGCGTTGAAGCCCCAGCCGCTGTTCGAAAACATAGACGGCATCCGTTTCCTTACCCACGAGGGTGGCTGTGGCGGCACGCGCCAGGATTCTGACGCGCTCTGCCACCTGCTGGCCGGCTACATTCACAACCCCAACGTGGCGGGCGCCACCATTTTAAGTTTGGGATGCCAGCACTCGCAGGTAAACATCTTGACCAACCGCTTGAAAGAATTGGAGGGTGTACACGGCAAACCGCTCGTGATTCTGGAGCAACAAAAGGAGGGCACCGAACAACAACTGCTCACCAAAGCCATCCACCAAACCTTTCTGCAATTGGCGGCCGTAAACAGGGCCACGCGCCAACCCGCCTCACTCAGCAAACTGGTGGTGGGGTTAGAGTGTGGCGGCTCCGATGGCTTTTCAGGCATCTCTGCCAACCCTGCCGTGGGCCATGCTTCTGATCTGCTGGTAACATTGGGGGGTACCACCATTTTGTCGGAGTTTCCGGAATTGTGTGGCGTAGAACAGGAATTGATTAACCGCACCACCGATGAGCCAACGGCCGAACGGTTCATGCACCTGATGAAAGCGTATGCCCAGGCGGCCGAAGCCGTGGGCTCAGGCTTCGACATGAACCCATCGCCCGGCAACATCAAAGACGGGCTGATAACCGATGCCATGAAGTCGGCCGGAGCGGCCAAGAAAGGCGGCACTTCACCCATTACCGATGTGCTGGACTACACCGAATACGTTCGGAAGCCGGGGCTCAACCTGCTGTGCACACCCGGCAACGATGTGGAAAGCACAACGGCCATGGCGGGCTCGGGCGCCACGCTGATGTTGTTTACCACCGGCCTGGGCACGCCTACGGGCAATCCCATCGCCCCGGTCATCAAAATATCGTCTAACCATGCACTGGCAGAGCGCATGCCCGACATTATTGACTATAACTGTGGTGCTGTGATTACGGGGGAAAAAACCATCGCGCAAGCCGGTGAAGAATTGTTGGACCTGATCATACGCGTGGCCAGTGGCGAATACAAAACCAAAGCCATGCAGTTGCAGCAATACGATTTTATTCCGTGGAAACGCGGGGTTTCTCTCTAGCACGCTTCGGCTCTGGTGAGGTTTTTGGCTCCGCCCCCTCCTGCCGGTAGTCCATTGCCGGTATCCTGTGTCTCTTTCCTATCGTTCAGTTGTCCTTTGCCGGTGCCCTGTGTATCTTTCCTATCGTTCAGTTGTCCCTTGCCGGTGCCCGGTGTATCTTTCCTATCGTTCAGTTGTCCTTTGCCGGTGCCCTGTGTATCTTTCCTATCGTTCAGTTGTCCTTTGCCGGTGTCCAGAAATGTTTTTGGTTCGGGGCGCCCTTATCCGCCCACCACATCGAGCACAATTCTCCACTGGCCCTCTTCTTTCTTCCACACGCGCAGGTAATTCAGCGGCAGCTCGCGGGTATTTCCCTCGCGCGTAACCGTTACCTTCACCTTTCCATAGGCATAACCCATATCGCCCGAAGCGGCCACCTCTCCGCCCACCTGTTCGTATTGAAATGTTTTTCCTGTCTCATCGATGGCTTGTATGGCCTGGGGCGTAGTGTAGGGCCAGCTTCCGGTGCGGTGAATGCGCGCTTCGCTGGATAGATAACCCGGCACAAACGAGCCTCCCGCTTCATTCACTTTTGCCACATAGGCCCGATCCAGCGACAGCAACTCTGCCTGTTCCTTCTGGATATTCACCGACCCGGCTCCTTTCAGGGGCTTGTTCGATGTTCTTAACGTATGCACTACCTCTTCTTTTTTGGGAAAGCCAATGCCCATATCAATGGCTACCTTCCACACACCCTGATCGTTTTTCTTCCACACCGAAGAATAGTAGCCATAGCCTGCCGGGGCAGCGTCACCACGGTCGCGCTTGGACTCATACGGGCCGGTGGTGTAACCAAAGTCGCCCGAAGAAGCGATGTCTGCCCAAACCGGCCACCAGAACAACAGACCGTTGTTTTCCGGAAACTGTTTCCACAACTCGGGGCCATTCACGGGTTCGCCCTGGTTGAAAACAATGGCATCGGCACCCAGGTGAGCCAGGAAGGCGGCTTTGGTGCTTTGCTCTTTGGAGGTGGCGGCAAATCTCATTTCCGCATCGGCCACACTTTGCGGGCCGGGGGGCAGGGTTTGTGCACACAAAACAGTACTCGAAAAAAGGAAAATGAACGTAAGTCTCTGCATCATGCTTTTGGGTTTTGGTAGCTCATACGCAAGCACGCACAGATAGTTGGGTGCTGCCAATAAATACCGGAAAACGGGTTAATGCGCACAAATCAAGTCATAATGACATAAAATTCCACCTCCATACGGTCTATTTCGGTCATTATGTCTTAGATTAGGCCGTGGTACGCTTTTTCTGAAGAGAGTTTGTGAATTTAAAATTGACATGTTCCACCCAAAAATTAAAAACTATGAGCTTAGTAAGATACAACTCCACGCTGAGCGATTTCGTACCGACATCCTTCAGCAACCTGATCGACCGCTTTTTTAACGATGCCGTTGCCCGCTCGGGCGGATCTTCGCAGTTCTCGTTCGTGCCTCGTGTAGACATATTGGAAGACGAAAAGGCTTTCGAATTGCATGTGGCCGTGCCCGGCATGAACAAAGAGGATTTCAAAATCGATTTGAACGACAACTACCTGACAGTGAGCGGGGAGCGCAAACTCTCGAAAGAGAAGAAAGAAAATAACTTCTACTCGGTAGAAACGCAGTATGGCACCTTCAGCCGCACTTTTACACTGCCAGAAAATGTAGACGCGCAAAAAATAAGCGCCAAATACAACAATGGCATTCTGGAGATTGTGGTGCCCAAAGACGAGAAGAAAATACTGAAGCAAACCATTCGCGTAAACTAATTCAAAGCAGGGTTTAGGTTAGGTGGGTAGGTGTCGCCTCGCAAGGGGCGGCACCTTTTTTTGTTAACAGCCCCGACCGCAGAAGAGGATTTGACGTTAATCAGCTAAATTAGATTGATAAAGCAAGATGTTATGAGGCGCACGCTGTTGATTCTGCTGGTTGTGGTTACAGCATTTGTAGGGGCGGTAACCGGGTCGTTGGTAACCCTGAAGTACGTGGAGCAGGAAATGCCCTACCAATCGATAGAAGAACGCCAGAACCTGCGGCTGGCCAACTACCGCACCGACTCGGCCGCCTCATTGCCGGCAGGTTTGAATTTTGAAGTAGCTGCGAAAATGGTTACCCCCGCGGTGGTACACATCCGGGCCGTATATGGCAGCGGCAGTTTCAGCGTCAATCCGTTGGACGAGTATTTTAATCAGCCCGCACGCTCTTCCGGCTCGGGCGTCATCATATCAGACGATGGTTACATTGTTACCAACAACCACGTCATTGAAGAGGCCACCAACCTGGAAGTGGTGCTGAACAACAACCAGCGCTTTTTTGCCAAGCTGGTGGGCAGAGATCCTACCACCGACCTGGCGCTGCTGAAGATCAAATCAAAAAACCTTCCTTTCGTAAAATACGGTGACTCCGACAGCGTGATACCCGGAGAGTGGGTGCTGGCCATCGGCAACCCGTTCGATCTGAACTCTACCGTAACAGCCGGCATTGTGAGTGCCAAAGCCCGCAACATCGGCATTCTGCGCGATAGAAACAGTCTGCAGGTAGAAAGCTTCATTCAAACCGATGCCGCGGTGAACCCTGGCAACAGCGGAGGTGCGCTGGTAAACCTGCGCGGAGAACTCGTGGGCATCAACTCGGCCATCGCCACTGCAACGGGAAGCTACTCCGGCTACTCGTTCGCCATCCCCACCTCTATCGTAAAAAAAGTAATGGATGACCTGCTGGAATTTGGTGAAGTGCAACGCGGATTGCTGGGCGTGCAGATAGAAGATGTAACAGCCGATGTGGCCGAAGCCCGCGACTTGGACGTGGTGCAGGGCGTGTTGGTAAGGCGTGTAAACCGCGGCAGTGCGGCTGCGGAATCGGGCATCCAAAGTGGCGATGTTATTACCGCGATCGATGGCCACCCGGTAAACAGTGTGTCTGAATTGCAGGAGTGGGTGGCACGCAACCGCCCGGGCGAATCGGTGCAGGTGAAATTCCGCAGGGACAGAGCTGAACAAACCGTGAAGGCGGTGCTTAAGAATTTTGAAGGCGGTGAAGAGGCAGAGAAAAAAGCTGTTTTTTATGAGATAGAAGGTGCCACCTTTGAAGATGTGACCTACCGTGAACTGACCCAACTGAGCCTGGACGGAGGCGTGCGCCTGGCACGGGTGGGCGATGGCAAGTGGAAAGAGGCAGGCCTGAAAGCGGGCTTCATCATTACCCACATCGACAAGGTGCCTGTGGACAACGTGGAAGACCTGAACCGCATACTCGAAATAAAAGATGGCGGCATGCTGGTGGAAGGCATCAAAGCCAACCAAGAGCGAGGTGCCTTTGGCGTAACCTGGTAGTTCCAAAAATAAGGGCTGTTTCCTTCGCGATAGACAGCCAAACCTGTTACTTTGCAGCCTTCAAAAAAAGGCCATGTGGTGGCCACCTGAACAGAGGCGCTCCAGTCGCCACAGGTGTTTGCCATTTACATGGGATTAACTCACCAGAACAATGAAAAATTTCGGCATCAAAGAAGCGTTACAAACACTCGGCATCAAAACATCCAACCCAGGTGTTTCTACCGGTAAGAAGTGGATCAAAACCAAGGGCACGTTTATCGAATCGTTCTCCCCTGTCGATGGCAAGCTGATTGGCAAAGTGCAGGCGGCCGATGCCGAAGCGTTTGAAAAAGTGGTAGATACCGCTGCGCGCGCCTTCACCACTTGGCGTTTGATGCCGGCACCCAAGCGCGGAGAGATTGTGCGACAGATAGGCGAGCAACTGCGGCAATACAAAGAGCCGCTGGGCAAGCTGGTGAGCTATGAAATGGGCAAATCGTACCAGGAAGGTTTAGGCGAAGTGCAGGAGATGATCGATATCTGCGATTTTGCCGTGGGCTTGTCGCGACAGTTGCACGGCCTCACCATGCATTCGGAGCGCCCCCAACACCGCATGTACGAACAGTATCATCCGCTGGGTATCGTAGGCATCATATCCGCCTTCAATTTTCCGGTGGCGGTTTGGAGTTGGAACACCATGCTGGCGTGGGTGTGTGGCGATGTGTGCATCTGGAAACCTTCGGAGAAAACACCGTTGTGCAGCATTGCCTGCCAAAACATTGTTAGCGAAGTTTTTGAACGCAACGGCTTGCCCGAAGGCATTTCGTGCATTGTAAATGGCGATGCGAAAATAGGTCAGCTCATGTCGGCCGATGAAAGGATTCCGCTGGTATCGGCCACAGGCTCGGTGCGCATGGGCAAGGCCGTGGGCCGCACCGTGGGCGAGCGCTTAGGCCGTGCGTTGCTGGAACTGGGCGGAAACAATGCCATCATCATTACAGAACATGCCGACCTGGATATTGCCATTCGGGGCGCCCTGTTCGGTGCCGTAGGCACAGCCGGCCAACGCTGCACCACCACGCGCAGGCTGATTGTGCACCACAAAGTGTACAACGAAGTAAAAGAGCGGCTCAGCAAAGCCTATAGCCAATTGCGCATCGGCAACCCGCTCGACCCGCAAAACCACGTGGGGCCGCTGATCGATAAACTGGCGGTGAAAGCCTACACAGATGCTTTGAAAAAAGTGAAAGAACAAGGTGGTACGTTCGTGTTGCCCGGTGGTGTGTTGAAAGGAGAAGGCTATGAGTCGGGTTGCTATGTAAAGCCTGCCATTGCAGAGGTGAAGAACCAGATGCAGATAGTGCAGGAAGAAACCTTCGCCCCCATTTTGTACCTCATCCAATACAAAACCTTAGACGAAGCCATTGCCTACCAGAATGGCGTAACGCAAGGCCTGTCTTCGGCCATCATGACCAACCACATGCAAGAGATGGAGCAATTCCTTTCGCATGCCGGCAGCGACTGTGGCATTGCCAACGTAAACATTGGCACTTCCGGAGCTGAGATTGGTGGCGCCTTCGGTGGCGAAAAAGAAACCGGTGGCGGGCGCGAGTCAGGTTCTGATGCCTGGAAGGTTTACATGCGCAGGCAAACCAACACCATCAACTTCGGGCGCACACTACCCTTGGCACAGGGAATTAAATTTGACATATAAACATGCTTGGAAATCAGTAGCGGAAGGTCTATTTTTAATCAATAAACCTGTAACCAATGGCTGGAAAAAAGTATCGCACTGTCATGCTGATTGATGACAATGAAATCGACAACCTCATCAACCAGAAAATGATAGAAGCTGCTTCCATCACGGACAACATCTATACGCACACGGGTGCCAAGAGCGCCATCGAATTTCTGAAAAACATGGAGAAGCTGGATGTGGCCGAAAAGGTGCTACCCGATGTGATCTTTCTGGACATCGATATGCCATTGATGGATGGATTCCAGTTCCTGGATGAGTTCGAAAAGCTCACTAATGTAGCCAAGAACAAATGCAGCATTGTGATGCTCACTTCTTCCATCAACCCGCAGGATTTCAACCGGTCGAAGAAGTATCCCAACGTTAAACTTTACCTCAACAAGCCGCTCTCGCACGAGAGCATTATGAAACTGGAAGTATAACCCAACGCCACGGGCTGGTTATACATTGCTCATACCTGATGTGTGTTTAATCGCGCTCGTCAGGGCGCATCGATAGCCGTTAAGTTTTCCACAAACTGTTCATCCATGCGTATCAAAGCGGTGGGCGCAAAGTAATTTACCGTGGTAGCTTTGAACTTCGGAATCAAGGCGTTGATTTTCTTGGGCTTTTCTTTCTTGGCTTCGCTAACGGCAATCTTCAGAATCTTGATAAAGAGCAACACGTTCTCGCAATCGTCTTTACCTAACATTCTGATCTGCCGCTGAATACTGTTGGTAAGCTGATTGAACAGATCGAAATCCTTCAACAGGCAATACTGCAACGCCAGCAGCGCCTTTACTTCCATTTGCGCAAACGGAAAGCGCTTCAAACTTACTTCATTCAAAAAGTTATTGATAATCTTGGCTGCCTCTTCGTACTTGCCCACGTAGTAGCTGGAGAGTGCCCGGTAGATGATGTAAATGAGGTGCCGGGGCACATCATTGCTATCGGTCTCATATTCCAGAAAAATGCTTTCGTTCTCAGCATATAACTCTTTTTCGGTGCCCATGCGCAAGCTGCGCTCCAGCTTGGAGATGAGAAACTGTGCCGAGAAGGTGTAGTATGGGTAATTCACCAACAGGTTCGAAGCGGCATCGTTCACCTCTTCATAAAACTTCTCGGCCTGTCGGAAAACCTTGTAGTGGTTGTAGTACTCCAATTTCAAAAACTCAAACACTAGGTTAAGGTGATAATAAAGCGGGTCGAGGTTGTAGGTATCGAATATCTTTTGAACGTGGTCGAAAATATCTTCAATGGATTCTCCCTCCTGTTGCAGTTCATCTGGTTCAACAAACAGCCGGTGATACACCAGCATGCAGCTCTGGTACACATATAGTCGGTGCGATTCGTACAACTTGGCCACATTTTGCATCTCCTTCAGCAGCAGACCCAGGCCCAGTTTCTCGGTAGCATCGCCCGACAGCAGGTAGCTTCCGTACTTCTTGAAGTAATCCGCCAACAGGTCCTCGGCTTTATCCACCGCGAGCATGTAGGCCACATGGCGGTTGTACAGTTGCGAGTAAGTAAAGTGTTCGGGTGTATTGATATGAATTTTCTTCAGCGATTTGTACACCACCGTTAGCTCGTTGGCCAAATCATAATCGATCAGTTCCTTCTCGAGTTTCTTGAGCGTGGTAATGGAGATGGTGCGCTTCTTGGTAAATAAAACTTCGTTCAGGTTAGCCACCTTGCGCAGAATGTCGGTGCGTGGGCTCTCCATCTGTTGCAGCAGGTGCTCCTCAATCTTCTGGTTAAGACGCGAGCGCAGCGTATAATAGGCATTGGCGTTCACCTCCAGCTCTACCATTATCTTGCTGTCAGACAGTTGCCTTTCGCGCAGGGCTTTGAGCAGGTAGGCTGATTTCTCGGCATTGCTTTCGATGAGCGAATCGTGGATAGACTTGAAATCTTTTTCGGACAACTGCTTAATAATGTTCTTCAACTTGGCCATGGGAACCAATTAGGGGTTTAGAAGTCAAAAAGTTACAAAAATTTATGGTGAGAACAACAAAAGCAAGGGTGTGAAGCGACTTTTCGTCAGCATCTGCACGACACTATTTCCGCACCTGAACGGTGGTTGAGTTTTTGAAGTGACGGCTCTTAAAACAAAAAGAGATGGATCCTTATTCGCAAATGATTATCGAGGCGGTTCAAAAGGTAAAAAATGCCGTTGTGAAGATTGATGTCTTCCGAACACAGAATGGCCGCCTGAAGCCTGCTGGCTCGGGTTCTGGTTTCGTGTTTTCGTCTGACGGGTTGATTTTTACCAACAGCCACGTGGTGAAAGGCGCGGAAAAAATAATGATATCGCTGCTGAACGAAAATGAAATAGAGGCCAGCCTGGTGGGGATTGACCCCGACACCGACCTGGCCATCCTTAAGATTTACGCCAGCGGTTATTCAGTGGCACGCTTGGGCGACTCTTCTCAGCTTCAGATAGGCCAGTTGGTGATTGCCATCGGCAACCCTTATGGCTACCAGCATACGGTAACCACAGGGGTTGTAAGCGCCCTGGGCCGAACGTTGCGTTCGCAAAACGGTATGCTGGTAGACAATGTGATACAGTCGGATGCCGCGCTGAACCCCGGCAATTCGGGTGGCCCGATGATTGACACCGCGGGCGATGTGGTGGGCGTGAATACGGCCATCATACAGGGTGCGCAGGGCCTCAGTTTCTCGGTAGACATCAATACCGCCAAAGAAATTGCCAGCCAACTGATCGCCAACGGCAAGGTGTTTAAAGCGTACCTGGGGTTTTCGCTACAGGAGGTTCCGCTGAACCAGAAAGTGGCCCGCCACCACCGCCTGCCCAACGACAAAGGTTTGTTTGTGGTGAGCATTGAACCCAACTCGCCCGCATCGCGCTCGCAAATTCGCGAGGGCGACATACTGGTTTCGTTCAACAACAAGCCCGTGAACACCCTACAGGAACTATTCAAGCAACTTACCCGCAAAGACATCCTGACGCTGGTAGACGTAGGCGTGGTGCGGCATACGGAATTGTTGAACTTAACGGTGTTTCCCGTACAGCGGGCTGCTTAGGAATACCGGAGCTCTTTTCTATTTTTGAACACCGGCAATAAATGGCCGGGCTTCCACCCGATGAAAAGAATTCTGGTACTGGTTGTTTTTGTAACAGCCCATGCCTTCGCGCCTGCCCAAATCAGGTGGGCTGCCGATGGCCAATCGTATTATCAAACCGAAGGCGGTGACATTGTGCAGTACACACTGCCCGCCCAAACACGGCAGGTGTTGGTTACAAAGGCAGAACTTACTCCACCCGGTGGCACACCGCTCACCGTGCGTCTCTTTCAGTTGAGCAACGATGGCAGGCAGGTGCTGATCTTTACCAACACCCAAAAAGTGTGGCGCTTAGATACACGTGGCGACTACTATGTATTTAACCTGGCCAGCCGCCAGCTTCGCCAACTGGGCGCGGGGCTGCCGCCACGCAGTCTGATGTTTGCCAAGCTTTCGCCCGATGGCACCCGGGCAGCCTACGTGAGCCGGAATGAGTTATATGTGGAAGACCTGGCCACCCAACAGGTTACGGCAGTGACCAACGACCGCAAACCCAAACTGATCAACGGCACGTTCGACTGGGCTTATGAAGAAGAGTTTGCCTGCCGCGATGGATTTCAATGGAGCCCCGACAGCAAACACATTGCCTTCTGGCAAATAGATGCTTCGAAAATCCGCGACTTTTACATGATCAACAACACCGACTCGGTCTATTCGCAGATTGTGCCGGTGGAATATCCAACCGCAGGCGAAACGCCTTCGCCCGCACGCATCGGTGTGGTCAACCTATCGTTGAACAAAACCACGTGGCTGACTATTCCCGGTGAGGCACATCAAAACTACCTGCCCCGCATGGAGTGGACTGCCGCCAACGAGTTGTTGGTACAGCAACTCAACCGCAAGCAAAATGAATCGCGCATTTACCACTGCAACCCCCACACGGGCGAGGCACGCGCCATCTACTCGGAAAGAGATGAGGCTTGGATCGATGTGTATACGCCCTGGGAAAACGTGTATGCCATTGACTTCCGGCACCGCTTCAGATGGATTAACAACGGCAAAGAATTTTTGTGGTTCAGCGAGAAAGACGGCTGGCGGCATGTGTACCGCATCGGGCTCGATGGGAAAGAGAAGCTGATTACCAACGGGGCTTACGATGTGATGGACATTCGGGCAGTGGATGAGAAGCGTAACACGCTCTGGTTCCTGGCCTCGCCCGCCAATGCCACCCAAAAGTACCTGTTCAAAACCAAACTCGATGGCAGCGGCAAAGCCGAACAGGTATCGCCCGCCACGCAACCCGGCACACACGATTACAACGTTTCGCCCAACGGAAAATTCGCCTTCCACACTTTCTCCAATGCCTACACCCAACGAGTAACCGAGTGGATCGCCCTGCCTGCTCACCAAACCATCAACGGGCAAGAGCCATTTGCCACCAAGATGAAAAAGGCAGAAGTGGAAAAGACAGTAGAATTTTTCAAAGTAAAAACAGCCGATGGTGTGGAGATGGATGCCTGGATGGTTCGGCCGAATAATTTTGATCCTGCGAAAAAATACCCCGTGGTTTTTATGGTTTACACCGAGCCGTGGGGCGCCAACGTGCACGATACCTATGGCGTGGCCGATAACTTTCTGTTTAATGGCGACATGGCCGAAGAAGGATATTTCTACATCACGATCGACAACCGCGGCACACCGGCACCCAAAGGGCGTGCCTGGAGAAAATCCATCTACCGGAAAGTAGGCCTGCTCAACATCAGCGACCAGGCAGCCGCAGCCAAAGAAATTCTGAAGTGGCCGTACATAGACCCGGAGCGTGTAGCCGTATGGGGATGGAGCGGTGGCGGCTCTGCTACCCTCAACCTGTTGTTTCAGTACCCGGAGATTTACAAAACCGGCATTGCGGTAGCCGCGGTAGCCAACCAGCTAACCTACGACAACATGTACCAGGAACGCTACATGGGTTTGCCGCAAGAGAACCTGGAAGACTTCGTCAAAGGATCGCCCATTACATACGCCAAAAACCTGCAGGGCAACCTGCTGTATATACACGGTACAGGCGATGACAACGTGCACTACGCCAATGCCGAGATGCTGATTGATGAGTTGGTAAAACACGGCAAACAGTTTCAACTGATGGTGTATCCCAACCGCACGCACAGCATCTCGGAAGGCGAAGGAACCTTCGAACACCTGTCCATGCTCTACAGCAATTTCCTGCGACAACATTGTCCACCGGGTGGGCGGTAGTGAATGCCTCACTCGCCAAAAAAATTGCTGTTGCCAGAATGATCAGCCGAAGGACTCCTCGGTTAACTCCTTATTCAAAGCCGCACCAGCCATACCACCAGCCGCTATGGCTGCTGAAAGCGTACGCATGGGGGTGGCGTTATCGCCAGCGGCATACAAACCCGGCACGGTGGTTTGCTGAAAGTTATCCACCTGCAAAAAGCCTTGCTCGGTAAGCTGGCAACCTAACTTTTCAGGAATGCTGCAATGCTGTACGGAGTTTGGTTTTACAAATAAAGCATCCACGCTTACGCGATTTCCATTTTTAAAAACCAATTGCTTAACCTGGCCTTGCTCATGAACGGCTTCCGCGATTTCGTCTTCTACAACTGCAATGTTTTGCTTCGTCAGTTTCGCTGTTTGTTCACTATTTAAGGTTGACTTGCCATTGGTGTAAAGCGTAACCTTTCGGCTCAGATTAAAAATAAGTTTGGTGATGTGGAATGCATGATCGCCATTGGCCATTACGCCCAGCGTTTGATCGCGCACTTCGTAGCCATGACAATACGGACAATGCAATACCGAAATGCCCCAACAGGCATCAAACCCTTTTACAGAGTGCGTATCTTTTAATCCGGTTGCAAAAAGTAGTTTCTTCGCACGAAAGCGTTCACCCATTCTGGTCATTACTTCAAAGTCTCCATTCACCCCTTTGCCGTCTACTGCTTCATCGGAAACAAACTTTACAGTGTTGTAAAATTCAACCTGCTTCCGCGCCTGGGCTGCAATAACTGCCGGAGTATTTCCATCGTGTGTGATGAAGTTGTGCGAGTGGGGCGTTTGTTTGTTGCACGGATTACCCGCATCGATAACCAACACCGAACGCAACGACCGCCCCAGGGCCATGGCTGCTGATAGTCCGGCATAGCTGCCGCCTATTATCACTACATCATAAGCCTTCATCTGACTCATATTCTATTGACTCTTTTAATTAGTAAATTGACTTGGTCGGGCGGTTATGAAGCAATGACGAAGACTCGAAAAGATTTATTCTAGCTTCAATTCCCTCCATCCGCTTCAACAGAAGCTGTTGAATTTCCAACATTTGTGCATCGGTAACATCGGGCGGACTTTCATGGTGGTGATCATGCCCTTCGTGGGAATGGTTGTCATTTCCGGGCACTTCCACCAAGTCCTCCGCCCATGCAGCGAGGGCATTTCTCCATGCCGTCAACGAGTCGGCAGGCAAACTCCCTGCTTCGCTCAGGCTATCCAACCTGTCTTCCAGTTGTTCAGCCAACGCAACCGCTTGATTGTGTAACCTCGCGGCCTCTTCCAGCTCGGGTGTAGAAGACGTTGAATTTGTGCAGCCAGACCAAATGACGATCGGCAACAGAACAGCATACACCTTTCTCATTGTTGACTGATTTGAGCCTCACGCAAAATGAAGTTCATGTGCATCACATCCGTATCGTTCAGATCCAACGTACCTGTTATGGTAACCAATTGATCGGGTTTCAGCCGGGGTGTCTTGTCCTTAAAAATCACCTCTGCTACCGACTCGGGGCCAGCCCCACCACAGAAAAAACACATCGAGTAAGGATACTTGGATAGCACTATGGCATTCTTACCTAAGTCCATGGGTATGTAATGCCCCTTCAGGGTGATGCGTTGGCCTTTGTGTGCACGGATGCGCTCATCCAGAACCGGCACGAGGTAGTACTCGTTCTGCTCGGTGAAAAGCTTTTCCGTGAACTTGACGCGCGCAAACATCTCCCAGCCATCCGTAGACTGGGCTTGTGTCAGCATTGCCCCCAGAAACAAGAAGCCGATGACCGCACTCCACCGCTTTTTCAAGCACGTATGCTTCCTGGCCTGCCCCTCAACGGGGAGGCCTGCATGCAAAGTCATACAAATCGGGTTTACTGCACGTTCAAAGTAAACTCAATATCCAGGTCTGACTCACCCACCTGGCTGCCGGAAGTAGCCGTTTTCAGGTCGGGCTGGTGCTTCAGTATCACCCGGAACTTAGCGTTCGATACGGCCGCACCCGTTGTCCACGAAGTAGACAGGCCCAGCGGCAAACCACCTTCATCTTCATCCAGGTAGTTCACGGCATCCGCACGTGCATCGATGTTGCCATTACCTGCAGGATTGGCAAATGCATTGTTGGTCCAACCGAAGAAGAACATGTGTTCATCGCCCTCTTCTTCTACCTCTTCGGTAATGTTATACTCTTCATCTGTCGGATCGGCCAACTCATTGATGAGCGAGATGCTCAACGTGTAGGTAGTATTGGCGGCCAGGTTGATCGGTCCATCCACGGCAATGTCTTGAACGCCTTCACCGTCAGGGTCGGTAGCGGATACCACTACGGCAGCACCTCCGCCTGAAGGGGTAAACGTTAAGGTCGCTTTGGTTATCAGTTCGGGTGTGTCCTCCCTTTTTGGATCATCATCTTCGCAACCCGCCAGCATCATTGCACCAGCAGCAAAAAAAGTGAGGGCCAGGTTCTTCAAAGTAAAAGCAGAAGTTTTAAAAAGAGATTTCATTGTCAATACAGTTTTAAAAGTTTTAGAAAATACATTTTACTGAAAGAATAAAGTTTCTTCCCAACTCATCGGCATAATAACGGAACCGGTTGGTGTATTCCCGGTATTCTGTGTTTGCCAGATTTTCGGCCGATGCGCGAAAATCGTAGCGCACTTTTGCTAACTGCCAGACATAGCCTATCGAAGCTGTTGTCAACAGGTAGCCATTGGGGGCATCCAGAAAATCGAATAGGGCACTGCTGCCTTCCAGCGGATCGATACCTGTTTCCGTGGCTTCAATGAACCGCGTTACCGGTATGGTGCGCGGAGCCAGGTATTGTTTAAATACATAGCGCGCCTTGGCCTCTGCGAAGAAACCCTTCCATGGGCCTGTTGCTTCATGGCGCACAGCTATTTCCACGCGGTTGGCCGGTATAAACACCAGATGGTCGTTGTTGCGCACATCGCGGGCGCGTAGCCAGCTCGCCTTCGTTATTACGTTCCAGCCTGGCAGTGCCAACCATGTTACCGATGCATCGGCACCTGTAAAGAGGGCATCGGTCTGGTTGTAACGAAAATACGGATAGGTTCCCCGCACGTTTTGGGTAATGCCGGTAGGCCGCAGGAATATGTAATCGCTTATGTAATTGTTGTAGGCGCTCAACTCCCACGTTAATCGTTTACCCTCGGCTTTGTAACTCAACACCAACTTAGCTGCCTTTTCGTTGGCTACCTGTACCTCTCCTTCTTCGGCCACCTCGTTGGTGCGTTCGTTCAGCAGCAGTCCGTACTCAATGGCGCCTGCGCTTTGGTGAACCCCGAGGCTGAACAACTCTGCCACATGAGGCGGACGCCAGGCGGTACTGATGCTGGCATTGAAAGCGCGATTGGCACCAACCTTCCAGGTAAGGCCTGCCGTTGCACTGAGGTTGTGGAAGGACAACTCCCTTCGATAGAGTGCATTCTTGAAATCGTAACCCGCTACATTATAGTGTTTGTAGTCATAGCGCGCGCCTACATCTAAAGACACACGTTGCCAGTAATGGTTAACTACACCAAACACCCCGGCCGACAGGTTATTGAAATTCGGAATGAAGGGTATGCGCTGGGTACCAAAAACATTGTTGTTGTCCTGGTACATTCCGGCCAACCCCACGCACATGCTTCTCTGGCTGTCGGTATGGGTCTCCCATTCCGCTTCCAGCGTGTGGGTAAACAACTGCAAGTCGATGGCGGGCAAATCAGACAGGCCGCTGCGCCTCACGTCATACTCCTTACGCTGGTTGTTTTGGAAGCCATACTGCCATTGCCAATCGCCACGGTCGGTTTCCCAGTGGCCGTTCAGCTTCAGCAAATCATGACTCACATTCTGCCGGGGTTGCGCAATGGCGTAACTGAATGGACCTGTATGGGGCGGTGGATCGCTCTCCATCGCTACCAATAAGTCTTCCAGGTTACCGGTAGAGGTGCCTCTTAAAATACCTACTTCTGTTTGAAAGCGACTGAAGAAAATTTCTGCCCCACCCCTTTCGGAGTGATAGCCGGTGGCAGCAGAAAAATTCAGTTCTTTCAAACCTGTGTTGGTAAGATAATAGTCGGGCGTTCTGAAGTCGCCAGCCTGTTTGGCGCTGCCCTGCACACGCCAGCCCCAGCCTTTGGCACCCAGCCCGCCTTCCAACGTTCCGGCTACCGTGCCCGACCGGCCATTGCTCTGTAAAACAGTTTGAACAGAACCACCCAAGCCAGGCGACTCTGGCAGTGCCGGTGGATTGATTACGACCACACCACCCAACGCATCGGTGCCATATTTAATGGCCGATGCATCTTTGATCACCACGATATCCGATGCAATGAATGGATCTATTTCGGGCGCGTGCTCTGCACCCCACTGCTGGCCCTCCTGCCGGATGCCATGGTTCAGAATCAAAACGCGCTGGCTGTGTACGCCATGAATCACCGGTTTAAAAATGCCAGGCCCTGCCTGTATGGCGTTTACCCCCGGCACTTCTTTCAGCGTTTCGCCCAACGATTTTCCGGCTAATTCACTCAGCTGCTTTTCATTCAGCGTAGTAGCGGTGTGGGCCAACTCTGTATGGGCCAATTGCTCGCGCACCACCACTTCCTGCAGTTCTGTGCGCTCGGGCTCCAAAACAATGACGTGAATTTTGCGCTCGCGCGGATTCAGCGTAACCGCCTGGGTTTGGTAGCCCAGGTATTGTACCGAAACCGTTACAGGCGTGGCACACAAGTCGGTTAAGGTGAAGTTCCCTTGCGCATCGGTAACGGCTCCCTTGTTGGCCGATAGCTTTACCGTTGCGCCCACCAGCGGTTCGCCCGTAGCTGCCACCACGCGCCCTACCGCGGTAAGGTTGCATGGCTGCGCCCACCCGTCCGTAACTGACAGCAACAAAAGAAAAATAACAACCAGCGTATAGTGCCTATTCATGAGCCTTCACCAAAACATAACCGGATAACCGACTTTCCAAGAAAGGCGGTTGACAAAAGGAACAATCAGGAAAGCACCGGAGGCGCCCGCGGGGGCAGGTGAAGTTGAGGCTGTTGCGTTGAAAAATCTGATGCGGAGAATGGCGGATCGAACAGGCTGATGAGGGTAATCTCTTGCCATGATTCAGGCGCCACCTGTACCTGTTGCACTACGGTTTGGCACCAGGGGCAATGGGTTGATTCGGTGATGTGGGCATCGTGCTGACAGTCGCCCGTAGATTGGTTGTGGTAAATAAGGCGGTGGCAATCGTTGGCCTCCTGCACCTCGGTATGGAGGGTGGCCTCCGAATGGTGTGCATGAAATAATTGGTGGAATGACTCAACCGGCAACGAGCCAATGGCATAAAGGGCCAGGAATACCAGCGCAGCGCCCCGAAAAAGGCCTGCTTGCACCCTCTGAACCCACTTTACACACACTTTCACAGAAGCAAAACTAATGGGTATTAGTTCTTTTTGCAACATTATTGCATAAAGGAAAAGCCGTTTATCCTTTCATTTGCTTAGATAGTAAATTGAAATATCTTTGCTGCCCTGAAAAAAAGGGGGATTAGCTCAGCTGGCTAGAGCGCTTCCATGGCATGGAAGAGGTCATCGGTTCGAATCCGATATTCTCCACACAAGTCTGCTCCAAAGGCAGACTTTTTTATTGGGATTTACTTGCACTACTGTATTCGGAAAGGGCACCCGATACTTTTAGACATCAACAACCAGAGCGTCCCGAATGCCTCGGGAAGGTCTTCGGTTCGAATCCGATATTCTCCACACAAGTCTGCTCCAAAGGCAGACTTTTTTA
>CAYSCT010000003.1:76930-391449 GCA_964429845.1 uncultured Ohtaekwangia sp.
CGAATCCGATATTCTCCACACAAGTCTGCTCCAAAGGCAGACTTTTTTATTGGGAATTTAATTGGGGGTACAGACTTCCATTTACCCCAGGTGCTTCCCGTCAATAAACTCTTTGAAATTCTTGCGGTAGGTATCGCCAATGGGAATAAACTGAGCACCAATCTGCACTTTGTCTTTCATCACTACATCGATGGCATCCAGCGCCACAATGAATGAGTTGTGTATCCGCATGAATTTATCGGCTGGTAGTTGTTCCTCCATCACTTTCAGGCGCTGCAGGCTGATTACTTTTTGCTGGCGCGTATGTATGGTTACGTAATCCTTCAGTCCTTCAATATAAAGAATATCGGCCCACCGTATTTTCACCAGCTTAGTGCCATCTTTTACAAAAATGTAATCGGGCACAGGTTCTGCGAAGGTGGATGGCACATCGGCTGGCGGTGTGGGTGGCTGCAGCCGCTGCGAAACTTTGTCTACTGCCTTCAAAAATCGATCGAACGTAATGGGCTTAAGCAGGTAATCGGCCACGTCCAGTTCGTAGCCTTCCAGCGCATATTCCGAATAAGCCGTGGTAAGCACCACCTGCGGTTTCTTCTGCAAACTTTTCAGGAATGAAATACCGGTAATTTCAGGCATCTGCACGTCCAGAAACAACAAGTCGATGGGCGTAGAACGCAAAATTTCCAACGCTTCAATGGGGTTGGCGCAGGCTTTCACCAGATTTAAGAATGGCACCTTGCGCACGTATTCCGTCATCAGGTTGCGTGCCAGCGGCTCGTCTTCCACAATCAGGCAAGAGATGGTCAATTCAGATTCAGTTTCAGTTGCACCTTGTATTGGTCGGCCGTATCGGTAACATTTAATTCGTGATGATCCGGATAACTCAGCTCCAGTCTGCGCTTCACATTCTGAAGTCCAATGCCCGAACGGCCGGGGTCCGAATTTACGGATTGCACTTTACTATTTTCTACGGTGAACACACACTCTTTACCATTTAGTTGCAGGCTCAACTTTACCCACGCACCCGGGCTGTTTCCATTCACGCCATGTTTGAAGGCATTTTCCAGAAACGTGATGAGGATAAGCGGTGCAATCTTCACTGCCTCTGTATTGCCTTCAATGTCGAACTGAATCGGTATCTGATTATTAAGTCGCAGGCGCTCCAGGCTGATGTAGTTCTGCATGTATTCAATCTCGCGGCTCAGCAATACCTTGGGGTGATTGGATTCGTATATCATGTAGCGCATCATCTGCGAAAGCTTCGCGATCACCTCGGTGGTGTTTTCTGACTTGGTATAGGCCAGGTAATACAGGTTATTGAGGGTGTTGAATAAAAAGTGCGGATTGATCTGCGCTTTCAGGAAGTTAAGCTCGGCTGTTAACTTCTCGTTCTCCATCTCCTTCTTTTTGTTTTCCAGGTCGAACCAGTCTTTGGCAAAACGCAGCAACCCCACAAAAATCACCACAAATAAGGTGGTAGCCGTTATCTGCACAATGTACATGCTGCGGTAAAAATACTCCACCTGGTAGGTATAGCCATCTACCAGGTAACGTTGCAGGTGCACCCTGATGAACATCAGCACCGTAAAAGCCAGCGAAAACTCAACCAGGTAGCGGCCCAATTTTTTGTTTTCAAGAAAACGAGGCAGAAACAGGAAATAGTTGATGTAAGCCACCACCATGTTGAACGCTACATGGGTGGCCGACCGCAAAATGGCTTCATTCCACTCCAACTCGCGCACACGCGAGGTAATCTGATAGAAAAAAAACGACAGGTATACACACCAAAACGAAAAGTGAAGCAGAAATACCCGGTAGCGATAAAGAAAGTTATTCATAAAATAAAAGGCCTGTCAGCCCTCTTACAAACGCAGTTGTATCGTAAATGTATTGGGCCTACGCACAATTGCTCACCATTCATCGTGTTTTTCGACCGATTGCCCTAATGCCGTGATACATGCCCGCTTTTACTCCACACACGGGTTGGTCGATTAAACACCGCGTAAGTCGATACACTACCCCGTTGAGTCGAAATGTTTTTCGCGAGCCAGAACCTATTGCCAGATTTGCAGTTTAAAAGAAGGAAGAAAAGATTTTACACACCAACATGATGAAACGCGTAGTAAGTTTAGTATTGATTTCGTTTGCTTTCTTGGGCTCCAAAGCCTTTGCTCAAAACGGCAAGATATCCGGTAAGGTGATTGACGCTGCCTCGGGCCAACCTGTAGAGTTTGCTACCGTAGCGCTGAACGACCCCGCCACCAACAAACCCATTGACGGAACCGTTTGCGATGAAAAGGGTAATTTCGAAATATCGAAAATAGCTGACGGTAACTATAAGCTGGTGATTTCTTTCATTGGCTACGAAACTTACGAACAGGATGTGGCGATCAGCGGGCGCAGGGATAACATAGAACTGCCCCCTATAAAGTTGGGAAGCAGCGTAACCGAGTTGCAGGAAGTGGTGATAGAAGGCCAACGCCAACTAGTAGAAGAAAAAGTAGACCGCACCATTTACAATGCTGAAAACGATGTAACCACCCGCGGTGGCGATGCCTCTGATGTGTTGAGACGTGTGCCGATGCTGTCGGTAGACCTGGACGGAAACGTGTCTATGCGAGGCAACTCCAACATACGTGTGCTCATCAACAACAAACCGTCTACCATTGCAGCCAGCAGCGTAGCCGATGCGTTGAAAATGATACCGGCCGATCAGATCAAGAGCGTAGAAGTGATCACCTCACCTTCTGCCAAGTACGATGCCGAAGGTTCTGCCGGCATTATCAACATCATCACCAAGAAGAATAACATGCAGGGCGCTACGCTGGGTGTGGATGCCGGTGTGGGCTTGCGCGGATCGAACCTGGGCCTGAATGGCAACCTGCGCACCAAAAAGATGGGCTTTTCGTTGGGCGGCTGGGGCCGTGCCGGCTACAATGTGGTGGGCGCTTTTACCAGCGAACAACAAACTACCAACCTGGGAGATGTGAATGACCCTGCTGACGATGTGAGTATTCTTAACATTCAATCGGCAGACACGCGCAGAAACGACCTGATGGGCCGCTATAACCTGGGCTGGGATTATGACATCAACAAATACAATATTCTGACGGCCGGTGTGCGCTTTGGTGTACGCAACGGCAACAACTATCAGGACGGACTCCTCACCCAGCGCTACGAAGGCAACGCCCTAATAAGCAGTAGTCTGCGCGATGTGGAAACCAATGATCGTTCTTATAATATAGACACCAACCTGGACTATACGCGCCTGTTCGACAAAACCGGCAAAGAGTTCAGCATTTTGACCCAGTATAGCCGGAACAACCGCACCAACGACTTCCAGAACCTGATCCTGAACGAATCTACTGAGGAGATACTGAGCCGCATCAAAAATGAAAATGCCAGCATCAATGAAGAGATTACGTTGCAGGCGGATTACCAAACACCTATTGGAAGCAACCAGATGGTGGAGTTGGGTGCCAAAGAAATCATTCGTATGGTGTCCAGCGATTTTCAATATTTCACCGCACAGGGCAATGCGCCCTACCAACTGTCAACCGGTGGATCATTGAACAACATATTTAACTATAACCAAGATGTGACTGCTGGCTACCTAAGCTACACTTACAACGGCAAGCGTGGCTACAGCATCAAGGCGGGTACACGTTACGAATACACGCAGATCAATGCCAACTTCGAAAACGCCACCGAGATCAATACAGATATTCCGTCCTACGGTTCTGTTGTGCCCAGCGTTAACCTGTCGAAGAAGTTAAAAGATGGAAAAACGGTGAAGTTGGCCTACAACCGCAGACTTCAGCGCCCGTCCATCCAGTTCCTGAATCCCAACATACAGGCTTCTAACCCGCTAAATGTTACCATTGGTAACCCCAGCCTGGAACCTGGGTTTACTGATAATTTCGAGGTGTCGTACAGTACTTTCGTGAAAGGTACGTCACTCAACTTTTCTTCATTTGTGCGCAAAACCTCCAGCGCCATTCAGGCCGTGCGCGATGTGCGTGGCGATACAATCTTCACCAACTACCAGAACATCGGGCAAGAGGATGCCTATGGGTTGAGCATCTTCACCAACATCATGGCCGGCAAACTTACGCTGAACGGTGGAGGCGATATTTATTATGCCGTGCTGAACAACAACGACCCCAACCCAATTTATAACGCCAGCAACGAAGGGTTTGTGTACAACGGGCGCGTATTTGGCAGTTACAACCTGGAAAAGGGCTGGGGCCTGCAGTTCTTCAGCTTCTACCGCGGCCGCGAGGTAAGTTTGCAGGGCTTCCGTGGCGGCTTCGGGGTTTACAGCCTGGGCGTACGCAAGGAGCTGGCAAACAAAAAAGGAAGCATCGGCTTTGGGGCAGAAAACTTCTTCACCCCCGTATTCAAAGTACGAAATGAAACCGTGTCACCTATCATCAACCAGAAAGGTGTGAACGAGTTTCGCAACATGAGCTTCCGGGTAAACATAAGTTACCGCATTGGAAAGATGAGTTTTGACGGGCAACGTCCCCGCAGACGCAGTTCCATTAACAATGACGACCTAAAACAAGGTGGCGAAGGAGGCATGGGCGATGGCGGCATGCAGGGCGCCCCGGGGGGTGGCTTTAATGGCGGCCAACGCAATGGCGGTGGCAACGTGCGCATGCCCGTGGTAAACAATGGCAATGCACCTAAGCTGCCCGCTGCCGATACCGCTGCCGTTGTGAAGGCTGAAGGCAGTTGGACCTACACGGTAGAGTCGCCCCAGGGTGGCGGTGGCCTGCTTGTATTGAAGAAAGAAAACGATGTGTACACCGGCACCATTACCAACAACCGCACCAACAAAGAAACGCCTCTTTCCTCGGTTGTAGTAAACGGAAATGAAATTACCATAAACTACGATGCCAACTTTGGTGGCAACACGGTAGCAATTCAGATAAAAGGAATTATTACGGGCGATGCGCTGGCCGGCTCTATGACGGTGGGCCAATTTGCCAGCTTCCCCATCAACGCGAAGCGCGGAGAATAAAAGACAAGGTTTGTTTTGTTGGTGTGGCCCTCGCCTCTTCGGAGGCGGGGGCTTTTTTATGCCGTTTCGGCCAGCAGGCGTATCACCTTTACACGGTCGGCATCAACGGTACGCACCCGAAACTCAGATCCCTCGTCAGAGCCCATGCCGGCAATCGCTTCGTTTCGGAATATCATGGCGCTTTCGCGGGAGGAGGACGCTGAAAAGTGAATTTCATTCACCCCTGACAATCGCACAATTTCCTGCACGGTGGTTTCATTCACACCCGACCCCGCCATGATGGCGATGCGGCCGTTGGCTTTTTTTCTCAATTCGCCAATCAGGGTTGCTCCTTTCAACGCCTGCGCCTGCTGACCTGCGGTGAGAATACGGTCGAAGCCCACCTCGATACAATCTTCTAAGGTCTGCATCGGATCTTTGGCCATATCGAAGGCACGGTGGCAGGTTACTTTCAAGGGGCGCGCATAGTCAATCAGTTTTTTACAACGCTCTTTGTCCAACGTGCCATCGGGTTTCAGTATCCCCAACACAATCCCGTCCACGCTCAGCCTTTTGCAAGCCTCTATGTCTTTCTTCATGGCGTGGTATTCGTAGTGGGTGTAGGCAAAGTCGCCCCCGCGTGGGCGAATCATGACAAACACATCGATGCTTAGACTCTGCCGCACCTGCGCAATGGTGCCATACGAAGGCGTAGTGCCCCCTTCTGCCGGGTTGTCGCACAGTTCAATTCTATCGGCCCCACCCTTCTGGGCATTCATGGCCGATTCGATGTTGTACACTACTATTTCAACTGTCATAAAAATCAGATCACAATAAAGATGTGTATTTTAAGTTTTCAGAAAAACAATTGTATGAATAAACGTAGCCTGGTCCTCGTACTATTTACGGCCACATGTTCCATACCAACCTGCCTGGCCCAATCCGACAGCCTTGCCATTAAGCGATATTATGAGCAAAATACCATTTACTGGCCAGGGCGGAGGACCTATGTAAAGGCGGATAAGCATTATCCACTGAAGAATCTACGCCACGAACTTGAATTTTCGAAGGAAGCGAAGTTGGAATGGAGAGAATACCGAAGAGACAAAAGAAGGGCACTCATTTGCCTGGTGGTGGCAGAAACGCTATTACTGGGTGGGGTGATTTCAGACGAGCCTATTGTACTGCTAACCGCAACGGGGGGCGCGGGCATACTGCTTTCGTTAAGTGTGAAGTACAGCAACCGTTCTTTCGCGCACCTCAACCGGGCCGTGTGGGTGCATAACCGCGATGTGCTGTTGCGATAGAGACGCGCGGCTCGTTAATAAATACTATAGGCATCGTAAAGGCGATTGTCGCTTCTACTATGCACTGCGTACGTAAAACCTTTCTGCAGGCAGTGCGCCCCATATTCGCCTTGTCTGTTGAGTGCGAGAAATCCCACCTGAATTTCTTTTGCCTTCGCGGGATTTTTTTGGATGATGCGTTCCACTGCCAGCTTGCACGCTTGTTCGGGCGAGTGGCCCTGGCGCATCAGTTCTACCACCAGGTGGCAGCCCACAATACGTATCACCTCTTCGCCCACGCCCGTGCTGGTAGCCGCGCCCACCTCGTTGTCTACGTACAGCCCGGCACCAATAATGGGCGAGTCGCCCACGCGGCCATGCATTTTGTAGGCCATGCCACTGGTGGTGCATGCACCCGACAGGTTGCCCTTGGCATCCAGCGCAATGATGCCGATGGTATCATGGTTTTCGATGTTGGCTACAGGTTTGTATTGAGCTGTCTTCAACCATTCTTTCCATTTCTTCTCCGACTCCTTAGTAAGCAGTTTCTCTTTCTTAAATCCATTAGCCAGCGCAAACTGCAGCGCACCATCACCCACCAGCATTACATGAGGCGTCTTCTCCATCACCATTCTGGCCACAGAAACTGGGTGCACAATATGTTCAAGGTAAGCCACTGAGCCAATGTTGCCATGCTCGTCCATGATGCAGGCATCAAGAGTAACCTTGCCATCGCGGTCGGGTAAGCCGCCCAGGCCAACTGAAGTTTCGGTGGCATCGCCTTCGGGCACGCGGGCTCCTGCCTCAACCGCATCTAAGGCCCGCCCACCCGTGCTTAAGATTTTCCACGCTTCCGCATTGGCCTGCATACCGAAATTCCAGGTGGAGATAACGATGGGCTTATTGACAGCAGCCGTTGCCAGCAGGGGCTGTACAGACAAGGCGGTGGCCGCGGTGGCCCCCAACTTCAAAAACTTTCTTCTGGAAGTTTTCATGGCAATTCGGTTAGTCGATAATTCTGCGGGCGCCCCGGTAGCGCTTCAGGTAATAGTCGGAAAAAAGATTGGTTTCCACCACACCCAACGAGGTAGACGCGTGAATAAATTTGATGTTGTCTTTGCCTTTCACCTCGGTAACAATGCCCACGTGGGTAATTTTTCTTCTGCGCTTGCCGGTGGCAAAAAACACCAGGTCGCCTGGCTGTAATTGTTTTTTCTTCTTCACCTTCTCGCCCACGGTGGCCTGGTCTTCGGCCTGGCGGGGCAGCGAAAGATTGACCGATCGGTAGGCATTGATGGTTAAACCGGAGCAATCCATGCCTGCGCGGGTGGTGCCGCCATATTTGTAGGGCGTTCCCGTAAACGTTCGCGCTGTGCTAATTACCTCGTTTATTTGCTTTTCTCTCAGCCTGGCTTTGCGCGATGCCGCACAACCGCTTATCAAAAATAAAATCAAGAGAAACAGAACCCACCGCGATAGGGCTATTTGATTAATTTTGCGACTCAGGTAGTTGTTCATTCCAATCAAAGTTACAGTTTCAATGGCAAACGTTAAAGAAATGGAGGCGCCCACCCGCAGCATAGCGGCAGAAATCATCAGCCAGTTTCGTGCCATCGTTGGCGATGCCCAGGTGTTGGTAGACGAAGCGCAAAAAGAGGATTACGCGCACGATAAAACGGAAGACTATTTCTTCATGCCGGCCGTGGTATTGAAGCCCGGCACTCCGCAGGAGATAAGTGCCATTCTGAAAGTCTGCAACGAACACAAATTACCCGTAACACCCCGCGGGGCGGGCACCGGCCTGAGCGGTGGCGCCATACCCACGCACAAGGGCATCGTATTATCGATGGAACGCTTCAACAAAATTCTGCACATAGATGAATTGAACCTGCAGGCCACAGTAGAGCCGGGCGTGATCACCGAGGTGTTTCAAAATGCCGTGAAAGAAAAGGGTTTGTTCTATCCGCCCGACCCCGCCAGCAAAGGCTCGTGTTTTCTGGGCGGCAACCTGGCCAACAATTCGGGCGGGCCCAAGGCGGTGAAGTATGGCGTTACCCGCGACTATGTGATCAACATGGAAGTGGTGTTGCCCACCGGAGAAATTATCTGGACAGCAGCCAACGTATTAAAGAACTCCACCGGCTACAACCTGACGCAACTGATGTGCGGCAGCGAAGGCACGCTGGGCATCATCACCAAAATCGTTTTCAAGTTGCGCGGCTTCCCCCAGAAGAATGTGCTGATGATGATACCCTTTACCACAAACGAAGAAGCGTGCGCAGCCATTGCGGCCATTTTTGTGGCAGGCATTACCCCATCGGGCATGGAGTTTTTTGAGAAAGAGGCGGCCGCCAAAACGTTCGAGTATTGCGAGAAGGTATTAAACAGCCCCGTTACCACCCGCCTTACGGAGGGCATGAATGCGTACCTGCTATGCGAGTTGGACGGCAACGATGAAGAGGTGCTGATGCGCGATGCAGAGCGGGTAATGGCCGTGGTAGAAAAATTCCAGTCGGGTGAAGTGTTATTTGCAGACAGCGCGGCACAAAAGGAAGAACTGTGGAAGATTCGGAAAAATATTTCTCCCGCTGTTAACTGGTACACACTCACCAAGTCGGACGATGTGGTGGTACCGCGCGCCAACCTGCCTAAGTTGATAACAGGCATTAAAGAAATCGGCAAGCGCTACAACTTCAACACCGTTTGTTTCGGGCATCTGGGCGATGGCAACCTGCACGTAAACATTCTGCGCGAAAACCTGGACGAGGAATACTGGAACACCAAAGTGAACGAAGGCATTGGTGAAATATTTAAGCTGACTGTGAGCCTGGGTGGCACCCTGTCGGGCGAACACGGCATTGGCATAGCCAAGCGGCCTTATATGCCCATTGCGTTGGGAGAAATGAACCTTCACCTGATGCGCGGCATCAAAAAAGTATTCGATCCCAACAACATCTTGAACCCCGGGAAGATTTTTTAACCGGTTTTCTGGGGGTATTCACTATCTTTAAGAATGGATTGGAGGAACCATATTGTGTCCGACAAGGAAATATTGGTTGGTAAGCCAATCATAAAGGGTACGCGGATTTCCGTTGAATTGATTATGGAATTGTTGGCAGAAGGGTGGACTGAAAAGATGATTCTGGAAAGCTACCCTAACGTGAAAGAAGCAGACCTGAAGGCGGTGTTTGCTTACCTGAAAGACAGTATCCAAAACGAGTTTCATTTCCCAATTCCGCAAAGTGCCTGATGGAATTTCTGGCCAATGAGAACTTCCCAAAGCCCAGCATTGATATTCTTAGAAACGCTGGTTATACAATAGCGAGCATTTCGGAAACAACTCCCGAAATATCTGATATAAAGGTTATCGATCTGGCGATCAGAAAACGACTGACCATTATTACCTTCGATAAAGATTACGGTGAAATCATATTCAAGCACGCCATCGCTAAACCACCCGAAGTGATTTTCTTCCGATTCAAAGGAAGTAACCCTCATTATGCCGGTAAAAAGCTAATGGAGCTATTTGAGGAAAAATCACTCGATTTTCGCGGAAAATTTACGGTGCTTGAAAAAGCAAGTGTTCGGCAAAGACGCTATCAACCATAAAACTCACAAAAAATGAAATCATTCTACTACTCACTGGCAGTGATGCTGACGCTTATCAGTTGCGGCACACCCAAATCTGACCAAACAGAAACGGCAGCAACCAACGTTCAAATGCCGGCTCTCACCGAGCAGCAAAAGGCAGAAGGTTGGCGATTGTTGTTTGATGGCGCAACCACCAACGGATGGAAGATTTTCAAAGACCGCAAAAACAATAGCTGGGAGGTGGTAGACGGTGTGCTGCATTGCAAGGCACCGATGGAAACACCAGGCGTTGACAATGAACGCTCTGACCTGATGACGGTGGAACAATTCGACAATTTTGAGCTTTCGCTGGAATGGAAACTCGCTGCACAGTCGAATAGCGGCATTATGTTCCGCGTAAGCGAAGCGTACGATCAACCCTACTTCTCTGGCCCAGAATACCAATTGATTGACGATGGCGGGTACCCCGATGAAACAGATGTGCACTTAACCGGTGCCAACTACGATGTGCATGCAGTGCCCGCCAAAAAAATGAAGCCGCTGGGCGAGTGGAACCACACCAAAATTGTGGCCAACGGCAACCACATAGAGCACTGGCTGAATGGTGAAAAAATTCTGGAGTATGAAATTGGCTCGGAAGACTGGACGCAGCGCAAAAACAACAGCAAGTGGAAAGACGTGGCAGGCTACTGCGTTCCGACCCAGGGCCACATCGACTTGCAAGACCATGGAGGCGAAGCGTGGTTTCGCAACATCATGATCAGGGCGCTATAACTTAATTCCAAAGGGGTTCGCCATGGGCGAACTCCTTTACATTGTGGCGCGCTACGTCCAGCAAGTCGCCACCTCCAGCAAACTTTTTTCTTTGGCGCTGCGCGCTGTTGCCGTGCTTCAGCAAGTCCGGAATAACAGACATGAATGCCTGGTAGCCCATGCGCTCGGCATAAGGCGCCAGCTCTTTCATCCACATGGCCATATCTTTGCGCAACGTACGGGTTTTGCCTGTACGGCTTACTATCACCGAAGCATCCAGCCCATACCGGATGGCACGCCATTTATTCTCTCTGAAAATCCAACGCCTGATGGGGGCGTGGGTTTTGCCCCACTCCTCCTGGTGATCGTGAAACCAATGGGCCAGGCAGTGGATGAAGGCAACCAGCCCCAGCATTTCCCGGTGTGTGGCAGGTCCATCGCAAATGCGCAACTCCAACGTGCCCCAACCGGGGCTGGGCCGCAAATCCCACCACAAATCCTTCAGCGACCGGATGGCATCTGACCGCGTTAAGAATTGAACCAACTTTTCGAACTCTTTCCAGTTCTTTACAATGTAAGGCATGCCTGCCGTGGGCAATGCCTCGTACATGGTGGGGCGGCAAGAAGCCAGTCCTGTATCCATCCTTTGCCAATAGGGAGAACTGGCCGAAAGGGCTATCAGGTGAGGAACGAAGTGCAGAAAAAAATTATTGTATCGAATGCATTCATCGCCCGAACGCATGCCAATGTGCACGTGCATGCCGTACACCGCCATTCTGCGGATCAGCCACTGGTTTCGGTCTATCAATTCGCCATAACGGGGTGAATCGGTAATCAACCGTTCGCGGTAGTCGGCCTGGGGGTGGGTGCCCGTAGATGCAAAACATAACCCCAACCGTGAGGCTGTGCTTTTTACTTTCTCAATCGATTCGCGCAAATCCCTATCAGCCTCGTGCACATCTTTGCACACACCGGTTACCACTTCCAGCGTGCTCTGAAAAAATTCGTGGGTCAACCTTTTGCTGTCAAGGGCCTTCAGTATTTCTGACGCACGTGGTGTCAGTTGTAATGAAGATTGGTCCAACACCTGAAATTCCAACTCCACTCCAAGCGTAAGTGCATTCTTGTTATCCTTAAATGCTACGTTCATGCCGCGAAACTATAAAAAGATAACAAGACAACCTACCTGTTGTTAGCTTTCTAATCCGTTTCTAACTCGGCTAAGAAGCGGTGTATTCAAGTACTGCCTCGCGAATAGCGACAAATGTCTGCCTCAATAGTTGTTCGTCTTCTTCCAGCAACGTAACACGGAAACCACTCAGCTCAGAACAAAAAGAAGAGATGGGCACCACACAAATTCCTTTGGCCGCCAGCAGATAATACACAAATCTTTTATCGAGCGGTATGTCGTCTGCAGTCCATTGTTCCACCAGGTTTCTCACTGCATAGTTTTTGATCGTTAATTTCTGCCCCGGCTTCAGCACACCTTCTCTGAAAATGATGGTGTTATAAAAGGCACCGTTGGTTTCGTTGAATGTAAGTTGCGGTACACTTTTCAGAATTTCTGAAATGATGCGGCTTCGCTTGCCGATGTTTTCGTTGGTTTGCTGACGATACACTTTGAACCGCTGGTCGCCCAGAATGCGCGGAATAGCCAGCTGCGGCAGTTTGGTGGAACACACTTCTATCATCTTCGCATTGTCCAACGCTTCGCAAAACCGGTTAAAGTCTGCATCTTTATCGCGGTTGTAATATTCCATCCAGCCGCAGCGCGCACCCGGCCACGGCAGTTCTTTCGAAATACCTTTCATCGAAATGCCCGGCACATCTTCAATTACTTCCGCCAGCGAGTAGGCACGCACACCATTATAAGTAATGTTGACGTAAATCTCATCGGCAATCAGAAACAGGCCAAACTCGCGTGCAATCTCTACAATGCGCTTCAATATCTCCAACGGATACACCATACCCGTGGGGTTATCCGGATTGATAATGAGGATACCGATAATGTTGGGGTTGTACTTCACCTTGTTGTACAAATCGTCCAGATCGGGATACCACCTATTGGCCGGGTCGAGCAGGTAGGTAAGTGGAGTATGGTTGGCATGTGCCCCTTCTGCGCTGGAGTGCGTAGAGTATGCCGGTGAAGGACCGATAACACGGCTGGTGGGCAGAATGTATTGGTACACCTTGGCAATGGCATCGCCCAGTCCATTGAAAAAACAAATATCGTTAGCTGTTATCTGCGTGCCACCAAGTGCATTGGTTTGCTGCGCCAGGAACTGGCGCGTTTCCAAAATTCCTTTCGAGGGGCAATAGCTGTAGGTATCGTCTTGCCCCGCCAGGTCTTGAATAATTTCCTTGATCCACCCGGGAAGCACATGATGCTTTTGGATGGGATCACCGATATTTTCCCACACTATAGAAACACCCAAATCCATCAGCTGATGGGCCTTCTTTGCGATCTCGCGAATCTCGTAGCTTAACTCGCTGGCTCCATCGCTCAATAACTTTTGACGCATGGTCTGAAATTTTCACCGATGATGATTAAAAGTTCAAAGTCGTTCAAGTTTATCCGCAGAAATATTTCAGGATTTAAACAAGCGTTTGGTAGCTTTGCCATTTAAGTTTTCAGCATGTGCGGCATTACAGGCATTTTTGCCTTCAACCTGGTTGGGAAAGTTCATAAAATTCAAGTAACCAACGCCACCAGGGCGTTGCAGAAGCGGGGGCCAGATCACCAGGACATACATTTAGACGAGTGGGTAGCCCTGGGGCACCGAAGGCTTTCGATTATTGACACGCGCGAAGTGGCCAACCAACCGATGTGGGATGCCTCCAAAAGGTACTGCATCATTTTCAATGGAGAAATTTTTAACTATCGTGAACTGCGCCAGCAGCTTGCCAACAAAGGATTCACTTTTCGAACGGAATCGGATACGGAGGTATTGCTTCAATTATACATCAGCGAGAAGGAGCAATGTCTCCCGATGTTGAATGGCTTTTTTGCTTTCTGCATTTACGATCGCGAAGCACAGACCCTCTTTCTGGCCCGCGACCGCTTCGGCATCAAGCCGCTGCTCTACGCATTCGATGATGACAAGTTCCTCTTTGCCTCTGAAATGAAGGCGCTGTTGCAATATGGCATCGAGAAACAACTGGATTACTCTTCGCTCTACACCTACCTGCAACTGAATTACATTACCGGGCCGCACACCATTTTTGCAGGAGTAAAGAAATTACCTCCGGGGCACTATGCCGTGGTCGAACGGCAATCGCTTCGCATAGAAAAATACTACGACATACCTTTCGATGCCGAACAAGCCGAAGGCAACAGCATCAGCTACGAGCAGGCCAAAGAAAAGCTAAAGTCGCTCCTGGAGGCCTCGGTGCAACGAAGGCTGGTTGCTGATGTGCCCTTGGGTGCCTTTCTCAGCGGTGGCATCGATTCATCGGTAGTCACTGCGCTGGCCAGCCGCCACAAGCCCGATCTGCACACCTTTTCGATCGGCTACCGCGATGAAAAGTTTTTTGACGAAACAAGGTATGCACAACTGGTGGCCAAAAAATTCAACACACAGCACACCGCCTTCTCGCTTACCAATGCAGACCTCTATGCCCATGTACACAACATATTGGATTACCTGGATGAACCTTTTGCCGATTCATCGGCCATAGCCGTTTATATTCTCAGCAAGGAAACACGCAAACATGCTACGGTGGCGCTATCGGGCGATGGGGCTGATGAACTGGTGTCGGGTTACAACAAACATGCGGCACACTACCGGTTGCTGCACCGCGGTGCCAAAGAAAACCTGGCCCTGGGAATTGCCCCTTTGGTAAAAAGGTTGCCCCAATCGAGGAACAATCCCTTCTCGAACACCGTTCGCCAACTGGCACGCTTGCATGAGGGGGCCGCCCTACCTGCAGCCGACCGCTACTGGCGCTGGGCAAGCCTGGCCACCAAAGACCAAGCACTGCAACTGCTTCACCCCGACCTGCGGGTAAACCACTTCCTTCGCGACTTTGTGAGCCGGAGAAAGGAGATTCTTCAAAGCATTCCCGAAAAGGAAAACATCAACCACATACTGCTTGCCGATATGAAGTTGGTGCTGCCCAACGACATGCTTACCAAAGTAGACCTGATGAGCATGGCCAACAGCCTGGAGGTGCGCGTGCCCTTCTTAGACTATGAAGTGGTAAATTTTGTTTTCTCGTTGCCGGAATCGTTCAAGATCAACAGCACCCTGCGCAAGAGAATTTTACAGGATGCTTTCCGCGATGTATTGCCGGCCGAATTGTACAACAGGCCGAAGAAAGGTTTTGAAGTGCCCTTGCTCAAATGGTTGCGCACCGAAATGAGAGACCTGATCGACCGCGATTTGCTGTCTCAAAAAACCATCGATGAGCAGGGCATTTTCTCCTGGGCCACTGTAGAACAACTGAAGAACAAACTGTATTCCAACAACCCGGGCGATGTGCACGCGCGCATCTGGGGCCTGGTGGTTTTTCAGTGGTGGTGGAAAAAGTATTTCGTATAGCTGTTGGTTATTGGTTGTTAGTTGTTAGCCCTTCACTCAGAACTAAAAACTATCCACTAACAACCAAGAACTACTTCTTCCACGTATCACGCAGCGTCACCGTACGGTTGAAGACTTTTTTCTTTTCGGTGCTATCAGGATCGAGGCAGAAGTAACCCATACGCAAAAACTGAAAATGCTCCCCTGCTTTGGCATCGGCCAGGGAGGGTTCGGCATAGGCGGTCTGCACCTTGAGTGAATCGGGGTTCAGGTAATTTCTGAAATCGCCCTCTATCTCACTTACATCTTCTACCTGGAACAGTCGGTCGTACAGACGTACTTCTATGGGCAATGCCGTTGTGGCACTTACCCAATGGATCACACCTTTTACTTGTATACCCGAGGTGTCCGACCCGCTCTTGCTTTCGGGTACGTAAGTGCACCTGAGTTCCTGAACGTTACCCGCAGCATCTTTCACTACTTCCTCGCACTTGATGATGTACGCGCTCTTCAACCTCACCATCTGCCCCGGTGCCAGCCGGAAATATTTCTTGGGCGGCACCTCCATGAAATCTTCGCGTTCAATAAAAATCTCGTTGCCAAAAGGCATTTCGCGAACGCCCCCGTTTTCTGCCTCCGGGTTGTTTTCGCTGGCGAGCATTTCCGATTTTCCCTCCGGAAAGTTCGTAATCACCACCTTCAATGGGTCGAATACAACCATCCTGCGCTCGGCTATTTTGTTCAGATGTTCGCGCACGCAAAACTCCAGCAAACCGATATCAATCAGGTTGTCGCGTTTGGCCACGCCTATGCGGTCGCAGAAATCGCGGATGGCTTCGGGGGTGTAGCCCCTTCTGCGTGCACCACTTAGGGTGGGCATGCGCGGGTCATCCCAGCCATTCACATGCTTCTCGTTCACCAACTGCAGCAGTTTGCGCTTGCTCATCATGGTGTAGGTCATGTTGAGGCGGGCAAACTCATATTGCTTCGAAGGGTAAATCTCCAGCTTTTCAATGAACCAGTCGTACAGCTCGCGGTGGGGCACAAACTCCAGCGTACAAATGCTATGGGTTATCTTTTCAATGGAGTCGCTCTGGCCATGGGCAAAATCGTACATGGGGTAAATGCACCACTGGTTGCCCGTGCGGTGGTGGTGTGCATGTTTGATGCGGTACAACACCGGGTCGCGCATCAGCATGTTGGTGTGGGTCATGTCTATTTTGGCGCGCAGCACCTTGGCTCCATCGGGGTATTTACCTTCTTTCATCTCGGTAAACAGGCGCTTGTTTTCTTCGATGGACCGGGCACGGTACGGACTGTTGGTGCCGGGTTGGGTGGGTGTACCCTTCTGGGCGGCCATCTCTTCGCTGGTGCTGTCGTCTACATACGCCAGCCCTTTGTCGATGAGTTGGTGGGCAAACTGATAAAGCTGGTCAAAATAATCCGAGGCGTACAATTCTTCTGCCCACTGAAAGCCAAGCCAGCGCACATCGCCCTTGATGCTTTCAACATATTCGGTTTCTTCTGTTACGGGGTTGGTATCGTCAAAGCGCAGGTTGGTTTTGCCGCCATACTTCAGCGCAAGCCCAAAGTTCAGGCAGATGCTTTTGGCGTGGCCCAGGTGCAGATAGCCATTGGGTTCGGGGGGAAACCGGGTAGCAATGCTTTGGTGCTTACCCGATTTTAAATCGTTTTCGATGATCTCTTCCAGGAAGTGCAAACTCTTCTCTTCGGCCATGGCTTTTGTATAAAAGATCGTAAAGGTAAAAAGCATTTTGTACAGGCAAAACGCAGCCACGGTTTCATCAGAAACTTTCGCGTGGTTTATTTGGTTACTATTATCAGGTAAATCGGCTGTCTGACCTTCCACAGAGAATGCCTCCCACCCATGGCGGCATGGGAAGGGCTGACGCTGCGAACGATCAGCACGTGGAATAACATCGCTTACGAATGACTCAGTTCTTCATCAAAAATATGGTCTGCAACCGCTGCGTTACGGCCGTTCGGCAAGAGTTTGAAAAAGCGGGCCTGCACCCCGAGCAAGTGTCGCTGGGCGAGGTGCGGGTGCGCGAGGAGAACATCGATGCCCCTACCCTGCAGGCACTTGACGAATCGTTGAAGCTAATCGGATTTGAACGCATAGACGACCGCAAGGCCCGCCTCATTGAAGCCATCAAAAGCAAGGTGATCCAGATGGTGCACCACCAGGACCGCCTGGACCGCAAACACAACTGGTCTGATATACTAGCGGAAGAAATGCACTACGAGTACAACTACCTGAGCAACCTTTTCTCTTCGGTGGAAGGAATCACACTGGAACAATACATCATCCGGCAAAAAATTGAAAGGGTAAAAGAGTTGTTGTTCTACGATGAATTGAACCTGAGCGAAATTGCCGACCGCCTGGGCTATAGTTCGGTGGCTCACCTCTCGGCCCAATTCAAAAAAGTAACAGGTCTCACTCCGTCCGACATGAAAAAGTCGCGCGACATTGATCAATCGAGGAAACCGCTCGATGCTATCTCGTAGCAGGCGGGTAAATTAAAACACAAACCCGGTATGATGTAACGCTTGTTCCATGCCGGCTGCGTATTTAGCAGCACAGTAGTAAAGGAACAATTGGTTGACACCGATCAGACCTTGCCGGGTATTGCTCAGCGACTGGGCTTCAGTAGCGTCAATCACCTGTCAAGCCAGTTTTGGGGAATTAACGGGCCTGTTACCAACGTACTTTCGATCGGTCAGGTTTCAAAAAAAGTACATTTCAGAAAAAGAAATCTGTAGCGGCAAACACTTCAGCATGTTTGTAAGATTTTTTTTCAACCGAGGCAACTGTTACTCCGTATTACCGGTCTAACCCACCGATCGATTGACCCAAACACTCATTATAAAATTTTTTGTATGCATTCGTTAAAGACATTCCTGTTAGGCATAGCGACACTGACACTTACCTTTACTGCTTGTAAAGACGAGGAGACCTTAGAGCCCACGCCCGTTAGTGTTACCCCAGCGGTAGCCCAATTTCAGCAAAGCAGCTGGTCTACTTCTGAAAACGGAGGCACCCTTCATGTGGTGATCAACCTCAACAAGCCGGCCCCTCAGTCGGGAACACTGCGTGTGCAACTGGCCCCCGAACACCTGGACAAGGTGACCACCTTGCCTTCGGCCAGCAATGGCATTATTACGGTGCCGGTGGAAAAAGGCAGCACCAGTACCACATTCCGCATCCAGTCAATCAACAATAGCCTGATGGACGGCACCAAGCGCCTTGCCCTGGCGTTGGTAGAAGCCAGCAGCGGACTCGCGTTGGGCACACTCAAAAACACACAGATCGACATTGATGACGATGATGTGCCCGTACCTGCGGCATTTATGCTGAACGTTGGCACCGTGCGCGAAAACAGTGAGTTGGGCGCTACGGTGATCATTGTGTTTGCGCATCCGGTGCCGGCCAGTGGGCTGATTGTAGTTGCCCCGCTGTCGGAAAACGCACATCCTGACCAGCACTATCGCACGGAGGCCGCCCTGGTAAATGGAAAATTGGTGTTGCCGGTGGCTGTGGGCGCTGAGCACGTGAGCTTTAAGATCTTCCCGATCGACAACGAGACTTTCAATGCCGAGAGGTCCATTCGCTTTACCATAGAGTCGGCCGAAGGTGGTGTGAAGAAAGGCGACCAACTGATCTTTGATTTGAGTATTACCGATGACGAGCTGGCCAACAAAGGCAAAAAGTACGAAACGGTAGCAGGCAACTGGCGGGTAGCCAGAACGTACGAATACAACGAAGCGGGGAACTTATCGAAAATTCTGTGGGAGCAATACACGCCCCACTACCAGGGAGGCAGCTATACCTATGAATACGTGAATGGCCGTTTGCATAAGATGGTAGAAAATGCCAATCGCGAAAGCTACTACGTTTGGGAAAGCGACCGCATTGTGAAGGAAGAACAATACACCCACGGATTACTTACCCGCATTGCCGAATACGGTTACGACCCTGCCGGTAACGTGGGCGAGGTAGCTCTCCACCACCGGCAGCCCAATGGCGAAATGAAACTATCGATGCTGTTTGTGTACCTCTACTTCACCGATGGCAATGTGTATAAGAAAATGGTGTACAGCCCCGCAGAAGACGGAGAACCGGTGCTGATTGGCACACACACCTACGATAACTACATGGCGTTGGAGAATCCTTTCCCGATGGTAGAAATTTTACCCAACGTAAATGCGCAACCCAACTTGCCCACCACGTATCGCTACGAGGGCAACGGGCAGGATAACACGTACCAGCTCACCTACCAGTTCGGAGCAGATGGTTTACCCACGAGCCGAACCGCCACTTCACCTTCGGGATCGGAAACAACCGTTTACGAGTACTATCAATAACACTGATAAAAACGATTTCGCGAAAGCCCGGCACCTGCTGCCGGGCTTTTTTTATTTCTGCAACACAGGGCCGCACGTGTAGCACCAGTGGAAAGTACGCTTCGGGGCATTTGCAAAAGCAAAAAACGGAAATTATGTAAAAGGCTACTGGTTAATCGAAAAACGCAGTTGGGCTCAGTTCGGTTTAATAGGCAGAGAGATGTAATGAAAACCGATAACGCGGATAAAAAATAAAAGATCACCATATGAAACCCATCATTGCCACCGATGCCAACTTCGACAAAATTATCGAGCAGTCTGATTTACCCGTGCTGGTAGACTTTAGTGCCCACTGGTGCCCGCCCTGCCGCGCCATGGAACCCGTAATGGAGCAACTGGCCGAAGAGCTGAGCGGGAAGGCGCTGGTGCTGCAAATAGACGTAGACGCCAACCCTGCCACCACAGCCAGGTTCGGGGTAAGGAACCTGCCCACATTCCTTGTTTTCGACAAGGGCAAGCCCGTTTCCAAAATAATAGGGGCCGCACCCAAAGCAACATTGGTTGAAAAACTGATGGCTGCTTACGCGGAAAAACTGTAAGCGATTTCTGGAATTATATAACTACTCATTCATACTTCACTTGTAAACTTGCATCAGCCATGTCAACACAAAATACAACATCTGCCACCGCAGGAAAAATCACCAAACAGTCGTTTCCGGTTTTAGAAATGACCTGCGCGGCCTGCGCGGTAAGTGTAGAGTCCATGTTAAAGTCTACGCCCGGTGTAAAAAACGCCTCGGTAAATTTTGCCAACCAGTCGGCCCTGGTAGAATACGATTCGGCAACAGCCCGGCCGGCAGACCTACAGAACGCTGTGCGCGCCATCGGCTACGATTTGGTGGTAGATGTAGAAGACCCGCAGGCGGTAAAGGAAGAAGCGCAGCGCAAACACTATGAGGAAGTGAAACAAAGAACCATCTGGTCGTCTTTGCTTTCGCTACCGGTGGTAATCATCGGCATGTTTTTTATGAATATGCCCTACGGCAATTACATCTCTATGGTGTTATCTGCTCCCGTAGTATTCTACTTTGGAAGAACCTTCTTCGTGCACGCATGGAAACAGGCACAATTTGGCAAGGCAAACATGGATACGCTGGTAGCGCTTTCCACCGGCATCGCATTTTTGTTCAGTATGTTCAACACGTTCTTCCCCGAGTTTTGGCATAGCAGAGGCATACCTGCACACGTGTATTACGAGGCCGCTGCCGTGGTGGTGGCTTTCATTTCGTTAGGCAAGCTGCTGGAAGAGCGTGCGAAATCCAACACCGGGGCGGCCATCAAAAAATTGATGGGCCTGCAACCCAAAACGGTTCACGTGTTGATGGACGGGGTGGAGATGGAACTTCCTATTGCCTCCGTGAAAGCGGGCAACATTATTCTGGTGAAGCCGGGAGAAAAAATACCGGTAGATGGTACCGTTACTGCGGGTACTTCATTTGTGGATGAAAGTATGATTTCGGGCGAGCCTCTGGCCGTGGAGAAAAACGCTGGCAAAAAAGTTTTTGCCGGCACCATCAACCAAAAAGGAAGCTTCCAGTTCGAAGCACAAAAGGTTGGGGGCGAAACCATTCTGGCCCAGATCATCAAAATGGTGCAGGAGGCGCAGGGCAGCAAGGCACCCGTACAAAAGCTGGTAGACAAAATCGCTGGCATATTTGTGCCGGTAGTGATCGGCATTTCCATCCTCACTTTCGCAGCGTGGATGATGCTGGGAGGCGACAACGCCTTTACCCACGCATTGCTCACTTCGGTAACGGTGCTGGTCATTGCGTGTCCTTGTGCGTTGGGGCTGGCAACACCTACGGCCATCATGGTGGGCGTAGGCAAAGGGGCAGAAAACAACATTTTGATTAAGGACGCAGAAAGCCTGGAGTTGGCACACCGGGTAAACGCCATCATACTCGACAAAACAGGAACCATTACCGAAGGGAAACCGGTTGTAACCAACCTGATCTGGACGGTGGGCGAAGGCCAGGCTGCGCTGTACCAAAATATTTTGTACACCATGGAGGTGCAATCCGAGCACCCGCTGGCACAAGCCATTGTAGATCACCTCAAAGAAAACAAGGTGCAGTCGGTGGTGCTGAACACGTTCAACAGCATTACCGGGAAAGGTGTGAGCGCGGCCTATGGCAACGACACATTTTTGCTGGGCAATGTCCGCCTGATGGAAGACAATGGCATTGTTTTAACGAACGAGTTGCGCACCACCTTACAGCAATGGCAGAGCGAAGCCAAAACGGTAGTGATGTTTGCCAGCCCGCAACAGGTATTGGCGCTGATAGCCATAGCCGACAAAATCAAAGCTACCTCTAAAGTGGCCATCGAAGCGCTTCAGAAAAAAGGTATTGACGTGTATATGCTCACGGGCGACAACGAACAAACTGCGGCAGCCGTTGCCCGCCAGGTGGGCTTGAAGCACTACAAAGCCGAAGTGTTGCCAGCAGACAAAGCCGCTTTCGTGAAAGAGTTGCAAAGCAAAGGCCATGTGGTGGCCATGGTTGGCGATGGCATCAACGACTCGCACGCATTGGCAGAGGCCGATGTAAGCATTGCCATGGGCAAAGGCTCAGACATTGCCATGGACGTAGCCAAAATGACGCTCATCACCTCCGATTTAAATGCCATCCCCAAGGCGCTGAACCTCTCCTCTAAAACCGTGATGGGCATTCGCCAGAATCTGTTCTGGGCCTTTATCTACAACGTAATCGGCATTCCGCTCGCAGCCGGGGTGTTGTACCCGGTAAATGGTTTCCTGCTCGACCCCATGATTGCCGGTGCCGCCATGGCGTTGAGTTCCGTTAGCGTGGTAACAAACAGTTTGCGCCTGCGCTTCGCAAAAATTTGACGAACTGACAAGCACCGCTATGGTTAGCACCATTTTGGTTACAAGTGGTGTTGCCCCGATGGAAACCTTGGCCAGCCTTCGTTCGATTAACCACCAACAGTAAAAGCCATGAAAATAGCTGAAACGATTTGGCATGCCGAAAAACAATGGATCGAAACCACGTTATCGGGCGACATCGAAGAGGAAGATGTCATCCGATGGGAACATAGCCTGACTCATGTACTCGACCAACTGCCAGAGGGTACCCGTTTCAAAATTTTGGTCAATTTGTTCGGCTTCAAAGCGATAAGCTTGCCGGTACATAAGCGATACCGCGAAATCATTCCCCTTACCCTGGCACGCTACGACTGGAAGGTGGGGTATGTAGACCTCTTTGATGAAGCCACGCAACTGACGTGCACGCTTACCAGAAACATCGCATGTGTGGCGGCCGTACACGTTCACCAGGACGAGGAAAAAATTGGTAAATACCAGGAGCGGTTCGGCCGCGCCAATGAACAATTCATGACTGACTCCGATCGTGCCAAAAACTGGATCCGCCACTTTCCGGTTTTTTGAATCTGTGCGTGAATCCCTTGCACCATCGGCACCCGGGCTCTGTGGAACCCATTTTGGTCACTCGGTATTCGCAGGTAATGAACCTACTGCTTCGCTTCGAGTAATAAAGTTTCTATTTTACCTACCACATGAACAATAAACTTATTGAAGATCGTCTCGCGGCCTTAGGTCTTACCCTGCCCGCCATCACTACACCCGGAGGCAACTATCAATCGGTAAATGTGCGTGGCAACATCGCATACGTAGCCATTCAATTCCCCATTCTGAAAAACGAATATTTGTACACTGGCATTCTGGGAAAAGATTTCTCTACCGAAGACGGTTACGCAGCCATGCAATTGTGCGCACTCAATGTGCTGGCACAGGTGGAGTCAAAAATTGGTTTTGATCAAGTACTTGGCCTGAACCACTTGGATGTCTACTACCAATCGGACGGCATGTGGGACGAAGCCCCTAAAGTGGCCAACGGTGCATCCGATCTGTTTGTGAACGTATTACATGAAAAGGGCCAGCATACGCGGGCCATTATGGGCGTAGCCAACTTACCCCGCCATTTTTCGGTGGGCCTGGTTTCTTCGTTTACGCTACTGCAATAAGTTTTGCTGGATCCGCACGGTAGGGGACAGATAAAAGTGGCGGCAGAGTTCACAGGCAGAGAATTTACAGAGACTGATTTAGAGGCCATCTCAAAAATACCACGTCATCGCAAACGAAGTGAAGCAACCTCCTGTACTGCACCGAAAAGAAGATTTCCGCGTTCACTACCACCCACGTCATGTCGGCAATTATCATTTTCAAATGGTTCCAATAATAGCCTGACTTTTTTAAGTCCCGGGCACTCAATTACCCACTTTAAGATAAATTCTACATTGGTCATCTCTTCCCGGAAAATAGTCATCTGAATTTCCTTTTAACTTTTTGAGTCTGTTCGATGGTGGTATTTGGAGGTCCTTTTTCCACCATCACAGGCTATGTGGAAGCCAACAGCAACGAGTTGTACCTGGTGAGTTACGTGTTGAACACGAAAGAACTAAGTCCGCTGCAGATCTTTAAGCTGGGCGTGGGCATTCGGGTAGGGCTTCGCAAATAAATTTTACCTCGGGCTTACTTTCACCAACCAATCCCAGGGGTAGGGCGCTTTCATCCACGCAGGTGGCTTGGCCAACTCACTCTTCCAACTGTACTCTATCTTCTCGATTGCATTGATGGCAAAACCGGCACGGGCAAAAACGATTTCGATTTCGGGCGCATGGTAGTGTTTGGTGAGCACCCCGTTAATGTTGAGCAACCCCTGCAAAAGCTGATACCGTTCGGGTTGAAATCCGCTGATCTCATCTGCTTCAATATCTTCTGGTCTAACCCCCTCCTTTTTGTACCAGTCAATCAAACGCCAACTGCTTAGCAGCACCGACTCTACAGACGGTATAACAAACAACGCGCTGCCTTTAGGCTTTAAACACTTGCGGGCATTTTTAATGAGGCGATTGTTCATCTCCACATCGCCCAGTATGGCCACATTGCAGCAGAAGAGAAAATCGGCTTTGGGTATTTTCAAGGTAGGCAGCGTAAGGTCCTTTTGCACCAACCGCACATTCCGATAACCCAGTTGTTCCGCCTGGTTCAGCAAACCTTGCGAAATATCCAGCCCCAACACCTGTTTGAAATTCGGGGCGATGTATTGAAATGCCTTGCCATTGCCGCATCCAAAATCGATGGCTGTATGCTGCCGGTTGGCAACCTTCTTGAAATGGCGCAGCAACACTCCGTTTTTATCGTTGGCAAACACATCAAAAATCTCATCGTTGTAAGTAGGGGCAATAGCATTCCAGCGTCTCTTCTCATCCATGCAGTTTTGGTTTATTTGGAGGCGGTTAAATATAAACCATCCCCGGAATTATATAAAGACAAAAAAGCGGCTGCATCGTTTATTTGTATTGAAAACGAACAAAGAAATATGGAACCATTCATTACACATACCCACCATGAAGAGCCCCCATTGCATGATGGTGGTTTCGAACACGCTGAAGAACCAGGCAGGCGCTGTGTTGAAGAAGCTGAGCCCGGGCGAAGCAGAGATTGAACTTCAAACGGCCACCAAAACCGCTGTTGTTGAGGCGATTGAAAAGGCCGGATACCAGGTAACGAACAAATAATACAACTATGGAAACACTCAGATTTTCATCTAACATCAAATGCGATGGATGCATTGCAAAAGTAACACCTTACCTGAATGCCACTGTGGGCGAACAAAACTGGGAGGTAGACCTGACAACGCCCAACAAAATACTTACGGTGGCAGGCGATGTAACAGAAGCACAGGTGAAGGAAGCCGTGCAAAAGGCAGGATATAAAATTGAAAAATTAGCCTGACCGAAAACGCACCCCGGCATGACGGCTGCACGGGGATTATTGGCACGGTGAGGGGCTGTTTGGAAAGAGTGTACCACTCCACCAAAACAGCCTCTTTTTTTCTTACTGGTTGGGGACCCAAAAATGGTATCAGCCGCCTGCCAGCAATAGGTCGGGAGCGCCCGCCTCAGACCACTATAAGTACCATCAGGCGTTACGTGGTGCGCCAGATTGTTGACCTCATTCCAAACAAATCAATCGCGGGCCAAAATATTTCGTTCGCTTTCCCGACAGGCGAACTAAAAGCACTGCCACGCGTTATTGATACCTGATCTGAACCCCACTCATGAAAAACGAACGTTTGCTATTGTTCATCCTGGCCGCGTCTATGTTTGCCCACATCATGGACTTTATGATCATGATGCCGCTGGGCCCGCAACTGATGCGCATCTTCGACATCAACCCCCAACAGTTTTCCTTCCTGGTGGCCTCTTATACCATTACGGCAGGGGTTACCGGTTTTCTCTCCGCCTTTTTGATCGACCGTTTCGACCGGAAGAAAAGTTTACTGTTTGTTTATATCGGTTTTTCACTGGGTACCCTGGCCTGTGCCTTTGCCCCCACCTATCCGTTTCTGTTGATCACACGTTCGCTGACGGGCGCATTTGGTGGCGTGTTGGGTGCCTTGATCATGGCCATTGTGAGCGATGCCGTGCCGCTGGAGAGAAGGGCCAAGAGCATTGGCATTGTGATGGCCTCGTTTTCGGTGGCCTCTGTGTTTGGTGTTCCGTTTGGATTATTTCTCGCCAGTAAATCTTCGTGGCATGCACCCTTCTTGTTTCTGGGTATTTTTTGTGTGCTGGTAAATGTGCTCATCATTTGGTTTGTGCCACCCGTAACTGCACACCTGACCAACGGCAACGGTAAAAAAAATCCCTGGCAGGTCCTCCAGATCATCTTTGGTAATAAAAATACATTACTCGGCCTCACGTTCGCATCGGTGCTGATGTTGGGGCACTTCACCATCATACCCTTCATTGCGCCTTACATGGTGGGCAACGTGGGCTTTAGCGAGCAAGACCTTACTTACATTTACCTGGTAGGTGGCGGGCTCACCATCTTCACATCGCCCTGGGTGGGTAAGATGGCTGATACCCACGGTCGCCTGAAAATCTTCACCATCTTCGGCACGCTGGTCATTCTTCCGATCGTACTCATCACCAACCTGCCGCCTGTACCCATTTGGGCCGCGCTGATTGTGGCAGGCATCTTTTTCATTTTCGCCAATGGGCGCATGGTGCCCTCCACCACCATGGAAACAGCCATTATAGCGCCAGAGAACAGGGGCAGCTACATGAGCATTCGTTCTTCGGTGCAGCAACTGGCATCGGGGTTGGCCTCGTTTGTGGCCGGTTTCATCATACTGGAAAAACCCTCGGAGTTTTCGGCTACGGCCAAGGCGCTGGTTAACTATGAATATGTGGGACTCATAGCCGTGTTCTTCAGCCTCGTCTCCCTGTGGGTAGGTCGGCAACTGAAAGTGGCCACCACGCAGTAGGCCTACATTCCGCTATACAACGTACGCCTGGCTGCGAAATCGTACAACGTTAGTCTGCGCAGGTCGTAGTACGCCATCCAGAAAGTTTTCAGCGCAGCGATGTAGCTGCGCTTGGCAGCATCCTTTTCGGTAAGGGCAATATTCAGGTTGGTAATGTCGATCTTGCCAATGAGGTAGCGGTTCTGCGCCACGTTGTAGCGATTCTGCGCAACTTCATCCGATTTTTTGGTGATCTCAATTTGCAGGCGAAGCATTTCAAACTGGCGCACCTGTGTAATGATCTGCTGCTCGAAGGTAATCTGGTCTTGCGCGATGATGTAATCATTCAGCCGCTTGTTGGCCAGTGCCGTCTGCATCAGTGCCTTCCTCCTGCCCCAGTCCACAATCGGCACATTAAAGGTAATATTCGCCAGCTGCTGGCGCGAGGTATTTTGGTACACTTCGCTGAGGCTGGCACCGATGTTGTTTGTTCCGTAAGAGGCTGTCACGCTGGCCTGGTAACGCTGCCCCTTTGCTTCTGCCACATCGCGGTCTGCTTCCATCTTCCTGCGTTCGAAGGCAATGTAGGCGGCACGCGTCTGCCGGGCATAGGTCAAAGCCTCTTCTTCATCCACATCAAACTGTGGAATTTCATCCGGCAACACCAGGTCAAAGTCTTCACCATTTCTCAAGCCAATGAACGTGCGCAACTGTAGCCGCGCTGTCTGCATGTCGAGGTTGGCCTTCGCCACATCCTGACGCGACCGCAGCAACTGTAGTTCCACCTGCAGCAACTTATCCTCAGAAGTAGTACCTATGTTATAGCGGCCCTGCTCAATCTTGTAAATCGTATCGTTGTTGGCCAGGTTAAACTGGGCAATCTGCAAATTTACCTGTGCCTGCAATACATTGAAGAAGGTCTCCACCGCATCGCGACTGATGGCCTCCATGCTTTCGGCATATTCCCTACGCGACTCTTCGTAGCGAATGGGTTCTATCTTCTTATCCCACTTGTAGGGGTTGAAAGCAAATACAGGCTGGTTCAGGAAAATATTGAAAGGCGTACCATTCCATTGGCTGGTTTCATCCGTAATGTTATTGAAGTAGTTATAAGTTGAATTCACAAAAATCATCCCGCCCGTCCACTGAATGGGTTGCTGAAGGCCAAAGTTGATACCGGGATTCAACTGGTTGAGCGGAAGGTAGCGAATCGAACCATCCGGTTGCCTTACAGGCGTAAAGCTGTTGTTATACAGCGACCCTGCGTTGTTACTGCTCATACGCAATTGCGGGTTGTAGTTGGTGCGAAAGTAGCGGTACTGCCAATACCGGTTTTCTTTACGCGTTTCCGCTTGTTTAAACGCAGGCGACTGCGACTGTGCTCTTTCAATCACATCGGTCATGTTAAACACGTTTTGCGCACGGCTTTGGCCGGCAAGCAAACAAACAATCAGCAGAATGAAACAACGTTGCATCACTTGGTACTTAGGGGTAAAAAATGTTTAATCAATTATTCGTAGCGCAAAGAGGTAATCGGGTCCTGATTGGCGGCCTTTCTGGCTGGCGCTATTCCAAATATAAGCCCCACGGTTGCAGCAACTCCGAATGAAAGCACAATAGAACCAAAACTAATAATGGTAGGTATACCCGCCACTTTTGAAACGATGTAGGCCAGCGACACGCCCAGCACCACACCGATAATGCCACCCGAAATGCTGATCATCATTGCCTCGAAAAGGAATTGTTGGATCACATCACTCTTCTTGGCGCCAATGGAAAGGCGCAGCCCTATTTCTTTGATGCGCTCCAATACAGAGGCCAGCATAATGTTCATAATGCCGATGCCACCCACCAGCAGCGAAATACCGGCAATGGCACCCAGCACATAATTAAAAATATCGTTGGTGCGCTGCTGTTGCTTTAAGAGTAACTCCGGGATTTCGATTTCATAGTCTACCACATCGTAGTGTTTGCGCTTCAGCATCCGCGTTAACACCTCCGCGGTCGATTGCAGCGCCTTGGTTTCGTCTACCTGAATCACCAGGCGGTCGAGCTGGTGGTAGTTTTTCTTTTCCTGCTGCTGCTCCGTGGTTTCATTCTGGCTGTTAATATTACCCATGCCCCTGCTGCGTTGCGCAGCCAGGCGCAGTGCCTCTGTGGTAATCTTGTCGCGGTCGCGGTAGCGAATCAACATGCTCTGCAGGGGCGTATAAACATCCATGTTAAAATCGCGAATGCCCAGCTTGCTAATGCTGTTGTCTGATACCATTCTTTCTTCCAGCACACCCACAATGGTAAGCCAGTGCTGTCCTACTTTAATGTTTTTGCCGATGGGATTTTCTGCCGGGAAGAACCGCGTTTTGATGCTGTTGCCAATGATACACACAGGAGCACCCAAACGCTGCTGCTCTGCACTGAACATCTGCCCCTCGCGCAAACTGAAGTTAAATATCTCGAAATAGGCCGGCTCCACGCCTACCAGTTTAGCAGACCTTCTGTAGCCGTTGCGGATTACATACGTGTCGAGAAATATTTCAGGGCTTACCTTGGAAAGGCCGGGTATGCTTTGCTGAATGCTGCGCACATCGCGAATGGTAAGGCCTGGCGAAAATTTCTTCTTCTCATTCTGGGTTCCCTCCTCTATCTTCTCTTCCTTCTGCTCGATGATGGGCTTTACCACGATGTTATTTACACCTACCAGCTTGATCTGGTCGAGGATTTCCTGCTGGGCTCCATTGCCGATCGCCAGCATGGCGATAACGGCCGCCACACCAAAAATAATACCGAGGGCAGTAAGCAGCGAGCGCACCTTGTTGGTGGTTACCGCCCCAACAGCAATATACAGGTTGGCCAATAAACGTTGTGAGATCATGGGAGTGAAGACTGCGGTTGTAGCTTGCTTATAAGTGGTTACTGCACACGCGCCACAGGCCCGGTTACCTCACTCTTTCCATTGTTTTCTTCCTTTTTCTGGCGTTTGCCATTCATCTCGGGCAGCAATCGCACGTCTCCGCCTACACCTTTCGGTACGGATAGAAATAGCCTGTCGTTTTCGGCCACACCGCCCAGCACCACGGCATCGTTGGCATTGGTTTCACCCACAATCACTTCTTGCCGGATGGTATTTATGCCATCCTTCTTATAGACAAACGTAATAGAGTCTGCTTCGCTGTGCAGGCATTCCAGCGGAATGTATAACGCATCGGGCACCACCTGGGCGATGATTCTATTGCTCGTTGTCATGGAGGGCCGCAGTGTAGGGTCGGTTCCGTCCAGTTCTACGGCCACCTCGAATACTTTCGCATCAGAATTAGGTCTTTGCTCGCCTACGTTGGCTACACGTATCACCGTACCTTCCAGTTTTTTCTCAGGGTATGCGTCAAGGCCTACGTTTACGCGTTGGCCCTGTTTCACCTTGCGCACGTCTACTTCGTTTACATAGGTCTTAGAAACCATTTTCGTTAAGTCTGGCAATGTGGCCACGGTAGGCTCCCACATGTGAATTTGGGAACCGGCTTTCACCGGTTTGCCATCCCAACCCTTTTCGTAAATCACCATGCCGTCTTCAGGTGCCAGCACATTAAAAGTCTCCAACACGGTGGTCATGCCATCGAAATCGCTGCGCACCTTGCGGAGTTCGGCCTCCACCTCGCGCATTTTCTCTATGTTTTGGTTTTTTTTGATTTTGTAATTCTCGAGTGCTTGCTCGTAGGCGCGCCTGGCCTTGTCTAAGTTGATCTCCGCCTGCTTAACGGTGGCCGGTGGCTCGAATTTAGATTGCTGCAGAATAATGTCTTTTTCTTCCACGCCATACTTCAGGTTGATGAGCTCATCGCGGGCCTGGCGCATCTGCAAAGTGGTGTCTAACTGCGTCTGCACAAATTTGGAGTTGGCCTTCTCGTAGTCAATCTGCTTCTGTGCATACTTGTTCTGAAACTCCGAGCGGTCGAGGGTGGCCACCCAGTCGCCCTTTTTCACTACCGTACCCTCATCTACAATATTCTGAATCGTTACCTGCCAAATCTGGAAGTTGCGCAGGCCACCCGGCCCCATAATCTTCACCGAGTTTTTGGCCTCCAGCTCGCCCGTGGTTTCAATTTCCACCCGAAACTCGCCCTTCTTCACCACGGCAAGAATATCGGCTACGTCACTCTCCTTGCTTCCTTTCACTGCAAAGTAGCCTACCAACAGCACCAGTACCACACCCCCGCTTATCAGCAGATTTTTTTTCATGTTTTTTAGGTTAAAGATTCAGATTCGGTTTAAGAGTTGCATTTGCTAGCCCGCACTCGCATTGAAGTAGACTTAACGGCATGTATACCTCCGGTGGCCGATTAGGTTACAGACGGTAGACACAACAATTTTTTCTCTGGCAGGTTTCTTCCTTTAACGGCAAGAGCCATCCCGGAGGATGGTTCTCTGAACGTGAATATACGTTACCGGTTGTAATATATTGACAGCCGGTAACTTTTAACGGATGAGCTGCATATCTATTGCGGGCTACCCTTCTTCACATTCACCTTTGCCACGGCCGCCTCTTTGCTTAATTGGCCGTTTCCGTACTGCTTCAGCACATCGGCCTTTACCGAAAGCTCCAGCGTAGCGGGGATGCCACAATCCTTGCACTGTGTTAATTTTATGTTAATCACCAGCATTTCATTGTCCTTCAAGCTCTTCAATGTGCGGCCATACTCCACCAGGTTCTCTTTCACATCTTTTTCGAAGGCTGGATACAACTCTGTTACCTTTTTATCGCGGGTGGCCTTGTCAAGGTCGTCAAGGTTTACCGTGGGCATGCGGTAGCGCTTGTAGTCTACCTCGGTGCTGGAATAAACATTCATATAGTAAATGGCACCAAAATCTTTCAGCCGCTCAAAGTAAACCCCCTCGTTAGTGTAGTAGGTTTTAGATAAGTCTTCGCGATACAGCCGCCCGATGATGCTGGAGAACAACTCCAGGTCTGGATCTTTCTCTTCCGCTGTGGTGGTATTTACCACTTTGATCTTGTTCATCAACTGCTCGCGCGACATCTTACCCTGGCGTGCCTGGGTCAGATCACCTTTCGTGGCCTCCACAGATACCATGGTGCGCCTGGGTGAGCTGCTTCCCACATAGAAGAACCGGTTGTTTTCTCCACGGTTGGTAATCAATATGCGCTCCTCGTTGCCTAACTGGCCAATCAGGTCTCCATAGTCGGCCAGGAATTCTTTACTGGCCTCGATAATCTTCGCGTAGTAAACTGTTGCCAGGCTGTCGCGGTTAGACGTAGAGCGCCTGCGCACGGTCTCCGACTCGCCAGAGCGATAGGTGTAGGTATAGGTGTCGCCTTCGCCCACCACCACGGGGGCACTGATATTTTCTGTCAGCACCACCCAGCTTGAGTTGAATTCGCCCGGTATGCGGAAAGTAACGCCATATCCTTCCATGTATCGCCCCTCTATGTTGAAGGGAAAAAATGAGCGCTTTTCGAATTTCTGTTTGATAAGCGTACCCAATACATTCTCGGCTATCTCGATGTCGCGATCCATGCGTTCCTGATCAATTTTCTGGGCCCACACCATGGGAAAGGTAAGCATACACAACGCCACACCTGCCACCCACACTTTTGCTAATTTCTTCATGATTACAGTCTTTTTGATTAATTAATAGTTGCTTTGCCTGTTCGTGCTGGTTCCGTTAGAGATGATGCTTGCCAAAATCTGTTCGGTTTCCTGCTTAAACACATTTGTATTTTGTTCCATGTTGCTGAAGCGCGTCTGCAACATTTGTAAATCCTGGTTGCGTTGCTCCTGCATGTACTTGGAGAAATCCACCAGCAGGTTTTCCATGTACTTCTTCTGATCTGTGGCGGAGAGTTGCATGTAATCTTTCATTAGCTGCAGGTTTTCTGTTTGCAAGCCCGCCACAAAAGCGCGCACCTGTTCTTGCGATGCCAGGGCTGCTTCACTCACCAATTGATTGATCTGTTGCGAATTGCTGGCCAGGTTTTGGCGAATGACTTCATTCAACTTCCGCTGACTTTCTGCCAGGCGCACCTCTGCCTGCTGGTTGTTTTGCGCCAGCGAACGGTTGATCATCTGCTGCACCTGGTCTGTAGTAAGCGAGGGGTAGGCCACCGGCTGCTCTACGGTGGCGGGCGGTTTCACGCCACCGAAGCTGATGCGCATCTCGCCCTGGCCAAAGCTAACCTCCGTGCCCAGCAATTTGCCCGCCACAATCAGCAGCAAGAACGAGGCGGCTATGCTCAGCACCGTGCGAAATGCCGTACTCTTCCAAAAAGAAACCATCGGCCGTTCGTTGTCCATAAACACGGGTGGGGCAATCACTTCCTTGTCTTCCACATGGCCCAGCATGCCCAGCACTTCCTTCATCTGCTGCAACTGCTGCTGCGCTTCCGGATGCTCCAACAGGTAGCGTTGCATCTTCTCTTTCTGCACTTCGTCCTGCTCGCCATAGAGGTAATCCATCCATGCGCGCTCGTCTGGTTCATAGTTCATAACCTATCGTTTCTTTAGTGATACGATTTCTCTCCAAAATTTTCTTCATGCCATCCAATCCATAATACATCCGCGACTTTACCGTGTTCTCAGATACGTTCAGCACTTCGGCTATTTCGCGGAACTTTAGCCCCTCATATTCTTTCATAATCAACACCTCGCGCTGCTCTTCACTCAGCTCCATCAGGCATTTTTGCAGCAGGTCGCTCAGTTCGGTTTGCCGCAACTGCCTTTCGGGATTTTCATGCCTGGCCCCGCTTTCCTCCCACCGGTAGCTGTCTTCGCCCTCACCGGGCTGCAGATCGTGCAGCGATACTGACCGCTGACTTTTACGCTTGCGCAACTCCTCTCTGCAATAGTTCACCGCAATGGTATACAGCCAGGACTTGAAGCGGGCCAGGTCCTGCAGGTGTGCCAGGTTGCGGTGCATGCTGATAAAGGTTTTCTGCGCCACCTCCATGGCCAGGTCGTGGTCGAAGAAAAACTTATACCCAAAGTTGTAGATCCGCTTGTACCAGAGCTGGACCAATTTTCCCTGGGCATTCTTGTCCCCCTCGCGGGCCCGCGCCAGGAGGGAATCGGAATGCATCATAGCTATGTCAAGTAGAGTTTCTGCCACTAAAAACCTTTTAAAATCCCGATTTTGAAGCGCTTTTACCAGTTTTCAACCGGTTTCTGTTATAAAGATGAAGGATTGGAGGAAATAGTTTTAAACGAACCATATAATTGGCGAAAAAGCAGGTCGGATCATATTCGATCATTTAGCTACCTTTGAATGATGATCAACTATAGTGAATTCATAGAAATCAATGCCGAGAAAAGGTTTGGAAAACCTAGCCTGAAGGGCACCCGCATTTCTGTGTATGATGTCTTAAATTGGTTGGCCAATGGCATGTCTCCAGACGAAATCGTAATCGATTTCCCCGAACTAACCCTACAACATATTCAGGCCTGTCTTGCCTACGCGGCCGACAAGGAACATCGATTGCGGATTGCTTCGTGAAACTCCTACTCGATCAAAATCTGTCCTACCGCTTAATCAAGCAAATACAATTTCCATTTGTCGGTAGCGAACATGTAAGAAAGCTGAACCTCGAAAATGCCTCCGATGTGAACATCTGGAACTATGCAAAGAGGAACGATTTCTCGATTCTTACTTTCGATGTCGACTTTTACGACCTGAGTGTGCTTTATGGACATCCACCCAAAATTATACTTATCAAATCCTCGAATCAGACAAGCCAGCATGTAAAGAAACTGATTGACCTGCATACCAACCAGATCATCGAGTTTCTTTCATCTAAAAATCAGGCTGAAATAGGATGCCTTGTTATTGGCGATTGAATTCATGAAAAAACTCATCTCCCTCCTCATCCGCTACGTTCCACGCAAGTACCTGCAACTGTTTACGGGCATCGGCCTGAAGGTGCTCGGTATTTTTTATGCTGGCAACAAAGTAGAGTGCCCCATCTGCCAACACCGCTACCGTGTGTTTTTGCCTTACGGCCGCATCAACCCACGGCCTAACGCGCTCTGTCCCCACTGCCTCTCGCTGGAGCGCCACCGCCTCATCTGGCTTTACCTGCAAAAGCAGACCCACTTCTTCCAACAAAAATTATCCGTGCTGCACATCGCACCCGAGCCGTGCTTCATGCACCGGTTTGAAAAAATCCATGGCGACACCTACATCACTGCCGACATTGAGTCGCCCCTGGCGAAAGTAAAAATGGACATTCACCAGATTCCCTTCCCCGCGAATCACTTCGATGTGGTGCTGTGCAACCACGTGCTGGAACACGTAGCAAACGACATCAAAGCCATGGGTGAAATCTGCCGGGTGTTGAAGCCGGGTGGCTTTGCCATTCTGCAGGTACCTTTCTTCTCACCCATCCCCGATACTACTTTCGAAGACCCGACCATTACAGAGGCGAGAGCGAGAGAGAAAGCTTTCGGGCAAGACGACCACGTGCGCAAGTTTGGCAAAGACTATCCGCAACGCATAGAGCGGGCCGGACTCCGCGCGGTGGCCGAAACGTTTGCTCAAACGGCCGATGCCCACCGCTACGGGCTGTCTGCGCATGAAATTCTGTATAAAGGTGTGAAACCCTAGGAAGTTGCCGGCAGAAACACGCTGCTGATGGCCTCCGTAATGCGTGCAGGCTTGCCGTTGGCCGCATGCACCAGACACCACGTGGTATGTGCCTCAGCCAACACCTGGCTGTCGGCCGAGCAAATGATCTGCACCACCCGCACCGACCGAACCCCGGCATGACTTTTCACCCACGTGCGCGCCTCCAGCACATCATCAAAAAGGCGGGTCGCTGGTACTCGATTTCGTGCCGCAGCACCACCCAGTTATATTGATGTCGCAGCGCAGGTGCCGCCAGCGCCTGCCAGTGTGCCGCGGCCGCATCCTGCACCCATTGCAGGTACACCACGTTGTTCACATGGCCCATCGCATCTATATCGGTTGGCTGTACCTGGATGGGATAGACAAACACCGAAGGTTCCATGCCGCCAAGCTATCAAAAGAATGGTACTTACACCAGCATTGGCTTTCGCATAATTGCCATAACATATTTCCGGTATGAAAAGCAAGACTACCGAGCCCACGAAGACAGCCCTGCTCGTTGCCGGCATCGGACTGGCCATTGTCATCGTGTGGCTACTGCTTCCCTGACCTGATTCCAGTTATGAACAACCGCTCTACCCGCCTCCACACTGTCGATGTATTGCGCGGCCTGATCATGGTGGTGATGGCGCTCGACCACACCCGCGACTATTTTCACCAGGACGCTTTCGTGTTCGACCCCACCAATCTCGAAAAAACACATGCGGCATTGTTCTTCACCCGCTGGATCACCCACTTCTGTATGCCGGGGTTTGTGCTGCTGGCCGGCTTGTCGATGGCGCTCGCGCTGCAACATAAAAACAAGAAAGAACTCAGTTGGTACCTGCTATCGCGTGGCCTTTGGCTCATCGTACTCGATGTTACCGTGCTGCGCTTTGCCTACTTCTTCAACTTTTACTACGATGTTACCTTCCTCAGTGTGTTGTGGCTGTTTGGTGTAGGTATGATCGGCATGAGCGCTTTGATTCACCTGCCCCGAATGGCATTACTCGTGTTCGGTTCCATCCTATTTCTATTCCACGACCTTGCAGCCCTGGTAACGGTGACACCCGGAACTGCCCTCAACGCCTTGTGGACGGTGCTGATGCGGGTGGGTTTCATTCCATTGTCGGCCGATGTGTCGCTGCTGGTCACCTATCCCATCATACCGTGGCTCAGTGTCATGGTGCTGGGCTTTTGTATGGGCACGTGGTTCGAACCCACGGAGGTTGCCGCACACCGGAGGAAAAGACTACTGCAAGCGGGAGGTGCGCTGATCGTTTTGTTTGTGGTGCTGCGGTGGTTCAACGTGGGCGATCCCGCTCCCTGGTCTGTTCAATCATCCCCAACGTTTACGCTGCTCAGCTTTCTAAACGTTTCCAAGTATCCGCCCTCGCTGCCGTTTTTGTTAATCACACTCGGTCCCCTGCTGTTGCTGCTGGCGTGGCTCGAAGGCCGTAGCATCAAGGCACTGAACCCGCTGCGTCAAATCGGTCGTGTGCCGCTGTTCTATTTTATCGTGCATTTTTTTCTCATCCACACCCTGGCCGTGCTATCGTACCTGTACAACACAGGGCAATCGTGGGGCGAACTCGACTTCCACTTTAGCCAATCGTTTGGTGGCATTACGCCCGCAGGTGGTGTTACGCTGGTGTGGGTGTATGCCTGGTGGGCGGTGGTAGTGGCCACCATGTACTTTTTATGCCGGTGGTTTGATGCCGCCAAAAGCCGCGGAACCAGCAGTTGGTGGCGGTTTTTATAGTATCCGGCATTCATCCTTCAATCCTTGTGTAGATGCAACGGCCGCAACTTACCCTCTAAACTAAAGGCAGTAAGTGGTATGTACAATACCAATAAAGTGGCAGTTTCTTTTTGGAGCGCGTGGCGGTGAGTAAACGGGTCTGGATTGCGAAGATATTTACAATTACCTAAGTTCGGACGCTGATAGCAATAAGGCCTCTACAAATTTGTGTTTCAAAAAAAATAGCGAGTATTACATTACACTCGTAATTATAAGCAACCATTTGAAGATAGCATTGAAATAGCAGAATTAATGCTTGACTATAAGGACTATACGATAAAGGCAAAAATAAGAAACATTGAACCGCTTGAGAAAATGCTGATTTCAATGAATGCTAATTTCGTGGGGCTGGACAACCAAACCGACTATTACTTTGAGACCGACAAAGGAAAACTTAAATACAGACATGGAACGCTTGAGAACTTAATAACGCATTATGAACGAACATTTGAAGACGGAATTGAAAAAACCACCGTTTACCAATATGACAAGAATCCAACGCTCGACCAGATTAAAAAACTAAGGGCAGAGAAGAAACAAATAGGGGTGACAACAAAGGAGAGAAAGATATACAGATTAAAAAATGTAAAAATTCATCTCGACAAATTGCCAGATGGACAGTGTTATATTGAGATTGAAGCAATTGATTTAACAAATAGCTTCACGGACAAGGAGCTAAAAAGACAATGCTTAATGATAAAATCTAAACTCCTAATTCCAGACAATAGCTTAGTCACAACTGGTTACCTTAAAGGGCAGGGATAAAGTGCACCGATATCATAGGGGGGTGTATTTCGAATTAATGTGAACAGACAAATCCCGACCAAGCCTGCTCCGATGAAGCAACAATTTCCACTCCCTCGGAAATCGGTGCGGCTACTTCGGGTACTGTTCCGGGTAAGGAATAAACGACTCCAGCAGCAGTGCCACCCCATCTTTGGTGAGCAGGCTCAGCGTGATGATGATACTGCCCACCACCAGCGCCACCGCCAGGTTGTTGTTCTTCAATTCCGCAAACTCATCAACGGGCGTAAGCCACATGTACACCAAAATTCCCATCACACAAATGAGCGCCCCCGCCACAAAAGCGGTACCTATGTAAATGCCACCCGTGGTAATGAACCGCAGCGCCAGCGAAAGGGACTCTTCTTCCTTCATCGCCAGCAGGCGGAACAACGAGAGCAACGGCTGGATGGCGCTGCTCATGGTGTAGCCAATGGCAAACAGAATACTGGCCATGAAAATACTGTAGGCCTGGTTATTGGCGTGTATGTCGTAACGCTTTTTGCCAAGGTATTTCAGTATCTGGTAGGTAGCGGCCATGATGAAAATGCCCATGCTTAACGCAGAAAGTATTTCGATGATGGCCAGGAGGGTGAGGTTGGTATTCATAGTTGATCGGTGTCTAATACTACATGCCAATAGTGTAAGTTGTTCATGCCGGGTGGTATCATGCCAGGCAGCCACCCTGTGTTGGTGGTTTCCCAGAAGGCATAACGCCTGCCCTTGTGCACCAGGTAGTCGCCCGATGCCGGGATGTCGAGTGCCAGCATGGAGTGCGCATATTCAGAGCTGTTGACAATAACGGGCTGGTAGCCCAGGTTGGTTAGCAGCGTAAAAAGCAACACCGTGCGCGTATCACAGTCGCCTTGCAGGCGGTATAAAAACTCTACGGGCGAAAGGATGCCATAGCGCTCATGAGGTACACACGGGTGCTGGTCGTAGCCCTCGCAACCTTTAGGCATAATGTAGTTGTAGGGAATGTCTTGCACGAAGGCCACCACCATGCGGGCGAATGCACCGCGGTCCAGTTGCCTGGCTTGGCCCATAGCCAACAGCGAATCCTGCAGGGCAACCATGTTTCCTTTGTCGTAGTGGTACAGCATGCGGTACACCTCGTGCCAGTAATCGGCATCGTTCTGCCAGTTGCGTACCCGCGAGGCCGTGCGGTAGCTGGCCGCCTGCGCCACGTGCTCGAACGCTATCTGGTATTGCGTGCAGAACTCTTCGTTGTACATAAACTCCGCCCAGGCGCGCTGATGGGTGCGCCCCAACGTAAGGCTGTCGGTAAACACCTGCTCATCGCATAGCAGCGTCTCAGTCTCTTCAACAAGCTCTGCTTCTTCCGTTTGCTCGGCAAACTGCCGTATCATCAGAAACAGCACCAGCAACAGGAATAGCCATGTACGTACGACTTTCTTCGTCATGCCTTCTTACGGGTTTGTGCCGGCAACTGGTTGGTCCATTTTTTATAGGCCCTGCGAAACGAGCTGGCTTCCGCATAGCCCAACAGGCGGGCTATCTCGCTTACCTTCGCATCTCCGGAAGTTAACAATTTCATGGCCAACTGTTTCTGCCAGGCAGCCGCCCATTGCCGGAAGGTGGTGCCCTCCTCCTCGAGCCTGCGCTGCAGCGACCGTCTGGTGAGGTGCAGGTGCGAGGCAAGCACATCCTGCGAAGGCACCAACCCGTTGAACGAAGTGGCCACCAACTCATTCAACCGGGCCGTCATCCTTTTGGATGCTGCCCTGCCCTTCGCCTTTTTACGGGTGGCGAGTGCTTCGCTGAGGGCACGGAAAACGGAACGGTCGTAAGTAAGTACTGCTGTTTGTAATTGGGCGGCCGTAAACACCAGGTGGTTGGTTTCGCTGCGAAAGCGCAGGGGGCAACCCAGTGCCCGCTCATACTCCGCCAGCGCACCTCCGCGGGCCGTGGTGAACCCCGCCTGCACGGGAACCACGCGCTTGCCCGACAGCAAACGGAACACGTGGACGGTGCCAGCCATGGCTTGTTCAGTTGCCTGCCGCGCACCGAGGGGCGACAACCGTTGCCACAGCGGGTGCGCCTTGAAAACGATGCTGACCTGTTGATTTTTTCCTTTCACCAATCGGTAGAAGAAAAGGTTGGTGAAGACGGCATTGTTCTCTACCACCTGCAGAAAGGCTTCTTCCAGGTTGGCGCTGCTCTGCATCAGGTGACCCACCAATCCCAGAATAGAGGGGCTGGCCGTTTCACCGAGGTGTAAACCCAGCAGCGGATCGTGGGTGGCTTGTACGGCCGCCTCCCATACCATCATCGACTGATCGAAATCTGCACACAGGTCAGCCTGCGTTAGTTCTTCGGGCGGAATGGAGATGGCTGCGCACAGTGCTTCGAGCGATGCGCCATGTGCCACCGCACCATACACGATGTCGCGGATGATGGGCATGTGGGCAAAGAGAGAGGCTGTCGCAATATGTCCCATGAATGACACAAGTTATCTCCTCCATGTGGAACCTGCAATGCGTTATCAGCTACATCACCATATAATCTGAACATGAAACGTGTAACACAAATCTTTCTGGGGCTGATGGCCCTCGCATTCTGTAAGGTAGGCATAGACGCCCTGCTCGACCCACAGGCCGTAGTAGCCGCTGTAGGTATTGAACTGACCAACGCCAGCGCGGCCAGCTCCATGCGTGCCGTCTACGGTGGTCTTCACCTGGCCTTTGGCCTGTTTTGCATCTATGGCATCTTCCGCGATGTGCGCACTCCGCTCACCCTGCTGGTGCTCTACACGGCCGGGTTCACTTTGGGCAGGCTCAGCGGGCTGGCTGCCGAAGGTACACCCAACGAGTTTGTGATGACCTGGCTGATTACCGAAGTGGTGTCTGGACTGATAGCCGGAGCCTGCCTGTATATGCTCAACAGAGGTGCATCGCGCGAGAGCGGTGTGGCTGCGATGGCCTAACTGGCGGACTCGCGAAAGCCCGACACCCCGCCCGATACAATGAACTTCATAGCCACTGAACCCGAAATGTTCAGTGGCTTTACATTTTCTTTCGATACCAGGAAGTGATCGCCTGCAAAGGCATACGACTGGGGAAAGTACACCACCACCATGTCGGTAAGGCCCAGGTCGCTCAGGTCGGTCTGGGTAACAAACCCGATGCGGTGCAGCGTGTTTTCTTTGTTGATGGTAACGAGCACCGGCTTGTTGAACTTACGCTTCTCGCCCACAAAGGCGGCCATCAGGTCTTTGATGGAGGAGTAAATCAGCTTCACCAGCGGAATCTTGTTCATGACCTGATCGAACCAGTTGGCGATGGTTTTGAAGGCCAGGTTGGAGGTGAGGTAGCCAAAGAGCGTAATGGCCGTGAAGATGATGACAAAGCCAACGCCCGGGTAAGGCAGGTTGAGCCGGGTGTCGAGCCATTGAAACGACATGAAGATGAAATAGCCCGTGGCTACCAGCGGCACGATGAACAGGGTGCCGTTGAAGAAGTAGCGGATGATTTTGCTAGCAATGTTTCCCATGGTCACGAATCAATCTTGGTGAGGTGGCACTGTTAAAGTAAAAAGGCTCCCGGGTTGTTCCCGGAAGCCTTCTTTTATTTTGTCATTATCTTACTTTCTATATCGAGAAGCCCAGGAAGCTGAGGAAGCCCAGCGACATGAGGCCCACGAGGATGAACGTGATGCCCAGCCCGCGCAGCGGCCCCGGCACGTTGCTGTATTTCATTTTCTCGCGCACGCCTGCCAACGCTACAATGGCCAGCAGCCAGCCGATGCCGGAGCCAAAGCCATAGGTGGTGGCTTCCAGCAAGGTGTAAGGGCGCCCTACCATGAACAGGGAGCCACCGAGGATGGCGCAGTTCACCGCAATCAACGGCAGGAAGATACCCAGCGAGCCGTATAGTGCGGGCGAGAATTTCTCCACGGCCATTTCAGTAAGCTGCACCATGGCAGCAATTACCGCAATGAACACAATGAACTGAAGGAAGGTAAGATCCATGGTGGCAAAGTCTCCGCCCAGCCATGCCAGTGCACCAGGTGCCAAAACATGATTTTGTATCAACCAGTTAATGGGGATGGTTACACCCAACACGAAGATAACGGCCAGGCCCAAACCGAAAGCGGTAGATACTTTTTTCGATACAGCCAGGTACGAACACATGCCCAGGAAGTAGGCAAAGATCATGTTGTCGACAAAAATCGAACGAATGCCAATGCTGACTAAATTTTCCATGACTGTTTATTAATGAGCTTCTCTGTAACCATTTAACGAACGCTGTACCCAGATCACCAGTCCCACAATCACGCAGGCTCCGGCAGGTATCAGCATCAAACCATTGCCCTGGTAGTGCAGGCCCATGGCTTCAAAAACTTTAAATCCGAAAATAGAGCCGGCACCCAACAACTCGCGGAAGAACGCAACGATCAACAGAATGACGCCATAACCGAAGCCGTTGCCCAAACCATCGAGTAAAGATGGCCCCGGCTTATTGCCCATGGCAAACGCCTCCAAACGGCCCATTACGATACAGTTGGTGATGATGAGACCCACATATACCGACAATTGCTTCCATAAGTCGTACACAAAAGCTTTTAGCAACTGGTCGACCATAATTACCCACAACGATACAATGGCCAACTGCACAATGATGCGGATACGGGATGGAATGGTGTTGCGAATGGATGATATCAGCACATTGGAACTGGCAGTTACCACCGTGAGGGCGATGGCCATTACCAACGCAGGTTTCATTTGGGTGGTTACCGCCAGTGCGGAACAGATACCCAACACCTGCACGGTAATCGGGTTATCGATATCCAACGGGTTGGTGATCAGTTTTTTGTTCTTCTTAGAGAAAAGAGGTTCTGACTTCTTTTCTACTACTGCTTCTTTTTCTGCTACTGCGGTGCTCATAAACTGGAAGCGATGTTTTGTCTGTTCTTAACCAAATATTTCTGATAGCAGTTCAGGTAATCGGCCAACATGTTGTTAACGCCATTGGCCGTGAGTGTTGCCCCCGACATACCATCTACCTTGTGTGTATCGTCTGAGTAATCGTTGCCTTCGCCTTTCATCATGCGCACACTTACCAGTTCCTGCGCTTCGAAAATGCTCTTGCCTTTGTATCGTGCCTGTATCTCTTCGCTCTCGATGCGCGCACCCAAGCCTGGGGTTTCCCCCTTGTGTTGAAATTTCACACCCTGAATGGTGCTTAAATCCGATTGCAGTGCCACGAAGCCCCAGATGTCGTTCCACAAGCCAAAACCGTACATGGGCATTACCACAAAGTCAATCTTGTCGGGGTTTTCGGGGTTGCGGAATTCGTAGAGCGGCAACAACCGGGCCGAAGGCGCCTTCTTGTATTCCTTGGCCACATCTACATCGGTGGCTTTCATGTCCTTCAGGTTGCCCTCGGCATCAATTACCAGTTCTTTGATGCGTTCAGCGTATATTTTGTTCACATCATCGCCCTCTTTCAATTCCATTACGGTAGCCAGAATGTTCGACTTTCTTTCCAGCTCGATGTTGGCATCCTGAAAGGGTTTCAGGCCCTGCGAAGCAAAAGCCAGCAGACCGCCACAGATCACCGTGATGGCCGCAGCGTACAATACAATGTAAGAGTTAGACTGTCGCACGTTTTAATCTTCTTGATTTGTTGGCACTTACTACAAAATAATCGATGAGGGGGGCAAACACGTTCATCAACAGAATAGCCAGCATGATTCCTTCCGGATATGCCGGGTTAAATACGCGCACCAGCACGGTGAGCATACCTATCAACAACCCATAAAACCACTTACCGGTTTCGGTGTGTGCAGCCGTTACAGGGTCGGTGGCCATAAACACGGCTCCAAACGCCAGGCCACCCATTACCAAATGGTAGTGTGCAGGCAACTGCGCGAAAGGCGATGCACCGAAGGTATTGACAATCAACCCCATACCCCACGCACCGGCAAAGACGCTCACAATAATTTTCCAACTGCCCACGCCCGTCATAATCAAAATGGCTGCACCGATTAGGCACATCAGCGTAGACGTTTCACCAATACATCCGGGAATGGCTCCAATGAATAGGTTGGTGAAGGAGTAAATGTCGTTAGCCCAGCCGCTACCGAACGCATTCAGATCGGCTACGGCATTGCTGGTAGACGCAGCCGCCACCGCCAGCGGAGTAGCTCCGGAATAGCCCTGCACCACTTTAGCGCCTTCGCCCAAGTGGGTCCACACCTCACCCGAAATATCCGTAGGGTACGCAAAGTAGAGGAATGCCCGGGCTGTTAACGCCACGTTCACCACATTCATACCGGTACCACCAAAGGCTTCTTTACCAATAATTACTGCAAATGCCGTTGCTACGGCCACCTGCCAAAGAGGAATATCTGCCGGCATTACCAGGGGAATCAACATACCCGTTACCAGGAAACCCTCATTCACCGGGTGGCGGGTGAAGATGGTGAAGATGAATTCAATGCCGAGACCTACACCATAAGATACAATGATGATGGGCAGCGTTTTCCACAAACCCAACAAGAACTTGTCTCCAAAGGAAGCAGCCTCGCCTATGGCCAGGTAATGCTGGTGGCCCACATTCCACATGCCAAACAACAGGCAGGGCACCATTGCGATGATGACCGTCATCATCAGGCGCTTCATGTCCATGGCATCGCGCACCTGCACCCCTTTGGCGGCCGTGGTGGAATTAGGTGCAAATGCAAACGTATCGAACGCTTCGAAGATGTAGTAGTATTTCTCCCACTTACCTCCTTTTTCGAAGTGATGCTTTACATCGTCTAACTGTTTCCTTACAAACTTCATGTTGCCTATTAGCTATTTAGAACCAAGTCGATACCTTCTCTCAAAATTTCCTGCACATTGTGTTTGGATACGTCCACAAACTCGCACAACGCCAGATCTTCCTCTATTACTTCGTAGATGCCCAGCGCCTCCATTTCGTCAATGTCTTCCGCCAATATAGCCTTCAGTAAATGCGTGGGTAAAATATCCATGGGCACCACGCCTTCAAACACACCGGTTTGCACAAACGCACGGGGCTCTCCATGTGTATTGGTGTCTAAAACATACTCTTTGTTTGGCGTAAGGAAAGAAAACAGACCAAAGCCGCGTTGCACACTCAGCTTGTTGGCGCCCGGAAGTATCCAGCCGAGGAACTCGTACTCATCGCCTTCTTTCAGCACAGTTACCTGATGGTCGAAGAAACCGATGTGGCCTTCGGCACCAATGCTGGTACCCGTTAGCACGTTGCCCGAAATGTAGCGTACGTGGTCGCTCTTTAGGTTGTTCTTCACCAGCTTCTTGATAGAAGAGCCTGTGAACACTTTATAATATTGTGGCTCTTTTACCTCGGGACCAGCCAGTGCCACGATACGGGAAGTGTCGTACACGCCATTGAGGAAAAGTTTGCCCAGTTGGATAACGCCAAAAGGATTGATGGTCCACACTATATCGCCTTTATTAATGGCATCGATGTGGTGAATCTGTACCCCCACGCAGCCGGCCGGGTGCGGGCCTGCAAATTTGTTTACCTCGGCACCCTTCACTTGCGCGAACACGGGTGATATTTCGCTGGTAGAGTGCACGTTTACATGCACCGCTCCGCTGGTTAGTTTCTTCAGAATGTCCACACCTACCTGAAAGAAATGCTCCTGCCCTTTGAAGAGCAGGCTATAGTCGGCTGCCAGCGGGGCCGAGTCGAAAGCGGAAATGTGAATGGCTTTGGGTGTAACCGCAGGATCGGCCACAATGCCAAACGGACGTTGCACCAGGTTGGGCCACACACCCGATTTCAGCATCTGGTCTTTTACTTCCTGCACAGGCAGGTTGTTAATTTCGGACACGGAGTACTTGCGAAATGTTTCGTACTCCATTTTTTTATCTGCAAGGATTTTGATTTCCAACAGTTTGCGCTTTTCGCCACGTTTAATCTCTACCACTTCGCCACTAACGGGAGCGGTATGCAACACATTTTCATGACGCTTATCGTGAAAAAGCGGTGAGCCCGCCTTTACGCTGTCGCCTACGTTTACCACCGGCTTGGGCATGTACAACCCATGGAAATCAGTGGGTTTAATTACGAAAGTTTCGGCCAGTTCGGGTTCGGTAACTTTGGGGGCAGCTTTGCCTGCCAAATTGATGTTAAAACCTTTCTTGAGTCGGATGAATTTGCCCATGTCTGAACGGCACAATTATAGTTTAGGACGGGGCAAAATTAGTAATTAAATCCATCCAGCAAAGGATAAAGGATTCAAAGAAAAACGTCTGTTAACAGCGTTTTTTCAGCGATATCAACGGGCGGTTTTCAGACCCGAAACCAGCTTGCCAACGGCCAATTGCAATACCTCGTCTACCTGCTCATCGATGGTAACATGGGTGGTATCGATTTCGATGGCATCTTTGGGTTTCATGAGCGGACTTTCTTTGCGGTGGCTGTCGATTTCATCGCGCTGTTTCAGGTTGGCGATGATGTCGTCCAACTCTATCAGGTCGCCTTTTTCGAGCAGTTCTTTTTGCCTGCGGAAGGCACGCACTTCCATATCGGCCGTGAGGAAGAGCTTCAGTTCGGCATCGGGAAACACCACCGAACCAATATCGCGGCCATCCATCACAATGCCTTTGGCTTTGCCCATTTTGCGCTGCTGCTCCACCATGGCCAGGCGCACATCTTTAATAGCACTCACCTGGCTCACCTGCTCGCTTATCTTCATCTTCCTGATCTTTTTTTCCACATTCAGCCCATTCAGGAAGGTTTCGGAAAGACCGTTGGCATTGAAGGGGAAGGTAATTTTAATGTCGGCCAGCGCGCGGGCCACCTCTTTGGGGTTGGTAAGGGCCACGTGGTGTTCCTGAAAATAGTAGGTAACGGCACGGTACATGGCGCCCGAATCGATGTAGGTATAGTTCAAAGCCGCTGCCACCTCGCGGGCAGTGGTGCTTTTACCGCAGGCCGAATAACCATCTATGGCGATGATGATCTTCCGCATATCAGCAATCTTTGAGCGGACAAGGAATGGGTTTGCCGGGCTTTAGTTTTTTGTGCTTGTGCGATCGGGACGAAGCACATGATGACAAAAAAACTACTACTGCAAAAATGAACCAACGGGAAGTGCGCATATCAATACCCTTCAACACTTTCAAAATTAACCAATAGCGCGAAGAAGTTAAAGAGAAGACACGAAAGTTCTCATAAAACGTCACTCTATTTTATTCTGATAACTCATGCGGAAACCAATCTTCTGGCCTGCGCCTAACTCCTGCGTTTTCTCCATTTTCTGATGCAAGGTAATGAAGCGTACATCGGGGAAGGGGGGTGCCATCAGGTCGTTTTCAATGGCCATGGTTAACGCGAGTTTCACCAGCACATTCAACTCAAGTTCGGTGATGGGCTCCTGCGAAATTTTGTTAGACATGGCGGCCAATGCACCATCGCCTTCAATTACATAGCGGCCCTCGTGGTTGATGAGCAAACGGGCCAGCAAATAGCCGGGGTCGTTGATGCGGTTGAACTTCAGCGAGTCGCTCATGAAGTTATAGATCATGATCTGGCCGAAGTAGCGGTTTACTTCATTCTGCTTGATGTACGGATCCTGCATCACGGGGTGGTCGTCCATCAGTGTAACAATGTTGGTATGCAGCACAAATACCAGCAGGTCGCCCGCCAGCTTCACATGAAACTCGTGGTCGTTCACACTGGTATAGCCCACGGTCACGTCTTCATCGCCCGGCTTCACCCGGTTTTTCAGTTCGCTGATCACCCGGTTGGATTCTTTCGACAACAGTTGAAATGCAGAGAGGAGGTATTTGTAAGTAACCTGTTTGGCAGTGGATTTACTCTCGAGCAGGTCTTTGATATAGTCGAGCGGATCGCGTTCTTTTTCGTTCATAAACGTTTCGTTTTGGTTTTGTAAATTGACAAAAAATACGAGCACATGGAAACAAGTGACGAAGGAAAAGCCGAAAAGTTCATGAAAGAATTTGGCAAACGCTTAGACCAGTTTGTGGTGGAGGCGCGCGAAGCCAGCAGCCGTTTAGAAGGCGAGTTTCAGCAGAAATATGAAGAACTGAAAGCCGCGGCCGAGCGGTTTAAAAACGATGCCGAAAACAAAGAGCGCTGGAAAGAGGTGGAGGCCAGCCTGAAACGCGCAGGCGAAGAATTGGAAAAAGCCTTCAAGACCGCCTTTAAGAAAAGGGAAGCAGAGAAATAAGAAAGTTGTTGGTTGATGGTTGTTGGTTATTAGTAAATGCCGCTAACAACCAAAAACCATCAACTAACAACCAACAAAATCCTCAAATCTTAACCGTCTTCCACCTGCCTCTGCGGAAGATGATTACCGCGGCCACCGCCATCAGCGACTCGGCCAGGGCTATGGCCACAAACACACCCTTTGGGCCCCATGCCCAGTGAATGGACACCAGGTAGGCAAAAGGGATCTGGAACACCCAGAAGCCCAGCACATTGAGGATGGTAGGCGTGTACGTATCGCCCGCGCCATTCAACGCCTGGGCTATCACCATGCCATATCCATAAAAAATATAACCCAGGCTTACATACCGCAACGCCTGCACCCCATAATAAACCACTTCGGGCTGCTGGGTAAAGATGCCGATGATCCACGGTGAAACCGTGAGGAACAGGATCATAACCAGCCCCAGGAAGATGGCATTGAAATAGGCCGCGCGCCAAACCGAGGTTTCAGCACGGTCGGGCCGTTGGGCACCCAGGTTTTGCCCCACCAAAGTAGCACCTGCATTGGCCATGCCCCACGATGGCAGCAGTGTGAAGATGAAGATGCGGATGGCCGTGGTATAGCCGGCCACCGCCTGGTCGCCAAACCGCGACATCAGCTTCATGAGGAAAATCCAGCTGGCCGACCCGATGATAAACTGCAGTATGCTGCCGCCCGATACCTTTATTACGTTGGTGATGATGTTGGGCCGGAAGCCGAGGTTGACAGACGACATGCGAACAATAGCCTTACCGTTGAAGAGGTAGTACAATTGAAACAACACGCCTATCCCCCTGCCGATGTTGGTAGCGATGGCCGCACCCTCTACACCCATGGCGGGCACAGGGCCCCAACCGAAAATGAAGATCGGGTCGAGGATGATGTTCAGCACGTTCGCCAGCAACAAGGCGCGCATGGCCAGAGCTGCGTTGTCCGCACCACGAAACACTGCGTTGATCAAAAACAGGAAGGTAACGGTGTAATTGCCGGCAAACATCCAGAGCGCATACGATGAACTATAATTAATCACATCGGCAGAAGCGCCCATCAATCGAAGGATGTCTTTATAGAAAAAGATACCCGTTACGCTGATGGTGACAGACACCACCAAGCCCAGGTAAAGCGCCTGCACGGCAGCCACACCGGCACCCTTGTGGTCGCCTTCGCCTACCCTGCGCGCCACAATGGCGGTGGCACCCATGCCCAAACCCATGGCCAGCGAATACAAAATGCTGAGCACCGACTCGGTATAGCCCACAGCCGCCACAGCCGTGGCGTTGTTCAGCTTGCTCACAAAATAAATATCGACCACCGCGAAGATGGACTCCATGCCCATCTCTACAATCATGGGTATGGACAGAAGAAAGATGGCCTTGTTAATGCCGATTTCAGTAAATACCTGTTCCGAACCCTGCAACGCTTCCTTGAACAAACGAAATATGGATAGTGCTTTTGTAAAAAAAGCTTTCATACAATTTTGAATTTAAGAGTGATAGAAAAACCAGAGATACCCACAAGGGTATACCCAATCAAAATACATCTCAACGCTACCTGAGAGACGTCAGGCTATTCGGATGCGTTGAGCAATGATTGACTTCATGGTTCGTAGTAATTTATGCAGACTCAAATATCACGCAAAAGAATAAAAAAGGTTACAATATCGTTCCGTTTTTTTTTGCGCTGGGGCGCAACCGTCAGACCCGGGCTTCGTTTCAACAACGGTTTCCAACTTTTCAATTAAAACGACTGTCTAACCGGAAACTGAAATAAACTGGCTGCTATGCAAAAACAAACTGATAGAAACCCGAACATCTTCGAAATACTGGGAATGATCCTGACCGGTTGGGCCATCATTGAAGTGGGCCTGTCGATTATTTGAGCTGTTGTTTCAGCCGCTGTACCATTTCGAGTACTGCGGGGCACACCAATGTGTTTTTGTAGGTTAACTCCATGATTTGCACCATCTTCTTTCGGTCGGTGTGCGGGTATTCCCTGCATGCCCTGGGCCGGTCGTTATAGACGCTGCAATAGTTGTCGCTGTCTAAAAAAGGACAAGGCGATGATTTCAACACGTAGTCTTTGTCTTCGTCTATACGCAGGTACTTTTCAATGAAATCGCCCGGCTTCATGCGCAGCGCTCTGGCCACGCGTTCTATGTCTGACTGATAAAAAATGGGGCTGGTGGTTTTGCAGCAGTTGGCACAGGTAAGGCAATCGATCTCTTCAAAAACCTCTTCGTGCACGGTGTGGAAATGCTGATCGACCTCACGGGCATCCTTATCTTTCAGCTTCAGCAGGAATTTTTTATTCTCTGCCTTTTGGCGCTCCGCTTTTCGTTTAAACTCCTCCATATCCATCGCGCAAAGCTAATCAATTGGTGTCTTTCGCCCGGCACACCTCAACATCGCCCCGGTGTGCCCCAACGCATGCTTGGCACGGTAACTACCTGCGGCACATCGATTTGTAGAGACAAAACTGGCACTTCTTTCCATCTTCTGTTTGCACAAAAGGCTTTTTGTCATCAAAAATTTCTTCGATGAGCAAGTGAAGCAACGTGGCGTATTGAACCAGGTAAGGTTTTGCATCTGCGATGGGTTGTTTGCCCGAACCCAACACGTGGCCGAACGTAAAGTTCTTCTCGAAAAGATTTTTGCGGTTAAATAACCCCGGCTGAATGGCGTCTACACCCTGGGGGTTTTGCAGGTGGTAGACGTACGCATAAAGAAATGTCTGGAAGGCCGCTTTGTTGTGCTTCCGATCGCGCGCAAACAACGATTCAATGCTCTCAAAATTCAGGTCATCGCGGCCGGTTTTGTAATCAATTACGCGCACACGACCTTCTTTGCGGTCGGCCCGGTCGATGTTGCCACCCACCTGCACCTTTTTGCCATTGGGCAACTCTATTAAATAAGAGAAAGAATGCTCCAGCATCAGCACCTCGAAAGGTGCATAAGTTTTGTCTATCTCAAGAATACGCTGCACAAACGACCGCGCAATTTCTTTCACCACCACACGCTGGCCTTCGTACACCACAGGCTGCTCTTCGGGCAAGTGAAATTTTTTCCGAAAGGCACGATCAATCAATGCGTCAATGCCGGGTGCAGCCTCTGAAATGGCGGCCTCGGTAACAACGCCCTTGTTTTGCTGCCGCAGGTCTTCGTAGAACCAATGCACCACATCGTGCACCACGTTGCCGAACGTGCGTGCATCCATGTCTTCCTCCACCTCTTCCGCCTCCGTCATGCGCACCACGCTTTTCAGATAGAACCTGAGAGGGCACTCGATGTAGTCGTTCAGGCTGGATGGCGACAGTTTGCTTGGCGCCTCACCGGACGCCTGCACCACATACTTCTCCAGCTGACCCAACACTTCCTTTGTTTTGGGTATTACAATAGGCCGTGCCTGTTGCACATACACCGGGTTGTGCAGCACTTTCCGGTGCACTTCCAACTTCGACTCCATGAGCACTTGCTGCAGGTAGCGGCTCATCTCACCATTACCAATTACATCGGGCTCGGTGTTGTAGTAAAAATGAATGTTGCCCGCCCGCTGCAGCACACGGTAGAACAAATAGGCGTACATGGCATCCTGGTGTTCGTGCGTGGGCAACCCATAGGCTTTGCGGATGGCATTGGGAATATACGTTCCCTGCTTGGCGCCAGCGGGCAGCATGCCCTCATTCAGCGAGAGGAATATCACATTGTCGAAGTCGAGGTTGCGGGTTTCGAGCACACCCATGATCTGTAAACCCCGCAGCGGCTCGCCACTGAACGGAATTTTTTGCGACAGCACAACCTGCCGGAACAATTTCTGGAAGCCGCGCCACTCGGGTGCAGCCGAGGACTCAGCGAAGATGGTATGCAGCCGCGACAGGTGCTGGTAAAAATGAAAAGCATATTCCCGGTCGAAGCTTTGCCTGTCGCTAAACGTGGCGCCCAGGTAAGATACCAGCTCCAGCAGGTACGAGGTGGCCTCGGCAGCTTCTATGGGTTTGAACAGCAATGCGAAAATGCTGGCTTCTCCCTTCAGTTCCTCCTGCGTAACATAAACCCGGTTTTTGTGTATGATATCATCCCACTTGTCTTCCGCCTCCTTGCCCGCCAGGCTTTCCACATACGAATGCCCGAGTAGTGCCATTACTTCGCGGTGGCCAAAGGTTTGCCCTCTTCTTCTGGTCTGCATCTCGATGGCGAGGTCGAGTAAGTTGTAGAGCGGTGTTTCCCGCAAGGGAAAGCCCATCGTTACGTTGATGTCTTGCAGCTCGGCAGGCATGGCATGCAGCACAGGCAACAACATGCTTTCATCTGGCAAAACCAACACCGTTTTGGCCAGTTCCATGGCACGGTTTTCTTCAGGCAACGTGGCGAGTATCTCTTTTACCAACGCGCCCGCCAGTTTGGCTTGCCCGATTTTTTGAGGTACGCCTGTGAGCAGTATGGTTTTTTTCGCTTTCAGAAAATGGTTGGGGGGTTGCTCTTCGAACGTTCGTTTCAGAACAGGATGCTTCCGGTATTGGCGCATAAACTGGCCGGCTTCCTGAATGGCGCTGAAAGAATAGTAAGCGTCTTCATCCCAAAAAACCTGGGCCCCTTGTTCGACCGCACGTGTCAGCAATACGGCTTCGGCCTTCGTCAGCGCGTTGAAGCCGGCAAAAACATGTTTGTCGGCAGCGTGCGCCAGACCCTTTTTCAGAATTCGGTCGGCTACTTCGCGGTGAATCATGCCTTCGTAACCCAGCCCCTCCTTCTTCAACTGCCTGGTAAACTCGCTGTATATTCTGGGGAGCTTGCGCCACAGGCGCAGGAATTGTTCTTTGGTATTGCTCGGCCTTTCTTCGAAGTGAAGCCAAAAGCTTCGCAGAAAATTCTTTTGTTCTTCCGTCAGGTAATCGAACGTTTCATCGAGCTCTTTGATTTTGCTAAGGTCTTTGAAAAGTTGGGGCGCATTGACCATGTATTTATCCAACTCGTCAAAATCGCGCAATAACATATCGCCCCAGAAGAAAAAGCGATCGAACGGCTCTGTGAGGTTGAGCACCTGCCCGTACACCTGGTAAAGGCGGTGGATGAGCGTAAGGCGATCGGGTTCCTTCAAGGTGCTTTGCGCCCGGAAATATTCTTCGATACTGATGATCTGCGGTGCCCACTGGGGCCGTGCCAGCGCTTGCGAGAGGTAATGTTGAAAATACAGGGCAGCTCTGCGGTTGGGAAAAACGAATGTGTGATCCTCCAACGCAGGTCTTGCTGCATATCGTTCCGCCAGCTCTTTCAGAAAAGGCACCATGCTACTTCAAAAAATTAAATACATCCATCAACGCGCTCAAAACAAACTCAAGTTTGATTTACTAATAACCTCTTCCACTCTCAAGTCGTCCAGGTATACCAGGTAAGCCTGCACGTTGGGGTAACCCATTTGTGCCAGCACATGGCCATATTTTTCAACCTGGTCTTTATCGGCCGTTTTCTTTTTACCGGTTTTGTAGTCTACCAGCACCGTTCGGTTGTGGCCAAACATAATCCGGTCTATTCGTTTCTGTTCGAAACCCGGCAACAACACCAATGCCTCTGTTTTTACTTTCCAATCTTTCGTAAACCAGGCGCCTATCTGCGGATGGGCCAGCAGGGCAGCCACATCTTCCTTCAACCTGAGCGCTTCGTCTTCGGGCAGGGCGGTTTCCAATAAAAACTGTGCAAGCACCTCCTCTGCCTGTGCCTTATACTCAATGCGCGACAACACCTGGTGCACCAGTATACCCCGGTTGATCTTGCTGCGCCTTTCCGAAATTTCATCGTTAAAGAACTCCGCACCCTGCCGCTTGATCACGAGTTTGGTGCGCCAATCGTGCGAGGTGTACTCTTTTAGCTGGATCATGTCGTTGTCCTCTCCACCGACCTGCTCACTCACATAGGCTATCTCTCCCCACTCCAGCGTACCATTTTTTATTTTATCCTGCAGCGTACTATTGCCTATCGACCGGTACACCAGGTCGCCCACGGTGGTTAGCCGGCTATCCTTGCCTTTTGTAAACACAATCAGCCCATGTTCGGCCCGCGTAAAGGCCACATATAAAAGGTTCAGGTTATCGAGGTGCACCTTGGTGTATTCATTCCGAAAGTCATCCTCGAACAAGGTATTTTTCAGGTCATTGCCATACTTCACCGCCACCTTGCCCAGTTGGTTGAACGGTGCGCGATCGTTTTCCACCCACAACAACGGGCTCTTGAAACCTTCATGGTTCAAAGCCCAATCGCAGAAAGGAACAATGACAAACTTAAACTGCAATCCTTTTGACTTATGTATCGTGAGGATATTCACAGCATCGACACTGGCCGACACCTGTATGGATTTTTTCTCCTTGTAAATTTCCCACCACTCCAGGAAGGAGCCGATGTCAGTTTTCTCGCGTGCCGAAAACTCCAACACGGCATCCTGAAAAGCCTGCAGATAGGCCAACTCTTCGGTCTGTTTGCCCAATTGGAAAATACGCACCAGTTCTTCCGACAGTTCGAAAAGCGACAAGCGCAACAACTGACGTGATCGTTGCAAAAACTCAACGGGCAACAAGCCTTCCAGTTGCCCCGCCTTGGCTTTTACGAAAAGCTGATCGAGGCCCCGGTGTTGCGATACCTCGAAAGCCAACTGGCCTCTGGCCACGGCATCGTCAGGGTTTTTGAGATAGCGAATGGCGGTGATGATGATGTTGACCGAGAGGGCTGAGTCAAGCCGCAACGATTCGTTCGAGATCACATCGTAGCGATAGCCTTCTTTGGCATCGGCCGAATGGCGAAACTGCAATAGATAGTTGGCTATGCGTTGGCCTTCGCCATTCGTTCGCACCAAAATGGCGATGTCTTTCAGGGCAGCACCGGCATCCTGCAACTGCTCCAGCCACCCGGGCAAGGCTCGCAATGTCTGCTCTTTCCAGTCATCGCCTTCTTCGTCTTCCATAAAATGAATCCGCACAAAGCCCTGGTCGGGCAAACGCGAAACGTTTTGGTTCACATCGTTGTATACTTCGGCCGGCAACGGATGTGCTATGGCTTCGGTAATCTGCGTGACGGCCTCGTGAAAAAAAAGGTTATTAAAATCTATTACCCTGCCCGCGCTGCGGTAGTTGGTATTTAATGGAACGATCGCCACCCGGCTTTCACCAAACTCCTTCACCACTTCGCTCTGCAACAGTTCCAGATCGCCTCCCCGCCATCGGTAAATCGACTGCTTTACATCGCCTACTATCAGGTTGGCGTTGCCCTGGTCGCCCGCTTCATTCAGCAGGGGAACAAAGTTTTTCCACTGAAAGCCGGAGGTATCCTGGAATTCATCGATCAGGTAGTTTTTGAAGTACGATCCTACTTTCTCATAAATAAACGGTGTGTCGCTGTCGTTAATGATACCATTCAGAAATTGCGAGGCATCCGACAACAACATCAGGTTGTTCTCCTCCTTGTATTCGCGCAACTTCCGCGTTACATCGGTTATCAAACCAAAAGCATAATAATTTTCCAGCACCTTCTCCGCTGACTTGTAGGCCAGCAGGTTCTTCTTGTCAAAGCTCACCATTTCGTTGAGCAGCGGCATCAACTCCTGTTCGGCCAAAGTCTTCAACAAACCGGCATTCCTTGATTTTCTGGATGGCCAGTCCGCACTGCTCACCAAAGCACTTTGCAGGCGTTGCCCTTCAGCGGAAACGTATATTCCCTGGGAAAAGTGATTAAAATATTTGTAAGCAGTGCCCTGGTCTTTGAAGTTAAAGTCGTCAACCGAAATATTGTTTCTGGCCAGTATGGTCATTGCCTGTTCTGCCCGCGTCTTCATGAACTGCATGAACTGCGCCACCTCTTTGTGCAGCACCAGTAAAATGCGCTGGTGGTCGTCAGCCGACCAGTCGGGTTTCACCACCTGGGTTTCAATGGCCTTAAACTGTTCCTTGAAAATCTCCTGCAAAAATCCACGTAACGACTTCATTACGTCCCAGTTGTCGCCCTCTTTCAACCTGTCGCGCGAAAACTGCACCACCCATTGCGTAAGCTGGTGGTTGTGGCCGAGTTCGTCCATCAGGGAGGCCAGCACCTCATCCAACACCATTTCGTGGTCTACCTCCAGGCGGAAGTTGCCAAGCAGGCCAGCCTCGCGGGTGAAAGAACGGATGACACGCTGAAAGAATGCATCGATGGTGCTGATGGCAAACTGCGAGTAGTGATGCAAAATATTCGACAACACGAGCTGGCTTTGGCGCTGCAACTGCTGCGCATCTAACTTCAGCTCTTCCTGAATCTCGCGGGTAAGGTTGTTGGGTCGGTTGTTGGCAAAATCGTTGAGGTAATGAAGGATGCGCTCCTTCATCTCTTGCGTAGCCTTGTTGGCAAAAGTTACGGCCAGAATATATTTGAAATAATCCCCCTCCCACCGCAGGGCGAGCTTAATGTACTCTTTGGCCAGCGTGCGCGTTTTGCCAGAGCCGGCCGAAGAGCGATAGACGTAAAAAGTTTTGTCCAACTTACATGGTTTAACCTTCGCTAAATTACAACCTGCTATTTACATTCTTTTGATGCCACCCCAAAATGGTTTTTTTAAAGAAAAAATGTGGCTTACATCAGCGCGCTGCCAAAAGAAATTAAGAGATTGCCGTAAGAAAATGTAACTTGTAGTAACGTCTATGTTGCGCAAACTTTACTTTCTTATTCCTAAGATATTTTACAGCTTCCCTATTCAGTTGTTTTTGAATAACCTGAGGCGTAACCAGGTGCTGATCTTGGGTTGGATCATTTTGTTTGCCATGATTACCGGCAACTTCGGCAAATACCTGGGCATTCCTTACCTCTTTCTGGACCCGGAATACCTAAATCAGGTAAATTTCACCAGCTTCTTCATATTAGGAGCCACGTTGGCCGGCTTCACCACCGCCTTCCATATTACGGGCTACATTAACGATGGCCACCGGTTTTCTTTTGTAGGTGCTTTGCCCCGGCCTTTCACGAAGTTCGCCATCAACAACAGTATCATTCCCGCCATTTTTTTTATTTTATACCTGTTGGAAATATTGTCGTTTCAAAAAAATAACCAGTACATCACCGGCAATGAGCTGGCGCTGAATGTGGCAGGCTTGATAACGGGATACCTTGCCATGACGGTGGTCTTCTTTGTGTACTTCAGGCTCACCAACAAAGACATCTTTAAATACATGGTGTGTCGCATCGATGAAAAGATCAAGTCGAATGTAAAAGTAACGCGTGCCAGCGCCTTAAAGAAGCTGGATATAGCCCGCAAAAAACAAGTGCGGGTAGATTACTACTTGGATGAAAAATTCCGATTTCAAAAAGTTGACGACAGCGCCTTTTACGATAAGGCCACCATTGTGCAGGTGTTCGATCAGAACCATTTCAACCTGGTAGTAATTGAACTGCTGATCTTCGCGTTGGTATTGGTATTGGGCATCTTCAAAGACTTTGCCGCATTTCAATTGCCGGCTGCCGCCAGCTTCATCATCTTCCTCACCATTTTCGTCATGTTGGAGGGCGCCTTTGAATACTGGTTTGGCGGATGGTCTGCCACGGCAGCCTTGGTATTGTTTCTGGTGGTTAACCACCTGGTGGGGGAAGAATTCTTCACCAAAAAGTACGAGGCCTTCGGGCTGGATTACACGAGCGCGCCTGCACCGTATACCGTTGAAAAGCTAAAGGAACTAAATGACAGCAGTGCCATCAAAGAAGACCGCGAAGCTACACTGGCCATGCTGAACAACTGGCGGCAAAAGTTCGATGCCCCTCCCAAGATGGTATTTCTCTGCGTAAGCGGTGGCGGCAAGCGCGCAGCCCTGTGGACCCTGAACTGCCTTCAAAAAAGCGACAGCGCCTCGCACGGCCAATTGATGAGAAACAGCGTGCTGGTGACAGGTGCATCGGGTGGGCTGATTGGCGCGAGCTACTTCAGAGAACTGAAACTGCGCGAGAAAAACGGAGAAAACATACAGCCCTATGCAGCCATACACCGCGACAAAATTTCTACCGATAACCTCAACCCCCTCATCTTCAGTTTGCTTGCCAACGATCTGTTTGTAGGCTTTACCGAATTTCGCTACGCAGGCAACTTCTACCGCAAAGACCGCGCCTATACCTTCGAGGAACAATTGAACCAGATTACAGAAGGATTGATGGACAAACCCATTAGTGCCTACCGCGATCCGGAAATGAGAGGCGAAATACCGATGGTTATCCTAACACCCACCATTATCAATGACGGCCGCAAACTTTACATTGGCTCAAGGTCGGTTACCTTTATGAATTACGATGTACTTGCCCAACCCGGCTATGAAGGCACCAAATACAGTGGCATCGACTTTCACCGCATGTTTGCGCAACAGGGTGCAGACAGTCTGCGGTTCCTCTCTGCTTTGCGTATGAGCGCCACCTTCCCCTATATAACTCCCAATACAACGCTGCCCACAGAGCCGCCTGTGCAAATAATGGACGCAGGTATTTCAGATAACTTTGGTGTATCGGATGCAGTTAGATTTATGTATGCGTTCAGAGACTGGATTGAAGCCAACACAGCGGGTGTAGTTTTTCTTTCCATCAGAGACTCGCCCAAGGTGCGCCAAATCAACGCCAAGGCCGGACAAACCATTATGGACGACCTGACGCAGCCCATCAGCAGTGTGTACAATAATTTCGAAAATTTTCAGGACATCAACAGCGATTTGCTCATTGGCCATGCGCATTCGTGGTTTAACAAACCCATTCATCGGGTAGACTTACAATACCAGGCTGATAGCTACCTGCCCGACCTACAGAAGATGGACAGCCTGCGACAGAACAGTGCCCGCGCCTCCCTCAGTTGGCGGTTAACCACGCGCGAAAAGCAGGGAATTGTGAATGCGTTTAATGCCAAGCAAAACCAGGAGCAGTTGCAGCTACTGCTGAACATTTTGAACGAATAACTACCTGCCGAACCCCGGGCCTCGCAAAACCACACCGTTGCGTTCGCCTGTGTGTCTTCCGTTTTCGGCTGTTATCTTGCCATTCACCAACACAAAGTGGAACCCTTTCGAATAGGCATGTGGCTTTTCGAATGTAGCTGCATCGCCCACGGTTTTTTCATCGAAGATTACAATGTCGGCTGCCATACCCTCCTTTAACAGGCCACGGTCGCGCAACTGAAACTTTTGCGCAGGCAAAGAGGTCATCCTGCGAATGGCTTCTTCCAGCCGTATGATTTTCAATTCGCGTACATATTGCCCAAGCACGCGCGCATTGGTGCCGTAAGCACGCGGATGCGGAACGCCCGCGCCAAAGCGGTTGATGCCCGCATCAGACGCAAACATATTGAACGGATATTGCATGATGGTTTTCAGGTCGTTCTCGTTCATACTGAAATAAACCACCTGCACCCTTTCCGTAGAACCTACCAGATCCAGAATAGTCTCCGCTTCATCTGCTGCCCTGGGTTTGCGCCCACGTAGTTGGTTGATTTGCGAGATATTCTTTCCGTTTAGAGTTGAATCCGGCAGGTAACGGGCCACCACCGCATAACTGTAATTGGTCAATTTTTTGCGCTTCAATGCCTGCAGCATCTCGTTCTTTATCCGGTTGCGGATGGCTGCCTGCGACAATCTCCACTGGAGCGAGTCGAACCCGCCCGACAAAGCCCACGAAGGCAACGTGGTGCTGAGTGTAGTACTGCTGGCCACGTACGGGTATTGGTCAACGGTAACATCGATTCCTTCCTGCCGCGCCCTTTCCACCTGTGCCACGGTGCTGGCCGATTTACCCCAATTGGGCTTGTAGGTAACTTTAAAGTGCGAAATCTCCACGGGCATGTTCGCCTGCCGGCCAATGTCTATGGCCTCTTCAATGGCTTCCGTCACGCGGTCGCCTTCATCGCGAATGTGCGATGCATACACGCCACCCAGCCGCGCGGCTGCTCTTGCCAATCCAACAACTTCCTCGGTTTTTGAGTAAGTGCCTGGCACGTATATCAGCCCGGTAGAGAGACCTACCGCCCCCTCGCGCATGGCTTGCTCCACCAGCTCTTCCATCTGCTTCTGCTCGGCCGCTGTAGGGGCGCGTTGCACATCGCCCATAACCGCTCTGCGCACACTGTTGTGGCCTATCAGCGTGGCAATGTTGACGGAGTTTTTCACGCTGTCGATGCTTCGAAAATAGGCCGCCACATCTACATGCGACCCGCCACAATTGCCCGTTACCACAGAGGTAACCCCATCTAAAACAAAATTGGGTGAGGTGGGCACCAGCACATCGTTTCCTTCAATGTGCGTGTGCACATCCACAAAACCTGGCGCCACAATCAATCCCTTCGCGTCAATGGTGCGCTGCGCTTCGCCTTGCAACCTGCCCATGGCAACGATTTTTCCATTCGCTATGCCTATGTCGCCATAGTACCAGGAATTACCCGTGCCATCTGCAATCTTCCCGTTTTTGATCAATATGTCGAAAGTCTGGCCTATGCCCGCAAAGGGAACAAACAAAAGCAAAAGGGTGCTGCGTACAAGTAGGTTCTTCATAACCAATAATAACAAGGTATTGCATCATTTCACAGCGAAATGATACGGACGGAGCTTTGCAGAAAGATTATCTTTGGCCTCTTTATGAAAAGTGTTGCCGACCTGCAGAAAACGCTTGAGCTGATTCAACTGGAACGCCAGGCCGATCTTGAGTACTACCGCCAAAAAGTGCTGCTACGCTCGCTGCACCAGCGCACGCAGGAAGGCACTACCTGGTACCCGGTAACCCTTAAGCGCGACTATATTGGAACAGGCGAGCGGTTTGTGATAGAAGTGGAACGCACCAACCACCTGGAGCAGCCACATGCTTTTCAAAGTGGAAAATCCGTCAATATGTTTTCTAATGCCACCGGTAAGCCAGAAAAAGAACATGTGGGAGGAGTGATTAACTACGTGCGCGACAATACAATGGTGATTACACTTAACAGCGAAGAACTACCCGACTGGCTGGAAGACGGGCTGCTGGGCGTGGACGTGATGTTTGACGAGATGACCTACCGCGAAATGGAATTTGCCTTACGAGAGGTGATGAAAGCAGAAGACAATCGGCTTGCCGAATTGCGCGAATGGCTGCTGGGCGAAGGGGCAACAAAGGATACAACACACGCTCTCACAAGTATTCGCCAACAGCCCACGGGCTTGCTGAATGCGAGCCAGCGGGCTGCCCTCGAAAAAGTTGTGAACGCACCCGACATCGCCTTCATTCACGGCCCTCCCGGAACGGGCAAAACCACCACCTTAGTAGAGGCCATTAACGAAATTGTGAAGATGGAAAACCAGGTGCTGGTCTGCGCGCCCAGCAATGCTGCGGTTGACCTGCTGGTAGAAAAACTGAGCGAAAAGGGATTGAACGTGGTGCGCATTGGCCACCCCGCACGCGTAACCGAACAGACGCTTCGCAAAACACTCGATGCCCGCATTGCCAACCATGCCAATTACAGCGAGCTGAAGTCGCTACGTAAACAGATGGAACAGGCGCGCAGCCAGGCGCTGAAATACAAACGAAAGTTCGGTTACCACGAAAAAGAACAGCGCAGGTTGTTGCTGCAGGAAAGTAAAGTATTGAAAGCCGATGCCGACATGCTGGAGTTCTACATTGTGAATGATGTTTTACAACAGGCGCAGGTCATCTGTGCCACCCTCGTGGGTAGTTCGCACCCGGTGTTGCGCGGCCGAAAATACCGCACCGCCTTTATCGATGAGGCAGGACAGGCACTGGAACCTGCCTGCTGGATTCCCATGCTGCGCGCTCATAAAGTGGTGTTGGCCGGAGACCACCAGCAACTGCCGCCCACCATCAAGTCGAATGAAGCCGCACGTGCAGGCCTTGCCGTTACCCTGTTCGAAAAGGGCATTGCAAAACATCCGAACGCTGCCGCCCTGCTGCGGGTGCAATACCGCATGCATGAAGACATCATGGCATTTTCATCTGACTACTTTTATAATAACCTGTTAACAGCGCATGAATCTGTGCAGCACCAACTGCTTCGGCCCGATCAGCTACCCGTTGAGTTTATTGACACGGCCGGCTGCGGTTTCGATGAAAAGCAAGACGCAGAAACGTTGAGCCGGTACAACGAAGAAGAAGCCCACCTGCTGCTCAGAATAGTAGCCCACCTGGTGAACGAAATAGGGCTGGAGCAGTGGTTATCTGAAAAAATTACACTGGGGGTTATCACACCTTACCGCGCCCAGGTTGACTTACTGCACAAGTTGGCAGAAAACAACTCCGTGCTTCATGCTCTGCACGGACTCGTTACCATCGATACTGTAGATGCCTTTCAGGGTCAGGAGCGCGATGTCATTGCCATCAGTTTTGTTCGCTGCAACAAGAAGGGCGAAGTAGGGTTTCTGGGCGACATCCGCAGAACCAATGTGGCCATGACGCGGGCGCGCAAGAAACTGATCATGGTGGGCGACAGCGCTACGCTGGGCGCCCATCCATTCTACCTCCAACTCATAGAATTTGTGCAACAAAAAGACTTTTACCGCAGCGCTTTCGACTATCACGCGGGGTAAGACAAGGGCAGGTTTACAATGAAGGTGGTACCCTGGTACAACTTACTTTCGAAGCGAATACGCCCGTGAAGCTTTTCTACCGCTTTCTTCACAATATACAAACCCAGTCCGTTGCCTTTAGAGCGCTCGTTACCGCGAAAGTACATATCAAAAATGCGCGACTCCACTTCCGGAGAAATGCCCTGGCCATTGTCGCTTACGCGGATTTCTGCTTCACCGTCTGCCTCCGCCACCTTCAATAAAATGTGAGGGCTCTCCACACCACAAAAGTGAATCGCATTCTCAATCAGGTTCTCAAGAATAATGCGTACCAAGGCGGGGTAAGAGGTAATGGTACTTTTGGTCTCCATCATAAAATCCAGCCTGATATGGCGCTGCCTGATCTCCTCCGCGAAGTTCTGCTTGATATCTTCAAACAATTGATCCATCAACACCTCTCGATAAACCAGGTGCTGCGCGCCCACATCAGAAATGGATTGCAACTTCACCAGCATCTTATCGAGGTTGTGAGCTGTTTCTTTTACTTTAGAAAATAGTTCCAGCGCGTTATGGTCTTTCACGGTAATGTTGGCTACTTCTGCCAATCCTAAGAAAGTGGTGAGTGGCCTGCGGAAATCGTGGGAAGACCGGTAGAAAAATGTGTCGAGCTCTTTATACGCCTGCTTCAGGTCGTTGGTTCGTTCCTCAATTTTCTTCTCCAGGTCGAGGTTGATTTGCGAAATGGTTTGGTTGGCTTCGATAAGTTCTTCAGACTGTGCCTGTATTTCTTCATTCTTTTCCGTTATCTCCCGGTTCAGGCGCGAGAGCAACTCATTATTTTCCGTCAACTCTTCGGCCTGTGCCTGAATTTCTTCTTTTTGTTCTAAAATACTTTTGTTGGCCTTGCGTATGGTTCGGTTGTAGCGGTAAGTGCTAAAGGCCAGCGCTGAAATCAGTACTACGGCAGTAACCGATGCCCAGGTAATGCTACGTTGTGTTTTTAGCCGCGATTCCTGCAAAGCCATTTCTCTATCGCGCAGCAAAGCCTGCTGGTTGAGCATCTGAATTTGTTGCTCCTGCTGGTCAACCTTATAGAGTGCCTCCATTTCGGCCATCTTTACCTGAGCTGCCTCGCGGTAGATGCTGTCGTTATAGATAATAAATTTGGACTGCTCGTCAAAGGCCTTCTTATAGTCTCCAATGGCTGCGTAGTAAGCGGCAAAAACCTGATGGTTATTCCGCTTTTGCGTTAAGGAACCTGTAATATTTGCCAGCGTGCGTGCTTTTTCCAGATACCCGCGGGCCTCATCGTAACGCTTCATCCTTAGCAACAGGTCGGCCAACGCATTATAACTCACACCCAGGCTCTTTTCATTCATCACCTTACTCTCCACCTCAATGGCTTTCACTTGATATTCCAAAGCCCGCTGCAACTGATTTTGCTGAATATATGCCAGTGATAAATTAAAGAGTGCAGCAGAAACTCCCTCTTCGTGGCCTATTCCATTCCAAATGCCATAAGCTTGCTCTAACGCACGGATGCCTTCGTCAGTCCTTTTTTCTTCCAACCTAAGTAAACCTAACACATTAAAACAATTTCCAATCCCTCGTCTGTCGCCTATGGCCTCGCGGATACTTTGCGACTTTCTTATATAGTCCTCGGATCGCTCGTAATCTTTCCGCTCCATGAATATCCACGCAAGGTCTGCGTAGGAACGTGCCGTGACGTAACGCAAGCCCAGTTTTTCGGAAATCTTCAGCACTTCAAAATGATACTTCATGGCAATATCGTGTTGCGACAGATCTGCGTAGGTCTCTGCCAGGCGAAGGTAGATTTCTGCCACCTGTGGCGGATAGCTGTAGTGTTCGCTCAACTGCAGCGCCTGCGTAACGCTGGCCAACGCACGGGGGTAGTCACCCAGCCGATAGGCCAACTCTGCCTGGTTGAGGCGGCACTTGATCAAATGAAAATAATCGCGCTCCTGATTAGCCAGGTCGCACATCTTATTATAAAAAAGTTCAGAATTCTTAAAGTCGAGTTTGTTTTCGTAATAGATGCCAAAAAGTGTCCAGAGTTCGGCAAACAGGTAGGCGTCATCGGGCGAAGATTCCGTGAGCAATACTTCCGCTTTTTTCAGCAACTCAAACGCCTCCTCATTTTTCCATTGCACCAGGAATACCTGTGCCATGTTGCGGTAGAGGGTAGATGTTCTTCTATCATCGGCCTTTATACCTGGCAACGTCAAAGCTTTTGTATAGTAAGCGAGAGCCGAATCGTACTCTGCCAGTTCGTATTTTAGCTTACCAATCATTTGCAACGCATACGCGTCATCTTCTTCGGCCCGATCTGTTTTTACCGAAATGGCGCGTTCGTAGTAACGCAAGGCCTCTTGAAATTCACCCTTCGAAAAATAGCCGATGCCCAGCCGGTTGTAGGCACTCTTCAGGCCCTTGGCGTAATTATTGCCCAGCGCCAGTTCATAGGCACGCTGGGCATAGCTGAAGGCGAGGCTGTCATTAAAATCGTAAAGGCGGTAGGAAATGGCATTCATCAAATCCACCTGCTCCTTGGGGTCGGTGGATTTATCGAGCAACAACCGAAGGCTATCGGCCACGCGCACCTGGGCATTCACCGAAGAAATGACTCCGAATACCGTTAAACAAACCCAAAGCCATTTCTGGTTACCCATAGACAGTTAAGGAAACATACATTATTTCCTGATCGTTTTCAACTTCTTTTATGCCATTTCCACGATATTGAAATAACGTTTTTACTTGCAATCGACTGCACTTTTTTTCGCAACACCGGATTCGACATTTACACCATGAAATTCTGCGATGCCGCTCTCAGCTACTATGCCAACCTGCATTTTAACAGGCGTTTACCGGCCGGCATGGCGGTAATGAACCCCTACCACCACCCCGACACGTTTGATCTTTGCTCTCAATTCTTTCATAAATTTTATTCCGATTCCCGACCCCGAAAGGTTTTGTTGGGCATTAACCCGGGTCGTTTTGGCTCCGGCACTACCGGCATTTCGTTTACCGACCCCATCAGGCTGGCAGCAAACTGTGGTATTGAGAACACCCTCGTCAAAAAACAAGAACTATCCAGCGACTTCATTTACCAGATGATTGACTTGTGCGGTGGGCCGCAGGTGTTTTACCAGCACTATTTTATAACAGCTGTGTCGCCTCTGGGTTTTCTAAAGGATGGCAAAAACATCAACTATTATGACGACCCTGCCCTCACCCGGGCGGCATTGCCGTTCATTGTGGAGTCGATGGAAGGTTTAATGAAACTACCCGTCTACCGCGACCACTGCTTTTGTATTGGCGAAGGCAAAAATTATAATTTCCTTCTTAAGATGAATGAACAGCACCAATGGTTTGGCGAAATACGGGCGTTGCCGCACCCACGCTTCATCATGCAATACAAACGCAAACAACTCGAACGCTACCTGCTCGTGTACAAAGCCGCCCTGGGTTTCTGACTATTGAACTTTTCGCCTTACCCCGCGCACGGCCTCGGCTGTCCAGGGATCATCGGGCCAGGAATGTTTCGGATAGCGCATACGCAGTTCCTTGCGCACTTGGTGATAGGCCACCTGCCAGAAACTTTTTAGATCTTGTGTAACCTGCACGGGTTTATAACCTGGTGAAAGCAAATGCAACAGTACGCGCGTGCGTCCCTGGTTAACGGTGGGTGTTTCGGGCAAGCCAAACATTTCTTGCAGTCGCACCTCCATGATGGGCGCGCGGCCATCCGGAAAATACTGAACCTGAATGAACGATCCGCTGGGCACCTCCAACCGCGTGGGCGCCCATTCATCTAACCGGGACTGCAGGGCCCAGGGCAACAGTGTAGATGTGATGGCATGCAGGTCCAAACCTTCGAGGTCGCGTTGCCGGGTTACGGTTTCTAAAAATGGAATCAGCCATTTTTCCAAGTTTGCCAACAAGGCTGCATCGCTCACGTCAGGCCATTCTTCTTCTGGTCGCCAAAGGCGCAGGCTGAGCACGCGTGCCTGCCAATTTTGTTGCGGCTCGCCCCACCCCAGTACTTTTAGTCCGCTGTTGCGGATGTAGCCACAGAGCACCGCCATTTTTTTGTCGCGGGGAATTGCCGGCAGTGGCACCGACTTCAAAACAAGGTTGCCAATGCGTTTCTCCTTCACCGCCTCCACCATGCCGCGTGTGTCATCCCACCGCACTACTTCATGCACAGTGGCCAGGTGCTCCAGGTCTGCTTCCAGCAAGGGAGCCGCCATAAATATTTTTCCTTCTCCTCCTCCGGCATCGAGGTGCGCTACAGACAGCCAGCTTTCGCGCGTAAGCGGGTCGTGCGGTGGCAGTTTTACAATCCGTCCGTTGGCCAGTTTAAAGCGCTCGGTGTTCTTCTCTGTTTGCCTTGCTATTCGTTCGGGGTAGGCCAAGGCCAGCAACTCCCCCACTTCCTTATCGGCAACAACCGCGTTATCCGGACGGCAGTTGAACAACCTCCGCCACGAAGCGGCCAGCTTTTCGATGCGCTCCAACACATTTCGGTCGGCCTGCACGCGTTCGCCCTCGCGCCACTTGCGCAGCGTTTCCACCCGCAGCGAGGCATCGGCCCCGGCCTCCCGCGGCAACGGGTCGCGTTCTTCCAGCAAGGCCGCCACATCGGTGGCCAGGCACAAGGCTCTTTGCGACCAACCCTTTGCTTCCAACAACAGGTGGGCCAAACGTGGGTGGGTGGGTAGCTTCACCATCTCCCTGCCGCGTGGTGTAATCCGGCCATCTTCCAATGCATCCAATAGTGTAAGAATATCTTGCGCCTGCTTAACGGCACCCAGGGGAGGTGGTGTCATCCACGTAAGTGAATACACATCGTCTACGCCCCATTGGCTGAGTTCAAGTAGCAGTGGTGCGAGGTCGGCCTCCAATATTTCGGGCGCACGACTGGCCACCAGGTGTGCGTGGGTTGCCTCTGCCCACATGCGGTAAGCAACGCCAGGGCCTAGGCGACCGGCACGGCCTGCGCGCTGGTCGGCTGCATCGCGCGATACTTTAACCGTCTCCAAACGGGTGAGGCCACTGCGCGGGTCGAACCGTGGCACCCGCGCCCAACCACTGTCAATCACCACCCCTATTCCTTCAATAGTGAGCGATGTTTCGGCTATGGAGGTGGCGAGCACTATCTTTCTAGCTCCCGATGGGTCGGGAAGGATGGCTTGTTGCTGTTGCCGGAAGGGTAACTCCCCATATAACGGATATACGATCGCTCCAACACCCGCCTCTTCCAACAATTGTTGTGTTCGCAGAATTTCACCGGTGCCGGGCAGAAACACCAGCAGGTCACCTTTTTCGGCAACCAGCGCCTTGCGAATAACAGAAAATACCTTTGCCGAAAGATGCGAATCGGCATCTACGGGAACATACTTTAGCGATACCGGGTGTTGGCGCCCCAGGCTGGTAACGATGGGCGCGCCATTCAACTTGGAAGACAGTTGCTCGCCATCGAGCGTGGCAGACATGATGAGCAGCCGTAAATCATCGCGCAGCATCTGCTGCACTTGCAGGCTGAGTGCCAGTGCCAGGTCTGCCTGCAAACTTCTTTCATGAAATTCATCGAAAATCACCAAGCCAATGCCCTCCAGGGTGGCGTTGTTCTGAATCAGGCGCGTCAGAATTCCTTCGGTAACTACTTCTATGCGTGTGCGCTCGCTTACGCGCGTTTCGAACCGTATGCGATAGCCCACCGTTTCGCCCACCTCTTCACCCAATTGCGAAGCCAGGCGGGCTGCCACCGACCGCGCTGCCAACCTGCGGGGTTCCAACAGTATTATCTTCTGTCCCCTCAGCCATGGGTCTTGCAGCAACCGCAAAGGCAACACGGTGGATTTTCCGGCTCCGGGCGGTGCCTGCAAAATAACCACGGGGCTGCCGGCCATTTTTCTCTTCAGCTCCTCTTCAATTTCCAAAACAGGGTACGCCAGTTGCATGGCGGCAAAATTAGCACAAACCAATCCCTTAACGGGAAAGGATGCTCCACTTTCGGGAAGAACGCAGATGTTTTTTTGATGCTTTCGCCTAAAATTGGTAACGGCACCACGCTTGCTGCCAAATACATCAAAGATGGGCTATGAAATGGCCATGCAAGCGCTTTACACCAACTGAAATAATTATTCAGGCCATTCCATGTGACCTAATCAAAAAATTATAAACACATGAAAACCGTTTGTATTATCGATGACGATGCCACTTTCCAAAAGATGATGAACCAGCACCTGACCAGTATGGGCTATGTGGTGCAATCCATTTTTTCAGGACTTGAGGTAGATGCTTTGCCCGAACGGCCCTATGCCATCCTGCTCGATCATCACCTGGACGATGAGCCAGAAAACGGTTTGGCGATACTTGGCAAACTGAGAAAAAAATTGCCGGGCGTACCGGTTATTTATATGACCAGCGAGCGAGACACGGCCGTAAAAGACGCTGCCCTGCGCAAAGGTGTGTTCGATTTCATACAAAAAGACCCTGCCTCGTTGGTAAGGCTGCGCAGCGCCCTCGACCAGATAGAGCAACGCGCAACCAAAAACAATTGGATCAGGAAAATATTCGGCAACAGCCTCGATTAAATGCGCGCCTGGTAGGTATACAGTTCGAAGTACCTTCCCTTTTTTGCAATTAGCTCTTCGTGGCGGCCACGCTCGGCAATTTCGCCATGTTCAATCACCAAAATCTGGTCGGCCTGGCGTATGGTGCTTAGCCGGTGGGCGATGACAAACGTGGTTCGGTTGGCCATCAGGCGTTTCAAACTTTCCTGAATGTAAGATTCGCTTTCAGTGTCGAGGTTGGATGTGGCTTCATCCAAAATCAGGATGCGTGGATCGGCCAGTATGGCCCGGGCGATGGCAATGCGCTGACGCTGCCCACCCGAAAGCTTCACGCCTCGTTCCCCGATTACGGTGTCCAGACCTTTTTCGAACCGGTCGGTGAACTCATCCACATGGGCAGCCTTCACCGCCTCGGCCAGTTGTTGTTCCGTTGCACCTGGTCTGGGAAACAAGATATTCTCGCGAATGGTACCTTCAAACAAAAAATCATCCTGCAGCACTACCCCCAACTGGCTTCGGTAACTGTGGAGCGATATGCGCGAAAGGTCTTTGCCATCTACCGTAATGATGCCCGAAACGGGGTTGAGGAACGTGGCCACCAGCCCGGCTATCGTAGTTTTTCCCGAACCGGAAGTACCTACCAGGGCCGTTACGCTGCCGGCCGGTGCTTTGAACGACACGGACTTCACCACCTCTTTGCCTTCTTCGTAGGCAAACGAAACGTTGTTGAACGCGATGTCGCCATTAATTCTGCCTACCTGCTCGGTGCGAACCGTTCCATCGTCTTCTACTTCCATGTTCATCAGCTCTTCGGTGCGGTCTAACCCCGCAAAGGCCTCCGTTAGCTGGCTGCCAATATTACTCATCTGCACAATGGGCGCTATCATAAAACCGAGGTAAAGAGTAAATGAGAGGAACTCGCCCAACGTTAATTCGTTTTGGATGATCATATACCCACCGATGCCCATGATGCCCGTACTGGCCAGGCCCAGAAGAAAGGCGCCCGCACTGGTAACCAGGCTGGTGGACGTAAGGCTTTTCTTTACGTTGCGAAAAAGTTTATCTACACCCTGTTCGAAAATTTTTATCTCCTGCGGTTCTGCATTGAAGCCTTTAATCACCCGCACACCATTCAGTGTTTCGGTGAGGCGCCCGGTTACCTCCGCATTAATAATGCTGCGTTCGCGGAAAATCGGCCGGATGATGGAAAAAGCCTTCAGTGAGATGGCGCCAAAAATGGCCACCGGCACCAGCACATACAGCGTCATCATGGGGCTTATGCGAATCAGCAGCACAAGGCAAATCACAGAAGTAAGTATGCCGCCAAACAACTGAACCAACCCCGTGCCCACCAGGTTGCGCACGCCTTCCACATCGTTCATAATGCGGCTCACCAACGCACCCGATTTGCTGTTGTCGAAGAAGCGTACTGGCAGGCGGAGCACATGCTGCTGTACCTGCGCACGCAGCTTCGAGATAAGTTGCTGCGCCTCTACGCTGAGCAGTTGGGTAAGCAGGTACGAAGTAACGGCCTGCAGCAGGATGGCCCCGGCCACCACGGCTAAAAGTATCTTCAACAAGGGCAGGTCGCCTTTGCCAATCACATCATCCATTAGGTATTTGGTAGCCCCCGGCAGCACCAAACCCGCCAACCTGCTGATAACGATCAGGAAAAAACCCACGGTGAGAATACGCCAGCGGGGTGCAACAATGGTTCGGAACACCTTGCTCAGGGAAATCTTTTGCTTCTTATTTTGACTCATAACGGGAGTAAAGACGGAGATAGATAACCAAAGACGTAAAAACCCCGGTTTTATCGCACAAGGTTCGCGGAGAAGGCAGTTTTTTTTGTCCCGATAAAAAAAAGTACATTCAACGCGGATTTTTGAAAGACGCTATGGCAAAAGTAACCATCGGCAGCTTTGCCGAATTTGAACAGTATATCGGGAAAGAATTGGGCGTTTCTGACTATCTGAAAATCAGCCAGGAGCAGATCGACCGATTTGCGGATGCCACGCTCGACCACCAATGGATACACACCGACCCTGTACGGGCAGCGACCGAAGGCCCCTTTAAATCCACCATTGCCCACGGCTACCTTACGCTGTCTGTGGTGCCCTACCTGTGGGAACAAATTGCAGACATTCGGAATTATAAAATGCTGATCAACTATGGCATTGAAAGCCTGAAATTTAACCAGCCCGTGTTGGTAAACAGCGAAGTAAGGTTGCGCGTAAAACTGAAAGCCCTCACCAATTTGCGCGGCATTACCAAAACCGAGATGGATGTTACCCTGGAGATAAAAGACAACCCGAAACCGGCATTTACGGCTACCATCATTTTTCTCTACCACTTCAACTGAGTGGCGCAAACTAACGAGCAAATCGGTGATAGGTTCAGGAACGGGATCGTTTCCATTTATTGTTCAAGACATTTAAACGATTGTAGGATCTGTAATAAGGACTACTGTTTAAATTGCACCAAATATTTTTTATCATGACTGACATTCAAAAAATATTTCCTCAGTTCGACCCCGACCTGATTGCACACCTGGAAAAGATTGGTGAAGTGGTTGAGTTTGAAGAGGGCACCATGCTGATGCGTACCGGTCAATATTTTAAGAATTCGATGTTGATTTTGGATGGGCGCGTAAAGCTGTACCGCGAGGGAGACAACGGTGAGGAATTCTTTTTATACTACCTGGAACCGGGCAATGCTTGTGCTTTGTCTATGATTTGCGCCACGCGCAACGAGACCAGCGTTATCAAAGGAAAAGCCATGACAAAAGTAAAGGCGCTTGCCATTCCCCTGCAACACATGGATGGCCTGATGCGCGACTACCGGAAGTGGTACTACTTTGTGCTGGAAAACTACCGTAACCGCTTCGAAGAACTTCTCACGGTTATCGACCAAATCGCCTTTCACTCCATGGACGAAAAACTGGAGTTTTACCTGAAACGCCAATTCGAAGCCAGCAAAGGGCAACCGCTTACCGTTACGCACCAGGAAATTGCAGACGACTTAAACTCATCGCGCGAAGTGATTTCGCGCCTGCTGAAAAAACTCGAAGGCAAAAAGATGATTGCCATTTCGCGCAGTGAAATTACCAAAGTGAATTTATAACTAACTGTAGGAGCAATAACCTTTCAGCAATAAAGTCGCTCACATGATCCACTCACCGATTGTACGCAACGAGTTTCCAGCTCTGCAACGCATCCACAACCAAAAACCATTGGTGTTCTTAGATGGCCCCGCAGGCACACAGGTGCCCCATGCAGTCATTGACGCCATCAGCGACTATTATAAACGATCGAACGCCAATACGCATGGAGAATTTCTGACCACCCGCGAAACCGACCAGGTGGTGCACACCATGCGTCAGCAGGTGGCCAGCCTGTTGGGTGCCGAGAACCCGTCCTGCATCTCCATCGGGCAAAACATGACCACGCTGAACTTTGCGCTGGCGCGTGCCATTGCGCGCGCGCTGCAACCGGGCGATGAGGTACTGATTACGCAACTGGACCACGAAGGCAACCGCGGCCCGTGGCTGATACTGCGCGACTTCGGCATAGTGGTGCGCGAAGTGAATTTGCTGCCTGACGGTACGCTGGACTATGATGACATGGCGGAAAAGATAACGGAGCGCACGCGCCTGGTAGCCATGGGCATGGCATCGAACGCACTGGGCACCATCAACAATGTAAAAGTGGCGCGCCAACTCTCCTACAAGGTGGGCGCATGGCTGTTGCTGGATGCCGTTCACTACGCACCTCATTTTTCTATAGACGTTCAAGCGCTGGGTTGCGACTTTCTGCTTTGTTCGGCTTACAAATTTTATGGACCACACGTGGGTTTGCTGTATTGCCGCCCGGGTTTGCTGGACAGACTAAACACCGACCGCCTGCGCACGGCAGGCCAAACCGCCCCCGACAAGATAGAAACAGGCACACTGAACCACGCAGCCATTCGGGGTGTAAGTGCAGCCATCGACTTCATTGCCTCTTTGGGGCAGGGAGCCACGCTGCGCGCGCAATTGGAAGATGCCTACCAAAAGATAGGAACGCACGAGCGAACGCTGGCTAAAAGGCTGTATGAAGGACTGTCGGGAATAGCGGGCGTTACCATTGCCGGGCAGGACTTTTCATCGCCTCACCGCGCGCCTACGGTTTCTTTTACCCTGCGCGGCAAAACGGCAACAGAAGTATGCAGGCACCTGGCCACAGAAAATATTTTTGCATGGGATGGCCACTTCTATGCTATTCGCGCCATGGAAGTATTGGGCCTGCTGGAACAGGGTGGCGTAACACGCATTGGCATGGCCGTTTACAATACCGAGGAAGAAGTGGAAAAAACCCTTCTGCAGATCAGGGCGCTGGCGAAGTAGTTTTTTTCCGGGGCGGAAAATCGCGTAGGGTACGTTTCATGGCGCGTTTGATATTGCGTTCTGTCATTTGCGGATGCACATCGAGATAAGAAACAGCTACCGAACGCCACACCATGCGTCCTTCATTCTTGTCGGCCATATCTATCACCAACGTGCCCTTCAACAACAGCAATTCTGTAGGTTCATCGAACAATCTGTAATACAATTCTTTGTCTTCTATACGATGGTAGGTTTGTATTTTCTCATCTTCCAAAGTAACGTGCACATCTACCAGCAAATCGGGTTGGTCGGTGTTCAGCACCAAACCCCTGTCGGCCATTTCTTCAACAATGGCATTTTGTATTTTTTGCCGCACTTCTGGTTCGTTAAGGTAGGCGGGGCCGGTAAATTGAAACTCGCAGCCTTTCATCCAGCAGAACGTTTTGTACTTAGCAAAATCAACCTTCTTATCGTACAGGGTTTGTACTTTAATACTGCAACTCGAAGCCAACCCCATCAATAACAAGAAAGAAACGATTTTCATTTTGCCTGATTTATATATCACTCAACAACCTCAAAAACGATTTCACCACGAAAGTAAGAGCGCAGGGCCAGTCAAAACCTGATCATTGTCAGCAGAATCTCAAAACTTATATGATATTTACCAATTCGCTCACTGGGAATGAAGCTGGAAAACAAATATCTGAAAGTAAGGAAGTCTAAACTGGCCGGAGCCGGGTATGGTTTGTTTGCTAAAGTAAGCTTTGAAAAAGGAGCACGAATTACGGAGTACAAAGGCCGCTTGTGCCGGTGGCGCGATGTAAAAGATGATGACGGGCACAACGGCTACCTGCTGCGCGTAAGCCAAACCATGGCCATCGATGCCCTGCCTGCCACCCGAAGCATGGGCCGCTATGCCAACGATGCCAGGGGACTTACCCGCGTGCGCGGCCTGCGCAACAATGCTGAGTACGTGGTAGACGGCCTGCGGTGTTTCATCGAAGCGAGCCGCAACATCCGCAAAGGCGAAGAGATATTGGTGGGATATGGCCAGGAATACTGGCAGCTCATCCGTAAGTTGAGGAAAGAGAAGACGCAGCTGTCATAAAATCTTAGCATCATGCTGAGCGTAAGCAACACCTCATCAGGCTCATATGAGAGTGTTCGCTCACGCTCATCATGACAAAAGGCTTTAAAAACCTTTCGCTTTATTTCAAAAAATTCCAGCCCAGCGAAACGAGGAACACCCGGCTACGGGCTTCCTCTCCATCGGCCACGTTGTTAATGTCTTTTATGCCCAGGTTATAACGTACGTCCAGCGATAAACCGAAATCAAAATCCCACCCCGCTCCCAGCGAGAGCGAAACATCGCTGCTCTTATACGATTCTGATATGTCGCGTGTGCCCGTAAACAACAGGCTGCGCACCTCCTCTTCGCCATCCACCAAAAAACCAAACTGCGGACCCAGGTGCACATTTAAGCCCATAGCCGGATAAAATTTCAGTAGAACTGGAACACTCAGGTAGGTAAACCGCTGCGTGGCACCAAAACCACCTGCATAGTTCACCTCATTACTTTGCGTAAAAAGCAACAGTTCTGGCTGTAGGGCAATTTTATCGAACTTACTGCGCACAAACACACCCGCGTGGTAGCCGGTGCGCGAGTCATAGCTGGCTTCCGGGTCGTCCACTTTCAGGTTGGTCAGGTTCACACCACCCTTTAAGCCAAAGGCAGTTTCTTGTCCCCATGCACCTGTTACCGAAAAAAATAATACTATCGGAATGATCCATTTGAGTTGTTTCATAGAGATCGCGGTTTTTTAAAAGTTATTTCCAAACTAACGAATTAGTGATCTGTGCGTTCCGCCCCGCAAAGACAAAAGGCCTCGATCACCGTTAAAACAAAGATTTTTCAAGACAGGCCGCCTGGTTCTTTAGACTAACTGCCGTTAGCTTAATCTGCGGTTGTTCATTAATTTTGACGCCTTAATGCAAAAAGGAATGAGCTCCGAAACCGTAAGTGCAGAGAAGAAAAGCAAACCAGCCACCAACCTGGCAGGCCATCAGGCCGCAGAACCGTATAAGCCCAAAAACAAGGTAAGGATCGTTACAGCAGCCAGCTTGTTCGATGGCCACGATGCGGCCATCAACATCATGCGAAGAATCATTCAGGCTACCGGTTGCGAAGTGATACACCTGGGCCACGACCGCAGCGTGGAAGAGGTGGTGAACACGGCCATTCAGGAAGATGCGCAAGCCATTGCCATGACCAGCTACCAGGGCGGGCACAACGAGTACTTTAAATACATGTACGATCTGCTGAAAGAAAAGGGAGCAGGGCATATAAAAATCTTTGGAGGCGGTGGTGGTGTTATTCTGCCTGACGAAATCAAAGAATTGATGGACTATGGCATTACCCGCATTTACTCGCCCGATGATGGCCGTGCGATGGGGCTTCAGGGTATGATCAACGACCTGGTAGAAAAGAGCGACTACCCTACCGGCAAAACCATCAGCAGCGGAACACTTACCGTTGACAATCACGTTCTGACAGCGCAATACATATCCGCGGCTGAGAATTATTTCGATGAACATAAAAAAACCTTCGAAGAGCTGAACAAGAAAGCGGCTACCTCAAAAGCGCCCGTGTTGGGCATTACCGGAACCGGTGGTGCGGGCAAATCTTCGATGGTGGATGAAATAGTGCGCAGGTTTCTTATCGACTTTAAAGACAAAACCATTGGCTTGATTTCAGTCGATCCTTCTAAAAGAAAAACAGGTGGTGCCTTGCTGGGCGACCGCATCCGCATGAATGCGATCAACAACCCGCGCGTGTTTATGCGTTCGCTGGCCACGCGCCAAAGCAACCTGGCATTGTCTGCCTATGTAAAGGAGGCCATACAGGTGCTGAAAGCGGCCGGCTACGACCTGATCATTTTGGAAACATCGGGTATTGGACAGAGCGACACTGAAATTCTGGATCACAGCGATGTGAGCCTTTACGTAATGACGCCCGAGTACGGTGCCGCTACGCAGCTCGAAAAAATCGACATGCTGGATTTTGCAGATGTCATTGCACTGAACAAGTTCGACAAACGCGGTGCCCTGGATGCGTTGCGCGATGTGAAAAAACAATACCAACGCAACCACCAGCTATGGGATAAAAAACTGGAGGACATGCCGGTGTTTGGCACCATTGCCTCGCAGTTCAACGACCCCGGTACCAACCAGTTGTATAAGCACCTGATGGATAAGATTGTGGAGAAGACAGGCTCAGAACTGAAATCTACCTTTACCATCACCCGCGAAATGTCTGAAAAGGTGTTTGTAATACCGCCCCACCGCACACGCTACCTCAGCGAAATTTCGGAAAACAACCGTGGCTACAACCAGTGGGTAAAAGATCAAACAGAGGTAGCGCAAAAGTTGTATGCCATTGAAAAAACCATCGCCAGCTTAGGCCCCGAAAACAAAGACGTGGCCAAAGTACTGCAGGCAGAGTTCGACCGGCTGAAGCTCAACCTCGACCCCAAGAACTGGAAGCTGCTGGAGGAGTGGAAACAAAAAGTAGCCAACTACCACGAGCCTATTTTCAAATTTAAAGTGCGCGATAAGGAGATAGGTATTCAAACCCATTCCGAATCGCTATCACACCTGCAGATACCCAAAGTGTCGTTACCTCGCTACGAAGCCTGGGGCGATCTGCTGCAGTGGTCTTTGCAGGAAAATGTGCCGGGTGAATTTCCCTACACGGCCGGCATTTATCCATTTAAGCGCGAGGGCGAAGACCCCACACGCATGTTTGCAGGCGAAGGCGGACCGGAGCGTACCAACAGACGTTTTCATTACGTAAGCATGGCCATGCCGGCCAAACGTCTTTCTACCGCTTTCGATTCGGTTACCCTTTATGGCAACGACCCCGACTACAGACCAGACATCTACGGCAAAATAGGCAACTCCGGGGTTAGCATCTGCTGCCTCGATGATGCCAAAAAGTTGTACAGCGGCTTTAACCTGGCCGACCCCAAGACTTCCGTGTCCATGACCATCAACGGCCCCGCCCCCATGTTGCTGGGTTATTTCATGAATACAGCCATCGACCAGCAATGTGAAATCTACATTCGCCAAAACGGCCTGGAGGCGGAGGTAAAAAAGAAAATTGACACAATTTACCAGGGCAAAGAGCAACAACGCCCTGCCTACCAGGGGCCGCTGCCCAAAGGTAACGATGGCCTGGGCCTGATGTTGCTGGGCGTAACGGGCGACCAGGTATTGCCGGCAGAAGTATATGAAAAGATCAAGAAAGAAACGCTGGCCCAGGTACGCGGCACGGTGCAGGCGGACATTCTGAAAGAAGACCAGGCACAAAACACGTGCATCTTCTCTACCGAGTTTGCGTTGCGCCTCATGGGCGATGTGCAGCAGTACTTTATTCAGAACAACGTTCGTAATTTCTACTCTGTATCAATTTCGGGTTACCACATTGCCGAAGCGGGTGCCAACCCCATTACGCAGCTGGCCTTCACCCTTGCCAACGGTTTCACTTACGTGGAATACTACCTGAGCCGTGGCATGAACATCAACGACTTTGCACCCAACCTCTCTTTCTTCTTCAGCAACGGGGTAGATCCTGAGTATGCTGTGATCGGCCGCGTGGCGCGCAGAATCTGGGCGAAGGCGTTGAAAAATAAATACGGTGCCAACGCACGCAGCCAGATGTTAAAATACCACATACAGACATCGGGACGATCTTTGCATGCCCAGGAGATTGACTTTAACGACATACGTACCACGCTGCAGGCCTTATATGCTATTTACGATAACTGCAACTCCTTGCACACCAACGCGTACGATGAAGCCATCACCACGCCCACCGAAGAAAGTGTGCGCAGGGCCATGGCCATTCAGCTCATCATCAACAAAGAGCTGGGGTTGGCAAAAAATGAAAACCCGCTGCAAGGTTCTTTCATCATAGAAGAACTGACCGATCTGGTAGAAGAAGCCGTGCTCTCCGAGTTCGACCGCATAACTGAACGTGGCGGTGTTTTGGGTGCCATGGAAACCATGTACCAGCGCGGAAAGATTCAGGAAGAGAGCTTGTATTACGAAACTTTAAAGCATACAGGCGAGTATCCGATCATTGGAGTGAATACCTTTCTCAGCTCCAAAGGTTCGCCCACCATCATTCCGCAGGAAGTAATTCGCGCCACCACAGAAGAAAAAGAATATCAGATCCAGATGCTGCGCAGCCTCCATAGTTTTCAGGGTACCAAAGCCAGCAACTTGCTCGACCGCGTGCAACAAGCTGCCATTCAAAACAAAAACATTTTTGAAGAATTAATGGAAGCCTGCAAGGTTTGCTCACTGGGACAAATTACTAAAGCGCTGTTTGAAGTGGGCGGACAATACCGTAGAAATATGTAAACGCACCTCCCCTTTCCACAAACAAAGTCTCGCGCCTGGTAACGGGCGTGAGATTTTTGTTTAAACAGGTGCCTCGGCTTTCACCCCATTCCGAATGTCATTTCTTCACCTGACAATCGTCAGGTTTCTGTTCATCGGACGACTCTAACTTTATAAGGGTATGATTGAACAGTTGCGGCTTTTCTTTTTTCGCACGGGTGAAATCAGCGAATTTGCCATTCGCTATTTCCGGGAAGTACTCTTTCCACCCTATGAGTTCAGAGAATTGCTGAAGCAAGGTTATTTCATTGGAAACAAATCGCTCGGGTTGGTCAGCTTAACGGGCTTCATTATGGGCGTGGTGCTTACGCTGCAAACGCGCCCCACCTTGATAGAATTTGGTGCCGTTTCATGGATGCCCTCCATGGTAGGCATTGCCATCGTACGCGAGATAGGCCCGGTGCTCACTGCCTTGATCTGCGCAGGAAAAGTTGGCTCGGGCATAGGCGCTGAACTGGCTTCTATGAAAGTGACTGAACAGATTGATGCCATGGAGGTGTCCGGTACAAATCCTTTCAAGTATTTAGTGATCACCCGGGTAACGGCCACTACCATTATGTTACCCATTTTGGTGGTTCTATCAGACGTTATCTCTCTTTTCGGATCTGCATTGGTAGAGAATGTGAAGGGTGGTGTTTCCATGCAGTTATACTTCAGCAAAGTATTTGAGTTTTTACAGTTTGGCGATTTAATGCCCTCCGTCATTAAGTCATTCTTTTTTGGGTTCGCCATCGCCATTGTGGGGTGCTACAAGGGGTTTACCTCCACCAAGGGCACCGAGGGTGTGGGGCGCACTGCCAACGAAGCAGTCGTTATCGCGTCCATGCTGGTGTTCATCATCGACTTTATTGCGGTATTGGTAACGGATATCTTTTATGACTTGTGACAACCGCCCGCCACGATACCGGCCGACAGTTGATGATCGACATAGATCAGGTTTACAAATCTTTTGGCAACAACCACGTGCTGCGTGGTTTTAGCCTGAAAGTTTGGGATGGTGAAACCGTGGCCGTAATCGGTAAATCGGGATCTGGCAAATCGGTTTTAATTAAGTGTGTGATTGGTTTATTGGGAATAGACAAGGGCGCTATGCATGTGCTGGGAAAAGATGTGAATAAACTGAGTCGCAAACAGCTGGATGAGCTACGGGGCGATGTAGGCTTTCAATTTCAGGGAAGTGCCCTGTATGACTCAATGACCGTTCGCGAGAACTTGGAATTTCCTTTGCGCAGACATCCGAATAAGATAGCGGCCGACCAAAGCACTGAAAGCATGGTGCGCGAAGTATTAGAGGCGGTAGGTCTATTAGACGCCATTGATTTAATGCCAGCCGAACTTTCGGGCGGAATGAAGAAACGAATCGCGTTAGCACGAACATTGATACTGCGTCCGCGCATCATTTTATATGATGAACCAACCAGTGGGCTTGACCCTGTTACTTCGCGTGAAATCAGCAGGCTGATTCGCGACATACAACAGCGCTATGGCGCTGCTGCCATTGTTATCACACACGACCTTGCTTGCGCCCGACTGGCAACAGATCGTATTGTTCTGTTGCACGATGGGGTGGCCTACGCCCAAGGTTCGTTCGATGAGCTCAACGGATTGGAAGACCCGATTGTTAAAGCATTCTTTTCTTAAATGTAAGATCATGGACAAAGCAACAGGCAGAACGCTCCAACTGGGGATAATGGTAATTGTAGGAGTAGTAGTATTTACTACCGCTGCTTACTTGATTGGGCAAAAGCGCGACCTCTTCAGCAACACCTTTCATCTACGGGCCATCTTCGGCAATGTAAACGGCTTGCAACCGGGTAACAATGTTCGTTTCAACGGTATCAATGCCGGGTCAGTACTTTCCATTACAATTCAAAATGATACCACCATAGAAGTGGTGCTTCGTATAAAGGAAAAAATAAGACCGTTCATTAAGAAAAATGCATTTGCTTCCATTGGCACCGATGGACTGATGGGAAACATGCTGGTGAACATTAACCCAGGCGCAGGTACAGCACCGTCTGTAGAAGACAACGACCTGCTGGAAACCTACAGCCGCATTAAAACGGACGACATTTTGAAGACGCTGAATGTTACGAATGAAAATGCCGCCCTGCTTACCTCTAACTTGCTCGAGATGCTGCTAAGTATCCGCCATGGAGAAGGCATCATATCCTACCTCTTGTACGACACTGTGTTCACCGAAAGGCTAGACCAAAGCATCAAAAACCTGGCCTCTACCACCGCGAAGACAAATGAATTGATGAACACGCTTCACCGCGTAAGTTTGGATTTAGACGAAGGCAAAGGATTTGCCGGATGGGTACTTACCGATACCCTGGCACAAACCCAAATATTAGATGCCTTGGCAGAACTCGACTCAGCCTCTGGCCGAATTGAAGAAAGTGCTTCAGACCTTCAATTAATAATAGCCGAATGGAAACAAAGTGAGGGCACCCTTCCCACGTTGATGAAAGATACTGCCATGGCTACCCATTTACGTCAAACCTTGATGCATATGAACAGTGGCGTCCAGAAATTTGATGAAAACATGGAGGCTCTGAAGCACAGCTTTCTTACACGCAGATACTTCAAGAAGCAGGAAAAAGAAAAACAGCTTCAGGTTGAAAAAAAATAGCCTGCTGCATACAGGCAACAGGCTACTTATAAAAGCTTGATATAGGCTTAGTGCTTGATTGTTTTTACAGCACCGTTTTTATCGGTTACTTCAAAGGTAGGTGTACCCACCACTTGCTTCAGGTTGTAAACCAAACCCAAAGAACCGTTCACCGTCATGTTTTGATCGTGAACCAGGTTATTGAAACCATCGAATATTTTCACATTGATCTCTTCGGTACCTTCGTTAGCAACTGCCAGAAGGTACTTGCCCTCGTCAGCAATTTTGGCAACGTGCACGTTGGTAATCGTATGGTCGGTAGTATAGTTAACCGTTTGAACCGCCTTGCCATTACCATCCACTATTTCAATAGTGTATTGGCCGGGCTTCATTCCGGCAAAGTTAATAGGACGGATAAAGCCATCTACCGACTTCACTGTTTCAGAAAAAATCACCTGACCTTTGGCATCTACAATGTTCATCTTCACGGAGCTTTTCTTCTCACCCTCGTAAATAACTTTGAAAGTGCCATTCGACTTCTGGTTAACCACCACCAGGCGCGGTGTAACAGGATCTTTCGCAAAAGCAACAGCACTAACCAGTACCATTACTGCAACTAACATAGATTTCGTTTTCATAGTGTTAATGTTTTTTGTTTCATGTTTATGATGCAAATGTACGTGGCTGCGCAAGGCGAGGCCGAAAGTTGTAAGTAAACTTGATTTTTAAATCAAAATAACGTTTGCGGAAAAATGGGTGATTGGAATGACCTGAAATGAGTGGATAAACAGTTCGTTGGCTCGACTTTCATTGGGTTGTGGTTTCGACAACGTTTGCGCTATACCACTTAAAAACAAAAAAAGGCTCCGAAGAGCCTTTTTTTAAACAATTGCAGCGTGTTAGTATTGAATTTTTTTGGCCTCTCCGTTCTCGTGTATTACCTCGAAAGTAAGCGGGCCACTTACATTGGCAATCTTGTACACCTGGGCAAAATCACCGGTGGTTAACCTTGCTTCGGTGTGCAACAACCGATCGTTCCGGTCGAAGATGTTTACGGTTAGGTATTCCTTTCCTTTGCCTACGGCCGTTACCAAAAACTTGTTCTCGGCTCCGCCCACCTTCAACACATTCACCAACTTCGAAACTTTACCTGCGCGGTAGTCAACCTTTTCAACCTTCTTGGTGCTTCCATCGGAGATCGAAATAGTGTACTCGCCTTCGGGTAGTTCGCTGAAGTCATAAGGACGCAGGAAGCCATCTACATCTTTCAACGTTTCGCTGTACACCAATCTGTTTTTAGCGTTGAAGATGGAAACCTTTACGTTGGTTGTTGATTCAGCTTTGTAGATAAGATGAAACTTGTTTCCATCTTTTCTCATTACCGCTACACCCGAAGCGCTGGTTGGATTATCCTCCCCAACGCCTGCAAACATACCTGCACTTACTAGTACAGCTGCTACTGTTAATAATTTTTTCATAAACCTTGATCTTTTTTGTACTTCAGACGGCAGGGCAAGGTTAAAAGTTGCAGCCGGTGTGTTAATTAAGATTAAAATGGAAGTTGAAAAAAATTAACGCAACACTTTTCTAAAACTCCCGTTCTAATACGATTCAAACGTTTACATCTAATTCGAATAGAAAGGGTTCAATTGAGGTGAAACAAGTCTTTTGATTTTTCAACCTCGTGCAATAACCTGATTTGATAACGAAGGCGTGTCAATAAAAAAGTTTCTTTTTTGTCGGTATCTAGTTTCACAAAGCGCAGGCGTTCTTCGAAACTCAGATTCAATTCATTGGCCACTTCATAAAAGCCCAACGAGTTGTGTTGGTTATTGATCTTCAGAAGTGTTCGGTATTCGGTGTACTCTTGCAAAAGCAATGGGCTTAGCGGGTGGATTGTTTCCACATTCCATAGGCTTACTTCCCCTCCGGGGTACAGTTTATCACGAAAAGTGCGGTAGAGCATTGTCATGGAAAACAAGTCGGTGCACTTTACAATAATGTCCGATTCGCCCGAAGGGTACCGTTTCAGCACACTTTCCAACTTTACCAGCGACCCAAGTTTTTCTTCGTTGGCAATGTGGTTGAAGTAGATGCCGAACGAAATATCGCGCGATTCGGCATCGTTCAGCAACTGTTTGTAGCGAGGTTCGAAAATATGAAGGGGCACCAGCTCTCCCGGCAAAGGAAAAATGGAGAGCGGAAACATGGGTATTTTTATCAGTTCTGACACAACACCTTAAACATGAAGCCCCGAAAAAGGTTACCTTAAACCACTTTAAAACGTTACCAGCGAAAAAGGGTTTTTAGAGAATTTTCTGATCAATTCCTGCTCGCCAGGCAAAAACGACAGGTTGATCAGGAAGGAAAAGCCTGCTATTTCCGCCCCTAACTTCTGCACCAGTTTGCCCGCAGCTACCGCTGTGCCGCCCGTGGCAAGCAGGTCATCGTGCACCAGCACGCGCTGGCCTTTTGCTACTGCATCCTGGTGCACTTCAATGGCAGCCTGCCCGTATTCCAGCGCATATTCTTCGCGAATGGACTTGTAGGGTAGCTTGCCCGCTTTTCTGATGGGAATGAACGGCAGGCCCATGACCTGTGCAATCATGCCGCCCAGTATAAAGCCACGGGCTTCGATGCCCGCCACGGCATCTATGCCTTGTTGCCTGAAGTTTTCGGCTATGGCCAACACAATTTCTTGCCGGAGGGCTGCCTGCGCCAGAACGGGCGTAATATCTTTGAAGACGATACCCGGCTTGGGAAAATCGTGTATGTCGCGGATATTCATCTTGATTTTTTCAGCTAATTGCATGTGGCAAATTAACGCAATTTCAACCAGTGGCTGCGCAAAAGATTTCTCGATATGATCACAGTTGTTTACGCTTAGTTTGCAGATACCGGCAACTGAGCGTAAACCCTATTTTCTGCTTAGCACCGAAACAACCCTTACTATGCGAATAGAAACACGTTTGCTAGAAGACGAACTGTACCAGTCGGCCAATGAAGCAGGCCATGAGGTGCTGATAGACATGCGTCCTGCTGGCGAGAAACAACACCAATCGCCCGTGGAACTGTTACTCTCTGCCCTGGCAGCATGTGCCGCGGTAGATATCGTGGCCATCTTAAGGAAAAGACGAAAGAACTTCCATGGCCTCACCATTATTACTGAGGGCCACCGCAATGCCACGCCTCCTCGTTATTTCAAAACCATTCACTGCACGTTTACAGTGTGTTCAACCGAAGTAACTACAGACGAATTGCAGAAGGCGGCACACCTCTCGCTCGAGAAGTATTGTTCGGTAGCCTCATCGCTCAAGTCTGAAATTACCTTTTCGGTGACGGTGGAGCCCCCTACCCGCGAATGATCTTGCCTTGCAAAATCACCTGATCGACCAGGCTCTTGCCGAACGAATAGGGCAAATAGGCCAGGGAAGGCATGGGCCGGGTAATAAAAATATTGGCCACTTTTCCGGGTGTGATACTTCCATGGGTGCCTAACAGGCCCAGCGTATAGGCTGTATTGATGGTGCATGCATTGATGGCCTCCTCGGGCGTCATTCGCATTTTAATGCAGGCCAGCGAAAGCATAAAAGGCATGTTACCGCTGGGTGAACTGCCGGGATTATAGTCGGAGGCAAAAGCCACGGGCAACCCCTTTTCAATCATTTTTCTTACCGGGGGAAAGGGCAGGTTGAGAAAGAATGCCGCCCCAGGAAGGGCCACGGGCATGGTGGCGGTGTCTTTTAACATTTCAATCTCTTCTTCCTCGATGTTCTCCAAGTGGTCTACACTGATGGCGCCTGTTTTCACGCCCACCTGCACGCCACCTGACCGGTAAAGTTGGTTGGCATGTAGCCGGGGTATTAAGCCGTAGCGCTTGCCTTCTTCTACTATTTTCTCCGTTTCGGCCGGGTTGAAAAAACCCTGTTCGCAAAACACATCGATGTACTCGGCCAGCTTCTCTTCTGCTACGGCCGGTATCATTTCGTTTACAATCTTTTGAATGTAATCTGCTTTAGATGTGCCTGCTGGCACCGCATGGGCACCCAGAAAAGTTGTTTTAACAGTAAGCGGGGTTTCTTTGGCAATGCGCTTGGCTACCCGCAACATTTTTAGTTCATCTTCCAGCGTAAGCCCATAGCCACTTTTTATTTCAACCGCCCCTGTGCCCAGTTCAATGATTTCCCACGCACGCGGCAAAGTGCGCTCCAGCAATTCATCCTCCGAAAGGTCCTGCAACCTGCGCGCTGAATTCAGTATGCCTCCGCCACGGGCCGCAATTTCTTCATAGGTGGCGCCTTTGATTTTCATTACAAATTCCTCCTCGCGCGTGGCGGCAAACACCAGGTGGGTATGCGAATCAACAAAGCTTGGAAACACAAAGCATCCCGTGGCATCAATCACGTGCCCACCGGCTTCCCTGAACTCGCTCATGGTACCGAAGGAATCGATCACCCCATTTTTTATTCGCAGGTAACTATCGTTTATTACTGGTAACTGCGACATGGCAGAACCCGCCACAAAGCCAGGAGTGGATGAGCGCACCTGCACCAACCCTTTTATGTTGGTAATTACTATTTCTGAAATCATCATTCCTTGCCGACAATTACGCGGAAAGCGGACGCAACCTGTGGCTGTTATTTGCCAAACGACTCCACTTTGTAATCGAGGTTGGTACCGTAGAGCGGGAAGCTGATTTTAAACATGGCAAAGAACCCCCCACCCGATACGCTGGGGCGATAGCCAATTTCGCCACCATAGCCCCAACTCAGGGTGCGATTAAACTTTCCATCGATACCTATGCGACCACCAATCGCATTCTTTTTGATGGGCGCAGTGGCATATTCCTGGCCATTGTAACGAACCGGATCTAAGGTAAGGTGAGGTGCATATTGCAAATCAAAAAAAACAGTCATGAGGCCATCGTCAATTCCTTCCTCATACTTATCGAAGCTTACGGCAATGTTGCGAATCCACGACATGGAGCCGCCCAAATAGACGGATGTTGAATAGATGTTGCTGAACACGTTAAAAGGCGAATTGGGTCCGTTGTTCGGATCGGTAAGCGGCAGGCCCTCACCGGTTTCGTTCACCAGGTCGGCATTGGTTAGCCCCTGGTCTTCCAGCACCCTGTTCAGGTCGGTTGTTCCATTCCACGCAATAACACCCAGGCGCACGCCATAAATTTGGCGTAGTTTGCAGGGCACCTCGGCATGCAATGGCACGCGGGCTGCCCACTTGTTGCCTTTGTAGCTGTTTCGGTACAGGGCCATTTTGGTTTTGGAACTGGTCTCGAAATCCTTAACGTGATAGGTTCCTCCCACTTCGTAGTAGTTAAATACCTCTGGCTTGTTTTCTACGTTGCTGTTTCGCGCTGCCAAGTCTCTGTTGAAGTCGTAGAAAGAGCGGCTATAACTTTTGCGCATGTGCGCCTTGAAGTCGGCCTTCTCATTCAGGTAATAATGTGCCTCCACACCAAAGCCTGCATTTACATTGGTGGCAAAAACCTCTCCATAAAAGGGCTGAAATCCCACAAAGAGTTTATTAACGGAGAAGGGCTCATCGTACAGTTCTTCGAACGTGACCGCTGTTTTATCGGAGCGGTCGTTTTGCGAAAAAGTGATCTGCGCCATCAGCAAGGCCGCAAAAAATAAGAAGTAAGTCCTCTTCATCTTGCAAAGATAAAAATATTCCCTTAAGCGACCGTCAGCGCTGGCAACCCCAGCCGCGCGGCTTGTTGGGCGTATAGCTTCTCTGCCAGTTCATCGTTGGTAATGTGGTAACGGGCACCAATGTATTTCAACACGTTACCCTCAGTATCTGACACCGGCACAATGGTAGCATCCACCCAGTAGTGTGTGCCATCTTTAGCTCTGTTTTTTACAATTCCACGAAACACCTGGCCATTCTTGATGGTTTCCCACATCAGCTTAAACAATTCCTTGGGCATATCTGCGTGGCGAAAGATGTTGTGCCCCTTGCCAATCAATTCTTCTCTCGAATATTTGGATACCTGGCAGAGTTTGGTGTTGACGAAGGTGATGGTGCCAAAGGTATCTGCTTCGGAGAGGATCGTGGTAAGGGCAAACACCTGGTCGCGTTGCAGCAACTGCTCTTTAGCTGCCTCCGACTCGCGCATTTGCCGCTGTAGTTCCTCCTGCGTAGCCGACAGCTCTTCCATGTTCTGGCGCATTTCCTCTTCCTGCGCCTTCATTTCTTCGGCCTGCTGCTGCGTTTGCTCCAGCAACTCGCGCGTGCGTTGGTTCACCTTTACGGACGACACCGTGGCCCCGATGCTCTCGGCAAACTTCTCAACCAACTCTACCTCATGCGGCTGGTAGTTATTGAAGGATGCCAACTCCAGCACACCCAACACCTCTTCATTCACCTTCAGGGGTACCACTAGAAGCGAATTAGGCAGCGTGCCCCCCAGTCCCGAGGTAATGTTGATGTAGCCCTCTGGTATTTCGGTCAGGTGAATTTTTTCACGCTCCAGGTAGCACTGCCCCACTAAGCCGGTACCGATGTCTATCTTCTTGGTCAGAAATTTTTTGCGTTCGAAGGCATAACAGGCCACCAACTCCAGATAAGGTTGCTGGGCATCATCATCGTTGAGGAGAAACAGGCCACCCTGGTTGCTACGCGTATACTTAACGATAAACTTTACGATGTTGTCGTACAACTCGGTGGACGAAGCGGCACTGCGCAAAATTTCGCCAATCTGGGCTACTCCGGTGGTTGTCCAACTTCTGCGTTGCTCCTGCTCGGCATTTTCTTTTAGTTGCGTGCGCATGCGCACCAACGTATCCGTTACATGATCTTTGCTGTTTTCATCCAGGTTAAAGCTGAAATCTCCTGCAGACACTGCCTCAATAAACCCGGTGAGTTGCGTCATGCGATCCTCATCGCGTTGCAGTTTTTCCGATGTTTCTTTCTCCAACTGGTTGCGTTTGCGCTGAAGGACGAATATCCACACAGACAGTACGCCAAACAGCAACACCACCAAACCGATCGAAACCCAAAACAGCGTCTTCATCAACTGCTGCTCTCCGTCCATTCTTTTTTGGGTAACGGCCTGCAGGGTAGCCATGGAGGCACTCACTTTTCCCAATACCTCGCTCACTTTCTTTTCAACATCCCTCAGCCCCGGCTGTCCGTCCAACTGTTGGAGTTCCCGTATTTTCGAGGCTTCCGCGAGCACTTCGTCCAAATCTAAAGCAGCCTGCCGCAACAGGGTAAGCACCTCCTCATCGGTAAACTCCGTGAATGCTCCCCATTCGCTGGTGCCACCCTCGAAGGCCGTTTGTAGCGCTCCCTTCGCTTTCTGCAGCGGGGGTGCAAAGGTGGATTGCAGGTCGGCCCCCGATTGCAAGTGCTCGCCCCATTTTTCGCGGGCGGCATCTACCTGCGCTTGCACCCAAGACCCCATGAGCAGGTAGGGTTCTTTGTCCAGGCGGGCAGAAGCGGTTCTGAATTCCAGAAAAACCGAGAACAGCACGAGACTTACCCCGGCTGTTACAACGGAGAGGGTATAGTAAAACTCCTTTTTATTTTTCATGAGGGGGCCAGATACAGCGAAATTTAGATAAAACCGCTGGTCTGCCAATGTGGAAATTATGCGAAAACCTTACTTGGGGCGGTTGATGGCCTCTAATTGTCCACCCCTGAATCGCACAAAGGGCACAAATTGATTGTCTTGCGCACCTGCGTAGTTAAACCCGGCATAGATTGCGCCCGGCTGGAAGCCGTCCGTGGCCAGCCCCGGTAGGAAATAAGTGCCGTGGCGGGCCAGGGCCTTGCCAATCAACGTCATGAATTCAAAGCCCGTAATGACTTGCGGACTGGGGTACACGCCATGCTGGGCCAGGTACGCTTTTCTGAACGCCATAAAGGCCGGTGCATGCTCTGAGTAAAAACGCGGTGAGGCCAGCACCACGTGGTTTCTTTCGTAATTATCGAAACTGGTAGAGGTATTTTCAGGCGATATCCACGACTCGTTGCCAATCACCACCACCGAATCGCCCCGGGTGGTAACGCTGCTGTTTACCTTGGAGTAAATCAGCGGGTCGTCTGTGGCCACGTAAATCACACCAATACTGTCTTTCTTCAATACAAACTGGGTCGGATTTTTGAACTCATCGTACTCGGTGGCAGTAGTAAGTGTGGCAATGATGTTAACGGCTGTTTCTCTGTGGTGCTCCTCTGCCAAAACTATCGGCACTCCCAACTCCTGCGCACGTTGCATAAAAGCAAAGGCCTGCACCGAGTCTTTCGGGGTATCGCCAAAGTAGACAATGCAGTTTTCTTTCGGGAACCGCTCGGCCACAAACTCAGCCGCACGAATGCCCATGGTTGCGTGGTTGGGCTGAAAGAGTATGGCAAAAGGATTTTCGCCCACATATTCTGCCGCATTGCCGGGGCTTGCCATCATAATCTCGTTGGCCATCGAAAATTCCTGTACCTTTTTGATATCTGTAAAAATGGGGCCCACCAACACATCGGAATCTTTCAACTCCTCGGCTTCCAAAATTTCGTTGAGCTTATCTACACTGCGTTCGGTGTCGTATAGCCGTAAATCGATGTGGATGTTTTTTGCTTCCAGCGAATCCACGGCCATGCGGATGCCCTGGTACAAATCCAGCACTTGCTGATTTACCTTGGTGGCAGGGGTAGGTTCGAGCGTGGCCGCTAGAAACGGGAACAAGAGCGATACCACGTACCGGTCTTTCATGGTACTCACGGGGCCCTGGTTCAGTTGAAATTCATCGCGGTTCAATTGAAAATAATTTGCCAGCGAATCGAACTGCCGCAATACCTCGGGTTGGTTGGCATGGCGCGCCAGCAAACGCAACAATGCCCTGCCCACTTCCCGATCGGCCGGATAGTTTTCCAGCATCATGCGAATGATTTCCGGATCTTCTATCTGCGCCAGGTAGTACCGCTTCATGTTGGCGATGTCTTTCTCCATAGTACTATCAGACAGGCCGCGCAACACCAGCAGGCCCTGGAAGTATTCGCGTTGATCGAAGTACAGTTTGGCTAACCAAAAATTCACTTCATTCATTTGCTCCCACTCTGGGTAGAGTTTGCGTATCTGCAACAGCATGTCTTTGGACACGGCCGCATAGCCCTGGTGGTAAGCAGACAATGCGTAGTAAAAGGAGGCGTACTCGGGGTAAGGATTGTTGCGATCGTACACAATCAATGGTTTGAAAGCCTCCATGGCCAGGTTGTATTGTTTGTCTTCAAACAATTCCTTGGCATTTCGGTACAGGCGCCTGAAGTCCTGGCCATAGCCCGAAAAAACCAGCACCACGGCCAGCAAAAAAATGGCCACGCCCTTTCGGAATATTCTGGTTTGGATGTTAAGATCGTTCAGACTAAAATTCATTACTCCCATTCGATGGTGGCCGGTGGCTTGGAGCTGATGTCGTACACCACGCGGTTTACACCTTTCACTTTATTGATAATATCAGACGATACTTCGCTCAAAAACGCATGAGGTAGATGTGCCCAGTCGGCCGTCATGCCATCTACGCTTACCACCGCCCGCAGCGCCACCACTTTTTCGTAGGTGCGTTCATCGCCCATTACCCCTACCGATTGCACCGGCAAGAGAACGGCACCTGCCTGCCACACTTGGTTATATAAATTGTGTTTGCGCAATGCTTCGATAAACAGACTATCCACTTCCTGCAATATCCGTACCTTTTCTGCTGTAATATCGCCCAAAATGCGAATGCCCAGCCCGGGGCCCGGAAAAGGGTGGCGGCCCAAAATGGCGGGGTCTATGCCCAGGGTTTTGCCCACCAGGCGCACTTCGTCTTTAAAAAGGGTATTTAGCGGCTCCACCACCTTCAACTTCATTTTCTCCGGCAACCCGCCCACGTTGTGGTGCGATTTGATGGTGACGGAGGGGCCCTTCACAGAAATCGACTCAATTACATCGGGATAAATGGTGCCCTGCCCCAGCCATTTCACCTCCTCCATGCGGTGCGATTCTTCATCGAACACATCGATAAACGTTTTGCCGATGGCTTTGCGCTTGGCCTCCGGATCGGTCAGGCCATGCAAGGCAGTATAAAATCTTTCTTTTGCATCCACCCCTTTGATATTCAGGCCCATGCCCTCGTAGGAGGTAAGCACTTGCGCAAATTCGTCTTTGCGCAGCAAACCATTATCTACAAAAATGCAATAGAGGTTTTTGCCAATGGCTTTGTGGATGAGCATGGCGGCCACAGTGGAATCTACCCCACCGGAAAGGCCCATCACCACTTTGTCGTTGCCGAGCTTTTGCTTCAATGCATCGATGGTGGCTTCCACAAACTGATCGGGGGTCCAATCTTGGGCGCAACCGCAAATGTGTACCACAAAATTGCGCAACAGGTTTTTGCCCTCGGTGCTGTGCGTTACTTCGGGGTGAAATTGAATGCCGTATTGATTTGTTCCCTTTTTCTGGAAGGCAGCCACCTTTACCGTGGGCGTGCTGGCGATGATCTGATAGTCGTTGCCCAGCGAGGCGATGGTATCTGCGTGCGACATCCACACCTGCGAGTCGAGCGATATTTCTTTCAGCAGTTCGCTGTGGTGATCTACAGTGGCAAGGCGTGCCCTTCCGTATTCGCGCATGGTGGACGGCATTACCGTGCCGCCTGTCTTGTGGGCCATTAACTGGGCACCATAACAAATGCCTAAAACAGGCAAATTGCCGAATAGGCTGAAATCCACATCGGGCGAACCGGCATCGCGCACCGAACAGGGGCTACCCGACAGGATGATGCCCTTGATGTTGCTACCCAAGGCGGGCACTTTGCTGAATGGATGTATTTCGCAATAAACATTCAGTTCGCGCACCCTGCGGGCAATCAACTGTGTGTACTGCGAACCGAAGTCGAGGATGAGAATTTGCTCTGGCATGCGCAAAAATAAGCGGTTCCGGCCAGAGCGCAAGGAACAGCGCCAAAGATACCCGCAATTACCAATCGAGGTGAACCAAGCCTATTTGCAGGCCGATGTTACTGAAGTTGTTGTACCCGTAATCTTCGCTGCTGGCGGTGGCAAAATCGAAATAGGCGCTTACGTGGAGTGCCCATGGCTTCCGCTCGCTCAGGCGCAGCCACGCGCCCGCCTGCGGCCGGGTTAAAAAGCCCCATTCTCCGCTGGCGGTGGAGAAGACATTGTAATACATTTTGAAGTTGTAATATCCTGCCCCCAGGCCAATGCCTACATAGGGCATCAGCTTCCGTTCAGAAAAGAAGTAGTAATCGAACACTACGGTGCCCTGGTAGGATTCAACGTATTTGAAGAAGTCGGTGGTCAGGGCGCCATTGCCTGTTTGGTAGGTCTGCCGGCCAATGTAATCATCGTAAGTGGCCCAACTCAGGTCTATACCTCCGGCAAACTTTTCGTTAATCAATTCGCGATAGCCCAAACGCGCGCCACGCGCACTGAATTTGCCAGCGTAATCGGTATTGGAGAGCGGTTGGTTGCCCGCCCAGTTAACGAAGTACATTTTATCGAAATACTGAGCCTGGGCTGCGCTGGCCACCGCTGCAAACAGACTAAGGATAATTGCCTTCTTCATTTCTTAAGGTACGCTGATTGTATGAACGCCTGATCGATCGCCTCCACCACTTTCGCATCTCTATCCACGGAGGTGATCAAATCGCCCAGGTTGGCTATCCAAATAATGCGGGGCCGGTTGGTCTGCGGGTTAATCTGGCGCAAGTCGGCAATCTCTACTACCAAAATAGCGGTGCTGCTGGTATAGAAGCTTACAATGGGTATGCCGTAAAAGCCTCCGTAGCCGTAGTAGCCGCCCCAATAGCCCGGGTAGGAAACCGATTGATAGACGCTTACATCGTTTACGATGTAAGCGTTCACACCCAGGTCAGGATCTTCATCCAGGTCTACCCGTGTTCGGCCGGTTGCATCCATGTTACGCTTGATGGCGTTCGTTATGCGCCTGCTGTAGGCATCCACAATAATGTTTCGGTTGCTGGAGTTTGAAATCAGCCCCACCGTGTCGAGCGGGAGCGTGTAGGTGTTATATGTGCCGAAATTGACACCCTGCTCGTACGTGGTTTGCACCACCATGTCTTGCACCAGTTCGCCCACATCGGGTTGGCTCATGCATCCGCCCAACAGGGCAATCCATAAAAAGTAAGATATCTTCATAACCTCACTCCTCTTGACACAAGAAACGCAAAAATAGTTGGATTAGTGCCCTGATTCGGGCATCCCTTCGGTTAACAAAAGATTAATTGCCCAGTCCGTAGCAAAACTCTTTCAGGTATTCGCCCGCCTGGTCTTCGCCATTGTAGAAGGCCTTGCGGAGGCAGCGGCAGCCCTCATCCAACTGGTTGAGTTCTACCAGTGCAACGCCCTTGTACATCATGGCGGCTATGTTGTTAGGGTCGAGGCGCAGCGCCAGGTTCAGGTATTCCAATCCCCGCGCGTATTGCTCCTGCTCCAGGCAAAACGAACCCGCGTAGAGGTAGGCGGGCAAATAGGTGGCATCGAACTGAATGGCGTGGTTGATGCTTTCAATGGCTTCTTCGAACTGATTGAGGTTGTATTGTGCAAAGCCCAGGTACATTTCTATTTCGGCATCATCTTCCAGTTCTTTTGCCTGCAGCGCGTCTTTCAGCGCTAGTTCATATTCATCCGCATCGAGGTAAAGGCTGGCACGCCACTTCAGCAATCCGGCATTGCCTTGTTGGTATCGAAGGGCTTCGTTTAGATCGGCCAGTTGTTTTTCGGTATTGCCTAACCCTTTGTGAGTTAGCGCGCGCAACAAAAATGCCTGGGGGAAAAGCGGGTAGGCTGGTATGAAGGCATCGAGATCGCTCAGTGCATGTGGAAAGTCGCCCATGCTGTAATAGGCCACGGCCCGTTTGTAGAGCGATCCAAACGCATCGCGGTCTTTCAACTTCGTTTTTTTAATCACCTTGGTATAGTAGCGGATGGCACCGGGAAAATCCTGCCGGTCCATCAGCGTATCGGCCTCTGCTTCCCATTTTTTCCAGGCAGGCGTTTGCGCGGCAACAGGTAGCGCCAACAGCAAAACCACAAAGAAAAAGAGCAGCTTAGGCATTGGTGAGCGCCTTGTTTCTATCGCGCTTGCGTTCGTTTTCGCTAAGTAAAATTTTTCGCAGGCGAATAGACTTGGGTGTTACCTCCACGTATTCGTCAGACTGAATGTATTCCAAAGCTTCTTCGAGCGAGAACTTGATCGGGGGCGCAATGCGCATCTTTTCGTCTGAACCAGAGGCGCGTATGTTGGTAAGCTTCTTTGTTTTAGTAACGTTTACCACCAGGTCGCCACTGCGGCTGTGTTCGCCAATTACCTGGCCTTCGTACACAGGTTCGCCCGGTTCGATAAAAAACTTACCGCGATCCTGCAGGTTATGCAAGCTGTAAGGAATGGCCTCGCCCTGCTCCATCACAATCAAGCTTCCGTTGATGCGGCCAGGTATTTCGCCTTTGTAAGGCTGGTATTCTTTGAAACGGTGCGTTACGATGGCCTCGCCCGCAGTAACGTTCAACAAATAGTTACGCAAACCAATGATACCTCGCGAAGGGATGATGAACTTCAATATCATGCGGTCGCCTTTGGGCTCCATGTTAGACATTTCGCCTTTGCGTTGCGATACCGTCTCGATGGCTTTACCTGAATCGGCTTCCGGCAGATCGATGGTGAGTTCTTCCACCGGCTCGCACTTCACGCCATCAATTTCTTTGAAGATTACCTGTGGCTGACCAATCTGCAACTCGTAACCTTCCCTGCGCATGGTTTCAATCAACACCGACAAGTGCAGCACCCCGCGCCCGAATACCATAAAAGAGTCTGCGGAGCCTGTCTCGCCCACACGAAGCGCCAGGTTCTTTTCTAATTCTTTGTCCAGCCTGTCTTTAATGTGGCGTGAGGTAACGTACTTACCCTCTTTGCCATAGAAGGGCGAGTTGTTAATGGTGAACAACATGCTCATGGTAGGCTCATCGATGGCAATAGACTTCAAAGCCTGTGGGTTATCGGCATCGGAAACGGTATCACCAATTTCAAAACCTTCCAACCCCACAATGGCGCAAATCTCGCCCGCCTTTACCTCTTCCACCTTTTGTTTTTCGAAACCTTCGAAGGTGTACAATTCTTTCACGCGGGTCTTTACGATCGCTCCGCCATCGCGTTTCATCAAAGCAACCGGCTGGCCGGCCTTTATCGCACCGCGGTGCACACGCCCGATGGCCACCCTACCGATGTAAGAAGAATACTCGAGTGAAGTAATGAGCATTTGGAGGGTGCCTTCTTCCACTTTAGGCGCGGGAATATGCTCGATGATGCCATCGAGTAAGGCGGTAATGTCAGAGGTGGGCTTCTTCCAATCGGTGCTCATCCAGCCTTGTTTGGCCGAGCCGTAGAAGGCGGGGAAATCGAGCTGATCTTCGGTGGCATCGAGCGAAAACATCAGGTCGAAAACAGACTCGTGCACCTCATCGGGGGTGCAGTTTTTCTTATCTACTTTATTGATTACCACAATGGGTTTAAGACCCAATTGCAACGCTTTCTGCAACACAAAGCGCGTTTGGGGCATGGGCCCTTCGAAAGCATCTACCAGCAGCAGGCAACCATCGGCCATGTTGAGCACGCGCTCCACCTCGCCCCCAAAGTCGCTGTGGCCGGGGGTATCTATCACGTTGATTTTATAGTCCTTGTAACGAACGGAAACGTTTTTGGCCAAAATGGTAATACCCCGTTCGCGTTCGAGGTCGTTGCTGTCCATGATCAACTCGCCCGGATTTTCGTGCGCTTTGAAGAGATGACCCGCATGTAAAAGCTTGTCGACCAGTGTGGTTTTACCGTGGTCTACGTGTGCGATAATCGCGATATTCCTGATTTTTTGAACGTCCATGACCTCTGTTTCCTGAAATAAGGCCGCAAAGGTAGGTTAATTTCAGGACTTTATTGTGAGGCATGGGTAAAAAGGGGAGCCTGATTTTTCACAAGCTAAAGATACAAATTTCCCATACAAGGTATTTCTCATTCATCCGCGTAAGCACTACAATAACTTACCTTCTAAACCTCAGAAAAGTACCCATCGGCAAATCGCTGCCGTTTAGAGAACGAAGAAAGAATTCTCCGTATGCGGGATCGATATTTCCAAAATGTGTTTTCACTACGTTTAACCCAACTAGCGAAGAAAGGCCAACGGCATACATGGAAAGAATTAAAAAAGATTGAGATGGTTCCAGCAATGCCGCGGCACCGCCTACCAATTCGTCTAACTTTTCCTGCAAGGTCCACTTCTCGCCCTCTGGACCACGGCCATAAGGTGGCGGATCCATAATGATACCGTTGTATTTGTTACCCCGCTTCACTTCGCGCTTCACAAACTTCAATGCATCTTCATACACCCAACGAATGTCTTTCTCATGGTTTAGTTGCATGTTTTGATTGGCCCAGTTAATGCCTGGGCGTGAGGCATCGCAATGGGTAACATCGGCACCCGCCATTTTTGCTACCACAGAGGCCGCACCGGTATAGGCAAACAAGTTGAGCACACGTGGCCGGGGAAGCCCCCACGACCGTACGGTGCTGTAGATAAAATTCCAGTTTTCGCCTTGTTCGGGAAAGATACCCACGTGGCCGAAGCCGGTGAGCGCCAAACGCAACGTCAGGCTAAAATCTGTGTTGCAGTAAAAAATGTTCCAACTCTCGGGCATTTCCTTCAGCCGCTTCCAGCCGCCCTTCACCTCGTCTGTAAAACGGTAGTTGTCTTTCTGCTCGCGGGTAAAATGTGCATGCGCCATTTTTTTCCACTCGGTTGGTGCCAGGGCTGGTTGCCAGATGGCCTGAGGCTCCGGCCGGATCAAAACATATTTTCCAAAGCGCTCCAGTTTTTCGAAGTGGCCAGAATCTATCAGCTCATATTCTTTCCAGGCAGAGGGGTAAAGTAGTTGCATCTGAGTTGGGATGTTGCCGAAAGTTATAGAACTTTGTGCAATCGTTGCCACCTCATGACGAAACCTGTTCTCTATAAATCGCTGTTTATTTTTGCCACCATTGCCGTGCTGGAAGCCGCCTGTTGTGTAATTGATACGTGCGGATGTGGCAACACCGAAGGTTCCACCCGCTACCGCATTAAAGGGTACGACCTCTCCACTTACGATGGCAATACGCTGGTAACGGTTACCAATCAATCTGTGCAGGCCACCAACCTGCGCCTGGTGCTAACGCCCGAACATGAGTTCATCTCTGCCGATTATCGGGGATTCAAAGCGCTCTATGCCTGCTCACCGCCCGAACCCGCACCCACCCAAAACATTCTGAACTTCGCCATTACCAGCGAGCAGGATTTTCTTCTACCCAACACAACGATTGAAGCCGGCCAAAGCCTGAACAGCGTTTTCTTTCTTTCCAATGGCCCCTATGGCGAAGGGCAGCTCGTGTCTTTTCTGGCATCGCCCAACATAGATGCTTCGTTGTACGAATATTCACTGCGCATCTTTCAATCAATAATTAAGGAGCAAAGGCATACCTTTACGGTGGAGGTTACGCTGAGCGACAATCAGAAGTACGTATTTAAAACACCCGCGCTATTGCTTCAGCCCTGACAGCATGCAGCCCCACTTTAAAATCACCAGCACATCCAACCCCAAAATAAAAAGTCTGCTGGCGCTGGAAAAACCGCGCGAACGCAGAAAGCAACAACTCTTCGTTATTGAGGGATTGAAAGAACTAAAGCTGGCGCTGGAAGCGGGTTATAAAATCGGCAACCTCTTTTATTGCGATGAGCTGCTAAACCTGCCCGAAGCACTGCCCGGCATGGTGCACGAAAAGCTGTTGATACCCGTATCGAAAGAAGTGTTCGACAAGATAGCTGTGCGCGAGAACTCTGGCGGTGTGATAGCGGTTGCGGAAATGAAAACCCACCGGTTGGAAGATTTGCAACTCAGCAACCATCCGCTTCTTTTAGTGTTGGAGGCGGTGGAGAAACCGGGCAATCTGGGTGCCATTCTGCGCACGGCCGATGCCGCCAACGTAGATGCCGTTATTGTGTGCGACCCGCACACCGACTTGTACAATCCCAACGCCATTCGTTCCAGCATTGGTTGTGTATTTACCAAACAAATAGCAACCACCACCTCATCAGAAGCCATTGCCTGGCTGAAGAAAAAACAGGTGGCCATTTATTGCACCTACCTGCACGCCTCGCGCCCCTACCACGAGGTAGACTACCGGTCAGGCTGTGCCATTGTCATGGGAACCGAGGCCACAGGCCTTTCGCAGCAGTGGGTAGACAATGCCACCGCTAACATCATTATCCCCATGCAGGGCAAAATCGACTCAATGAACGTTTCTACTGCTGCAGCCGTAGTGGTGTTTGAGGCGCGCAGACAGCGGGGGTTCGTAGGAGTTTAGCCCTTTTTTTGTACCTTTAACTAAACCTTAAAGAACTCCGGAATGGGTAAACTGCAACCACCGGAAGACGTTGAATCGAGAGATAAGTTCCTCAACTCGCTGGCCGAATCATATCTGATTCAGGACGCCATTCTTAATTCCACCGAACTTTCTGTCATTTCCGTAACCAAAGACGGTATTATCAACAGCGTAAATCCGGCTGCAGAAAAATTGCTGGGTTACACCGCGCAGGAGTTGATTGGCAAGGAAACCCCCGTCATCATTCACGACCCGCACGAAATACAACAACGCGCCAAAGAGCTAAGCAAAGAATTGGGCTTTGCCATAAGCCCGGGCTTTGATGTGTTTGTTGCCAAAGCCAAACACACCCGGCAGGCCGACCGCAGGCGGTGGACTTATGTACGCAAAGATGGAAGCCGCTTCCCGGTGTTGTTGTCTATATCGGGTATCTTTAACGATGCTGGTGATGCCATCGGCTTTCTGGGTATTGCCACCGACATGACGGAACAGGCACGCGAGGAGCAAGAAAAGAGAATAGCAGAGCAGCGACTGACAGAGAGCGAACAAAAGTTCAGGCTACTGGCTGAGAATATACCTGGCGTTATTTACTTATGCCGCAACGATGTAAGTTATTCTATGGTATACCTGAATGACCGAGTGAAAGAACTCACAGGCTACACTGCTGCAGAGTTCCTTGCTGGCAGCATTAATTTCGTTCAACTTTACCACCCCGATGACGCATCCGTTATTGTTGAGCAGGTAGATAAAGCATTGGCATTACGAAAGAATTTTAGTCTGGAATACCGCATTCAACATAAAAATGGCGAATGCAGATGGGTGGAAGAAGTGGGCGTGGGCGTATATCGTGATGGAGAACTGGCGTTGATAGAAGGATTCATCTGCGACATTACCGAACGTAAGAAGATTGAATTGAACATCAAGAAGATGGCGGACGAAAACAACCGTATCTTCAACTACTCTATTCACTTACAGGTAATAGCTGGGTACGATGGGTACTTCAAAAAAGTAAACCCCGCCTGTGTAAAAATATTGGGCTGGTCTGCCAGCGAGCTAAAGCAAAAACCATTTGCAAATTTTGTACATCCCGATGACCGTGACGCTACCAAAGATGTCTTTCAACAATTGCTAAAAGGACAGGACGTGGCCTCGTTCGAAAACCGGTACCTGTGCAGAAATGGCACCTACCGGTGGCTGCTGTGGAGCAGCTCTACCGATGTGGAACGTGAATTGATCTACGCCACCGCCATCGATATTACCGAAAGAAAAAAAACCGAAGAGAACCTGGTGGTTTCGAAAATAAACCTGGAGTCGGCTGCTGAAGAACTGCTGGACCAAAACCATCAGCTCAATCAGTTTGCGCATATCTTGTCGCACAACCTGCGTTCTCCGGTAGCCAACATTGGTGCGCTAATTGGCCTGCTGAACGAACAGAGTACCATGGCAGACTATCGCGAGGTCTTTCGAAATCTGAAAAATACCGCCTCCAGTTTGCAGGGCACCCTGAACGACCTGGTCGATACCCTCGACATCAGCAAGACTTCGCGCACTGAACGGGTACTGCTCAACTTTGATGAAACCCTGGAGCGGGTGAAAAAAGACTTGATGGGCGAACTGATTTCCACCCATGCCAACATTCAATCGAACTTTGAAGCTGCCCCGGAAGTACTTTACAACAAAACTTACTTCGAAAGCATTCTGCTCAACCTGCTCAGCAACGCACTGAAGTACCGTTCGCCTCAACGCAATCTGTTGATAAAATGCAGCACCCAACGTGTAGGCAACAAAGTAATGCTTGTTTTTTCGGATAATGGGCTTGGTATAGACCTGAAAAAATATGGCGCTCAGGTTTTCGGTTTGCGGAAGACCTTCCATCCCCATCCCGATGCCAAAGGCGTAGGGTTATTTTTAACCAAAACACAAATCAACGCCATGGGTGGCAGCATAGAAGTTGCCAGCGAAGTTGACAAAGGCACCACCTTTACGATCCTTTTTTAAACTTCAATCCAGCGGGCGCTTCTTAATCATACCGCCCTTAATGTCGTTCACACTATTTTCCACCACAAAGGCATGTTCATCAATTTTGATGATCTCGGTTTTTAGCTTCTGAAGTTCGAGCCGAGTGATGACGGAAAATATGACTTCCTGGTCCTTCTCCCTTAAACCCTGCTTGCCGTAGCCCCCCTTGCCTTTCAAAATCGTTACGCCTCGGCCCAACTTTTCGATAATGGCGCGCTTGATTTCATCGCTTTTATCGGATATAATCATCACGCTGGTGTATTCTTCAATACCATGCACCACAAAGTCTACGGTTTTTGAAGCCGCCAGGTAAGTAAGAATGGCATACATGGCAGTTTCAATATTAAGCATGAATGCCGCTACCGAAAAAATAACTATGTTGAAGAACAAAATAATGTCGCCAACTGTAAGTGTTGTTTTTTTACTGGTGTAAATAGCTAAGACCTCGGTTCCGTCTAACACACTGCCTCCCCTTATTGAAAGGCCAATACCTGCCCCCAGGAAGAAGCCACCAAAGATAGCTATCAACAACTTGTCGGAAGTGATAAGAGGAAAGTCTATGAATGCCAGGGCTACGGCAAGGCCCGAAATAGCCACTAGAGACTTAAAGGCAAAAATGGGTGATATCTGCTTATAGCCTATCACCATAAATGGCAAATTTATAAGCACTACGAGGTAGGAAAGAGGAACACCGGTAAGCAATTGGGTGAGCAAAGAAATACCCATCACTCCGCCATCCAGAAAATTGTTGGGCAACAAAAAGCCCTTCAGTCCGAATCCGGCCGAAAAAATACCGAGCGAGATGAAGAAAATATCTTTCACCACACGCTCTATGTGTATACGCCTCAGGCGCTGGCGCTGCAGTTCCAACAATCGCTCGCGTGTAGACATGCACTAAAATACAAAAGCCATCTCTAATTCCGAGATGGCTTTTGCTGACGTCAACCTGATTCTAATCAGTCTTTACTTACTCCCGGCTCGCGGTTCAAAAACTCATCGTAAAGCAAGGTTTGCCTGCTTACCATGGGCATTTGCCAGCCCTCAATAAACACGTGCGAAACCTGTGTTTTGGTTTCGAATGGGTCGCCATCGCAAACAAAGAGGTTTGCTACTTTGCCCACTTCAATGGAACCCAACTTGTCGGCAACGCCAAAAATTTCTGCCGGTACAATGGTGATGGCCTTCAGTGCATCTTCTTTACTCATTCCGTAGGCCACGGCAAAGCCGGCATGGTAAGGCAGGTTGCGGTAGTTGGAGTTGCCTTCCTCCATCGAGCGGATGGCCACCTTCACCCCCGCCTTCTTCATAAGTCCGGCATTGGCATAAGCGGCATCGTAACGATCATACTCGCGGGCAGGGATGGCAATTACCGGCCCGGCCAGAACGGGAATGTTCGCCTTCGCTATTTCTTCGGCCACGCGCCAACCCTCGCTTACTCCGGTAAGAATTACTTTCTTCACTTTACGATCCGCCACCCACTTTAAAGCTGCCTTGATATCCTTGGCTGCATTCACCTCAATCATCATGGGCATCTCCCCACGAACCACCGGAATCAATGCCTGCAATTCGGGGTAATAACCTACCCCTTTGCCCTGGGTAGCCGAATCAAGCCGGTGGTACTGGTTGGCTTTCTCCCAGGCGTCATCCAGTTGCTTCAGGGCTTTTTCTGTCGCCTTCTTGATTTCATCGTCCGTTCTGCGATCGAAGAAGCCCCTGCGGCCAGTGTTAGGAAAGTTAACGGCCACACCCTGAAAACCTGCATACATTTGATCGGGCGTGTAGCCATGCAGGTTAATCAGCGCGGCAGTGCCAGGCAGCAGCCCGCCATTGGGAATGGTAAGGCCGGTGGTTACACCGCTAACACGCGTAATGGGTATGGCCACAGCGTTGGGATTTACTGCCGTTAATGCCTGCATTTGTGGAATCACTTCGCCATTATCGCGTTCGTCAGATGCCTGCGGTATCTGGCCAATTTCCATCAACCCCAAACGCGTGCCTCCGTCAATCATGCCGGGGTAAATAAATTTGCCTTTGCAATCAATTACCTCTGCCCCTTGCGGCACAGCTATATTGGCGCCTACTGCTTCAATTTTGCCATTGCGAATAATGACCGTGCCATTGGAAATGATTCCTTTGGTTACCGTTTCGATGGTAGCATTGGTCAGTGCGAACGTGCCGGTTTTGGCTTTCGGACTTTGCGCTTCCGCCATTAGTATAGATATCATTACGAAAATGGTCATGATACCAAACATGAGTTGAAAATTCTTCTTCATAATCTTCATTATCTGTTAAGTCCGAAAATGTTTTCAAAATCGGTTCCCTGCATGCAATTCTCGTGGTTGTGGCCGGCAGCCCCATGAATGGTTACTTCAATTGTTTCTTTCGGATCGGGGAACAGTCGCATGTCGGCAGGGTCTTTGGCACGATCGAAGCGTACAATGCCGTCTACAATGGTGTATTGGGGCACGCCATAAATAGAAAGCGGGTGGTTCTTAAAAACTGCAAAGTCAGCATCTTTGCCCACTTCGATAGAGCCCACGCGGTTTTCTATTCCCAATTGCTTAGCCGGATTGATCGTGATCAACGAGAGGGCCTCATCGTCCGTCAGGTTGCCGTATTTCTGCGTTTTGCCCGCTTCGTGGTAGAGGTGGCGAATCAGATCGGGAGAATCTGAGTTGATAGAAGTTACCACCCCATTGCGCACCAGGATGGCGGCATTGTAAGCTGTGGAGTAATATACCTCCAGCTTGTAAGCCCACCAGTCGCTGAACACTGAGGCGCCAGCGCCAAACGCTGCCAACTCGGGGGCCACTTTAAATCCTTCGTTGGTATGCTGAAATACCACCTTCTTCACACCAAAATCCCTGCACACATTCAACAACATATTTATTTCATCGGCACGGTAGCTGTGGCAATGCAAAATGATGTTGCCTTTCAGAATGTCGGCCAGTGTTTCGTGGCGCAAGCTGTACGCAGGAGGTGTGCCACGAAAGCCCTTTACGGTCTTTGCTTTGTTGTAAGCATCCCATTTCTCCATGTATTCTTTGGCTTCGCTAAAGGCTTTGCGGATAACGAATTCCACACCCATGCGCGATTGCGGCTGTGTGCCGTCTCTGCGGCCGTGGTTGGTGGGGTTCTCACCCAACGCAAACTTGATGGTACGTGGCGCACCCTCCATCTTCATCACCTCAGGGTCGAAGGTGCCATAGCGGTGTTTAATGGTTTCGCTCTCTCCACCGATGGAGTTGGCCGATCCGTGCAGCGCGTGCGAAATGGTGCAACCACCTGCCAGCGCACGGTAGATGCTTACTTGCAAAGGGTTCACCATGTCGCCCGTTTTCACCTCGGGTGTAATGGCATTGGTGCCCTCATTAATGGCATCCAGAGCAATGTGCGAGTGCGCGTCAATAATGCCGGGCATCACAAAAAGGCCCGTGGCGTCCACCACCCGGGCACCACTCGGTGCTGCCAGGTTTTTGCCTATCTGGCTGATCTTGCCATCTTTTACCAACACATCGGTATTTTCGAGTGTACCTTTGGTAACGGTTAGTACCGTTCCATTTTTAATTAGCATGTTGCCTTTCTCTACCTGAGCAAAGGCTGCACCAGCCAATACAAAAGCCAGTGCAGATAGTATCGTCAGTTTCTTCATAATTGTCACTGTTTTACTTTTTAGGATCGCGCGATGCCTTCATCGGGAAGCTACCCATCTGGCCTGCGGTAAGGTTTCCTTCCATGGTGTCACCATCGATGGTGGCCGATACCTGGATGTTGATTTTGTTGCCACCAAAATCCAGTGTATAAGAAAAAGTTAGAGTGTTTCCATCGAGGGAAACATCCTGCAACTCGCTTTCGCGGTTCATACTGGTAATGGTGCCCGACAGTCGTCCACCATCGTCCTTGATCACAATTTTGCCGCTGCCTCCTTGTGGAGACTCTACCGTGTACGACCAGGAGCCCGAAGCATTGGCTTTACCATCCGACTTTTTCTCCGGTTTCGATTCGAGGGTAAACACATCGCCATCTACAAACACATAGCGCACCTTGGCCTTCTCTGAAAAGTAAGGTTTATCCGAAATGACCAGGTTGGCAATCTTGCCATTATCCACCGTTCCCAGGCGGTCGCTCAAGCCCAGCAGTTGGGCGGGTGTGGTTGTTAAGGCTGCCAACGCAGCATCTTCCGTAAGGCCCGCGGCAATCATTCTGCGCAGGTTGGCCGGTATATCTTTTGTTTTGGCACTGAGGGTAGAAAAGCCAAATGGAATACCTGCTTTGCTGAATGCTGCGGCCTGCCCTGTGAAGTTGGCAATGGCTTCCATCTTGCGTTTATCAAGCGCCTGCTGCTCGGCAGCATATGTGCCCTCGTCTTTCTTCTTGTCGTCTTTTTTGGGTTCTTCGGGCAAATCGAGCGATAGGAAAACTTTGGCACCAGCCGCTTTCACCTTATCGATAATGGCCCACCCTTCCTTCAGATCGCCAATGGTGAGCGCGAAGTTCAACTCGTTTTTAAGTGTGAATACACGCTGCGTTTCCAGCAACCGCTCCGACTTGAACAGAACCGGCAGGCGCTGGTCGATTACCGGGTAGAACGACTCCAGAATGCGGTCGCTCACCGGTCTTTCCAACCCATTGCGGTTAGAGGCGTAGGTGGTTTCGTAATTCTTGTTCAGCACGGCATTGCGATACAAATCGCGGAACTTAGCCATTACGCCCATTACGGTTGCAGGGTACGCGCCCTGCACCGGGGTAAGTTCTGCATAAAAGGCCGACTTGTTGAGCAACAACGATTTATCCGGTGATTTGCCACTTAAAAACACAAGAGCTGCGTGGCCGGGGAGTGGGTTGCCATAAGGTACCACTTGCGCCACCGTAAAGCCCAGATTGCGTAAATCTTCCACCGACTTATCGCTGGTGTTCAACGCTGTTCTTACCTCGTTCTGGGGTGTAATGCCGGCACGCTCAGGCGTAGGGTTGCCCGGGTCCTTCGGGCGCTCGCGCCTTTCTTCTTTGGGCTTTTCCACACCCACACGCGACAGGCCATCGATAAAGCCCGCATACACGTACATGGAATCTGCTTTGATCACAATGGCATCGGCCGGAATGTTGATGCCCTTGCCCACCGACTGGATGATACCATCTTTGATGACAATGGTACCCATATCGACCTTGCGGCCGGGGGCCTGCACAATGTTCACATTTTTAAGGGCGTAAGTTCGGGTAACGGGCGCCAGTTCGTCTTGCCCCATCAGCATAGCGGGCCACAACAGAATCAGAACCAGCCCCCTTATCATTCTACGACCGAATGATAACGGTAGCGTACACTTCATCATAAATTCAGGTTTTGGTTGAATACTTAATTGGGCAAGGTATCGGTTTTGAAATACTGCCCCATTTAAGCTTACAGGAGTGGCATTTGGGCGGGGCTGACCGGGCAGCGGTTTAATGTTACAATTCAATACAATGATCTGCCGGTTGGTTACAATACTGTTTAATTACTGCCAACCCCATGCCACCTTTGCCCCGTATTACAGGTAAAAATCAAGTTTTATGACATCGTTCCGCTTCTTCGCACTGGCATTATGGGTAACCACCGCGCTGACGGCCAGCGGCCAGGATGATGTTTTTCTGATCGGCCGGAGCACTTCGCACAGTGAAAATAAAACCGTGATTCGCCACTCCAATGGCTTCAACAGCTTCAATGTGGAAACGCGCGGAAAGATTGAGCTGACCGATGACGACCGCGATATCAAGAGCATGTCGCCCGATGGCTACCTGGAAATTACCAAAACCGTTTTTGGAAGCAGACGCACGCTGGTTATTACACCACAGGCAAATGGTTTGAAACGGGAATATTATGAAGGCAGAACCGCCATACCTTACGAACCGGAAGGCCGCAAATGGCTGGCCGAAATCATGCCCGAGCTCATCCGCTCTACTACCATTGGTGCCGAAAGCAGGGTACACCGCTTCTACAGGCAAGGCGGAGTAAATGCAGTGCTGCGCGAAATATCTTCTATGGAAAGCGACTACGTGCGCTACCATTATGCCAACATCTTGATGAAAGTGCCCGCCATTACCACCAAAGATTATGCGCCCATCATCAACTCGATAGCGGGGGGCATGGATTCCGACCATTACCTCACCGAGTTCCTGCAATCGGGCATGGATAAGTTCCTGAGCACCAAGGAATCGGCCGATGCCCTGTTTGCGGCTACACGCAAAATGGAGTCCGACCACTATAAAACTCAGATCATCAAAGAGGCGCTTCGCACGCAGGCCGCCTCACCCGAGGCCATCCGGAGCATTCTGGCTGCCTCCTCGCAAATTGAATCAGACCATTATAAAACAGAAGTGCTTACTTCACTGATGCGGCAACCCAATCTTTCAGACCCGGTAGTTAATGAAATGATTGCCACCACCCGCACCATTGATTCCGACCACTACCGCACAGTGGTGCTTACCAAAGCCCTGGGTTACAAGGGGCTGTCGGGCGCGTCTTATCAAAAAGTGTTGGAATCCGTTCGCGACATTGAATCAGATCACTACAAAACAGAAGTTTTGAAAAAGCTGCTGGAAAACAAGTTGCCCACGGAGCAAGTGTTTACGTTGGTAGATTTAAGTACCTCCATTGATTCCGATCACTACTTGTCTATTGTTTTCAGTGAAGTGTTGGAAGGACAAGACCTGAACGATGAGGCCTTTAAGCGATTGATTGACCGCGCAGCCGATGTAGACAGCGACCACTACGCCTCTACCATTTTACAAGCTGCACTGGAGTTAGACGGTTTGAACGAAGCCAAAACAACCAGCATCCTGTCTGCTGCTTCGCGCATCGACTCCGACCATTACCTTACGGAGGTGTTGGTGCACGCTGCGCCCCTGGTGAAGCGTGGAAGCGCCAATCTAAAAGATGCGTACCGCAGTGCCGCCCGCCAGATTAGTTCTGAAACATACTATGGCCGCGCCTTACGCGCACTGGACTAAAATAACAACCCACCCATGCTGCCGCACAAGCACAAAGTTTAAGCTTGCGGCAGCATTACTTTTACCAGCAGAAATGAGTAGCTTTCTTTCATGATGTTTGCCAGCCAGGCCCTGAACAGGGAAACGATGCGTAAGTACGTTCTCCTCAGCATCATTGCTCTTGTTCTGGGCATTTTGTTTTATGTGTACGTGGCATTCAGCGAAGTAGGGCGAATTCCTTCGCTGCGCGAAGCGTTCGACAAATATGCCCTGTCGGTAGCGCTTACCTTGTTGGGCAGCATTCTGGTATTTAATGCCGACCGGTTGCTGGACAAGGTGCTGCACTGGCGCCAGTATTTTTTGGTGCGTTTCCTGGCTGGGTTTATTGTTAATGCCCTGCTGGCCATCGCGCTGATGACTGCCAGCGGCATCTATCTTTTTCAGGCCGACACGGAAGAAATGATTAAACTAAGTGTGCTGCTGATCATCTGCATCTTTGTTTATGAAATATTCTACGGCTGGTTTTACTCTTACCGATACTACGCCCACACGCAGGTGGAGCACTTGCGCTCCGAACGGTGGCAACTGGAGCTGCAATTCCAATCGCTTAAAAATCAAATCAGCCCGCATTACCTGTTCAATTGCCTCAATACCATCTCTTCGCTGCTTTATAAAGACAGCCACATGGCCGAAGAGTTTATCCGCAGAATGGGCGATACCTTCCGCTATGTGCTAACGCACCAAAAACAAAAACTGGTTGCCGTTCGGCAGGAAATTGAGTTTGTAAAAGCCTACTACTACCTGCTCCAGGTTCGCTACGAGCATCACCTGAAACTGGAGATCAACCTTCCCAAAAACATTCTCGACACCACCATGCCACCGCTTACGCTGCAACTCCTGGTAGAGAATGCCGTAAAGCACAACCAAATCTCGAAAGAAACACCTTTGTTGGTTTATATTTCTGCACAAGACAATACACAAATACTCATTACCAACACCAAAACACAACCAGCCCAACCAATTACCAGTTTTAAGGTGGGCCTCGAAAACATTCGCCACCGCTACAGTTTCTTTACACAAGAAAAAGTAGTGGTAAAGAATGAAGAACGATTTACCGTGGTTTTGCCGGTTATTAAAAACGCAACGGTGAAGAATAAAAATGGATACACACCATGAACCGGTTGTTTGTACATCATATTGTTTTCAGAATCAGCGCTGCACCCATACTAGGCGTGTTGGTTTACCTGGTGATCTTGCTGGTGAACAATTCTGTGAGAGGCATTACAGAAATTTTCAACAACCAGGAATTATATGTGTGTATGGGTTTGGGTTACATTTCGTTCGAGTCGATGCGGTTAGCCATACGGTGGATAGAAAAGCATGAACACCGCTGGATGCCCCGCAACCGAATCATCATTCAAACCGTTGCCACGTTAATAATAAACCTAACGTTGATCTACGCGGCCATCTCATCTTATTTTTTGATGGCCATCGGTTTTAGTATTGGCACGTACGAACTGTATCTTTTCCTGATGATTTATGGCGTAACGGGCTTGCTATACAATCTGTTGTACTTCAGCCACTATTACCTGTTGCTGGAAAACAAGCAGCGGCTGGAGGAAGAGAAGAAGCTGCAGGAAAAAGTAGAAGCCGATTTTGCCAGTTTCCGCAGCGAGATCAACCCCGATCTGCTTTACGAGAGCCTGGAAAACCTGATTCTCACCATACACCACAATGCCGACAAGGCCGAAGAACAGATTGACTACCTGGCGGGCATTTACCGCTACAGCCTGGTAAACCGGCAAAAAGAATTGATAAGCCTGGCCGAAGAGCGGCATGCTGCGCAAAATCTTTTAAACCTGCTCAACTATCGTTACCAGCAACAGCTCAATCTGGTGTCTGACATCAGTGGCGAAGACGAAGTGTTTCTGATACCCGGCTCGCTGTTGGTTTCGTTGGATGCCATTGTGCGCAACACGCTCATTTCCAATAAATCGCCCCTGGTGATACGGCTTTACCTGGAGGAGGAGGACGACTACCTGGTTTTGCAACATACATTGAACGATAAGCTGATGCTGCATCAGGAAAGTCTGCAGGCTTTTCAGCGCCTGCAAAGATCTTATTCATTTTTCAGCGACAAACCTTTTGTGCAGGTAAAGGCAGGAAGAGAAAACTTTATTAAGTTTCCGCTTATTCGCATTGCACAAGAGCTAACGGAACCGGCATGAACACACCGCTTACTTTACAAGTACTGATTGTTGAAGATGAAACGCCTGCGGCCGAAAAACTGGAACGCTACCTGCAGAAATATAGCAACGGCATTTCCGTGAAGGCTATCGTGGGGTCTGTAGCCGAAGCTGTGAACTGGATTGGGGCACACCAGCAAGAAGTGGATTTGATCTTCATGGATATTCAACTGAAAGATGGACTCAGCTTTCAGATCTTCCAACAAGTGCAGGTAAAGAAGCCTGTAATTTTTATTACCGCCTACAACGAATACGCGCTCGATGCCTTTAAAGTAAATGGCATCGATTACTTACTAAAACCTGTAACCTATGCTGACCTGTCTGCCAGTTTACAAAAGGTGGAAACGTTGCGTGAGCAATTGCGCTGGAATGAAGAGAAATCGGAAAAGGTGATTCAGGTTTTTGAACAACCTGCCAAAGCCTATAAAAACCGCTTCATGGTAAAACTAGGCGACCATATTCGTTCCATCACTTCCGATCAGATCAGTTTCTTTCATGCCGATGGCCGCGATGTTTACCTCGTTACCAACCAGATCAGAAAATTTATTATCGACTATACGCTCGAAAATCTGGATGAACTGCTCGATCCAAAAATGTATTACCGGGTTAACCGATCGTATATTTTAAACATTGCCGCCATTCAGGATGTGGTGGTCTACTCCAACAGTCGTTTGCGTATTACGCCCAACATTAAGTGGGACGATGAAATCATTGTGAGCCGCGAAAAAGTGAGTGAGTTCAAAGAATGGTTCGATGGTGCCCGTTAATGTCTATCTGTCCGGCATTGTATCACGAATGGTTTCGTAGCGCAGCCACAAAAAGTCATCGTATATTTTTTTCACCGAAGTTAATTTAAAATGGGTAGCCTTACGCTTTCCATAACCCTCCTCTGCCTCAAAAATAGTTGGCGCACCGATGGTACCATCTGCCAGCGGGGCAAGCACCAGGCTCAATTCGTCAATTAAACCAGCCTTTAAAAACGAACCATTCACGTGCCCGCCTCCATCAATACGCACGCGCTTGATGCCGAACAAGCGGTAGAGTTTCTGCAACACCAACTCCAGGTCGAGTTCTTTCTTTCCTCCAAAAATGTACGACACATTTTTTTCGCGTAAGTGCTCCAGATAAGCGCCAGAAACCTGTTCGCTCAGCACTTCAATTACATGTTCGGTAGAAACCTGGTTGTTATCCCAAAAACATTTTCCGGAAGGATCGATTACCACTGCAAAAGTTTTAGAGGGTTGCAGCGCAACAAAGTCATCTTTGCGGATGGGACCTTTCTGTTTGCCCAGGTTGTATTTTTTCTTACTCGAAAACTCCTGCATGGTTATACGCCCCACCAGCCACGCGTCTGCTTTTATTTTAGACGCAGGCTCTTCAAAATACTTGTGGTGGTCTTTAAAACCCCAGATGTTTTGCTTGATTCTTCCATCCACCGAACCAAGCATGTGGCATATTACGTACGGTTTCATGTTCAATTGTATTTACCTCGCAGGGTAGTCATTTTTCAATTCAAATTCAATACAGTCAAAAATCATATTTCTGAAAACTTTATTTCAGTCAGCTGTGTGCCCCATTAATATCCACACCATTCGCCTGAGCCAATGGGTTGGCCGGGAGGAGGTGTGGTGAGGGTTTCAACTTTGTATTCTTCGGGATCATCCTGGAACCGCTCAATCTGTGTGCCTATATACTGGTAAAAGGCTTTCCATTCTTCGTCTGCAGTTGCCGGGGCTCTTTGCCCCAGCCAAAGGCGAAGCTGATCTAACTGAAACAACAAGATAGCTTTGGCGGGAGCCGCGGTGTTGGGATGCAAAGCCGTTTTGGCCAGGTTTTGAAAGAGGGCGTAGTCTACTGTCATCTGTACGGCTCCTTCATAGCCACCTTTTGCAGGCACCTTGAAAGTGGCGCCAATCATTTTATCCAACACGTTTTTCAGGCCGGGCAGTCTTGCATCGCGCGAGTGATGTTCGAACAACCGATTCACCCTGGCCGGATGCAGCAGTAGCCCAAACGTTAGATCGGCTGCCGACTCCGCGGCTGCCAGTGGGTCGAACGTAAGGTCTGTCTTTCCTTTCACCAGTTCGCGGTGCCTGTTGTAACCCAGCGGCCGGGGCGGAATCTGGCGCAATAAACCTTCGGGCAGCATGAGCGTGGCGGGTTCCACCGTCTTCAAAAGGGCATCCAGTGCTTTTAGCTCCTGTTGCGGGGTTAGCAACTCCGCCACCGGCTGGCCATCCCCTCTCAATGCGTAGCGGTAGTTCAGGCCCCCCATTATTTTTGAGGCAGCCTCGGCTTGGTAGCGGTGAAAAAAATAAATAGGCACCAAAGCTTCTTCTAACGTAGCCATGGGTGCGCCCGGTTTGATGTTACGTTCGCCAAAATTTTTCAGAGCCGTGGCGCGAATGGATAGCACGCGTAGCAACTCGTCTGCTGCATCTTTGCCATTGTCCCACAGGTGGGCATAAGGATGTGCTCCACCCTGCGGGCGCGCATCCTGATCGCTTAAAAAAGTAAGTCCTGCCTTCAGTCCGTTTTGAATAATGTCATTCAGGGCTCTTTTCTCATCGGTACCTGTTGGGAAATCCTGGTAGCCATAGGCAATGGCCACTTTGTCGAAAGCACCGATCTTCAGATCGTAGGCTTCGCTCAAATCAATTTTACCATCTACCAGTTTTACAACCGGATGCGGATAGTCCATCACTGATGCCAGGTTTTCTGTGCTGGATGAATAAGCATGCGCCAGGCCGATGGTGTGCCCCACTTCGTGCGCAGCTAGTTGCCGGAGTCTGTTCAGCGCCATTTGTTCCATTTCTTTCGATACAGGTTTGCCTTCTTCATACGGAGCGAGCAATCCTTCTGCAATCAAAAAATCTTGCCGAACCCGCAGCGAACCCAGGGTAACGTGCCCTTTGATGATTTCGCCCGTACGCGGGTCGGTTACGCTGGCACCATACGACCAGCCCCGGGTGGAGCGGTGCACCCAATTGATCACATTGTATCGAACATCCATAGGGTCGGCATCGGGAGGCAGTACTTCTACCCGAAATGCGTCTTTGTAGCCAATGGCCTCGAAGGCCTGGTTCCACCACCGCGCCCCATCCATTAAGGCCGTGCGTATAGGCTCCGGTGCCCCGGGATCCATATAGTAAATAATCGGCTCCACCGGCTCGCTTACCGCGGCTGCCGGGTCTTTCTTTTTCAGGCGATGGCGTGTAATGAAACGTTTCTCGATGGGTTCGCTGATGGGCGTGGCATAGTCGTAATAGGAGGTGCTAAAATAACCTGCACGCGGATCGAACGCACGCGGTTGGTAGTCTGCATCGGGCAACTGCACAAAAGAATAGTGGCACCTAACGGTAACGCTGGAGGGTGTGGGCGTAACGCTGCGAATATATTGCCCTGCAGGTTGCCCGCTGAACGTAAGGGTTACTTCAAACTCTGTGTTTTGCGGGAAGTTTTTTGTGCGGGGCAGGTAGAATGCCGACCGCGATTTATCCAATGAGTAATTTCCCTGTTGGGCATTTCGAAGTGTGCCTGCTATGTCGTGCGCATCTTGAAAGAAAAAATCGGTGGCCTCTACCAGCACCGTGCCGTTTTCTTCAGCAGCTACCGTAAAGCCCCACAAAACCGATTGTGCAAAGGCTTCTTCCACGGCTCTGCGTTCGGCTTCGTTGTTGCTAATGGCTCGGTAAAACTGATTGGGCTGCACCAACAGCACCTTGGGGCCTCTTCTATCGAAGTGCACCACGCGCTCAGCGCCTAACTGATTGCGGTCGAGGCCAATATCATTAGAGCCTACACCGGCCGTGAGCGATTCTATGTACAGGAAGTCGGTATTCAACCGATCAATCAGAAGAAAAACCTTGTCTTGCTTGTCATCATAATAAAATTCGAAAAAGCCTTCGTACTTCTTCATGCCTGCCACCTTAGCCTGAATGGCACCCGGTGCCGGTTGACTAACCTGGGTCGGAGCATCTTCCGTTTTTTTCTTTTTTTGAGCGAAGCCCGGCAAGCATAGGGTGGCCGCCAGACAAACAAGAAAAAGGAATTTCATATAGTCTGAATTTTTGAGTTTAAAAGCAAAAGCTAAAGATTATCCGGTGGATTGCCAACCTCAAAAAAGAAACCGCCCCCGGCCGAGGCAGGGAGCGGTTAAAAAGGGAGCGTAAATCGGTACTTTGAAAAAATGACCGTTAGAACGGTAAAAAACAATCAAGTACTATTTATGGAGTCATAACTTCCATCGACAACAAAATTGTTACCGGGTGGGTAGCAAAAAAAGACCCGACTACTCTCATAGCCGGGTCCGTTTGTATCATAGATTAATTACCCTATTAAGGGGTTCCAGAACAATAGTTTAACCGTTGCGCGGGGTAGAAAATACCACTCTCGAACAGCCCACTGTTCACAATTGAAGCCGCACCTACTACCGATCCGTCAGTCAGGTAAATATCCGACTCAATAACGATGTCGAACAGCCCCAGATTTTCAGGGTTCGTTACGTTCAGCTTTGAAAGAATCTCACTTAGTGGGATGGACACATTACCGCGCGGATACCGCTCCCCGTCCGGGATAGTAAAAGCACTGGCCGTCACCGTCTTTAGCTCAACACGCGCTCCAGTTCGGATGCGTCCGTACACTCTTACCTCCTGCAGGCTGGAGGGGTTCTCCGAAAGAAAATCGGCATCGAATGAAAATACCTCGTTACCGGTGATGTTGTTCTTGTTGAACACGTTCGAACATCCTGTTTCGTTGAGTTTTTCGAATGCCTCCCCTCGAAGCGCCAAGATAGACCCCTTTTCCAGATCGTTGAACCGAACGGGATCCAACGATTCATCGGTACAAGCAACCGCCATCAGGCAGAATGCTGGAATCGTAAATTTTTTAAATATGTATTTCATGTTAATCATCTTTTCTGTTTACCACTTCTAATTCAAAGCATCCGGATTTTTGTCCCAGAAAACCTTGGCGTTTCCGTCTGTTTTTTGAGCTACCTGGTCATTCAGATTTACAAAAATGGCTGGGTACCAAAGCGATCGGAAGAATATGCCACTATTGAGCGCACGTGTAGGCTGCAAATTGCGTGGAGAGCTGGTTCTGCGGTACAGATTGAATGCCTCCACGCCATTACCCCATAGGGAGAGGTAGAATTCCTTCATGGCTACATCTAGGCGATCGGCACCTGAAGCATCATACCTTGCCAACACGGCATCCAGGTAGGCGGTGGTAGATGGCTCAAGGCTGGCCGGCAACGTCTGTCCGCGCGAGTTGGCAAAATTTTTCACTTGTTCAATAGAGTGATTGATGCCATTCACCAGGTGCTGACGGGCATCACCCGCTAGGCCCAATCGCAATACAACTTCGGCTTTGATAAAGTCGGTAAAGAATGACATGAAAATGGGTTCAATGCCTGCACCATTGGCGCCATCGCCTTGGATGGTGTCATCGAAGTAGTTGGCATTGCCGTTGTTCAAATCTAACCTGCCGCCTGCCGGATACACACCCACACAAGTAATTACATTCTGATCGGGAGGACCGCCATCGTTGTTGCCATGATCGCGGCCAAAGAAACCAGGCTCAAACACACAAAACGGTTGATCGGCCCCATAATGATCGGGCTTGGGTGTAAGCACACAGGGCACCGACTCGCGGTCTACCTGCAGTGCGCGCTGTATGCTTCCTACCTGACGATAGAAGTAATAGCGCCACCGGGGGTCTTCCACACCTTTACCGTTAAAGGCTTCTTTCAAAAAATAGTTGCCTATGTAGCCTGTAGCTGCACCTGCTTGCGGCTTGTAATACTGCCGGTAAAGGGGGTGGCGCGAACGAACGGGTACATCGGCCGTACCGTACTTATACACGAAGTTTTCTGCCTCTGTGTCGATGAGGTTAGCAGACAAGAGGGTATTCACACGCTCTGTTGCTTCCGTCTTCCGCGCAGGATCGACCGACACGTTGAGCCATGCTTTCAATTCCAGTGTATTTGCCAGCGCAGTCCACTTCGTTCGATCGCCCCCGTAGTAAATGTCACGCGTTAAACCATTGCCAGCCTCAGAACCTGTCTTCGCCAATTCTGTCCTGGCCTCATTGAGCAACACAATCGCATCATCGTACACCTGCTGACCGGGATCAACATTCGGGTTAAAGATACCCTCGTTGCCCTTTAATGCTTCGCGATTTGGTACATCGCCAAACAAATCCACCAGCGTCATCAACACATAGGCCTTCATTATTTTAGCGGCCGCGATGTGGGTAGTCAAATTCTTCTCTTCTGCCAGGGGCAGCAACACGTCAATGTTCACCAGCACGTTTTGATATGCCAGCGTCCAAACCTGATCCATATTCTGAGGCGCAATAGCGCGGTCGTAGGTATCTCCGCCTGTCATGGCATTCATGCGCACCAACTGGTCGGCACCCACGGTTGCTACCGGTTGTGCGCTTACGTCATTGCCTGCCGCCCGCGCAAAAAAGGCAGCAAAATCAAGTTGCACCTGATTCATGATCAGGTTAACATCGGCAGCTCCAACCCTCACCTCGTTGGGGTTCTCCAGGTCCTTATCCAGATCGCATGATACGCCTACCAACAGTACCAGCGTAACAAAAACTTTTATGATCCTTTTCATGTACTTATCTTTTTAAAAAGTCAAACGAAGATTAACACCGTATCTCCGGGCTGAAGGGCCTCCCAGAAAATCAAAACCCGCTCCGTTGCCTGTGCCAAAGCTTGTGCGGTCGAAATCAGCAGCAGAGTAGCGTGGCGCGTTTATGGCGCGGAACCAAAGATTATTGCCTACCAGAGAAATATTTGCTTTGCTTAACTTCACTTTCGTTACCCACGATGAGGGAATCTCGTACGCAAGCGCTACTTCCCGCAGGCGGATACGGGTAGCATCGTAGATACCGCGGTCGCTGGCGCCTGCTCCCAGAATGGTGTTATTGAAAAACACACCAGAAGTAGTTTGAGGAATATCGTTGGGTTGTCCATCCGATTCTTTCACACCTGGCAATACCAATGGCAATTCGGGGTTAAACTCTTCCAGATCTTTGCCAACACCACGGCCAATCAATGTACCTGCGGTAAAAGAAAACATATCACCACCATGAACATAATCTACCTGTACGTTGAATGACAAGCCTTTATAGCTAAGGGTATTGATGAGCGAACCCAACCAATCTGGGTTTGGATCACCAATGATCTTCACATCGCTGGAAACAGACCAGTCTCCGTTTTCATTTACCAGGAAGTTGCCATTCGCATCTCTTCTTACATAGGTACCCTGAATAACATTGAATGGCTGTCCTTCGATGGCGAAGTTTCCGAGTGTTGAGGTACCTCCCACCAAAATCTCCTTCGAGCCCTCAGGCAGACTCTCTACCTTGCTAATATTCTTGGTGTAGTTGGCTCGGATATCCCACGAGAAGGCACCTACGCGAACAGGGGTCAGTGTAAGCCCCATCTCAACACCTTTGTTGGAAATGGACCCGGCATTAATCAGCGTTGTTTGGTAGCCGGTGGAAGGATCGAGCGATCGGCTGAGTATCTGGTCTTTTGCCAATCGGCTGTAGAACGATAGATCAAGTTTCGCACGGTTGTCGAGCAGTTGGGCTTCTACCCCCAACTCTACCTCGCTCTGCAACTCGGGCTTCAAACGCGGGTTAGCCAAAACCACTGGCAACTGACTTGTTACCACATTCCCATTTTGATCGGTTGATGCCTGGGCATTAATGGTAAGGTAGGGCCTTGTATTGTAAGGATTGGCAAAGTTGGCGGACGTTCCATAGCCAATACGCACCTTCAAGAACTCGAGCACATTAGACGCAAATCCAGGAAATGCCGCGGTAGGGATGAACGATGCGCTTACACCAGGGTAGAACAAAGAGCGATATTCCTGCTCGTGGGTAGAGGCCCAGTCATTACGGCCTGTAATGTTCATAAACAAGAAATCTTTGTAGCCCAACCCGGCATCAAAATAGGCACCCACCCAGGTTCTGGACTGCTGATAGTTCAAGTTGTTTCCCCTGAAATCGCGCGAGTTACTCTGCGAGAAATTACGATGCTCTATTAAACCATGTACTACCTGCCCTGTGCTCTCGATACCGGTTTGACGATAGGTGTCGGTGCGGGCGTTAAACCCAACAATGCCGGTTAGATCAAGATCGGTCGACAACTCCTTCTGGATGGACGCGATGGCCGAATGGTCGATAATGGTGTTATTAGCATTCGCAGAACGATATAAGCCGTTGGCCAACAGGGCGGCACTGGTCGGATATCCCACCGAGCCTTTGTTGAGCCAGTAACTCAGGTCTTCGCTGTACGTATCAAGACCCAATCGGTAGCTCAGCCGTAACCAATCCAACAATTGATAGTTAAGCGAAACGTTGGTAAAGAAACGATCGGTCACCGATGTTTGGCGTGAGTTCTTAAGCAGCCAACGTGGATTGGTAATGTTGTTGGTGTTACGATAATAAACGCTGGCTTTGGTAACGGGATCTTCATACGGCCACCCCATCAAGTCGAGGTTGCGGGGTGTATAAAACAGGTTGGCAAACACCGAGGGACCTCCAGCTGAATTGCTACCTGTGCCTGCCCCTGTTGGCGGTGTTTCAAATTCTGTTCGCACAAAATTAAACACGCTGTTGATTGAGAGCTTAGTCGTCAGCTGGGTACTTCCTCCCAAGGAAAGATTGTTGCGCATCAGATTGTTATTCTCAATGAAGCCTTTTTCATCCAAACGGCTGTAGCTGAAGTTCACATGACTGTTCTCATTTCGAGCACCCAGATTCAAAGACGTATTATTTGAATATCCCCGCTGAAAGAAATCGCGCACATTGTTGGGGTACGCCTTGGGAATGTAGTTGTTGGCTTCCGCAAACTCAGGGAACTCGGGGAAAAGGTTGCGATGCTCATAATATGGGTGGCGCCCCACGGGTGTATTATTTGAAAACAAGCTTCCCCAGTTGCTGAAGAATTCCCCATAATCCCCATCGAAACCCATCGCCCACTTGTTCTGAAACTGAGGGAGTATGGCTTCAACCAGAAAGTACGATTGACTGACTGAACCCTCGAACTGGCGTTGGGGCTTTTTGGTTGAACCTGTTTTAGTAGTAATTAAGATTACCCCGTTTCGTCCAAGCGTTCCATAAAGTGTAGTGGCGCTCAAGCCCCTCAATATGTTCACCGACTCAATATTGTTCGGATCAATGTCGATAAAGCGGGTGGGTGATATCTGGCCATCTCTGTAGTCCAAGTTTGTTTCATTGGCATTGGTGTTGATAGGCACCCCGTCTACCACCCACAGTGGCTGGGTATTACCTGCTACCGAACTGATGCCGCGAATGTTGATCTTTGATCCGGAACCCGCTAAACCCGATGAGTTGAGAATCTGCAAACCAGGCGTTTTACCTTGCAACGCACGGCCAACATCGGTCTCAGGTTTACTGGCAATGTCGGAGGCAGCAATGGTGGTAGAAGCATAACCCAAGGCTTTGCGCTCGCGCTGAATGCCCTGCGCTGTTACCACCACCTCATTGAGTTGCTGGATCTCATTCTCCATCACCACATCCACCGAAGTACGATCCCCAACCGTCACTTCAATGGTTTGCAGGCCGATGAAAGAAAAAATCAGTGTCGCACCTGTGGCCGGTACAGAGAGGGTGTATGCACCGTCACTGTCGGTTACAGTTCCATTAGTGGTGCCTTTCACCACTACGTTTACTCCGGGGAGCGTTCCGCCATCATCCTTGGAGGTCACCTTGCCAGAAATTGTTCGTTCCTGTGCATGGATTCCCCACGATACGGCAAACGCAAAGCAGAATAGTAAAAACTTCTTCATACTGTTTTGTTTGATTTATTGATTGTTTTCCACCTCCGTGTTCACAACGGAAGCGTTAGTCAAATCTCCAGCTATTGTCAATGAAAAGAATGACGGCCAGAAGGGTAAAAAAAAGCTTAGGGAATACCTAATTAATGGGGATAACCCGAAACGGGATTACCCGTTAAAGATTGATTCTATACAAATAGTGAACATAAAACTATAAGCCATCTCAAAAATGATAGTAGCCGTTGCTACAACGGAGGAACGACCACGGCAAGCTTGTTTTTTGGTTGAACTTAGATATTGCTTTACTTCACTTCGTTCGCGTTGACCGCTGTTATCATTTTTATTGGTTCTAAATTTTGTATTCCAACAAGGTGAGTGCCAGGTTGCGGTTGTGCACGGGCAGTTCTTCACTGTCGGGGGTGGTGAAGTTTTCAACCACCGCGAAACCAAAGCGCTGGTAGTAGCTGATGATGGTGGGGTTTGAAGCCCACGTGTCCATGCGTACACTCTGCAGGCCTTTCTGCCGCGCGTGTTCAATGGCCCAGTTCAGAATAGCACCAAACAGTTGCTTTCCTTTCATTTCGGGATTCACCACGATGCGGTGCAGGTAAACGGAGCGGCCTTGGTCCCGTTCGCGCCAGATGATAGGGTCGGTGTAGCCCACGCTGAACACAATGCCCATTTGCGACTGAACCATCACCTTATATTGATTCTTCTCCGCCACGTCTTTTACAATCGCCTGCTTGTCGTAGTTACGCCAAACGGGGTATCCTTTCTGCTCCTGATAGCGAACGGAATCTTCAAAAAATTCGAAGATTTGATTCAAGTCGCCAGCTTCGGTGTGTACGATGTTCATGTGTAAGTAAACGAGGACTTGGCAATAAGATACAACTGCATGGGCACAAGCCCAGCGCAGGGTGATGGTGCGAGTCCATCTGTTGCCGAAAGTTCCACGTTTACCGGAATTGGAAGCAAGCACAACATTTCCCACATTCAACAGAGGAAGAAGTATCGTTACACAAGTGCACGTGCTGTAGGCAATCGGCCTGTTTAGGTATTCGTGGGGCAAGGCGGCCAGCTAGCGAACCTATTTTTAGTCTATCTTATATCAGCTTTTCGAGGTTGGCTTTCGCAATGGCCTCCGACTTGCTTTTCACCTGCAATTTGGAATAGATGTTCTTGATGTGTGTCTTCGAAGTCTCTTTCGAGATAAATAATTCTTCAGATATCTGGGTATAGGTTTTTCCTTCAGAGATCAATTGTAGAATTTCTGTTTCCCGCTTCGTAAGCGGACTGTTGGGATTCACATGAAAATTATCAATTACCAGGCGGGCAATCTTACTGCTCATGGGTGCACCGCCTTTAATAATCTCCTCCAATGCAGTGAGCAACTCCAGGTAATTGGCACTTTTTGTTATGTAGCCCGATGCACCAGACTTCAGCGCCTCGAAAACAAGTTCGCTGTCTTCATACACCGTTACCATAATGATTTCTGCGTGCGGGTGCTTTTCTTTGATGATTTTGGTTCCCTGTATGCCGTTCATGCCACCCGGAAGTTCAATGTCCATCAATACAATATCCGGTCGGTCGCTGTTGAGGTGCTTGATGGCCTCTTCGCACGAACCGTATGCGTTGGCTACATAAAACTTTTGTGAGCTATTTACAATCAGCGCAAAGCTGTTTCTGATTTCAGTATCGTCTTCCACAATCAGTACCCTTTTTTTAAACGGAGAGTTCATAGGAGGTTTTCTTTTTGTTTATTGAAAAAATCAGTTGTATCGTCACACCCTGGTTAGATTCACTTTTAATGTTCAAACGGGCGCCAATGCGGTCGGCCCGGTTTTTCATGTTCTTTAGCCCATTTAGCTTGCCCAGTTCTTTCTGGTTAAAGCCCTTTCCATCGTCTTCCAGGGTCATCTCAAACTGGTCGCCATCTTGCCTTAAAGTAAATGATACGTTTTTTGCGAGCGAATGGTTAAAAGAATTTGTCATGGCTTCTTTGAAGATAAGGTTGGCCTCGCGGCTAAAACCATACGGAACCGTTACTTTTTTTTCCTTTACTTCGTTGTAAGCCCTGAAATTGATGTCCTTTTCGCTGAAAAGCTTCTCGCCAAAGTCGCGGATATGGATGAATAGTTTATACAACTCATCATTCACGGGGTCGATGCTCCAAATAAAATCCCGCGTTCCGGTGTATAAATATTTAGCCGATTCTTCTACCTTATTATACAAATCTTCGGTGTGCCCATTGCCATTCAACTTCATCAGGCTGATGTAGTTGATAATGCGGGTCAGTTGGTTACCCATCTCATCGTGAAAATCGCGCGCAATTTCTTTACGAAGGTTATCCTGCTCTTGTTGCCGTATCTGCTGCAACTCTACCATCTTATTGAACCGCGACCGTACGCGGTAAAAAAGGTATAGACCGAACAAGCTCGCCAAAATAACCCCCATCACCACCTGAAAGGCGGCTGTTTGATAGAAGGGCGCCTCAATGGTGAAGGCATAAATAACCGGGGTCTCGTCCCAGCTGCCCTTATTGTTGGTGGCCTTCAGTTGAAATTCGTAATCACCGGGCGGAAGATTACTGTAAGTAACGTAGTTAGTGGCCGAGGGTATGGACCACGTTTTGTCCCAACCTTTCAGAAAATACTGGTAGCGCACCGACTTCGGGTAGCGCTTATCTACCCGGTTGAAACGAAGCGTGATGTGATTTTTATCCGAAGGCATGTTGGGATTAACAGGCACTTTAAAGAAACCTGCCTGGGCCCGGGCAAACTGCCGAGACGAATACTGCCCATTGAATATCTCCACATCGGTCAGGTGTACCGGAAACGAATGCCAGTCTTCATTACGTAAATCGTTGTATTGGTAGATGCCGTCTTTAAGGCCAAAATACTTTTCATCACCCAGGTAGTAGGCATTATAGTTCGTCTCCAAACCTGCCAGTCCATTATCGAAGCCGTAATGAAGAATTTCAGATATGCCGAGTTGGTCGTTGAGTTTTATTTTTGAGATCCCCTTTTCCGTACCTATCCATATCCTATCCTCCGCATCTACACCTGCGAAATAGATAAAGTCTGACGGAAGCCCCACATGCGTATCTATTAAACTTCGCTGCCGTGTAGAGGGATTGTAAACAATAACACCTGCACCGCCCGTGCCCAGCAGCAACAACTCCTTCCTGTATACCGAAACGGAATAAATAGGGGAGTTTTTTAGTTCGGCAATGGCTATTGGATATGCCTTTCCTTCGCGTATCACATGAAGACCATTGTCGGTGCCTACATAGACAGAATTATTGAATGGCATGTATCGAACGCTCAACGCATTGCGGCTTTGCAGCCCTTGTTCTTCCGAGATACCCTTAAAAACGCCTCGATCAATACAGGCCACGCCCCCTCCGCTGGTGGCACACCATAACCTTCCATCGCCATCAAAATCCAATTGGTTAACGTAAGGGCTTGGAACACCGTCAGAGCGCGTGTACCAGTGAATGGCGTCTGCCTCCTTATTGTAGCGGCCCAGTCCGCCAAATGCACCCACCCATACTTCGTTGGTGGGACTGAGTGCGATAGACGTTATTCCATTTTCGATCACATCGCCTACCTCGAATTTTTTTATTTTACCATTATGCATTTTCCAAAGGCCCTGGTTGCCCGATCCAATCCACGAGGCTCCCTCTTTATCTTTTTGGATGGCATATACATGGGTAAGCGTTTTCGAGGCACAGCGGTCGAAATCCTGCACAAAATACTTATACAAACCGTTGCCCGAGCTGCCAAACCAGGTATTCCCTTCCGAATCGATAAAGACTTGCGTGATATTGACATCGTGCAATACGGTATCGACCTTGTGAACGTCATTCACCCAATGTTCGCGCATTAAATGGTTGTCGTGCCGGGTCCAAAAAACCTTACGCGAAGAATCGTACTGCACCACGTGATTACCAACAGCCGCGTTTTTTGGAGCAAACGCCTTCTGCTGATAATCGAAAACAAAATAGCCGCGATCCGTATTCACCCACACCTCATCGCCCACATTGAACATGTTGATTACCCGGTTGAAGTGCTCTTTGTATTTTACCTGGAATTCATTCTTTCTTGTTTTTACCAGAAAACTACTGTCGCTTAGGTAGAGGGCAATATCACGCGTAGGCAACAGGTGGGTGTACAACACCATTTTGTTTTTTAGCACAGGTCTATCCCAGTAGTAAACCGAATCGCCATGTATCATGCCAAGCGTTCGCTGGTTGGTCATAAAAAAAATAGAATCATTCATCTCAAACACTCTGCGCACCCTGCGCGCAGATGCTGTAGCAGCCTGCGGTTGAAACGGAAAAAAGTTTACGCCATCGAAACGGGTAATGCCCACAGGGTGCACAATCCATAGGTTTTGTTTCGAATCCAGTTTCAGGTAGTGAACGATGTTGCTCAAAAGCCCATCGCGGGTAGTATACACCTTAAACTCGCGTCCATCGTACCGGGCCAAACCCCCACCGTGGGTGCCAATCCACAGGTACCCGTTCTTGTCTTCCAAAACCATGTTTACCTGCGACTGCGGCAAGCCATCGAGCACAGTGTATTGACGAAGGGAGTATTGCTGGGAATAAACTGCAAAGCTTACACAGCAAAGAATAGCAGCAAATACAATTATTCTTCCCATCTGTCCTGCAAATTAGGCGTTGGCACGCTTCGTCCGTGTACCCCAATTTACGTCAAATAGAGCTATTTTGTTCGCACCCGATATAGCGGGCCGACTTCCGATGGCAGTCGCGTCAGAACCTAACGAAATCAAGAGGGCTGTAAACCCAATCTGGTTGTGTTTTGAGCAGCAAACCTCCACTACACGGTATAACTATAACTACCATGCCTGTTGTGACTTTGTGAATACCTTCGGATTATTACACTAAGGTTACATTCCTTGCATGACCGAAACCGAACTTCAGCAAGAGTTGCAGATTATTGAGCGCTCCAAAAAAGATGCGCGGGCTTTCGGAGAGCTTTACGAAAAATATTTCGACCGGATATATTATTTCCTGCTGCGCCAAACCGATGATGAAGAACTGGCGGGAGATTTATGCGCCCAGACTTTTGTTAACGCCCTCAGCCACCTGCCGCAATACCAATACCGGGGGGTGCCCTTCTCGGCCTGGCTCTACAAAATTGCCGGGAACGAAGCCAACAAGTATTATCGCAAGAACAAAAGAAAAAAAATATTCAGCATAGAAGAAGTGAAGGTGAAAGAGCTGATTGCGCAGGCAGAAGAAAGCTGGGATGAGGAGATGATAGAAAAGCTGATACACTTTATGAAAGACCTGCCCACCGAAATGCTGCACGTACTGGAGCTTCGCTTTTTCGAAGACAAAGATTTTAAAGAAATTGCCTTTATTCTGGATATTACCGAAAGCGGTGCCAAGATGAGAACCTACCGCGCACTGGATAAACTACGCAAAAATTTCAATCTGAGGGTAAAGTACGATGAGTAGAAATGAAATAAGATTGAGAAGACAGCGGCTGACAGCCCGCGGCAGCGAGCGCTACCGCAACTACGGAGCGGTGTTGCAGCGCCATGAGCAGGAAATGCGTTTGAAAAAAATACTGCGCGTGTTTACGCTTTTTGCTGTTATCCTCATTCTGGTAATGCTCATCATAATATTGGTGCGAATTGAGAAAAAAACCGAAGTAGAATCGAAAACGATAAACGAATGGCGCTCTCCTTGCGTGACTTAAAATGAGCCTCCGCATTCTCTCCATACACCTAAACAACAAACGTATGGAGACCAAGAAAAACCCCATGCACGATGTGCACCGCTATCGCAGCACCTTTTTTACACTCGGATTGATACTTAGCCTTGCGTTGGTTATTTCCGCTTTTGAGTGGGAGACGAAAAAGAAGACAAGACCGGAGCCGCAGCCGGATCCGGCTTTCGATAGCTGGACATTCAACGCGCCCTTGATCAGCGAACCTTCCACACCGGCACCTGCGCAGGCCAGGCAAATTTCAGTGGCTGAACTGCCCGCAGAAATGGAGGCGACCAAAGAGCCGGTAGAAGAAGCGGTGCTTTCAGGCCCCGACCCCGCGCCCGTTATGCTGTCGCTATTGCCAGAACCGCTTCCCGAACAAGCACCGGATGCTCCCATTGATTTTGCAGAGGTGATGCCCATGCCCGAAGGTGGGCTGGAGTCATTTTACAAGGTGATTAAGAAAAACCTCCATTATCCCCGCAAGGCACGTGCCGCCCAGGTAGAAGGCAGGATATTTATACAATTCACGGTGATGCCAGATGGCACGCTGCAAGATTGGAAGGTGGTAAAGGGTATCGGGTTTGGCTGCGATGACGAAGCGATTCGTGTGTTGGCCCTCACGAAATGGAATCCAGGCCGACAAGGAGGGAGAAGTGTGGCCGTCAGGATGATTCAGCCCATTGTTTTCAAACTGCCCTAAAATGTTGAGGCCCTCTCCACGCCTTGGAGAGGGCCACCAAACCTAAAACCTTAAAATGAGAGAGAAAATTGTAACTGCGAAACAAAAATAGGGGCCCTACCACCTTTTGGAAATACCTACAAAGAGGTATTTTTTACGAAAAAGATCTCTTTTTTGGGGCGGGATGCCTACGGTTGTGGTGACTTTGAGTTGAAATAGTCGAAAATCTGCTTTAAATCCTCGGGGTTGCCGGTATTCAGTTTATTCTTACTTATATAGTCCTCCACGTTGGCTGATTGAGCGCCAAAGAGTGGTAAGAGTTTTTTCTTTGACCCCAATTTCACCAACTCCTCACCTTGCGGGCAATAAAATACCCTCTTTTTCAAGATCGATACATCTTTAGACCCGATGTCAAGGGCAGGATTATAGGTGGGTTTCTTCACAACCAGCTCATAAGCAGCTAACAAAGGAATTTGTCCATCAGATATCACTTCAAGTAATTTGTTAACGGGGGCTCCGTCAAATCTAAAGCGAGAACCATCTATAAAAAATACGGGCTTTCTTGATATTGAATCCGTCCAATAGAGGGTTCGTATTTTTTTTACGTCAAGTATTTTTATTGAATTACCAACCAAAATTTCAACGTTACCTTCTTTGAGGTTGTATTTCAGTAACCTATTCTCAATCATCGTTTCCGTTCCATGCAACTCAATAGTTCCCAGATTCCATGTCTCGTTCAGATAATAATTGCCAACTATTCGTCCTGGTTCGGCAGGGATGCCATATAAAATATCATTTCGGCCTATTGCATTAACGTCCGAAACGCGCTCCATCGTCATCTGAGAACGCAGTTGATTTGGGACAAGTTGTTGGGCGCGGAGACAAATTAGCGGGCCAAAGATCATTAACGCCACATACGAAGTCTTGGGTATTGCCATAGTAGTTATGTAATTGCACAGTATAGGTAGTGAGAATATTCCATAGTTACGATACCAAAAATTGCGGTACTAAACCCGCACCGCCAGCAGTAGTTCTATGTTTTTAAACTTCATTCCGAATTTCCGGGCCACGTATTCGTTGGTCAGGTTTCCTTTATAGGTGTAAACGCCTTTCATAAACCACTTGTGCGAAAAAATCATCTCCTCCACTCCGCCTTCCTCAGCCGCACGCAAAATGGTAGGTGTAAAAATGTTGCTCAACGCAGTAGTGGCCGTATGGGCAACACGCGAGGCCACATTGGGCACGCAATAATGAATCACATCGTACTTTCTGAATACGGGCTTATCATGTGTGGTAATTTCTGATGTGGCAACCGACCCGCCCTGGTCAATACTCAGATCAATAATCAGTGAGTCGGGCTTCATTTTGCTCACCATCTCTTCCGATACTACATGCCGCGCCCGGCCCTTCTCAGCCCGCAACGCACCAATCACCACATCGGCAGTCTTTAGTGTTTCGCTCAAGGTTACCGTATCAATGGTAGATGTGTAAACCTGGTGCCCTAGTGTATGCTTGATGCGCCTCAGTTTATACAAATGGTTATCAAAAACCTGAATCTCTGCACCCAGGCTGAGTGCTGCACGGGCTGCATACTCGGCCACCGTACCCGCTCCGATTATCACTACTTTAGTAGGCGGTACCCCCGTGATACCCCCCAAAATCACGCCCTTCCCTTTTTTGGAGGTACTTAAGTATTCCGCTGCTATCAAAATAACCGTGCTGCCCGCAATTTCGCTCATCGCCCGCACAATGGGCATGCCACCCACTTTGTCTTCAATAAACTCGTAAGCCAGGGCCGTCACTTTTTTTCTCACCAGGGCCGATACCAGTTCCTGATCGAGGTGGCCCACCTGCAGAGCCGAAATCAGCGTCTGCCCCGGCCGCATGTACTCAATTTCTTCCATGGTGGGCGGCTCAATCTTCAGAATAACATGGGCCTTGTACACTTCCAGAGGCGAGTACACAATTTTGGCTCCGGCATCGCTGTATTGTTTGTCGGTAAATTTGGAGCCCTCGCCCGCTTTCGTCTCCACCCACACTTCGTGCCCGTTGTTTACCAACAATGCCACCGCATCGGGTGTAAGGCTGATGCGATTCTCCTGCAGCGAGATTTCCCGGGGCAAACCAATAAAGAAGGCATGATTGGACTTCTTCACCTTCATTAATTGTTCCTGGGTATAAACACCGGTTTTGGCCAGTGCTTCAAAGCCTGTTTTCTTCTTCTCAGTCATGAATCTGGTATTCTAAAGATCGCGAAGTATCGCTTCGGTGGGTGAGTGAAATTTTAAAATGTTGTCTGGGTATCAGATTTTCAATGCGATCGGGCCACTCAATGAAACAATAGTGACCTGAATCGAGGTACTCGTCTACGCCAATATCCAGTGCTTCGGTTTCATTTTTCAAACGGTAAAAATCAAAATGGTATACCGGCCCGTGGTGAGGTGACGGATATTCATTCACAATTGAAAACGTAGGGCTGCCCATGGTTGCCGTAACGCCCAGCAAATGACAGAGGGATTTAATAACCGTGGTTTTGCCCGCGCCCAGGTCGCCTTCGAAAAGCCACACGCGGCAATCGCCTGCCACCTGCAGCAAACGAGCGGCCACTGTAGGCAATTCACCCAGTTCAAAAACTTCCTTTCCTACCACCTCAGGCATTCTTCGAAGATAAGAAAATTAACGGCACGATCATCTCTTCCAGACTTACCCCTCCGTGCTGAAAAGTGTCTTTGTACATGTTTACATAGTAGTTGTAATTGTTGGGGTAAGCAAAAAACTGATCTTCAATGGCAAACGCATAGGTGGTAGACACATTGGGCTTAGGCAAAAAGAACCGCTCGGGCTTTAAGGCTTCCAACAGTTTGTCGCCTTCATAACCCAGGTTTTTTCCTTGCTTATAGCGCAGGTTGGTATTCACGTTTTTGTCGCCCACAATTTTGAAAGGCCGCTTTACGCGAATGGTGCCGTGGTCGGTCGTAATGATCACCCGGCTGCCTTTCTCTGCAATCTTTTTCAGGATGTCGAGCAGGGGCGAGTGTTCAAACCATGATTTGGTGATGGACCGATAGGCTGCCTCATCCGGGGCCAGTTCGCGTATCATGGCCATATCTGTGCGCGCATGCGAAAGCATGTCCACAAAGTTGTAAACAATCACATTCAGGTCGTTCCCAAAAAGGTTATTCACTGTTTCGACCAGGTCGCGGCCCTCTTCCAGTTTTTTTATTTTTTTGTAAGACAGTTTAGGGCTCAGGTTGTTTCTTCGCAACTGCCGCGTTAAGAACTCTTCTTCATAATTATTTTTCGATTCGTCTTCATCCTCGCCTACCCAAATATCAGGGTGCGTTTTGGCCATCTCCGAAGGCAGGCTTCCGGAAAAGATGGCATTGCGGGCGTAGGCAGTCGTGGTGGGCAGTATGGAGTAATATGTTTCCTCCCGCTCCACGTTGAAATAATCGGCCAGTATGGGTTCAATGGTCTTCCACTGGTCGAACCGAAGGTTATCTATCACCACCAAAAACAACGGTTGCCCTGCCTTCAATTCGGGAAAAACCTTGCGCTTCATCAACTGGTGCGAGAGCAGCGGCCGCTCCACGTTGGGGTTGTTCAGCCAGCTTTCATAATGGCGTTTCACAAAACGGCAGAAGTTTGCATTGGCCTCCACTTTTTGGGTATCCAGCACCTCCACCATGTCCTGGTTATCGCCCATTTCCAGTTGCAGCTCCCAGAATACTAATTTCTTGTAGATGTCGGCCCACTCTTCGTGCGTAAGGTTATCCTGAAATGCCATGGAAATCTTTCTGAACTCCTGTTGGTAGTTCAGGTTGGTTTTCTCCAACACCAACCTCTTGTTGTCTAATATTTTCTTTACGGATAGCAGTATCTGGCTGGGGTTGAGTGGCTTTATCAGGTAGTCGTCAATTTTGGCCCCAATGGCCTCTTCCATAATTTGTTCTTCCTCGTTTTTGGTAATCATAACCACGGGCAACGTAGGTCTGGCATTTTTTATAAGTGCCAGCGCCTCCAACCCCGACATGCCGGGCATGTGCTCATCCAGGAAAACCACATCGAAGTGCTTCTCCTCGCTCAACTCCACCGCCTCGGCCGCGTTATTAACCGGTGTAATGTCGTAGCCGCGTTGTTCCAAAAACAGTATGTGCGGCTTCAACAGATCTATCTCATCGTCTGCCCACAAAATGGTATATCTTTGCATAGAGTCAAATTTACGCAATCGCTGCGACAAGCGTTTACATTTCAATTTCCGGTTACCCTTCGCCAATGGCTAAGAGAAAGATTATCAACGACCCTGTTTACGGCTTCCTCTCCGTTTCGAATGAGGTAATCTACCAACTCATCGAGCACCCCTACTTTCAGCGGCTGCGCCACATCAAACAGTTGGGCCTCACGGAATTGGTGTACCCAGGGGCCTTGCACACCCGGTTTCACCATGCGCTGGGCGCCCTTCACCTGATGACGCGCACCCTGGAAAGCCTGCGCCAGAAAGGAATCGAGATAAGCAAAGAAGAGATGGAGGCATCACAAATTGCCATTCTTCTGCACGACATCGGGCATGGCCCTTTTTCGCACACCTTGGAAGAAACACTGTTACAGCAGGTTCACCACGAAAGCCTGTCGTACCTGTTCATGCAGGCGCTGAACAAACAAATGGACAACCAACTGGCGCTGGCGCTGAAGATCTTCCGCAATGGTTACGAAAGGAAATTTTTTCATCAGCTCGTAAGCAGCCAGTTGGACATGGACCGTCTCGACTACCTGCGCAGGGACAGTTTCTTTACGGGCGTGGTGGAAGGCTCGGTGGGTGTTGAACGGATCATAGAAATGTTGAATGTGCACAACGATGCCATTGTAGTAGAAGAGAAGGGCATTTACAGCATCGAACATTTTTTGAACGCACGCAGGCTGATGTACTGGCAGGTGTATTTGCACAAAACTTCGGTAAGTGCCGAACGCATGCTGGTAAACATTATCAAGAGAGCGCAGTACCTGGCGCAATCGGGCGAAAAGATTGTTGCCACGGATGCACTTAAGTTTTTTCTCAAGCACAACTATACGCTGGCTGATTTCCAGGAGAAGCCTGCCCTGCTGAAAACATATGGGCAGTTGGACGACCATGATGTTTGGGGCGCCATCAAATTCTGGAAAGATCACCAAGACCCCATACTGGCGCAGCTGTGCCAGATGCTGCTGAGCCGGCACCTGTTTGGCATGAAACTAACACCCGAGCCTATCTCGAAGCCAACACTGGAAAAACTAAGACATGCGGTTGCCCGGCAATATGGCACACTAAAAAAAGATGCGGCCTACTTCTTTTCGCATGGCTTTCTCACCAACGAGGCTTACGTTACCGAAAAGCCCGGCATCATGATTCAAACCAAGCAAGGTAAAGTGATGGACATTGCGCACGCTTCTGACCTGCCCAACATCAAGGCGATGAGCAAAATCGTAAAAAAAAACTACCTATGCTGGCCTAAAAATGTATCTTTGTAAATGGCCTGCCCCCAACCTTAAAACAGGTCTTAGCACGAGTCGGCTATGGAGTTTACGGTGAAACAAATTGCTGCCATGTTGGGCGGGCAAGTGAAGGGAGATGTTGAAGCAAAGATCAACATGCTGGCAAAGATTCAGGATGCCAAACCTGGTCAGGTAGCCTTTCTGGCCAATCCGAAGTACGAGCAATTTATCTATACCACGCAGGCCACAGCGGTTATTGTAAAGCGCGACTTCCAGCCACGCAAAGAACTTACCACCACCCTTATTTTAGTTGATGATCCCTATAGCAGTTTCACTGCCTTACTCGAGGAGTATCACAAGCTCATCAGCTTTCAGAAAACAGGTGTGGAACAGCCCAGCTTTGTTGGCGAGGGGTCTACCGTGGGCGCCAATGTCTACCGCGGTGCCTTTTCTTACATTGGTAATGGCGTAAAGATTGGCAATAATGTAAAAATCTACCCGCATGTATACGTGGGCGACCGGGTAGAAATTGGCGATAATACCATTCTGCATCCAAGCGTAAAGTTGTACGCAGGCACTCGTGTAGGCAGCAATTGCGCCATCCATTCGGGCACGGTAATCGGTAGCGATGGGTTCGGGTTTGCCCCTCAGGAAGATGGCACCTACAAAACCATTCCTCAGTTAGGCAATGTCATTATTGAAGATAATGTTACCATAGGAGCCAACACCGTAATAGATTGTGCCACACTTTTTGGAGACTTCACCATCATCCGCAAAGGTGTGAAACTGGATAACCTGATTCAGGTAGCTCACAATGTGGAGATAGGAAAGAATACGGTGATTGCCGCGCAAACGGGTATATCAGGCTCCACAAAGATTGGCGAAAACTGCATACTGGCAGGCCAGGTTGGGGTGGCAGGCCACTTGGTGCTGGCCAACAATACCAGCGTGGGGGCGCAAACAGGTATTTCCAAATCCACCAAAGAAGGTCAAAAGCTTTTTGGCTACCCAGGCGTAGAGGTAAAAGAGTATTTTAAATCGTATGCGGTGTTCCGCAAGCTGCCCGATCTGCAATGGAGATTGCGCCAACTCGAAGAGAAGATGAACGGTACCAGCCACCATTCCTAAGCCCGAAAAAGGGCTCCCTGCATCAAAATTCGACACTTTTGGATTTACCGGGTAATAGCGGTTAAATTTGCACCCTCTTTTACCAAAAAATGCTAAACTACAAGCAGCAAACCATCAAGAAGTCTGTCACCATTTCAGGTGTGGGTCTTCACACAGGCGTGCAAACAAACATGACGTTCGTTCCGGCTAAGCCCAACCATGGAATCAAGTTTCAGCGAATAGACCTCCCGGGCTCTCCCATTATCGATGCCGACTGTGACAATGTGGTAGATGTATCGCGCGGTACCACCATCGAGCAAAGTGGCGCTCGCATAAGCACCATAGAGCATACGCTGGCCGCTTGCGTGGGTCTTGAAATCGACAACGTGCTGATACAATTAGACGGCCCCGAGTGCCCGATTATGGACGGCAGTTCGATTCAATTTATCGAAGCCTTAAAAGAAGCCGAAACAGAAGAACAGAACGCTTTACGCGATTTCTTTGAAGTGCAGGACAGCATTTTCTACCGCGAGGCTGCGCGCAATGTGGAAATAGCAGCCTTACCGTTAGACGACTACCGCGTAACGGTAATGATCGACTATAATTCGCCCGTGTTGGGAAGCCAGCATGCCTCCATTACCAACATACGTCAGTTCGAAAAAGAAATTGCTTCGTGCCGCACGTTTTGCTTCCTGCACGAACTCGAGATGTTGTATAAAAACAACCTGATACGCGGTGGCGACCTGAACAATGCCATCGTAATTGTAGACCGCGTGGTGCAGCCCCATGAGTTGGAGAACATTGCCAAAATGTTGAACAAGCCAACCGTGGAAATAAAGAAGGAAGGAATTCTGAACAACATAGAACTGCGATACAACAACGAGCCGGCCCGCCACAAGCTGTTGGACATCGTGGGAGACCTGGCACTGGCGGGCAGACCGCTGAAAGCACAGATACTGGCGGCCCGTCCGGGCCATGCCGCTAATGTGGCGTTTGCCAAGAAACTAAAGAAGGCCATGTCCGAGTCGGACAAGAAGGGTGTACCCCGCTACAACCCCAGTCTGCCTCCGGTAATGGACATCAACCAGATTGCTGCCACGCTGCCACATCGCTATCCTTTTCTGTTGATCGACAAGATCATTTACCTAGATAACGAAACGGTGTGCGGCATTAAGAACGTAACCATGAACGAACCGTTCTTTCAGGGCCACTTCCCTGGCAACCCGGTAATGCCCGGTGTGCTACAGGTAGAAGCCATGACGCAGGTGGGCGGTATTCTGGTGCTGAACACCGTACCCGATCCTGAAAATTACTGGACTTATTTTCTGGGAATAGACGACTGCCGGTTCCGCAAGATGGTGCTTCCGGGCGACACGCTGGTGATTCAATGCGATTTGCTGGCACCCATAAAAAGAGGTATTGCCAAAATGAGGGGCCGCGGATACGTGGGCAACTCTTTGGTGTGCGAAGGAACCATGACAGCCAGTATCGTTCGAAAAGATTCATGAGCAACTACCCGTTAACCAGCATACACCCCAATGCCCAGATAGGGCAAAATGTGGTGATAGAGCCTTTTTCTACCATTCAAGACAACGTGGTGATTGGCGATGGCACCTGGATCGGTCCCAACTGCACCATCATGAGTGGTGCCCGCATCGGCAAAAATTGCAAGATTTTTCCCGGAGCAGTGATTTCAGGCATCCCCCAAGACTTGAAGTTTCGCGGTGAGGACACCACCGCTGAGGTGGGCGACAATACCACCATACGCGAGTGTGTGACCATCAACCGCGGCACGGTTGATAAGTACAAAACCGTGATCGGTACGAACTGCCTCATCATGGCGTATGCGCACATAGGCCACGACTGTATTATTGGCAACTATTGCATTTTAGGTAACACCTGCCAGTTGGCGGGCCACGTAATTATTGACGACTACGCTATTTTTGGTGGTGCCTGCGCTGTGCAGCAGTTCTCCAAAATAGGGGCACATGCCTACATTGGGGGTGGTTCGCTGGTGCGCAAAGACATTCCGCCCTTCACCAAAGCAGCCCGTGAGCCACTGGCCTATGCCGGTATTAACTCGGTGGGGCTTAAGCGCAGAGGTTACTCGGCAGAAAAAATTGGTGAGATTCAGGAAATTTATCGCTACCTCTTTCTGAAAGGCCTGAACAACTCGAAGGCTTTAGATCTGATAGAAAAAGAGTTACCTGCTTCTGCTGAACGCGACTACATCGTAAGCTTCATCCGCCAGTCGGAACGCGGTATTATGAAGGGCTTCACCGCCAGCACGTCTATTGACTGATGCGCATCGTTACTGAAAATCTGGGAAAGCGGTTTAACCGCGAGTGGATTTTCAAAAATATGACCATTACACTGGAGCCGGGCCAGGTGTACGCTATCACTGGTCCCAACGGGTCGGGTAAGTCTACTTTGCTGCAGGTGCTCTGGGGCCAGATGCCGGCCAGCGCAGGTTCCCTACGCTACCTGCACACAGATGCCGGCATCGATATTGAAAATATCTACCAACACCTGGTCATTGCTGCACCTTACCTCGAACTGATTGATGAGTTTACGCTCGAAGAAATGGTACGCTTTCACTTCAAATTCAAAAAGGTGCGGGCAGGGCTCACCACCGATGAACTGATCGAAAAAATGGAACTACCTCATGCCCGCACGAAGTTCATACGGCAGTTTTCTTCGGGCATGAAACAACGGTTGAAGTTGGCATTGGCTTTTTTCAGCGAAGCAGAAATCATTTTTCTGGATGAACCCACCACCAACCTCGACAAAAATGCAACCCGTTGGTACCTCAACAACCTGGCCTCCTGCCAGGCACCTTTGGTGATCATTGCCTCTAACCAGGAACATGAATACCCCGAAACAGCCAAAAAAATCAATATTTTGGATTATAAGGCCGTGGTTACAAGTTAACCGCAGGCCCTATTAAGAGCGTGTGAGGGCTATCCACAGGCTGGCCTTTCAAACGAACAACACTTTTTGTAAGTTTAAGGCACTTTTAAAGTTCAAACATGAAATCGATTTTCAAGTCCGTTCTATTAATGGGTGCGTTGGCCGCTCTGCTGCTATTCCCTGGCTGCGGCCCCGGAAATCCGCCCGAACCTACCGTAGAAGAAGTTCAGTTAGGCAAGCTCACCACCACCTGGACGGTTTCGAACGTTACACTCGACAACGTAAGTAAGATCAGCGATTACCCACAATTTCAATTAACAGTAACCGGTACGGTGGGCGCTCCTTCCTTCGGCTACTCTACCGTAGGCAGGCCAAACGTCAGTCCGTGGCCGGCAAGTGGCTCTTGGAAGTTTGGCACCGACCCGGCCACACAAATTGTGCGTGACAGTGGTGCCGATGAATTACCCATTACCTACTCTGTAACCGATACCCAGCTTCAGCTTACCTTCAGTTACAGCGGTAATGGTTTTACGGCCCGTACTTCTAACGTGAAAGGCACGTGGGTATTTACCTTCACAAGGTAATTTCGGCACCAAAGAAAGAAAATATGGAAAAGCCCTTCGGGGCTTTTTTATTTCAACACCACAATAGTGATACCATCCCCACCCCGCTCCACGTGTTCATCAGCAAAAGAGGCCACGGCCTTTGTCTTCTTCAGGTGATCTCTCACCACATTTCGCAAAACACCCTCGCCTTTGCCGTGCAAAATTTTTAATTCGCCCTGCCCCAGCAGAATGGCATCATCCAGAAACTGACTCAACAAAGGCACCACTTCCTCTGCCCGTTTCCCCCGCACATCCAGCGTAGTTTCAAAATGGGCTTGTCGCTTTACCAAGTCTATACCAGAGGCGCGCGTTGGCCGGCTCGTCACAACGGGCTCGGCCTGATCGCTGCGCACCAATTGATCGATCTTTAATTGGCTACGCACACTTCCAAAAAGAACAATGGCGGTCTTACCCTTCAGTTGCACAATCGTGCCCGTAACTTCCTGGCCACGCAGTCGCACTTTGTCGCCTTCGCGCAGCGGAGTGGATTTATCAACATGCTGAGGTATCTCCAACTTCACTTTTTCGGTCAGGCCTTTTAATCCCTCACGCACTTTTTTTGTTTCCTTGCGCTCCGCCTTGTTCTCGCGTATGTGCCTGATGGTTTTTTCTATTTCGCGATTGGTTTCTTTTAGTAACCGGGCGGCTTCTATTTTTGCCTTCTCTATGATCTCCTTTTTTCTCGTCTCCAGTTCTTCCGATAATGCATTGTAGCGCTGCAACTGGCTGGTCAACTGCTGTTCCTTCTTATGCAGTTCAGCCTGTCTGCGTGCATTACTGATTTTTTCTTCCGCCACCGATTTCATTAACGTCTCTAACCCCGTAAGATCTTTGCCGATGATAGCTTCCGCGGATGCCACTGTTTGTGCCGGCAACCCGATTTTGCGCGCTATTTCCAGGGCAAAAGAACTTCCCGGCTTGCCGGTTTCAAGAATGAACAATGGCTCCAGCCGCTGGGTGTTAAAAAGCATAGCCCCGTTTACGAGGCCCGGTGTGTTCTCTGCAAATAACTTCAGGTTGTAGTAGTGTGTAGTAGCCACGCCCCACACTTTTTTAAATACCAACTCCGCCAGAATAGCCTGGGCAATGCCGCCACCAAAATTCGGATCTGTACCCGAGCCCAATTCATCCATCAACACCAAAGTCCGGGCGTTGCCGTGCCTGAGGAACCACGCCATGTTCGTCAGGTGCGAACTGTAGGTGCTCAGATCATTTTCTATGGACTGCTGGTCGCCAATGTCGAGAAAGATTTGTTGAAACAGGCCCATTCTGGAGTGAGGCTGCAGGGGCACCAGCAAACCGCACTGCAGCATGTACTGAAGCAACCCAACCGTTTTGAGACACACCGATTTGCCCCCCGCATTCGGGCCCGACACCAGTAGCAAATGCTGCTGACTGGTGAGCTCGATGTTCAACGGCACCACCGGCCGCTTACCGCGCAGCGACAGAAACAACAGCGGATGCCTTGCTTCTACCCATTTCAATGCAGGCACTTCCACTATTTCCGGCAGCGTTGCTTCCAGTTCCAACGCCAACTTTGCTTTGGCGCGGTTCAGGTCTAGTTGTGCCATGAAATGGTAGGCCACTTTTATTTCCTCCAGCCGCGTGCGCAGCAGGTCGGTCAGCTCTTTCAGAATCTTGACTATCTCCCTCCGCTCAGCCAGTTGCAAATCGCGCAGTTCGTTGTTGGCCTCCATCACATCGGCAGGTTCAATAAATACCGTTTGCCCGGTAGCCGACTCGTCCATTACATGACCGCGAATTCTGCGCTTGTGTGCGGCCAGCATGGGGATCACCAAGCGCCCCTCCCGTATCGAGGGAGTCATACCCTCGGGCACCCAGCCTTGCTCTGAAGCAGATCTAAAAATGGCGTCAGCCACTCTGCGCACCCTGCCCTGCTCCTCCACCAGTCGCCTGCGTATTTGCTGAAGTTCGCTGCTGGCATTATCGCGTACTTTGCCAAAATCATCGAACTTACTCTGAATAGAAGTTAAAACACTGCGGGGTAAGGTTACGGGTTCGGCCAGCGCTGCCAATCGCGGATAGCGCTCCGTGTTCTTCAGGAATTTCTGTGCTTCAAAAATAGTTTGCAGTGAAAGGATAATGCTTCTGAAAGCATCCTCCTCCAAAAAACTTCCTTCCCACGCAATAACCTGATACAGCTCCGTTGGGTCGAAGAAGTTGATGAAAGAAAAGGTGTCGCCAGACTGAAGCAGATTAACCATTTCCTGGCTGGCTTCAAGATCGGGCAGCAGCGCACTCAAAGTACTGCGAAACGAGAGGGCCTCCACCTCCCGATGACCCAACGAGCAAAGGCAGTAACTGGTCAGTTTTTCTCTTATCTGATCAAACCCCAGTTTTTTTTCAAAGTCCGCAGGGTAAGTCATGGTTATTGGTCGACCGCTCCCTTGTACCGTTGTTCGCGCAGGCTGAGAGAATCTACCACCGCGGTGTAGATTTCTTCCAACTCCTGCGGCCGGCTCAGATAATATTGGTAGGTGGCTTTGATCACCGAGTCAGAAAGTCCCTTGTTGAGCAATAGTTTCTCCTCGAAAGAGAAATACAAGGCCGCGGCACTGTCGCGGGCAATCGCGTGATTGTTAATGCGAGCTTCGGCCAGGTACACTTCCATGAGAAAGGCGGCATACTCTTCTTTGGTGAGCACCCCGGGAGGCAGTGCTTCGCCTCCGCATCCCCACAACAAAACCATCGGTATCAAGGCCATTAACCCAGCGCGCGTCATTTTTGCTCTTCACCCATAAAGGGTGCCAAATTACTTATAATTTAATTTAATTTGCTGCCGTTTATACAGCAGAGGGCGTGAAAGACCTGTTAAAAAAATTGCGCAAGTACGAAATTCAGATTCGCAAGGCTATCAACAGCCAGATGCAGGGCGACTTTCATTCCATTTTCAAAGGCACCGGTCTGGAGTTTGATGATGTACGCCCCTATCAATATGGCGATGATATTCGCACCATCGACTGGAACGTGTCGGCCAAAGGCCACGGCACATTTGTAAAAACGTTTCGCGAAGAAAAAGAGCAAACCATCTTCTTTATCCTCGATGTGAGCGCCTCGCAAAACATTGGCACACCGGGCCGCACCAAGTTCGACATCGGCCGCGAGATTTGTGGGGTGCTGGCACTGGCGGGTGCCAAAGAATCGAGCCAGGTAGGCCTGATCGGATTCTCTGATCAGCGCGAGGTGTACATCAAACCTGCCAAGGGTATGTCGAAAGCGTATGAAATGGTGTATCACCTGGTGAACCTGACACCCAAATCTGCCAAAACAAACCTGGCGCAGGCCATCTTGTTCGCACTCAACTCCATTAAGCGCAGAAGTGTCATCATCATGATCTCCGACTTCATAGATGAGGGGTTTTACCACAATATGAAATCGCTGGCACGCAAGCACGACCTGGTGGTCATTCACATCAGCGACAAGCGCGAAACCCACCTGCCCAAACTGGGCATTATACCCGTGCTGGATAAGGAAAGTAAACGCACGCTGTGGGTCAACACTTCGTTCGGAGATTTTCGCCAGCGCATTACCACACATCACGAAGAGCGGGTGGCAGAACTAAAACAATTCAGCAGGAAACATCAGATCAATTTTTTGAGTATAAATACCGATGAGGACTATGTGCCTCAGTTATTGAAGTTGTTTAAAGTGCGAAATAAATCGATGAAGAGTGTTTAAGGGCGGGGTTGTTTTTATTTTGCTGTTGCTGATGTGGTTGCCAGGCAGGTGCCAGGTAGAAGTTACCGGCCGCTTCTATGCCGACAGCCTGAAAATTGGCGAGCCGGTGCCTTACAGCCTCACGGCACGCTATCCGAAATCTTTTAACCTGGTTTTTCCCGACTCTACTTACCAGTTCGCTCCGTTTGAGTTCGAGCGTAAAGAGTTTTTCCCCACCCGGTCGGATGCCGAAACCAGTTTCGACAGTGTGGTGTACTATGTTTCTTCTTACGAAATAGACAGCGTGCAACAACTGCAACTGCCCGTGTTTGTAATCCATACCAGCGATTGCACCACCGTGATGGCAGAAGCAGACCAGATCTATTTGAAGCACCTGGTAGAATCCGTACCCGATTCGCTGGCCGCACCACAGTTGCCCCTCAAAACGCAGACCTCTTACCTTAACGTGAAGTGGCTCTTCAACTACCCGGTGTTGCTGATAGTGGGTGCAGTTCTGATGGTGTTGGCCGTACTCACGTGGATCTTCTTCGGCAAAAGAATCCGCAAATATTTCAGAATACGAACACTTCAGCGCCATCATCAGCAATTCCTCCATCAATATGCCCTTGCTGTTGACCAGTTGAAAACGAGCTATGCAACGCTCAAGGCAGAACAGGCGCTGGTGCTGTGGAAGCAGTACATGGAAAATCTGGAAGGCAAGCCTTTCACCAAATTCACCTCGCGCGAAATTACACAGCACGAGAAAGATGAAGTGCTGGCGCAGTCACTCAGGCAGATAGACCGAATGATTTACGGAGGCGCAGGTGAAAACGTAGACACCTTTACTTCGTTGCAAAATTTTTCTGAGAACAGGTTCCATCAAAAATTAGAGGCCATACGTTATGAGTGAGGTTAATTCGCTGATGGAAGCCTGGTATTCGCTTTACTGGTTCTCGCCAGCCACTTTTGCGTCCTTCACCTGGGAGAATCCTCTTTTTCTGTGGGGTATACCGGTGGTGCCATTGGTATTGATAGTGCGCTGGCTGCTGCGGTATGCCTTCAACCAAAAGCTGCCGGTTGCATTAGTAAAAAGCGATGTAAAAAGTTCACCCCTCAACTTGGTTCGCCTGTTGCCCGAATTGCTGTTGGTGATAGTTGCCTCGTTAATTCTAGTGGCACTGGCCCGGCCCCAGCGCACCAACGAAAAGGTAGAGCAGTGGACGGAAGGCATAGACATCATGCTTGCCATCGATATTTCGCAGTCGATGCAGATAGAAGATTTTTCGCCCAACCGGCTGGAAGCAGCCAAATCGGTCGCGCGTGATTTCATTAAAGGACGGATGCAAGACCGTATCGGCATTGTGGTATTTTCTGGCGATGCCTTCTCGCTGGCACCGCTCACCACCGATTATGAATTGCTGAATTCATACATTGATGATATGAACTTCGACATGATTGAAAACAGGGGTACCGCCATTGGCAGCGCCCTGGCCGTGGTTACCAATCGTTTGCGTGAGTCCGAGTCCAAATCGAAAGTATGCATTCTGCTAAGTGATGGGGACAACACAGCCGGTAACATCGATCCGTTTACGGCCGCAGAACTGGCCGCAGCCTACGGGGTAAAAATGTATACCATTATTGTGGGAAAAGAGGGCATGGTACCCTTCGGCAAAGATTATTTCGGGCGTCCGCAAATGGTAGAAAATACCGTAGACGAAACAACCATGCGCAGAATAGCCGAAATTGGCAGCGGAGAGTTTTTCCGTGTAACAGATATGGAGGCGCTGCAGCGCGTGTTTAGCCGTATCGATCAGTATGAGAAAGCTGAGATAAAAGAAACGCGGTTTAAAGATACCAGCGACTACTACTTTATCTACCTGCAGTGGGCCATGATACTGTTTCTGTTGTGGCTATTGCTGAAAAGCACTTTCCTGAACAATATCCTGCAGGATTAAAAAGTCAAGGCTCCTTCGTTGAACCAGATCAGGCGGCAGCCGAATAACAGCAGCGCTACGCCTACCAATACGTTCATCCAGCGCAGTAGCGCAGGCGTTATAACTTTCCTGAGCCTGCCTGCCAGGAATGCTTTCAAGATATCGGTAACCAATACCGTTAGCAACAAGGCAGTGAAGAAGACCACAAACTGACTTGTTTCGGTATACCCGAAGTCGATGGTGGCAATACTGATGGTGCCAATCCAAAACAAGGGTACCATGGGGCTAAAGGCGTTAATGAGAAAGCCCTTCACTACGTAACGATAGTGTTTCTTTTCTACTGCAGCTGCGGCAGCAGTCACGCTTCTTCTGCTCTTCACCGCCAGGTAATACAATCCAAAAAGTACCAGTATGCCGCCCCCGGTGTAACCCATATAGTCCCTGAAGTCGGCATCGCTCAGCAACGTCATCAGCCCCAGGTAGCAAACCACCACGTAGATCAAATCGCTGAGCGAAACACCCACCGCCACCATAACGCCACGCCAAAAGCCGCGTTCAATGCTGGTTTGAATCAGTGTAAAAAATACCGGCCCTATCAAAAAGGCCAGCACTACGCCCAGTTTAATGCCGTTGAAAATGATACTCATTCGTGATGATTGGCAAGGAAGGCGGCCCACTCATCCAACTGCGCCTTTTTCATCACCCGCGGAAATTTATTTTGTCCTCCCACTTTTCCCTTCGATTCCATCCAGCTATAGAACTTCTTTACAGGGCAAACATCTACCAACACTTCCTTCAGTGCAGCACTGCGCTCTACTGCATAATCGTCATTCAAAACTTTCAGATGATGATCGAGGCGCTCCTTCAACACCAGCTTATCTACTTTATCGTCTGTGCCTATGTACCAATGGTGGGCAAACAGATTATCGTGCGGAATGCCACCTACGGTAAATTCTTTAATGGAGATATTCATTTCATCAGCCACCAACTCAATGGCTTTATTCATGTTGTCCACCGAAAGGTGTTCTCCACATAAACTTAAAAAATGTTTGGTGCGGCCTGTTATGATTATTTCAGAATCTTCTACTGACGTAAACTTGATGACATCACCAATGAGATAGCGCCAGGCACCGGCACAGGTGGATAACAGAATGGCGTATTCTTTCCCTTCCTCAACCTCATCTATGGTTAAGGTTTCAGCCTCTTGCTTTATTTCTCCGTTGGGTGAAAAATTTTTTTCTTCGAATGGGACAAACTCATAGAAGATGCCATTGTTGGTTACTAACTTCATAGACCGCTTGTTGGGCAGTGCCTGATAAGCAATAAATCCTTCGCTGGCTAGGTAGGTCTCAATATAATAGATGGGCCGCCCCAGAAGTTTTTCAAAACTCTTTCGATACGGATCGAACGAAACGCCACCATGCACATATACACGCAGGTTAGGCCATATTTCGTGGATGTTCTCAAGTTTGTGGTAAGTGATGATTTTCTCAAGCAGAATTTGAATCCAGGCGGGCACTCCCACAATAATGCCGATGTTCCACTCGGGTGCCTTCTGCGTAATTTCTTCAAGTTTAGCTGCCCAGTTTTTCGTTTTGGCAATGCGCTTACCGGGCTTATAAAAATGCTGAAACCAAAACGGCAGGCGTGCTGCCTGTATGCCGCTTAGGTCGCCCTCGAAATAGCTGCCTCGCTTGTTCAAGTGGGTGCTGCCACCAATCATCAAAATACCCGCCTCAAACACCTCGGCAGGTAAGTCGTACTTAGAGAGCGACATGATCTGCCGGATGCTGGTGCGCTGGATGGCCTTAGTCATTTCCTTGGTTACCGGTATGTACTTGGAAGATGCCTCGGAAGTGCCCGAACTTAGCGCAAAGTATTTGATGCGCCCCGGCCAGCACACATTTTTTACGCCCTTCAAAGACAGTTGCCACCAGTCTTTGTAGATCTTATTGTAGTCGTGTATGGGTATGGTGCTGCGGAAGACCTTGTAGAAATCCTTATGACCTTTGCGGAAATGACTTAGTATATCGTGAAAGTTGTAGTACTTGCCAAACTCAGTGTCAGCAGCCTCTATCAGCAATTCTTTCAGTGTTTTTTTTTGCAGCTCGAAAGGAAAGGAATATTCCTGCTCCAGGTTTTCACTTAGTTTAATTCCTTTTTTGAGCAACGTACCTAAGATCGCCATATTTTTGTGTTCGAAATTTAACCAGTAGGGGGCCAAAGTTATACAAATGGAGATTAAAAGAAAGTTAGAAAACATAAGGGCAACACTGGCTCCCGGCTGCCGGTTAATAGCGGTAAGCAAAACGCACCCCGCACAAGCAGTACAGCAGGCGTACGATGCCGGCCAGCGCCTGTTTGGAGAAAACAAGGTGCAGGAAATGGTGGCCAAGTACCAGGTTTTGCCCAAAGACATTGAGTGGCATTTGATCGGGCACCTGCAAACCAACAAAGTTAAATACATCACTCCTTTTGTTTCACTGATTCATTCGGTAGACAGCGAAAAGCTGCTGTTGGAAATCAACAGGCAGGGAAAAAAAATAAACCGAACGGTGCCGTGCCTGTTGCAGATGCACATTGCCGAAGAAGAAACCAAATTTGGATTAGATGAAACTGAACTGCTCGACCTGCTTCGCGCAGAAAAGCTGGCAGACTACACCCACGTGCACATAAAGGGATTGATGGGCATGGCTACCCTTACCAACAATCAGGAACAGATCAGGCGCGAGTTCCGCACCCTCAAAACACTTTTCGAAAAAATTAAGCTGTTGCCACTACCACCATGGGTAACCATGCAAGAACTATCGATGGGCATGACGAGCGATTACCGCATTGCTCAAGAGGAAGGCAGCACGTTGGTGCGTATTGGTACAGCCATTTTTGGAGAAAGATCTTACCCACACTTATGACACAGCGACAAATACTTTTAACGGGCACGGTTTTGGGGTTGCTGGCTGTGGCCCTGGGTGCCTTTGGAGCCCATGCGTTGAAACCGATGCTTACAGCCGCAGGGCGTGTTGATACCTACGAGCTGGCGGTGAGGTACCAATTCTACCATGCCTTTGCCTTGTTGGCCACCGGCCTGGCCATGGCGAAGGAAAGCCAACGGCTGTTTCGCCTGGCGGGTGGGTGTTTTCTGATGGGTGTGGTGCTCTTCAGCGGCAGCCTTTACACAATAGCCATTTTACAAACCCACGCAGTGGCATGGGTTACTCCCGTAGGTGGATTATTTCTTTTAGCAGGCTGGGCACTACTTGCCGTGGGGGTGCAAAGAATGTACAAATAAAACTACTGAGGTTTTTTCTGCACCACCGTGCCCGATAATATTAACTGGCGGCCGCCCACATTTACCGCATTGGAGACGATAGTGGCCACTTTGTTTTGTCGGCCATACTTGCCGGCACTGTTAAACGCCAGCGTAATTTCGCCTTTGCCACCCGGCAGAATCGGATCGCGGGGCCAGCCTTTGGGTGTGGTGCAACCACACTGCGTGGTAATGTTGGTTATAATTAGCGGCTCCGTGCCCGTGTTTGAAAAGCGGAAAGTATACTCCACCTTTTCGCCCTGCTGAATATCACCAAAATCGTAGCTGTTCTGCTCCCAGGTTATAACGGCCCCCTGCCCCTGAGCGGCAGCGGCACCATCTTGCGCCACGGCCGTGCCAACGGCCAGGCAAAACATTACTTGCCATAACAAAGCCTTCATAATTTGTGATTTTCCACCTATCATCGCATTGACTAAAACGTGCGCCATGTATCAGATCGTATAAAAACTGGTAACCAAACGCAACCATGCCCCATTCGGTTCAGGAAATTTACGGAAACAAAACAAGAATCAGGGCTTGCGGCATTTGCCTGACAGAGGCTGGGTTGCTGCTGGTGAACCATAAACACATTACCGACTCTGACTTCTGGGCACCCCCGGGCGGTGGGCTTGAATTTGGCGAAGATGCCCGGCAGTGTGTGGCCCGCGAAGTGCGCGAGGAAACAGGCCTACACGTGTTGGTAGGCGATTTATTATTTGTGTGCGAAGTGCTTCGACCTCCCCTCCACGCGTTAGAATTATTTTTTTTGGCGCAGGTGCAGGGAGGCACCCTTCGCACCGGTCACGATCCGGAAACGGGCGCTCTTACCGTAGTTGCAGAGGCACGTTTTTTCGATGACAATCAATTGGCCACCGTGCCCCTCAACCAACGGCACGGGCTCTTTGGTTTTGCGCCAAAAATAGCCCAAATAGCCGGTTTACGGGGGTATTTTAAATTATGACTGGTTGTGTATTAAAGTGTTAAAATATTTATACTTGCAAGCTAAACCTGACTACTGAAAATGAATTCTGTTACCAAAATCCTGACCGTTGTTCTGCTGGGTGCCAGTGTGGCGCTTTTCGTATACCTGTACGGAAGCGTTCAGAAAGTGATAGACGACCGTGAAGCCATTGCCAGCATAGAAGCCGCGGTTATAGAACGGCTGAAGCTGATTCGAGAAGCCGAAATTGTCTTCCTGGAAGTAAATGGCCGTTACACCGCCAATTGGGATTCCCTCAGTGATTTTGTTCAGCACGGACGGGTACCCATACTAGAGCGCAGAGAAATTATTGAGCAACTGGCTTACGGTGGCGAAAAGGTGACAGTGGAAATCGACACCCTCGGTTTCATCAGCGCCAAAGAACGAATTTTCCGCAAAAACTATACTTTGAACGCATCAGACAATGGTACCTTCCTGGGCTATAATGTGAAGGTGGGCGATAAGGTAATACGCAACCAGCGTGCCTATAAACTCAGAGTAGGCGATCGCGAAAGCCAGCCTCCCTTCACCGAAAAAGGAACGATCGACAGCCTGGCGCCCCTGAGCCCTGGCGATCAGGTAACGAAAGGAAAAATCCTGATCAGCTATTGGGATTATGTTTTCGATCCTAACACCGACCTTTCTAAAATCGGCATGAAGCCGGGTACCAACCAAAATTTCGAGATCTTTGTAGGTAAGGTAGACAAAGCCGGTGTGATGGTGCAGGTAATTGAAGTAAAAGACCCTTCGCCCGACAACCCAAATCGTAAAGAAACTAACGAGCAGAAAAACCGTAAGCCTTTGCGTTTTGGATCGCGCACAGATGTATCTACTGCCGGAAACTGGGAATAACATAAAAACTTGCAGGCCACATCGCTCAGTTATAAGCTGATCAAAAAGATCAAAGACGAGAAGTTTGACGAAGAAAACCTTCATCAATACTCTCTGATGGTGCAATTAGGTGCAAGAGATTTACAAGTAGGCGTTGTGTCGGAAGACCATCGCCTGCTTTTTTTCGAAGACTACGTATTCAGCGAAATTCAATCGGCCAAAGAACAGCTTCAGGTTACCAAGGAGGTGTACGATGCCCACCCTTTGCTAACCGCGGGTTTTTGGAAAAACGTAACGTTCTCCATCAAGAACAATAAATACGCACAGGTACCGGCCTCATTGTTTGTTGAAGACTCTGCGTTAGAATACCTGCGCTTTAATGCACAGGTAGATACGGCAAAAGAAATGGTGTTGCATTGCCGCAACCGGCAACTGGATGCCGTTACAGTTTTTGCCCTTGGCAAAGACCTGCATCAGTGGCTTTCATCGCTCTATCAGAACACGAACATTCAATTTATCCACCAGTCGGCCGCACTGATAGAAGGCGTGCTGGCTGTGGCCCCTCAGCACAAGGGGCAATCGCCTTTGTTTCTCTACGTAGACAGATTTAAACTCCACATACTTTCTGCGTCAGGGGGTAAGCTGGTTTACTACAACCAGTTTCCCATAAAACACTTTGCAGACTATGTGAAGTACATTATGCTGGTAATCAATGCGCTGGGGCTGAGCCAGGAGAACAGCCAGGTAATTTTGTGGGGTTACATCGGTAAAAACTCTCCGCATTACCACGAGTTTGTGAAGTATGTGCGCAACGTGCATTTTGGTTCCAGGCCGGGGCACCTCACGTTTGGCTACCTGTTTGACGAAGTGCAAGAACATCACTTCTTCGACCTGTACTCTATCCACCTGCTTATCTAAGCACCTCAATAAATCGTTATGAAACGCATCGCCCTTTTTCCCGGTTCGTTCGATCCGTTTACCAAGGGACACGAGGATATTGTGCTGCGCGGCCTTCAACTGTTCGATGAGATCATCATCGCCATCGGCTACAACAGCCAGAAAAGCAACCGCTATTTCGATGTGAACATGATGGTGGAGTGTATCCAGAAGACGTTTAAAGACTACCCTGCTATCAGCGTGCAAACCTATGCGGAGCTAACGGCAGAATTTGCCCGAAAAAACAATGCGCGTTTTTTATTACGCGGACTGCGTAACACCACCGATTTCGAATACGAGAATGGCATATCGCAGGTTAACCGCCACCTGAATGCCGATCTTGAGTCGGTGTTTCTCATCACCTCTCCCCAATTTGCATCCGTCAGTTCTTCTATTATCCGCGAAGTACACCGCTACAAAGGCGATGTGTCTGATTTCTTACCCTACACGTTGTAAGCAAGGTTACTCAGGCCCTTTCAGAAATGTTGTAATAGCTTTCAATCACAAACCGAATGGAGCGGTACGAGTTTTCCAGTGCGTGGTACACTTCTTTCTGGGTCATCCAGCGTAACTCTTCAATGTCTTCTTCCAGACTGGGCTTCATCTTCGAGTCGTCCACCACATCCATCACATACCACCGTGTTTTTTTTAGCATGGCCCGCTTGTTCATGGTGTAGGTATGCCAAGTGGTGCAAATCTTTCTACCCAGCTTCACATCCATATTGCATTCTTCCTCCACTTCGCGCTCGGCCGTCTGGCGGTAGCGTTCGCCCGATTCTTTTTTGCCTTTCGGCAAATCCCACTTCTTCATGCGGTAAATCATCAGGAAGCGGTCTTTCTTGCGCACCAATCCGCCTGCAGCCTTCACCACCTTGAATTTCCTCTTCAGGTACAACTTAATGGAGTTGTACTCCTCCACCGTGATGAACAGCGACAGCAGGTTAGAGGGCACCCGGGTATTGATCAGATCAAGCACCGTATCGAGGTGCTGCACGGCCGCATGCTGTATCCACACATGGTGTATGAGCGATGCCTTCTGAATGGGCTCCGTTGCCGCATTGATGGTGGAGTTGTAATGGCCAGACTGGGGTTCTTCCCCCGGTTTCAGAATCATTACGGGGATGTCGTTGATGAACAGATTCATGATTCGGCCACTCAAGTGCAGCTTGCAAAAACATAAAATATTTTCAATGAATCAACCCCCCTGTGATATTAGAACCCTAATCGATGAAAATAAGCTGATTGTGGCTCAAATTTCTGTCCAAGTTGAAAATTCGTGATAAATTGCTGCATGAGTTTGGTACAAATTGTAGGCGAAACAGCTGGCCCCGTAGCCGATAAATTGCTGGAAATAGAAGCCATTAAACTGAACTACAAGCAGCCCTTTACCTGGAGCAGCGGCTGGAAATCGCCCATCTATTGCGACAACCGACTGGCGCTGTCTTACCCCGCCATACGCACCTACATTAAGCAAGCGCTGGCCAACGCGGTGCAAACGCACTTTGCCTCTGCCGAATGTATTGCAGGTGTTGCCACGGCAGGCATTCCTCAGGGTGCGCTGGTGGCAGACGCACTTCAACTACCTTATGTTTACGTGCGCCCCAAGCCCAAAGAACACGGCATGGGCAACCTCATTGAAGGCAAAGTGACGCCCGGTCAAAAGGTGGTGCTGATTGAAGACCTGGTATCTACCGGGGGGAGTTCTTTGAAGGCGGCCGAAGCACTAAAAGATGCCGGCTTTAAAGTGGTAGGTATGGTGGCCATTTTCACCTACGGGTTTGAAGTGGCCGAAAAGAATTTTGAAGCCGCCCGCATTCCGCTGGTATGCCTGAGCGACTTCAGCCACCTGCTGAAAGAGGCCGTAAACAAAAAGTACTTAGACGAAGACCAACTGGTGTACGTTAAATCCTGGAAATTGGACCCCGCCAACTGGAGGTAACGCGAGCGTACGACTTCACTTTACAACCGTTTTCCCTCCGTGGCAACCCTTTGTCAACACATGGTTGCATAGCCCTACTTTTTTAGCTACTTCGAGCGTTGATCACCAACAAATCCCTCGATGAAGTATCCACGCTCCGCCTACATCCTCCGGGATGATATCCGGGCCGGATATACGATCTGACCCCAAACAAAAATTATTAACAGATGAAAAATTATTTGCTCCTTGGCTGCTTTTCCGTGCTCACCCTTTTCGCGGTGGCGCAGAAAAACAAAAATGCAGCATCGGCACCCTCGGAAAAAAAAGACGACATCAGTCTGTCGGGATTAAAGTTTCGAAGCATTGGGCCAGCCCTTACGTCCGGTCGTATTTCCGACTTCGCAGTGAACCCCAACAATTACAGCGAATACTATGTGGCTACCGCTTCGGGTGGCGTATGGAAAACGGTGAATGCAGGCACCACCTACGAACCGGTATTCGACAGCCAGGGTTCTTATTCCATTGGTTGCATAACGTTAGATCCATCTAACCCCAACGTTGTGTGGGTAGGCTCTGGCGAAAATAACAACCAGCGGAGCGTGGCCTATGGCGATGGCGTGTACAAATCGGAAGACGGTGGTGCCACATGGAAAAACGTGGGTCTAAAAGATTCAGAGCACATAGCCAAAATTCTGATCGACCCGCGCAACACACAAGTGGTGTATGTAGCTGCCATTGGCCCCCTCTGGAAAGAGGGTGGCGACAGGGGCTTGTACAAAACAGAAGATGGCGGCAAAACCTGGGCGCAGGTATTGAAGTTAGACGAACACACGGGCGTAACCGATGCAGTGATGGACCCGCGTAACCCGGATGTAATCTATGCGGCTGCCTTTCAGCGCAGACGCCACGATTACGCTTATGTGAGTGGCGGCCCGAGCAGTGGCATCTATAAAACCACAGATGGCGGCAAGAACTGGGCGAAAGCCAACACCGGTTTGCCTGCCGTAGACTTGGGGCGGATTGGATTGGCCATCTCCCCGGCCGACCCTGAGTATTTGTATGCCATGGTAGAGGCCGCTAAAGGCGAAGGTGGTTTTTACCGCTCTACCAACCGCGCAGCCAGTTGGGAAAAGCGCAGCGGCCATCAGAGCGGAGGCAACTACTATTCAGAAATTTTCTGCGATCCGAAAAATCCACACCGCGTTCACTCCATGACGGTGTTTAATCAGGTGACAGACGATGGCGGAAAGACCTGGCGCACGCTGGGCGAAAAACACAAACACGTAGACAACCACGTAATGTGGATTGACCCCACCAATACCAACCACATGCTGAACGGTTGCGATGGTGGCATTTACGAGACATGGGACGGTGCCCAAACCTGGCAGTACAAACCCAACCTGCCGGTAACCCAGTTTTACAAAGTAGAAGTAGACAACAGCGAACCCTTCTACTTCGTTTATGGCGGCACACAGGACAACTTCAGCCTGGGCGGTCCATCGCGCACACGCAACGAGAGTGGCATCACCAACGCAGATTGGTTTGTAACCAACGGTGGCGATGGATTTGAAAGCGCGATTGACCCGCACAATCCCAACATTGTGTATGCCCAATCGCAGCATGGCGGCTTAGTGCGTTTCGACAAAGCCACGGGCGAAGCCACCGGCATTCAACCCAAGCCACGCAAAGGCGAAAATGAATACCGCTGGAACTGGGACTCACCGCTGCAAACCAGCGCACACCAGAAAGGCCGCATTTATTTCGCTGCGGAAAAAGTTTTTAAGAGCGATGATTATGGTAACACCTGGCAAGTAATCAGTGGAGATATTTCGCGCGGTTTAGACAGAAACAAGCTTCCGGTGATGGGCCGCGTGTGGGGCATAGAAGCACCCGGAAAAAACAGCGGCACAGCACTTTACGGCTTGGCCAGCGCCTTCTCAGAGTCGCCCAAAAATGAAAAGCTATTGGTGGCAGGCACCGATGACGGCTTAATTCAAATCACCACCGATGGGGGTGCCACCTGGAAAAAAACAGAGGCCTTCCCCGGTGCTCCTTCCATGACCTACGTGTACCATGTATTGGCATCGCAACACGATGAAAACGTAATCTATGCGGTGCTTAACAACCACAAGCGGGGCGATTTCAAACCCTACCTCTTCAAAAGCACCGACAAAGGCAACACGTGGACATCCATCAATGGCAACTTACCTGAGCGCGGCTCCACCTATTGTCTGTTGGAAGATCATGTAGATGCCAACCTGCTCTTTGCCGGAACGGAGTTCGGTGTTCATTTCTCTAACGATGGTGGCAAAACTTGGAAACCATTGAAAGCGGGCTTACCGACCATCGCAGTGCGCGACATGGCCATTCAAAAAAGAGAGAACGACCTGGTGCTGGCTACCTTTGGGCGTGGCTTTTATGTACTCGATGACTACTCGCCTCTGCGCCAACTGAAGCAAGCCGAAAACAAAGAGGCTCATCTTTTTGCGGTGAAAGACAGTTGGATGTTTATTGAAAACAGCCCCTTGGGCATAAGAGGCAAAGGGTTTATGGGCGAGTCGTTCTATCGGGCCGATAACCCGCCTGTAGGCGCCACATTTACCTACTACCTGAAGAATGAAATCAAAACACGGAAGGAGAAACGGCAAGACGATGAGGCCAAGCTATACAAAGACGGAAAAGATGTGTTCTATCCCGCCCTCGAAAATCTGAAGGCAGAGTCGCAGGAGGAATCGCCCTACCTGCTGTTCACCATTCGCAATGCGCAAGGCGAAATTGTGAGAAAACTGAAAACTTCACCCAAAAAAGGAGTAAACAGACTGGTGTGGGATTTCCGCTATCCGTCATCCAATCCCATCAACATTAATCCGCAACCCAACGACAATCCTTTTCAGCCCAATGATGTAGGCATGCTGGTGGCGCCCGGCACCTACACGGTTACGCTGTCTCAGTCGGTAGATGGCGTAATTACAGATATAGCGGGGCCGGAAAAATTTGAAGCAAAAGTTTTGCCAGGCACTACCCTGCCATCGGTTAACCGGCCAGCCATGGTGGCGTGGCAACGTCAGGCTGCTGAGTTGCAACGCAGCTACCAGTCTGCCTCGGCCATGCTGAACGATGCCACCACCAAACTGCGGTACCTGCGCGATGCCATCTTCAGCGTACCCCAACCCAATCAGGATTTCGCCACACAGGCCAAAGCTATCGACTCCAAACTGCGGGCCGTTTCGGAAAAATTCTATGGCGATACCGCGGCAGGCAGATTGGACATCGATACTCCGCCATCTATTTCGAGCAGGTTGTTTGGCGCCATTTACGATGGTAACAATTCCACATCAGACCCTACCACTACCATGAAAGAGCAACTGCAAATTGCGAGCGAAGAATTTGAAGTGGCGCTGACACAACTGAAAGAGGTCATTAACACCGATCTGAAAAGTCTGGAACAAAGCCTGGAGAAGGCGGGCGCGCCCTACACACCGGGCAGACTACCCGATTGGAAAAAAGGTGACAATTGATTTTTTGTTTGAACCTGAGTTGGCCGCGGCAAAGAAGTCCTTCACCCTATCAACGCGTGAGTTCCTCTTTGCTGCCGCTAACCGATTTACCTGACACCCGCCTCTGATAGATTTAGAATTTCTCCTCAACACCCAACCCGAAGAGGGCAAAGTCGTACTTCACGGGGTCGGTGGCATCGAACTGCTTGAGGCGATTGGTTAACTCAAGAGCCGCCTGCCAGTCGGACTGCTTGCGCGTAACCAGCCTGAGTTTGCGCGCCACCCGTGCCACATGCACATCGAAGGGACATACCAATTGAGCAGGTGCAATGTTGGTCCACAATCCAAAATCAACACCACCCGCATCTTTGCGCACCATCCATCTCAAAAACATATTCAGCCGCTTACAAGCTGATTTTCTCTGGGGCGTGGCCACATGCTTTTTTGTGCGTTCTGGAAAATCTGGCAACGAAAAAAACAGGTTGTGAAAATGGATCAACCCGGAGGCTACACTTTCAGCACCCTCGTTCACAACAAAAGCACTCTCCAGCGACTGGTTTCTGCGATAATAATGAGAGAGAAAGTGAATAAAGTACAAAACATCTGTATCGTTAAAAGTGCGGTGCACAAACCCGCCAAATCTCTTTAAGTCTTTAGGTTGGTGGTGAAGTATAAACTCATGAGGCGCATGATCCATCCATTGGAGTAAACGACTGCAATTTTGGATAATGGTGGTGCGCTGCCCCCATGCCAGCGTGGCCGCAAACAGCCCGGCAATTTCTATGTCTTGCTTACGCGAAAACCGGTGCGGAATAGAAACCGGGTCGTTCGCAATAAAACCGGGGTGGTTGTATTGAGCGGCTTTTTCGTCTAAAAAAACCTTTAACTCTGCCAGCGGCCTGCGTTTCATAAAGGCAAGTACAAAAGCAAAGGGCTACTTTAAAAACTTTACTTCTACCCTTCTGTTCACGCTGCGGGCTGCTTCATCGGTGCGGCTTACCAGTGGTTGCTTTTTGCCAAATCCGGTGGTGCGAATTCTGCTTTGATCCACACCCTTGGTTACCAGGTATTCGCCCACGCTGCGCGCACGGTTTTGCGAGAGCACCAGGTTATAATCGTCAGAGCCCTGGTCATCGGTATGGCCGGCCAGTTCCACATCCCAATCGGGTTTTGTCTTCATCACCTCAACCAGCTTGTCTAACTCCGGAAAAGATACCGATAGCAACTGATAGCTGTCGAATTCGAATTGAATGTTTTTCAGGATATAGGTTTCGTTGGGTTCAATTTCTCTGCCATCCGTCCACAGCGGCACAGGCTCCGGCACGGGGTCCAATCTTACCACACTCACATCGTCAATGTAATAGTACGCACTGGCCGACAGCATGAAACTCTTACCCTTACGGGAAGTGAGTTGTTGATGACGAGTGGCTTTATCGTCAGAAAAATTTCCGATGACCAGATATTGTTCTCCGCCTTTGGCTACGTACTCTGTGCTTGCTTCCAGCCAATCACGATCGGTAAAAAGGTCTTCTTTAGTTTTTTGCAAGATGGCAGCATGGCGAATGACCTTATCATCTTTTCGGAAGATTAACGAATCGGAGAGAATCAACCCGATGCGGTCGGTAGCATATACCGAGTAGGAAGACAATTGAAAATGAAAACCGATGCGGTACCGGATGCCCTTCTCCAACGGGCTGGCCAACTCGCACTGAATGTATTCGCGGTAATTTTTGCCATTGTTATTCCAGGTGTAGATACCGGCATAGCCCAGGCCAGTGTGTGCATTGGTTTGTCCGGCCCAGTTAAACGGAACATCGTTGTCGCTCCAACTGCATTGGTGAAAATGATCGGGTGTGCCCATGTTGGCTGAACTCCACCCAGGCAAAAAAAAGTCGCGGCTATCGGTGCTGAAAGATGAAGGGCAACGGAAATACTCCTCAAACCCGGGGTTTATCACCAGATTTTGTGCCACAGCGGCAGCGCCAAAAAACAAACATGCCAGGCCAGTCAAGCGTACACGCATATAGATCAGTGCGGGGTTGCATTCTAAAAGAAGCACCCTTATTTATAATACGTTACTTCCACTCTGAATTTCGGGTCAATGGCCCCCAGGCGGTCGTAAGCCGATTTAGAGATCTTAATCACCAGTTTGTCATTCACCCCTGTGTTGGGCAACTGACCGGCCACGCGCACAAACACTTCGCGGTTGTTGAGTTCATTGCGCACCTTTAAAATGCTGCCGGTCTTGGCCGTGCGGTGCAACGCCAGGTATTTGCGGTTTCCTTCGGTGCCCTCAATCAATTCCGCCAGTCCCGATTCGCGCACTTCGTCTGTGCCTGCCACCGACTCGGTAATTTGAATGGGTGTGGTTACCACGGGCGTAACCGCAACCGGTTCTGCTTTTGTTGCTTCCACAGGCACTACTTTGTTCGATTTGTTCGGGTCTGCCACCACCAAACTTTGTCCTAATTTCAGTTCCGAACTGGTCAGACCATTCCATTCTCTGATCTGGTCTACCGTTACCGAATACAATCGCGAAAGCGAGTAGAGTGTTTCGCCTGCCGCCACCGTGTGCACACCATTGGTAGACTTTTGCGGCTCTGTTACTTTGGTAGCGGCAGTGGTTCCCTTCTTGATCAACAACTCCTGGCCGGTAGACAAGGAATTATCTTTCAGATTGTTCCAGGTCTTGATATCGTCTACCGTTACATTGTACATGCGCGAAATGGCAAATAATGTTTCTTTCGGCTGCACATTGTGCACGGTTCCTTCGGCTGTTTGCACACGAGATTTGGGCTGATAGGGAATCTTCAAAATCTGTCCCACCTCAAGGCCTCCGTCTGCTGAGGGGTTGAACTGCAGCACCCGCGCTACGGTTACGCCATAGCGCTTCGACAGTCCGTAAAGCGTTTCTCTCTCACCCACCTCATGTATCACAAATGCCTGGCCATTGATGGTTTCTAACCGCAAAGAATCGGCCTGCGGCCCATCCGTCCATGCCAGCGCCAGAAGAAAAATGGTCTTAATCATAGCTCAAAAAATCTCCAAAATTTACTATTCTTTAATGAATTCCGTACCAATTTTATTTTGTGCTAATCGTGCTATTTTTATGAAAAATAAGGGGAATTCATGAAGAAGCTACTTTTCAAAATCGCATGGGTTTTGATGGCCTGTTGCAGTTTGCCGGCCGTAGCCCAAAAGAAGAAGGTAATGGTGATGGAGATACGGGCAGAGATTGACCCCCGTATGACGCGCTACGTGAAGCTGGCCCTTGAAAACGCAGAAAAGATCGAAGCCGACTACATTATTGTTGATATGGACACCTATGGCGGGGTGCTTACCGATGCGAAAGAAATTGTGGATATGATCATGGATGTGAAACAACCCATTTGGGTGTTTATCAATTCCGATGCCGCATCGGCCGGTGCGCTGATCTCTATTGCCTGCGACAGCATTTATATGTCGCCCGGTGCCAACATTGGGGCTGCCACCGTGGTGAGCGGAGCAGGTGGTGAGGCCGCACCCGACAAATATCAATCGTACATGCGTTCGATTATGCGGTCTACGGCCGAAGAAAATGGCCGCGACCCGCGCATAGCCGAAGGCATGGTAGACGAAAATGTAGTGATTGACAGCGTGAAGCAGGCAGGTAAAGTAATTACGTTCACCACCAGCGAAGCTATTGAAAATGGTTATTGTGAAGCAAAGGTGGAATCCATTGAAGAAATACTGAAACGGAACAAAGTCGAGAATTACGAGATGGAAATATTTCGACTGAGCTACACCGAGAAAATCATTGCCTTCTTTCTCAACCCATTCATCAGCGGGCTGTTGATTCTGATCATTATAGGTGGCATCTATTTCGAATTGCAAACCCCAGGCGTTGGGTTTCCGTTGATTGCCGCCACTATTGCCCTTATATTATACCTGGTGCCTTACTACCTCAACGGCCTGGCTGCCTATTGGGAAATTATTGCTTTGTTTGTTGGCATTACCTTGATCTTCCTAGAGATATTTGTGATTCCCGGATTTGGCGTGGCCGGCATCACCGGCATAACACTCACCGTTGCATCGCTGGTGCTAATCATGCTCAACAACGATTTCTTCAATTTCGATTTCGTTCCGCTGGGCGACATTGTGGTGGCGTTCTTTTCCACCATGGGTGGCATTTCGGGTGGCGCTCTTTTATTGTTCTTTGGCGGAGCACGCTTAACCGAGACCAAAGCATTTCAGAAAATTGCGCTTACGGACACACAGGATAAGTCAAAAGGCTTTACCGTGAATGCAGATGCCGCCTCGCTGATGGGCAAAAAAGGACTGGCCTACACTGTGTTGCGACCCAGCGGCAAAATCATGCTGAACGATCAGTTGTATGATGCTTTTACTCGGGGAGAGTTCATTGAAAAAGGCAGTGCGGTTGAAGTAATCGGTACGGAGGGCGCTTCGCTAAAAGTAAAACAGGTGTGAGAATACTTGGAGTGATACCGGCACGATATGCGTCCACCCGCTTTCCCGCCAAACCACTGGCGGACATTGCCGGCAAGTCTATGGTGCAGCGGGTATATGAGCAAGCCACCCAAAGCCCACACCTCGCAAAAGTGGTAGTTGCCACCGATGATGCCCGCATTATGGAACATGTGAAATCCTTTGGTGGATCCGCGTGTCTTACTTCGGCCGATCACCCCAGCGGCACGGATCGTTGCCACGAAACGCTTACGCAGCAGGCGGAACCTTACGACTACGTCATCAACATTCAGGGCGATGAACCCTTTATCGACCCGCAACAAATAGCGCTGCTAGCCTCCTTACTCGATGGGCACGTGCAACTGGCTACGTTGGCCAAAAAAATCACCGACACGGCCGCTCTGTTTAATCCGAACACGGTGAAGGTGGTGATGAATAAATCGGGCGAAGCCTTGTACTTCAGCCGTTCGCCCATACCGCACATGCGCAACTTGCCAGATGAAAAGTGGTTGGCTGGAAACATTCACTTCAAACACATTGGCATGTATGCTTACAGAGCAGACGTGCTGGCGCAGCTTACCAGGTTGCCAGTATCATCCTTAGAGCAAGCCGAATCGCTTGAGCAACTGCGGTGGCTGGAGAACGGCTTTCGCATCCACGTGGCTGAGACCAAACTGGAAACGCTGGGGATAGATACACCCGAAGACCTGGAGAAAGCCCTGCAATGGCTTCAGACAAAATGAGCGCTTCTTTGCCAGAGGTACTGCATTCGCGCGAAAATGCAGTTAAGTTTTTTCTGAAATACATTGAGGAGCAAAGAACCGCCCTTCAGAACAAAACTGTGGCAGACCTTTCCGCGGGCAGCGGGTTCATCATAAACGAATTTCACAAGGCGGGTGCGCAGGTCTTGTTGTTCGACCTGTTTCCGGAGCAAAACAAATTCTGCGAAATAACCTGTAGTCGAGTAGACCTTCAAAAGACGCTTCCGCTGGCAAACAACAGTGTGGATTACGCTATTTGCGCGGAAACCATCGAACACCTGCCCAACCAGCATTTTTTCTTTCAGGAGGTGGCCAGAATACTGAAACCTAACGGAATTTTACTTTTGACCACACCCAACAGTTCGTCCTTGCGCAGCCGGTTTTCGCAATTCTTAATGGAGAGCGAACACTATTCTCATCCGGCCCCCAATGAGTGGAACGCATTCACCCGCTGGCCGGGAAATGAGGAAGGATATTTTAGCAGACTCTTTATCAGTGGCATACTCAGGCTTCGCACGCTGGCTGCACTGCAATCGCTCGCCATCCAAAAAATACATCAGACAGGCGCAAGCAGCACGTCTGCACTTTTGCTGATCTTCTATCCCCTTATTTATTTCTTCAGCCGCAAGAACCTAAAGAAGCAAATGAAAGAAAATCCAGCGCACGCAGCAACCTACCGCGAAATCTTCTCCATTAACACATCGGTGTCCGTGCTGCTCAGCAAGCACCTGATCATTGAATTTCAGAAGAAGCGCTGACAGGCTTCATGCCCAACTTGTCGACCGCAAATTGGTTAGCGGTCTGTATTACGGTGGCTATATCTTTAGAAACCAGGTGTGAACCAATTACGTGCCCGCCTGCTTTCGGCACGGGCACTGCCATTTTTAGGTTCTCGGGAGTACCTAATTGCGCATGCATCTCCAACATAGCACTTACCTTCACCGTTGGGTCTTGCTCGGTTTCGCTCTTGTAGTAATACATGGTTAAAGAGGGACACGTTACTTTTTCAAAAAGCGTTTGGTTCATTTGCGCCTCTACCAGTTCCTGCAGTTGAGGTAAAGCTTCCACACGGTACTTGCCATTCCAGTATTGTTGCCGTGCTTCTTCATAGGGAATAATCTGGTAGTCGCCTCCGAGCACCATTCGCGCAATGTGCAGCCCCCACGGGTTGTTCAGCATCCACGCGGTCGGGTTATTGATGGCGATGTTGGGCGACATGTTGATCAGTGCATGCACGTCATCGGGAAAATAGGCTGCCAGCATCAGGGCCACCGTTCCACCGGTAGAAGTGCTCATCACAATTACCTTGTTACCCAAAGCCTTGCCAATGGCCAGCGCTTCCTTTGCGCTTTCCCAAAAACGACCTCCCGTAAAATAAAGCAATTGTTCTGTGGTGTCCACACCGTGGTCGGCCAGGCGGGCCAGGTAAAGATTGCATCTAAAGGTTTTTGCAAAATCGGTATGTACCGGGTCGCCTTCTTCTTGGCTGGCAGAAAAACCGTGCAGGTAGATAACGCTGTAATCAGTTTTGGCTCGCCTTGAGTCGCTCCAGATAATTCTGGCTTCGTTGTCGGGTTTGATTTTGTGCCGCGATTCGATCGTAAATACATAACGCTCTAATTCGTCAGCAGTTTGCGGAACTACTTTCTTGCTAAGGCTCCACTTTTGTTTGGCTGGTGAAGGCCCCAGGAAATAGGCAACGATAATTAATATTACCGGGAAAGTGATAAATACCGTTTTTCTTGACATAGCTTAAAGATAGTGAAAGCAACGATTCATTCACCAATAGAGCCACGCTTCGGCTTCACAAAAATCAGTGGGTCCGTCACTGTAACGATCTGTCACGTTAAAGTGGAAGCGGATACCGGTTCCATGGATGGTTCCGATTCCCTCTACTTCATACCCTTCCACCAACTGCCAGGGAATAAATATTTTGTTGTTCCGCACCTCCGCTATCACGCGAAGTTCGATTCCGTAGAAGTTGTTGAGGTAAACGTCTGACCCATTTCCGACTTTGGTAATGCGGATGGCATAATCCGTGTACACGTTATAGGTTTCACTGTATTCTTTCACCTCATACCATCCCACCACTTCATCGCGCGGGTCTGCAACAGGTTCTACCACCGTCACCTCGCAACCGATCAGGAAGAGGGCCGACAATAACATTCCTACTCTTTTCATAATCTCGGGCTTTAAGACTATGTACGCAAGGGGCAAGCCAAAGTAGGTTTGGCACTTTGGGTAGTTATGCCAACTCCGCAAAACAGCGAAAAAAAAGAAGCCGGAACATAGCTTCCGGCTTCCCAGCTTAAAAAACTTACGATCGGACGCAGCAAAAAATCAGTCTACTGCAACTAAAGTTTTCCGATCAAAAAGAAGGCAATCCGGTACCGGCAAAAAATATTTACCACCAACAACCACTACGAATGGAGTAAATGACCAGTCGTACCGGATATGCCATGCCATTACAATTGACGAATGAAAAATGTTTGGTGACGAATTTAAAGACATTCGTAACTCCATATTCTGCATCCGCAATTGGCTAGTCTACATTGTCGTGCAAAAATTTATTGTTGCCCAACAGGTTATTATCGTCATTCAAATTGTACCGTGAGATGTACGGCTCAGATGAATGTTGCACGTCATCCATCTTTACACCCCTGCGTTGATAGGCGGGCACATCCCACTTTTGCTTGAACTCTTCTTTCGACATTTCCTGCGTTTTGCCGGCCTTCAATCGCTCTCTGCGCTCCTTTGCCTGCTGTATCAGGCGCTCTTTAGTTCTACGGTATTCCACCATGCCCTCCTCGTCAATAAACTGATCGGAAGACATATTACTTTCTACCGAAAACTCATCATCGTTACCACCAAAGAGGCTTTCTTCGCCATCTTCTTCGTTCTCGTCATCCTGGCTTGCACTTACCTCTGTTTTTTCGAAAAGTGTAAAGGTATACGAACGCTCTTCTTCGCTTTTTTCTTCTTTCTTCAACGGCTGCGATTCAGGCTTCACGTACAGTGGCTCCTCCGGTTTTAGAATGGGCTTGTCAGCCGCTCCGTCTAAAACAGGTTTGTCTTTGTCTGGCACAAAGCGGAATGGTTCCACCGTTTTTAACTCCGGTTCGTGCAGTCGCTGGTTCACCGAGTTGTCTACCTGGCTGAACAACGATATCTGGTTTTTGTCCAACTCATGCACCTTCTTCTCGTCCTGTTTTTTAACGGTCTTACCTTCCGGTGCGAAACCGGTAGCAATCACGGTTACGCGGATACGATCACCCAGGGCAGCATCCACGCCATGGCCAAAAATCACTTCTGCTTCATCGCCCGCCTGCTCTTGTATGTACTCAGTAATGGTGGTGAGTTCATCCATCTGCAACTCGGCCTCCTCGCCAGATATAATGGACAAGAGTATCTTCTTCGCGCCCATGATATCGCGGTTATCGAGCAGCGGAGATGCCAGCGCCTGCTGGGCGGCTTTCACTGCACGGTTTTCTCCACGGGTTTCTGCAGAACCCATTACGGCTGCGCCCGCATTCAACATAACCGTGCGCACATCCTGAAAGTCTACGTTTACATATCCAGCCAGGGTAATGATTTCCGCAATGCCTTTGGCAGCGGTAGTTAACACGTTGTCTGCCTCGCCAAATGCCTGCCCGATAGCCAGGTTCCCGTAAATCTCACGTAACTTGTCGTTCAGAATCACCAGCACCGTATCGCAACTTGCACGCAAGCCTTCTACGCCCAACTGTGCCTGCTGCATCTTCTTTTTTCCTTCGAACGAAAAGGGAACGGTAACAATACCCACCGTGAGGATATCCATGTCTTTGGCAATCTTGGCGATCACCGGGGCCGCCCCGGTGCCCGTTCCGCCTCCCATACCGGCTGTAACAAACACCATCTTGGTGCCCATCAGCATTTCACGTATTTGCTCCTTGCTCTCCATGGCAGCCGCGCGGCCCACTTCGGGGTTAGCTCCGCAGCCAAGCCCTTCCGTCAGGTTAACACCCAACTGAAGTTTATACGGAACGGGGCTGCTGCTCAACGCCTGTAGATCGGTGTTGGCCACAACAAACTCGACATCCTTGATGCCTTGCCGGTACATGTGGTTCACCGCATTGCTGCCTCCGCCACCCACACCAATTACCTTGATGATTGACTTGTGGTGCTTCGGCATGTCAAATTTGTATGATCCTGTTTCAAACATGACGATTATGATTTAGTGGTTGTTTCGTGTATATAACGTGAGGTGTTAACCTCTGTTAGTATTCATTTTTTCCATCGAGGTCGTCAATCAACAAGCCCTTCGTTTTGTTCAAAATGTTGGTGAAGAAATCGCTGGTCAACACCTGCTTCTTTACCTTGACAGGTTGTTTCATGGTAACGGCCCTGGCCTCTTTGTAGCGCTCTTCGCGCTCATCGAGCGAGCGGAAGCCGGCCAGCACCAAACCCACTGCAGTGGCATACATGGGACTCTTTACGGCCTCCACCTTACTCTTGCCCAGGTGTTCGTTCGGGTAGCCAATGCGGGTGTCCATGCCGGTCATGTACTCAACCAGTTGCTTCAGGCAACTTAGCTGCGAGCCACCGCCCGTAATCACGATGCCTCCCGCCAAGCGGTTATCAAAGCCCGAGTTGATGATTTCGGTATGCGCCATTTCTATGATTTCTTCCATGCGCGCCTGTATGATGTTCGACAGGTTCTTCACAGAAATTTCCTTGGCAGTTCTGTTCCGAATACCGGGAATAGAAACAATTTCATTAGGGCTGGCCTCCTCTGCGATGGCCTTGCCAAAACGCGTTTTCAATTGCTCCGCCTGCTTCGACATCACCTGCAATCCGTTTTGTATATCGGTGGTAAGGATGTTGCCACCGAAAGGGATCACCGCAGTATGGCGGATGATGTTGTCGTAAAAGATCGCAATGTCGGTAGTTCCGCCACCTATGTCAATCAGGCAAACACCCGCTTCTTTCTCTTCTTCGCTCAGTACCGCGAGGCTGGATGCCAGCGGTTCCAGTATCAGATCGTCAATCTCCAGGCCGGTTCTGCGAACGCATTTGTTGATGTTGTTGATGGCACTTGTCTGAGCGGTGATGACGTGAAAATCGGCCTCCAGGCGAACGCCACTCATGCCCACCGGATCTTTGATTCCCTCCTCGTAGTCAACAATATAGTCCTGCGGCATCACATGGATAATCTCGCTGCCCGATGGCACCACCATGCGGTACATGTCTTCCGTCAGTCTGCTTACATCTTCAATGGTAATTTCGCCATCTTTGGAGTCGCGCAGCATGCTGTTGTGGTGAATGGAACTGCGGATGTGCTGGCCAGCGATACCTACGTTCACAATTCCAATGTCGATGCCGGCCTGGTCGCTGGCTTCTTTAATGGCCTTGTTGATGGCAAATACCGTTTTGTCAATATTCACCACGATGCCCTTTATAACGCCTTCCGACTCAGCCTTGCCCATGCCCAGTACTTCGAGCTTTCCAAACTCGTTTTTGCGGCCCACGATGGCACATATCTTCGTTGTGCCTATATCGAGACCTACTACTATTTTCTCGTGTTCCATTGTGCTATGTTTTGTTTAGTGGTTGTTTCTTGTGTTCAAAAAATTTATTCTGCTATGATCTGCCCTTCATACTCCAGATTTACCCTTTCATACTTCGTCCATCCACGCTGGGGCAAAATATCTTTATAAAATATCATGAGCTTTCGGAATTTGGATTCCACATCTACCGGCTTGCCAAACTCCACCCGTTGCCCGGTAACCTGCGGATAGATGGTAACCTTGCCCACGTGGTTAATATCCAACTGCGCTACCTGTGCCTTCCAAAACCGATCTTTGGCAATGAACTTGATCATTTCCAAAATCTGTTTTCCTTCCTCGGTGGTATTCAGGTCTTCCGCCTCCAAAAGTTTTTTCACAAAGGCGCCACTTACCAGCGGTACGCGCGCTGTATATTTTTCTGAAACGCCCATCACCACACCATCTTCGGCTATGTACGCATCGGGGCCATCTTGCTGCACAATGCGCGCCAGGGGTCTGCGTAGCGAAACCTGCACCATCAGGTTGCCTTTCAGATCTCCATACAACTCTGCGCTGCGTATGTGTTTATTGCACAATAATTTCTTTTCAATGGCCTTCAGGTTAATGCGGTGAATATCTATACCCTTCACCGGCTGCCCGCTGGCTTCCACCAAATGCATCACGTCTGCTTCATCCAGAAAATGATTTTCGTGCACGTTCTCCAGTTCAATCACCACATCGTTGCAGACTGCGCCACTTTGTTTGCGCTCGCTGAAGGCGATCAGAAAAGAAACCGCCAGTACTGCTACCACAATCTGTACTTCTCTCCGTATGTTCCACTTGCGCTTCATGCGTATTTCCGGTTCAGCAATTCCTTTATGGGTGCAACCAACGTATCAATATCACCTGCTCCTATCGTTGCCAGCACTTCTATCGGGGTTTCCTCCAGCTTCTTTAACACGGTTTGTTTGTTACAACGCACCTTTGTCTTGCTGGTAATCTTATCCATCAGCATATCGGCCGTCACGCCCGGTATGGGAAGCTCACGTGCCGGATAGATATCCATTAGCAACACTTCGTCCGCCAGGCTCAAGGCCTTCGAAAATCCATCGGCAAAATCGCGGGTGCGGGTGAAGAGATGTGGCTGAAACACCACGGTGATCTTCTGCCTCGGGTAAAGACCGCGCAACGATTGAAGGAACGCTTCGATCTCGGCCGGGTGGTGTGCGTAGTCATCGATGTAAATGAGCTCCGGGTGCTTGACCACAAATTCAAACCTGCGCTTCACCCCGCGAAAGGTTGCCAACGCAGACCGTATGGCTTGTTCGCTCACGCCCACTTGCAGGGCAATGAGTATCGCAGCCATTGCGTTTTCCATGTTATGAAGACCGGGGACACCGAGCTGTACTTTCTCGAACTTCTTGTCGCCAAGAATATCGAATTCAAAAAATCCGCCCCGATTCATCGGGACTATGTTGCCGGTAAAAAATTGTCCCCGGCTCATACCATACGTTTGTATAGACAGTTGCTTAACGTCACTACTTAAATCCTTTACTGAATCGTGGATCACCAGGTGTCCACCCGACCGAATCTGACCTATAAATTCCTTGAACGATGTAATCACCTGTGCGTGATCTCCGTAGATATCCAGGTGGTCGGCATCGGCAGAGGTCACCACGGCCATGGTGGGGAAGAGCCGCAGAAAAGACCGGTCAAATTCATCGGCCTCCACCACTACCCAGGTATCCTGACTCACCTCTCCATGCATCACCAGGTTAGATTCGTAGTTGGCTGCAATGCCGCCCAGAAAACCCACCATGTTGACGCCTGCTGACTTAAGAATATGCGCGATCAATGCCGAGGTAGTGGTTTTGCCATGGGTGCCCGCCACCGCAATGGTTTTGTGGTCTTTGGTGATCAGACCCAACACCTCCGATCTCTTTAAGATAGTGAAGCCGTTTTCCTTCAAATAGGCGAGTTCCTTGTGATCTTTCGGAATAGCAGGTGTAAGCACCACCAACGTTCTCTCTTTGCTTAAATAGCCCGGCAGCAACTCCACCTTGTCATCGAAATGAATTTCCATACCCTCCTCAATCAGCTCGTGGGTAAGGGGCGTAGCGGTACGGTCGTAGCCGGCAATGCGCATGCCTTTCTTTCGGAACCACCGCGCCAGGGCGCTCATGCCGATTCCGCCAATTCCCAGAAAATAGATGCTATCGTAATTCGCCAGTTTCACGCTATCAGTTTTTCAATTTCCTGTACAATATCTGTGGCTGCATTGGGGCGACCCATCTTCGCAATGTTTTCACTCAACCGCTTGCACCGTGTTTCGTCAAACAACAACGCCAACGCCTCGTTTACCAACTGCTCCAGCGCGTCTACATCTTTTACCAGTACGGCCGCGTTTTCTTTCACCAACGCCATGGCATTTTTGGTTTGGTGATCTTCCGCTACGTTGGGAGACGGAACCAGAATGGCCGGCTTCTTCGCGAGGCACAATTCTGAGATAGACAGTGCACCGGCACGCGCCACCACCACATCTGCTGCCGCATACGCCATATCCATGCGTTTCACAAAATCATGTATACGCACCTTGCGCAGGTCTTTGTCGGCCACACTTTCCCTTACCTGATCGTAGTAGCTCCTACCGGTTTGCCATACCACCTGAACGCCTGCGTCAATCAACTTATTGATACCTTCCACCATGCTGGTGTTGATGGTTCTTGCACCCAGGCTGCCGCCCAACACCAACAGCGTTCTGTGGCTGGCGGAAAACCCGTATTGATTCAACGCTTGCTCACGTTTGGTCTCCAGGTCGAGAATGTCTTTGCGCACCGGGTTTCCGGTAAGCACCACTTTCTCTTTGGGGAAATATTTTTCCATGCCCGCATAGGCCACACATATTCTCTGCGCCTTTTCTGCCACCTGCTTGTTGGTGAGGCCTGCGTAAGAATTCTGTTCCTGGATGATGGCTGGTATTTTGTTTTTCGTGGCCGCCAGCATAATGGGGCCGCTGGCGTAGCCGCCCGTTCCTACTACCGCATTGGGTTTGAACTTTTTTACGATGCGTTGTGCTTTGAAATAGCTCGCTATCAGCTTAAAGGGAAACAAGAAGTTCGCCCACGTGAGCTTGCGTTGCAGGCCGCTGATCCACAAGCCCACAATGGGATAACCTGCCTCGGGCACCCGAGTCATCTCCATTTTTCCCTTCGCACCCACAAACAGTATCTCCGCATCGGGATGGCGTTCTTTAAAAGCATTGGCAATGGCCAGTGCCGGGAAAATATGCCCTCCGGTGCCTCCACCGCTGATGATTAGACGATATGGTTTTCCATTTTTCAACTCAGGCTGCTTTGGCTGTTACGCCTTTTGGTTCTTTCAATTCAGATTGCTGACTCCATTTCTCATCCTGCTCGCCCCGGCTCACACTCAGAATAATGCCTACCGACAATCCGGTAAAAATCATGGCCGTACCTCCCATGCTAATCAAAGGCAGAGGTTGACCTGTAATCGGGCCGAGGCCCACCACTACCCCCATGTTTACCATGGCCTGGCAGACCAAATCGAAACTGAGCCCCGCTGACAAGAGCCCACCGAAGGCACGTTCGCTGTTATATGCTGCCTTCATTCCTCTGTGCAACAGTATGAGGTACAGAATTAGTACAATAACACCTCCTACCATGCCATACTCTTCTATGACGATGGCATAGATGAAGTCTGAGTAAGGGTGGGGAAGAATGTTTCGCTGATCGCTGTTGCCGGGCCCCTTGCCGAACAAGCCACCGGTTGCCACTGCAATCCTTCCGTGCTTGGCCTGGAAGGGAAGTTCTGTTCCGTTTATAAAACTAAGGATACGGTTCTTGGCGGTCTCTCCGCGCACACCAAACTTCAAGGCCGCTGCACCGGCCAGGGCACCTACCAGCACCAGCATGGCCAGGTATTTAACGGGCACCCTACCGATAAACATCACCAGCATACACGTGGCGAAGAGAAGTATAGCGGTAGAAAGGTTGGTGAGTGCTATCAATCCACAAATAACGCCACACCAGATGAGCATGGGGATAAGCGACTCTTTGATATCGTCTATGTTCTGCTGTTTCTTCGACAGCATGCTTGCCAGGTTGATGATCAACGCAAGGCTGGCAAAATCTGAAGGCTGAAAAGAGGTGTTGATGAGCGGAAGCGTGATCCATCGGGCCGCATCGTTAATGGTAGTTCCGTTGGTGAACGTGTAGATCAGCAAAGGCACGCTTATCCACAAAGCAAAACGCGACAGCTTGGAATAGTAGCGGTAGTCAATTTTATGAGCAACCCACATGGCTGCCAGACCCAGAAACACCATGAAGGTATGCTTCACCAGGTACATCTCCGGACTAACGGTGCGCTTGTATGCCAGCGTTCCGATGGAGCTGTACACCACCATGATACTAATGAGCGACAGTGCAAACACCACAGCCCAAACCACAGGATCGCCCTGCAGGTTTTTGTCGGCCCAGTTCTTAAATTTTGCTATCATGCCAATGCATTTTCTGTTTCTTTCTTCAACTCCAGCACCGCTTCGCGAAACTGCGTTCCGCGATCTTCATAGTTCTTAAACAAGTCGAAACTGGCACACGCAGGCGACAGTAAAACCACATCTCCTTGGTTGGCAACGGCCAGCGCCATGCGCACCAACTCTTTCACACTTTGTGTCTCTTTAATCTCGGGCACAATTCCATGGAAGTACGTGGTGAGCTTGCTGTTGTCTTTGCCGAGGCAAATCAGCACGCGCACCTTCTTCTTCACTTCCTCTTTGATGATGCCATAGTCGTTGCCTTTGTCTATGCCGCCTGCCACCCACACCAGTGGTTGCTGGTAGCTGCCCAGGGCGTAGACCACCGAATCTACATTGGTAGCCTTCGAGTCGTTCACAAACTCTACCCCGCGGATGGTGGCCACGTGTTCCAGCCGGTGCGGAGCATTCACAAAAGTTTTCAAGCCGGCACGAATGGCTTCTTCCTTCACGCCAGCGAGCAACGCAGCAGACACAGCCGCCATGGTGTTGATGAGGTTGTGCGGACCTTTCAACGTGGTGTCGCGCTGGGCTACAGAGAAATTGCTTCCGGCCAGATCAAAACGCATCTGATCTTCCTGGAAGCAGGCCGCAGACTTTTCTGTAAGCGATACCGCTATCTGCTGTGGTACTACCTTGCGCTTCGCCACGGCCTCACCCGAAACGGGATCTTCTTTGTAGTAGATGAAGTGGTCGTTATCCGTCATACTCTGGATCAGGCGAAACTTGGAGTTGATGTAGTTCTCCATTTTGTATTCGTACCGGTCCAAGTGATCGGGTGTAATGTTGAGTAATATTCCGATATGCGGGCGGAACGAATAGGTGGCATCCAACTGGAAGCTGCTGATCTCCACCACGTACCAGTCGTACTGCTGTGTGGCCACCTTGCGGGCCAGGCTCTCGCCTACATTGCCTGCCAGCGCCACATGTTTGCCAGCGGATTTTAGTAAATGGTAAGCGAGCAACGTGGTGGTAGTCTTTCCGTTGGTTCCGGTAATGGCGATCACTTTTCCACGCAGGAACCGGAAGGCAAATTCGATTTCATCGATCACCGGAATGCTGGCCGACTTACAATGCTTCACCACCTCGGCCTTGTCGGGAATGCCGGGGCTTTTGATGACCGTCTGCGCGTTCAGGATTTTTTCCAGCGTGTGCCCGCCTTCCTCAAAGGGAATGGCCGCGGCATTCAGCTCTGCCTTGTATTTTTCTTTGATGGCACCCTGATCAGAAACGAATACATCGTAGCCTTTGGCACGGGCCAAAATAGCCGCTCCCGTTCCGCTTTCGCCTGCCCCCAATATCGCAATGCGTTCTTTCATCTTAACTTCAGCGTTGCCAGACTCAGTATCGCCAATAGTATTCCTACAATCCAAAATCGGGTTACAATTTTGGCTTCGTGAATATTTTTCTTCTGATAATGGTGGTGCAGGGGCGACATCAGGAATATCCTTCTGCCTTCACCATATTTCTTTTTGGTGTACTTGAAGTACGACACCTGCATGATGACGGAAAGATTCTCGATGAGGAAAATTCCGCACAGCAGTGGCAACAGCAACTCTTTGCGCACCGCCAGCGCCAGCACCGCGATGATTCCACCCAGCGATAGGCTGCCGGTGTCGCCCATGAAGACTTGTGCCGGGTAGGCGTTGTACCACAGGAAGCCAAGGCATGCACCCACAAATGCCGCGCAAAAAATAACCAGCTCGCCCAGGTTGGGGATATACATAATGTTCAGGTACGAGCTGAAGTCAACGCGGCCGGAGAGATAAGCAAAAATGGCAATGGTAAGACCGATGATTCCCGAGGTGCCTGCAGCGAGACCATCAATACCATCGGTGATATTGGCTCCGTTGGAAATGGCCGTCACGATCAAAATCACAATCAACGTGTATACAATCCAGGTATAGTTGTCCGACAGGAAGGGAACGAGTTTGCTGTAATCCAATTCATTGTTCTTCAAAAACGGCACGGTTGTTTTGGTAGACTTCACATCCTTGTATTGCATGCCCGACTCTTCTATTGTTACTGCCTCCACGCTGGCGGTGTTTTTGGGTTGCGTCTCGCGAACCACCACATTGCTGTTGAAAAATAGCGTGAGACCTACTATGATACCCAGTCCCACTTGTCCTACAATCTTGAACCGACCGGCCAGGCCTTCCTTGTTCTTCTTGAACACTTTGATATAGTCGTCCAGGAAGCCGATGAGCCCAAGCCAAACCGTGGCAATAACCAGCAGCACAATGTATACGTTGTCGATTTTGGCCAGCAGCAGGGTGGGTATCAGTATGGCGGCAATGATGATGATGCCGCCCATAGTGGGTGTGCCCTTCTTTTGCATCTGCCCTTCCAGGCCGAGGTCGCGTATGTCTTCGCCCACTTGCTTTTTGCGCAAGAAGTTGATCAGGTTTTTGCCAAACGTAATGGTGATGATGAGCGACACAATGGCTGCTGCCCCTGCGCGGAAAGAAATGTATTGAAACACGCCTGCTCCGGGCAGATTGAACGTTCGATCTATATAGTCAAACAAATAGTACAGCATCAGTTCGCAAACATTTTCATCATGCGTTCCAAAACCTCGTGGTCATCAAACGGGTACTTTACACCCTTAATCTCCTGGTAGGTTTCATGCCCTTTACCAGCCACCAGAATGATGTCTTTCTCCTTCGCCAGCATGCAGGCCATTTTAATGGCCTCTTCGCGCTCCACCATCACCAACGTCTTTTTCGCATCGCTGGGGCTTACACCCTTCTGCATCTCGCGTATAATCTCCATCGGGTCTTCATCCCGCGGATTGTCAGATGTAAAAATCACCTTGTCGCTGTACTTGCATGCAACGGCTGCCATAAGCGGTCGCTTGGTGCGGTCGCGGTTACCGCCACACCCCACAATGGAAATTACCTGCTCATGGCCTGAGCGGAACATAGCAATGGTCTCCAACACGTTCTTCAGGGCATCGGGCGTATGCGCGTAATCTACTATAGAAGTGAACTTGGAGCCGGGCAGCACCAACTCAAACCGGCCCGGTGCACCGGTAAGGCCTGAGAGTTTCAGCAACACCGATTCCGGGTCTTCGCCCAACAGGCAGGCCGCGCCATACACCGCCAACAGGTTGTAGGCATTGAAATCGCCCACCAGCTTGAACCATACAGGCTTTCCCGCTATTTCCAGTTCCAACCCTTCAATGGAATTGGTTATGATCTTTGCTTTGAAGTCAGCCATTTTCTTCAGGCCGTAGGTGTGCTTTCTCGCTTTGCAGTTCTGAAGCATTACCATGCCTCGTTTGTCGTCTACGTTTACCAATGCAAAGGCTTCCGATGATAGTCCATCGAAAAATCCTTTTTTGGCACGTATGTAGTTCTCAAATGTGCGGTGGTAGTCGAGGTGATCGTGGCTGATGTTGGTAAATAAGGCACCGGTAAACTGAAGGCCTTCGATGCGGCCCTGGTCTACCGCGTGCGAGCTCACTTCCATGAAACAATGCGTACAGTTGGCCTGCAGCATCTGCACCAGCAGCTCGTTGATCTGAATGGGATCGGGTGTGGTGTGCGTGGCTACAATGTCTTTGTCCACAATTTTATTCACAACTGTGGATAAAAGTCCGGAGCGGAAACCCATGGACTCGTAGAGCTTGAACAACAGCGTGGCCACGGTAGTCTTTCCGTTGGTTCCGGTTACGCCCACCAGCTTCAGCTTCGATGAAGGATGATCGTAAAAGTGAGCGGCCATCACACCCAGGGCAGCGGCACTGTTCTTCACGGTTACAAAGGTGGCCTGCTCTGAAATTGCCTCGGGTAATTTTTCGCATACCACAGCCGTAGCTCCCTGTGCTACCGCTTTGGAGATAAAATCGTGGCCATCGGATTGTGTTCCCTTGATCGCCACGAAAACGAAGCCGGGCTTCACCTTGCGCGAGTCGAAGGCAATGCCTTTCACCTCGCAGTTCATGTCGCCAGACGCAGAGGTGATGTTTACTTTATATAATATGTCTTTGAGTTCCTTCATCAGCTTAACTTGATGGATATGCGTGCGCCCTTGCCAAAACGAGTACCGGGTGGTAACGACTGTTCGGACACGCGCCCCTTTCCTTCGTACACCACCCGCAAGCCGCTTTTCTCCAGCAGGTACAAGGCATCGCGAAAGGTCATACCTACCACATCGGGCACCATCTCCTGTCCGGCCACGTTCTTCTTCCAAATCACCGCACTACCGCTCCGCGTGGCTTTCACCCACTCCTCTTCGGTAGTAGAGTGGGTGGATACACCCAACTCGTTGGCCAGCATGGTTAACTCATCCTGCTTGCCTCCGCGTATCACGGGAAACACGCCAGGCTCCAGCACCTTCTTCTTCTCCATGGCCAGGTGTAACTGTATGTCGCGCGAATAAATGTTGTCTGCTATTTCTTTGAAGACGGGGCCGGCCACGTTGTTGCCATACTGTTGCCAGCCCTTCGGGTTCTTCACCACCACAATGGCACTATACTTGGGCGCATGGGCCGGGAAATACCCTACGAAAGAAGTGATGTACTTACGCGTATATTTTCCGTTTTCCAAAATTTGGGCTGTGCCGGTTTTTCCCGCGATGCGGTAGTGGGCATCTTTCAAGTTCTTGGCGGTGCCGTTTTCAACCACGCCATCCAGCAATAGCTTGAGCTGGTTCAACGTTTTGTTCGAACAGATCTTACTGTTGATGACTTCCGTTTCGAAATGTTGCTTTTCCTTGTCGGCACGCAATACGGAAGTAACAAACATCGGTTTGATCATCTTGCCATCGTTGGCTACTGCGTTGAACAGCGCCAAAGTATGCAATGGTGACATTTCGAGCCCATACCCGTACGACATCCACGGAAGTGTAATACCACTCCATCCTTTTTCTTTCGGGCGTTTGATTTTAGGATAAGCCTCGCCCGTAATCTGCAGGCCGAGCGGTTTAGATAACTTCAACTTGTCTATGTAGTCAATGAACTTCTCTGGCTTCAACCCAAAGTGTTGGTCTACCAGTTTAGCCATGGCCACGTTGGATGACAGTTCGAACGCCTGCTTGATGGTAATGGTGCCGAAACCACCATCGTGGTGGTCGCGTACTTTTTTATTGTAGAAGGTGTGCTCGCCATTTCCGGTCTTGATGCTGTCGCTCAGCTCAATGTTGGTGTCTTCCAGCAACGCCATCATGGTGACGAGCTTGAAGGTGGAGCCGGGCTCGATGGAGCCACCCACGGCATGGTTGAACTGTTCGGAATAGTTGCCGTTGCCATCGCGGCTCAGGTTAGAAATGGCTTTGATGTGCCCTGTCTTCACTTCCATCACCACCACGGTGCCTTCGTCTGCATCGTGCAATGCCATGTGGCGGTGCAGCGAGGTCTCGGCTACGTCCTGCAGGTTGATATCAATAGTTGTCTGAATGTCGTATCCATCGGTAGCCCGGATGTTGTTGGCATCGAACACGGGTTTCCACGTGCCGCCTGCTATCTTCTGAAACAAGGCCTCGCCATCCTGTCCACCCAACGCCTCATCGAAGCTGTACTCCAGCCCGGCCCCATCGCCATCTTCGTTTACATAGCCTACCGTTCTGCGACTCAGGTTAGAGAAGGGCCGGTATCGCACGTCCATCTTCTCGAAAATAACGCCCCCCTTGTAGCGACCGAGGCGGAAGATGGGCCACGACTGCATGTCTTTCTTGGCCTGGTAGTTGATCTGTTTGCGGTTGATCACCACATACTGTTTGCCCGTGGCGCGCGCGTCCTTCAGCATCTGCTTGTATTCAGAGGCGGGCTTGTCTTTGTAGAAGCGGGCGATCAGCAGCGCCAGCGAGTCGATGCCTTTATCGAATATTTCTTTTTTTACCAGCGTGGGGTCGATGGCCACCTTATAAAAAGGCAGCGAGGTGGCCAGCAGGCTTCCATTGTCTGAATAGATGTTGCCACGGGTGGCCTTCACTTTGCGGTAGTCGAACATGATCTCTTCGGCCATCTTGCTCCACTTCTCTCCTTCTATTACCTGTATGTGGCCAATTTTGGCTGCCACACAAATGGCAAACAGCACCACGCCCAAAAACGCGATGCGCACCCGAATCAATATGGATTTCTTGATGTTCATAGTGCTTCACCCTTAGCCCCTCTCCAGAGGAGAGGGGAGGGTATTAAACAAACCGCTAAGTTGTACTTCCAAAAAATCATCAGTCTTCCACCACCACTTTGAATGGCGGCTTTAAGCTTTCTTTTAATCCCAAATCTTTCACCCTGCGCGCCACTTCGCTCTGCTTGCTGGCAAACATCACGTCCGACTTCAGCGTGGTGAAGTCCGCGCGAAGGTCTTCCACCTCGCTCTGCGCCCGGTTGATGTCGCGCGTAGTCTTTTCTGCGTAATGGGTATTGCTGATGTACAGCAGGCCCAGAAAAAGTGCGAACAGAATTTTGGGCAGGTATTGCACGGGGAACCCCTCCTCGAAATACGATTCGAGGTTCAGCCGCTTTTCCACACCCGAAAAAATACTCTTCCCCTCACCCCCCGACTTCATCCGCGTGGCGTTTCCTTTTTCCGGTTCAATTCTCAATTTGTTCTCGCTCATAACCCTATCTGTTCTATCTGTTCTTACTTCGTTTCTTACCTGTCACTATTTCTTTTCCGCTATCCGCAGCTTGGCACTTCTCGCCCGGTTGTTTTCCTTCACCTCTTCTTCACTGGCCTCCACCGGCTTGCGCGTTAGGGCCTCAAAAGGTTTCAATGGGTTGCCATAAAAATCCTTCTCCAGCTCGCCATACACTTTGCCGGTGTTGATGTAATTCTTCACCAGCCTGTCTTCCAGCGAGTGGTACGACATCACCACCAGCCTGCCCCCCGGTTTCAACACTTCGCCACACTGCATCAGAAACTGTTCGAGGGCTTCCATCTCGTGGTTTACCTCTATGCGCAGCGCCTGGTACACCTGTGCGTAGTACTTGTATTCCTTCCCCCGCGGGGCCAGGGTCTTCAGCACGGCAATCAGCTGCTGGCTGCTTTCGAACCTTTGCGTGGCCCGCTGCTGGCAGATGCGGTTGGCCAGCGTGCGCGCATTCTTCACTTCGCCATACATGCCGAAAATTTTGTGCAGTTGCTCTTCGGTGTATTCGTTCAGCACGTGCGCTGCCGTTAGCGTACCCTGTTGGTTCATGCGCATATCCAGCGGCCCCTCGAAGCGGGTAGAAAACCCACGCGTGGGCGAGTCTATCTGGTGCGATGAAACGCCCAGGTCGGCCAGTATGCCGTCTGCCTGCGTTACACCCTGCAACTTCAGGTAGCGCTTCATGTGCATGAAGTTGGCCTGACAGAAAGTAAAAGAACGATGCTGAATCAGCTCAGCTTGCTTTTTGGCATCTTCATCCTGATCGAAACCGATGAGCCTGCCGCCCTTCAGTTTCTCCAGAATCGCCCTGCTATGCCCCCCGCCCCCGAAAGTGGCATCTATGTAGGTACCCTCCGGGTTAATGTTCAAGGCTTCTATACACTGACGCAACATCACGGGGTTATGATAGCCGTGAGTTGCGAGCTTCGTGCTTCGAGTCATGACGAACCTACTTTCGCAATGAAACTCTGAAGCATCTTTTGTTCCTCATCAATCACAGCCAACACCGAAGCCGTTATCTCCTTGCTACCAAAATTCAACATCTCTACAGCGATTACGTGCGTTTCTAATTCATAGGCCGATCCAAGTGAATATTCAAGAAATCGCACATAATCTTTAGGACTTCTCCTTGAACTACCTTCTGCTATATTGGCGGGTATGGATATCACAGCGTTATTCATCTGGGTTCTTAAACCATATCTTTCATCTTTCGGAAGCTGATCAGATAACTTATAAACCAACATCACCAGCTCCATTCCTTTTTGCCAAATTTTCAGTTTCTTAAAATTCTTCATACAAACAACTCAAAGCTCCTGACTCGCAGCTCACTTCTCTTGTCAAGAAATCCCAAACACAACACCCACAGTCGAATCCAAAGTCTTTCGCTTCGAAATTCAGCCGCTTCATGGGCTACTCGTTCAGGTACTTCTCTGCCAGCTTCGACAACTCACTTGGTTCTTTGATCAGGTGCTTCTCGTAGATCGTTGGATTCCAGATCTCTACTTTGTTGCCCATGCCTACCAGCACCGCATCTTTGTCGAGCTGGGCATAGGTCATCATGTTCTTGGGTAGCAGAAAGCGCCCGCTGGCATCTAACTCTACCGTTGCCGTTCCGCTGAAGAAGTTGCGCTGGAGCTTGCGATACTCTTCGTTGAACTCGTTGAGACCTGAAATTTTAGAGAAGACCTTTTTGAACTCCACCATGGGGTAGAGTATGAGGCAGGGCTCGAAACCTCTGCGCAACACCAGCTCGCTGCCTGCCTCATCGGGCAGCTGCGATTTGATGCGCGAGGGCAGTACCAGCCTGCCCTTGGAATCGATCTTGCTTTCGTACTCGCTGGTGAAGAAAGTCATTGACGTGTAGTGGTTGTCTTTTTCTCCTAAGCAAACATATGTAATTTCTTACCACTTTATACCACTTTATGCCACTTTTTTGCATTTCAGCCCCGGAAAGCAGGCATTTTGAGCCGTTTTGGCCACGGCACCTACCAGCGAACGCGGCCTGATTGGCCGGTAAATAGCTGATTACAAGCCATTTTGATGGTTGTGGGGCGTTGTGGGGGGATTTTGGGGCGCATGGGCGGCCCCGGCACGGTGGTTTCCTGAAATGGCAGCCGATGCGGTGATGTGGAGGGGCGTGCGCAGCTACTCAGGCAACAGAAAGCCTGGCAGCCACTGCCTGCGTGAATGGAAAAATCCGGGGACAGCCGCGGAGAGAGGCAGTACACGCTGCGGGAAAATGGGTAAGTGTAAAAAGGTAGAGACCGAACGCCTATTTCTTTCCTGCCGCACCCCGGAAGTTCAGGATGTCGCGGTCGAACAGGTAGAGGCCACCTTTGTCTGCAAAATCCGGTGTAATTGACCACCTGTATCCGGAGCAAATTGACCACCCCTAGTTGATGTCAAAATTGTGCTGCCAGTTTCAGTGTTTTAAAATTAATTATTCTTCGTGTTCTTCTGCTGTTTTTTTACCCCATTTTTTTCTCAGCGAGTCACCTTTTAATTCCACCCTGTGAGCACTATGTACGATGCGGTCAAGGACAGCATCAGCCACAGTTTGTTCCCCAATTACATCATGCCATTGTTTCACGGGTAACTGTGATGTTAATATTGTTGACCGTTTTCCGTGCCTGTCCTCGATAAGTTCTAATAAGGATAAGCGTGCCGGATGATCAAAGGGCTGGATTCCAAAGTCATCGATAATCAACAAGTCTTGTCTTTCAATCCGCGCCATTTCTTTCAGTATTGAACCATCAGCTTTAGCCATCTTTAGCTGAGCAAATAGACGAGTGGCATTCATGTACAGTACTTTAAAACCAAATAAGCAAGCATGATGACCAAGTCTGATGCCAGGTAACTTTTTCCCGTCCCTGTGCTTCCCGTAATGAGGATGTTTTCATTTTGCTTAATGAAAGATCCATCAGCAAAGCGATGGATTTGATTTTTATCAATTCCTCGCCCGGGTGCATAGTCCAGATTTTCTAACGTGGCATTGTAACGGAACCGGGCACGCTTCATACTCCGGTCAATGGAACGGTTATGCCTATCGTCCCATTCACTGTCGATAAGCTGTTCGATCATCTCATCCACCGTAAGGCTTTCCGGGCGAGGTGTTTGCAGACTGGTTTGAAAAGCACGGTGCATTCCCAGCAGGCGCATCTTCTTCATTTTTTCAAGTGTTTGAGTGTTCATAGTCTATTGGGTTAGTTGAAAATAATTTACTGGTAGTAATCACCCCCACGGATGTTGCCATGGTCGGGCATTGAGTTAATGTGTTCGCTTTCCGGTGAGAATACATCGAGTTTCTTGTCCAGGATCTGTACAATAATGGGGTAGTTATAAATCCCATATTGATTAGCCCTGCGACATGCATTGATCAATCGCTGGGCGCCCACTTTGCGCGCTAAGTTTAAAATACCGGAACAGGATTTATAGGCTTGTTCCGGATGAGCTTTCCCATCAATTACTTTGCAGACATAGGCCGCTACATCAGCATGGATAACAGTTGCCTGCTGAATAAATTTATCAGCTGTCCAGTCACTGAGGTACCGATGTGCAGAAGCTAAATGTTCGCTCGCAGTGGTATATTGGTATTTGCGCTGGTTCCTGGTGTGAACGGCTATACGTTCATAACGAAAGAAAATTTCTACCTGTGTAGAGGTGTACAGGATTTTAACCTTCTTACCAATGAATCGAAAGGGCACGCTGTAATAATGTTTATCAACACTAAGACCCACGTGCCCGTTTTTCATGACCGTCACGATCAGTTGTCTCTTAAACTCATAGCGATAAGCTGGAAGAGCCTGTAGTTCAGCGCGTTCTAGTTCTTCGAACTGCTGCCTTCGACTATAATCACGTCCTTTTAAATGAGCGTTATTAAGGTCCTCCAAAAGAATCCATATCCCTGCATTAAGTTCTTCCAGGCTGGTGAAGGTGCGCTGCCGGAGAGGAGCATAAATTCTGGTGTAGATAATTTTTATAATGCCTTCCACCAGAGACTTATCACGGGGGCGATAGGCTCTGGCGGGGATTACCGCTGTACCATAGTGCTCTGCAAAATCTGCAAACGTCTCATTGATCTGGGGTTCATATTTACTGCTCTTGGTCACAGCGCTCTTCAGATTGTCAGGAACAATAGCGGCCGTAACTCCACCAAAATATTGAAACGCACGCTCTGTGACGTTAATCAAATCCTCCGTCTTTTGAGAGTATACAGCCTCAACATACGTGAGTTGGCTACACCCCAGTATGGCGGCAAAGACTTCTACTTTCTTCTCCTCACCGGTATGTGGATTAACAACGAAAAGCCTGTCTCCGGCAAAATCAATGTAGGTTTTGTCGCCTGCTTTATGTTCCAGGTGCATCACCGGATTGGTTCCTCGTACGTACTGATGGAAGTGAAGGCAAAATTGACTTCTGCGATAGCCCTCTGGATATTGCTCGTGATAATCTTCCCAAAGCTTTTGAAGCGTCATCCCTTTTCGCTTGAGTTGTTTACTCAGCTGGGGAAACAAACCTTGTAAAGCCTGAAGCTTTGTATTGGAGTCACTCAGCTTTTCAGTGTTACTGAAGAGCATCTCCAGTTCATGATCAGTCAAGCTACTAATCGCTTCATAGGTGTATTGTCCTTCATTAAATTTGCGCAGGTAGCGCTTGACGGTATTGCGTGATACACCGGTGAGCATCACGATTTGAAGTTTACTCTTGCCTTGGCTATGCAAGCGGAGTATCTGACGGATTTGAATCATCGCTATTGTTTTATTGGCCATTGGACGTTGGGGTTAAGACCCCAACGTCATAATTTTTGGCATACTAAAACAGGCGACAATTAAACATCAATTTGGGGTGGTCAGTTTGACCGGATAAGGGTGGTCAATTTCGTCCGGATATGGGTGGTCAGTTTGCTCCGGATTCCCTGGTCAGTTTCCTCCGGATTGAGGTGGTCAATTTCATCGGATTCTCCACCTGAGGGACTCTTTTTGAGGTGGCAATCGCTCCCGTTATTTTCTACCTTTTTACCACCTGCCGGATAATGATTGATTGTGGCGTTTTTATGCTCCGCATAAAAACGCCTACATCCATTTTCGGCCATGCTCAAGGTCTGTAGCTGGTTGGTTTTCGCCCAAGTGTGTGCTGATAACCTGGGGCCGAGGCTGTTGACTTCTACATGTGCCGCAAGGCATAGGCCGGGTTGGTTCGCAGTGCCTTCAGCAAGCTTACCGTTACTGATAAGAATGCCGCTGCCCATACCACCATGTAACTGTAAAGGAAAGCTGATGGCGGAACATCTACCCTGTATGCAAACTGCTGTAGCCATCCATACATGAAGTAGCCAACACCAAATGATGCTAACACCATGGCTATCAGTAATAACGTAAAGTACTCCCTTACCAATAGGCGTGCAATGGCAAAGAGGGAAGCTCCATTCACTTTTCTTATGGCAATCTCACGTGTTTTCTGCTGCACCTGCAGAAGGCTTATTGCCAACAGTCCTAAACATGCCAGTGCCACTGACACTGCCCCGGTATAACCAAAAATGCGCAATACCTTATCTTCGGTTGCATACATTTGAGTGAGGTCTTCATCAACAAAATGGTAATCGAAAGGCCTGCCAGGTGCATATTTTTTAAAAATCGTTTCAATAGCCCTCAGCGATTGCTGCTGCGTTCCTGGTTGCACTGCCACCGACACATTGCCTAAAATGGAGGGTTGTGTAAATACTACTAACGGACCTATAGGTGCATGTACCGATGTGATGTGAAAATCTTTTAGAATGCCTATCACTCTGTATGAGCGCTTATTGACTGTTATGAATTGTTCTTCGGCCTGGTCTATATCCATAATAGCCGCAGCCTTTTGGTTAAGAAGAATAGCGTTTGAGTCGGCTGGCGAATGTTCACTGAAACTTCTACCCGAAACCAATTCAAGTTTGTAGGTGGGCACAAAATCAAAGTCTACACTCATTTTATGAAACAGAACGCTCTCTCCTACAGCTTTTCCTTGCCAAGTTACATCATCGGTACTTTGCTGAATGTTGGTGATAGGATGCTGATGCCGGCAAACTGCCCGAACAGCCGGCAGCGACAACAGCTCAGCTTTCAAGCCATCGAAACGGTCGGACAATGCACGAACGGCTGTGAAAGAGACGATTGCTTCTTTTTCGTAGCCAAGGTCCTTGCGTTGTATAAAACCCAACTGTTCCCTTACTATCCACATGGCAGTAATCAGCCCGATGGCCAGCGAAAACTGAGCAATTACCAAAATTCGTCTGGTTTGAGCTATCGCCCCGGGCTGGAAGACCCAACCTCTTAACCCTTCTGCGGCTTTATGCCTCGCCTGCAGCATAATAGGTATCAGCGCAGAAACCAGTACCGCAAGTACAAATGCAACCATAACAGGAACAAGCAGTTGTTCTACTACCAGCGTTTGGCGCAAGGGGCTGCCTGTAAGGTCTTCCATATGCGGCAACAGAAACCATGCGGCAACACCTGCAATAGTTAGCGCAAGTGTATTGTAAATAAAAGCCTGGCCCAACCACTGCAGTGCCATCTGACCATAAGTGGCACCCAAAAACTGCCGAATGCCCGCCTCACGCAGATTCTTTAAGTACTGCGCTGTAGACAAATTGGCGTAGGTGAGGCAGGCTATCAGCAGCACAAAAGACCCCACCCACGAAAAAGTATCCACGTACTGTTCGTTGCCACGCCCGGGCAAATCGTAGCTGAGGTGACCCGATCGCAGGTGTATATCGCGCAAGGGTTGTAGTGCCAGTGTTGAGCCCTTCTGATCGTGATTCTCCAAAATATCGGCAACTGCCTTTTCAACTTCATGAACCCGGTCTTCCGAGCGCAACTCAATGTAAGTGTACAAGTTACTCTGCTTCCAATTATCTGGGTCGCGTAATTTGTTAACGCGCATGAACTCCATGGGAAGCACAAAATCAAAGTCGCCCAAATGATTGTTGGCCGGAGGGTTGGCCATCATACCTGTTACCAACAAGGTACGCGGGCCTATCACACAGGTCTTCCCTAAAACCGAGGCACTACCAAAAAAAATACGGGCCAGTCGCTCGGTAAGAATGATTTGATCGGGCCCTTGTACAGACTGATCTAACCTGTCTAGCAAGTGAAAATCAAAGATATGCCAAAATGATGAGTCAACCGCTATGCCCTTCTTGTAGAGGCAGTTCTCACCGGTACGAACACAAAACTCCACATCGGTAATACGCAGGCTAGCCGCAACAGAAGCCTGTTCGGCTAATTCCCCTGCCAGTGGGCCGGGTGTAACCGCTATCGGTGTGCGGCCCGAGCGACTATCCGTTACATACTTGACAACGCGAAAAATTCGGTCGCCCTTGTGGTGAAATGTGTCATAGCCTTGCTGGAAAGCAATCCAAGTACGTATCAAAATAAAAAACACAAAACCAAGCAGCAACCCACTGATGTTCAGCAGGCCTTGCCCTGACCGGATACCGCGCCAAACCAATTTTAGCTGTTGCCTTAGCATAAGGCGATTTTACAGTTGAAGTTACAAAATCGAATGACTACCGCAAGTATCACTATTCCTCTCAACTGCCCGGCACCACCTGGCGCCAACCCGCAACGTTATCAGGCCGACCCGGGCCGGAACTAAAAATAGCTGTAACGGCCGTGTAGTAGCCACATCATTGATTTCCCGAAAAAGCCCTCACCTTCTTACCTAAAAAAAGAGGCGGCCTCCGTTGAAAAATCTGGAGCCGCCCCTTTTTAGTAGTGCAACGCTTGCGCTGCTATGCCACGGTTACCCGCTTGAACTCTGCCACCGTAAGGCCTTTGTTCACACTATCCAGGTACTGGGCAATGGTCTTGCTGTTGTCTTTCACAAAAGCCTGGTGCAGCAGTGTGCTTTCCTTGAAGAACTTGTTCAGCTTACCTTGTGCAATTTTCTCTACCATGTTCTCGGGCTTGCCTTCAGCCAGAATCTGTGCCTTGGCAATCTCCAGTTCTTTTTCAATCACGGTCTTGTCTACAGACTTCTCATCTACAGCTACCGGGTTCATGGCCGCAATCTGCATGCCTACATCTTTGCCTGCCTCAGTCACGTCTTTGCCATTCACACCTTTTAACGACACCAACACACCCAGCTTACTGCCTGCGTGAATGTATGGCACCACGGCTTCGCCCGTCATGGTTACGTATTCTTTCACTTCAATCTTCTCGCCAATTTTACCCACCAGCTCGGTAATCTTGTCGCCCAACGTCAGGTCTCCTGCTTTCTCTGCCAGCAAGGCTTCTTTGGTGGCGCTCTTCTTTGCGAAAGCCGTTTCGGCAATTAACTTGCCCAGGTTCTGAAACTCATCGTTCTTGGCTACGAAGTCGGTTTCGCAGTTCAGGGCAATCAATACAGCGGTCTTGTTATCGTCAGATGTTTTTACAAACACCGATCCTTCTTTGGCTTCCTTGTCGGAACGCGATGCAGAAACTTTCTGCCCTTTCTTGCGGAGTATCTCGATGGCTTTTTCAAAATCGCCATTGGCTTCTGTCAATGCTTTTTTACAATCCATCATGCCGGCACCGGTCATGGTGCGCAGCTTATTCACGTCTTGTGCGGTAATTTCGGCCATAACTTTATTTACAATTTAAAATTTTACGATTTTTTGATTTTGAATTCACACCCGAACTGCCCTTAAAAAATTAAACACCGGCTTTGGACCGATGTTTAATCATATCTGAAGCATTAGCCCCTCATCGGCTAATGGGCTACTGTTACGCTTCTTGAACGGCCTCGTCTACTTTGCGCTTTTCTTCTTCCTCCTTCTTCATGCCGGCTTCTTCCTTGTCTTTCTTGCGCTCCATCAATCCCTCTTCGATGGCTTTACCCACGTACTTGGTGATTAATGAAATAGACTTGAAAGCGTCATCGTTGGCGGGAATGGGGAAGTCGATATCCGAAGGATCGGAGTTGGTATCCACCATGGCAAACACGGGGATGTTCAACTTCTGCGCTTCCGACACGGCAATGTGCTCGCGCTTTACATCCACCACAAACAATGCGGCAGGCAAGCGGTTCAGGTCGGCAATACCGCCCAACTGCTTCTGCAGTTTGTTCTTTTCGCGGGTGGTCATCAACTTCTCTTTCTTTGTCAGGTTGTCCCACGCTTCCTCCTTCATCATCTTCTCGATCTGCTGCAATTTTTTCAGCGATTTGCGGATGGTGGCGAAGTTGGTGAGCATACCACCCAACCAGCGCTCGGTAACGAAGGGCATGTTCAGGCGCGAAGCCTCTTCGGTAATGATGTCTTTCGCCTGCTTCTTGGTGGCTACGAACATGATTTTACGACCTGAACGCACTATGTTCTTCAGTGCGTAGGTTGCTTCTTCCAGGCATTTCACCGTTTTATTCAAATCGATGATGTGGATGCCGTTGTTCTCCATGAAGATGTACTCGGCCATCTTTGGGTTCCACTTGCGGGTAAGGTGCCCGAAGTGAACACCTGCATCCATTAAATCCTGGGTTGTTAATTTCTCTGCCATGCTTCTTCTATTAACGCTTGCTGAACTGGAATCTTCTTCTTGCCTTTCTACGACCCGGCTTCTTACGCTCTACCATGCGGCTGTCGCGGGTAAGGATGCCCTCCTTCTTCAAAGCGGGGCGGTTTTCGTTGTTGATGTTTACCAAGGCGCGGGCGATGCCCAAACGGATGGCTTCCGCCTGACCTTTGATGCCGCCACCTTCAACATTCACCGTAACATCGTAGTTGCCATCGGCCTTTGTTAGGACCAGGGCCTGTTTCACCAGGGTTTGGTGAATTTCAGACTTGAAATAATCTGCCAACTCTCTCTCGTTTACCGTAATCTGACCTTTGCCGGGCTGCACATAAACACGTGCAATGGAGGTCTTTCTGCGGCCGATGGTATTAATGATTTCCATTTATCAGAACTTTATTTCTTTAGGTTGTTGTGCTGTGTGAGGGTGCTCGCTGCCGGTGTATACGTGCAGGCTGCGGAACACCTGGCGGCCCATGCTGTTTTTGGGCAACATACCGCGTACAGAGTGCTCAATCAGGCGCTCGGGGTGCTTGCTGCGGATCATGGTAGGCGTTAACTCACGCTGGCCACCGGGGTAGCCCGAGTAGGTGAAGATCACGCGGTTTGTCCATTTTTTACCCGTCATGCGCACTTTCTCGGCATTGATTACCACTACATGGTCGCCCATGTCGGTGTTGGGTGTATAACCCGGCTTGTGCTTACCACGCAAAACACGGGCAATCTGGCTGGCTACGCGGCCTAAAACCTGGTCTTTGGCATCCACCAATACCCAACCCTTTTCTGCGGTTGCCTTGTTGGTATTGAGCGTTTTATAGCTGTTATGATCCACTTTTTTACTGTTAAAACTGACTTACAAACACTTTACCCCTTAAAAAAGGGACACAAAAGTAGGTGCAAAAAACTGATTATGCAACAACAGGCCAAGAATACGCGCCTTTTAAGAAAGGGACGCTGGCGGGCAATGGGTAATTTATTGATTTTCAGCGCAAATTATTCTCCAACTGCTTTACCAGGGCCTTAAAATCTTTCGGATAAGGCGCTTCTACAGTAATTTTTTCTCCCTTCAAGCCCTCGAAAGCCAGCGAAAAAGCGTGCAGGGCCATGCGCTTCATCAGGGGTTCCTCTTCGGTGCCCTTTTTCAGGTTAAAATCGCGCTTCAATGCAGACAGCAACACGGGGCTGCCGCCATAGGTGTCATCGCCTGCAATGGGGGCCTGCAGGGTAGCCAAATGGATGCGTATCTGGTGCATGCGCCCCGTAACGGGCCTGCACGCCACCAGGGTGTGTGCCTTGTAGCATTTCAGGGTGGTGAAAAAGGTCTGAGCGTCTTTGCCTTCGCGGGAAATTTTTACCGTGCCATCATTCTGCTTCAGAATCGGCTTATTCACCTCTACCTCCTCCCAGCGATGCAGCCCGCCTACCACGGCATGGTAAATTTTCTTTACCTGACGGTGTTCGAATTGCATGCTCAGGTGCCGGTAGGCTTCGGGATGGCGCGCGATGGCCAAAACACCCGAAGTGTCTTTATCGAGGCGGTGGCACACCTGGGCATCGGGCTCCACCAGTCGCACCTCCGACAATATATTAACGGTGTCGTTGCGGTCTTCGAGGGTGGAAATGTGGGGAGGCTTATTTAGCAGCAGGTAATCCTCATTTTGAAACAAGATGGAATCGGGGAGGTAGAATCGCGGTGCTTTCACGGTGCAAAGTTAAGAGAATGCGTTTTCTAATCTTCCCTTTGTTTTGTCGGACGCATAAACCCGGGGCAGAACTAGTAAGGAATGGAGTAATAGTGTTATAAGTTTGTTGGCTTGATGGGAAGTGATCATGCCACGCTCAATCTCCCTCCGCTTCGCCTTTGGCGCGCGGCAGCTTAAAGCTGAAGGTGGAGCCCTTGCCCACTTCGCTCTCCACCTCTGCCCGGCTATTGTGGCCTTCCAGAATATGTTTTACAATGGCCAGGCCCAGGCCAGTGCCGCCCTTCTCGCGGCTGCGACTTTTATCTACCCGGTAAAATCGTTCGAAGATGCGGTGTATGTGTTGCGGTGGAATACCCTCGCCTGTATCGGTCACCAACGTGGTGATGTTCTTCTTGCCGGCATCGAAGCGTATGGTCACCTCGCCACCCTCGGGGGTGTAGTTGATGGCGTTGGAAACCAGGTTGGTAACTACTTGCGTAATGCGCTGCCAGTCGGCATGAACGACTAACCTGTTGTGCGGCTCGTGAGCCATTTTTAACCTGATCTTTTTTTTCTCTGCTTTCTCTTCAAACTGATCGATTACTTCGGCACACAGCTTATACAAATCAACCTGTTCGAAGTGCATTTTAATGTCGCCTGTTTCTATCTGCGAAAGGGTGAGTAAATCCTGCACGAGTACATCGAGGCCATCCAGGCTGCGGGCCGCCTTCTTCAGAAATTTGGTGCGTACGTTCTTATCGTTTACGGCACCATCCAGCAGGGTGTGCACAAAACCCTGTGCGGCAAAAATGGGTGTCTTCAGTTCGTGCGATACATCGGCAATAAATTCTTTGCGGAAGGCCTCCAGCTTGCGCAGCTCGTCAATTTCTTTTTGCTTCAGCGTGGCAAAAGAAAAAATCTCTTCGTTGATGTCGCGGATGGGGTTGAGCTTGCCCGACTTCTGCTTGGTAATGCCCGACAGCTCTTTCTTCCGCAGCTTATCCATCAACTTATAAATCTTGTTGATCTCGCGGAAGAACAAAAATTCCAGCACGATGAACACCAGCAGGTAAGAGGCAGAAAAGCTGATAACGGTGGCCACGGCCAACACGGTGCTTCCCACTTCTTCCAGCAGGGAGAGAAACAAAAAGGTAACAAGGGCAATGGAAACTGCCAGCAGCAGAGCCAACGTACGGGCACTATAGACCATGCTTAGTTGAGATTGAACTTATACCCCACTCCTTTTACGGTGGTAATATAGTCATCTCCTATCTTTTCGCGCACTTTGCGTATGTGCACATCTACCGTGCGGGCCAGCACATACACATCGGAGCCCCAAATGTTCTGCAATAAATCATCGCGGCTAAACACTTTGTTGGGGTTCTGCGCCAGGAAAAACAAAAGTTCGAATTCTTTTTTGGGCAGGCTGATTTCTTTGCCCTTTACTTTAATGGTGTAGCTGGTTCTGTCAATCACCAGGTCGCCAATTTTGATCTGGCTCGAACTCGATTTCTTTTTAGAGTCTCTTCTGAACAGGGCGCTGATGCGGCTCATGAGCGCGCGCGGCTTAATGGGCTTGGTAATGTAATCATCGGCACCCACATCGAAGGCTGCCACCTCAGAGTATTCTTCTGCGCGAGCCGTTAGAAATACCACGAAAGTATTCTGCAACTCGGGTATGGCCCTGATTTGCCGGCAGGTTTCCACACCATCCATCTTAGGCATCATGATATCCAACAACACCAGGTCGGGGTGAAAACGCCTGGCTGTTTCTACGGCTGTAAAGCCATCGCTGGCGGTTCTTACATCGTAGCCCTGTTTTTCGAGATTGTATTTTAATAATTCCAGAATGGGTTCTTCGTCATCTACAACGAGCACTTTCTGCGAAGGCTTGCTACCCATGGTTGCATGAATTTTTGATGATTTAAAAGTAGAGAGAAATTAAGCCAATTAAAAACCAGTGTTATCAACTTAACAATTCCATAATTCAAACCCCCTGTTTTTGATGTTGAATTAGCATTTCGCTAAAACGAGATTAAAGAGAAGTAAATTTTGTACTTAAAAACTTAACATAGGCGCGCAGGTCGCCATGGAAGAGGCTATCTAGTTCTTTCTCGAACACAGTTTGTTTAGACTGGTAATGGCGGTAAGCCAAAAAGTAAGCGTTGTTAGGCAGCCGTTGCGAAAATCGTTGCGAGGGCCTGGCCACCAGGCGCAGGTTCAACGTATCCATGTGCGCAACGATGGAGCGTATCGTCTGCTCTTTCTTTGCCTTCTTTTCCTCCACCGGCATGGCTTCTGTGTAGGTGCCATAAAGACTATCCAGCCGCTGCGATGCCTTCAGCACGTAGGCAGAATAAGTCCGATAGTCCTGGTCTTCGTAGAGGTAGGCGCGGTATTGGTCTGAGTCTGCGCCATACTTCCACTCCAGAAATTGATAAGCGGCCGTATCGCCAATGAAAGAAGCTAGGTTTTCATTAAAAGTAACACTGTCTTTCACCCAGAACGTGGCGTGCACCATTTCGTGAATGATGAGGCTGGCCAGGTCGCCTTCCGATCGCGTAAGCATGCCCGTAAGTATGGGGTCTGTAAACCAGCCAAGGGTAGACCAGGCGCCCGGGTTACGCACACTCACCTCGTAACCTTCGGCTATCAACTGATCGCGCTCGGCAATAGCCAACTCTTTATTAAAATAGCCTTTGTAGGGAACGGTGCCCACCACGGGGAAATGCCATGTTTTGGGTTTTAGTTGAAAGGGCTCGCTGGCGGTTACCACCCACATAATCTCCTGGCCTTTCTGATCGAATACGGTGTGGTAATTTTCTGTGTCTTTCAGATGCAGCGAGTCGATGGCGAACTGGCGCACTTCATCAATCAGCCTTAGTCTTGCTTTCAACGAATCGGGAAAAGCAGGGTCGTTCAGGTAGTACTCCACGGGCCTCGCATTCCACACGATGGAAAGTTGCCCCCACCCCTGCCGCAGTCCATAAACCAACAGTGGCCCATAAAACACCAGCACCAACAGCACCACCAACAGTACAATAAGCCAGATCTTGCGCTTCATCTTCAAGTAGCAAATAAAACAATTACACCTTACTGGTTAAAGATAAATTAGTTGCATGGCAAGGCGGCCGGTCTGCGCAGAAACATTCTGGCCGATCATTTCGGAATTAGGTGTGAAGTACTAATTTCAGCCCACTTTGCTGAGATCGAAAAAATAAAACAAGCTATATGAGTGACGCAAAAGAGAAGTTGAAGGCCCTGCAGCTAACCATCGACAAACTGGAGAAAACCTACGGAAAGGGCACCGTAATGAAACTGAACGACTCGAAGGTGATGGACGTGGGGGCCATCTCTACCGGGTCGTTGGGGTTGGATGTGGCCCTGGGCATCGGGGGTATTCCGCGCGGCCGCGTTACTGAAATCTACGGACCGGAGTCTTCGGGTAAAACTACGCTAACCCTGCACTGTATTGCCGAGGCGCAAAAGAAAGGCGGACTTGCCGCTTTCATCGATGCGGAACACGCGTTTGATAAAAGTTATGCCGAAAAGCTGGGTATCGACACAGAGAACCTGCTTATCTCGCAACCCGACAATGGCGAACAGGCACTGGAAATTGCCGAACACCTGATCCGCTCGGGCGCCATCGACATTATTGTGATCGACTCGGTAGCCGCGCTGGTACCCAAAGGCGAACTGGAAGGCGAAATGGGCGAAAGCAAGATGGGCTTGCAGGCCCGCCTGATGTCGCAGGCCTTGCGCAAGCTGACCGGCACCATCAGCAAAACCGGTTGTGCCTGTATCTTCATTAACCAGTTGCGCGAGAAAATTGGTGTGATGTTTGGCAACCCCGAAACCACCACAGGCGGTAATGCATTGAAGTTCTATGCTTCGGTGCGTTTGGATATTCGCAGGATTGGTCAAATCAAAGAGGCTGCCGATGACATTACCGGTAACCGCGTGAAGGTAAAGGTGGTGAAAAACAAAGTTGCCCCTCCTTTTAAAGTGGTGGAATTCGATATCATGTACGGCAAAGGCATTTCAAAGTCGGGCGAGATTGTGGACATTGGTGTGGAGATGAACATCATCCAAAAATCGGGTTCGTGGTTTTCTTACAATGGCAACAAGCTGGGCCAGGGCCGCGATGCAGTAAAACAACTGATTGAAGACAACCCAGAATTGAGTGAAGAGCTGGAGAAGAAGATCAAAGAAAAACTGATGGGCAGTGCTGTGGCCATGAAAGAAGAGAAAGAATAATTTTAGTTGAACCTTAAAAAGGGATTGAGCGCCCCAGGTTGCTCAATCCCTTTTTATTTCAACGCGTGGTCTTGATTGAGTAGGCCGGTTGCCATTAAGTGGCGCGTATGGCCACTACTGGATCGAGGCGAGCCGCTACGGCTGCCGGCACAATACCTGAAATAACTCCAATGGCCGAAGATACGCCCAGCCCCAACACTATGTTTTTGAACGAGAGCACCACTTCCAGGTCACCAAAGGGGGCCAATGTCATCAGAAACACCAGGAAAAGACCACCCAGCCCTCCGATCAGACTCAGAAAGACTGCTTCGAACAAAAACTGGAAGAGAATGAAATAATTTTTAGCACCCAACGACTTCTGCAGGCCGATGATACTCGTGCGCTCCTTCACCGACACAAACATAATGTTTGCAATGCCGAACCCTCCTACCAGAATGGAGAAGCCACCAATGATCCACCCGGCAACGCCAACCACATCGAAGAGTCCACTCACCGCATTTGCAATTACCTCAGGCCGATTCACCGCAAAATTATCTTTTTCGGCTGGCCGCAAGCCTCGCTTGTTCCGCATGATGCCCTTAATCTCATTCTCCAATTCTACCAAGCCTATGTCGTTGTCGTATCCTTTTACGCCAATGCGCGAAGTGGTTTCATTCCACGCACCTGTTCCTGTCTGGTAAAGTCTTCTGAAAGATTGATAGGGAATAACGGCACCATAATCGTTGCTGGGTGTTCCCAGAAAGCTCTGCCCTTCCTTTTGCACCACGCCCACCACTTTATATTTCAAATTTTTGATCTTCACATCCTGGCCAATGGGGTCTTCGTTGTTCGGAAAAAGTGCATTGGCTACTTCATAACCCAACACCACTACGTTGCGGCCCGCCTCTACCTCATCGGAAGTAAGGTAACGTCCCCGCTCAATGTTCATTTCAAAGATATCATCGTAACCGATACTACCCCCCCGCAAACCAATCTGCCCGATGCTGCTGGAGCCGCGCTTGATGATGGCATTGCCTCTTGCTGCAAAAATGGTAATGGCACTGGCATGTTGCAGCGAACTCTCCAAAACCTTAAACTCTTTGTAAGACGCATTAGGTCGTCTCAGGTATTCCCACCAAGGCTCATCGCCCGTAACCATAAACGGCCATTTTTCAACATAAAGAACACCAGCGCCCAGAAAATCGAAACTGTCTTTGATGTTCTTCTCGAGCGAATCCACCAGCGTAAACACCGCTATGATGGCAAAGATGCCCACGGTAACTCCTAAAAGAGATAAGATGGTTCGGAGCAGGTTGGCCCTGAGCGCACGCCAGGCAAACTGAAAGCTTTCTACAATGAGGCGGAAGGTAAGCATGGGCATTTAAACGACTAACATCGCGGTTAAGGTTGCGAATTTAAAGCAAAACACTTCTTTTGACGCTGAACGGCCCCCAATTGTTACGGATGGGACGGTTTATTTGCCTGCGGTCGCCAGAAAAAGAGAGATCAGCCCTGCTTTTCAAAATCTTGCAAATCGAAACCCTTTCTTTATTTTTGCGTCCTTAATTTTAAAAATGCGTCCTGAATCGACCAGGACAAAGCCCGTAAGCTTATGAAGTTATCAGAATTCAAATTCGACCTCCCCAACAACCTTATTGCCTTAGAACCTGCCGAAAACCGCGATGAAGCCCGCCTGATGGTGGTGCATAAGAGCACGGGCAAAATCGAACACAAAATTTTCAAAGACATCGTTAACTACTTCGATGAAGGCGATGTGCTGGTTGGCAACGATACCATGGTGTTTCCTGCACGCCTCTATGGCCGCAAAGAAAAGACTGGTGCCAAAATTGAAGTATTTCTGTTGCGCGAACTCAATGCAGACATGCACCTGTGGGATGTGCTGGTAGACCCGGCCCGCAAAATACGGGTAGGCAACAAGTTATACTTTGGCGATGGCGACCTGGTGGCCGAAGTGATAGACAACACCACCTCGCGTGGGCGCACCATCCGCTTTCTTTTCGATGGCGACTCCGAAGCGTTCAGTAAAGTAGTGGAAACATTGGGCGAAACACCGCTACCCAAATACATCAAGCGCAAAGTAAAGCCCGAAGACAAAGAGCGCTTCCAAACCATCTATGCCAAAAACAAAGGTGCTGTGTCGGCTCCCACAGCGGGCATGCACTTTACGCGTCAGCTCTTGAAGCGCCTGCAGATTAAAGGCGTGGACATGACGTATGTAACCCTGCATATTGGCCTGGGCACCTTCCGCCCGGTAGATGTGGAAGACCTCACCAAGCACAAAATGGATTCTGAAAACTTTATTGTGGGTGCGGAAGCTGTGAAGATGGTAAACCAGGCCCTGGACAATAAGAACCGCGTGTGTGCCGTAGGTACTACTACCATGCGCGCGCTCGAATCGGCCGTTTCTGCCACCAACCGCCTGAAAGAGCGCGAAGGATGGACCGATAAATTCATCTTCCCGCCTTACGATTTTAAGATCTGCAACGCCATGATCACCAACTTCCATCAACCGGAGTCTACTTTGCTGATGATGGCCTGCGCCTTTGGCGGTTTCGACCTGGTGATGCAGGCTTACCAAGTCGCGAAGAAGGAGAAATACAAATTCCTGACGTATGGCGATGCCATGCTGATCATCTGATCCGGAGGAAAACAATCAATAAAGGAGTTCGGAGTACCGCTGAACTCCTTTTTTTATTTCAATCCGCGCACCAGGTAAATGAAGAGCGAAACAGCCACCGGGTAAATAAGCATATAAGTGGGACTGGGGCGCACAAAACCCACCACAATGGTGACGGGTGCCAGCAGCAACAAGAGGCCGGCAATCAATACAATCGCTTTGCGCGAACCGGGCAGCGGCAATTGGTAGACCTGCAGCAGGCGGTAAACCAGGTAAGTGATAATCGCCACATTGAAACCGAGTAAAAGCAACCGAAGCAAAGGCATTTCTAAAAAGGTATTTTTGTAAATCTAAGAAATAAAGCATGACGGAATACGCATTGATTGTTGCCGGGGGCAAGGGCACACGCATAAAAAGCAAAGTGGCGAAACAATTTCTGGAACTGCGCGGACTGCCCATCCTCATGCACACCATCAATGCTTTTGTGCGCTATTCAGAAAAGGTAAAAATTGTTTTGGTGCTGCCCGAAGATGACCAGCACACCTGGCAGCAGCTTTGCCAGCAATATCATTTCAACGTGCCGCTGCTCCTTCAAACAGGGGGCGACACGCGTTTTCAGTCTGTAAAAAATGGGTTGGATTGCATTGCCGAAGACGGACTGGTGGCCATTCACGATGGGGTGCGGCCATTGGTGAGCGAAGATATCATTGGCGCCTCTTTTCGGCTGGCGGCCGTACACCGGTCGGCTGTGGCGGCCGTGCGGTTGAAGGAATCCATCCGCATGACCGACCAGGACAACACCAAGGCCATGGACCGCTCGCGCTTTCGCCTCATTCAAACTCCGCAAACGTTTCAGGTAAGCCTGATCAAAAAAGCCTATCAGATAAAGGAAGATGCCAGCCTGACAGACGATGCCAGCGTGGCCGAACGCGCAGGCCACGTTATTTCTCTTTTCGAAGGAAGTTACGAGAACATTAAAATTACCACGCCCGAAGATCTGATTGTGGCCGAGGCGTTGATGGCCGCTCGCGAAAAGCAGGCGCAAAAAAAATAGCCCGAAGGCTATTTTGTTGTCTATTTCGCAATAACGGTGTCAAATGATCTAATATTCGTCTTCATTGAAGAAGAAATCTTCCTTGGTAGGATAATCGGGCCAAATTTCTTCAATGCTTTCGTAAGGCTGGCCATCGTCTTCCAACTCTTGCAGGTTTTCTACCACTTCCAGGGGTGCGCCTGAGCGGATGGAGAAATCTATCAACTCATCTTTGGTTGCCGGCCAGGGCGCGTCTTCCAAGTAAGATGCCAGTTCAAGTGTCCAGTACATAAGCTAAATCCTCCCGGTTAATTTTTCGCAAAAATAGAATTAATTACACCATAGTCAATAGTTGGCTTTCCATAGTTTAAGGCTTCGAAAAGTAACCGGTGGCGCTGCCTGCCTGGCAAACAGAAACCGTGCACTTGTCGTCTAAAACAGCCATATTTGCGCCTCTTTATCAAGTATTTAACCATGGCTGACGAAAAAATTATTTTCTCGATGACGGGGGTAAACAAAATTTACCCGCCTAATAAACAAGTTCTAAAAAACATCTACCTCTCGTTTTTCTACGGTGCCAAAATTGGCGTGCTGGGTTTAAATGGTTCGGGTAAATCGTCATTGCTGCGCATTATTGCCGGCATCGACAAGGAGTACCAAGGCGAGGTAGTGTCCGATCTGGGCTATTCTGTTGGTTTGTTGGAACAGGAACCCCAACTGGACAAAACGAAAACGGTAAAAGAAATTGTGGAAGAAGGTGTACAGGAAACCGTGTCGCTGTTGAAGGAGTTCGAGGCCATCAACGAAAAGTTTGCCGACCCCGAAGTGATGGAGAACCCCGATGCCATGGAGAAACTCATCAACAAGCAGGGCGAAATTCAGGAGAAGTTAGATGCCATGGGCGCGTGGGATCTGGACCACAAATTAGAGCGCGCCATGGATGCGTTGCGCTGCCCCCCACCCGATGCCAAAGTAGAACATCTTTCGGGTGGTGAAAAACGCAGGGTGGCCCTGTGCCGCTTGCTGCTGAGAGAACCCGATGTGTTGCTGTTAGATGAACCCACCAACCACCTCGATGCGGAGTCTGTACTTTGGCTGGAAGAACACCTGCGCCAATACAAAGGCACCATCATTGCCGTAACCCACGACCGCTATTTTCTGGACAACGTAGCCGGCTGGATTCTGGAACTCGACCGCGGGGAAGGCATACCGTGGAAGGGCAACTACTCTTCATGGCTGGATCAGAAACAGAAGCGCCTGGCGCAGGAAGAGAAAACCGAAAGCAAACGCCAGAAGGCGTTGGAGCGCGAATTGGAGTGGGTGCGCATGAGTCCGAAGGGGCGCCACGCCAAAGGCAAGGCGCGTTTGGGTGCCTACGAAAAATTATTGAGTCAGGAAACGAAGGAGCGCGAAGAAAAACTTGAACTTTATATTCCGCCTGGCCCACGCCTGGGCAATAAAGTAATTGAAGCCAATGGCGTATCGAAAGCTTTTGGCGATAAGCTGTTGTATGAAAACCTCACCTTCTCGCTGCCACCGGCAGGTATTGTGGGCATTATTGGTCCTAACGGGGCTGGCAAAACTACTTTGTTCAAATTAATTACAGGTCAACTTCAGCCCGATAGTGGCACCTTCTCCATTGGCGAGACGGTAAAAATTGCTTACGTAGATCAAGAACATGACGACCTAAAGCCGGAAGAGACCGTTTGGGAGGCCATTACGGGCGGAAACGAACTAATCGAGATTGGCGGCAAGCAGCTTAACTCGCGCGCTTATGTAAGTAAGTTTAATTTTGGCGGCACCGATCAGCAGAAGAAAATCAAAGAACTGTCGGGAGGTATGCGCAACCGCGTGCACTTAGCCATTGCGTTGAAACAAGGCGGCAACCTGCTTCTGCTGGATGAACCAACCAATGACTTAGACGTGAACACCCTGCGCGCACTGGAAGAAGCATTGGAAAACTTTGCCGGCTGCGCGGTAATCATCTCACACGATCGTTGGTTCCTCGACCGCGTGTGTACCCATATATTAGCCTTCGAGGGCGATTCGCAGGTATATTGGTTTGAGGGCACCTTCAGCGAATATGAAGAAAACAAACGCAAGCGCCTGGGCGATGATCAGCCCCACCGTATAAAGTACAAGAAGCTGGTTAAATAATTTGAAGTTGTGAAAATGAATAAGTTTAAAACTCGCGGAGTTTCTTTTCTTAAATTTTCAAATCAGTTCATTCTCAAATTCCCCCAATGAGAGCTTTCTACACCATCTTATTGCTCATCGCCTCGAATGCCTTTATGACTTTTGCGTGGTATGGCCACCTGAAGTTTAAGGAGATGAAGTGGAGTCAGAATTTGCCGCTCCTCTCCATTATACTCATCAGTTGGGGCATTGCTTTATTCGAGTACCTGCTACAGGTGCCTGCTAACCGTTTGGGTTTTAAAAGTTACGGTGGTCCGTTTTCTTTGGTGGAATTGAAAGTGATTCAAGAGGTAATTACCCTGGTGGTTTTTGTATTGTTCTCTTTAGTTTTTTTCAAAACAGAAACCTTCCGTTGGAATCACCTGATCGGTTTTGTGTTCCTGGTGCTGGCTGTCTATTTCATTTTCAAAAAGTAGAAGGTTAGCGCTTCTTGTTTACCGGCTCGTTACCAAGCCTGTACAGCAACAATGCCACCCTTTTGGTTTGCCGTGGCAGCCAGTTTAGGTTGGCATATTCTTTTTCGGTGTGGCCATAGCCGCCAAAAAGGCCCAGTCCATCAATGGCCATATCTACATACCCGGCCGTAAACGAAATATCAGCGGCACCCGCATCGCGTGGGTTCACCGCCTTTACCGGCCCTAAGCCAAGATCAAGGCTTACCTTACTGTACAAGTCCAGCAGTTGATAATTGCCGGGTGCAGGGGCCAGGGGCGGATACCCCTCGTCAAACGTAAGGGTGGCGTTGGTTTGTGGCAGGCTTGTTGCCACAATCTCTTGCATCACCGTTTGTGCATGCTTCAATTGTTCGGGCGAAAGCGCGCGCATGTCTCCCGTTACCATTACCTCACGGGCCACGATGTTAGATTTGCCGTAGGCGGTGCCTCCGTCCAGCACCGCATCGCTTTTCACTTCGTTGCCGCCCACGATCATGCCCGGATTAAAAGTCAAATCTTTTTCTGCCGAAAGACGTTCATAAAATCCGTTAAGTATGCGTGCTGCTTCATAGATGGCACCCGCGCCAATCTCTTGGGTGAATATCTGTGATGAGTGCGCTGGTTTTCCCGTTACTTTCAGGCTCCACCCCGATGCACTTCTGCGCGCCACCACAGCCGTCTCGGGCTTGCTGTCACCATCTTCCAAGCCAATGGCTATGTCTGCCTGGCGCGCTGCGTCAATCAAATCTTTACGGGCTAACTCCAGCGGCCGCCCGCTCAATTCTTCATCGCCCGTCATCACTACAATAATGTTCATGTTCTTCAGTGCGCCCGTTTGCTTCAACGCTTCGAGCGCATAAATAATCATAACATCGCCTCCCTTCATATCGCTGATACCGGGGCCGGTGGCGATGGAGTCGTTGACCAATTTAAACTCTTGCAACGCGCTGGAAGGTTCGAAGACCGTATCCAGGTGGCCGATGAGCAAAATTGTTTTGCCGGTACCTTTGCCCGTGTGGTAACCCACCAGGTGGCCCGCCCTGCCGAATGGCTTACCATCTACCCAACTCGCATCGAAGCCCAATGCCTTTAGCCTTGCTTTAAAAATCTGCCCCACCTTATAAACGCCCTCGAAGTTCATGGACCCACTGTTGATGTTCACCACTTCTTCCAGCAGCTTTCGTGCGCCTGCATTATTCGCATCTACTGCGGCAGTTATCTTCTTCTCATTTTTTGATATTTGAGAATGGGCCGTAACACACAGGCAAGCAATCCACACAACCAGTAATATTTTTTTCATATCTCTTAATAACACCCTTTATCTAATCTCATCTCCCGGTTTGGTCTTCCACCGCTCATGCATCCACACCCACTGCGAAGGATATTTGCGAATGGTGTCTTCAATGAAACGTGTATAAACCTGTGTGTTCGTTACCATGTCCTGCTCATCATCACCAGTTAGGGTAAGTGGCAACTCGGGTAAGATGTGCATGTGTTGCATGCCATCTTCTGCCAGGTGAATATAAGTAGGCACCACGGCTGCACCCGTTTTCATGGCCAGTATGGCTGCGCCCACCGGTGTGGCGGCCTTCATGCCAAAGAAATCAACAAAGCGACTTTTCACTTTGGTGTCCTGATCGATGAGGATGGCCACGGTTCCGCCCGTCTTCAAAGCTTTGATCAGGCGCAGTGTTTCGCGTCCCCGTTCTACCGCCACGGCTCCGTAAGCATTGCGGTAGCTAAACAGCAGGTCGTTCAGCCGGGCATCTTTCAAAGGAGTGCCTATAATATTGGGCTTCAGCCCACGCAACGACATATTAGTAACCTGCAAATCGAACGCGCCCAGGTGGCACGTTAGGAAGATCACCCCTTTAGCTTTCGCATTGGCTTTTTCATAGTTCTCGTAGCCATGGGTAACCAGAATTTGCTCCAGGTCTGTCAAATTCTTTACACGGATGGCGCGCAAAATTTCTCCCGCATTGCGCCCCAACATCCTAAAGGTTTCTTTGCTCAGTTCTTTTATTTCACGCAAGTCTTTTTCTCTACCGAAGGCAAGCCCCAGGTGCAGCATGGTCTTTTCCCTGGTGTCGGGCAGCAGGTGGTAGGCAAGGCCGCCCAGAAAGCCACAGAAACGCAACCACCACCTGCGCGGTAACGCATTGGCGAAGCCAATCAGTGCCCGCACAAACCAATAGAGTAGCGTGTATTTGGTTCTCTTACCAATCGGTCTATCGTCAGCCATGATGCGTAAATATAAGCCTGTCTTTTCTAAATTTACTTTTCAGTTCTCATGAAACGTTTACTATTAGTAAGGCATGCAAAGTCCAGTTGGGATGACCCAGACCTGGCCGATTTCGACCGACCCCTGAACGACCGGGGTAACCGCGATGCACCACGGATGGGCAAACGCCTGAAAGAAAAAAACATTCACCCCGACATGGTACTTACAAGCCCTGCGGTGAGGGCATTAAAAACCTGCCAGATAATAACCGGCATACTGGGCTTCGCTGAAAAGAAGATAAAAACCGACAGAAGTCTGTACCATGCCAGCTCGGAACAAATACTGCGAACCCTGCAAACACTCTCCGATTTGCCCGACCGCGAGGAAGTGGTGATGCTGTTTGGACATAACCCCGGCCTTACCGACTTTGTCAATGAGCTACTCAACGAAAACATCGATAACATACCCACTTGTGGAGTGGTGAGTTGTAAACTGCGGGCAGACCGGTGGAAAGACCTCCACTGGGGAAGCGGCTCGCTGGAGTTTTTCGATTTTCCGAAGAAGTAGCGTTATAGCCGGGCGGTTAATTCTGGCAGGAAGTCCCAAATACGTTTTTTAAAAATACCGCGCTCTTTGATTCTGTAGCCCACCAACATTTTAAAACTCGATGCGGCTGTAGTGAACTGAAACTGGTCGAACCTCACCTCCCTCGATTGACTGATAAACCCCACGCCACCAAACCAACGGTCGCTGTTATAGCCAATGGCCACCCGACTGTCTACAAACGTGTTGATGGCAATATCGTAGTGAGGCGAGCCCACACCATCGTGATAATACACCCAATGATGCGCAGGCCCCACCGAAAGGGTTACGTTAATAAACATGCTGCGGTAAATTAAGTTGTACGAATAGCCCGGAGCGAGGCTCAGCGTAGTGTACCGCAGGTTGCTAAAGGTATCATCTACACCCAACCGTGTCTGCAATTGGTGAGATAGCACAACAGAATCGGATGCAAGCCGGGCCGAACTGAAAATACCCGCCAGCATAACAGAGCCACCACTTTTCAGTTGCCGCTCTGCATAGTTGTACGAAGACCGCAGCGAGAATTTTTTCTTATTGAAAGCATAGATGCCATTCACACCAAAGTTCTGTAGCGAAATGTCAGGCCGCAGGGGGAAAGGCTCATTGGCCCTGATGGTTTGCGAAGGATTGGCCAAATAAAAACTGCTGAATTTTTGTGTGAAGAAATCAAGGCCCCAGTTTTTTCCAATGATGTTGGCTCGCAGGTCGCGCGTATCGGAATCGCCAAACCGGTTACGACTCTTTTCGTCAATGGGAACAGCCGCACCTAACTCTACCACGACATCGAAAATGTAGAGCCCCAAGCCCATGCTAAATGAGTTGTTCGGGCGAAAATTCAATACATCTGAATTGCCGTTGCGATTCTGGACGTTGAACTGTAATGATCGCTGCCTGATGTAAGGCCAGATGAAGGAATAATCGGGGTAAGACTTTACAAATGCCTGCCTGGTGGTATCTGCCAGCGGAACGCGCGCGCATGCACCTTCTGCCACGCAAAAGAAAACCACCAGCACCCAGCACCTCATGTCATGTTCCTATTTTAAGATCGCCAGCAATTGTGCTGTGTTAATAGCACGGTTCCAACCACATTTCGCCAAATGGTTAAGCAAAACCTTATCACCCGTCCACAATTTACCCTTAGGTGCTCAGTCAAGGCAACAAACTCAGTATCATCAATATCCACATCTCTGGTAAGAACCAAGGCCGTAGCATAAGACTTCTCAGAAATCAATCGCACATCGATAAACTGAATATGCTTGGTCACTATCGAGATAATCCTTGCGATATCTTCGTCACCGTATCCCGCAATGTTTTTCAATTTAGTTTGGTGCTTTTGCAGTTCCGATAATAACTGGTTTGTTGAATAAAATCTTGCTCGTTTCTTGGGACTAAGAAGTATCTGAGCAATACGTGCATTTGAATTAAGAACTGCACTGAACACGATGTTCGTATCAACAACAATTTTCATTTAGCAAGTAAAGCCTTTGTTCTCTTCCACCTGCCCTTTTTTATTTGCCTTACCAACTTATCCACATCGCTTTGTTTGGCCTTCGATTTCTTAGTAATCTCCATCCAGGCAAAAAAATCGGTTATGCCCTGAAGCTCCTCAATATTCAGCTTACTGGTAAGCCTGAAAATGACTTCGTTCTTCTTTCTTTCAATGACCATACTTACGGGAGATAAAATACTAAGTTAACACAATTGCGAAGTATTTATTACAAAATATATTCACTCAAGTCACGGTTCTTCACCAACTTGCTCAGCTTCTCGGTTACCATTTTTTTAGTGATAACAATTTCTGCCTGCGCCTGAATCTTGTCGGGCACATCGAATAAATACTCGTTGAGCAACTTGCTTACTACCGTGTGCAATCTGCGTGCGCCAATGTTTTCCACTTCGGCATTGATATGAAAAGCAGTCTGGGCAATTTCATCAATGGCATCGTCTTCAAAATGAATTTTTACGTCCTCGGCACCAAACAATGCCTGGTATTGTTTTACCAACGCGTTCTTTGGCTCCTTCAATATTCTGACAAAGTCATCTTTGGTCAGGTTTTCCAATTCCACCCTTATCGGAAACCGACCTTGCAGCTCCGGAATGAGATCGGACGGTTTAGAGATGTGAAAGGCGCCCGCTGCAATAAACAGCACATGGTCTGTTTTAATAACGCCATATTTTGTATTGACAGCGCACCCCTCCACAATCGGTAGCAGATCGCGCTGCACCCCCTCCCGGCTTACATCGGGGCCACTGCCTCCTTTTTTCGAGCCGGACGCAATCTTATCTATCTCGTCAATAAAAATAATTCCTGCATCTTCGGCCCTGCGCAAAGCCTCCTCTTTCACCTCATCCATATCAATGAGCTTGGCCGCCTCCTCTTCAATCAATATTCTTCGCGCTTCGGCCACTGTTACTTTGCGCTTCTTTTGCTTCTTGGGCATCATGCCATTGAGCATTTCCTGCAGGTTCATCATCGACACTTCATCGATCATGCCGGCACCGATCATACCTACGTTGGCACCACCCGAATTCTTTATATTAATTTCAATCTTCCTGTCTTCCAGGTCTCCATTTCTTATTTTCTCGCGAAACAGCTGCCGGGTGCGTTCATTCAGCTCTTCATCGGTAGCGGGCGTTTCGTTTCCTTCTGCCTGAAAACTGGTTGCCTTTGGCGAACTTACTTTCAGCGGAGGTATCAGTGCATCCAGAATGATCTCTTCGGCTGCTACTGCTGCTTTCTCTCTCACCTCTTCTTTCTTCCGCGACTTCACCATGTTTACCGATTGCTCCACCAGGTCGCGCACCATGCTTTCCACATCGCGGCCCACATAACCCACCTCCGTAAACTTCGATGCCTCTACCTTCACAAAGGGCGCATCGGCCAGCTTGGCCAATCTTCGAGCAATTTCTGTTTTACCTACCCCGGTAGCACCTATCATCAAAATGTTGTTGGGCACAATTTCAGTGCGAATATCGCTCTGCACGTTCATCCTTCGCCACCGGTTTCGCAGCGCAATGGCTACGTTGCGTTTGGCTTCGTACTGGCCAACAATGTATTTATCCAATTCACCCACAATCTGCTGGGGTGTTAAAAATCTACTGTCCATCATACAAAATTTTACTTGTGATTAGTTGAAGGGGCCTCGATGGTGAAATCGACCGGATTTTTCACTTTCTCCTTCATCAGCGCCAGCTTCAATACTTCATCTACTGTGTTCACATAGTGAAACACCAACCCTTTGATGTATTGTTTTTCAATCTCCTCCACATCTCTGCGGTTGCGTTCGCTCAAAATGATTTCTTTGATGCCGCTGCGCTTGGCGGCCAGTATCTTTTCTTTGATGCCACCCACCGGCAATACTTTACCCCGCAGTGTTATCTCACCCGTCATGGCTAATTTTGCCTTCACCTTTCTTTGGGTGAATATGGATGCCAACGAGGTAAGCATGGTGATACCAGCGGAAGGACCGTCTTTCGGTACTGCGCCTGCCGGCACGTGCACGTGCAGATCGTATTGCTGAAATACGCGGTAGTCAATACCCAGTGATTGGGCATTCGATTTGAGGTACGACAGTGCGGCCATGGCCGACTCTTTCATCACATCGCCCAACTGCCCCGAAAGTGTCAATGCTCCTTTGCCCTTGCTTACACTCGACTCCACAAACAATATGTCGCCACCAACCTGTGTCCATGCCAAACCCGTTACCACGCCTGCTACATCGTTGCCCTGGTAGAGCTCTTCATCAAAAATCTCCACGCCCAGCACTTTCACTACAAATTCAGGAGTAATTTCTCCGGGCACTTCTTCTTCCATCGCCACCGACTTGGCCACGTGGCGCACCACCGACCCTATTTTTCTCTCCAGGTTGCGCACCCCCGACTCGCGTGTGTAACTCTCGATAATCTTCAACAAAGCTTCTTTGCTGAATTTTACCTGAGTGGTTTTCAAGCCGTGTTCGGCTACCTGCTTTGGCACCAGGTGGCGTATGGCAATTTGCAACTTCTCTTCTACTGTGTAGCCGGTTACTTCAATGATCTCCATCCGGTCGCGCAAAGCGGGGTGGATGGTATCCAGCGAGTTGGCCGTAGCAATAAACAATACCTTCGATAAATCGTATTCAATTTCGAGGTAGTTATCGCCAAACGCGTTGTTCTGCTCAGGGTCCAGCACTTCCAGTAAAGCCGATGAGGGATCTCCGCGAAAGTCTGAACGCACCTTGTCTATTTCATCTAGGATGAAAACGGGGTTTGATGATTTTGCTTTTTTGATGTTCTGCAGAATCTTTCCGGGCATGGCGCCAATATAGGTTTTGCGGTGCCCGCGTATCTCCGCCTCATCGTGCACACCACCTAACGACATACGCACGTACTGACGCTGCAACGATTTGGCTATCGACTTGCCCAGCGAGGTTTTCCCCACACCCGGGGGGCCATACAAACAAAGAATGGGCCCCTTCATGTCTTGCTTCAACTTCAACACAGCCAGGTATTCCAGAATGCGGTTTTTCACCTTTTCCAGCCCAAAGTGGTCTTTGTCTAAAATCTTCCGGGCACGCTTCAGATCAAAATCATCTACCGTATACTCTTCCCACGGCAGGTCGAGCATAAACTCTACGTAATTCATCGCCACGGGAAACTCTGCTGCCTGTGGATTAATGCGCTGCAGTTTGTCCAATTCTTTATTAAAATGATCGGCTGCCTGCTTAGACCACTTCTTCTCTGCCCCGCGCTTGCGCAGCTTTTCAATTTCCTTATCCGGACCATCGTAACCCAATTCATCTTGCAGCACACGTATTTGCTGACGAAGAAAGTAATCGCGCTGTTGTTGATCGATGTCGGTGTGTACCTTCTTCTGAATTTCGTGCTTGATCTCCAGCATCTGAATTTCCTTCAGCATGTACTGCAGCAAAAGCGTACCTCTGTCGATGATGTTTTCGGTTTCTAGAATTTTCTGCTTGTCGGAAACATCTACATTCAGGTTGGAGGCCAGGAAGTGAATGAGGAATGAAGTACTCTGAATATTGTCGAGTGCCACTTGCGCCTCTTGCGGAATTTCCGGGTTAAGCTTTAAGATTTTCGAAGCTGCATCCTTGAGCGATTGAACCAACGCCTTTACCTCTCTGCTTTCCAAATCGAGTTCTGGTTCTGGATGGAGTTGAACACGGGCGGAGAGGTAGGGTTCTTCTTGCGTAAACTCTTGTATGCGGAAGCGGTTTTTTCCGTGAATAATAATGGTTGTATTACCATCGGGCAACACCAGCATTTTAATGATGCGGGCCACCGTACCGGTGAGGTAAATATCTTCTGTGCCGGGCTCTTCGTTCTGCTTATTTTTTTGGGCGATTACGCCTATTACACGGCCGCCCTGATAAGCTTTTTTAATCAGACGTATTGATTTTTGCCGGGTAACCGTAATGGGGATAACCACACCCGGAAAAAGTACCGTGTTTTTAATGGGCAGTATAGACAGTTCGCTGGGCACATCTTCCGGCTTCAGGTCGGTTTCCTGATCGGGGTTGATAAGCTGAACCAGCTCTTCGGAGTCTTCTTGCACAATAGGATTTATTGCCAGTGATTTAAACATGATTTCGATGCCAATTTGACACAAAACAATACAATCTCAACACTAAAATGATGAGAACGGTTATTGGTCAATAGCAGTGCCAGCCTTTGTTATCCGGCAAAATTATTTCAACTTTCGTAGCAGCGAGAACCGAACAGACCCTGAGACGTGCGCCCTACCACCACAATCTGCATTCTTTTTACCCTTTTTGCTGCCCAATGGACACCTTTATGTGCCCAAAAGCAGAAAAACAAGCTCAAAAAAGCGGGTGTTGTTCAACTCAGCGATTCATTAACCAGCTACAGCCAGTCTGACATATTTTCATTTCCCAACCTCAACAAATTGGCTTTCTATAGCGATGCCAACAAGCTAAAGTCCATACAAAGACTGGACGACTCCGGACAAGAGGAATCCATGTACGAGGCATTGAAAAAATATGTTACCAACTTTGGCATTTTGAATTTCAGCCGCAACGTGCCCATGATCTGGAAGCTGGCACAATTGTCGGAAAAGTTTGGCCCGCCTGGTGAAGCCGAACTGCTCTACAAACTGGTACTGAAGCACCACCAGCAGGGCATCGACATTAAACAGGTTTTTAAAAGATACGATTCGGTAAACCGCGATAAGAAGGAATACTACGTACCACTCGACCACTACTACCAACTGGTTGACTATCGCAAAGACATTGATACGCTGCGGCCGCCTCATGCCGTGTTGGTAACCATGGGCGATGACATCAACTCGCCCGCAGAAGATTATGGCCCTACCATTGGCAATGTAGATTACCTGATGCTATTTACCTCTAAGCGCAACTGGCACGACATAGGTTTGGAGCGAACGTTCGATGAAGATCTGTTTTTCAGCCTTCGCGTAGAGGGCCAGTGGCAAACCGCGCAAGAGTTTACAAAAATAAATACCAACTACAACGAGGGCTCCGCTTGCCTGAGCAGAGATGGTAAAACGCTGATCTTTTCGCGCTGCAACGCGGCAGACACACGTGGCAATTGCGATTTATATGCAGCCAAGTTGGGCCCGGACAGCACGTGGATAGACATTAAAAACCTGGGCGAAAATGTGAACAGCAACGGGTGGGACTCGCACCCCTCGCTCACACACTCCGGAGATACCTTGTATTTTGCATCTAACCGAATCGGTGGCTTTGGCTTAACCGATATTTACTACGCTGTGCGAGACAAAAAGGGCAATTGGAGCAAGGCCCTTAATGCGGGACCGCTAATAAACACGCTGCAGAATGAAGTTAGCCCTTTCTTTCACCATCAATACAACGTGTTGTACTTTAGCTCCAACGGGCACCCACTCAACTTTGGCGACTTCGATATCTACAAATCGTACCAAACCAAAACCGGGTGGAATGAGCCTCTGAACATTGGGCCGCTGGTGAATGGCGAGGGTAGCGAATATTACTTCACCATCGACTCTAAATCGCGCGAGTTGTACTATGCCCGCTCTACGGGCGATGACAAGAAAAACCTGGATCTCTACTCCTTCCCGGTGCCCATGGAGGCCAAGCCCGATGCTGTGGTACGCCTGAAGGGAAGTTTGAAAGACGAAGAAGGCAAGCCCTTAAAGGGCATTGTAAGCATTATTGACCTGGACGAAGGCGTGGAGGTGGCACCGAAGTTTCTGCGCGAAGATGGCACGTTCGATTTCAGCCTGATCAACAAAAGGAATTACCTGCTGATTATACAAGGTGATGAGTTCTTTAGAATTGAAGAAGTCTTCTTTCTGGATGGCGAACGCGAAATCAACAAAATTGCAGAGCCGATAGAGAGCAAAATTGCCTTTCAGTCCCTAGAGTTTGAGAATGGCAAAGCCGACATACTGGAAGCCATGCATAGCGACTTAAATAAGTTGGGGAATTTTTTGATCGACCATCCTCACCTAAAACTCACTATTTCCGGCCACACCGATTCGGCCGGTAAAGAAGAAGCCAACCTGCGCCTTTCGCAAGCCCGTGCCGATGCCATTAAGTACTACCTGCAGTACGAATTCAAAGTAGATCCTTCGCGCATCACAGCCATTGGCTATGGCAGTTCCAAACCCATTGTGGAAGAACTAACAGACGAACACAAACAGTTGAACCGAAGGGTGGAGTTTGAAATTTCGAAGGAATAAAAGGCCGCACACTGCGGCCCCAGATTATAAAGATCAATTTTGTTGATTAGCCTCCTGTTATCAACTTGGCAATGTCGTTGTAGAACACGAACACCATCAATATCAGCAGCAGCGCCATGCCAATCTTCAGCGCAGTTTCGAAAAACTTCTCCGAAGGCTCGCGGCCGCTCACCATTTCATAGAGCAGAAACACCACATACCCACCATCTAGCGCGGGTATTGGCAGCAGGTTCATAAATGCCAGCACCATGGAGAGTAGGCCTGTCATGCGCCAGAATCGCTCCCAGTCCCACTCGGTGCCAAAGGCCTGGGCCATGCCAATGGGGCCAGAGAGCGAACGCTTCAAAGACATTTCGCCAGAGAAGATTTTCTTGAACGCTTTCAGTTGCACAAAAATTACACCGAAGGCGCGCTCGGTACCTAAGCCCACCGATTCGCCAAAGCCATAGTCGATGTAAGCCAATTCTTTCTTATCAATTCCTTTGGGATAAAAGCCTATGGAAGAATGCCCTCTGAAATCCTCTTTAAAAGAAAGCAATTCCTCGCCCCTCTTAATCTTCACCGCAATGGAATCGCGCGGGCCACTCTTTACCAGTTTCACAACCTCATCCTGATAATAAACAGGCTGGCCGTCAATCTCCACAAACTGATCGCCCGGCTGCAAACCAATTTTGGCGGCAATGCTTTCGGTTTTAAGGCCGTTGGGCATTTCTACCACTTCCGAAACCAAGCCTACCGTTGCGGGTATGCGGGGTGCAATAAAACTTAAAGCCGCTTCTTTGTTGTTGAAATTTTCAATGAAGTTACCGGGAATGGGTATCTCCACTTCTTTGCCATCGCGCAAAACGGTATAGTAAGAATTCTGCGACAGCAATACATCTGGTTTAGCTACATCCTGAAAGTCGTCAAAATCTTTGCCGTTGATTTTAATTACCTGGTCGCCTGTTTTAAAACCCAGTTGTTCGCCCAACTCCAGTGCCTGTATACCGCCATGGGCGTTCACGAAGTTTTTGGGAATGTAGGTATCGCCCAGGAAGAAAGTGAGACCAACAAAGATCAACACGCCTACAATCACGTTCACAATGATACCTCCCAGCATTACGATCAAACGCTGCCACGCGGGCTTGGCGCGAAACTCCCACGTTTGGGGCGCAGCCTTCATCTGCTCTTTGTCCATGCTCTCGTCTACCATGCCGGCAATTTTTACGTAGCCGCCCAGAGGAAACCAGCCCACACCATACTCGGTGTCGCCCTTCTTGAATTTGATAAGGGAGAAATTAAGCACATTGGCCATGGGGAACAGGAAATCGAAAAAGAGGTAGAACTTCTCTACCTTGATGTTGAACATGCGCGCGGTTACAAAATGCCCCCACTCGTGCACTGCAATTAAAATAGATAAACTCAACAGTAGCTGAGTGGTCATGATCAAGCCTTCCATGTACGTTGTGCTAAAATATCAATTAATACTGTTTACCAATTCCAAGGCCTTCCTTCGGGTTTCGCGGTCTGTGTTCACATAATCATCGAAGGTGGGCTTAGCCATATAAGTCATTTTTTCCAAACATCGTTCCACCACTTCCGAAATCTGAAGAAAATGGATGTTTTCCTTCAAAAATTCAGCCACTGCCACCTCGTTGGCAGCATTGAGCACACATGGCATGTTGCCACCCTGGTTCAACGCTGCAAAAGCCAGCGCAAGATTACGAAAAGTTTCTGTATCAGGCTTTTCGAAAGTAAGGGCCGGGTAATTTGCGAAATCAAGCCTCGGGAAATCGGCTTTTAGCCGGTCGGGGTAGGTCATGGCGAATTGTATGGGTAAACGCATATCGGGAAGCCCGAGTTGCGCCTTGATGGAACCATCTTCGAATTGCACCAACGAATGGACGATGGACTGCGGATGCACCACCACCTCCACCTGCGCGGGTTGAAGCCCAAAAAGCCATTTGGCCTCTATCACTTCCAGGCCTTTGTTCATTAACGTGGCCGAGTCGATCGTTACCTTGGCACCCATGCTCCAGTTGGGGTGTTTTAGTGCTTGTGCCTTGGTAACTCCCGCCAGTTCGTTTCTCTTTTTTCCCCTGAAGGGCCCGCCCGAGGCAGTAAGGATAATTTTCTCAATGGGATTATGGAACTCGCCTACCAGACATTGAAAAATGGCTGAGTGCTCGGAATCTACCGGGTATATGTTCACTCCCTTGTCACGCGCAAGTGTGGTGATCAACTCACCCGCCACCACCAGTGTTTCTTTGTTGGCCAGGGCAATGGTTTTTCCAGCCTCAATTGCTTTGATGGTGGGCCGCAGCCCCGAATAACCAACCAGTGCTGTCAGCACCAGGTCGATAGAATCCATTTGCACGGCCGAGGCCAGTGCATTTTCTCCTGCAAAGACTTTGATGTCTGTAGCAGCGAGTGCCTGCTTCACCTCCTCATAATGCAGGTCGTTGGCAATAACCACTGCGTTGGGATTAAACTGCAGGGCCTGTTGTATCAACAATGCAGCGTTGTTCTGGGCAGTGAGTAACTCTACTTCGAAATAGGTTGGATTGGCCGCCACTACCTGCAAGGCTTGTGTGCCGATGGAACCTGTTGAGCCGAGTATGGCGATGTGTTTTTTTTTCACTCTAGTGATTTGAGGATGTTGAGTACCTGATTCTTAAGCCGTGGCAGATCACGTTGCACCACATTCCATACAGTTTCAGCGTCCGATCGGAAATACTCATGAATAAGGATGTTACGCATGGCGACAATATCACGCCATGGGATTTCTGCATGCCTTTCTTTGGTCTCTTTGCTGATTTTGGAAGATGCTTCTCCAATAATTTCAATGTTTCGGGTTACAGCATCCTGAACCAGGAAACTAGAAAGGCATTCTTCCTTGGTTAAACCGGAAGCATATTGCTCTACGCTATGAATAGAACCAAGAATATGATTCACCAAAACCCGATCTCGTTTCATCCAAAAATATAAATGAGATATTTTTCCACGTAGGGCCTCAGGTATGGAGAAAGAGATTTTTCTGTTACGATATCAACATGCATACCCAACGCGTCAGATAAATTTTCACTTACGTGCGCAATATCCAACAGACTGGTAGGGTGTGAATAATTCAAATGCACCAATACATCCAGATCGCTCTGACTTTTGTTTTCGCCCCGGGCGTAGGAGCCGAAAATGGCCACCCGCAAAGGGTTAATTGCCTCCATATGCTCCAGAATAAGTTGCTTTTGCGATTCGGTTATCATTGTTTAAAGTTAATCATTGCGGGTCAATTTCAGATCAGTAACCTACCCATCGCTTGAATGAAGAACCTGTTCCAAATATTTCATTTATCTAAACGATGTACCTATTCAACTCATCCGCAATCTTTCTATCGTTGGAAAGACGCGGCACCTTGTTCTGCCCCCCGAGTTTTCCCAGCGATTTCATATAATCAATAAATGCGTTTCGCTTCAGGGGCGACAGCTTGAGGGTGCGTAAAATGTTGCCTGCAATCAGGTCATCGTAATAAACATTCAACTGGCGCAGTTGGTTATCTAATTCTTTCGCAAACAGCCCGAGGTCGGCCGGAGCTTTGGCAAACTCTACCAGCCACTCATGGTGTGGCAACCCTTCGCGGGGCGTTACCTGCGGTGCCACGGTAAACTCCACCAGTTCTACTTCGGGAAATTTTTGCATCGTGAATTTCATGGCCTTTTCCACTTCCTCGCCAATTACATGCTCGCCAAAAGCAGAAATAAAGTGCTTGATGCGCCCGCTTACTACCAGCCGGTAAGGATTTTTAGAAACGAACTTTACGGTATCGCCAATGGAATAACCCCAAAGCCCTGCGTTGTTGTTAATAATCAACGCGTAATTCTTTCCCAACTCCACTTCTTCAATGGTTAACCTTCGCGGGTTTTCATTAAAATATTCTTCGGCCGGAACGAATTCAAAAAAGATGCCTGTATTCAACAACAACAGCAACCCTTCAGCGTGCTGCGAATCCTGATAGGCAATAAAACCTTCGGAGGCCGGATAGGTTTCGATGGAGTCGATCTTTTTGCCGATGGTATCGAACAATTTGGCACGGTACGGCTCGAAATTAACGCCACCGTACACATACATGGCAAAATTCGGAAACACGTCTTTGATTTTTTTGCCGGTGCGTGCCTGTATGCGGTCGAAATACATCTGCACCCAGGGCGGTATACCCGAAATCAACGTCATATCGGCATGTAGCGTTTCATCAATAATGCGCTCCAGTTTTTCTTCCCAATCATCCATGATGTTGGTGGCGTAGCTCGGTTTTTGATTGGTTCGCAGGTACCCCGGCACATGGTGGTTCACTATACCCGAGAGCCTTCCTGTTTTGATGCCTGCCGTATCGTGCAACTCGGGGCTGCCCGACAAAAAAATCAAGCCGCCATCCAAAAATGCAGCCTTGCCCGTTTCGTGAACGTAGCTAAGTAATGCATTGCGCGCACTGTTAATGTGGTTGGGTATGGAATCGCGCGTAAGCGGTATGTACTTGGTGCCCGATGTGGTGCCCGATGTTTTGGCAAAGTAGGCCGGTTTGCCGGGCCAGAGCACGTTGGCTTCGCCCTTCAACACCCGCTCTACATAAGGTTTCAGCGCTTCGTAGTCGCGTATGGGTACCTGCTTAATAAAATCGCTGTGGCTGCGAATGCTTTCAAAACCATGGTCTTTCCCAAAAAGGGTATGCTTGCCTTTCTGTATGAGCGACTGAAAAACCTGTTGCTGAAACTGGCCGGGGCGCGATGCCCACTGACGCGTTTGGCTGGCAATATAAGCGGCAAAAGGCCGGGCCAGCGTAGATCTGATTCCCATAGCATGCAAAGTTAATCGGCAAAAGCTATTTTGAACTGACAAACTTGCCGGGCGCCACAGAATGGGCCGATTTTTGATTAAAAATAGAACTTTAACCGGGCGGGGAACATCTCTGCAGCACAACCGTTAAACACCGGTAGCAAACTACTTATGAGGACACTTCAAACCATTATTGTCGGATTCCTTGCAGGGTTAGCTGGCGCCTACTCTTTCTACGCCTACCAGCAAGAAAAATTGAAACGCGAAACTACCCAGGCAAACCAGGTACTTAACTACGAGCCCGATGGCTCCTACCGGCCCAATATTGTAGCGCCCACCGCCCCCTCTACCATAGAAAAGGTAGACTTCAGTGAAGCCGCTGCCAAGGCCACTCCCAGTGTGGTTTACATTACCAGTATTTCTAAAAGCGGCACTTCTTACACCATGTGGGATTTATTGTTTGGCGGGGGCGGATCGCAGATGCAGGTAAGTTCTGGTTCGGGGGTCATCTTCACCTCCGATGGCTACATTGTTACCAATAACCACGTAATAGAAACGGCAGAACAGATACAGGTAATGCACGAGAAGAATGTGTACGATGCCGAGTTGATCGGCACCGATCCTTCTACCGATCTGGCCGTACTAAAAATCAAAGGCACCGATTTACCAGCCATTACCGTGGGAAGTTCCAAAAACCTGGCGGTAGGCGAATGGGTAATTGCAGTCGGTAATCCTTTCTCACTCTCATCAACCGTAACCGCGGGCATTGTAAGCGCCAAAGGAAGGCGCATCAACATTGTGGAAGATAAATTCCCGATCGAATCATTTATTCAGACCGATGCGGCCATTAACCCGGGCAACTCGGGCGGGGCATTGGTAAACAAAAATGGAGAACTGGTGGGCATCAACACGGCCATTCTTTCGCGCACAGGATCGTACACAGGCTATGCCTTTGCCGTACCTATAGACATTGCGCGCAAGGTGGTGGAAGATTTGGTAAAATACGGTGTGGCCCAGAAGGCTGTATTGGGTGCCGACATTACCGAATATGACTACCAGAACGCCAAGAAATACGGGCTTGACACCGAGGCCAAAGTTTTCCGCGGGGTGCTGGTGGCGAAAGTTGATGCCGAGAGCGCTGCGCGCAAAGCGGGTCTTCAGGCAGGCGATATTATTACGCGCATCAACAACATCGATATCAATACCGAAAGTGCCTTCGAAGAGGAAATCAGCTACCGCTCGCCTGGCGATAAAGTAACCATCACCTATCAGCGCGGAGGCAAAGTTGCCACAGCCGAGGTAACCTTGCTGAATCGGTTTGGCGACACCAACCTGATACGGAGAAAAATTTACAGCGATGTTGCGTTGGGTGCCAACCTGGAAGCCGTAGAATACGGAGTGAAGGTTTTCAAAATAAAAGAGGGCATGCTGGCCAAAGTGGGTGTGCCCGAAAATTATACCATTGTATACATTAACCGCCAGCGCATGCGCGACCCGGAGGAAGTGATTGAATTCTTTAACAAATACAAAGGGCGCGTATTAATGCAAGGACTTACCAGCTCTAAGCAACAATTGCCTTTGGAGTTCTATCTAAGGTAGAATCCAAAAAAAATGCCTTGATCGTGGTTGCACGAGAGGCAGATTCCTTTTTAGAAAAGGCAGTGCTTAAGAAGCCATGCGCATCTTCAACTTCTTGGTAAGTTCATCTACCGAGTTTTTGAAGTTTGCATCGGTCTTCATCATGTCTTCCACCGATTCCAGTGCGTGTATCACTGTGCTATGGTCGCGGCCACCAAAGTTTTCGCCAATCAGTGCCAGGGTTAGCTGCGTGTAGCGTTTGCAGAAGTACATGGCTACCTGGCGCGGAATTACAATCTCGCGCTTCTTCACTTTGCCCTTCATGGCTTCTAACTCTACCTTAAAGTAGTCGGCTACAGTTTTCTGAATGTAGTCTACGCTTACATCCGACTGGATTTCTCTTACGATATTTTTGAGCACTTCTTTGGCCAACTCCAGGTCAATTTCTTTCTTCAACAAAGTGGCATGGAAAATCAACGAGTTCAGCACACCTTCCATATCGCGCAGGTTGGTGTCTACACTGTAGGCCAGGTATTCGGCCACTTCGCGTGGAATTTCAATGCCATCAGATTCCATTTTGTTGTGGATGATGGCGAGTTTGGTTTCAAAATCCGGCTCCTGCAAATCGGCTGTAAGGCCCCACTTAAAACGCGACAGCAAACGCTCCTGGAAACCTTTCAGATCGCGCGGAGGGCAATCGCTGGTCATAATAATCTGCTTGCCGGACTGGTGCAGTTGATTGAAGATGTGGAAGAACATCTCCTGCGTTTTTTCACGTCCCGCCAAAAACTGCACATCGTCCAGAATCAATAAATCTACCTGCAGGTAATAATTCTGAAACTCCTGAATTTTATGGTTCTGAAGCGCATTCAAAAATTGGCTGGTGAAATCGTTCTGATCCACATAGAGCACAATTTTGTCGGGCAGGTTTTTCTTTATTTCGTTGCCTATGGCTTGCACCAAGTGCGTTTTGCCTACGCCCACGCCTCCGTATAACATCAGGGGGTTGAAAGAAGTGACACCCGGCTTTTTCGCCACCGCCACCCCGGCCGAGCGGGCCAGCCTGTTGCAATCACCCTCCACAAAATTATCGAACGTGTAAGCGGGGTTAAGGCGCGAATTGACCGTTTGCGGATTAAGTGCTTTGAAAGTAAATGGAGAATAGTCGTCCAGATTGGTACCATTTCCATTGGCGGGATTGGCGTTTCGTTTGAAACCGGTACCATTGGGGTAGTTCACCATCAAAGGTGGGTTGCGCTGATTGCCGCTGTCTACTATCACAGAATATTCCAAGCGCCCATTTCCGCCCAATACTTCATGAATCGCCTTTTTCAACACGGGCACATAGTGTTCTTCCAGCCACTCGTAAAAAAATTGCGATGGAACCTGAATGGTTAATACATCTCCTTCGGTGCGAAGCGGGGTAATGGGCTTAAACCACGTATTAAAATTCTGTTCGTCTACAGTTTGCTTTATTATATCGAGGCAATCGTTCCATACCGTGCTGCAGTCTACTTCCATGCGCATATTGACTTATTAATCAGAGGAAATAATCAGAACTTCCCCCTAAGGGAAGGGGGACAAAAGTGTTAAAAAAAAGAAGAACAAAAAATAAATGCTACCCTTGACTTTTCTGAATTTTTTACCGTTATAAAATGCTGTGCAGTTTGCCCGAAATAAGTATGAAAATTTCAAACTATTCGCTCATCTTGAAACCGTTTTCTATTCAAGCACTGCAACTATGCCACAAACTATTTGGAGTGAATTTGCGCCCACTGCGCCCGATAGCTGGATGCAACAGGCCCGGCAGGAATTAAATGGCGAAAATCCTTTCGAGAAATTAAAAATTACAAAAGGAAATATTACCATTCAGCCTTACTACCATCAGGTGGTGCCTGCGGCCAGCCGGTATGTATTGCCCGAGAGCGCGGAGCCGTTTCTGGGCGCACGTGGCTGGGCCAACTGCCCGCCTGTGTGGGTGCAGGATGAAGCACGCGCGAATGAAAAAGCGCTGCAACATCTGAATAGTGGTGCCGATGGTGTTTTTTTTCGGCTCGAAAAAAGTTCCACGGATGTTCCACGATTGTTGCGCAACATAGAACTGCCCTATTGCAGCGTCTATTTTTCGGGAATAGTGACGACAGGATTCTTGGAGAACTTTGGAAAACACTGCGAGCAACAAAGCAATCAAAAAAAACAAGGCGCCTGCTTTGCGTTAGAACCCATGTGTGCAGATTCAATCATATCTATTTCGGGTTTTCATTCGCTGGGCATTACCGTGAAGGAATACCGCACCACCGAAGAAACCATTGCACAGGCTCTGGCCGCCATGGTACGTACCATTGAATCATGCTCCGGCAAAACACCACCACAGACTATTGTTGAAAATATTGCATTTTCCGTTCCTGTACACACCGACTTCTTTCAGGAAATAGCAAAACTCAAGAGTCTTCGTGCTCTGTACAGGCTTGTAGCGTCTGCCTACGGCACAGCGGCACAAGCCCATGTGCACGTAACCAGTGCCGCTTATCAAAAAGCGGTCTTCGATCCCCACAGCAACCTGTTGAAGAGCACCACAGCCGGGCTTAGCGCTGTATTGGGTGGATGCGATGCGCTGACCGTGGAACCTGCCGATATGAATGACCGTAAACTGGAACGCCTGGCACGCAACCTCTCGTGCGTGCTGCGCGAGGAAAGTCAGCTTCACCATGTGGCCGACCCCACCGCGGGATCTTATTACCTTGATGCGCTGGTAGATGAATTGAATGAAAAAGCGTGGACACTCTTTAACACGTTGGTAGCATGAAACCCAACTTTTCAAAACTTTCTCCACGTAATCTGCCTCCGCTTACTACAGGTGTTGCCGCGGCCGCATGGATGAGCCCTGAAAAAATTCAGTTAAAGACCCATTATTCTTCCGATGTTGTTTCTTCGTCAATGAAGCAATTCTCTGCAGGCGTGCCCCCCTACTTGCGCGGGCCGTACGCCACCATGTACACGGTGAGGCCATGGACCATTCGGCAATACGCGGGCTTTTCTACCGCCAAAGCTTCCAACGAGTTCTACCGGAAAAATCTGGCTGCCGGCCAAAAAGGATTGTCTGTGGCTTTCGATCTGGCCACACACCGCGGTTACGATTCAGATCACCCCCGTGTGGCGGGCGATGTGGGCAAAGCAGGTGTTGCCATCGATTCGGTGCTCGATATGAAAATTCTGTTCGATCAGATTCCGCTCGACCAGATGAGTGTATCCATGACGATGAACGGTGCGGTGATTCCCATCATGGCTTTTTACATTGTGGCCGCAGAAGAACAAGGGGTAAAACCCGCACAACTCAGTGGCACCATTCAGAACGACATTCTGAAAGAGTTCATGGTGCGCAACACCTACATCTACCCGCCCGCGCCCTCTATGCGTATAGTGGCCGACATCTTTGAATATTGCTCGCGCCACATGCCCAGGTTCAATAGCATCAGCATTAGCGGCTACCATATGCACGAGGCGGGAGCACCCGCACACATCGAGCTGGCATACACCTTAGCCGATGGGTTGGAGTACCTGCGCACCGGCCTGCAAGCCGGTATTGCCATTGATGACTTCGCTCCACGCCTCTCCTTCTTCTGGGGCATCGGCATGAACTTCTTCATGGAAATTGCCAAGATGAGGGCCGCCCGGTTGCTGTGGTCTAAAATCGTCAAGCAATTCAATCCTCAGAACCCCAAGTCGATGGCGCTGCGTACCCATTGCCAAACATCGGGCTGGAGCCTTACTCAACAGGATCCTTACAACAACGTAACACGCACCTGCATCGAAGCACTGGCAGCTGTGCTGGGTGGCACTCAGTCTTTACATACCAATTCGTTGGATGAAGCCATTGCGTTGCCTACCGACTTTTCGGCAAGGATATCACGCAATACCCAACTGTACCTCCAAAAAGAAACAGGCGTAACGCAAGTGGTGGACCCGTTGGGCGGATCACATTACCTGGAACACCTTACCGAACAGTTGGCCACCAAAGCCTGGACGTTGATTGAAGAAGTAGAAGGCCTGGGCGGGATGACAAAAGCCATTGAAAGCGGTTTGCCCAAGCTAAGAATAGAAGAGGCGGCCGCTGCCAAGCAGGCGCGCATTGACGCGGGGCGCGATGTGATTGTTGGGGTAAACAAATACCAAACCGATGAGGCTCCCGATTTTGATATTCTGGAAGTAGACAATGCAGCCGTGCGCAAAGAACAAATGGAACGCCTGGCACAACTGAAACGCGAGCGCAACCAAGAGCAGGTAACGGCAGCGCTTCAGCACATTTCGGATTGTGCTGAAAAGGGTGGCAATTTATTGCAGGCAGCCATAACCGCAGCGCGCCACCGGGCAACGCTGGGCGAAATTTCTATGGCAATGGAAAAAGTGTTCGGTCGCTACAAGGCCACGGTGAAATCCATTTCTGGCGTATATTCGGGCGAAATGCACAACCAGCAGGAGTTGGATAAGGTGAGGGCCCTGAGTAACCAGTTTGCCGAACTGGACGGAAGAAGACCGCGCATACTCATAGTAAAGATGGGGCAAGATGGCCACGACCGTGGTGCCAAAATTATTGCCACCGGTTTTGCTGATTTAGGTTTCGATGTAGACATAGGCCCGCTCTTTCAAACTCCCGAAGAAGTGGCCATGCAAGCAGCAGAAAACGATGTGCACGTGATTGGTGCCTCCAGCCTGGCGGCAGGTCATAAAACGTTGGTGCCAGAATTGATTGCCTCACTCCAAAAAATTGGGCGCGCAGACATCATGGTGGTAGCGGGGGGTGTTATTCCCCCGCAAGACTATGACTTCCTCTACCGCGCAGGTGTAGCAGGTATTTTTGGGCCAGGCACCCCTGTTACCGAAGCCGCGCAAACCGTATTGAAAAAGCTGTTAGAGAATCATTAGTAACCCCACTTCGGGTAAACCCCGCATCCTCATTCAGATCGCAGAAACACTGATTGGGGTGTGCATGTGGGTGCTACAGACAAAGCACGATAAAAAATAGTACCTTTAACTTGGAAAAATTTCATCAAGCCATGAAGTACATTCTTTCTCTGCTGCTGATCTGTTCGGCTTTGGTAACCACAGCCCAGAGCAAATACGAAAAATTCCTGAAGAAGGCAGACGCAGCCTACCAAACAGGCGACTATAATGGTGCCTTTAGCTCGCTGGAAAAATTCAAAAAGAAAGTAAACAAAAAGATGGGCGCTCAAAACAAATACACGCCCACGTACTATCACCGGCTGGCTAAATACAGCCTCGCTGCGGGGCTGGTGCTCGATTTCGAAACACATGCGGGAGCCGCGTTGGCCGCCAGCACACAATTGCAGAATAACACACGCGAACATGCACTTCTGCTGATTGACCTGGCATCGCTGCACAACCAAAACAACTATTACCGCAAAGCCATAGAAACTTTAACACAGGCGCGCCTGCAGTTGCAGCAATTACAACTGGAGCAAAAAGATCCACTGTGGGCCGCTTACGACTTTTCTTATGCTGAGGCACTCTCGGGCCAGGGATATTATAACCAGGCGGCAGAAATTCTGACAAGCAGAGCACCCTATTTTGCGGGCAGGGCCATTCGGCAGGAAACCTTTGTTGACGAGAAAGGGAATTTGAAAAGCAGGAAGTTGACCGATGAGGAGTTTAGGCAACGCGCCACCGACTACGGCAACCTGCTTACGTTGCTGGGAAGAACCTATGGTAGCCAGGGCGAACTAAAAAAAGCAGACTCTACGTTTGTGATGGCTGCCGGGTGGTTGCGAAAGAACCTCGATCGCTACTCGTTGCCCTACATCAGCAACCAGTTTCACAACGCCAATCTGCTGGTGGAAAACGGCAACGAAACCTTGCCCGATGAAATGGACTATGGCCGGTTGCTGAACAACCTAAAGGCCAATTACAAACCTACCCACTACCTGGCCACCCAAATTCAGGAAGCCTACATACGCCAACTGCTGCGCAGTGGCTCCAGCCGTTATTTCAACGTAAAACTGGAATATGAAAAACTGATTAACCGTGGCTTTAAAAACACCAGCGTATATCCCGTGCGCTTGCGGGCACTTGAGTATGACTCTAAGTTGAGCAAAGACAAAACCAGAAACCTGGAAGCCAACGCCAGCAACCTGTTAGCCAACGCTAAGGGTTTACCTAAGCATAACATGGTGGCCGTAGGACTGAACGAATTTCTAACAAATCTATCCATCATCAATAAGAAATATACCAGCGCTGAATCTTATTTGAACGCCACGATCGATATCAAAAAGGAACTGTATGGAGACGCGGCTCCCGAAACCCATCTGGCCCGCATTCAACTGGCTAACTATTACCTAGACTATACCAACAAGATTGCGGAGGCCGAAAAAATCTACCGCGAAAGCTTTGAACAAGTGGTGGCCAAAGAAATCGGGGCATGGCACAAAGACCATCTGAACATTCTTAACCACCTGGCCGTGCTGTACGAACTTACCGACAAATACAAAGAAGCTTCGGCTACGCTTGACAAAGCGTTGGAGATTTCGCGTGCCAAGTACAGCGATACGGATTATGAATTTGGCAATGAGTTAAATCAGATTGCACGGCTGCAAATCAAACTGGGCGAGTACGAAAAGGCCGAGGACAACATCAACCGGTCGCTGAAAGTGCTGGAAGAATTCCGGAAGGATGAGGCTAAAAAAGTATACCTGATCAACGCCATCGAAACGCAAGCTGTTCTATTTGGCATAAAAGGTTTGTTCGATGAGGCGGAAGATGCGCTTGACAAGTCCGCCCGCATGATTGTGAAGTCGGATAACCTGGTAGGAATTGACGAACTGGCTACCGCCCGTGAAATGTCGAGCCTGTTCATCCAACTGGGTCGCTATTCTGAAACGGAAACACTCTTACAAAAGCTGATTGCCGAATACGAAAAGCAGTTTGGGCCTGCTTCATTACGTTTGATAGAACCCCTGGTTAACCTGGGACGCCTCACACTTTTGAAAGGCGATTACACCGAAGCAGACAAAATTGCCAAACGCGCCAACGACATTGCCACGCAGGTTTACAGCGTCAACTCCACCAAAACAGCACCTACACAAAAGTTATTGAGCGATATCGACTATCATATTGGGGACTACGATAAGGCTGAGGAAAATATAAGGCTCGCATTAAAAAGCCAGGAGATGCAATTCGGTCGCAACCACATCGATGTAGCCAAATCACTTTCACAATTGGCCCTCATCAAATTCTACAAGGGCGATGATCGTAAAGAAGTAGAAAAAATCATGATTGAGTCGCGCAACATTGTTGGTGACCGCTTAGGTACTGACAACCCGCAGTATGCTGAGATATTGAAGAATGTGGCCATTCTATACATATCAGAAAAACGTTACGACATCGCTTTCAACTCCCTTACACAGGCGGAGGCCATCTGGCGGGCCAAGACGGGTCGCAAGAACAACATCAATACCGCCAGCATTTATGCGCTGACGGGTGATGTGTACTACCAATTGAAAAATTACAAGAAGGCCGAAGAGTTTTACTCGCAAGCCAGAAACCTGTACGAAAAGTTCTTCAGTAGTTCACACCCCGAGTACGTAAAAATACTCTCCAAACAGGCGAAGGTATACTACATGGAGAAAGACTTTAAACGTGCCAAAAGAAACATAGAAGATGCGTTGGGCAAATACGAAAGTTATATCAAACAATTTTTTCCGGCACTGAGCGAACGTGAAAAAGCCAAGTACTGGAATACCATTAAAGGCGACTTTGAATTTTACAACACCCTTGCATTCAGTCAACTGGAAGACTTCCGCGATCTGAGTGGCAAAGTGTACGATTATCAGTTGCTCACCAAAGCGCTGCTACTTAGTTCCTCAATCAAAGTAAGAGAGCGCATTATGAACAGCCAGGATGAGGGTTTGAAACAATTGTACGGGAACTGGCTTCAGAAAAAAGAATTTCTTACCAACGCACTCTCCATGAGTACACAACAACTGACAGATAACGGCATTAACGTGGGTGCATTAACTAACGAAGTAGAGACCTTAGAGCGTGAGTTAAGTGAAAAGTCTGAATTGTTTGGACAGGGTTTCGAAAACAAAAGGATTACCTACGAAAACGTGCAGAAATCTTTAGATAAAAATTCGGTAGCCATAGAAATTGTGCGGTATCGCCACTTCGATCATTTCTTTACCGATTCGGTAATTTATGTAGCACTGTATGTTAAAAACGACAATGCACGCCCCAGGGTAATACAGATGCCGGAAGGCCACCGGATGGAAACCCGTTTCTTCAAATACTATCGCAACTGCATCACAGGCAAAATTCCTGATAACTTCTCTTACAAGGTATTCTGGGAACCTATTCAGGCAGGCATAGGTCAAAACAGTACCATCTTCCTATCGCCAGATGGGGTGTACAACCAAATCAATCTGGAGGCCATCCCCTCGCCCGATGGCAAATACGTAATCGACAATGCCAACATTGTGATCGTAAACAATACGAAAGATCTCTTTCTACGCAAGGTAAAAGCCAAGCAGGCAGGTGCCACCTCGTCTAACAACACCGCTACCATGTTTGGTAACCCTACATTTTACCTCACAGCCTCTACCGATCGCAACATTCCCCCGCTACCTGGTACCGAGCGTGAGGTAAAAGAATTGGAAGACCTGCTGAAGCAAAAGGGATGGACAACTTCTGAGTATGTGGAAACTTCAGCCAGCGAAGAGCGCGTAAAAGAAATGGAAAGCCCCAAAATATTTCACATAGCAACGCATGGCTTCTATACGGCCGAAATTGAAGGAAATGGAACGGAAGAACTTACCGAAAACGAGGCCATGTTAACAGAAAATCCGTTGCTGAAAACCGGTCTACTGTTAAAGGGGGCGGGCGATGTACTCAATAAAACCAAATACAACTACAACCTGGAAAGCGGCATACTTACCGCCTACGAGGCCATGAACCTGAATCTCGACAAGACAGACCTGGTGGTGCTGAGTGCCTGTGAAACCGGACTTGGCGAAATCGCCAACGGTGAGGGTGTGTATGGACTGCAACGCGCCTTCCTGGTGGCAGGAGCCAAGGTTTTAATTATGAGTATGTTTAAAGTAGACGATGAAGCCACACAAAAGCTGGTACTCACGTTCTACCAGAAGTGGCTCACCACAGGCAACCTGCGCGAAAGCTTTGTGGAAGCGAAGAAAGAGATTCGCGTGGAATACCCTGAGCCTATTTATTGGGGTGCGTTTATGATGATTGGGCTTGAAAACTAAAGCTATTGATACTTAGATGAAGTAGGGGAGGTGCTTCGGCAACTCCCCTACTTACGTTCTTACTTAATGGTAAATTTGATACCCACCGATGGATCGGGCGAAAAGCCCACATAACCTCCCGGCCCCACCTCTACAAACGGTTTGAAGTCCACACTGAAAGCAATCGGCAAGTCGTCAATGGTGTATTCCAGGCCGAGAATGCCATTCACACCAAAGGCCACTTCCCTGCGGTCGTAATAATTGATGTCGCGCCAGAAGCCATTGCGGTAGTAATACTTACCGTTGTAAAATGCTACGTGGGCACCGGCTCCATAGTAAAACTGCAGACCCTTGGTATCGAAGGCAAGTTGGTGTTTTTCAAGAAGGCCGGTAATGCTGGTGCCGTTTCCAAAAAAGCCGAGAATCCCCTCTACAGCCATATCCCTGGAATAAAAGTGCTTTACCGACACGCCACTGGTGCCGCCCGCACGCGCGCCCAGGCTGGTTTTATAATTCTGTGCATGCATTGCCAGCGCCCCGGCCATCAGTATCATCACTAAACCCACTCTTTTCAACCCGTGTACATTCATAATGCTACAATTTTGGTTTGTCATGTTCCTTCAAACGGAAATACGCCAACAAGTTGTATCGGACGTGTCTTTTCAACGATAAAAAGCCGCTACAACCGACAAATGACCCGGGAGGAAGGGGCAAGTTTTGACCAAAAGGTGCCAAAACGCGTGCATTTCCGGCCAAAACCATCAATTTTATAAAGCTTTTAACAAAAATTTATAAATCTCCGATGGCGCCAATCCGTACATTTGTCTTTGCATGAAGAAGTTAAAAACCTTGGGTTCGCTGGTGTTGGCCTTGCTGGTGTTGCTGGCATCGAGCCACTTCTTTGTGGATATTCACTATTGTGGCGATCGGCTGAAAGCAGTTTCTTTCTTGTCGGAGGCCGATGGCTGCGGCCATTCAGAACTGCCTCCCTGCCACCGTAACCTAATAAAGGGCTGCTGCGAAAACGAACAGATTACCCACGATGCCCAGGACCTGAAAAAAGAAGTGGTTGAAGTTCAGGTTCCAACCACATTCGATGACCTTGTAGAGAACACCCCGTTGGCAGTCGAAGTTATTCCGACCCTTGCTCTTCAAAAAACATTCATCGCATCCGACCCTCCTTTGCCGGTAACCAACCGGCAAGTGCTCTTCTCTGTTTTCCTCATTTAGACATTGGTAGCAAGACACCGGGCGTAGTTATTTGCTGCGTCTTCTGAATGAATGACGTGCGTCTTCATTCGCATTCCGTCTTACTATTTTATGTCATTTTTATGATTGAAAACTTAATTTCATTTTCGCTTCGCAATCGTTTTTTGGTGTTGCTGGTTGCCGCTGGCATGATGGCCTGGGGCGCTTACTCTGTACAAACCAGTAAGATTGATGCCATTCCCGACCTGTCGGAAAACCAGGTGATTGTTTTTACCGAATGGATGGGCCGCAGCCCGCAGATCATCGAAGACCAGGTAACATATCCGCTGGTAACCAACCTGCAGGGACTGCCACAAGTAAAGTACGTGCGCGGCAGTTCCATGTTCGGTATGAGTTTCGTCTACGTAATCTTCAATGACGAAACCGATGTGTACTGGGCTCGTGAGCGCGTGTTAGAAAGACTAAACTATGCCACCCGACTTTTACCCACAGGTGTAACGCCAACGCTTGGGCCTGATGGTACAGGGGTAGGCCATGTATTGTGGTACACACTCGATGCACCCGGCATGGACTTGGGCGAGCAACGCGCCATTCAGGATTGGTACGTAAAATTTGCACTGCAAAATGTGCAAGGCGTAAGCGAGATCGCTTCGTTCGGTGGCTTTCAGAAACAATACCAGGTAACGCTCAATCCCAATCGCTTAAGTTATTTCAACTTGTCGGTGCCCGAAGTCATTCAGGCCATCCGCAGCAACAACAACGAAGCGGGAGGCCGCAAGTTCGAAATCAACGACATCGGCTACATCATCAAAACCACGGGCTACCTGCAATCCAAAGAAGAGATTGAGAGCATTGCTGTTAAAACCATCAACACCGTGCCCATCAAAGTGCGCGACATTGCCACCGTGCAAATGACGGGCGAGCCGCGCCTGGGCATTTTCGATATCGATGGAACGGGTGAAGTGGTGGGCGGCATCGTAGTGATGCGTTACGGTGAAAATGCCAACGAAGTAATTGGCAACGTGAAGAAGAAGATGGAAGAAGTAGCGAAAGGCTTTCCGCAGGGCGTGAAGTTCAATATTGTGTACGACCGCAGCGAGCTGATTGAAGAATCGGTGTCGTCCATCAAAACCACGTTGGCTGAAGAAATGATTGTGGTTTCATTGGTAGTGATCACCTTCCTGTTCCACTGGCGCAGTGCGGTGAGCATCATCATTCAAATACCGATTACCATCGCGGCCAGTTTTATTCTGCTCAATGCGTTTGGCATTACGTCCAACATCATGTCGCTAACCGGTATTGCCTTGGCCATTGGTGTAATTGTCGACAACGGCATCATCATGGCAGAGAACTCGTACAAAAATTTGTCGCACCGTTTTGAAGAACTAAACAAATGAAATTGAAATTAGAAAATTGAAAAGCGAAGAAGTTAAAAACTCTCAAACGTCCGATTTCAAGTTTCCAATTTCAAGTTCCGAACAACCAAAGAAGACATGTTCAAAAAGAAATCGTACAACCCAATACCAGAGCAAGAGCGCCTCGACATCATCGAGAAGTCGAGCAAGCAGGTGTCGCGCGGGGTGTTTTATTCTACCATCATCATCATCACCTCGTTCCTGCCGGTGTTCATGCTCACGGGGCAAGAAGGAAAACTCTTCCATCCCCTCGCCTACACCAAAACGTTCATCATGATGGTAGATGCGTTGCTGGTGGTTACACTGGCACCTGTGATCATCTCGTTCTTCATGAAAGGAAAATTCAAGAGCGAGCAAAGCAATCCCATCAACCGCGTGCTGGAAAAAATCTATGAGCCGATTATTCGCACGTGCCTCAAATGGCGCAAGACTACGTTGGGTATTAACATCCTTGCGTTAGCAGTAAGCGTGCCGCTGCTATTAAGTCTGGGCAGTGAGTTCATGCCTCCGCTGGACGAGCAGTCGATTCTCTTCATGCCGGTAACCCTGCCCGATGTATCGAACGAAGAGGCCAAACGCATTCTGCAGGTACAGGATAAGATCATCAAAGATGTTCCCGAAGTAGATAAAGTGTTAGGCAAAGCCGGACGCGCCAGCACCGCCACCGACAATGCACCCATCTCGATGATTGAAACGATCATCTTGCTGAAGCCGAAGAGCGAATGGCGCGAAGGCATCACCAAGAAAGATATCATCAACGAACTGGACGCCAAAATGCAAATCCCAGGCGTTGTCAATGGCTGGACACAACCCATCATCAACCGCATCAATATGCTGGCCACCGGCATCCGCACCGATGTAGGTGTAAAAGTGTACGGCCAAAACCTCGATAGCATTTATGTGCTTTCCGAAAAAGTAAAGAAAGCACTCGAAGGCGTGCCGGGTGTAAAAGATTTGTACGTAGACCCCATCACGGGCGGAAAGTACTTAACCATCGATGTAAACCGCGATGCGCTGGGACGTTACGGTCTAACCGTAAACGATGTCAACTTAGTAGTTGAGTCTGCCATTGGTGGTGCACCGATAGGTCAAACCATCGAAGGTCGGCAGCGCTTCAGCATTGGCGTGCGCCTGGCGCAAGACTATCGCAACAGCATCGAACAGATCAAACGCATTCCCATCAAAACTCCGGCTTTGGGCATGGTGCCGCTTTCTTCTGTGGCCGACATCCGCTACGAAGACGGCCCGCCCATGATCACCAGCGAGAACGCCATGTTGCGTGGCGCTGTACTTTTCAACGTTCGCGACCGCGACCTCGGTAGCACCGTGCAAGACGCCATGGCCAAACTTAACCACCAGATGGGCGTGCTGCCCAACGGGTACTATTTAGAGTGGAGTGGCCAATACGAAAACCTCATCCGCGGCAAGCAAACACTCATGATCATATTGCCCGTAGTGCTGCTCATCATCTTCATTTCATTGTACCTCGCGTTCAAGTCTGTGCGCGAAGCCTTCTTGAGTCTCATCACCGTTCCGTTCGCGTTGATCGGTGGTGCCTACATGGTTTACTTCTACGGTGTCAATCTTTCTGTAGCGGTGGCCGTGGGTTTCATCGCGCTGTTTGGCATTGCCGTAGAAACTGGTGTGGTGATGGTGATCTATCTCAATGACGCGATGAATCAGCTGGTGAAGCTGCGCGGCAACTCGCGCGACACCATTTCCATGGAAGAGCTGAAAGAGTTTGTGATTGCCGGTGCTGCCAAACGCTTGCGCCCGAAAATCATGACCGTATCCGTTGCGTTGTTCGGTCTCGTGCCCGTGTTGTGGGCTACCGGTGTCGGCAGCGATGTAATGCAACCCATTGTACTGCCCATGATCGGTGGCGTGCTCACCTCCAGCACACACATCTTGTTGGTAACCCCGCTCATCTTTTTGATGACGAAAGAATATGAATTAAAGAAACTCGGTAAACTGGAAGTATATGAAGTCTCTCATTAAAAATATTTTGGGCGGCTGCGGGCTATCCGCTGCAAGTCCTCGCCCCTGCCCGCAGACCAGCGCTTCGCTGTGGGCTTTCCGCTTCTATCCCTGCCGCATCGTGAACTTGGAACTTGGAACCTGGAACCTGGATTCATCACACAATTCTCAAGTTTCAAATTTCAAGATTCACTTTCCAAATCTGAAAACTCAAATCCTAAATCTACAATTCATACTTACCCTCGTTCTCACATTCATTATCTCCCAGGCATCCGCACAGGTTATTTCACTCGACAGCGTACTCTCGGCCATCGACAAACAAAATCCCATGCTGCAAGAGTACGACAGCAAAGTAAAAGCGATGAATGCCTACACGACCGGAGCGAAGAGTTGGATGGCACCCATGGTAGGAGCCGGACCTTTTTGGTACCCCTACCCTAATCAAATGCTGATGGAAGAACGCGACAAGGGCATGTTCATGATCAATTTGGAACAAGACATTCCCAATCCATTGAAGTTAAATGCAAAGAAAAATTACTTCGCATCGCGTGCCGGTGTAGAAGAAAAAGGCCGGGCCATTCAATACAACCAACTTCGGGCGGAAGCCAAAGCGTTGTATTACGATTGGCTGGTGTTAGAGAGGAAAATGAAAGTGCTTCATGGGAACAGAAAAATTGTGGAACTCATGCTGGAGCTCGCCCGCCTTCGCTATCCTTACAACCAGGGGAGCCTGGGCAGCATTTACAAAGCCGAAGGCCGCCTGCACGAAGTCGATAACATGCTGTTGATGACCCAATCAGAAATTGAAGAGAAACAATTCCGATTGAAGTCGCTCATGAACGTGCCGGCCAAAAATAAAATAGAAGTAGATACGCTGACGAAAGTAGCATTCGATCCGAACCAGATTCTATACGATACGGCAGGCCTAAGTGAATCGCGCAGCGACATTCAACAAATCAATCGTTCCATCGAAGTGATGCGTCAGAATCAACAGTGGCAGAAGTTGCAGGCCAAGCCCGATTTCCGCATTCGCTACGAACACATGCAACCGCGCGGTGATATGCCCACCCAATTTTCTTTGATGGCAATGGTGTCGATTCCGATAGCTCCGTGGGCATCCAAAATGTATAAGTCGGAAGTAACCGGTATGGGTTACGAAATTGAAGCGATGCAGAAAGAGAAAGAAGGCATTCTGTTAGAAAGCCGTGGCATGCTCACGGGTATGGCCTCCCAGATCATGCGTATGCAACAGCAATTGAATAACTATCAGGAAAAAATATTGCCTGCCTTAAAGAAGAACTACGAAACCTTGATGTTGTCGTACGAAGAGAATCGGGAGCAGTTGCCCATCGTTATTGATGGTTGGGAAGCTTTGAATATGGCCCAGATGGAATATCTGAATAAGATGCAGGAGTATTACTCAATGATTGTGCGTTATGAAAAAGAGATTGAAAAGTAATAGTTTGACGTTGGTAAATAGAAATTGGAAATTTGGAAACGGTTATCTGAATCCAGCTTCAAGTTTCAAGTTTCAGGTAGCGTTACTTGTACTTATAGGTGTACTTGCCAGTTGTTCCACAAAAGAAACGGCACACGAGCATGCGGACACCTACATCTGCCCCATGCACCCAACCGTTGTTTCGGATAAACCAAGTACCTGTCCGGTTTGTGGAATGGATTTAGTACGCAAGGCCAGACCGGGTGAAGAAGTGAAGATGACAGAAGAATTGAATAAGCTCATCAAATCACCGAACGAAACCGTGATTGCCTCGATCAAAACCATTCGCCCGGAATTCAAAGCCATGCCGATAGAGTTAACCCTGCAAGGAGTGGTGTCATACGATGAGCGCACATCCGCGAACATCTCGGCACGTGTGGGAGGGCGCTTGGAAAAAGTGTTTCTCAAATACGAATATCAGCCGGTTAACAAAGGTCAGAAAGTAGCAGAGATCTACAGTGCTGAGCTGGTGAATGCGCAGCGCGAATTACTGTACTTGCTGCAAGCAGATGCCGGCAATGCCAGCCTGATTGAAGCCGCCAAAAACAAGTTGTTACTGTTAGGTGCTACCGAGGCTCAAATCGAAAACATGGTTCAACAAAAAGAAGTGCTGTATACATTTCCGGTAGTGAGTCCGGTAACCGGCTTCATCATCTTGGAATCCACCACGCCTCCAACTGCGCCAACGGCAGCAGGGATGACTGCTTCTGCGGCCACATCCGATGGCATGGGTATGGGGGGAAGCAGTGCTGCTGTAAATAGTATAAACCCTGTTGCAGCCACCGCTCCTCCTTCCCTGATCCGCGAAGGCAATTATGTGAGCACCGGCCAAACGATTTTCAAAACAGTGAATACCCATTCCATTTGGTTGGAGTTCCGTGCAATGGCTCACCATGGGAAACACCTGAAGGTAGGAGATGCGCTCACCACCCCTGATGGGCGAAACCTGAAAATCGATTTCATCGAGCCTTTTGGCGAAGGAGGTGAAGACTTCATTCGCATCCGATCGTATGCACACGGGGAGCAGTTGTTGATTGGTCAACTCGTGGAAGCCTCGATCAAGAAGGAAACAAAAGAAAGCCTTTGGCTACCGAAAGATGCCGTGACAGAACTGGGTCTTGATCAGATCATTTTCATCAAGGAACGAGGCCAGTTCAAGCCACGTAAGGTGGAAACAGGAACCGAATCGAACGGATTCATTGAAATCCGAAAAGGACTTGCGTCAGTTGATGACGTTGCGGTAAACGCGCAGTATTTGGTGGACAGTGAAAGCTTTATAAGGGTTGGAGGATGAAATTGGAAAATTGGAAAATTGGAAAATGGAAATGGAAAGTTGAAAAATTAACACTATGCTAAAATTAACAGACTTAGATGTTTACAATTTGGCAGAGAAACTATCAGACATGGTCTGGACTGATTACGACAGTTGGCCTGAGAAAGCACAACGAACGCTCGGCTACCAAGTCATACGTTCATCAGATAGTATTGCAGCTAATCTTGCCGAAGGTTATGGAAGATTTACTCCTGCCGATCGAAAACTATTTTATCGATACGCCAGAGGATCTTTTGAAGAAACAAAAACCTGGTTGCGCAAACTATCCAGACGGGATTTAATTACTTCGCAACGATCAAAAGAATACAACATAATAATTGATGAGTTGGGACCCAAGCTAAATGCCTTTATCAATGCCACAAAAAAATAATCTAAGGTTCAAATTTGAAATTGGAAACTTTTCGAATTTCAAATTTCAAATTTCAATTCTTGCTTTGCTTTCATGCACCCAACCGCAAGAAACCTCGCCCAATCAAACGGCTTCATCCCATACAACCAACGATCTGATGCTGACCGATACACAAATGAAATTAGCCAACGTAACCGTTCAAACGGTGAAAGAGCAAACCGTTGGTCAGGTGGTTGCGATCAACGCGCAGTTGAAAGCCAATGAAGAGTTAACCGAAGTGATCAGCACGCGCGCGGCTGGAAGAATTGAAAGGTTGTTTTTTAAGGAAACCGGAAAACCCATCCGGCAAGGCGAGCCTTTGTATGAATTGTACAGCGAGTCCCTACTAACGCTTCAGAAAGAATACTTGCTGGCCAAATCGCAACTCGAAAAGCTCAAGGAAAGCCGGTACGAAACCATTTTGCAGTCGGCCGAAAAGAAGTTGTTGTTGTATGGGCTCACGAAAAAGCAGGTCAGTGAGCTGGCTTCGTCTCAAGCAATTCAACCCAAAATCACTTTTGTCGCTCCTACCTCAGGCATCATCAAAGAAATCAGCGTGGCCGAAGGGCAATATGTGAGCGAGGGTGCCTTGATCTACCAGATTGAAAACACAAATCAACTTTGGATAGAGGCCGATATCTACCCAAGCGAAAGCAAATACGTGAAGCGAGGAGACAAAATAAAAGTGGCCGTCAGTGGTTATGAAGATGAGCCAGTAGACGCGACCGTTCATTTTATCAACCCTGCGTTGAAGGCGAATACACAAATTATGGTTGTGCGGGCAGCCGTGGCCAATCCTGATCAGAAATGGAAACCCGGTCAGGCCGCCCAGGTATTCATTCAGCAGACTTCCAAGAAAGCCATCAGCATACCGGTGGACGCAGTGATCCGCGATGGCAAAGGAACACATGTGTACGTGCAAACCGATCAGAATACCTTTGCGCCACGCAGGGTTACTACCGGTATCGAGAACTTCAACCTGGTTGAAATTACCGATGGTTTGAAGGCGGGAGAACTCGTAGCTGTTTCGGGCGCGTACCTGCTCTACAGCGAAATTATTTTAAAGAAAGGTGTTGACCCAATGGCAGCACATTCTCATCAGCATTAAAATTAAAAATCAATCAACAATGAAACTACAAACAACTATGAAAATGAAAAATCAACTCATCGCAATTTTACTGGCAAGCGCTGCCGTTGTAAGCTTAAGCAATTGCTCAGGCAAGAAAGAAGAAACCAGTCACGAAGGACATGAGATGCCTGCAGCCACCGAAGAAAAAGCACCCGCAGCCAGCGCACCTCAGTTCGCTGTAGATGCCGCCTTTCAAAAGCAGTTGTCTGCCGTATTCACTTCCTATGTTACCCTGAAAGAAGCTTTCGTGGCTACCGATACTGATAAAGTAAAGGCTGAAGCCGCTACGGTTGCTTCCTCACTGGCTGGCACCGACATGAAACTATTAACCGGAGCTGCGCACAACGACTGGATGACCTACTCTGGTGCGATGGATGCCGCCCTCAAAGAAATTCAAGCCACAGACGATATTGAAGCACAACGTACTGCTTTCAAAAATTTGTCGGATAACCTGTACAAGAGCATTAAGGCGTACGGTCTGGGTGGTGTAACGGCCTACTACGAATATTGCCCGATGGCGTTCAACGATACTGGTGCCTATTGGTTGAGCGACAACTCCACCATCCGCAATCCCTACTTTGGCGACAAGATGTTGAGCTGCGGATCAGTTGAAGAGACCTTGAACTAACAAGATGTCCGGAACTCACCCGGTAAATGGCGCAGGTGAGTTCCGGATTCTCAATGCAAAAATCACCCGAAAAGATTTATGAACCGGAGAAGCTTCATCAAGGTTACAGGAAAATCAGCACTTGCGGCATGGTATGGAACAACCTTATTGCAAGCATGCCACACCGAAGAAGACATGATCGGCAAGCCCAACTGGATTGTAGAAGGAAGTTTCGACCGACCCTTGTTGATTCCATCCAAAAATGCAGGAACCACTTCGTTGGTAGCTAGGGGTTCGCAGGCCAGCCTGATCAAGAATACCAGCAGCCCAACATTCGCGTATGGCGATGGCGTGCTGGGGCCAACCATTGAAGCCCGCACCGGAGATACGATTCATATTAACCTGCAAAACCAACTAACAGAACATACCAACATTCACTGGCATGGATTGATTCTGCCGGAAAAGATGGATGGCCATCCGGATGATCTCGCTATGCCGGGCGGCATGTATCAATACCAACTGCCGTTGCAGCAGCGGGCAGGCACTTATTGGTATCATCCACACCCGCACGAAGCAACAGCTCGCCAGGTGTTTATGGGCATGGCTGGCATGTTTCTGTTGCGCGATGCCGAAGAAGACGCGCTGCAACTTCCATCGGGTGAATGGGAGGTGCCACTCGTTATTCAAGATAAGCGATTTGCGGGTGCATCGATGGAGTATGCTCCCACAGCCGATGAAATCATGACCGGCTATCTGGGCGAAAATATTTTAGTGAATGGCGTACACGCACCCTTTCTGGCGGTAGAAACGCGTTGGTACCGACTGCGCATTCTAAATGGATCCACCGCGCGTGTGTATCAACTCGGCTTCAGCAACCAGCAGCCGTTCTACCTCATCGGTACGGATGGCGGTCTGTTGGCTTCGCCCGAACAACTTAACACGCTGATGCTTGCGCCCGGTGAACGGGCCGATGTGCTCGTCAACTTCAAGGATCAGCCTGTTGGCAGGGAAATCTTTCTGCAAAGTTTCAAATTCAGCCAATTCAACGTGCAGGGCCGCCAGGAATTCAAAATCATGAAGTTCAGAATCGAGCGGGTGGCCTCCGATACTTTCGAGCTGCCCACCCGCCTGAGCAATATCGACATGCTTGCAGCTTCTGCCGCTACGCAGGTACGCACCCACACCATCTCAAGTTTGGTGGGAGGCGTTGGCCATGGAGGCGGAGCCAAACACGGCATCAACGGAATGACGTTCGAAAGCGACCACTCCGCATTCTCAGTGACTGCCGGAAGTACCGAGATCTGGGAATTCGACAACCTGGCGGGTGATGAAATCCATCCCATGCACATTCACGCAGTGCAGTTCCAGGTGCTCTCCAGAACAGGTGGCCGCAATCAGGTTTTTCCGTGGGAGAAAGGATGGAAAGACACCGTGATGGTGATGCCCAAAGAAAAGGTGAGCGTCATCATGCGCTTTCCGGAATATCGTGGTAAGTTTGTTTTTCACTGCCACAACCTGGAGCACGAAGACGATGGCATGATGTTGAACTACACAATTGTTTAGGTCCGCATGAACAAAGAGAAAAAGAGAAAAATAAACCTGCTGGCTGTTGCATGCTTTGCAATGCTGCTGTTCCTGGCAGGATGCAACACCAAATCTTCAGAGGCAAACTCATCCGAATCAACCACCGATATCCGAAAGGAAATACAACTCACCGATTTAACAGGTCAAAAAATCGATCTCGCACAATACGAAGGCAAAACCATCTTCCTCAACTTCTGGGCTACCTGGTGCCGGCCGTGTATTGAAGAAATGCCTTCCATTGCGAGTGCAAAAAAACAGTTCAACGAAAGTGATATCGTGTTTCTGTTCGCCAGCGATGAAGAGATCAAAAGAATTGAATCATTTGAAAAGAAAAACCAGTTAGGACTTACCTATGTACAGGTTGCTAACTTTAACGATCTCAATATTCAAGCGCTTCCAACAACCTATATCATTAACGCCCATGGAGAGTTGACATTTTCCGAAACGGGCTATCGAAAGTGGGACGATGCCACCAATCTTCACCTGATCCAAAATATCATTAACAACAAATGAATCGTTTCCTTAACCTGGTAATTTTCTTGTCTTTGCTTGCTTCATTTTTTTCCTGTGCAGTCAAGAAAAAAGAGCAACCCATTGCACTTCGTCCTCTTGCCTCCCCCACTGCAGCGCCCAGTGGCGAACCCTTTCTATTTACGGATGATGCCGATCGCGTATTTCTTTCGTGGATTGAAAAGAAGGGAGATTGGAATGAATTTAAGTATGCGGAATTAAAAGACACAACCTGGTCGCAACCGGTTACCATTGCGGCCGATAGCAACTGGTTTGTGAACTGGGCCGATTACCCCATGCTGGCAGCAAAGGGCGAACAATTCATTGCCCACTTTCTGGCAAAGAGTGGTGAAGGCACATTTGCGTATGATGTAAAAGTAACCCAATCGAATGATGGTGGGGCCACCTGGTCTTCACCCAAAGCTATTCACGATGATGGCAAACAAGCTGAGCATGGTTTTGTATCGTTGATTCCCTATGGTGATCATTTTTTGGTTACCTGGCTGGATGGCAGAAACACGGTGATAGAGGGAGTGGAAAACCATGAAGGACACGATGGGCACCATGGTGAAATGACGTTGCGTGCAGCGGTTATTAACCCTGGCGGAGAAAAATTACAAGAGTGGGAATTGGACAATCGCACCTGCGATTGCTGCCAGACAAGCGCTGCGATAACCGACAACGGTCCGATAGTAGTCTATCGCGATCGTTCATCAGAAGAGATTCGCGACATGTCGGTTACGCGCCTCGTCAACGGTTCGTGGACGGCCCCGCAAAGCCTACATGCCGACAACTGGAAAATTGCTGGCTGCCCGGTTAACGGCCCGCGTATGCAAGCCCGGGGAAACACGGTAGCCGTTGCGTGGTATTCCATGCCCACGGAAAAGTCGGAAGTAAAAGTTGCCTTCTCCAAAGATGGAGGCGCAACTTTTGGCCAGCCCATTCAGATTGATGAAGGTAAAGCCATTGGGCGTGTTGACCTGGTGATGCTGGACAACGAACGTGTTGTAGTAACCTGGATGGAAGGCAACGTGATCAAAGCAGCGCGCGTAGATGCCAATGGCACCAAGGGCGACTCGTTCGTAGTGGCCGCTTCGTCCGAATCGCGGTCAAGCGGGTTTCCACAGTTAACCGCATCGAAGCAGGATCTTATCTTTGCGTGGACGAACAGCGATTCGAAGAACATCGACCTGGTGCGCATCCCCAAGTCAACACTTGAATAACATGGTATGAAGAAGTTAATCACTCTCGTAATAGCCGGTTGGGTACTGTTTGCCTGCCAAACCAAAAAAGAAGAAACGCAACACCAACATGGCACTGGCCAGGAAACCGCGCCTGCCGACACTATAAAGAAAAGCATACCCAAGGAGGAACATGCCATGATAGGCGATGCGCATTTCACCATCCAATACCACGCGCCCGCGGTGCGCGGCCGCACCATTTGGGGCGGACTGGTGCCTTACGGAGAAGTGTGGGTGACGGGTGCACACCGGGCCACATCGCTGGAAATCAACCGAGACATTCTATTGAATGGCAACAAGGTGCCGGCCGGCAAATACGCCATCTTCACCATCCCCGGGAAAGATGCGTGGACGGTTATCATCAACAAAAAGTGGGACCAGCACCTGGCCGATGAGTACAGCCAGGCTGAAGACGTAGTGCGGTTTGAGGTGACGCCCGATTGGGTAGAGTCGGTGCAAGAGAGACTGAACTATGCTATTTTGACGCAGGGCGAAGGCAAGGGCACGCTCACCTTCGCGTGGGAGAAAGTTCGCCTGGTTATTGCCATTGAAGTAGTTTAGAACCACGCTGTCAGGCTTCCTGACAAGAGTGTGCTATAGGTAGACGAACCATTTGTCTTCTCGTAAATGTTTGCTGGCGCAAAATAGTGCCGCACTTCCATTCGGAACAACGCGTTATCCGTTACCTTCACATTCAGACAGCCGCCCGTTGTATAGCTAGAAAACCCCTCGAAAGGGTTGGCGGACGTCACTACCGCCTCCTTTGGATCATCGAAATACTCTATGCGGCCAGAAAGCGACAACCGCCTGGTGAAATGATAACGCGCGATCAGGTTTACCTGCCACCAATTTAAAGCAGGCAGATTATTCTGGTTTTGTCGCCCGGCAAAGAAGCAACTGGTAACATCCCACTTTTCGTGGGGTTTGAAAATCATAAAGACATCAGAAAACAACCTGGTGCGGTAGTCCGGGCGTTGGGCCGACCGCTCATCGCCCCAGTACGTGTTCCAGTCGAAGAGCAAGTTTTCAGCAGGGCGAATCTCCACCTGCGTGCCAACTGATTTGCCCCGGTTGTTGTCTTCAATCACCTGCCAGCCATTGAGAAGATAAAGGTAGGCACTCACCTTAGCCGACACCGGCACGCTGACTTTTATCCCCGAAAGGTAATACGGCACATTTTCGGGGGCGAGCGAGCGGGTGTACATCAGGTGATCTTTTGAAACTGCACTCTCGTTGGTATACGGTGAGCCGAGAACACCCGCATCTACCCATATCTTTCTTTTTTCAGAAAGCAATATCCCCACGTTGGCTTCCACCAGGTGCTTCAGCGTTCCGGTTTCGTTCGCATAGTTGTCGTTCATGTAGGTGCCGAAGCCCGGCACAAACCGCGCACGCATACGATGCGAGCGATAACGTAAATCAACATACGCCAGGTTGATCGTCATTTCATTGTTTCGTGCAGAAGACACCGCGTAAGGTACAGACTCAGCGCGGGGGTTGGTGAGGTTGTAGTTCCAGTAGCTATCCACATATCCCCCGATGGCCACGTGGCCCAACACGGTGGTTTCCAGTGTATCCATGGTGGCCGTGTTTACTATCTGGCCGAAGCCCGGAAAAGAAATGCATGGAAGAATAACAACAAAAAAACGGAGCCAAAACAACGGCCTATATTTCCGGCAAAGGGGCGACCGCTCAGATAGAGATTCCTGGCCTGTTTCGGCTGCCATTTCGGTAGCTAACGGTTGCGTAACTTAGCCATAGATGGCATTCAGCACCCCCGCCAGGCGAACGCCCGCCTGCAACATGCGTTCTTTGGCAGTAGGCAGGTTTTTGTAAGAATACTTGTACCCCAGGTTTCCATCGCCCACGGCATATACCTGCGGGCGGTAGCTCATCGATTCGGTGGCCCACTCGCGCACGGAGGCACTTTGCCATTTTTTAACGGTGACCTTATCGGGTGTGCCGAGCGATTGGGCCAGTTCCGTATAGCTCAACTTCGTGTCATCTATCATGTCGCTATCCCACACGCGGTGCAGGTTCGAGTCGCCACGGAACCACTTTACGCGTACGCGGTTGCCTCCGGCATCATCGCAACAGCCCACGTGTAACGGCTGGTGGATATCGCCCACCAGGTGCGCCAGTATTTTGATGGCCTCTACTTCTTTCTGCCCGCTTAATTTTCCTGACTTAAGCTCCGCAATTACACGCTCCAACGTCATGATCACATCGCCATTCGGGTTCTTCTTCGACTGGTCGTATGTTTGGCCTGTTTCCACCGTTACCCAATGCCAGTCGCTCATGTAGTCGTAAGTAGAATCAGATCGAACTTCGTCCATCCAGGTGGTAATCATGGCCAGCGATTCGCCCTTCAGCAGTGCCTTCAACTTCTTCTTCGCTTTCGCATTCAGGTGCTGTTCGGCAATCCAACCGGTGGCACGGTGGCCGGTGGCGCCCCATCCAAAACCAGATTGAACAAATACAGTTAACAATAAGATAATGCCAGCCAGTCGTTTCATAATTACCAAGAGAAATTTTCGCGAAAGATATGATTTCCTTTCTCACAAAAAAGAAAATTCAACCAGCGCCATCAATCGGGTACGGGTGGTGTCGTTTTTCGAACTGAAACTTATTTTCGCTACCTTTTACATGTATGAAGAAGACGTTGAATCTGATAGCCGTGCGGGTAGCGGCACAACTGGACATCAAGGGCATCAAAAGCCACCAGGAGGTGAAGCCGGTGGCGGAGTCCTCGGCCGAACTGTTCTACGGATTCGGGCCGCAGAAATTCCAGCACTATTTTAATTACGGTGTCATTGTTTTTTCCGACTACACAGAAGAAGAAATTGCTGCATGTGTTAAAGCTACCCATGCGTGTTTGAAGAACCCGGTTACGCGGTGGCTGCGGGAAACTACCAACTTAAATGTGGCACCTGACACCACCCTTCAATTCGACTTTAACCAGGTTACCGTAGATCGGCTGGATGCACAGATTGTTCGCATTGCCATGCTCAACCTGGCCCAATCGGTAGCGCTCGATTTCTACCACGAGGTTTCAGAAAACCTGCTGGAAGAGGTAAGGGTATTTACGCACAACTTAGAAACCACCGGTAAACTGAAAATTTCGCGCACCAACATGATGAAGTTTATCGGCCGGGCACTTAACACCCAAAACGACATTGCCGACAACATTTATATTTTTGATGCCCCCGAGCAAGTGTGGGAAGATGAGTACCTGGATAAACTGCACCAGGGCCTGATTAAACACTACGACTTGCGCACGCGCTTCAACGAAATAGAATACACCCTGCGCATCATCGAAGATAACCTGAGTGTGTTCAGGGAAATTTCGCACCAGCGCGAAAGCAGCCTGCTGGAGTGGATCATAATTATTCTGATATTGGTGGAAGTTTTTGACCTGTTTATTTCAAAACTATCTTAAATGTCACAACGCCAGGCACTCTTTCTCGATTTCGACATCAAAGCCCAACCCGATGAAGTAACCTGCGGCCCCACCTGCCTGCACGCCCTCTATCATTATTATAACGATCCCCTCAGCCTGAAAGAGGTTATCCAGCAAGTGAAACAACTTAAGTCGGGTGGTACATTGGCTGTTATGTTGGGTAACCATGCTTTGAAACGCGGCTACAAGGCCACTATCTATTCATACAACCTCACCTTGTTCGATCCCTCGTGGAGCAACCTGTCTACTTCCAAAATCATTATGAACTTAAAAAAGCAAATGGCCTACAAGTTCAAGCAGCGTAAGTTGCAGATCGCCTCCAAAGCCTACATTAAGTTTCTGGAAGCTGGAGGTAAACTGATGTGGGGCGAACTGGATGAACACCTGATCAAAAGTTACCTCAACCGGTCAATACCTATTTTAACGGGGCTGAGCGCCACCTACCTGTATGGTACGCCCCGCGAAATTGACGCCACCAACAAGTACGACAGCATCAGGGGCGTACCGGCCGGCCATTTTGTGATCATTAACGGATACGATGATGCCAATAATTGTGTTTACCTGGCAGACCCCATGAATCCCAACCCCCTGAAAAGCCAGTATTACAACGTTACCTTCGACCGGCTGATCAACAGCATTATGCTGGGCATAGTAACCTACGATGCCAACCTGCTCATCATCGAAAAAAAGAACAAGTAGCCCGTTTCGGTTTGCATGCCACGTTGTATATTTGATTAAAGACCTACCCGTTGCATTTGATCTTCAAACCGGAAAGATCCACCCTGCATGCCAAAACTGATTGTTGTAGAAAAGCCTGAAGTCTGGAAATTCCGACTGGAAGACGTAGAAGTAATTTCGCCCAACCGTTACATTACGGATGGTGCATTTCAGGCTGTGAAAAACCTGAAGGTAATCAATCTCTGCAAGTCGTACCAATACCAAAGCGAAGGTTATTATGTATCGTTGCTGGCCGAAGCGCGCGGACACAAAGTGCTCCCGGGCGTTTCCACCATTCAGGATTTGCGCTTCCCTTCCATACTGCGCGAAGATTCGCTCGATTTCGATTTGCTGATCCAAAATACTTTTAAAGGCGAACCGTACGATCGGGTAGAGTTCAATATCTATTTTGGAACTACCGGGTCGGAAACGTTGAACCGGCTCGGCCGCCAACTCTTTCAGTTGGTGCAGGCGCCTGCACTCAGGGCCGTGTTCAGCAAAAAAACAAAGTGGGTACTCACCAGCCTTAGGCCTATCAGTTTAAACGAAGTGCCGGAAACAGACAATGCGCTGCTGGCCACCTCCCTCGAAAAATACCTGCAACGCAGACGCGACTACCGCCACGACAAAAAGAAATACGACCTCGCCATTTTGGTAAACCCCGATGATAAAAACCCACCCTCAGACGACCGGGCGCTGAAACGTTTTTACAAAGCCGCCATCGAAGCGGGCTTCAACACCGAATTCATTACCAAAAACGATTTCGATCAGCTCATTCAATACGATGCATTGTTTATTCGCGAAACCACCAATGTAAACCACCACACCTTTCGCTTTGCCAAAAAAGCAGAATCGCTGGGGTTGGCGGTAATAGATGACCCCGGTTCTATCTTAAAATGCACCAACAAGGTTTACCTTTTCGAATTGTTGAATGCCCATAAAATACTCACGCCAAAATCGTACGTGATAACAGAAGAAAATTGCCAGCAACTGCCACAGAAAATGGCGTTTCCTTTTATACTGAAGCAGCCCGATGGCGCCTTCTCGAAAGGCGTACACAAGATTGACAACCTGGATCAGTTCAAGGAAATACGCGAACACATGTTCGAGAAATCCGATCTGCTCATCGCGCAGGAATTTCTGCCCACTCCGTTCGACTGGCGTGTGGGCATTGTAGACAACCAGGTGATTTACGTTTGCAAATATTTTATGGCCAGCGAGCACTGGCAGATTGTAAACTGGAGTGCGAAGAAAGAAGATTCGCGCGATGGCGAGGTGGCCTCCATTCCCGTAGACCAGGCGCCCTCGGGGTTGTTGAAAACAGCCCTGAAAGCCACTTCATTGATCGGCAACGGACTGTATGGCGTAGACATGAAAGAGATTGAGGGCAAGTATTACGTGATAGAAATAAACGACAACCCGAACATTGATGCAGGTGTGGAAGACCGGATTTTGAAAGACCGGTTGTATACCATCATCATGGAAGTATTGCTCAACAAGGTGAAGTTCGCTAAATGAAAACGGCCTCTCGTTGTATCTTTTCAGTAGAAAAAATGCTCGTCACAGGTTTTCCAAATTTTAATCCAACTACATGAATCGCTTGCGTTTGTTCGAAGGGTACGGAGTGGAATTGGAATACATGATTGTAGACAAAACCACGTTGCGTGTTGCACCCATTGCCGATGAATTGCTGAAACATGAGTTAGGCCAATACGGAAGTGATTTCGAAAATGGGATGGTTACCTGGTCGAACGAATTGGTTGCGCACGTAATTGAAGTAAAGTGTACGAAGCCCGAGCGAAACCTGACCGACCTGGGTAATGCCATGGCCGAAAACGTTCGGCACATTAACGGAATCTTGGCGCAATGGAATGCCCAACTATTGCCAACGGCCGCCCATCCGTTGATGAACCCGCTAACCGAAACCAAACTATGGCCGCACGACAATAACGAGGTGTACGCCATCTACAACCAGATATTCGATTGCCGCGGCCACGGCTGGTCTAACCTGCAGAGCACCCACCTGAATTTGCCGTTTGCCAACGATGAAGAGTTTGGGCGCCTGCATGCCGCCATCAGGCTGGTGTTGCCCCTGCTACCCGCCTTGTGCGCCAGCTCGCCCCTGCTGGATGGAAAGGTTACTGGCGCTGCCGATTCGCGGCTAACATTTTACAAAAGCAATCAGGCCAAAATTCCATCCATCACGGGTGCCATCGTTCCCGAGCCGGTGTACACCGAAAAAGACCATGCAGAAGTTATTCTGAAAAAAATAGAACAAGATATCGCACCTTTCAACACGGACGACATTTTAGACCCCGTTTGGGTTAACTCGCGTGGGGCCATGTCGCGTTTCGACAGGGGTTCCATCGAAATACGCATCATGGACATACAAGAGTGTCCGTTGGCAGATATCGCCATCGTAACGTTGGTGGTGGAAACATTGAAAGCATTGGTACACGAAAAATACGCACCGTGGGAGGAGCAGAAAAAAGCCGACACCGGCTTGCTGGCGGATTTGCTTCAAACGGTTATTCATTCGGGCAGTAAAACCGACATTACCAATGCTACCTTTTTACAATTCTGGCGGCTGCCGAAACCGATGAAAGCAATGGCCATCTGGAAACACATAGCCACCGAGCTGATGCAAAGTGGCAACAACGAAGTTGCACGTGCCATGGATCACCTGTCCATCCTGTTCGAGCACGGAAACCTTTCTGACCGCATTCTGGCAGCAACCGGAACGACACCCAGTGCCACGCAGATTGAGAAAGTCTATCGCGACCTCGCTGGTTGCCTGCAAGAAAATACCCTCTTTACTTCGCGATGATGGATTCCCTGGTGCGTTATCCCTTTCGATCACTTCAGCCATTGTGGATAACGGCCCTGGTGTGTGCACTCGCGCTGGCCATTCCAAGATTTATTTGGATGCTGCAGGATCTGTACAGCCACATCATCTCTATTGTTCATCATCATGAGTAGCATTCCGCTGGTTTTACTGAACAAGTCGGGGCGTGCGCAAATAGGGCTTGCTCGCCCCTCTCTTAAATGGGTAATCGTCTCCTTTTTTGTGGGAGCGGCCGCGGCCATAACCATTTACCTGATTGGCTTGTTAGTATTTCCTGATTCGGAAAGCCATTGGTACCATATCATCATGAATTCATTCAACAAAGAAGACATCATTACCAGCATCAAGCCGTCTGTCTTCTTTTTTCTGCTCTTCGCGCTACCGTCTATGATTTTCAGCCCCATTGGTGAAGAATTGTTCTTTCGTGGTTTCTTGCACGAAACCTGGGCACAGCGATGGGGAAACGGGCCAGCTCATCTGGCGGACTCGTTTCTCTTTGGCATCACCCACCTGGCCCATTATGGTGTGGTTTACAAAAGTAATTCGCTGCAACTTCTGCCTTTATCCTTCCTTTGGGTGTTGTTGATGATGGCCACCGCCAGCATGTTCTATTTTCTTCGCAGCAAGTCGGCTTCTGTTTGGGGCGCAGTAACTGCACATGCGGGCTTTAACCTGGGTATGATGGCTTGCATTGTCTACCTGATCCACTGACCATGCATTACGATTTTATCATAACCGGAGGTGGATGTGCGGGGCTGAGCTTGTTGATGCGGTTGCTGCAATCGCCACGTTGGCAACACAAAAAAATACTCTTAATAGACAAAGCTGCCAAAACAGCAAACGACCGCACCTGGTGTTTTTGGGAAACGAAGGCCGGCCTTTTCGAACCGGTGGTACACCACAGTTGGGATCAGTTATATTTCTTCAGCAACCAAACGGAGCGACTCTTTTCCATTGCTCCATACCGGTATAAAATGATACGCGGATCAGACTTCTACAGGCACGTGTATGAGTACCTGCGTAAGTATACCAACGTAACAACAGAATGGGGAGAAGTTACTGCCATTCAAAACACCCAAGATGCGGCACAAGTAACCGTGAACGGCCACCGCCACACGGCCGACTATGTGTTCAACAGCCTGTTGCTGAACCCACCCGATCTAACCGGCTACTATGCTTTGCAGCAGCATTTCAAAGGCTGGTTCATTCGCACCGAAAAGCCGCTATTTGATGCCGGCAAAGCCACGCTGATGGATTTCAGGGTTGGCCAGCAACACGGAACCACCTTTGTTTACGTGCTCCCCTTCAGCAGCACCACCGCGCTGATTGAATACACGCTATTCACGCGCGACCTGCTTGCACCCGCAGCGTATGACGAAGCATTGAAAGATTATGTAAGCCGGTTTTTGAAAACCGACAACTACGCCATTGAAGAACAGGAATTTGGTGTGATTCCGATGACGAATTATCCGTTCCCCGCGTCAGATGGCAGAATCATCAACCTGGGTACGGCTGGTGGGCAAACCAAATCATCGAGCGGCTACACCTTTCAGTTTATACAAAAGCATTCTGAAAAAATAGTGGCCGCCCTGGATGAAACGGGCAAGCCCTACATCAAACGGTCGCGGTCTGAACAACGGTTTGCGTTTTATGACGCCACCCTGCTGCACATTCTGGACAAGCGCAAACTGGAAGGGGCGCATGTCTTTACCGACCTCTTCCGCCAAGACGACCCCAGAACGGTGCTTAAATTTCTGGACAACGAAACCTCGCTGGCGGAAGACATCAACATCATGAAGCGCCTGCCCAAACTTACGTTTGCCAAAGCAGCCTGGCTGGAACTAACCCAATAACCCTTATGAGGTGGATGATTACCTGCGAACATGCAGGCAATGAGATACCAGAAGAGTACAAGTACCTTTTTAACGAGCACCAACCAGTACTTGAAACACACCGCGGTTGGGATATAGGCGCTCGTGAAGTAGCTGAGTACTTGGCGCTGGAACTAAGAGCACCGTTGTTTCAATGCAACATCAGCCGATTGTTGATTGAGACGAACCGGTCTTTGCATAACCATCAGCTATTTTCGGAATTCAGCCACGTGCTCACAGATTCAGAGAAGCAAAAATTGATCGAAACCATATACCTGCCCTACCGCAACCCCGTAGAAGATCATGTGGGTGCGCTAGCAGAACAAGTTACCCACCTATCCATACACAGCTTTACACCTGTGTGGCACAACAAAGAGCGTTTGGTGGATGTGGGTATTCTCTTCGATCCCGAAAGGGAAGTTGAACTCCGTTTCAGCGAAAGCCTGAAATGGCAGTTGTCGGGTCTGCTGCCCGGCTACCGCATACTTTTCAACGAACCCTATGCCGGCAAAGACGATGGCTTTGCCACCTACCTCCGAACCCGCTTCCCAGGCGAAAAATACATCGGCATCGAGTTGGAGATCAATCAGAAATATGTAGGGCAGCCCGCCATGCAAACCATTCAGCGCGCCCTGGTGCAAGGTGTAAAAAACCTCAGCTAGTTTCAAAGTCGGCCAGCAACTTTCGCAGCCGCTCTACGTGTTTGCCGTATAACTTGTCTACCACCCAGTTCACCAAAAAAATGGGTGCCAACATGGCGACTGAAAACGACACCAGGAACAGTGCCCCCCGAGGTGATGCCACGAAGGCCATGATCCGCTCCGGGCCTTTTTCCAGATAGACCGCGAGTAAGCCCAGCACATAAAATACTGCGAGCGACAGGCGGTTGCTGACAGTGTACACGTTCAGAAATCCATCGAGCTTTTGAATAAGAACGATGAGGTTATCGCGCAAGTTGGCCGCGCCAAAATCGAAGCGGGCCAACAGCCATATTCTGGAAGCAAAATAAATTCCAAAGCCAGCAAAGAACACAAACAGCATAACCATGAGCCAACGTATCGGGCCAGCTTGTTGGTAACCCGCCTGCAACATCAGCAAGGTTAGTGCGACATAGGTCATGGTGATTTCTAACCACATGCTGCGCTTCAGGCGATCGATAATGGTGCGGCTCTTGCCCTTCAGTACTTCCTGAAGTTGTTCCCGGCTCCATTGCACATCCTGCGCGGAAGGTTGCGCCCATATCTCCTTTAAGTCGTCAAGTTCCTTCATGCGTCATCCATTTTTTTAGCTTCTCGCGGGCACGCAACATGCGCACCCGCACATTGTTTTGGCTGATGCCTACCGTACCTGCAATTTCTTCGTAGGGAGTCTCTTCCAGCGCCAGCATCACAATAGCACGGTCAATTTCGGGCAACTGCCGTATGGCACGGTACAGCATTGTAATCTGCTCTTCCTTTTGGCCGGACGGGGTATCGGCCACGTTATAGTGTGCTTCGCGAATTTCTTCGTGCACCGGCTTGCGCGTAGATTTTCTCCACCCCGTGATGGCGGTGTTCAGTGCTATGCGGTACATCCACGTTGAAAATTTCGCCTCTCCGCGGAACGTGTGATACGAGCGCCACAGTTGCATCACAATCTCCTGGAAAAGATCCTTGCGCTCATCAGGGGTTTCGCCATACACGTTGCACACCTTGTGTATCAACCGCTGGTGCTGATTAATCAAATCAACAAACGTTTTTTCCGTTTTTTCAGCCAAAACCCTTATTTTAACTTCATGTGTCGACAGGAAATTAACATAATTACAACGGAAGGCTGAAATAAACTGCGGCTAAACATCATGTTTCGGATAAAGGCACTGGTTAGAAAAATATTTGGATTCTCGCGCACGGAAACAAATGCCTTTGTAATACTTATTCCTTTGATGATTTTGCTACTCGCCTCCGGGCCGGTGTACAGAAGGTGGCTCGTTTCGCAACCCTTCAGCAGCACCAACGACCGCGCCCGGCTCGATAGCCTGATTGCCACCTGGCAATGGGATACGACCCGTGTTGAAAACCCGGAAGCTGCACCCTCATTGTTTCCTTTCAATCCCAACACCGCCACGCAAGCCCAACTTGTTCAACTAGGTCTGAACGACAAGCTGGCCACACGCATACTGAACTACCGCGCCAAAGGCGGGTCTTTCAAAATTAAAAGCGACTTCAAAAAAATATATGGGCTGGACACTGCGCTGTATGCCACGCTCTATCCTTACCTGCAATTGCCCGAGAAGTTGGCACCTCCAAAACCATCCGAAGCCGTAGCATCAACAGAGGTAGCGGCCGCCCGTACGGAACGCAAGCCCTTCGATCTTAACCAGGCTGACACCACTCTTCTGAAATCTATTTTTGGCATCGGTTCCAAACGCGCCTGGCGCATTGTTGAATACCGCGAAAAATTAGGTGGATTGATCGGTTTCGCGCAACTGACGGAAGTGTATAGCCTGGATTCGGTTGTGATAGCAGAGGTAGAAAAGCGCACGTTTATCTCGCCCGATTTTGTGCCCCGAAAGCTGCACATCAACACGGCAACGGAAAAAGAATTGGCAGCCCACCCCTACCTTACCTACAAACTGGCGAAAGCTATTGTTGCTTATCGCTTCCAGCACGGTCATTTTCAAACGATTGAAGACCTTGGCAAAATTACCCTGCTGCCTGCCGAAACGATAAACAAGATAAAGCCCTATCTTTCGTTTGATTAATCTCGTGCCGAACGACCGCACCAAAAAAATACTGAACACTTATTTGCGCAGGCTCACCAACCTGTCGGGCAACAACCGTTCTGTTTTTTTACCCCGCCTGGCTGCCGACCAGTTTATAGACCTGCACAGCTTTTCTTTTCTGAAAGGCAAAAATTCTTTTGCGATTATACAGAGCCTGATTGCCGGCAAACCCATAACCATTGCTGCCGAACTAGACAGCAGACTGGAAGCCAACAATGAAGCAAGCAGCAAGCTGAAAAAACTACAGCGCCTCGATCATTTTTTGTATGAAGAACGAGGCACCAAAGATTTACATGTGGGCTGGCCATTTGTGCGCGGCCGGTTTCTGGACGATACGTTTGTGCGCTGCCCGCTGATTTACTTTCCGGTGGAACTGGCCCTGGAAAAAGGTAATTGGATTTTGAGGCCACGGCCGAACGCTGAGATGGCCTTTAACAAATCTTTTTTACTGGCTTACGCCTACTACAACAAAACGCAACCGGCCAACGAGCTGCTGGAAGAAGACTTTGAAGAAGCCGACCGCGACAGTGCCGTGTTTCGCACCTACATCTACCAGGTGCTGCAGCGAAACAACCTTGAAATCAACTTCAACCCCGATAACTACCGCGATGAGTTGATTCCCTTCGCAACATTCAAGAAAGAGGAATTCGAAAGTGAAACCGAAAAAGGCCGTTTGAAATTGTTTCCCGAAGCGGTGCTCGGCATTTTTCCGCAGGCTGGCTCTTCGCTGGTGCCCGACTACCTGCAGTTGCTCGAACAAGATGCCATCCACGACCTGGACGAGTTCTTCAGCCAACGTACCAATGCCACCGCGCAGGCGGTTTCCAACTTTCTTCCGCTGGTAAAAGAAGAGAAGGTGTACACCGTTTTCCCCATGGATGTTTGGCAGGAGAACGCACTGAAGGGCGTCAAGCTGGGCCACTCACTGGTGGTACAAGGCCCGCCTGGCACCGGCAAATCGCAACTGATCTGCAACCTCATCAGCGACCAGATTGCCAACAAAAAAAGAGTGCTGGTGGTGTGCCAAAAACGGGTAGCCTTAGATGTGGTGTACCATCGCCTGAAGGAAAAACGACTGGATGACTTTGTGGGGCTGGTGCACGATTTTCGCGAAGACCGGAAGGAGCTATATCAAAAAATTGCCCGGCAGGCCGAGCGGGTAGACGAATACAAAACGCGCAACAACAGCCTGGACGCCATACAACTGGAACGAAAATTCTACGAGGTAAGCCGCAGGATAGATCAGTTGGTGGATGAACTGGAAAGTTTTAAAAAATACCTGTTTGATGAATCGGATGCCGGCATCAGCGTGAAACAACTTTACCTGATGTCAGACACGACCAGCCCTATCATTGAACTCAAGCAGGAGTTGTCGTACATGCGGTGGGCCGAAGCGCAGGCATTCAGACGAAAACTTAAAACCTATTCACGCCTGGCCGACCGCTTTCTGATGGACCATCCGTGGAGAGGCAGGAAGAGTTTCGCTGGCTGCACCGTAGCCGCGCTGCCCACCATCAAAGAAGTATTGAAGCAAATCAGGCCGTGGTTTCTCAGGGTAAACGAACAGATACAGGCGCACATCAACGCTTCCATATCTTGGGAGCAAGCAGAAGCCTTTTTGGAAAAACAAACACTGGTAGACGAACTGGTGGCACTGCTGGATGACGAGGCGGTGTACCGAAGTATGCAGCACATGGCCCACGAGGCCGATGAAGACACCAGCGCATTGTGGCTGGCGAACGTAGAGAAAATGGTGGTGGAATGTTTCGATGAAGAAGGCCCGGAACTTTCTGTTGCCGCAGCGCAGTTGGGTCAGTTTCAACTGGCACTCTACCGGTCGATGAAATCACGCAGAAATCTTTTTGGGCTTATTCGGTGGGAGTTGTTTTCAACAGATAAATTCTTAATCAAAAGAACGCTGGTTGCCAACCACCTTCAAAACAACCGAAAAGGCTTCCGCGCCCTCGAAAACAAGCTGGACAGGCGGCTAAACCTGGAGCACAACCTTTCGAAGTTGCGAACCGCAGCATGGCTGGGCGAAATACCCGCCTTCGGCACCGCGTTGGAAGTAAAGCAATGGATGCAGGTGCAACAAAAAGCCATCAGGGCCAAAGGTCTCCTAAATGCTTTCAGGGGTCTGAAAACCATCCTCAACCCCACGCACCACAGCAGAGCCGCCTTCCTGAATCATCTGAAAAATATTTTTTCGCAGCTGGCGAATTTACCTTCCTTGCGCAACGCCTGGCTGCAATGGCTCACCCCCATGCAGATTCGCGAGTTGGCAGAAGACGATGCCAAGGCATCGGAACTTGAAAAATCGCTTCAGCATGATTTTGATGCCCTCTGCGAATTCGACAACCTGCAGGGAACACTCTTACCCCACGAGCACCAGATCATCAGTAAACTATTCGATAAGCTGGGGCAGTGGGATTACCAACTGATAGACCATCTCTTTGTTAACAGCCTTGCACTGGCATGGATCGACCACATTGAACAAAAACACCCAGAACTGAGAATGGTTTCAACAGGCGTACTGGAACAAAAAGAAGAGGAACTGAAAGAACTGATGCGGGCCAAAGAGTTCAGCAGCACAGAAATACTTTTGATGCGTGCGCGCGAAGGCGTAGTGGACGACATGGAATTCAACCGACTGAACAACCGCATTACCTACCGCGACTTGCTGCACCAGCTAACGAAAAAGAAAAAGATATGGCCCATCAGAAAGGTGATGGCCGAATTTGAAGATGAAGTATTCAAGCTGGCACCCTGCTGGCTTGCCTCACCCGAGTCGGTGTCTTCCATCTTTCCAATGAAAGAACTTTTCGACCTGGTAATATTCGATGAAGCATCGCAATGCTTTGCGGAAAGAGGTATACCGGCCCTCTACCGCGGCAAGCAGGCCGTGATTGCGGGTGACCCGCAACAACTGCAGCCCTCCGATCTGTACCTGGCACGATGGGAGGAGGAGACAGACGACCCCGATGCTGAACTCACTTCACTGTTGGAGCTGGGCAACCGCTACATACCCAAAGTAATGTTGCAGGGCCACTACCGCAGCCAGTCGCCCGAGCTCATCCAATTCTCGAACATGCACTTTTACGAAAACAAATTGTACCTACTGCCCGATTGTCAACGCATCAACAAGGCGGAGGCGCCCATTCAGTATATGCAGGTGGCGGGTGTTTGGGAGAACAACTGCAATCAGGCGGAAGCCGAAAAGATAGTGGCGCTGGTGTGCGACCTTACACGGCAGCACCCTGAGAAGGAAATTGGTGTGATTACCTTCAACGCGCCACAGCAGGCACTGATACTGGATCTGCTCGATCAGGAAGTAAGCCAACAGCGCTGGCAAATGCCCGACACGCTCTTCGTGAAAAATATTGAAAACGTGCAGGGCGATGAAAAAGACATCATCATCTTTTCGGTGGGCTATGCACCCGATAAGAAGGGAAAACTCACGGTGCAGTTTGGAAGCCTTAGCCAGGCCGGTGGCGAAAACCGATTGAACGTGGCCGTTACCCGCGCACGCGAAAAAACAATTGTGGTAGCCAGCATAGACGGCAATGAACTACAGGTTGACAACACCCGCAACGATGGGCCTAAGCTGTTGCGCGAATACCTGCTATTTGCACGCCAGGTTTCCGAAGGGCAGGCCCCGCCAGCCAAACCACAGCCGGCTTCGCATGCGGCCGAGTGGTACCTGAAAACACAACTGCGCGATGGGCTGCTGGGCACCCATGCCGCTGACGAACGGTTTCCTTTTGCTGATTTTGTATTGAAGAAAGAGGCGCAGTACCACGGTCTGCTGCTAACCGATGACGATCTTTATTTTCAGAACCCCTCCGCCAAGTCCGTGCACGCGCAATTGCCGCGACTCTTCCAGGAGAAAAACTGGAAACAGAAAATGCTTTACAGCCGCAACTGGTGGCTGGACAAAGAGAAATTCTGGAATGAAATCGGGAAGTTTGCTTCGTAACAAACCCCCGACCTCCATCATATTCCTAAATCACCGAAGGGCGCCCCATCTGGCAGGTAACTCCTCTGTTATTTCCGATAGTCCAAAGCGGGCGGCCGGTTGCCCAGCAGGGCCTCGTACTGAAAGTTTTCGCCACGTCTGCGCTTCAGTTCGTTCCAGGCTTCTGTAATAACGGCCTGGTTGGTGAAGAAATCGATGGCCGCGCCTGCCATGGTTTTGGCAGCCACCATCATGCCCTTGTGGCCGATACTGGTGCCGCCCGCTGCCACTGCCTGCCAGCTATGGGCCGCAGTACCCGGCACCCACGTAGCAGTTGCCAGCCCCACCGTTGGAACAACCCAGCTTATGTCGGCCACATCGGTAGAACCTCCACTTCCACTCTCGCGTATGGTAAAGGGCATAATTTCGTTGGTAGATTCCAGTTTGGGTACACTACCTGTAAAAGACTTTTGAATTTGCTCTGCAAATGCGCGTTCTTCTGCCGTGTACGTGTATCCGCCCACCAATCGCAGGTTGGTGTCCATTACTTTTCCCAACACCTCGTTGGGCACCATGTTGTAAACACCTCCGGTTACTTCCACCTCCACCCGTGTTTCGGTGCCCATGGCGGCACCCTGTGCTGCTTTTTCAATACGGCTCCAGGTAGACTTTACTTCTTCGCTGCGCGGGTGCCGCACGTAGTAATATACTTCCGCAAAGGCGGGCACCACGTTGGGCGCCTCGCCTCCGCGTGTAATTACGTAATGAATGCGCGTCTCCTGCGGCACGTGCTCACGCAGCATGTTTACCATGTTGTTCATGGCCTCCACGGCATCCAGTGCCGACCTGCCGCGCTCGGGCGAGGCCGCGGCATGCGAAGCCACGCCATAGAAACGAAATTTGCCGCTCTTGTTGGCGAGTGTTCCGCCCGTGCTGGCATTGTTTACAGGCGAAGGATGCCAGTGAATGGCTACATCTACATCGTTAAACAATCCTTCGCGCACCATGTACACTTTGCCAGAGCCCCCTTCCTCGGCAGGGGTGCCATAAAAGCGGATGGTTCCTGATTTTTTGTTGGCTATCAACCACTCCTTCACACCAATGGCTGCCGCGGCAGAGGCCGTGCCAAACAAATGGTGCCCGCACGCATGGCCTGCCGGTCTTCCTTCCACGGGCTTCAATTCGGGCACCGCATCTTGCGAAACGCCTGGCAAGGCATCAAACTCCCCGAGTAGGGCAATCACTGGTTTGCCCGATCCATAAGTTGCCGTAAATGCAGTCGGCATGCCTGCCACGCCTTTCTCAATAGAAAAGCCGGCCGCAGCTAATGTTTCTTGTAATAGGGTAGAACTTTTTGTTTCCTGAAACCCAACTTCCGCAAACGACCAAATCTGGTGCGCTACCCGCGCATATTGCTCGTATTTGGAATCGATGGACTTCAAAACTTCGGGCTTGGTTTTTTGTGCAATACCTGCCTGTGCAAAAGCCAGCAGCAGCAACACACCAATCAGTTTAGGCATAGGTTTAGTTTTTTTTTACGAAGTTATCAATTCATCACATTTTGGAGGCACCGCTGGTAAAAAGAAAGCCCGGCTTCAGAAACCGGGCTCCTTCCATCTCTAAACAAAACTACCCAAAACAAAAACTCACGCTATTACTTCCACTTTCTGGTGTTTGCTGGTTCGCATGGTTTCTCCGTGTTGACTGAGGTCGAGGCCCAATTGTTCATCGTTAGGCGACACACGGAGACGCGTGATGGCACCCGTAACTTTGAAAATGAGATACGAACCGCCAAAGGTGAAAACACCCACGATCAGCAGCGCCAGCAAGTGGTATTGAAAGGTTTGCGTTTCTCCATGCACCACGCCTACATCTTTCGCAAACACCGCGGTGAGGATCATACCCACAATGCCACCCAGGCCATGGCAAGGGAAAACATCCAGCGTATCATCGAGGGAGGTGCGCTGCTTGTAATACACGGCCAGGTTGCTGACAATGGCAGCCGCAAAGCCAATGAAAACACTTTGCCCCAGGTTAACGAAACCTGCCGCGGGCGTAATGGCCACCAGCCCCACAACGGCACCGATACAGGCACCCATGGCAGAAATTTTTCTGCCCACCAACGCATCGAACATTACCCAGGTGATCATGGCCGAAGCCGAAGCCGTGTTGGTAGTGGCAAATGCCTGCACCGCCAGGCCGTTGGCAGCTAAGGCAGAGCCCGCGTTGAAGCCGAACCAGCCAAACCACAACATGCCGGTTCCTAAAATGATGAACGGAATATTAGCCGGGTGATGGTCTTTCTCTTCTCTTTTGCCCAACACATAGGCACCCGCCAACGCTGCAAAACCGGCCGACATGTGTACCACTGTGCCTCCCGCAAAATCCAATACACCCCACTGCCGCAGGAAGCCTTCGGGGTGCCACGTCCAATGCGCCAGGGGGCAGTAAATGAGCAGCGAGAAAAGGCACATGAAGATGAGGTAAGAAGTGAATTTCACACGCTCCGCAAAGCTACCCGTTATCAATGCCGGTGTAATGATGGCAAACTTCAACTGAAACAAAGCAAACAGCAGAAAGGGAAAGGTGGGCGCCAGGGCAGGGTGCGGGTTCAGTCCCACATCCTTGAAGGCAAAATAGGTGGCAGGGTTTCCAATGATTCCTCCGATGCTATCGCCAAAAGCAAGGCTAAAACCCACCAGGTACCACAACAAACTGATTACGCCCAGCGCAATGAAACTCTGCAGCATGGTAGAGATCACGTTTTTAAAGCTCACCATCCCTCCATAAAAGAAGGATAGGCCGGGCGTCATGAACAAGACAAACGCAGTAGCTACAATCATCCAGGCCGTGTCTGCTTTGTCGATGGTGTGGGCCAGATCGGCCACAGGTTCTTCGCTTTGAAGCAAAACGATGAACTGCAACAGCACCAGGATGGCAAAGATGACAATCCATCGTGTTTTAGGTTTACTCATAATGGGTTAGTTAAGGTTGGGTAGTACAAATTTGAAACACCAAGGCCTATTTATACCCTATTTTCCGCAAAAAATTACCGAATTCGATTGAAGTGGGTATTTTTTGACCCATTCTTGAAATATTTTAGTTAACGGAAAGCGCGCGCCACTCTTCTAATGGAGTCTTTCCCAATCAGGCCATTTTCCTTAGATTACCACATTATCTAAACCCAAACCTCTCATGAAGAGACTTGTCATCTGCCTGTGCTTTCTGGCATTTCATTCTTTTGGCCAGGGCATAAAAAAAGCGCCCGAAGTAAAAGAGGGCGAAGGCCCTTTCCCTCAATTGATCATACGTGGCGTAACGCTTATCAATGGCACTGGTGCACCCCCTACCGGCCCGGTGGATGTAGTGGTCAAGCAAAACCGCATTGTAAACATTGTGAATGTAGGGTCCCCAGGAGTACCCATCAATGAAAACAGCAGACCTAAATTGGAAACCGGTGGCCGCGAAATTGATGGCACAGGAAAATACCTGCTTCCCGGTTTTGTAGACATGCACGGACACATCGGTGGCTCGCAAGCACCTTTTGCCGAATACGTATTCAAGTTGTGGATGGCACACGGCATCACCACCATTCGCGATCCATCGGCCGGCAACGGGTTGGATTGGGTGTTGGATCAGAAAAAGAAAAGTGAGCAAAACATCATTACCGCGCCACGCATCAAAGCATATACTGTTTTCGGTCAGGGAAGCAAAGAACCCATTAGTACACCTGAGCAAGCCATTGCGTGGGTTATTGAGAACAAAAACAAAGGCGCTGACGGCATTAAGTTCTTTGGTGCCGCACCGCAGATCATGGATGCTGCGCTGCGCAAAAACAAAGATCTCGGGTTGCGCTCGGCATGCCACCACGCGCAAATGGATGTAGCCCGCTGGAATGTGGTGAAATCTGCCGAAGCCGGCCTTACCACCATGGAGCACTGGTATGGACTGCCCGAAGCCATGTTTACCGACCGCACCATTCAAGACTACCCGCTTAGCTACAACTACGCCAACGAACAAAACCGCTTCGAAGAAGCAGGCAGACTCTGGAAGCAGGCAGCCCCGCCCTATTCTGAAAAATGGAACGAAGTAATGAACAAACTGCTGGCGCTGGATTTTACGTTAGACCCCACATTCGATACTTACGAAGCCAGCCGCGATCTGCACCGCGCACGCAGGCAAGAGTGGCATGAGGTGTACACCTTGCCCCAACTGTGGGCGTTCTACCAACCCAACCGCGTTTCGCATGGCTCTTACTGGTTTAACTGGGGCACCGAGCAAGAGGTGGCCTGGCGCGAAAACTTCCGCCTGTGGATGACTTTCATCAACGAGTACAAAAACCGGGGCGGCCGCGTTACTGCCGGGTCTGACAATGCATTTATCTACCAACTCTATGGCTTTGGCTACATACGCGAGTTGGAGCTGCTGCGCGAGGCGGGCTTTCACCCTCTCGAGGTAATCCGTTCGGCAACGTTGTATGGCGCACAGGCCCTCGGCATGGAAAAAGAAATAGGGTCTGTGGAAATAGGCAAGCTGGCCGATTTGGTACTGATTGACGAAAACCCCCTGGAGAATTTGCAGGTGCTGTATGGCATGGGCGCCATTCGCCTGAACGATGCCAACCAGGCCGTTAGGGTGGGTGGCGTAAAGTACACCATCAAAGACGGTATTATTTACGATGCCAAAAAATTGCTGAGCGATGTAAAGAGGCTGGTGGACGAAGAGAAGGCAAAGGCCGGCTTTGTATTGAAACAACCCGGACAGAATTAAAACTCGTTCACCTCATCACCTAACCCATGTCTTTAAAAAAGTACGTTTTAGTTTTTGCCTTTGCGGCAATTGCGTGTCAGTCGGGTAACGATAAGACCAATGCGTTACAAACAGATTCAAAAGGGCTTGTGCTGACGTCTTTATTGGGAAAAGATTTCTACGAGCCAGAACGCTCGGACTCGGAGCAAGCCGCACTGGACTCCAACCTGGTCATCGCTCTAAAAAATTTCGAGGCCGATCCATCGGAAGAAAACTACATTTGGTACGGCCGAAGGGAAGCTTACCTCTACCATCTGAACAAAGCCATCGATATTTTTTCGGAGGGTATAGACCAATACCCGGATTCTTACAAATTGCTGCGGCACAGGGGGCATCGTTACATTTCTCTGCGCCAGTTCGACCAGGCCATAGCCGATTTCGAAAAAGCCGTGCAACTAATGGAAGGAAAAGAAATAGAGATAGAACCTGACGGGCAGCCCAATAAACTTAACATTCCGTTGTCCACCACGCAGTTCAACGTTTGGTATCACCTGGGCCTTGCCCATTACCTAAAAGGTGATTTTAACAAGGCGGAGGAAGCCTACAAACAATGCATGCAGGTGTCCGACAATAACGACCTGTTCATTGCCACAGCCGATTGGCTGTACATGAGTTTCAGAAGGCAAGGCAAGTTGAAAGATGCCGAGGAGTTGTTGGCAATGGTTGTGGAAGGCATGCCCGTTATTGAAAACGATTCGTATTACCGCAGGCTCAAACTGTACAAGGGACTGCTGCAGGTAGACGATGTACTGAATCCCGATCCGCAGTCTGTTGATTTTGACCTGGCCCTGGCCACGCAAGGTTACGGGGTAGGAAACTGGTACCTATACAATGGCGACTCCGCGAAAGCGAAAGAGATTTTCGAGAAAATTGTAAGGGGGAAACACTTTACTGCCTTTGGCTTTATTGCGGCAGAGGCAGAGCTGGCGCGGTGGAAGTGAAGCCAAATATTTTTTCCTAAATTTGCGCCTCGCTTTAAAGTAGCCTGGCTGGCCTACCTGGTATGGAGGAGAATTAAGGTCTGTAGACATGGATGGAATATCCCGATACGAAGTGGTGGTCTCATAGTTCAACGGATAGAATAGGAGTTTCCTAAACTCTTGATCTGGGTTCGATTCCCGGTGAGACCACCACTTCCATCGGAACTAAGTTTTATATTCATACAATACTTCCGAGAAGAAGACACTTAACAAATGCAATACCCTTCCGCGGATCAGAGGTATATCCCACATAGTACTTGTCCGCCTCAGCCGAGTAGAGTACATAGATGTAATACATCACAAACAAAAAATCCCGCCAAAGCGGGACTTTTGATGCTCCTCCTCTTGGATCCCGCACCAGCGGGAGACCCTCTGATTAATCCCGCACGTGCGGGACTCTAACCAGCTGAGCAAGCTGGCCTGTTGGCACAAAATCAGGGTCTACCAATTTTTCAATCAGCGCCCTGCTTTTCTGTTGCTTGATGAAACGCTCCAGTCGCATAGCATCTTTTTCCTGCGGGCCGCAAGCAAACAAGGCTGCCATTTGCCACGGACGGTAATTTGATGTGAAGGTGGTTCGGTCGGCCGTGTTGTGTTCTGTTAACCTGCGTTGCGGATCAGAGGTATATCCCACATAGTACTTGTCCGCCTCAGCCGAGTAGAGTACATAGATGTAATACATCACAAACAAAAAATCCCGCCAAAGCGGGACTTTTGATGCTCCTCCTCTTGGACTTGAACCAAGGACCCTCTGATTAACAGTCAGATGCTCTAACCAGCTGAGCTAAGGAGGATTATTTCTCTCCGTTCCCCTTCTACCATCTGATTAATCCCGCAGGTGCGGGACTCAAACCAGCTGAGCTAAGGAGGATTATTTCTCTCCATTCCCCTTCTACCCTCTGATTAATCCCGCACATGCGGGACGCTAACCAGCTGAGCTAAGGGAGAATGTTTCTAAAAAAAACCGATTTCGTTCAATCGGGCTGCAATAATACGGCATTGGGTGGAAATACGCCAAACGCCACAATTTTTTTTTGAAATATTTGGCATTCGGGGGCCAAAACTGGTTTTTGGCGTATATTTTCTTTGCTGTACAAAGTTCTTTGTAATGGACACACCGAATTACCAACAAGACCTGGCCTCCATCCGCAACATCATGGAGCGCTCTGTAAAATTTATATCCCTTAGCGGTTTATCAGGGGCGCTGGCAGGGATTTATGCGGTGGCGGGTGCCGCCTATGCCTACACCATTATTTACACGGAAAATGAACTCCGGCCCGCCACCTATTTCCTAGAAAACCCCGAAAAGGCAACACACCTTTTGTTAATGGCCGCGTTGGTGTTGGCTGCCAGCCTGTTTACCGGGTGGTACCTCAGCTATCGCAAAGCGAAAAAAGCCAACACTCCGGTATGGAGTGAAACCAGCAAACGGCTGGTTATTAACCTGGCTATCCCGCTACTTACCGGTGGATTTTTCATACTCATTTTGTTTTCTGGTGGCTACTTCGAACTACTCGTTCCGTGTAGCCTGGTTTTCTATGGCCTGGCATTGATACAGGCGAGCAACCACCTCTATAATGAAGCGCGCAACCTGGGCTACCTGGAAATTGCGCTGGGCCTGGCGGCAGCGGGTTTACCCAGCCTGGGCCTATATTTCTGGGTTGCGGGGTTTGGTATTCTGCACATTATCTATGGTTTCATTATGTATCGCAGGTACGATCGTGCATGAAAAATCCATTCGAGAATTTTGATCGTACGCTGGAACACCGCATGCGGCTTCAGATAATGGGCGTGCTGGTGGCTAACGACTCGTACGATTTTAATGCATTGAAAGAATTGCTGCAAACAACAGATGGCAACCTGGCAACGCATATGAAAATGCTGGAAAAGGAAAAATACATTTCCATTCAGAAAACATTTGTGGACCGAAAACCACACACCCGCTACAAAGCAACAGAACGGGGCCGCAATGCCTTCCGCAAACACCTCGATGCCATGGAAGAGGTGATCAAAAACCAGAAACGGTAACGTGCCCCGGCAGGCCGTGAATGCTGGCCGCCAGAGCACGCTTGGTTCTATGAACTAATCCCTATCCAAAAAAGGATAACGGTAATCCACAGGAGAAACAAAGGTTTCTTTGATGGTGCGCAACGAAACCCAACGCAAGAGGTTTACCTTGGCACCGGCCTTGTCGTTGGTACCAGAACCCCTGGCACCACCAAAGGGTTGCTGCCCTACCACGGCACCAGTAGGTTTATCGTTGATATAGAAGTTGCCGGCCGAGTTGGAAAGTTTCTGACTGGCCAACTCAATGGCGTAGCGGTCTTGCGCAAAAATGGAGCCGGTGAGTGCATAAGGTGACGTGCTGTCTACCAACTCCAGCGTTTGCTCAAAGTTTTCCGCGTGGTACACATAAATAGTTACCACCGGGCCAAAGATTTCTTCGCACATAGTAATAGACGAAGGGTCTTTAGTAAGCACTACCGTTGGTTCAATGAAATATCCTTTCGACTTATCGTAGTTACCTCCGGCTATGATTTCGTTCATCGGGTTTTGGCGTGCCTTCTCGATATAACCCGTGATGGATTGGAAAGCTTTTTCATCGATGACCGCGTTGATGAAATTGTCAAAATCTTCGGTGCCACCCATTTTCATGGTCTTCAGGTCGTCCAGCAGGTATTTCTTTACATCGTCCCACAGGTTGGAAGGAATGTAGCACCGCGAGGCGGCCGAACACTTCTGCCCCTGAAACTCAAAGGCTCCACGCGAAATGGCCACCGCCACGGCCTTTGCATCGGCACTTTTGTGCACCATGATGAAATCTTTCCCTCCTGTTTCGCCAACAATGCGCGGATACGAGCGGTATTTGTGGATGTTATTGCCGATGGTTTTCCACATGTTTTGGAAAACGCCTGTGCTGCCGGTAAAGTGGATGCCGGCAAAGTCCTTGTGGTTAAAAATCACATCGCCCGCATTGGGGCCGCTTACATAGACGAGGTTGATGACTCCATCGGGAAGCCCCGCCTCCTTCAAAATCTGCATGAATACATTAGCAGAATAAATCTGCGTATTCGAAGGTTTCCACACCACCGTGTTCCCCATCATGGCCACGCTGGTGGGCAGGTTGCCGCCAATGGCGGTAAAGTTGAAGGGCGTCAACGCAAACACAAAGCCCTCCAGTGGTCGGTATTCCATCCGGTTCCACACACCGGGAGAAGATTCCGGTTGCTCGCTGTAAATCTGCGACATGAAGTGCACGTTAAAGCGCAGGAAGTCGATCAGTTCGCAAGCCGAATCTATTTCTGCCTGAAATGCATTTTTGGATTGGCCCAACATAGTAGCCGCATTCATTTTGTAGCGGTAAGGGCCCGCCAATAATTCGGCTGCTTTCAAAAAAATGCTGGAGCGATGCTCCCAGCTTAGGTTTGCCCACGCTTCTTTGGCACCCAGGGCCGCGTTGATGGCCTGCTCTACGTGGCCTTTGTCGCCCTCGTGGTAGTGCCCCAGCACATGCTGATGGTCGTGCGGAGGTGCAATTACTTTTTTGTTGCCGGTGCGCACTTCATCGCCACCAATGTACATAGGTATATCCAACACCTGGCTACGCGCTTCGTCCAGCGCCTTCTTTAAAGCCATGCGCTCTTTAGAGCCAGGTGCATACGATAATACGGGTTCGTTTTTAGGTGTGGGTACGTGAAAGAATCCTTTTAGCATACAGGTAGATAAGTAAAGTTGCGTGTAAAATGGAAGGGGGCAAAGTTAAACCAAAAACGGTCAGAGTATGTAAGTAAGTTCCCTCAGACTCTGAATTTCATAGTCCACTTTCTCATCGTGTGGCAACCGACCGGGATTAAAAAAAACCTGATCGATGGCTGCGTTGCGTGCACCGGCAATATCGGTGGTCAGGTTATCGCCAACCATAATGGTTTGGTGCGATTGAAAACCGTGTTCTTTCAAGGCAAACTCAAAGATTTCTTTGGCTGGCTTTTTATGGCCTGCCCGCGCAGAGGTCACCACGCCATCGAAGTAGTGGGTTATGCCCGAAGACTTCAGCTTGGTTCCCTGAATTTCCTCAAAACCATTGGTGATGATGACAAGCGGATATTTCTCTTTCAGGTATTCAAGTATTTCCAACGCATGGGGTACCAGGGTGCTTTTACGAGGCGACTCTTCAATATAATCGGCCGAAAATTGCAGCGAAAGATCGTAGTTATCTAAGCCCGCCTCTTTGAACACCCGGTGAAAGCGTTCGTTACGAATCACATCGCGGTGAATCTCACCCCTGTCGTACTGGTGCCAGATATGTGTGTTTACGCGCACAAAGTGCTGGTAGAATTGAGAGAAAGGCGCAGTCCCCAATTGCGACAGTTGGTACCTTTCATACAGTTCATTCAGCGACTCTTGCGAGTTGGTTTCATAATCCCAAAGGGTGTGATCCAGATCGAAGAAAATGCATTTATACTCTTTCTGCTTCATTACAGTTGACTTATCGGTTTTAATTTTAACTTATTCAAAGTGAGTTCGCGGTTGTTGTACATGGTTTGAAACACCTGCTGATCGCGTTGCAGTACGGGGTCGCGCCTTAAGAACTGAAAAATCTGCTGGGTGAGGTCCAGTGCCTCTTCCTTTATCTGATAGAAAACCCACTGGTTGTACTTGCGCGAAGTCAGTATGCCTGAATTCTTCAGGTAGATGAGGTGCCGCGAGGTTTTGGTTTGGGTAAATTCCAGTATTCGTTCCAGGTCTGTAATGCACAACTCACCGTTGGTAACAATCAAACTGAGTATGCGAAGGCGGGATGGATCTGACAGGGCCAAAAAAATCTGCGCCCCCGGTTCGATATTGAAATGTTTCAGCCTCATCTACACAGGCGGCAAAGATAGCCAAAACCGCTTACCAAATTCCCCGTTGGGGGTGTTAGGGTAAGTACTCGGCAATCTTTATCTTTGAAAAATTTGAAAGCCAGAAAATATTGTGAATGGCATGTTGGTTCGTGGTTTTTTGATGGTTTTTGCAGTGCTTTTTTGCCCAGTGGCCGAAGGGCAGAATCAGAAACGGGTAATACAGCTTTCGGGTGTGGTGCTAGCCGCAGACAGCCTGGGTGGCCCGCTGCCCGGTGTGCACGTGTATGTGCCCAAGGCGGGGCGTGGAACCTCTACCAACCGGGCCGGTTTTTTCTCTATGCCCGTTTTGGTGGGCGATAGCGTAGTGATCAGTTCCGTAGGTTTTCAGCGCCAGCATTACATTGTGCCCAACCACCCCAGCGATTTGCTCACGCTGGTAATTGAAATGGTGGAGGACATCACGTATCTGAAAGAAGTTACCATTATGCCCTTCCCCACGGAAGAGGTTTTTAAACAGGCTGTACTGGCCTTGAATGTACCCTTCGATAACAATGGCGTAGACCCGCGCAACCTCAATGCAGAGTTAATGGCACTGATGCTGCAGACCACACCCATGGATGCCAGTGCCAACTATAAGTACTACATGGATCAGTACGCAGGCTCTGTTACAGACCGGTTTCAACCGCGCACCAATCCATTTCTTAATCCATTTAACTGGGCGCGCTTTTTCAGAGACCTGAAAGCCAATAAGAATCGATAACTGCGTTTTTTCAGGGCTTGTTTCCAAAGATTTTTGCTAATATTGCACCTCCATTTTTAAACATACCCTTTCGGGGATGTAAAATGGATCCTGTTCGGGGTGTAGCGCAGCCCGGTTAGCGCATCACGTTAGGGACGTGGAGGTCGGACGTTCGAATCGTCTCACCCCGACAAAGAGACCCTCTAAACAAAAATGTTTGGAGGGTTTTTGCTTTTATATGCTGCAGTATTCTTTCTGGTGGCCGTTGCAATAATAAGGTCACCAATAACTCCAAATGCAACCAGGTCGGGTCGAAGTAGCCTCTGCCTTAGCCTTGCATCGTTATTTGATTTCTGTACACCTTTTTCGGTAAAACGACATGAACTGATCTGCATTTATACGGAGAAGGTACGCAAAATGCCATGCCTCCAGCTTACTTGGTCCCCACCTCACCGGTTTTTTAAAATCTGCCTTCAGATTTAAACTTCCTGCCTGCTCATGCAACTTTCCGGGAGCTTTTGCATCATTGAAAGAAAAAAAAACACACAGCCTACTGATACCTTTCTTCAAAACAGCAGTACTCCTTCGGTAAAACAGCCTCGCATGTTCAAAAACTATCTCCTCGTCACCATCCGAAACCTTTTCAAAAACGGTTTCTATTCATTTATCAACATTGCCGGCCTGGCCATAGGCATTACCTGCAGCATATTGATACTGCTGTGGGTAGCCGATGAAACTTCTTACGACAAGTTTATACCAAAGTCAGACCGCCTCTACCAGGTTTGGATTCGGGCCCACTTCGATGGCAAGATAAGTTCGTGGACGAGTGTGCCGCTGCCAACTTACGAGGCATTTAAGACCGCCAACAGCAACATTCAACGCATGTGCGTAACCGACTGGGGTGGCGATCACCTGATTACCGTGGGTGAAAACAGGCTCATTAAAAAGGGATACTATGCCAGCGAAGAGTTTTTGGAAATGTTTGAATTTGAACTTCTGGCTGGGCAGGCAGAACAGGTGATGGACGACCCCCGCTCCATTGTTATTACCGAGGCAACAGCCAAAGCCTTGTTTGGCGATGCCGACCCCATCAACCAGGTAATTCGGGTAGACAATGAAAACGATCTGAAAGTAACGGGCATTCTGAAAAACATTCCCAACCATTCTACTTTTCAGTTCGATTTTCTGATGACATGGAAATTCCGCGAGCAGATCAGCGACTGGGTGCGCAGAAATACCACCAACTGGCGCAACTACAGCTTCCAGGTGTTTGCCGAGTTGAACGACCCCACCAACCAGGCAACTGTGGAAAACAGCGTTCGCATGATGCTGCAGGAGCATGGCGAAACCGAAACCACACCCGAGTTCTTTCTATACCCCATGCTGCGCTGGCGCTTGTTCAGCAACTTTGAAAATGGCGTGGAGACAGGCGGCATGAACGACTATGTGCAGATGTTTACCATCATCGCCATTTTTATCATCGTTATCGCCTGCATCAACTTCATGAACCTGGCTACGGCACGCTCCGAACGCAGGGCGCGCGAAGTGGGCATTCGCAAGAGTGTGGGCTCGCGCAAGTATGAACTCATTCTGCAGTTCATGGGTGAGTCTACATTTATTTCCCTGCTGGCGTTTGCCATCGCCATTCTTACAGCCCAACTGCTGCTTCCTTACTACAATAACCTGGTAGAAAAAAAGCTGGTGATAGACTATGCCTCCGGCCAGTTCTGGATTTTCTCCATCGGTATGGTGTTGATAACCGGCATTGTATCGGGAAGCTACCCGGCATTCTATCTGTCTTCTTTTCAGCCTGTAAAAGTGCTGAAAGGCAAACCCACCATCGGCAAGGGAGCCAGCACTCCGCGCAAGGTGCTGGTAACGCTGCAGTTTGGCTTTTCTATTCTGCTCATCATCGGCACCATTGTTATCTACCAGCAAATTCAACTGGTGAAGGGCAGGGAACTGGGCTACGACCAGGAAAACCTGATGGCCATTAACTACACCAACGAAGTGGCCAAAAACTACCGGCCCATTAAACAAGAACTGCTCAACACGGGCGTGGTAGAGTCGGTAACCAAATCGAACAGCCAGATCACCGACATCAATTCCAATAATTTTCTCGGGTGGCCCGGTAAACCGGAAGAGTTGCGCGTAATCTTTACCACCATTGCCACCGAGTACGACTATACAAAAACCATGGGTATAAAAATATTGGAAGGCCGCGATTTTTCTGAAGACTTCAAAAGCGATACAGCCGCCATTCTGATCAACAAAGCAGCCTTGCAGCTAATGGGCCTGAAAGACCCGATTGGAACCGAGTTGGATCTTTGGGGAGGGAAAAGAAAACTAATTGGCGTGGTGGATGACGTGTTGATGGGTTCGCCCTACCAACCCGTGAAACCCATGTTCGCGATTTTAGAGCCCGAATGGATTGATGCTGTTACAGTGCGTTTGAAGAAGACAAACGATCTCCCAGCGTCCATCGATCAGGTAAAAAAGGTTTTTGAAAAATATGCGCCCGCCTACCCCTTCGAATACCGCTTTGCTGACGCAGAATTTCAGAAAAAGTTTACCACCATCAACCTCACCAGCAAATTGGCCAGCCTGTTTGCCTCGCTTACTATCATTATCACCGGCCTGGGGTTATTTGGTCTGGCCTCGTTCACAGCCGAACAGCGCACCAAAGAAATTGGCATCAGAAAAGTGCTAGGCGCATCCGTGCCCGGCCTGATGGGCCTCATCTCGAAAGATTTTTCAAGGTTAGTAATTATTTCATTTTTACTCTCTGCGCCCCTGGCCTGGTGGTTATTGAATAAGTACCTGGAACGCTACCCCATTCGCACGGAAATTGCGTGGTGGGTATTTCCGGTAACCGGTTTGGTGGCCCTGGTGTTTGCCCTCGCCATTGTAAGCACACAAGCCTGGAAAGCAGCTCATACCAACCCCGCTACATCGCTGCGCACCGAGTAACGGGATTGGTTATTGTTCGCTATCAGGGCTTGATTGGAGTTGCCTGCTGAAATCCAACTTACTCCTGGAGGAGTCGATGTGTTCCAACGTCTGCCTGGCGCATTAGCCCGGCAGCGCTTTAGGCATCAGAATTAAAGCGTTATTTTGCCCCCGTATGCGGGCAATGTATCTTAAAGTGTGGTGTGGGCTTTTGCTGATCGCATGCGCTCATCTGGCATTTGCACAAACCAGTGCGCTGCGGCAGGCACAGGCCCGTATGGCCAAGGGCAAATGGGCCAGCGCCAAACAAAACCTGAGCAAGGCCCTCAGCAAAGATTCGGTAAACACCGAAGCCCACTATTGGATGGCCACCTATTACTTTTCTCCAGCCAACCCCGAGTACAACCTGGACTCTGCTTACCTGCACGTACGGCAATCTGCTGCACTGTACGTTCAGACTTCGCCACGCGACCGCGACCGTCTGCAACGCGTACCCCTCGACAGCGTTATTTTACATCGCTTTCGCGAACAAATTGACAGTGCCGCTTTTGAAGTGGCCAAAAAGCTCAACACAGAAAATGCGTACATCAGCTTTCTCGCCAGGTTTTCTGATGCTAAACAACGCAGCAACGCCATCGCTTTACGCAACGAGGTGGCCTTTCTGGAGGCCCTTCGCGAAAATACAACGGAGGCCTATCAGGCCTATCTTCGAAAATACCCCGACTCGCAACGAGCGGCTGAAGCCAGCCTTCGTTATGAGCAGCTGATGTTTGTGGAGCGAACCAAAAACGGAAAACTGGCCAGCTACGAGCGCTTCCTGCAGGAATTTCCCCAAACCGTATTCAAGGATTCTTTAGAGCGGCTGATCTTTCATATCGCCACTGCTCCCGGTCTTCCGGAGGATTACCAGCAATTTCTCGAAAAATACCCCACCAGCAAGTGGGCACCCCGGGCGGCCACCCTGCTTTTTCACATTCAGCAATCGCTGGGGTTGCCCGTAAGCGGCCACCTGCTGAACGATTCGCTCAACAACCTATCGGCCATGGAAAAGGGGTATTGGGTTCCGTTTTTGAAAAACGGCCAATATGGATTTATGAATGAAGAGGGCCGTGAGATGATCCCTCCTCGTTTTGCATACATCAGCGAAAGCTATTTGTGCGGAAATGTAGAAGACGATTTTTTTCTGGCAACCGGAGGCCTTTACAGCCGGTCTGGCGTGCGCATTTTCTCCGACTCGGTGGTGGGTGCACGTAACCTGGGCATGGGTTTTCTGTCGGTGGCTACGCGCGATTGCGAGCAGGCCGTGAGTAAGGCGGGGTTTGTGCTGGGCCATGGATGTCCGAAAAATATGCGGCTGGTGAGCAACCGTTTTGTGGCGCTGGAATACGAGCAAGGCTGGGGCCTCTTTGCTCTGAACGGTTTACAACTCTTGCCATTCGCCTATCAGAACATATTCCCTATTGATGGCGTGGTGGTGCTGACCCGCGCGGGCAAACAGGTGCTGGTGCTGCCAGAAAACCTGGGCGCGCTGGCTGACAAAAATCCGCTGGCCGATGACCTGGTGTTTGATGAAGTAAAGGCCTGGGGTGGTGGCGATATTTGGGTGAGAAACGGTGTACTGGAGGGAGTAGTCAACCAGCGGCTTGAATTTGTGATTCCGTTCGACCGGCATCGCCTCACAAAAACTTCTTTCGGCTTTTTGCAGGAGAAAGAAAACCGCATTCGCATTGTGGGGGCTTCCACTCAGTTGGAGTCGCAACGATTCGACCGCGTGAAAGAACTGGGCGAGTGGTTAGAGCTATACAATGTGCCACAGCGCTCGCTCTACCAGGTTTCTACCGGCAAAATCATCGATCAGCAATTAGACACCATCTGGTTCAGCAACCGAATCATTTTTGCACGCAAAGGCGACTCGCTGATGACTTATGGTCGGTCGGGCAAGCTGGCTTCTTTTCACCGGTCTGCCCCGCTTCAGTTCATAAGTAGTCGCGATACCACTGCCTATTTTTTCGCGCCCGAGAAAAAGAAAAAATCTGTATTCGATGTAACTACCGGGCAGAAACTGTTTACAGCCGACTTCGATGAGATTGAATACATCGGCATAAACACATTTCTGTTTACGCTGAACAAAAAGAAGGGCCTGCTGAACCGGACCGGCAAAATAATACTGCCGGCTACTTACGACATCATTGTTTACGCGTCTGACGGATCATTATCGCTTTACAAAGACAAGCGTTTTGGTCATTTCTATTTGCCCACACAAAAGCTCATCAAACCCGAGTATGAGCGCAACCTGCAACCTTATGGGGCTAGCCACTACATTGCCTACAAGGCAGGTGGTTATGGATTAATTACTTCAGATGAAAAATCGGTGTCGCCATTTGAATTTGAAGAGATTCGGTATTGGAACGACACTTCCATGCTAGTCCGTAAAAATCACCATTGGTCCATTTATTCTTGGGCCAGTAGCACCACGCACCTGGATCGCATCCGTCAGTTCAGAACACTGAGTACGCACTCCGAAGAAACCTTGCTCACCATTCAGCGCGAGAATTACTACGGAGTGATCAGCAACGTGAGAGGGATCGTTATTCCCCCCAACTTCACGGACATTGTGAATGTAGGGTCAGAAGAAAAGCCCCTTTACTTTACCGAAAAACGCGTGGAAGAAGCTGACATCTACGTGGTGATCTATTATAACCACCAGGGAGCGCTCATTCGCAAACAGGTTTACGAAGCCGATGAATACGAACGCATTTATTGCGATTCGAATTAACGTACCGTTCAAACGAACTTCATATCCACCACAGGGTTATTTTGTTATCTTTCGCCATGTTAACCAATTGCCTTTACCGATGATTCGCTTGGTATTTCTTTTTCTTGTTGTTTCTGGTATCAGTGCCGGGGCGCAGCCTCAAAAAAGCAACACCCCCCCTGCATTGGTGGTGGGCATTGTAGTAGACCAGATGCGCTATGAATACCTCTATCGCTTCGAAAATAAATTTGGCGAAGGTGGCTTTAAGCGTTTGGCCAACCAGGGGTTCAACCTGAAGAATGCACATTACAACTACGTGCCTACCTACACAGGCCCCGGTCATGCCTCTATCTATACCGGCACAACGCCAGCCATACATGGCGTAATCGGCAACGATTGGTACGACAAAGACTTGAAAAAAACAGTGAACTGTGTGGAAGACGAGCGACAGAAGCCCGTTGGCAACGACCAGGGAAACGGTGACGTATCGCCCTGGCGCATGTTAACTACAACGGTTACCGATGAGTTGGAATTGGCCACCCAACGCAGAGCCAAAGTGATTGGCCTTTCCATTAAAGACCGTGGTGCCGTGTTGCCTGCAGGCCACACCCCGGATGGCGCCTACTGGTATGATAGTAAAACAGGTAAGTTTATTTCCAGTACCTACTATAAACCCGGTCTGCCCCTGTGGCTGGAGCAATTCAACGCACGCAACCTGGCCGATGGCTACCTGAACCAGGAATGGAAACCATTATTACCCATTGACCAATACAAGGAAAGTGGCCCGGACGACTCACCTTATGAAACGAAATTGAAGGGTAAGGAGAAATCCACCTTTCCCTACGACCTGAAAGAACTTCGCAAAACCAATGGCAACTTCGAGTTGCTCTCTACCACGCCATTTAGCAACGACCTGTTAACAGAAGCCGCCAAAGCTGCGTTGGATGGGGAGGCGATGGGTAAAGACGAATGGACGGATTTCTTGTCCGTATCTTATTCGGCACCTGATATTCTGGGCCATGCCGTGGGGCCTTTTGCCGTTGAACTGGAAGACATGTACCTGCGGTTGGATAAAAACATTGAAGACCTGCTGAAGCGGTTAGACCAGGTGGCTCCGGGCAACTACGTTGTTTTTTTAACGGCCGATCACGCGGTGGCTGAAGTTCCCCAATTTATGGTAGACCTTAAGATTCCCGCAGGCAACCTACGGCAGGCATATCTGCAATCGGGACTGGTGGATTTGCTCAAGACACACTATCCTGATAAACAAATGATCGACAAACTATCGAACGACCAACTGTTTTTTAACAGCGAAGCTTTTGGAAGCGACCCGCGCACTTCGGGTGTGGACTACCTGGTGGCTTCTGAATTGATAAAAAGTTACCTGCTGAACCAGGAAGGCATTGCCGATGTGTACACACGCCAATCTATTTTGTCTGCCGATTTCAATGAAGGTGGCATCAAAGGCATGGTGAAGCGCGGCTTTCACCCGAAGCGGTCGGGCGACTTGGCCATTATTTTAGAACCCAGTTGGGGTGGCTGGTCTGCCGTGCAAGGCACTTCGCATGGCTCTACCTATACGTACGATACGCACGTGCCGGTTTTATTTTATGGAAAGGGAATACCCGCGGGCCAAAGCGTAAGGCGATACGATATTACCGACATTGCGCCCACGCTTTCGGTGCTGATGAAAGTGAAGTTTCCGAACGGATGCACCGGCAACCCCGTTGAGGAAATATTCGAGAAGTGATTTACAATTTACCCTATCAAGCCCAGCACACTTAACACCACCAGCACAATCACTACGGGGCTCACGTAACGGATCATAAATACCCAAACTTTATAGGGCGCCAGACCGAGCAGGGAGCCACTCTTGAAGGCGGGGAAGCCGTGGTGTATTTCGTCTACCAACTTCTGGGTTTTCATTACCCAACCAGAATAAAGGCAAGTGGACAGCACAACTACCATCATAAACAAGGTACCAAAAAGGTAGTCCATGATATCGGAGAAGCCCCGCTTGTGGGTACCCAACAAACTGATCTCGAGTGAAGAGAAAAATTCGGAACTGCCCGCAGAAAGTGCGGAAGGAATACCGAAGATGAGCGCCACAATCGCCACTGTCCACACCGCCTTTTTACGCGACCATTTTTTGTTGTCGATGAAGTAAGCCGAGGGCGCTTCCAACATAGAGATAGTAGAGGTAATGGCTGCCAGAAAAAGCAAAAGAAAAAACAAAGCGCCCGCAATGTTGCCAAGTGGCATCTCCTGGAAGATATTGGCCAGCACACTAAATACCAGCGTTGGGCCCTCCGATGGTGACATGTTGAAGGCAAACACAGCGGGGAAAACCATTAATCCAGCCAAAAGTGCTACCGTTGTATCCATGGCACCTACCCATAAGCTAGAGGTAACGACATTCTGGCTCTTGGGAAGGTACGATCCGTAGGTAATCATCATGCCCCAGCCAACGCCCAGCGAAAAGAACGCCTGCGTAAGTGCCTTCAAAATAACCGTGCCATTGATTTTCGAAAAATCCGGGATGAGATAATATTCAATGCCTTTACCTGCACCGGGCAAGGTTACACTTCTAAAGATTACAACAATCAACAGCACAAATAGCAAAGGCATTAAAACCTTGGCAGCTTTTTCGATGCCACCCGACACACCGCCCAACACAATCAAAACCGTTATGAGAATTACAAAGGCCCCCAGCGGCACCACATACCCGGCAGTTGCAATGAATTCTGAGAAAGTTACTTCCAGAGAAAACAAGGAGGTGAAAATGTATCCCACGGTCCAGCCGGCAATGATGCTGTAGTAACTCAATACCACAAAGGTTACCACCAGCGGCAGCACACCGGCAAAGAAGGTCCAGACGGAGTTGGCTCCTGTGGCCTTAAACGCGCCCACCGGGTTTTTACCCGTCAATCGGCCTAAGGCAATTTCGTTGATGAGCATGGGCGCGCCTACCAACACCACGCAAAGAATATACACAATAACAAAGGCCGCCCCGCCATTCTCGCCCGTGAGGTAAGGAAAACGCCATATGTTACCCAGCCCCACAGCAGAGCCTGCCGCTGCCATGATGAAACCAAATTTAGAGGCCCATTGGCCGCGATCAGTATTGGAAGTCATACGTATATTTTTTGTGTGCGGAAGATTAGAAATTATATCGGAAACTGAAAGGCGACCACGCCCTTCACCGCATGGTAATTATGCCAAAGGCTGATGCTTTAACTGACCGGCCAGCAGCGCCAACCCCTCGCGAAACGTATGTGGGCGATAACCCAATTCGCGTTTGGCCTTGTCAATCACAAAGCCGGTCTTCAAAGGTCTTCTGGCTGGTTGTTTGAAATGGTTCGAATCGGTGGGTTGTATCAGTGTGCTATCCAAGCCAAAAAACTCAGCTGTTGCCGTGGCAATATCGAACGGAGTCATCATCTCTTCGCCCGATACATGATAAATACCCTGCGCTTTCTTTGTGGCAACCAGGTAACAGCCCATCGCCAGATCTTCCGCCAGCGTGGGGGTGCGCCATTGATCATTGACTACCTGAATTTTTTTACCCTCTTCCAGGTTCTTCTTCACCCACAACACAATATTGGTCCTTCTCATGTCGGCCGTAACGCCATACACCAGCACGGTTCGCAAAATGGCCCACGTGGTATTGCTTGCCGTCACCACTTTCTCGCCCGCCCATTTGCTTTCACCATAATAGTTAACGGGGCTGGGTTGTTCATCTTCTGTCAACGGACCATGGCTGCCATCAAAAATAAAATCGGTGGACATATGCACCACATGGGCTTTCGCTGGGGCAGCGGCTCTCACCAGGTTTTCAACGGCCGTCACGTTCTGCAGCCAGCATTCTTCGCGTTGTGTTTCGCAGTGGTCCACCTGCGTCATGGCGGCCGTGTGTATAATCACATCCGGCTTTGCTTCACGCAACACATGCTCCACTTCCGTCCGGTTGGCCACATCCATTTGCACATAGGTTCCGCGTGTGAGGGCAAAAGCGAGTGGCCTGCGTGCCGTGGCTATGGGAAACACAGAAGCATCGGTTTGCAACAACTCAACCAGCTTTTGCCCCAGCAGTCCGTTGGCACCGGTAACCAGTATTCGCATTATTCGGTGGGGTATTTGTACCCGAATTCCTTTTCAATTTGCGCCTTGGTCATCTCCTTCACGGTTACAAACATGCGCACATCTTCAGAAGGGCGGTCGGCACCATCGCGCGGAAGTGCTGCGATTTTATCTATCACCTCCAAGCCAGAGATGATTTTTCCAAAAACGGTATAGTCGCCATCGAGGTGGGGCGCACCGCCCACTTCCTGATAGCGGGCGCGGGCTTCGGGTGTGAAGGAAAACGCCTGGTAGTTGGGCATAGCTTTTTTAATCAGCGTATCAGATTGCATGAAAAAAGAGTTGAGCCACTCTGTGTTGCCTTCGCGCTGCTTATCGAGCACTTGTTGCCGCACGTTGGCATACTCAGGCATAGACAGGCACGTTCTCAATGCGTTGTTCTTGCGGCTGTACACCATGCTTTGTTCGAGTTGGGTCAGTTCGGCATCCTGGTACTTGCGCCCTTGCACCACATAAAACTGGCTGCCACTGGATGCCTTGGTTGGATTTTGCTGATCACCCAGGCGGGCCGCACTCAAAGCCCCGCGTTCGTGAAAAAACTGTGGGTTGAATTCGGCATCTACCGTATAGCCAGGGCCACCGGTGCCCAGGTGTTCGCCCGGTTGTGCATTTTTCGAAAGCGGATCACCGCCCTGAATCATGAAATCGGGTATAACCCGGTGAAACAGTAATGAATCAAAAAATTTTTCTCTGGCCAGTTTTAAGAAGTTTTCCTTGTGCTTGGGTGTTTCATCGAACAGCACGGCCACCATGTTGCCATGGTTGGTTTGAATGTTAACCACAAAGTCGCGATCGTTGTTTTTTTGCGCGCATCCTGAAAACAGGATAACAACCAAAACGGTGGTGCATGAAAATAATCTGAGAGTCATAACAATATCAGGGATTTAAAATTCTCGATAGCTGAAGAGATAAGTCCATAAAAATCATCTTAGCGCTTCCGTTGCGCTCCAGAAAGTAGTCCGCCTCTCCTATCAAACGGCTCGATCTGTCAATTTTATCTACCGACATTACTTTGCTAAAGTCCTGAATAAACTTCAATTCGTTGCCTCTGGTTCGGTTAATGGCCGTAGCACCGGCCAGGTGAAGCAGGGTTTCGCGCAGCATATTGAGGCTATAAGATAAAAAGTTTCGCTGCATCAGGCGGTCGGCCTCATGAAACTCGTCCGCCAGGGCCAGCAAGCGCACATACTCGCGCTTAAAGCACGATCGCATCCAATCGGCAAAACGATCCTGGTTGTTGTCTTCTTCCACTTCCAGGAGCTTGAGTGCCATATTTAAGTTACCATTTGCCAGTTGCACAGCCTTTGCCCACTTTGACTCGTCTGCCTCAGTATGGTGTGCAAGGTAATTATCTACCTCTTCATCGGTTAGCAAAGGCACTTGCACAATTTGTGTGCGCGATAAGATGGTGGGCAGCAAACGGTCGGCTGCGTTGGTAACCAGAAAGAAGAAGGTTTTGGCCGGTGGTTCTTCCAATATTTTCAGAATGCCATTAGAGGCCGAAGGGTGCATCAATTCCGGCTGCCAGATGATCATCACCTTAAACTGGCTCTCGAAAGGCTTCAACGAAAGACTCCTTACAATTTCGCGGCTCTCTTCGCGCGAAATAGCTGCCTGCTTATCTTCACCACCATAGAAGGTTACCCAATCATTCAGCACACCAAAAGGTTGCTCCAGCAGGAACGAGCGCCATGTTTTGAGTATATCTGCTTTGAATCTCTCTTCGTCTTTGTCGTTTTTTACGTTGCCCAGAGGAAAAACAAAATGCGTGTCGGGATGGATTCCCTTCAGGCTTTTGCTGCAGGCCGGGCACACACCACAAGCATCGTCTGTACGCTGCTGGCAATGCAGGAAGGTAGTGAATGCCAACGCCAGCGGTAAGTTTAGTGCACCTTCTTTGCCTGCAAATAGTTGTGCATGCGCCACCTTGCCCTCTTTTACCGAGCGGATCAGCTTTTCTTTAACCTGTGTAGCACCTGGTATGTCTGCAAACTTCATATCATCTTTTTTCGCGCTCCCGGTAGGAAGCGGTGAGGTTAAAAATATGATGAAGTATCTCTTTGTCGATATCAGTAAGTAAAAGGTTTCTTCGGCTCACCACGCGCTCTGCCGTATTGAGGGCTTTGTTGATCTGATAGGTAGTTAGGCCACCAGGGCCACCCCACGAAAATGAAGGAATGAAATTTCGCGGGTAACCCGCTCCGAAAATATTGGCACTCACACCCACTACGGTACCGGTATTGAACATGGTATTGATGCCACTCTTACTGTGGTCGCCCATGATTAAACCACAAAATTGTACACCCGTGTCGATGAATTCTTCGGTGGCATAACTCCACAACTTTACGTGGTCGTAGTTATTTTTCAGGTTCGAGGTATTGGTATCTGCCCCCAGGTTACACCACTCTCCCAACACCGAGTTGCCCAAAAAACCATCGTGCCCTTTGTTGGAATATCCGAAGATCACCGCATTACTGATTTCGCCACCCACTTTGCTGTAGGGGCCTATCGTTGTGTCGCCTCGCATTTTTCCGCCCATGTTAATCACCGATTCTTCTCCCAAGGAAAACGGACCACGGATAACGGCATCCTCCTGCACTTGCGCATTACGGCCCAGGTAAATAGGGCCGGTCTCCGCATTCAATATGGCCGCTTTGGTTACTACACCCACCTCCACAAACACCTGGCCCGGATTGTACACCACCGTATGCGGGTCGCCAATACCAGCCGATGTTCTTCCCTGAGTTAGTAGCGCAAAATCCGCGCGTATCTGTTCTCCGTTTTGCTGAAATATTTTCCAGACATGATCAATGAAGGCAACCGGCTGGGGATATTCTTTTGCATTGCTGGTGGGGGCAGGCGGCTCAGCTTCGGCATTTCTCATGGCCAGCAACTGCCCTTCTTTGCGAATACCTTCGCCCGGCTTCAGCGATCGGATGGTTTCTACTAATGAGCTATCGGGGCAAAGTGCACCGTTGATCCAATAGTTGTCTGCTGTAATCTGTGTCGGAAATTTTTTGGCCAGGTACGGGGGTGTGGCAAAAGAAACACTTTCACCCAGCCATTTTTGCCACTTCTCTGCAATGGTAAGTGTGCCTATGCGAATGCCCGCCACCGGGCGGGTGAAGGTAAGCGGCAGCAAATGCACCCTTGTTACGGGGTCGTCAAAAAGAATCACGTTCATGTAACGTCAACAAAAGAACAGGGGCCAAAAATAACCCTCTGCGGCATGGTAATAAAATTTTATTGGTGCGCCACCCCTACAAAAAGAAAGGTCTCCCGGTGGGAGACCTTTCTAAACAAAAAACGCTAAGACGAAATAAGTTTTATGCCTTCTTTTGGTATTTCTTCTGGAATTTCTCCACACGACCGGCCGTGTCAACAAACATTTTCTTGCCGGTAAAGAAAGGGTGCGATGCAGAACTAACTTCCACCTTCACCACGGGGTACTCTTTGCCATCCGTCCATTTGGCCATTTCTTTGCTTTTCAGCGTAGAACGGGTCAAAAACTTCACATCGCTGCTGGTATCCCAAAATATCACTTCGTTGTATTCCGGATGAATGCCTTTTTTCATGGTCTTTTCAATTAAAGGACTGCAAAAGTAAGGAACTTGAAGGTATTTACAAGTCTGCCTAACATTTAAGTTTGTGAATCTTTCGACTAGGTTGTATTTTGGAACCAAAATGGAACCATGCGCACGATAACACTCAAAAATTTCCCGGATGAACTTTACGAAATCGTAAAAAATCTGGCCAAAAACCATCAAAGAAGCCTTAATAGCGAACTTATATACCGCATCCAAGCCTCGGTTGGCTCAGAACGAGTAGACCCCGAAAAGCTAAGGTCGCAGGCACGCGAATTTCGAAAAAGGGCCCGCGGACAAATCAGCCCTCAAGAAATCAAAAATGCAATCAACCAGGGAAGGGAATGATTGTTGCCGATACCAATTTGATTGCCTACCTCTTTTTCGAGACACCTCACTCAGAAGAAGCAACGGCTGTACACCAAAAGGATGCAGAGTGGGCCGCACCCGTGCTATGGCGCAGTGAATTTGTAAACGTGGTTTCGCTTTATCTGCGCAAAAACATCATCACTTATAGAGACAGCCTGGATGCACTTGAGTTTGCTCAATCTGCCTTGCGCGGTAAAGAATTTAATGTGTCTATGTATTCGGTGCTTCAGTTTGTAAACGAATCAAAATGCAGCGCTTATGATTGCGAGTTTGTGGCCCTGGCCCATGAGCTAAATGTTCCACTGGTGACGTACGATGAAAAAATTTTGAGGGAATTCTCCAACATTGCCATCTCTGCCTCTGACTTTCTTAAATCTCAACCATGGTGAAATCAATCCTTCTCGCAGTTATTTTTTTGATCCTGGTGGACGCTTCCTCCACCCTGGCCCAAAGCACCAACGCCTCTTACAACGAAGACTACTACCATTGGCTGGACCGGTACGAAATCAAGGCCGGCCGCATTTTGCCCGAAGTGTTTACAACGGTAAAACCTTACAAGCGAGATGCCCTGGCCGCCTACATCGATTCGTTGCGTACCAAAGACCGGGTCTTCACCTCACGTGCGGATCAGTTCAACTACGCGTATTTCCGCAACGACAACTGGGAATGGAGCCGCCCGAAAACAAATGAAAGCGCCAGGCCGATTCTGAAACATCTCTATCAAAAAAAATCCGACTTGATTTTTGTAGACACGCCAGAGCTAGACCTGCACGTGAGCCCTGTGCTCTACCTCGGTGGTGGCCTTAACCGCGAGTCGATGCAGATCGATCCGTTTACCGATTCGCGCAACCTGTTTATGAACACACGCGGTGTAGAAGTACGTGGCATGGTCGATCGCAAAATTGGCTTCTACACGTTTGCGAGCGAAAACCAGGCGGTGTTGCCCATTTACGTGGAGAAAAAACAGCGCGAGATGGGCGCGGTGCCCCACGAGGGTTTTTGGAAACGATTCAAAGACGAAGGTGTTGATTTCTTCCAGGCACGCGGCTACATCGATTTTAACGTGAGCAAGCATGTGTACATGCAGTTCGGCCACGACAAGATGTTTATCGGCAATGGTCTGCGGTCGCTCATCTTTTCAGATTTTGCTCCGCCCCAATTGTATTGGCGCACCAACGTAAAAGTGTGGAAGCTGAATTACCTGTTCCAGATTAACCGCATGGTGGCCAACCCCACGGTAAACGCGGGCGGAACCACGGCCGGAAAATATCCGGAGAAGTACGTGGCCTTTCACCATGCCAGCTTCAACATCGGTCGTAAACTGAACATTGGCTTCTTCGAGTCGGTGATTTACAGTCCGCTCGATCCTTCCAGCGGCCCTGCACGCAATTCGCTCGAGCTAAATTATTTCAACCCCATTATTTTTTACCGTGCCATTGAGCAGCAATACGGTAGCAGCGACAATGCCATTTTGGGTGCCGACTTCAAATGGAATGCTTTAAAAGGCGTATCGTTTTACGGGCAGTTTGTGCTCGATGAGTTTGTGCTCAGCCACATCAAAGCCCAGGATGGCTGGTGGGCCAACAAATACGGATTTCAGGGCGGCATAAAATATATTGATGTGTTCAGCGTCCCTAACCTCGACCTGCAATTGGAAGGCAATCTGGTAAGGCCCTTTACTTACACGCACAACACATCGTACGGCAATTACACCAATTACCGTCAACCCATTGCCCATCCGCTCGGTGCCAACTTCACAGAGTTAATTGCCATTGTGCGCTACCAACCCTTGCCGCGCCTGCAGCTAATTGCCAAATCCATTCGATCGGAAAAAGGCACCGACTACTTGCGCAGCACCGAAAACTATGGTGGCGATCTTTTGAAAAACAACAGCACACGCATGCAGGAATTTAACAACACCATCGGTCAGGGCACACCCATTACGGTTAACTTCCTCGATTTTACCGCCAGCTACATGCTGAAGCACAATTTATTTATTGACTTGAAAGCCACCTATCGCACCAGTACGCCCACTCCACCCGATGGTTTAGCACCCAATATTGTGGTAGATGCATCCAAAAGCACCATTACTTCGTTAGCTTTGCGCTGGAACATGGCCCCACGCAACTACGATTTCTAAAACACGCACCCCTTTTTGAATGGACGTTTTCTTCCGGGTACTCACCTTTTCCCGCAACCTGCCTTCCAGGCTGGTGATGTTTTTTGTTTTCTCGGTATTAGGCATCGCCTTCAGCGCCTTGAGCCTGGTGGTGGTAATACCCATGCTCGATGTGCTGTTCGACCAGGTGAGGGAAACCCAAGTAACACCACTGCCCAACTTTGAACTGAGCGCCTCATACGCCAAAGCCGCCTTTAACCATTACTTCGTTTCGCTGCTGGCAGAGAAAGGCAAAGCCAATACGTTGTTATACATCTGCCTCGCCATTGTGTGCAGCGTTATGCTGGGTAACACCTTCCGTTTCTTCGAAAGGGTGGTAGCCTCTAAAATAAGGTTGGATGTGGTGAAAGGTCTTCGGAAGAAGATTTTCGAAAACGTTACGCGCCTGCAGATTGGTTTCTTCAACACCAACCGCAAGGGCGACCTTATTTCGCGCTTCACGAATGATGTGCAGGAGGTAGAAAGTGCTGTAATGAACAGCCTGAAAGCAGTTTTGAAAGAACCGGTTACCATTATTGTGCATTTCGCATTGCTGTTTGCCATTTCTGTGAAACTGACGCTGTTCACCATTATTGTGCTGCCTTTGGTTGGCGGTGCGTTGGCCGAAATTGTAAGGCGACTGAAACGGCAGGCACAGGCCAGCCAGGAAACGTTGGGGCGCATTGTCAACATTCTGGATGAAACCTTCTCGGGTATGCGGGTGATCAAAGCTTTCAACGCCCGGGGTTACATTTTGCAGAAAATGGAAGACGAAAATGAGTATCACCGCAGAGTAAACCTGTCGATGGCCTATAAAAACGAATTAGCCTCGCCCGTGTCTGAGTTTCTGGGTGTGGTGATCATTGCGGGCATTATGTACTTTGGAGGTAGGTTGATACTCAGTGGAGACGACCAGTTGGGTGCCAGTTCTTTCCTCACCTTCCTCGCCATTTTTGCCCAGATCATTCAACCCTCCAAAGCATTCTCAAACGGCATTACATCCTTGCAAAAAGGCATTGCCTCTGCGCGCAGAATTTTCGAGCTGGTAGACACCGAGCCAGTAATCGAGAACAAACCCAACGCCCTACCACTGAAAAGTTTCAACGATCGCATTGAATTCCGAAATGTGAGTTTCGCCTATGAGAAAGAGTTCGTTCTGCGCCATATCAACCTCAATATTCAAAAAGGAAAAACCATCGCGCTGGTGGGCCCATCAGGCGGGGGCAAGTCCACCCTGGCCGACCTGGTTCCGCGTTTCTACGACCCCACCGAGGGCGAAGTGTTCATCGATGGCATTTCCATTCGCGACTACGACATAGAGTCGCTGCGCAAACAAATGGGTGTGGTTACGCAAGAATCGATTCTCTTCAACGACACTATTTTCAACAACATTGCTTTTGGCATGCCCAACGTAAGCCAGGAAGCAGTGGAACAGGCCGCACGCATCGCCAATGCCCATGAGTTCATTACCCAAACGGAAAATGGGTACCAGACAGTGATTGGCGAACGTGGTTCTAAACTGTCAGGAGGCCAACGGCAGCGCTTAAGCATCGCACGGGCTGTGCTCAAAAATCCACCTATTCTTATTCTGGATGAGGCCACCTCTGCCCTCGACTCTGAATCAGAAAAGCTGGTGCAAGAGGCGCTCTTCAACCTGATGAAGAACCGCACCTCGCTGGTGATTGCCCACCGGCTGAGCACCATTCAGCATGCAGACGAAATTGTGGTGATACAGCAAGGTAGAATTGTGGAGCGGGGAACGCACACAGAACTAACCCGCTTGAATGGTATCTACAAGAAACTAAGCGACATACAAAGCACCATGCGCGAAGGTGCCAACCCTTTGAACGACTAAAAGGGATGCAAGATTTGTAACCAAATTGTATTTTAAGCTTTACCTGAAAAAAGCTAAGTTTGTTTTATTAACACCCTCTCATGAACCAAAAACGCCTCATTTTCTACAGCATCTTTGCCGCTTACCAGCTTTGTGCGTTCATCTTCACCCTGGTTATGGAGAGCGACACCGGCTTTCTTTTTCAACTGGTTACGTACATTAAGTGGTTTAAGTATGGCACATTCATAGGGCTGTTGCTGGTGGCCATCGACTTTGTGTGGTGGTGGCGCGAGGGAAAGGGCACACAAAAAGAACAGGACGCGTTGCGCCACGAAAACAACACCCTGAAGGCCAAAGTGTACGACATGCAAGAGGCCGCCAAAGAACAGGCCGCCAAAGCAGCCACTTCCAAGTAACGAATGGATTCCCGTTCACTCATCACGCGCGAGTTAACCGAAGCCTCCACCGTTCTTCAACGCTTTTTGAACGACCCTGCGGCACTTGCCAAGGTGGAGCAGGCCGCACAAACCATCGCCCATGCGTTTGCATCGGGTAACAAACTCATCACCTGTGGCAACGGTGGCTCCCATTGCGATGCCATGCATATGGCCGAAGAGCTAACGGGCCGCTACCGCGAAAACAGAAAAGCCCTTCCGGCCCTTTGCATATCAGACCCCAGCCACCTCACTTGCGTGGGAAATGATTATGGTTTTGAATTTGTGTTCTCTCGCTATGTGGAGGCGCATGGCAAACCGGGCGATGTTTTGGTGGCCATCAGCACCAGCGGCAAATCGCCTAATATTTTGCGCGCGGCCGAAACAGCCCGCCAGCAGGGTGTACAGGTAATTGCCCTTACGGGAAATGAAGGCGGCCCGTTGGCAAAGCTGGCCGATATTGAAATTAGGGTGCCACACCATGGCTTTGCAGACCGCATCCAGGAAGTACACATAAAAATCATACATATTCTTATTCTGCTGATAGAGCAACAGGTGGCTCGGTAACCTGTGGAACACTGCCGCGCATTTGGCAGTATCTCAAAAAAATCTTAACATCAACACGGAATAAACCAGCGAAACGTGGTAGCCAAAACGTTTGGAAGTGCCGTACATGGGGTAGATGCCAAAACCATCACCGTTGAAGTAGATGTGGCACAAGGCCAGAAGTTTTTTCTTACCGGCCTGCCCGACAATGCCATTAAAGAAAGTCAGCACCGCGTGGAGTCGGCTATCAAAAGCCTGGGCTATTATTTTCCACGCACCAAGGTAGTAGTTAACCTGGCACCAGCCGACATACGGAAGGAAGGCGCTGCTTACGACTTACCCATTGCGTTGGCCATTCTGAAAGCATCGGGCCAGATAACAGGAGAACACCTGGAACGATACGTCATCATGGGCGAGCTTTCGCTCGATGGCGACCTGCGCCCTATCCGCGGTGTGTTGCCCATCGCCATTCAATCGCGTAAAGAAAATTTCCAATGCCTGGTGCTGCCTCAGGCCAATGCCAGCGAGGCGGCCATCGTAAACAATATCGACATCATAGGCGTAACCTCTTTGAAGGAAGCCATCGCATTTGTAGAGGGTGAACAGACAATTGAACCCCTTCGCATCGACACGCGCGATGTTTTTCAAAGCAAACAAAACAGCTACGATGCCGACTTCAAAGATGTGCAGGGCCAGGAGAACATCAAGCGGGCGCTGGAGATTGCGGCCGCTGGGGGTCACAACGTTATTATGATTGGCCCACCCGGTGCCGGCAAAACCATGCTGGCCAAAAGATTGCCCACCATTCTTCCTCCGCTTACGCTGAGCGAAGCGCTGGAGACTACCAAAATACATTCTGTGGCCGGCCGGTTGGGCGCCAACGCCACGCTACTGACTACCCGCCCCTTCCGCAGCCCGCACCACACCATCAGCGATGTAGCGCTGGTAGGCGGGGGCGGCAATCCACAGCCGGGTGAAATTTCATTGTCGCACAATGGCGTTTTGTTTTTAGACGAACTGCCGGAGTTCAAGCGCACGGTGCTGGAAGTAATGCGGCAGCCCATGGAAGAACGCAGGGTTACCATCTCGCGCGCAAAAGTGTCGATCGACTACCCGGCCAACTTTATGCTGGTGGCCAGCATGAACCCCTGCCCTTGCGGCTTTTACAACCATCCGGAAAAAGAATGCGTGTGCGCACCGGGCGTAGTGCAACGTTACCTTAGCAAAATCAGCGGCCCGCTGCTGGACAGAATAGACTTGCATGTGGAAGTGGTGCCGGTACAATTCGATGAGATGATTGCTGCACGCAAAACCGAAACCAGCAGCGACATTCGCGAGCGGGTGGTGAAAGCGCGCGCCCTGCAAGAAGTGAGGTTCAAGGCACAACCCGACATTTACTGCAATGCCATGATGCCCGCCAACATGGTGAAAGAAATTTGCAGCATCAATGAAGCTGGCCGCACACTGTTGAAGACCGCCATGGAACGCCTCGGCTTATCTGCCCGCGCTTACGACCGTATCCTTAAAGTATCGCGCACCATTGCCGACCTGGCCGGTACCGAAGAAATAAAAATTGAGCATCTGGCAGAAGCCATTCAATACCGAAGCCTGGACCGAGAAGGCTGGGCGGGATAAAGCCGATCAGAAAAACAGGGTATGGCAGCCCGGCAGCAAACAGAAGTCAGCAAACGGGTACGTGCGTACCAAGGCCCATTTTCCCGCAGGCATCGATACAACTTGCCCAAATTTTACTTGGCGAAGATTTTTAAAAGCAAAACTTCCTTTCGCGAAGGCCGATGCTACTTTCTGAGATTTCAAACGTTAGCGTGAAGCATGAAAAATACTAACTTTACACCCTGTAAAAACCAAACCACATGGCACAGGTAGAGTTGATCATGCCCAAGATGGGTGAGAGTATCATGGAAGCTACGATTTTGAAATGGCTGAAAAAACCGGGCGACAAAATCGAGCAAGATGAGTCTGTATTGGAAGTAGCTACCGACAAGGTAGATACAGAGGTGCCTTCTACCCATGCCGGTGTGTTGAAAGAAATTCTGGCCAAAGAAGGCGAAGTGGTGAAGGTGGGCAGTGCCATCGCGATATTGACCACCGAAGTTGTCGAGGCCACAGCAACCGCAACCGCGCCAGTAGCTGCAGCCCCCAAAAAGGAAGTGGCCAACGTAGCCGTTGCACCTGCCACCAACGGCAACGGTGCCCACCCCCACGTGAGTGCAGATTTCCGCCAGGCGAAAAGATTCTATTCGCCTCTTGTTAAAAATATCGCCAAAGAGGAGAACATTGCCGTAGCCGAACTGGAAACCATACCGGGCACTGGCAACGAAGGACGCGTTACCAAGAAAGACATTCTGGGATATGTGCAAAACCGCAAGTTGGGTAAATCCATTGCCACCACGGCACCGGTTTATGCAGCACCCAAAGGTGTGCCTGTGTCCATCAGCGGTGGCGATGAGATTATAGAAATGGACCGTATGCGCAAGATGATTGCCGAGCGCATGGTAGACAGTAAACGAATCTCCCCGCACGTTACTTCTTTTGTGGAAGCCGATGTTACCAACATTGTTTTCTGGCGCAACAAAATGAAGAACGAATTCCAGAAGCGCGAGGGCGATGCACTCACGTTTACTCCCATCTTCATCGAAGCAGTGGTGCAGGCCATCAAAGACTACCCGATGATCAACGTACAGGTAGATGGCGACCGCATCATCAAAAAGAGAGACATCAACATAGGCATGGCGGTGGCATTACCCAGCGGCAACCTCATTGTGCCTGTCATCAAACAGGCAGACCAATACAACCTGACGGGGCTCGCGAAAATTGTGAACGACCTGGCGAAGCGTGCCCGCGAAAACAAGCTGAAGCCCGATGAACTGGCAGGTGGTACTTTTACGGTGTCGAATGTGGGTTCGTTCGGCAATGTGATGGGAACACCCATCATTATGCAACCACAAGTAGCCATATTGGCCTTGGGTGCCGTGCAGAAAAAACCTGCCGTTATAGAAACGGCTTATGGCGATGCGATCGCTATTCGCCACAAAATGTTCCTGTCGCACTCGTACGACCACCGCGTGGTGGATGGTGCACTGGGTGGCAGTGTGGTGAGACGCGTAGCCGACTACCTCGAGAAATTCGACATCAACCGGAGCATCTGATTAGCGTAGCTTTTCTTTAAAACTTTGCTTAACTATTGCCATGGCAAAAGAAAAGGCAAGTGTTGTAAAGTTTACCACCACCATTGAAAAGCAGCCTTTTAAAGGTGGCATGCATTTCATCGAAGTACCTGTTAAAGTAGCTCAACAATTTACCGACAAAAAGAGCGTTCGCGTTTTTTGCAAACTGAACAACGACTTTGAATTTGCCTGTGCCATCCGTTCGAACGGGAAAGGTGGCTTCATGATCAGCGTGGGCTTACCTGTTTTGCGCAAAGCCAAAGTGGAAAAGGGTGTTAAAGTGCAGGCAACCATTCGCAAAGACAGCACCAAGTATGGCCACAAAGAACCTGAAGAACTAAAAGAGCTCCTAGCGATGGATGACGAAGGTCGCAAATATTGGGAGCAGCTCACCAATGGAGCACAGCGCAGCTTAATTTACTATATCAATTCTGCCAAATCGGTAGACAAACGCATTGAGCGCTGCTTGTTGTTCATCAACCGGCTGAAAGACACCCAAGGCGCCTGGAAGCCTGGGAAGAATTAGCGGGTTTTTCTAACCACATTATTCCTTATTTTTGGATCATGTCCAAAGTTATTTCGTTCATCAGCCGCAAAGGCGGCACGGGCAAAACCACCAATGCCATCAACCTAGCCACTTCGCTGGCTCATACGGGTAAGAAAGTGATGCTGGTAGAAACCGACACCAACTACACGCTGAACACCCTGCGCAAAATGGAGGCGTTCAAAAGCAAAACTCAAAAAGCAGGTTTCGAGATCGCAGGTTCGCAAGATGATACCGTGGCCGATGAACTTTTGCGTCTTAAACAAGATCGCAAGCTGGACTACATAATTGTTGACAGCGCAGGCAAAACCACCAACGAAGGCATCAAAAAATTGTGCCTGGTGAGCGATGTGGTGATTGTGCCTACCAGCCTTACCCAAAACGATTTGCTGGTAACCTATCAAACCGTAACCGACCTGGCACCCGCGCGCGAACTCAATACGCAGATGAAGATTTTGATTCTGCCCAACCGCATACACAGTGGCACCGGCCTGTATACTGTGCGAGATAGTTTGAAAAACCTGGATGCGTTGGTGTTGCCTGTTATCGTGCCACAGAAAAACAGGTTTGTCAATTTCAGTACCTTTGATGCCGAGAAAGAGTACCAACCGGTATTCCAGGAGATCTGGAAACACATTGCATGAGCAAGAAGAAAAACACACTGACCGACCTGGAGGAATTTTTAAAGATGCAGGCTTCCTCGCTGGTTACGCCCCCTGCATTGACTGAAAAGGCAAAAGAAGTTCCTGCTGCTCCGGCTCCGCCAACAATCCCCGCTGCTGCACCCACCCCTGCTCTGCGTGCTTTGTCTGCCGATGCAGAAGTGATTGAAGCAATGCGCCATGTTGCCTCAGCCGACAAGAAAAAATTTTACGATTTATTAATCCGTATTACGGAAAACCTGCCTAACCGAACCAAGGAAGATGTGCTGCTGATTAACACCGCACTCTACCTGAAAGGTGGCACCAACTGGAAAGAAACGGTAAGCGATTATTGGAAAAAAGTGGTGTAACCCCTAATCGGGCAACACGGCAATCAATTCAACTTCCAGCACTACATCTGAGTTAAACAGCCGGTCTATCTGCACCCATGTAGACGCGGGATAGTCGTTGAGGTAAAAACTTTTTCGAAGCTCCACATATTTCAACAACTCATCATACTGGGTGGTGTAGATGTTTTCCTTCACCACATGCTGAAAGGTGGCATCATAGTGGGCCAACGTTTTCTCTAAAGCCTCATAGGTTTTCTTCACTGCTTCGTCCATAGGGCCGCGTGCCGCATGGCCAGAAATGTAAATAGTGTTGCCAGCCTTTACCGCCTGTGTGTAGCCGTATTTATCTTCCGATGCCTTATTAGCGTTGTACTTTTCTTTCTGTAGCGGTTTGGCATCTTGCGCCAACACAAACCAAGGTATCAGCGCAATTAAAATAGCCAGTAACATCAATATCCAAAGCTTGCGATCAGCGCGATTCATAGGATGAAAGTAAATGGGCTTAGAAACGGAGGAGCGCGCAAGAAAGTTGAATCTCTTTGCTCTTTTAACAAGGATTAACATAAATGGGAATTGTGTCAGCAGGTGAGCCAGTGAAAATTGGATCCGTTCTCACGCAAATGGTGTGAGGCTACGCAGCCGCCACAGGCAGTTCCACACAAAAGGCCACCCAGCCTTCACGGGAGTCGTCAAGGTATAGACGGCCGTTGTTCAGTTTTACAAAGTAGGCCGACATGGCCAGGCCCAGGCCGGTACCCTTCTCGCCAGCCGTGCCGGGTGTGGAGCTAATCTGGTAGGTAAATAATTTCTCTTTCACGTCCGGCAAAATTCCATTTCCCTCGTTGGCCACGCGAATACCCACGCGGTTTTCTGTCGCTTCGAATGCTTCAATTTGGATGGTGGCGTAAAAACCTGAAAACTTAATGGCATTGACAATGAGGTTGCGGAACACCAGGTTGATCATCTCCTGATCGCCCACGGCACGCTGGGTGATGTGTTCATCTAGTTTAACCACCAGCGATTTTTCGCGTGCCTGCGCCTGAAACAACGCCACAATTTCACGCAGTGTGGCGCTCAGCTCAATCGCTTTTTGATCTGGCACAAATCCATCCATTTGCGAACGCGACCAGCGGGCCAGGCCCTGTAGCAGAGTAGAAGCACTGTCGAGCCGATCGGTAACTTTAGTCAACATCACCTCCACTTCTTCCGGCTTCAACTGCGACTTCTTCTGCAAGTTAAGCAGACCGGTAAGCGAATTGAGCGGTGCCGCCACATCATGAGAAAGAATGGAGATTATTTTGTTCTTCTGCTGATTCAAGTCCTCCACCAACTGCTTTTGCTGTACCAAATCTCTGAACTGCAGAAAGTTTCTGCGCCTGCGGCTTTCCAATGCCACACCAACGATGTGGATGTAAATAAAAATAGAAAACAGGTGCGGGTATTGACTGAAATAAAATGGTTCGCGCTTTACATACTGCGAAAACACAATGAACACCAGCAGACAAGTAAGATTCAGAAACAAAGCATGACGAAAATTCAAACCACTGGCCGTAATAACCAGCACGAAAATCAGAAACAGCAAATTGGTAATGTAGTAAGGCGGCATACCGCCATACGTGGCTGTAATCAAAGCAGAACCGAAGTTGGCCAGAGCGAGCGCAATGATGCTGAGGTATATGGAAACTACGGAGAGAGACGACCGAAAGCTAAGTGCCATCAGAATAGCCGACACCACCAGTGCGCCCGAACGCGTAGCCAACACCACCGGGTAGTTTACATCGCGAAACAAGTCGATAACCAGGAACAAAGACATCCCAAAAAAAGTGATGAATGCCACCAGTCGAAGGGAATTGAGATTGGGAGGCATTACAAAGCGCGCGTAGGCGTTCTCCAGTTCGTCCGGGAATTTCCAGATGTAAGAATATCTCGAAAAAAATTGCAAGATTGCAGCAGTTACAAGCAGACAAAAGTAGAACTAAAAAAAACGAGTTCCAGCCAGGTATCTGCTTGATGACAATAATAATTATTGGACCGGGAACCGCTGTCTTTTCAAAGCGTGAAACGGTCAGGATAATTGCCGAAATAGTAACTCAGACATTTCTTAAAACCTTCAAAATAATACTTCATGAAATTCGGAACCAAAGCTGTGCATGCCGGTGTATCGCCCGATCCTTCTACAGGGGCCATCATGACACCCATTTTTCAAACTTCAACCTATGTGCAAGAGTCGCCCGCGCAGCACAAAGGCTACGCCTATGCCCGCGGTGCCAACCCTACTCGTAACCAACTGCAGCAAAGCATAGCCGCTCTCGAAAATGGTAAGCATGCCATCTGCTTTTCGTCTGGCATGGGCGCCACCGATGCGGTAATCAAACTTTTGAAACCCGGTGACGAAGTAATTACCAGCAACGACCTGTATGGTGGCTCTTATCGCATGTTTAAACGCATCTACGAAAAATTCGGCATCAAATTTCATTTCATCGACCTTACCGATGCAGCCCATGCAGCCAAATACGTAAACAGCAACACGCGCCTGCTCTGGCTGGAAACACCCTCCAATCCGCTGATGCGCATTATCGACATCAGCGCTTGTGTGGCTTTGGCAAAGAAGCAGAACATTCTGGTGGCGGTAGACAATACGTTTGCCTCTCCTTACCTGCAAAATCCGCTCGACCTGGGTGCAGACATCGTGATGCACTCGGTAACCAAATACCTGGGCGGCCACAGCGATGTGATTATGGGTGCGCTAGTGATGAATGATGACAAGCTGCGCGATGAGCTTGCCTTCATACAAAACTCGTGTGGTGCGGTGCCCGGTCCCCAAGATTCTTTTCTGGTGCTGCGCGGCATCAAGACACTGCAACTGCGCATGGAACGCCATTGCCTGAACGGAAAGAAAGTGGCCGAGTTTCTGCGCAACCACTCCAAGGTAGGCAAAGTGTATTGGCCGGGCTTTGCCGACCACCCGAACCACGACATCGCGAAAAAACAAATGCGCGATTTTGGCGGCATGCTTTCCTTCGAATTGAAGAATGATACCGAAGCCAACGCACGCAAGCTGGCCGAAGAGGTAGAACTGTTTGCCCTGGCCGAATCGCTGGGTGGTGTGGAGTCGCTCATCAATCACCCTGCCTCTATGACCCATGCCAGCATACCAAAAGAAGAGCGGTTAAAGAACGGGCTAACCGATTCGCTGTTGCGACTGAGCATAGGTATTGAAGATGCTGAAGACCTGATCGCTGATCTGACACAGGCGCTTGCCAAAATCTAAAATCCAGAATACCCGTCAGTCATTTCGAATGTAAATAACTGACGGGTATTTACCTTCGCTTAATTGTTATCGATCGGATTATTTTTTGCCCTGCGGATATTTCGGCTGGCGCGATCTTGTTTCCGTTCAAGGCGTCTGCGCTCGGCCACCGTTACCTCCCCATCGGCTTTCGCCCTGCGTTCGCTTCTTCTGATGTGCCGTTGCTGCGCGCGGAGGGCACGCGTTTCTCCTTGGGTTAGTTCGCCACTCTGTTTACCTTCCTGAATGCGCGCCTGTTGCGTAGCTTGCCGTGCGTTGGCGCGTGGCGTACGGGTTTGCGCCTGGGCAAGCCAGGCAATAGAAACAAGGCAACTTACTAACAAAATACATTTCATAATCTTCATTGATTTTCCTCTTGGACTCACACAACCCGCATAGGTTTAATAGCCTAATCAATTTTTTCTTTTCGGAGGTTTGATGCGTTTGCTCTTGCGTGCCTGCTGCTTCTGAATGCGCACTTTCTGCTTTTTGCTCACTTTATTATCCTTGCCGGCCTTCCGGTTGGTTTCATATACTAGCCGCTGTTCTTGCGTCATTTTCGCACGCTCCTCCGAACTCAGCTTCGGGGGCTTTTGGCGCTTCTGAGCAAAACCATCAGATAAGCCCACCAACATCAGACAAATTATTCCTATCCATTTCATATCTATATATTGCTTCAGGTCAAACTTCCAAAGGCAAACGAACAACGAATTCACTGCCCTTTCCTTGTTCAGATTTTAACTCAATTTTCCCTTTCAGGCGATCTACCAACGTTTTCACAATGGCCAAACCCAGGCCGTTGGAGCTTTCGCCAGCAGTGGGTCGTGCGCTTAGTCGCTTGAATTTCTGAAACAGGAATTTCCTGTCGTCTTCAGAAAAGCCAGGCCCCTGATCTCTCACAGACAAACTCCACATGCCGGCATCTTTCGCGCTCTTTAGCCACACGGTAGAGCCTTTCGGTGAAAACTTGATGGCATTGGTTAGCAGATTATCGGCTATACGGCTTACATAACTCCGATCCGTTTTTACGGGGCCTGCAAACTGCAACTCCACCTTCAGGTCTATCAACTTCTCTTGCGCAGCTACCTGCAAGGCCTGCGCACGCTCGTTCAGCAACGGCCCAATTGACACCTCTTCATAATGGGCCGCACCCGAAATTTCTTCTAACGCATTTACATCCAGTAAGTCGATGATCAGATCGATGCCTGATTGGGTAGACTCCTTAATGAGTTTCAGGTAGCCTTGCTGGTTGGCGTTCAGCCCACCCTCCATCTCCATCAGGTTAGAAAGCCCCTTGATGCGGTTGAGTGGCGACTTCAAGTCGTGTGCCACAATGTTCATAATGGTGTTCTTTTCCTGATTTAGATCAGAAAGCACCCGATTACTGTGCGAGAGTGATTCATTTTGTTTGGTGATTTCCTCTCGCTGCCTGAGTATATGCGAGTTTTGCTGCTCGAGCTTCAGGTTGATATGCCTGCGCCTGCGGCTCACCCAAAATACCAGCATAGCAATAACAGCAATAGAAACAATAATGATGATGAGCAACAGGTTTTCAAAACGTTTCTGTTTCAACAAAACAAGGTTACGCGCTTCGTTGGCCTTCAGTTGTTCGTTTTCCTTTTCTTTCTTTTCCATTTCCAGTTGAAACTGGAGCCGGTCTATCTGCCTGTTGAAGTCTGTATTCTGCAGCATCTCAGAAAAAATGCGGTAACGATTCTGGTATTCTTCCATTAAACCTGCGCTGCGCTGTTGCTTATAAATTTCTGCCAGCAAAAAAGCAGCATCGCGCTGAAATGATACGTTGCCCGAGCGCTCGGCCGATTGAAATACCTCGCGCAGCAGCGAGGCCGCCCGGCCCAGGTCTTTTTGGTGGTAATAATATTGCGCCTGCAGGTAGCTGGCCCGCAGAAACAGTTTTTGGTTGGTGGCTTCGTGAATGTTGCCCGAAATGGTTTTTAACTCTGCCATGGCCTCAGGCCACTTGCCTTCGGCACTCAAAATTTCTGCCAGCCCAATGGTAAGCTCTGCCTGCGTGGTTGGGTCGTTCACCCGGTCGGCTATCGAATCGGCCGACAAGAAACTTCGCAGGGCATCATCCGTTTTGCCTGCCGCCTGTTGAATAATGCCCAGTTCCATAAATGAAGAAATGAGCAACCGCGGATCGCCAAGCCCCTTCCGTAGTGTCAGCGCATACTCCGACATCTCCAGGGCTTTGCTGAATTCCTTTTGTGAGCTGTGAATATTGGCCAGGCTTCGGTATACGTAAGCCAGTCCTGATTTTTCGTTCAGCACTTCGAAAATATCTTTGGCGCGAATGAAGTTGTCGTAAGCGCGCACCAGGTCGCCTTGGTCGAAGAACATGCGGCCCAGGTTATTGTATCCAAACGCCAGTTGCACCGAATCGTTCTGGGCAGTGGCCACCTCTATGGATTCGTAATGGTATTGCAACGAGTTTTTGTAGTCGCCCTTGTTGGCATAAGCCAGGCCGATAAAACTCAAAGGCTTGGAAAGTTCTGTTTCAATTTCGCGTGCTTTGCCCTGTTCATAGGCCATGGTGCAGTAGAAAATGGTGCTGTCAGGATATGAATACCGAAACTCAAAACCAATCGCATTCCATAGTTGAAATTGCTGGTCGGCAGTGGCACCCCGCAGTTGCCTTCGCAAACTATCTATAAGGCCAAGGTTCTGTGCGTGTGCATTCAACCCGCCTAACATCAAAACCAATATCAAAACAACCCTGCAACGCATGCTCAATTTTTTTCTTCGTTATTAAAAAACGTGTTCCTGTTCAGTTCTCCTCTTTCCACGATGGCATCATTTATTTTTCGCACCACTTCATCCAGTTCCGTGCCCGACTGGCGCAAATGTTCAATCAATTCCTTTTCTTTCTTGTCTGTCAGGGCTGCATAGTCAATCAGGTTAATCAGCCCCAGCAGGCGGCTGAGGGGTCCACGCAGCAAGTGGGAGTTGATGTAGGCATATTCGGCCAACTGGTTGTTTTGCGCCTCCAATTCGCGCGTACGTTCGCGCACGCGGTCTTCCAGGCTTTGGTTGATTCGAACAATCTCCCTCCGATGCTGGCGAATTCTCCTTTCATAGTCTCTGCGCTGGTTGGCGCGGTAGGCCAGCGTTACAATATCGGCCAGCGCCTGTGCAAACAAAATATCTTCGGGTGTCCAGTGGCGTTCGCTTTCCGTCTGCTCACAACATAAAACACCTGCCAGTTCACCATCGATAAAGTAAGGTGCGTCCATCATCGATTCGATATGTCGCGGCTCCAGGTACGATTGCTTGAACTCAAATGTATCTGCATGGTAGGGAGCCTTGTCGGCAGAGATAACACCTTCCCGCTTCAACGCCTCGAAGTAGCGGGGAAAGCTGGTGAGCAGCAGGTCTTCTTCTTCGCGGTGGCTGCGTGTGGCACAATCATACAGCACCAGGCATTGCAGGCTGTTGCGCTCGCGGTTAATGGCCCACACACTTACGCGACTTGTTTGTAATGTTTCGGCTGCTACCTGGGTAAGGTACCGCATGGCTTCGCCAAAGTCGCCAAAATTTACGGCACGACTCTTGGATATTTCCAGGAGCGTATGCCAGTGTTTTTCCAATACGGTGTTGCGCTGAAAGATTTCTTCCACACGTTTTCTCAGCTCGCGGTTAACATGTTCTATCTGCCTGTTCTGGCTGGAGAGCAAATCGTTCTGGCGCTGTATAAAATCGCGCTGCGATATAATTTCATTGCGCTGCTGCACCAACTCCTCGTTTTGGGTTTGAATTTCTTCTTGTTGATCGAGCAGCCGATTGTTCTGTTCGTTTACCTGATCTATGTTTTTCCTGATGGCTTTGTAATACAGGTGTGTGAAGAAGTACGAAACGGTTACCAGCCCCACAATAGAGAAAGATGACCGCCAGGGCGCGTTACCATCGCTCAGCACATTGGCATCTTTAAAAAAGAAGTTGAAAAGCACCGCAGAAGTAAGCACCACCCCGAGCCACACTTTGGAAGCGTTGTGGTTTACCAACAGGTGCGCCATGATGGGCATCAGCGCCAGCCAGGGCATTACCAGCGAGTAGATGCCACCCGAATAGGCAATGCCCGCCATGAAAGAAATCCAAAAAAGGAAGACGGTGACCTGCGCCAGCCACTTTACCGGCACTACCGCTCGCGCAAGCAGCATAACCACAACCGCCAGCGCGGCCGGCAAGGCCAGGAACAACCACTGTGGCACATGTACTTGGAACAGGGGATGTATAGCAGCGTAAAACAAACTTACCAAAATGGCGATGCCATTGAACTGCAGCACCAGCAAAGCCCGGGTGCGCTCGTCATCGTGGTATTTTTGTAAGAATCGAAAAATGCCCTCCCCCATAGCCATAACAAGTGGGAAGATACTAAAAGAATGGCGTTCGAAAGGCTACTTTTTTGAAGATCCGAGGGCCAGACCTGCATCTACTCCTCCACAAAATTCATATCGCGCGAATAGGTTTCATCGATGGCCCGCAGCGCCCACAGGGCAATGACCACCGTGATCACACCCACGATCAGCGCCCCCTGCACAATGCCCAGTTCGGCTCGCAGAAATTTAAACAGCAGGGTAATGGGCACCACCGTGCCCCGAATAAAATTGGGAACCGTAGTAGCCACGGTAGACCGCAGGTTGGTACCAAACTGCTCTGCCGCAATGGTTACAAACAACGCCCAATAGCCCACGGCAAATCCCAGGATAAAACAGGCTACATAAAATAATGTCGGTGTTTCCAAAGGGTAAAAGAGGTAGAACAGCACCGCACCCATGGTAAGGAGAATGAAAACCAACACAATGCGCTTGCGCGATCGCAGGGCCTGGCTGGAGAAACCGCTGGCCAAATCGCCTGCGGCCAGGCCGAGGTAGCTGAACATCACCGAATCGCCCGCAACAATGGCACCCTGCACACCCAGGGCTTGCGCGAACTCGGGAGAGAACGTGATGAGAATGCCGATGACATACCAGATGGGCAACCCGATGAAAATACAGCCCATAAATTTTTTGAATCGCACACCGTTGTTGAAGAGCTGGAAAAAATTACCACGCTCTACCTGTTGCTCCTTCACCTTCATAAAAATACCCGACTCGAACACGCTGATGCGCGCCAGCAGTAGTAGCAAGCCGAGTCCGCCACCGATGAAGTAGGCAATCTGCCAGTCGAATTCTTTGGCTACAAAGTTGGCCAGCACTGCGCCCATCAACCCAACGGTGGCCACCAGGGCCGTGCCGTAGCCACGCAAGCGGGTGGGCAGCACTTCGCTTACCAGCGTAATGCCGGCACCCAGTTCGCCTGCCAGGCCAATGCCGGCAATGAAGCGCAGCACCGCGTATTGATCCACGGAAGTGACAAACCCATTGGCGATGTTGGCCAGCGAATACAACAAGATGGAACCAAAGAGCACCGACAAGCGGCCACGCTTGTCGCCCATTACACCCCAGATAATGCCACCAATGAGCAGGCCTGTCATCTGCACCTGCAGCAGAAACTCGCCCTCATCGAAGAGGTTCGCCTCGGGCACGCCAAGGGCCATCAGGCTGGGCCTGCGCACAATGCTGAACAAGAGCAAATCGTAGATGTCTACAAAGTAACCGAGGGCCGCCACGATAACGGGCACGCTGAAAAGGGCCTTCCAATTCTTGTCGTTCATGAAATATTAATAATGTCTATTCCCACAATAAAGAACGGTCTTGGGAAACAAAAGGCCGGGTGCACTCTTGTATTTCCTTCTCCATCGTTGAACCAATATTAAGAAACGAAACGGAATGCTCCACATCACGAGCGGGGTTCATTCAAGTTTTTCTGAACCTCCACTTTTAGTGGCGTCAAATGCCTGGTGACAATGGACCAGATGATAGCGTCATCAATGCTGTCGTAGGAATGAATGAGTCTGTTTCTTAAACTTATTATTTGGGCAGCATTGCTTAAGTGGTTCTTGCCAGACTCCTTCAGAAACTTATTCACAGCCTCACCAACTATACCCAAATGCCTTTCAACCGCGCCTTTTGTTTTCAAGTCAGATTGGTAATCGGCAAACGATTTAATATCACGGGTAAAATCTTCGATTAACGCAATGGAGTTCACTATGTCAGACAAAAACTTTTTCTCCTTCTCGGTCATAGATAAGTTTTTTTGTCCGTTCAATGGATGCCTTCAGATAGGGATTTCGAATAGAATCATCTGTCAATAGGTCGACCTTTCTCTGGAAAAAGTTTTCAAGTTTGTCCCACAGCGAAAGAAGGGCTTCCCCCCGCTCCACCGGATCATCGATATCAACGCTTACAACTAAATCAATGTCGCTTTTATCTGGGTCAAAACGCGGGGTGATTGACGAACCAAAAGCATAGATTTTGTCCACCTGATGCGAGCGACAAAGCTCTACGAAATCCGCATACCTATCCTTTATTAGGGTAGTCAAATCCATAGTCAAATATACTTAATTGTTTGGCTAAACTCTCCCCTACCCTCACCCTAGAAAACGGAGCGGCCCGGCTACAAAATGAAATGGTATCAGGTGGTGTCTTTGAGAACTATCCGAAGGCATTCAACCCGCCAGTTTGCCCAATAATCAACTTTCTCCACCATTGGCCGGTTTCTGCCTTTTATAGAAAAGTGTCGGGTTGTTTGGTGTAAATCTGCTATCTCGGCATGAAATGAAAACCTCTTTTACTATGAGAAAAATATTATGGCTTGTGTTGGCTGTGTGTTGTGCCCTGCCTGTGGTGGCACAAAAGAAAGGCACCGCCAGCAAGGCCACACTTACCTACGATGAAAAACTGTACAATGGACTGGAGTGGCGCAGCATCGGCCCCTACCGGGGAGGCCGCTCGGCCACCGTTACGGGCGTGCCCGGCAAGCCGAACCTTTTTTACTTTGGTTCGGTAGGTGGCGGGGTGTGGCGCACCACCGATGCCGGCAACACCTGGGAGAACATTTCCGATGGCTTCTTCGGAGGCTCCATCGGGGCAGTGGCTGTGAGTGAGTGGGACAACAACGTGATCTACGTAGGCGGTGGCGAAAAGACCGTGCGCGGCAACGTGTCGTATGGCTACGGCATGTACAAGTCTACCGATGCAGGCAAAACCTGGACGCATATCGGCCTGAAAGAATCGCGCCACATTCCACGCATCCGCATTCATCCCAAGAACCCCGACCTGGTGTATGCAGCCGTGCTGGGCGACCTGTTTAAGTCGAGCGAAGAGCGCGGTGTATACCGTTCGGAAGATGGAGGCAAAACCTGGAAGCGCATTCTATTCGCTAACGCGGATGCGGGTGCCGTAGACCTGGTGATGGACCCCAACAATGCGCGCGTGCTGTATGCCGCCACCTGGCGCATTCGCAGAACCCCCTATAGCCTGGAAAGTGGTGGCGAGGGTTCTTACCTGTGGAAGAGTACCGATGGTGGCGACACCTGGACGAACATTTCGAAGAACGAAGGCCTGCCCAAGGGCACGTGGGGCATCGTGGGCGTAAGTGTTTCGCCCGTTAATTCCAACCGCGTATATGCCATCATCGAAAACGACAACGGTGGCGTTTACCGTTCGGACGATGCCGGCAAAACCTGGCGCAAGATGAACGAAGACCGCAGCCTGCGCCAGCGCGCCTGGTACTATACCCGCATCTATGCCGATACCAAAGATGAAGACATGGTGTACGTGCTCAACGTATCGTACCACCGCTCGAAAGACGGGGGCCGCACCTTCCAGAGCTACAACGCGCCCCATGGCGACCACCACGATTTATGGATAGCGCCCGAAGACAACCAACGCATGATCATTGGCGATGACGGTGGCGCACAGGTGTCGTTCGATGCAGGCGAAAACTGGACTACCTACCACAACCAACCTACTGCACAGTTCTACCGCGTAGTTACCGACAACAGCTTCCCCTACCGCATCTATGGCGCCCAGCAGGATAACTCTACCGTGCGCATTGCACACCGCACCGATGGCTTCTCTATTGGCGAGCGCAACTGGGAGCCTACCGCTGGTGGTGAAAGTGGACACATTGCCATTGACCCTACCGACAACGATGTGGTGTTTGGCGGCAGCTACGATGGCTACCTTACCCGCATGAACCACCGCACCGGTGAGGAACGCAGCATCAACCCCTGGCCCGACAACCCCATGGGCCACGGAGCTGAAGGGGCCAAGTACCGCTTCCAGTGGAACTTCCCCATCTTCTTCTCTCCGCACGATCCCAAAAAATTGTATGCCGCCTCACAGCACCTGCACGTTACCTACAACGGTGGCGAAAGCTGGGAGCTGATCAGTCCCGACCTTACCCGCAACGACCCCACCAAACTGGGGCCTTCGGGTGGGCCCATTACTAAAGACAACACCTCGGTAGAGTATTACTGCACCATCTTCGCAGCGGGCGAATCGCCTTATGAAAAAGATTTCCTCGTAGCAGGCTCAGACGATGGCCTGGTGCACATCTCGCGCGATGGCGGCAAAAACTGGTCGAAGGCAACCGTTCCCGACATGCCCGAGTGGACCATGATCAACAGCGTGGAGTTCGACCCGCACACCAAGGGCGGCATCTACATCGCGGGCACCCGCTACAAACTGGGCGACTACAAACCCTACCTGTTTGTATCGAAAGACTATGGCAAAACATGGATGAAGATAACGGATGGCATTGATGCCGGTCACTTTACGCGTGTGCTGCGCGCAGACCCTGCACGCAAAGGGTTGTTGTATGCAGGCACCGAAAGCGGCATGTATGTATCGTTCGATGATGGCGCCAGTTGGAAACCATTCCAGTTGAACCTGCCACTGGTGCCCATCACCGACCTCACCATCAAAAACAACAACCTCATCGCGGCCACGCAGGGCCGCAGCTTCTGGTTGATTGACGACCTCACACCTCTGCATCAGCTAAGCGATGCCGTTGCCCAGAGCGAGTTCTACCTCTACAAACCGATGCCCAGCTACCGCATGCCAGGCGGGCAGGGTGGCTGGCGCGGCCAGTCGAAAACGGAGGGGCAAAACCATCCGGGCGGTGTAATGGTTCACTACTACCTGAAAGACACAGCCAAGGCAGTAGCCTCACTCGAAATTCTGGAAGCCAACGGCAACCTCATCAAGAAGTATGCTACCAAGCCCGACAAAAAAGCGAAGGAAGAACAATTAACCAAGCTGAAGCCCGGCACCAACCGCTTTGTGTGGAACATGCGTTATCCCAATGCCGATGGGTTCGATGGACTGATTCTGTGGGGAGGCGGATTGAACGGGCCCAAAGCGATACCGGGTACCTACAAGGCACGCCTGACGGTGAATGGTAAATCGATGGAGACAGAATTTGAAATTCTGAAAGACCCGCGCACCAGCGGCACATCTGCCGACATCAAAGAACAATTCGACTTTTTGATTTCGGTGCGCGACAAACTGAGCGAAACCAACAATGCGGTGAAGAAAATAAGAACCGCCCGCGAACAGATTAACCGCGTAACCGAACCCATGAAGGGCAAGGAAGAGATGAAAGACGTAACCGAGTTGGCCAAAAACATGCTGGACGAGATGAAGAAAATTGAGGAGGCACTCTACCAGACCAAAAACCGGAGTGGCCAGGACCCGCTCAACTTCCCCATACGGCTGAACAACAAACTGGCGGCCCTTTCGGGGGAAGCGGAGAACAGCGACTACAAACCTACCGCACAGGTAAAAGCCGTCTACACAGAAATTACGGGCAAGATTGACGAGCAACTGCGCGCGCTGGACGCCATCTTTAAAACGAAGGTGCCGCAGTTCAACGACCTGGTGAAACAAAAACAAGTGAGCGCCATCGTGCTGGAGTCGATGTAATACGATTGCATATAGTGCCCATCATAAAAAGGGCTGCCTTCCAATTCCTTTCACTTTGCCTGTCGGCAGTGTAAGGCGGTGCGAAGGCAGCCTTCTTTTTTTTCCGGAATCGATTGAGTCTCGAAGGAGGCGATCGTTCTCCGAGAATAAAAAGATTTTTTTGGGTAAAATCTTGATGATTAAGCTGAAAAATAGGATTATTAACCAAATGCAGGTTTTCTCGGTTACCATCGCTGCAAAAACCGGCATGAAAATGGCGAAAATTGGCTGCAACCACTTTTACATCTAACCCCTCTGTAAAAATGAAAAGGCACGTTTTTCCCATTATTTTTGTAGTCGGCCTCGTGTTGCTGCTGCTGCAACTTTTTCTATAGGGCCAACAACAAAATACCTTGTGAGCGGTATTGTCGTTGCCCCCTCCGATCGGTATTATTGAATTTCAATAACCGTCTAAACCTGTACCATGAGGCAACTGTTATACCTCTCTTTGTCCCTGTTCCTGGCCGGGGTTTCCCTTCTGCAACTGTCTTCCTGCGGCAAAGACGATCCGCCACCGGCACCACCCGAACCCACCGAAGCAGAAAGAGTAACTGCCTTGCTCACGGCCGGAAATTGGCCACTGACCAGTGTAACCGTAGAGGGCGAAAATGCAGCCGAAATTTTTAAAGACTTCTCCATCACCTTTACCAACACCGGCTACACCACCACGGGCACCACGCCCGTTTGGAAGCGCTCCGGCACCTGGGCCTTTACCGATGCCACGGCCACCAAATTCAGGCGCGATGACAATGTGGAAGTCACCATCGAGTCCATTAACGAAACTTCTCTGAAACTCGTGCTCTTCTGGGAGCAGGAAATAACCGAACCCGGCCGCACCAACGCGCTGCGCGGCCGCCATGAATTCACGCTGACAAAATAATTCTTAACTGCAATACCTACCTTACCTATGAAATCGCCTTTCATTAATGTTCTTATTCCAATGACATTATTCGTGCGGGCGATTCCATGTGACCACAAAAAAATAAATACTAACACATGAAAACTGTTTACTTCAGAACGCTCTTTATCGCGCTGCTTTGCGTAGCCACCGGTCACGTAACGGCACAGAACAAGTCGCTGGGTGTGGGCACGTCCACACCCAACCCCAACGCTGCCCTGCATGTAGAATCACCCACTGGCAACCAGGGTTTCATTATGCCAAGGCTAACCACTGCCCAACGTACAGCACCTGGCTTTCAGGGTGTGCTTAGTGCCACCGATGCAGGCTTAATGGTGTACGACACCGATGACAAAGCATTGTATATTTGGAATGGAACGGCCTGGGCCAGCACAGCCAAACTGCCTATACCCTATGTGGACACCCTAACCAACATTCCCAACGGAGGCAACGCGTTCCGCCTGGTGAACAACAACACGGGAGCAGGCAACTTCGGGGTGGCGCATTTCGAAAACCTGAATCCGGAAAGTGGATTTTCAACCATCTTTGGACGCACCACCAGCGCCACCAATGGTGTGGCCGATTTTGTTGTGAACAACCCGACCAATAACAACGATGCATTAGGTGTAGTGACTGATAGTGATGCGGGACGCGCGGGTGCCTTTACGGCCACCAGCACTGCCAACAATAATGCCGCCCTTTTCGCACATAACTACGGAACGGGGCGGGCCATCGGTGCGGTCAATTCCGGAACGGGAACGGGCATTAACATCCAACTAACCAATGCAGCCAATACATCCTCAGCCATCAACATCAACCACAGTGGCACGGGCAACGCCATCACCGCCAACCGGCCTATCCAGGCCACCCAATTTATTGGCGATGGCAGCTTGCTCTCCAATATTACCAGTTCACCGGTAACCTTCCCTTTTTCTAACACCTCCACGGCCAGCGCTTCCACCATGTTCGAGATTGCCAACACGGGCACAGGCAAGGCGGGCGCTTTTACGATTAACAACGCAGCCAATGCCGACAACGCCTTGTTTGTTGCTACCAACGGCACAGGCGAGAACGCCTGGTTCGAGGTCAACAACGCCACCTCTACCGGCTCTGCAATCATTGCGCAATCTAATTCATTGGGCGCAGCTTTTTATTCAAGCAATTCTAACCCTACTACGGGTGGTTCGGGCCAGTTTTATAATACCAACGCCACCAACTCGGGATCTGCTTTGAACGTGAGAACAGATGGCACGGGCACGGCCGGCTTCTTCCGAGCCAGCAATGCCGATGCGGGGACCGCTCTTGTTGGAACTACTAACTCTAACCGTGGTGGCGTGGGCAACGCACCGGTAGGTGTTTACGGTGAATCGACCGGAACGGGGTCTTTGGGTGGCTCATTCCGTGTAAACAACACCGCCAACACCTATCCCGCCTTGTATGCAGAAACCAATGGCTCCGGCAGCAGCATTGTGGCCCGGCAGATTGGCACCACAACAGGTGGCGCAGGCGACTTTCAGGTAATTGAGCCCACCAACAATGGCCATGCGCTCTATGGACGCACCAACGGAACAGGGCATGCGGGGGCCTTCGCAATTGTAAACAACGCTTCGACTACCGCGGCTGTACGGGGTGAAACGGACGGCTTGGGGCGCGCAGGCGAGTTCGTGATTAACAACGGTACCAACGCCACCTACGCAGTGGTGGGCGAAACCAACGGTGCCAACCTAAGTGCCGGGGTGTATGGTCTCAACACAGGTGACGGCTTTGGCGTGTTGGTCAGAGCCAATGGAACCAACTTTGGATCTGCGGCAGTGTATGGCGAGCAGTTGGGCGCGGGGGATGCAGCGGGCGCATTTCGTATTATTAACAGTGGGAATACCTATTCAGCACTTTTCGGAGAAACGGATGGTTCCGGTTCGGCCATTTTTGGTAGAACAACTGGTTTGGGAAGGGCAGGCCAGTTTCAGATCAACAATGCATCTAATATCGATGCGGCCTTACGTGGGTTTACCGATGGTCTTGGACGTGCCGGTTTTTTCACCATCAACAATGCCTCTAACTCTTCCGCAGCTCTGTTGGCAGAAACCAATGGTACGGGTGCTGGCGGGAACTTCCTGATCAATAATGCTGCAAGCACCAACTACGCACTGACGGGTGAAACCAACGGTGCTGTACTAAGCGCTGGTGTATATGCACGGAACAGCGGAGCGGGCTTTGGTTTGTATGCACGGGCTGAAAACGGCACGGCAATTGGGTCTGCCGCAGTTTATGCCGAGCAACTAGGAACAGGTGATGCAGCCGGAGCCTTCCGCATCAACAACCCCGCCAATGGCGACAATGCAGTGTATGGTGAAACCAACGGAACCGCTTCGGCCATCAATGCCAACCAAATCGGAACCGGCCGCGGTATGATTGCCCAGATCAATAATGTCAGTAACACACAAAGCGCTTTCCTGGCGCAGACCAACGGCACGGGCCCTGCGATTGTGGCGAACCAGAGCAACGGTGGACTGGCGCTGGATGTATTGAGTGGTGGTATCAAAGTACCAGTTACCCAACTATCTGGAGACGATGTGATTCCAAACAATGCTGTAGTTGTAGAGTTGACGGGAGCCACACAAATCGTTTCCACGCCTACGGGAGGCCAAAATGGACAGATTATATATGTATTCAATACCGGAGCGGGTTCTTCTACAGTGGCTGGCATCAACCTCGACCCACAAAGAGGGGTAGCTTTTGTTCGCCTGAGTGGAAACTGGATACCAATGGCCATCTCTTTACCCTAACTATTTATGATGAGAACTTGTCTATTCATTACAGTTCTGTTGATGACTGGCAACGCCTCCGCCCAGTTCATCACCAACACCGGTATCGACATCGTGAATACGGGGGTGGTGTACACCAATGGCGACTGGGCCAACCAGGGCAACCTGCGCAACGATGGCACCATCATCACCACCGATAGCTGGATCAACACGGGCACGCTCGATGCCGCCAGCACAGGTGGCTTTGTGCTGAACTATGCCTCCAACAAAACGTTCACACCCGGTGGGGCCTCGTTCGGCTTCATCGTAAAAGAAGGTGCCGGCAATGCCGACATCACGGGTGTGTTCGAACTGCGCGACAGCCTCTCGCTGAAAGGCGGCCTCCTCACACCGCTCACCGGTGCCGATGTGGTCACCATCAACGACCTGGCCAAGGTGGAAAGCACACCCGGCTCGTTTCTGCAGGGTGGCAACCTGGTGCGCAAAGGCACAGGCAACCTCTTCTTCCCGGTGGGCCGGGGTGGCAACTACCTGCCCATTACCATCTATAGCGTGGCCGGTGCCAACCCAAGCGTAACCGTGGCGTTGGAAGATGCACCCACCGGCTTCGTGGCCGGCACGGGGGTAGAAGCGCTCCTCGACTTTCCCTACGTGTGGCGCGTAACCAAAGATGTAGATACCGAAACAGGTGGATATGTAGAGGTAGAATACCCCGAAGCGCTGACCACCGGTGTGCCCAACCCCATTGTGGTGCGTCAAATCGGTGCCGATACGTATCAGGGTATGGGCGCCCGTTTCATCAACACTGCCGATGGCAAAACATTGGTGCGCAGCTACTCGCGCGGACTCGAGGGCACCTACTCCGTAGCACGTGGCTTCCCCGGCAACCTGGAGACCGACCGCCTGGCGCTGGAGGCATTGTACAATGCTACCCAACCCTCCACGGGCACGTGGACAGGCAAGCCTACGTGGCTGACGAACACCGATGTAACTACCTGGGAAGGTGTAACCGAAACAGGCGGCTATGTTACCTCGCTGCTGCTGCCCAACACGGGCATCACCGGTCGGCTGCCCGAAACATTGGCCGACCTGGGCGGATTGGAGACCATCGACTTATCGGGTAACAACATTACGTACCTGCCCGACCTCTCCGGCCTCAGCGGCATCGCTTCGCTGAATGTATCGAATAACCGCCTGGGTTTCGGCTCCATTATCCCTAACCTGGGTGTACCCTCCTTCGACTATAGCAACCAGCAACCCCTTACGTTAGATGAAGAAGTGCTGGTAGATGTAGGTACCGACACTTCCGTGGAAATAGAGGCCGACCATGAAGGCAACGCCTACCAATGGACACTGAATGGCACGAACGTAGACGGTGCCACCGCCCCCGCCTACGGCATCACGGCCATCAACCGAACCAACATGGGCAACTACCGTGTAGCCATTACCAACCCTGCCGTGCCGGGGCTCACCTTACAGTCGGGTAACAAACGCGTGCTGGCTACCGCTACTATTTCGGGAACGGTATATGAAAACACCGATGTGCCGCTGGCCAACGGGGTGGTAACGCTTTACCGAATTACAGACGTAGGTGCCTACGAAATTCCGGAGGGCCTCGGCAATGTTGCCTTGAATGCAGACGGCACCTACACGCTCCAAAAAGTAGTGCTGGACGATTACGTGCTGCTGGCCCAGGGCAACCCGGACCAGTTTCCGAATGAAATTCCTACCTACTACACCGATAAGATTTTCTGGGAAGAGGCCGACCCCATTCTCCTCAACGACAATGTGAGCGACCTGAACATCACCTTGGTGAACAAACCCGTGGAAGAACCGAAAGGACAAGGCACTATATCGGGAACTTTGGAGGATACCAACATTCAGGAAGACGGCCGTACGTTGCGCAACAAACGCATTGCCAACGCAGGTGCCAGCGTGCGCAGAAGGGTGAACGTGGGCAAGCCCGAAGACGAAGAATTGATACTGATAGCATACATCCTCACCAACGAAGAAGGCGAATTCAACTTCGAGAACCTGGAAACGGGCGAGTACCTGCTGAACCTGCAGTACCCCGGCTATCCGATGGACCCGACCTCATTCATCAATATCTCCATCGGCACGGGTCTGGCACGCAGAGCGGAAGTGCAGGCGTTGGTGGAAGAAACCAACATTGTGGTGAAGAAGCTGGTGATTACCGGGTGGGATGAGGAAGAGCAACGCCTGGCTGTGTTCCCCAACCCTGCCAACGCCCACTTGCACATCAAGGTGTTGCAGGGCATGAACAACCTTACCTACTCCATTGCCAATGCCGTAGGTGCCGAAGTGATGCACGGCAACCTGCCTTTCACGGGCGTGGCCACCATAGAGACGGGCAACCTGCCGACCGGGATTTATATGGTTACCGTAGCCGAGGGAGGCACCCCGTTACAGACGTTTAGAATTGTGATTACTCATTAGCGCTTGGTTAGCTTTATATAGAAAGGCCGCCTAACGGGTGGCCTTTTTTATTGCGTTGGTGTTAGGAGATCGCCTCGGGCTTGCTGCGCTGCGCCCTCGCGATGACGGAAACTGTTTGTTTCGACTCAACTATGAAATGGTTTGCTTCGGCTCCGCTCAGCAAACGCTGCACCCTGAGCGGAGTTGGAAGGTGCATCTTGAGCGGAGTCGAAGGGTGCATTCCTAAAATTCGTCTCATTCTTGCACTCAGCAAGCTTATGGAGTCTATCCTTAAACCCGTAGATCAATGCCTCTTTCTTTTTCCGGCTCCAACCCTGAACCTGCTTCTCCCGATAGAAAGCTTGGTGAACACGGGCAAACTCTTCAAAATAAACCAGCTTAACAGGTAAATGCTTTTTGGTGAAATTGGCCCCTTCCCCACGTTGATGTTGTTCGATACGCAATTTCAAGTTGTTGGTGCTACCCGTGTAATACTGTCCGTTGGCGCATTCTAAGATATACATCCAGCCTTTCATCGTATTTGAAATATAATAAATGTGCAAGGCATTGCTACGGCTTTGCTAAAGTAGTTTACTTCGGCTCCGCTATAGTGGTTTGCTTCGACTCCGCTCAGCAAACGCTGCACCCTGAGCGGAGTCGCAAGGTGCACCCTGAGCGGAGTCGAAGGGTGCTAACCCTTCGACTTAATTACTCTCCAATATCTTAAACAACTCGTCCAAGTTCGGGGTGATGATAATTTCTGTGCGTCTGTTTTTCTGTCGGCCTTGGGGAGAGTCGTTGGCAGTAAGCGGCAAATACTCGCCCTTGCCTGAAGCCGTAATCTGATTGGGCGAAACGCCCCCCTTGGTTAATATTTTGGTAATAGCGGTGGCGCGCATCACACTCAAGTCCCAGTTATCTTGCATGTAGGTCGATTTTTTTGAAATGGGCACGTTGTCGGTGTGGCCTTCCACCATAATCTGAATGCCTTTCTGATCCTTCAACGCCTTAGCCAATTGTTGAAGCGCCCCTACGCCCTTGGCATCTACTTCAATACTGCCCGAGCCAAACAAGAGTTGTTCCGCCAGCGACACATAAACTTTCCCGTTCTTCACATTCACGGTAAGGTCATTCTCTTTAAAATTCAGCAACGCATTGCTAACCCGGTTTTTCAGATCTTGCACTGCTTTGTCTTTGTTCGCCAGAATCGTTTCCAGCTCTCTCACTTTCTTTTCGCGCTCATTCAGGCTTACACTCAGCGAATCGTTCAGCTTTCTTGTTTTCTCCAAATTATCCTGAATGGAAAGGAGCTGCTCGCGCTGCTCGGCCAGATCGCGGTTCATTTTTCCACTGCTGTTCAACAAATTTTTATAATAAGCATTTAATTGATCGTACTCTTTGTTCAAATCGGCCAGTCGCTGCGAGGTAGTTCTTACATCTTGCCCGAGCGAAGCAGTATCGTTCTTCAACTGACTCAGCGTTGTATTTAAATCTACCAACTCATTGTTGGCCTTATCCAGGGCGGCCGCCTTCTCAGCCAGTTCGCCATCTGCTTTCACCTTCTGCGCCAGCATGTCATCATACTTCTTTTTGCTTACGATGCACGAAGAAAGTAGGAAGATCGACAAAAACAGGAGACAAGTAGTTTTGTTCATAAGCTTAAAAAATAGTTTCACAGCAAAGTAAGTCGTTTTGCAATATATTTACCAGCTAAACAGCGCTAACCCGCATGGAAGGAATGCTCAAGCCAGCCTCTTTAAAGGGCAAAACTTTTCTGATAACCGGTGGTGGCACCGGTTTGGGCCGATCGATTGGCAAATACCTGTTAGAACTGGGTGCCAACCTCGTTATCAGCAGCCGCAAACAAGAAGTGATATCCAAAACCGCGTCCGAGCTGGAAGCCGAAACGGGTGGCAAAGTATTGGCTGTGCCCGCAGACGTGAGGAAGTACGATGAAATCGAGGCCGCAATCAGGAAGACGGAGGAGACCTTCGGGCAACTGGATGGCGTGCTCAACAACGCAGCCGGCAATTTCATCAGCCCGACCGAACGCCTTTCGCACCGCGCTTTTGATATTGTAGTGGATATTGTGTTGAAGGGAACCTATTACACCACATTGGCAGCCGGCAAAAACTGGATCGCCAAAAAACAACCAGGTGTGTTTTTGAATATCGTAACCACTTACGCCTGGACCGGCTCCGGCTACGTGGTTCCGTCCGCTTGTGGCAAAGCGGGTGTGCTGGCGCTTACGCGATCTTTGGCGGTGGAATGGGCGAAATATAAAATTCGAAGTAATGCAATTGCTCCAGGCCCATTTCCAACAGAAGGTGCGTGGAGTCGCTTGTTACCGGGTGATCTGGTGAAGAAATTTGACCCCGCTGAACGAATACCATTGAAACGCGTGGGCGAACACCAGGAGCTGGCTAACCTCGCTGCTTACCTCCTGTCCGACTATTCCTCCTACGTAAACGGAGAAGTGATTACCATTGACGGTGGCGAATGGTTGCGAAATGGTGGAGAATTCAGTCATCTTGAGATGGTGCCCGATGCCATGTGGGATCAGATTGAAAAGATGCGAGGTAAGTAGGTTCTGCTCGTGACACCCTTCGACACCATTCTTCATCGGCAACTTGATAAGCGTAAGCAAGCAGGTAACCACCGAACGCTGAGTGTGCCTAATGGGCTAATTGACTTTTGCTCTAACGATTACCTGGGTCTCGCTCGATCATCGGAACTGAAGCAGGCCATTGATCTTGCGCTTCAGAACTCGGAACTTCTTCTCAAGAACGGATCTACCGGTTCGAGGCTCATTACCGGAAACTCAGCATATGCAGAATCGGTAGAGCAACAGTTGGCCCGGCTTTTCAAAAGCGAGGCCACCCTCGTGTTCGGTTCTGGTTACCTGGCCAACCTTGCGATACTGTCATCGCTTCCTCAAAAAGGAGATATTGTTTTATACGATGAGCACGCCCATGCAAGCATAAAAGACGGGCTGAGATTGAGCCATGCGCAGCGTTTTGCTTACCGGCACAATGATCTGAACGACCTTGAAAAAAAGCTGAAGCGATACCCTGCGGCACGATGGATCGTTACAGAATCCATCTTTTCGATGGATGGCGATGTGTGCCCACTACAACCCTTGGCAGATCTTGCGCAACAGCACAATGCCCACGTTATACTTGACGAGGCCCATAGCACGGGCATTCTGGGGCCAGATGGTGCGGGTCTGGCTGTCGCCAACCAAGTACACCAAAAAATTATAGCCAGGATACACACCTTCGGCAAAGGCGTTGGTGTGCATGGTGCCTGCGTGGCGGGAAGTTCTACGCTCAAATCGTATCTCATTAATTTTGCGCGACCATTTATTTACACCACAGGTCCATCACCACATAGCTGGGCCTCTATTGAAGCTGCCTTTGTTTGGATTGCCTTGCATCCACATCTTCAGCAACAACTTTCAGAAAAAATTGGTCTTTTTCGCGATGGTGCAAAAGGCAACGATGCGATCAGTCCCATTGTGTCGGTAGCAGCACCTGGTAATGACCATGCCAAGCAAGCAGCCAAAAAACTACAGCAGGCAGGCTTTGATGTACGACCGATATTAAGCCCAACAGTAAAAGCGGGATCGGAACGTTTGCGAATTTGCATACACGCATTCAACTCCGAAAAAGAAATACGCGACCTTACTACCTTATTAAAAAAAGAGAACCTACTATAAAATGCATTATTTCGTTACCGGCATTGATACAGACAGCGGAAAAACGCTGGCATCAGCTATTCTCTGCGAAGCACTCGAAGCCGACTACTGGAAACCAATTCAATCGGGCCTTCCCCGCGATACCGATACAGTTGCTGCCTTAATAAGCAATAAAAAGACGCAATTGTTCCCTGAGCGGTTCCTGCTAAAAAAGCCGGCATCTCCACATGATGCAGCACAAGCTGAAGGCATTACCTTACACCTGTTCGATTTTTCTTTACCACCTTCCAACAATTTGATCATTGAGGGCGCTGGCGGCTGCCTCGTACCAATCAATAATGATGAATTCGTGATTGACATAGCGGCATATTTTCAATCGCCTATCGTTCTCGTGGCAGATCTTTACCTGGGAAGTATCAATCATACCTTGCTAACCGCAAATCTGCTCCGCCAAAAGAGAGCCCATGTGGTCGGTATCATCTTCAATGGCCCGACCAATCCGGCTAGTGAAGAAATAATTTTGAGGCATACCGGCTACCGCAAGTTGCTACACATAGACAGAGAGGCGGCCATTTCAAAAGAAACCGTCAAGCGCTATGCGGATCAATTAAAGAAGGATTGGCATGAGTAACTGGGTAACACGAGATCGCCAGGTCGTTTGGCATCCATTCACTCCCCTCACCGATAGTGAACAAAACCTGTTAGTTACATCTGCAAAAGGCATCTATCTTCATACCGAAGACGGACGAAAAATCATAGACGGAATTTCCTCGTGGTGGGTCAATATCCACGGCCATAGCCATCCGGTTATTGCTGAGGCCATTTACCACCAAGCCTTAGCGTTAGAACATGTTATCTTTGCGGGATTCACACATCCACCTGCTATTCAACTGGCCGAAAACCTTCTGGAAGTCCTTCCTAAAAACCAATCGAAAATATTTTATTCCGACAACGGAAGTACAGCTGTTGAAGTAGCATTAAAAATGGCTATTCAATACTGGCACAACCTGGGTCTGCCAAAGAAAAAAATCATAGCACTGAAAGGTGCCTACCATGGCGATACCTTCGGGGCCATGTCAGTAGGCGAAAGAGGCACGTTTACAAGCGCATTTCAGGATCATCTCTTCCCCGTAGAATACATGGAATTTCCAGATGAGGTGGACGAAGATCAGCTATTGAACCAACTACAAAATGCAGTGCAACATAAAGACGTGGCTGCATTTATTTATGAACCCTTGATACAGGGCGCAGCCGGTATGCGTATCTACTCCAAAGAACTACTCGACAAAATGCTGCGTCTTGCCCGCGCGTATGACGTTGTACTGATTGCAGATGAAGTATTTACCGGCTTTGGACGAACAGGAGTGTACTTTGCCAGCGACTACCTCTCGACCCTACCCGACATCATAGCTCTGTCAAAAGGACTTACAGGTGGCACCATGGCATTGGGCGTAACAAGCTGTACAGCGGACATTCAAAACGCATTTGCAAGCCCAGACGCTATCAAAACATTTTTTCATGGGCATTCATTCACCGCCAACCCTATTGCTTGTGCAGCGGCTATTGCCAGCTTGAAGCTATTGAGGGATGAAGAGACCTGGACAAGCATCAAGAAAATCAGCTCACTGCAATTTCAATTTTCAGAACGTATCAAAAATCATTCAGCTGTTGAAAAATCCAAATCACTTGGAACCATTCTTTCAATTGAAATAACCACCAAAGGCGAAACAAATTACTTCAATTCGTTGCGCAAAGAAATTTATCGGCATTTCCTGCAAAGTAATATTCTATTGAGACCGCTAGGTAACGTCTTGTACTTTCTCCCGAGCTATGTTTTTACTGAATCAGAAATCAACCTGGTACACCAAGAAATTGAAATGTTTCTTAATAGGCTAGGGAAATAGTTGAAATCATTATCTTGTTCTCTACCGCATAAACAACCTGCAATTCATCGCTCTCCACCGTAAAAGATAAATCCGGTTCGCATTGGGAGCTAACTGGGCGTTTCAAAAGCATTTGGCCAGTAAGCACATTTAGCAGATAGAATAGATGCTGCTCTTCATCAAAAACCGATACTATCTTTCTGTTCTTTCCAAATGAATAGTACTTCATTTTAACATCTTGAGAAAGCGGGTTTGCCGTTTCATACAAGATATTCCCTTCAATATCAATCAACGCAAGCTTTCCATGTTCAAGTTTATAAATCACACAGCTTTCAAAGTCGCGGGAATTGAGCAGTCCAAATTTCGCATCCTGGGAATTCTTCAAAAGAACCTCGTCAGAAACTATTTCACCCGATAAATTCAGCGAATACAGGTGCCCGTCCCTACTCACAAATTTTATCAGCTTATCTTTCACATAGAACGACCCATCAAATCGACTATTCAACTTAAATGGAAATCCCTTCATTGACTCCCCTCTTCTGTTAAAAACATGAATACGATCGGCTACGGGCACAACAAATAAATCACTTCCATCTATACGAACGTGTCTTGGTAACTCACCCACGAAATCACCAACGGGCTTCGCGTGCCAGCCTTCAAGTGGTCGCGCTTCTTTATCAAATAGAACAATTTTGCCATCTTCAGTGGTAACAAGGTAACGGTAGTTCTTCGATCGATCATAGTCGATCACCCTTAACCCGGCAGGCTTACTCAAATTAAATGCAACAGGAAAAGGCTTCACTGTATTTCCTAAGCGGTCAATTAGATGTAGACCATCATTTGTAAGGAATAGGTATTGCAGTTTTTTGTTTTTTAAGAAATCAATTTGCTGTGCTTCAACTGGCAACACGTTTATTAACTCACGCTGCCAAAGAGTACGCCCTGTAAAATCAGCGAGTCCAATTTGTTGGGATTCCAGGAGGAAAAGCACTTCATCTTTCTCGGTTGCATGGCTTTTTACAATATCAATCTTCTTTACTCTTTCCTTAAGGGCTATTTCCCGGTTAATGATTTTGCCTGACTCATGCCTGGCTATTGCTATTGCGGAACTTACGTAGAAGTTTCTGTTTACCTTCGAAAACTGAATAGAAGCCTTCTCCACTCGCGGTAAAAATCCATTACTTCCAAAGTCTTTCAGCAACTTCCTTCCTTTGTTGTTTAACAACACGGTAAGATTCGTCTCCTGCTGCTGGTCTTCCAAAAACAATCTCCACTCAATAGATTTTGCAACGGTTTCATCCTGGCTTATGTTGTCCAACAGCTTCTTGAGAAAGTCACTATCGGGAGTAACCACCAGAACATTGCTAACCGAAGCGTAGTAAAATTGGGGGATTTCCTTAATTAAGGGAGAGAATAACTGCTGCAACAATCCTGGCGCATCTGCATAATAGATATCACTATCCAGGAATAACTCGGCATGTCTATTGGTTCCGGCTTTTTCCACACTTGTTCTGAAAGAACGCATGCCCTTAGCTATCTCTTTTAATTCAATCAACAAAGCTTCGTGGCCTGCATCAACTACCAGGGCAATTTCGTTATCAACGGATGAATAGAACTCCTTTTGATCACGCTTTTTATTCCCGCTGCTTTTCGCAGAATCAAGTCCGGCAAAAAACAGATCTCTTTGTTCTGCCCACTCGTTCACTTCAGAAACTCCTAAATGGACAAGAAAGTCAAACTCAATGGGGGTGAATGACAGTAGGTTGTTCGCTACAGGGTTTTGAAATTGAAATGTAGAAAGAAGGGAATACTCGTTGAGCGAAGAATCAGATGCAAAGCCTTGAAATAGAAGTTTATTGTCGGACAGGGTGGCGTCTGCCACTGCGTTGTTAAACAATTGAAGAAGGTGATTCGTGATTTTGGTGTCGAATTCGTTCTCCAAAACTTTTGCCAGTCCGCTACCCGACACAAATACATCACCCATATCTCCACGCGAGGTGTGCGTCTGAAACAGGCTGTGGTTTTTTGTTTTAATTGAAGCGGCACCTTTTCTGAATTGCCGGATGGCTTCTTCTACAAATAAAGAATTATCACTCACTACGCCAAAGCCAGAAATCTCCGAAAGAATAAGTTGTCCGTTATTTGAGCCCATCTCCCAGAGAGAAATTCCTTCGTACATTCTTTTCCGGAATTTCTGACCACCCGCAACACTATCCCATTTAATCCACGCGTTAGGCATTACGATAAAACTTGAAACCCTGTTTCCGCTTTGCTTCAGCGCAACCAGGTAGTTGATTGCTGAAGATTTCTCGCTCACACTTAAGTAGGGAGCCGCTTGCGTAGCCATGGGAAGATCGAAGACTGAATCAACAACCTTTAAAGTGGATAACTCCCATACTGCAAATGAATCATGAGGAATAAGTTGCCATGGATCAACTTTCTCTTTTTCAGAGAATTGCGCGCATCGAACGAACGCGAATACCGCCAGGAAGAAAGTGATTATTTGCGAGGCCTTCATGGGGATAATGTACGATCAACAAGGATGTATAAAAACAAAGAAGCCCAGGTATTTTCATACGAGGGCTTCATTTGATAAA
>CAYSCT010000004.1:0-308840 GCA_964429845.1 uncultured Ohtaekwangia sp.
TAACGATTAATCTCTATTTTTAATCGTGACAACTTTTGGGGGAGCTTTCAATATCACTTCTTTACTCTCCAGGTAGGTGACAAGTTTATTCATGATCAATATCTTTTTGATGTTATTATTTTATTGTACGGTTGTCGATGACATCGACTCAAGCTTATTGCGAAGCATCATCATATCATCGCTTACTTTCTTATCCAGAATCTTGGCGTAGTGTTGCGTAGTTTTCAGATTACGATGCCCAAGCATTTTTCCAACAGTCTCTATGGGAACTCCATTCGTTAGGGTAATGGTGGTGGCGAAGGTGTGGCGTGCCGTGTGGAAAGTCATCTTTTTTGTGATGCCGCACAGATCCGCAATCTCTTTGAGATACGCATTCATTTTTTGATTACTGGGCATGGGGAGCAAAACGCCCTTGCTGATGCAAAGCGGTTCGCGTTCATATTTCTGCAGAATCGCCAGTGCAGGCTTCAGCAAGGGAATTTTTGAAGATGTTTCTGTTTTCTTTCGTTGCGTACTGATCCACTTCTCACCGTCAACACCGGTTACAATTTCGTGGCGCCTGAGTTTCTTTACGTCAGCGTATGCCAGACCGGTGTAGCAGCTGAAAAGGAAAATATCACGGATAATGCCTAACCTATTAGTCGGAAACGCTTTGGCAACAATACGGTTGATCTCATCCTGCGATAACACTTCACGCACTACTTCGCGCTTACTCATTTTATATCCGAGAAACGGATCACGCTGTAGCCATCCATTCTTCAGGCACAGGTTGACGATCTTCTTGATGTTGCTGATGTACTTGATTGAGGTGTTATGGCTACACTTGCGAATAGACTTCAACCAAAATTCCAGTTCGGATACAAACTCGTAATTCAGTTCCTGAATGTCGATGTCATCTTTTTTGAATTTCCAGCGAAGGAATGAAACAGTATGACTGAGAGCCGTTTCGTAACGCTCAATGGTTCCCGGTGAAAACTCTATGTCTACAAGTTGTTTGATTTTCTCATTGTGATTGCGAAACACTTCGATGAACATTTTTGAAGCGGCACGCTTGCCTTCAAATCGTAATCGAAGGTTCTTCACCGTGATGGGTTGTTGATCTGCGATCAGTTGTCGTTGTGCTTCATACACACGCGCCTGAAGTGTATCAAGGTAAGCATTGAGTGTGCGCGCGTCTTCTTTAGTACCAATAGCTCTACCGGCAGCAATGTTCCATCGCGAAGGATCCCATTTGCGTTGTGTGGAAATTTCAGTGCGTGCACAACCTACAGTGATTCGCATGTAGATTGGCAACTCTTGGTGCGTACAATTCTTCGGCTTCTTGAAGTAGAAGAGAAGGCTAAATCTGTTGTTCATAACATGGGTGGTTTAGCGGTGATAAATCTATGCTTCCAGCCACCCGGATTCAAGATGTTCACGTCCTGAACTACTTGAATGTCAAATCGTTATGAGAAATCTGGTGAGTACTTTTTTCTTTCCTCCGACACTCACCGAATTACTCACCAAAGGCGTGCTATTTGGTGTCAAATCGTATGAGCCCGAAAACAAAAAAACCTGCAAATTCTTGTGATTTGCAGGTTCTTGTATCGTTTGTTACTGATTCTCGCAGAGGAGGAGGGATTCGAACCCCCGATCCGCGTTAACGGATGCCGGTTTTCAAGACCGGTGCAATCAACCGCTCTGCCACTCCTCTGTACGGCACCAAACCTTTCGTTTTGGCCGTTTTCCCCTCAGGATGCCCCGAAAGGAGTGCAAAAGTAGACTTTCTGCCGATTACTGCAAAAAATACTTTTTCATTCACACACCTCCGGGCCAATGTTCTTACGCCCACCTGCACCAGGGGTATGCGCAGCCGCTATTTTTCCTGCGGGGGCGAATATTTTACGATGTCGATACCGATGCCATTGGGATCTTTAATCGCAAAATGCCTGTCGCCCCAGGGCTCGTTCCTGATCTCGATCTCTATCGGCACCCCGCTCTTGCGTAACTCTTCATAGATCGCATCTACGTCTTCCACCTCAAGGGTTAAGTACATACCCTTGCCGCCAAATGGTTCGTGAAACAACGGCTGCTGGCTGGCATGGTGTGGCAGCAAGAAACTCAATTCTGCCCCGCGCCCCGGTGTGTGCAGCAACAGGTAAAACTCGTTTTCGAAGGTTACACCAAAGTGCAGGTGGTTGATGTAAAAAGCTTTTGTTTCCTGAAGCTTAGAGGTAACGATGCCCGCATTGAGTTTCATATTCAAAGATTTGGTAGTTGTTGGATTTGTTTGACTGAAAGTATTGCCCATAAAGCCGGCAACCATGAGTAGAGCAAGCCATGTTCGTTTCATACATCTTGAATTTTTTTTGAGTTTACGCAACAAAAATGGGGAAGTGCCGCGGCCAGCTATTGTAAAATTCGGACAAAAGTAACGCTGCTGCGATGATGATTGTGGCCCGCCAAGGGCCCTCAACGACCAAATGCTTTAGACGGGGTTACCCCATAAAAATTCTTAAACTCTTTGATGAAGTGGGCCTGATCGTAATAACCGGCATCGAGAAACAACGGGTTCTGCTTCAGACTCTGCAACGAAGGCTTTGCCCTTAAAACGTTCTGAAACCTCACCACCTTTGCAAAGGTTTTCATCGAATCGCCAATGTAAAAGTCGAAAAGCCTGCGCAGTTGCCGGGTGCTGAGCCCCGTGTCGATTTCCGTTTCTATATCTAACACCCCAAAGCGCAACAATATTTGGCGCAAGGCATTGTAAAATCTTCGATCTGTTTGAATGGCCAGGGTGCCCACCTTTGTCAGAAAAAAATCATCCAGCACTTCCGTCATCGTTTCGGGTTCGCTTGCACGCCAGGGTGCGGCCGCAAGAAAATGAGCCACTTCTGGTACTACGTCTTGAAGCTTCTGGTAGCGGTTGCTCAACTCAGCGGCAGGAATATTAAAAATCAGAGGAAACATAGTGGGTAAAAAGCGCACCCCTGCATAATGAAAACGATCGTTCAGTTTGAATTCGGTGTACCTCTTACAGAACCCCATCACATAACTATCGGCCGGATTATTCATCTCGAAGAAGAAATCGATGCAACCATCTGCCACCACCCGGTAAGTGAAGGGATGCATTAGCGCATGGGTGGTTTTCAGTTGCCAGTAACAATAGATGAAAGGCCGGAGTGATTCCGCTGGCCCATATTCGTGGTACGTAACACCGGCCTCTGCGGCCGTTATCGTGGGCTGCAGCGGTCTGTAAAGCTGGCGCAAGCTGTTAAGGTAGTCTATTTCGTTCACCGTCATCATGCAGGTTTCCTGGTAACCACCATATACAAACATACATCTTGTAGCCATACGCTACGTATCCGAAAAAAGTTTTGCGCCTTTTCGGTTCGCCTGGGTTCCGTTAGCCAACAGCAGGGTTAAATAACTATCTTGCATCGTGCAGTCGCTGGAAAATTATATCAAGGCAAGTGTGGCGCTTTCGCGCGATGACATGCACACCATCTCATCTTTTTTTCAGCCCGCCACGCTGGCGAAGGGCAGTTACCTGGGTAGGCGAGGCCGCGTGTGCAACAAGCTGGCGTTCGTGCAAACGGGCTACATACGCATGTTCATTGAGGTGAACAACCGCGAAGTAACGCAATGGATTTCAGGCCCCGGGTATTTCATCACCGACTTGTCCAGCTTCATCTTTCAAACCGAAGGCCGTTGGAACATGCAAGCACTTACTGATTGCACGCTGCTGGAGATTTCCAGACAAAACTATGACGTGCTCAGCAGCCAGTTACCTGTGTGGAAAGACATTGACAGGCTGCTGATTGTGAACTGTTTTACATTGATGGAAGAACGTATCTTCAACCACCTTTACATGAGCACCGAAGAACGCTTTCATCACCTGATGAAAACACAGCCCGAACTCTTTAACCTGGTGCCGCTTCAATACCTGGCTTCTATGTTGGGCATGACACCCGAAACACTGAGTCGGTTAAGAAAAAAACAGCTCTCCGGCAATTCTTGATATTTATCAAGCCCGCGTCCACCGGTTCACCCGTTATTTGCAGTGTAACAAAACAGCACTGCCATGAATCGCAAGAAAAAAGAAATCCGAACCGAAATTGTAATACAGGCGCCCCCGGAAAAAGTGTGGGAGGTACTCACCTCATTCTCTCAGTATTCACAATGGAATCCTTTCGTTAAAAAGATAGAAGGCCCCTTGCAGGAAGGTGCACAGATTACCGCACGAATAGAGCCACCCGGCAGCGCGGGCATGACTTTTAAACCTACGCTGCTGGTGGTATCGCCCGCCCGCGAATTGCGCTGGCTGGGGCATTTGTTCGTTCCCGGATTATTTGATGGTGAGCACGTTTTTGAACTGTACGAAAACACCGATGGCTCCACCACCTTTGTGCAACGCGAAGAGTTTGGCGGCATTCTGTTGCCCTTGTTTAAGAAAATGCTCGACAATAATACGCTGGCCGGCTTCAACGCCATGAATCAAAGTTTGAAGGCCCGTGCCGAGGCGTCCAGCTAATACCTGGCTGTCGCAAATATTGTTTCAGTTCTTACCCAACGCCAGGTCACTTCGGGGTGTCTAAGTGGGGAACAAAAACCCTTGTAGTATGAAATTACTTACCCCCGTTGTTGCATGGATGCTTCTGTTTTTCTTGGCAGGTTGTCAGGACGAAAATACAAGCCCCGATAATCTGGTGAACTGGAAAAAGTTGGGATTGGACGGGAAAACGATAAACCAGTTGCAAGTAGACGGCACACGCTTATATGCAGCCACCACCAGTGGCCTTTATGCCTACGAAACTTCAGCCAACAACGCAGACTTTACGCTGGCGGGTTTTGCCAACAAAAACGTGCAAGCCGTTGAAATACTTTCGTCTGGCGAAGTCATGGCTTCCCTGTTCGACAAATCAGGAACTGAAACGCCCGAACTCTACCTGAGCAGTAACGATGGTGTTTCGTGGCAAGCCGTAGAAGGTTTCTTTGGTGGCGATGTGGCCGAACCCGTCATCGACCTGCACCAACATCCCACTCAACCCAATACATTGCTGGCGTCTGGCTTTGGCGTGGTAGCCAAGTCGGTAGACAAAGGCAAAACGTGGTCGGTTTTGTATGGCGACTGGGGTATGCTGGCCACGGGCGTATCGGTGGTAACGGTGAATCCGAACGAACCCACCCAATTGTGGGCGGGTGGCCAAGGCGGCATTGAGAACGGATTTCTGTTGCATTCTGACAATGAAACCGATTGGGATATTTGGAGCGACCTGGTGAGCAACCCCACCGTGGTAAAAGAAATCACCTTCGTTCCTGAAAACCCAGATCAGCTATTTGTGGGTTTCGAAGGCGCCCTACTTAAAACAACCAACGGTGGCGCTACGTGGCGAACGCTTATTTCAAGCGAGCAACACAAGTTTTTCTTCGGTGTAGGTGTGAGTACCGCTAATAAATCGCGGGTTTACACGGGCGGCTGGCTAAAAACAGCCGACCCACAGCCTCTGATTTTGCAAGTAAGCAACGATGGTGGCGACACCTGGCAAGATTTTGAATTCAAAGGCGAACGGTTTGGGGGTATTTGGGAGATGTTGTTAACCCGCAAAGACAACAAAGACTGTCTCTACCTCGGCCTCGACAAGGGCGGAGTGTACCAGGTAACAGTTAATAACTAACTGCTGTCGTAACCCGATCTGCCTGCAAAAGGTCAAACGGCCAACGGTTCGGTTACCGGCTCATTCATCAATGCGCGCTTCTTTTCCTTCGATTTCTTTTTCCTACCCCACCAAACCAACACGCCTGTTATCGGCAAAGAGGCTACCGTCAGGCTGACCAGGAACGCCAACATTTTTCCTGGCAAGCCTGCAATGGCCCCTACGTGAATGTCGTAGTTCATGCGCATTAATTTGTCTGCCGCAGTGGCCTCCTCAAACCGATTCCATACATGGTCTACCGGCAACTCTTTCAATGTGTATTGGTCGAAATAGCGGTAGTCTATCTTCCAGTAAGTGTCTGCATCGGGGTTGGCGTTGGCCGCAATCGAACCGATAGCCGATTCAGCAGGGTGCACCTCAATCCATTCCGCATCAGGGTATTCGCGCACCATGCGCAACCACACCAAATCAATAGCAGCCAACGGAAGCGCCTGTGCACGTGCACTGTCTGATGCTGGCGCATAATAGTCCACAAACTTCTTGCCGCCCGAGGCAATAGCGAAAACGCCATCGCGAAACCAAACAAACCCCCACACAAGGCCCGTAAGCACCAACACCAACGCCAGCCACGACACATAAAAGCCCAACACGCTATGCAGGTCGTAATTTTGCCTGCGCCAGCCCGCCCGCCATTTGATGGTAAATTTCTTTTTTATGCCATTTTTGTTTTTGGGCCACCATAGCACAATGCCCGTTACCAGCATCACAAAAAACACCAGCGTGGCAGAAGCCACAAGGGGTTGACCTATTTCAGGTGGCAGCCATAAATAAAAATGGCCATCCAACACAATGCGAAAAAAGTCTGCAAACTCATCTTTTACTTTCAGCACTTGCCCTGTATAAGGGTTCACGTAAACGAAATAGTAATAATGCTCTTCGAAGCTGTAATAAATTACCTGGGCTGCATGCGCACTGTCGCGATATAAAACGGCATGAATGTGTTTGTTAGGAAGGGCCCTGTCGGCAATTTCCTGAAGGCGCGAAGGTGGTAAAAATGGCGCAGCTTCTTTATCAACAAATCGGTAGGGCTGGGTTGCATTCTGAATTTCCTCCTGAAAAGCATAGATGCAGCCCGTAATGGCGATGATGAACACCAGTAGCCCGGATACAAGTCCGAGCCACAGGTGAACAGTTCTGATTAGTTTCTTAGCGCGTGTCACTATCAGAAGCGGTAGTTAACATTCAATGCGAAGTTGCGCGGGCTCTGGGGTGTTACCGTAGACCAGCCACTGTAATATTTCTGATCTGCCAGGTTATTGGCTTTCAAAATAATGCTGTACTGCCCGGACGTATAGGAGAGTGCGGCATTCAACACCGTGTAGGCAGGAAGCGTGAAGGTGCCCGTGTTCTCCCGATTCAGCGTTTTGTGTGCACTCGCACTGTTGCCGCCAAAACCCAAGCCCAAGCCTTTCAACGCGCTGTTCTGGAAATGGTAGCTTACCCAGAAGTTGGCCAACTGGTCGGGGCCGGCTTCTTCGGGACGGAAGCCGATGTACCCATCACCCGGATTATCTTTGGTTACTTCGCTGTTGTTTTTGCTGAAACCTGCCACCAGGTTCAGCCCGTTGAGCGGGTTGGCCACCACGCTCAACTCAAAGCCTTTGCTTTCCACCTCGCCACCTTGTATGGAGTTGTTCACATTTTCAGGGTCTGTCATCACCCTGTTTTTTACGGTAATCTGGTAATAGCTGCCGGTAATGTACACCCTGTTGTTGTACAGGTTGGCTTTCACGCCATACTCTAGTTGGTTGGCCAATTCCGGATCGAACGTTTTCAATCGCGGATTACTGCCGTCTGCATCAGAAACTTCTGCCGGGGCTACGTTAATAAATCCGTTCAGGTAGTTGGCAAATAAGGAGAGTTTGTCCTTCAGAGGTTGGTAAACCAAACCAAACTTAGGCGAAACCGTTGTTTGGCTCTTTACTTCTTCTGTTACCCAATAATCGGTTTTGCCCTCAAAGCGGTCCACTCGCACGCTGGCCATGGCCGAAAGTGAGGGCGTAACGTGCGTCACATCCGAGATATAGGCACTGGCCACTTTGCTTACCCCGGTGGAATTGCCTTCGAAAGAATCGGTGAGCAAATTGTTTACACCCGCCTGGGTAAGTGAGCCCGTGTCGGCACCATCGGCCAACGTTACTTCACCGTTCAACACCCAGCCTGTGCTGCTGTTCAAAATATCCGACTGAAAATAGTCGAGCCCTACCAGTAAGCGATTGCGCACATTGCCGAGTTTAAAATCGCCAATAAAATTCTGCTGAAGGTCTATGGTGTTGGTTTCACCATTCCGTTTTGAAATGTAGCGGCCAAAGGTGTTGCCATTGCTGAAATCCCACAGGTAATGGTAGTAGCCATTGGATTTGGTTTGGCTGCGCGACAGAACGGTTTGCGAAGTCCAGGATGGACTGAACTTATACAACGCCTGCGCCTGCAAGCCGAAAGAAGGGTTTTTGATGGTGAGGTCGTTGCTGGTGAACGAATTTTTGAAGTTCTGCTGGAATAAATCGATGCTATTGAAAGTAAGGGGCGAAAAGCGGCTGAGGAAAATCATAGGTGCGTTGGCCGACTCGCGCTGCATGAACTCGGTGTTCACGAGGAATGTTAACCGCTTGCTGGCCTTCAACGTAAAACTGGGTGCTATAAAGAGCGACTTCCCAAAGCCGGCATCCTGAAACGAGTTCACGGTTTGGTAAGCTGCGTTCACTCGCGCAAAGGTTGTTTCGTTGAGGGGCGTGTTTACATCGGCCGTAAAACGGTTGAGGCCAAAGCTACCCGTTACAAATCCCACTTCTCCACCAAAAGTTTCGTAAGGGCGCTTAGTGGTTATGTTGATGAGGCCACCGTAGGAAATCAGGGGGCTGCCAAACAAGGTGCCAGAGGGGCCTTTGATCACATCGATGGTTTCTATGTTGGCCGGGTCAAGGCCTCCATTGTTCACGCTGGGCATGCCGTTTACCATGGTAGGTTGCACCGCAAACCCACGCATCGAAAAATATTCAGCGCCATCGCCTCCGCGGCCGGTCGATTCCCACAGGCGTGTAACTCCGGTTGCATTTTTGAGGGCATCGTTCAGGTTGGTTACCACCTGCTCGCGCAGCAAGGTTTTGGAAATGGAGTGGTACACCTGCGGGTTTTCCAAATCGCGCAGCGGCAACTTGGAAATAACAAAAGCACTGTCGGTATAATACTTATTGATACGATTGCCCGTTACCGTTACTTCTGCGAGTTGCGTGGCGGTTTCGTTGAGTGAAAAAGCAACGGTAGTAATGGAGCCGGCCTTTACCTGCACCTCTTGTTCTACACCGGCCAGGCCCACCAGCGAGGCCACCAGGCGGTAGTTACCCGGTGGAATATTTCGGATTTCGAACTGCCCCTGTCGGTCGGTAACGGAGCCACGCACCGTGCCCTTCAGGCTTACGTTCACAAACTCTGCGGGCTGCCCATCGGCTGTTGCCACGGTGCCTTGAATAATGCCGGTACCCTGTGCCAGCGCAACTGCGGCTGTTGAGAGTATTATTATCAATAGTGTATAAAAAGCTTTCATTTGGCCTTAATTAATAGTTTTTGAAATAACAGGCGCAAATGTATTTATTTGGACTAATTCTAAATAACTAAAAAAGGAATAATTATCCCCATTCCGGACATGGCGGGCTAGGCAAGTGTTGAATTAAAAAGCTGGGGTGGCGGCTTACCGAAACTTGACCGTTTTGGTTTTGTGGCGCGGTTTCTCGTTGCGCTTTGCCTCCAGCAACGTGCAGGCATTGGCGTAACGTTTGTTTTGCTTGCGCACCGAAGACACTGCCCGCTTGCCAATTTTTTGAGGAGCTGAATAGGCCTGGCCGATGGGACACAGCATACCGATGAGTATGATAAAAGCGAGCACAGTGAGATGACGCAGGCGCGCATGCATGTTGACAAGGGCGGGTTTTCTGTTCACGGAGTTCAGCGGGTTTTGTTGACACAAATTTCGCTGGCCCACCGACATGGTTTAACGCGAATAGGTGTGTAACCCTACATCGGTGCCTGATGTTGCACGGGAAGGCTGATTGAATGGGAATAGCTGAGTAGTTGGAAAAAATGGCGATGACGTATCTTCGTCAACTGCCCCACCTCTTCAAAACAATTGAAGCAATACATGAAGTGGCAAACGCGTGTAGGTTGGTTCGCACTTTACCTGGCACGCTGTTGCGCAGGTATTTCACAATCGCGGTCCGACCTTACATGTCAGCGCTGGCGCACAAACAAATAATCCACGGCTTTGCCATCGCCAGAAATGGTGGCTTTCAGGTTTTCTCCCTGCAGCCAGTACTCAATTTTCTTTGGGAAGTCGTGCGCAGGGTTTTCGCATACAAAGCCCGTGGCTGTTACCTGCGTTATTTTAAAGTAGATCGGTTGGAGATTCTCGGGCACATCGGAAACATAGAAGAGCTCGCCTTTTTCAACCACAATCTTCAACTTTTCTACAAACGTAGTGTCGGCACCCCGCAGAGAGATGCCCCTGCCTCTCCACTCGGCAGGGCCCAGCTTTTGCCACACCTCCACGCCCGATCGCCCCGGTCGGGCGTTGGTGCGGGTCCAGTTGCCCAGCAGCCATTCCATGTTTTTCAGGTCGGCTTCTTTTTGGGCGTACAGGTTTTCAGATGCCAGCAGCGCTATTAAAAAAATGACAAGTCGCATACCGTTAAGTTTCCATAAATGTAGGTGGGGATTTCCGCAGCCCATTGTACAAATGCGAAGTGGCTCACCGCTTCAGAAAAAAATTGGCGAGCGACTTTTCTCCAAAACCATATCGGGTGGGGTCTTCGCCAGTAAAGGCCTTAAAGTTTCTGATAAAGTGAGACTGATCGTAGTAACCCGCCTGCACCACCAGGTTCAACCAATCGGGTTGTTGGTTTTTCAATAGTTCGAACACATAATTGAACCTGACAATGCGCGCAAAAAACTTGGGAGTAAGGCCCACATAATGGGTAGACAATTGCTCGAGGTGGCGGGTAGAAACGCCCAGCGCGGCTGCCAACTCACTCATCTGCAGCATTCCGTGCGAAGTGATGATTTGCTGGATGGCGTTTTCTACGGGTAGGTCCTTCTTTTCAGAGAGGTAATGGGCTCGCAAGAATTGTTCGATCGCCACAGTGCGTTGGGCGGTATTGTGGCTACGCTCCAACTCTTTGACTACAGATTTCCATGCAGGTAGTGCTTCCTTCAGATGCACAATGCAATCGGTAAGCGGGGCCATGGCAATGCCAAAAAGTGCCGCAACACCAGCCGGTCGAAACTTAATGCCGAGCATGTCTGAAACCCCGGTATTTTCTAATAAGAAATGTTTGGTTAGCTGTCCGGCAAGCAAACTCCGCGACTGCTTCACCCATTCTCCACCCAGGTTTATCCGGTAGGGATCGCCCAAGTGAAAAATTATTTCGGGGCAGCCATCGGGAATGATTTTTTGCTGACGTAGTGTCGGGTCCTCATCCTTCACCACCCAATAGCAAACCACCTTGTTCTGCAAGTCGGGCGAAGGAAGTATGTGTTCGAAATGCATACACCGCCTAACGAGAAGCCTTTAAGTGTTTGCTCTTTTTGCGTTCATGTTCTTCAACGGCCTGCACTTTAGTGCCGTAATGCAGACTTGCGTTGATTTCGTAGCCAAACAACAACACCAGCGTGAGCAGTTGTATCCAAATCATCAACGCGATGAGCGCACCGATGGATCCATATACCTTGTTGTAGGCACCGAAATTGGTTACGTAAAAGGAGAAACCATACGAGATGCCCAGGCACGCCAGGGTAGCCAAAAAAGAGCCGATGGAAAAAAAACGCCAGTTGTAGTGCACCGCAGGACCAAAGTAGTAGATGCACGAAACGGCAATAAAAAATACAATGAAGATCACCACAAAGCGCAGTATAAAGACAAAATAGATAGAGGCTTGGTCTAAATTGAGGCGGGCCAGTTCTTCCAGGTGAGACGTAAAATAATCGATTACCAGTTGGCCCACTACCAATAAAATAATGGCAAGGAACAGCCCAATGGCCAGCATGAAAGTTAAGCCCGTAGCGGTAATGCGCATACGGAAAAAATTTCTCCGTTCCACCGTTCGGTAGCAGGCGTTGAAGGCCCGCATCAGGGCCATCATGCCGTTGGTGGCCAGGTAGAGCGCAAAGAGAAACCCGAACGTGAGCAAGCCCCCCCGCTGGTTGCTAATAATGTCAAATACTGTGGAAGAGATCACATCCCACATACTGGGAGGCATCATCTCTCCCAGAAATTGCATGATACTTTCGTTGTTAACATCGGGAAACCAACGTGTGACATAAGGAATGAGTGTAAACAAAAAGATGATGGTGGGAAAAATGGCCAGAATAAAATTGTACGACACGCTGTTGGCGCGGTCCATGATCTCGTCCTCATCTACATTGTGGAAGAGGATTTTTAGAAAACGATAAAGCGACAGGTTGCCATAGCGCTTAAATTTGATTTTCTTTAACCAGTTGCGACTGGTGCGCGCAGTTCTGAACTCAAGAATACGTTTTCGGGTTACGTACTTCATCAATGGTTCGGTATGGCTTTGAAATAACTTTCCAGCACTTTGTCGAACGCCTGGGGCGGGCGGCAGGGCCGTCCACTCTTTTTATCCACAAAGGCCAGCAAGGTTTCGCCTTTGTTAATTAGCTTTCCGGAAGGATTGAAGATTTCGTACTCGAACTGAATGCGCACACCCGGTTTGTTTCTGATGGTTGTTACAATCCGCAACAAATCATCGTAGAGGGCGGGGGCAATAAATTGGGTGTGGTTCTCCAGCACGGGCATCATCACACCCATGTCTTCCAATTCCTTGTAGGTAAGCCCCAATTGCCGCAGGCTTTCTACGCGCGCTACTTCATAGTACATGGCATAGTTGCCATAATACACATAACCCATCTGGTCTGTTTCTCCATAGCGAACGCGTACGTGGGTTTCGGATTGATACATCTATTTCTTTCTTTGTGCCGCACGCGCCTTTTGCTGCTCGATGCTGAGCGCCTTCTGGTATTTGCGTGCGTTTTTGTTGTGCTCTGTCAGGTTGCTGGCAAAATTGTGGCGCCCCGAAAAATCTTCTTTCGCGCACATATAAAGATAGTTGTGTTTTTCGTAGTTCAGCACCGCATCGATGGCTTGTATCTCGGGCATGTTGATGGGGCCCGGGGGCAAGCCGGTATTCCGGTAGGTGTTGTAGGGAGAATCTACTTCTTTGTGCACGTTCAAAATCCTTTTCAGCGAAAAATCGCCAACAGCAAATACAAGCGTTGGGTCTGCCTGCAGCGGCATGTCTTTTTTTAAACGATTAATATAAAGCCCTGCGATGGTTTTGGCCTCATCGCCCCGTGTGTTTTCTGCCTGCACAATGGAAGCAAGGGTAGAAACCTGAAGCGGGGTAAGCCCCAACCCACGGGCAGCGGCCAGCCGATCTTCGTTCCAAAACTTTTTGTATTCGTTGTGCATGCGTTCCACCAGTTCGGCCGCACTTAAATTAAAGTACACCTCGTAGGTGTTAGGTATAAACATCGCAATTACGTTCTCTTTGGTAAAGCCTTCGGTATTAGTGGCCACAAAGTTGTTCAGGGCGGCATCAAATTCTTCTGGTGTAACGGAAGTGTTGCGGGTAATCTTTTCGCCTAGTTCAGAAACCAGGCGCACATTATTAAAGGTAATGTCTACCGGCACCTGCACCCCGGCACGCAGCACACGTATGGCTTCCAGGTTGGTCATGTTGCTTTTCAGCATGAAGCGTCCCGGCTTCACATGCTTATCGTACTTCATCCACCGCGCCAGGAAGCTAAACGACACGGGGTCGTTCACAAAATTGCCCCGGTAAAGGTCTTCCTGCACCTGCTTGAAGCTGGCGCCTTTCTTCACCAGAAAGATACGGTCTTCTTTATCTACCAGAATGTTAGCGGTAAACACAATCTGGTATCCATAAAACGTAAACGTGATCAGCAGCGTAGACGCGATCAAAAAAATAACAAGCTTGCTCTTCTTAATTTCGGCCATAAAAATTTCAATCCGCAAAAATAATAAATACACACCAGCCGGGCACCGCTGAAAAGCCGGGGCGGTTCTGCTACCTTGCACCGTTATGCCAGCCGAATTGTTAAATATTCACCCCATTAACCCGGAGACGCGCAAAATCCACCGTGTGGTAGATGTGCTGCAACGCGGAGGCATTATTATCTATCCTACCGATACGATCTATGGAATAGGTTGCAACCTGATGAACCGCAGAGCAGTGGAGAAGTTATGCAGTATTCTGGGCATACGGCCGCAAAAGCTCGACCTGTCTTTTATCTGTGCCGATGTAAGCCAGATATCGCAGTTTGTGAAACGGATTGACACGCCCGTGTTCAAGTTGCTCAAAAAAAATCTGCCAGGCCCCTACACCTTTTTGTTCGAAGCCAGCAGCCAGGTGCCAAAAATCCTGGATGTAAACAAAAAAACGGTGGGCGTGCGGATACCCAACCACCGCATTCCGCTCGACATTGTGCTGCAACTGGGCAGCCCTTTGATTACCGCATCGATAAAGAATGAAGATGAAATAAAAGAGTACACCACCGACCCCGCAGAAATCTATGAAGATTTTAAACACCGCGTTGATTTGGTGATCGATGGCGGGGCGGGTGGCAATGTACCCTCAACGGTGGTAGATTTTACAGGCACGGAGCCGGTGCTGGTGCGCCAAGGCCTGGGCGAGTGGAATGAATAGTTTCAATTAGAGAGACGGAACGAATGGTTAGTATCGAATTACACTACCTGCCCTCGCTGGAATATTTTTGTGCACTGCTGCCCCATTCCACGGTGTTTGTGGAGAAGCACGAACATTTTGTTAAACAAAGTTACCGTAACCGGTGCTATGTAAATACCTCGCAGGGCATACAAATGTTGTCGGTGCCTGTGGCCGACCGGCATGGCAAAATACCTGTGGGCGAGGTGAAAATTGATAACCGCCAACGTTGGCAGAGCATCCACTGGCGCACTTTAGAGTCTGCTTACCGAAACGCTCCGTTTTTTGAGCACTACGAGGCACCCCTTCAGGCCATCCTTCACCAGCCTTATACCTTCTTGTTTGATTTAAACACCGTCTTGCTGTCATTCTGTCTGAAAGCGCTTCGGTGGGAGAAAGAACGGGTGAATACCAGCCGGTATGAGGCAGAGATGCCGGTGGGTGTGAGCGACTTACGCGGTATCATCACGCCCAAAAAAACATACGCGGATAGGAATTTCTACCGCCCTCACCCCTATTACCAGGTGTTTGGTTCTACTTTTGCAGGCAACCTTAGCGTGGTGGATTTGTTATTCTGTATGGGGCCGCAGGCGAATACAGTACTGCAAGCGTCCGCAGCCAAATGAACATTTAAAATCGAAAGAGCGTTTAAAGGCGGGGAGAAGGTTTTTATCTAAAATTGTTGACCTTTCGGCATTGATTGAATAATCCCTAACAAAACTTTACATTTACTTACAATATAAACTTTAGCATGGCGAATAATATGGAAGCTAAATTCTCCAACCGGGTGAAAGAAGTGATACAGCTAAGCAGGGAAGAAGCACTTCGGCTGGGACATGACTACATCGGTACGGAGCATTTGCTGTTGGGCATGATCCGGGAAGGAGAAGGCGTGGCCGTGGGCGTTCTGAAAAAATTGGGCGTACCGCTGGATACACTGCGTGGCGAAATCGAGAAGATATCGAAGGGCACTGCTACCCACCAGATTAAAAACCTGGCGCAGATACCGCTTACGCGCGCCTCAGAAAAGGTGCTGAAAATAACATACCTGGAAGCAAAGGTTTTCAAAGCACAATTGATTGGTACAGAACATTTGCTGCTCTCCATTCTGCGCGATCCGGACAACCTGGCAACACAACTCTTGAATAAGTTCGATGTGGCCTATGATGTGGTGAAAGAGATGCTGGAATACCAGCACGAACATCCCCAGGCTTCCTCCGACACAGACGACCCGGACGATGATTCATCGAAAATGTTTGGCAGCAGCGGTGCAGCCGGCAGTGGTTCTTCGAAGGAAAAGAAAGGCACCGAAAAATCGCGTACGCCCGTGCTCGATAACTTTGGGCGCGACCTGACCAAACTGGCCGAAGACAACAAACTCGACCCGATAGTAGGACGCGAGAAAGAAATTGAGCGCGTAGCACAGATCTTAAGCCGCAGAAAGAAAAACAACCCCATATTAATTGGCGAACCGGGCGTAGGTAAAACAGCCATTGCCGAGGGGCTGGCGCTGCGCATCATCCAGAAGAAAGTATCGCGCGTGCTGTTTGGTAAACGCGTGGTTACCCTCGACCTGGCCTCGTTGGTGGCAGGCACCAAGTACCGCGGCCAGTTCGAAGAACGCATGAAGGCGGTGATGAACGAATTGGAGAAGTCGCCCGATGTGATTTTGTTTATTGACGAATTGCACACCATTGTGGGGGCCGGTGGTGCCTCTGGCTCGCTGGATGCCAGCAACATGTTTAAGCCTGCTTTGGCCCGGGGCGAAATACAATGTATCGGTGCCACCACGCTGGACGAATACCGCCAGTACATAGAAAAAGACGGAGCGTTGGCCAGGCGTTTCCAGATGGTGATGGTAGACTCTACCTCACCGGAAGAAACCATTCAGATCCTGGACAACATCAAAGAGAAATACGAAGACCACCACCACGTAACCTACACCAAAGAGGCCATCGAAGCGTGTGTTAAATTGTCCGACCGCTACATCAGCGACCGTTTCCTTCCCGATAAGGCCATTGACGTGCTGGACGAAGCCGGTGCCCGCGTACACATCAACAACATACATGTGCCCGAAGAAATTGTGAAGCTGGAAGAGGCCATAGAAGATGTGAAGAAGGAGAAGAACCGCGTGGTGAAAAGTCAGAAGTACGAAGAAGCGGCCCAACTGCGCGACAAAGAGAAAAAGCTGATTGAACAACTGGAGTCGGCCAAAACGCGGTGGGAAGAAAAAACACGCACCGAGAAGTACACCGTAAACGAAGACAACGTGGCCGATGTCATTGCCATGATGACGGGTATCCCCACCAAACGCATTGCCCAGAAAGAAAGCAACAAGTTGCTGAACATGGGCGAGGAGCTGAGTGGCAAGGTGATTGGGCAAGAGGAAGCCATCAAAAAGCTGGTGAAGGCCATACAACGCACGCGCGTGGGCTTGAAAGATCCGAAGAAACCCATTGGTTCGTTCATCTTCCTGGGCCCCACAGGCGTTGGTAAAACCGAGTTGGCCAAAGTATTGGCTACGTATCTTTTCGACAAAGACGATGCTTTGGTGCGCATCGACATGAGCGAATACATGGAGAAATTTTCGGTGTCGCGCCTGGTAGGTGCGCCTCCTGGCTACGTGGGCTACGAAGAGGGTGGCCAACTAACCGAAAAAGTAAGACGCAAGCCTTACTCGGTGGTGTTGCTGGATGAAATTGAAAAGGCGCACCCCGATGTATTCAACATTTTATTGCAAGTGCTGGATGACGGCATTCTGACCGATGGCCTCGGCCGCAGGGTAGACTTCCGTAACACCATCATCATCATGACCTCGAATATTGGCGTGCGCGATCTGAAAGATTTTGGAACCGGCATCGGTTTCGCCACCAAAGCCAAGCAGGAGAGTGCCGAAGAGGCAATGAAGGCCACCATTCAACAAGCATTGAAACGTGCCTTCAGCCCCGAATTCCTCAACCGCCTGGACGATGTGATTGTGTTTAACTCGCTGCAGCGCGAGCACATCCACAAAATCATCGACATTACGTTGGGTAAGCTTTTCAGCCGCATTACCGCACTGGGCTACAACGTAGAGCTTACCGAGAAAGCAAAGGATTTCCTGGCCGAGAAAGGTTACGACCAGCAGTTTGGCGCCCGGCCGCTGAACCGCGCCATCCAAAAATACCTGGAAGACCCGGTAGCCGAAGAGATTCTGAAGGGCGAGGTAGAGGAAGGTGGCACCATTCTGGCCGACTACGAAGGCACAGGCGATGCGCTGACCGTAACCGGGAAGAAGAAAAAAACGTCATCGAAAGAGAAAAAAGAATAGTTGGCAACAGCAAACTACCGCTGAAAGGCAGGGCCACAACCCTGCCTTTCTTTTTAGTTAATGTCAATGTGAAGTGCAACGAATACTAACTAATAGAGTACCTTCAAAAACCGCAAATCCTGTAGTGTTATCGATGGTAAACCGATATTCAGATTGATTTTATAGGCCACGAGCACGGCCGTTTTGAAAGCATCTGCTTTGGTCAGAAACGGTTTGTTTCCACCAACTGCTGGAAGCGTTGGCTGAACTATATTAAATCCGTTTTCATGGGATATTTTGTATCCGAAACCCTCGGGAAAACCGTAGTCTTCCGATTTGATGATTTGAATGTTAAATGGATTTTCTGAAAAAAGGGAATCTATTGTAGGGTTGACTAATTCGATTACGACATAACTCTGCTTTTGATACCCAAAAATATCATCTGGTTTATCGCACGTGATCTTGATGATGCCGGTAATCTTCACCATCAATGCGTCAACTTCCAATTGGTTTTCAAAAGGGGCGCATGGTTTTAGGTAGCCAACAGATGGGCTTAGAAAAAAGTAGCCTTCCGTTGTATTCACTACAATACCCTGTTGGTCTGCAAAAGGGTCCGCCCCATTCGCTTCGCAGCTACAAACTACGGGGCCCGGATCACTTTTTTCACACGATTGGATAGTTATAGCAACTAAAATTGTCACTAGTAGTCCAAAAGGCTTGGATGTGACACTTACGAAATGTATATTCAAACATACGCTCAGAAATGAATTGAACCACTTTTTGAAAATATCGATAGCAACTTTTCTTATTTTCATCGCCTGTAAGGTTGATACGGGTAAATTGCAGCCTCCCGAGGATTCAACTTCTAAATATACGGTTAAAATAACCGAAAGTGCATATGGAGGATGGGGCTATCAGATTTTCGAGGACGAAAAGTTATTGATTGATCAAGTGAATATCCCGGCAGTTGCGGGTAATAAAGGCTTTATATCGAGGGTTCAGGCCGAATCAGTTGGTCGACTAGTAGTACAAAAATTATCAAGTAGGCCCCAGGATCTTCCGTCCGTTACTATTGCAGAACTTGATAGCTTGAAGATTAACTACTAAGAAATGCTATATGAAACTCACAAGAATCCTTCTTTTCTGGCTTTGGCCATTACTCCTTTGCCTTGATGTAGATGGTCAGCCCACGAACACATGGCTGCAATTGAATGATTTTGCGGGTCAAGGTAGGACCAATGCGTTCTCGTTCGTAATAAATGATAAGGCATACATAGGCTCAGGAAGAAATAGTTCTGGTCAGGCCATGAATGATTTTTGGGAGTACAACCCGATGACGGATACCTGGACCCAAAAGCAGAACGCAAGCGGTATTGGTCGATGGGCTGCGGTCGGATTTGCGATCGGTAGTAAAGGTTATATGGGGACAGGATTTGTGGGTCAGTCTGGTAGTGCTTCAACTGTCAATGATTTTTATGAATACGACCCTTCGTTGAACCTTTGGAGAATTAGACAAAATGTTGGTCTCACAGGCAGAGCTTATGCAGTCGGATTTTCAACTGTAGGTAAAGGTTTTATAGTTTCTGGCTTTCAGTTCGGGACAACCTATAGTGACAATACTTTGTGGGAGTATGACCCTGTCACCGATATTTGGGTGCAACGACCAAGTCTACCTGGAGGCCAGAGAGAATCTGCTGGAACATTTACAATTTCTGGAACTCCTTACGTATTTGGGGGTTACAAGTATGTTGATATATTGACGACCTATTTCTATAGAGACGTATACGCATATAATCCAAAGGCAAAAACTTGGGCAGTTAAAGCACTTTTTCCATCAGAAATCTCCTATGTTTGGACTAACAAAGGATTTTCGGCTGGAGGTCTTGGCTATTCACTATCTGTGAATAATAGCGGCACGCCATATCTACTCGAGTATAATCCAGGGACAAATGCATGGCAAATGAAAACACCACCACCTGCAACGTCAGCAGGCAGTGCCCCATTCTCGTTGTCTTCCTCAGTGGCATACTATTTAACCGGAAGTTCTAATTCAAAAAGCGTTCACAAGTACTTGCCGGAGGCGCTCAAGGTTACGGGCCCTCAGATCGTGTGCGCCTCAAACAGTACATTTTCGCTTAACTATCTAGCACCTGGCGCAAGTGTTACATGGACAAAAAGCCCCAACGTAACGTACGTTTCAGGTCAATCAACAAAAAATTTCACAGTATCAGCTAATTCAAGCGGTCCCGGTTGGGTTCGAGCTGATGTTTCTTTTGTTTCAGGTGTTACTTATTATCAACGAGCTGATTTTAGAACTGGATCTTATAATAGTTCTGATTATCCAATAATCGGTCCGTCAAGTACCTGTAGTAACCAGTTTGTTTATTATACTGCGCCTGTTCTTACTGGTGCAACTAATTATAACTGGAGTTGGCCAAGCAGTTGGACTTATTCCTCTGGGCAAGGTACTAACCAACTAGCTCTCATTGCTGGTAGCGAGAGTGGCGCGGTCACGCTCCGAGTTGATAACATCTGCGGGTCTGCGGGTAGTCCATCAACTTTTTTTACGCAGGTATATTTTTGTGGATATAGTATTCAGGTATTTCCTAACCCCTCCGATGCTATCATAGAGATCCAGTTTCTTGATTTTGAAGGCAATAAACTTAGTACATTTGGAAAGTTGGAGGAAGTAGAGATTGAAGTGACAGACAAGAGCATGCAAAAATTGATGAGCTGCAGGTTAGGGATCGACAACATGTCTATCCCTGTATCCTCATTCCCAGAGGGCCAGTACTATCTGAAAGTCAGACATGGAAAGGAGATTTACACTCAACAAATAGTTATTAAAAGGTAGAATTTTGAGAAATTTCTCTGACTTTCCGATCCTCATGTTGTAACCGTTCACCGACAAAATAAATAAGCTGAGACGGTGTTAGTGCAGTTTTTGGACAAGGCAGGGCTACAACCCTGCCTTTCTTTTTGCCGTAACCCCAAAAAGTAACGGATACATTAATGCCGCACCGCCCGTTTACAAAAAACCAACTATTTTTGCGCCCATATTAACGTTCTTTCATTATGCTGAACAGGAGGATGCTTCGAATCAAGGTGATGCAAACACTCTTTGCCTACGATCAATGCACAGAAGCAAACCGTTTGCTGGCCATAGACCAGATAGAAGCCATTTTTCAGCCTGACCTTAACTCCATGGAGGTGCAGGATAAGGTGGCCATTGCCAAGCAGCGCAAAGCGGCCGTTCAGCAATTCGAAAAAAAATTCAGCAACGCAGATGCCGCAGACCATACCGATGCCCAAATCAACAAAGCGGTAACCGATGCGCTGAGCTTTTATTACACGCAGAACAAAAAAGACTATCACCACCTTTCTAAAAGCCTGGTGGTAGAAGTAGAAAAGCTTACCGACTACTACCATTCCATTTTAGGTTTGATGCTCGCCTTTCGCGAACAGGCCGAAGCCGATAAGAAAATCAATCACAAAAATCTAATAGACAACGCATGGCTTAAGGCATTGGCCGCCAACGATGAGTTGAAGAAAGAACTGCTGAAGGGAAAAAGCGGCTGGCAAAACCGGCTCGATAAGGTGCGTCCCTGGTTCCGCGATGTGTTGAAAGCGGATGCTACCTACAACAAGTACCTGGACGAAAAAAAGCCAGACCTCGACTCGCAAAAAGCATTTGTAAAGCACCTCTACCGGAAATTGATTCTGACTGGCACCATCAACGCCTGGTTCGAGGAAGAAGACATCCATTGGACCGAAGACCACGAAATTGTGAAGGGCCTGATCGATAAAACCATCAAGTCGCTAAACGAAGAGCAGGGCACCATCGAGTTGCAGAAGCTTTCGCTGGATTGGGAAGACGACCGCCTTTTTATTGCCCGCCTGTTCGAAGAAACCGTGAAGCTCGAGCCTGCCCACAAACAACTCATTGCCAACAATACCAAAAACTGGGAGGTAGACCGGTTGCCGCTTACCGACCGCATCATTCTGGAAATGGCCATTGCCGAAATGATTAGTTTCCCCAACATCCCTGTAAAGGTTACCATCAACGAATACATCGAGCTCACAAAAGAATACAGTACCCCTAAAAGCCGTCAGTTCATCAACGGCATTCTTGATGTAATTTCTAAAGAGATGCTAAAATCGGGTGTTGTGAAAAAGAGCGGGCGTGGGCTGATAGACAACAAGTAGCCCGGTTTTATAGCCCGGCAATAAGGTGGGTTTACAGATTGCCTTTGTTATCTTATCTTTGCCCGTCTAACAAACCCGTTATTATGAGTAAAAAAGGCAGCAATACTCTCATTGCATTTTTAACCGGGGCGGCTGTGGGCGCAATTCTGGGCGTGTTGTATGCACCCGACAAGGGAACCGCCACGCGCGAAAAGCTCTCCTTCCGCCTGGATAAGTACAAAAAAATGCTGGAAGATTTCCTGAGCGACCTGGTGGATGGAAAGGAAACACCACTTACCACCGAGGCCAAATCGCAGGGGCAAAAGGTCGTTTCGGAAGCCAAAGACAAGGCAGAGCGGCTGCTGGAAGATGTAGACGAATTGTTGGCCCAGATTCGGGGAAACAAAAAAAGTTAATGTTTTGTTAAAGAAACGCTATTTGAAAGGGAACCCCGTTACTTTGAATGGCCGGAGCTGATACAGACTAATAACAATTAAAGAAATATGAAGACTGCTTTGCGATTGATGATGGGTGTGGCACTGATTGCAGTGGCCACAGGTTGCCGCGACCGTGCGGCTGAAAAGCGAATTGCCGAACTGGAGGCGCGCCTCTCGCAACTGGAAGGAAACAAGGGCGCAACAACTACCACCACACCGGCAGCAACGGCCACACCTGCTGCTCAAACAGCCAGCGAAAAGCCGGAAGGCCCCCTGCCTGTCATTCAGTTCGAAAAGGTGGAGCACGATTTTGGCACCATAAGCGAAGGGCAGAAAGTAAGTTACACCTACAAGTTTACCAACAACGGCCAGGCCCCCCTGATTATTCAAAGCGCTCAACCATCATGCGGTTGCACCGCCCCCGACTGGTCGAAAGAGCCGATACCGGTAGGTGGAACCGGCTTTGTGAAAGCCGAATTCGACTCGAACGGCAAACCAGGTATCCAGAACAAAACCATTACGGTAACTGCCAATACCTGGCCCAAGCAAACCACCTTGCGCTTTAAGGCCATGGTCAACGCCAAGTCAGACGGCAGCAATGGCCCGGTGAAATAATATTTCATATCCCAGCTATTAGAAAGCCGGCCGTAAGTCGGCTTTCTTGTTTTCAGATTAGTACAGATTTGTTAGCCGCGGTTTGCCCCGATTGGATAACTTTACACTTCAAATCAATTAAACGTATGTACGCAATTCTTTTACAAGCAGCCCAGCAGGGCAGCGGCTGGACCTCGATGATCTTCATGCTACTGATCATTGTGGTGTTTTATTTTTTCATGATTCGCCCGCAGCAGAAAAAAGCCAAAGAGCAGAAGAAATTTACGGAAGAAGTGAAAGTGGGCGACCGCGTGGTAACCATTGGCGGAGCACACGGCCGGGTAGCCGAAATAGAAGACGATACCATTGTGCTGGAAGTGGAGCGCGGAGGCCGCATCCGTTTCAACAAGTCTGCCATTTCGATGGAAAGCACCAAAGCCCTTAACAGCAAAAAAGCCTGATGTGCCTATTTCAAAGTTCGCTTAACTTTGATGCAAAACTGGCGCCTTGAGTTTTTTCAATAAACTATTTGTAAACCTCTTTCACTTTAACCGGACAAACTGGAAAGCCGTGGCGCTTTGTTTTCTGGCCGCCACGGTTTTCTGGTTCTTCAACGCGCTGAATAAAAACTACACCACACAACTGCGGTTTCCGTTGCGTTTTGAATACGATGAAACGCGCTTTGCCCCCGCCCGCACGCTGCCGCACGATTTGCCCATTAACGTGAGTGGCAACGGGTGGGATCTGCTCAGAAAAACATTTGGTGTAAAATTGCCGGAGTTGGTGCTGCCACTCGAGCGGCCCAGCGAAGTAAAAAAAATTGTGGCAGGCACACTGCCCGCGCTGCTGGCAGGGCAGATAGAGAACCTCACCATTAACTACGTGGCCGTTGATACGCTGCGCATACAAATAGACCCACGCACCATTCGGAAGTTTAAGCTTACGGCCAACATCAACGCCATCGGTTTCAGAAACAATACCGGCCGGGTAAGCCCGGTGGTAGTGCTGCCCGATTCGGTAGAATTGAACGGCCCACATAGTTTACTGAAGGCCCTGCCCGATTCCATTGAAATTAGGTTGCCTGCCAGGCGTGTGAGCGAAAACTACCGCGAAGAAACAGAAGTAGCCATCCCGGGCCAGGAGTTCATCAAGCGCAATCCGCCCGTTGTGGAAGTTCGTTTTGAAGTTGCCGAGATGGCCGATATAACGGTGCGTGTAGGTACCAGGGCTGCCACCCCGTTGCCCTGGGGCCGCGTGTTAGAAACCGATAGTGTGGATTGTGTGGTACAACTGCCACGAAAAGATGCCGATGGCTTTGACAAAAGTGCGCTACAGGCAATAGTTGCCGTAGATGAGTTGGCGAAAGGCGAGGCGCGAAAATATCTACCCGCTATACTGGGTCTGCCGCCATACGCCAGTTTGCTACGGACAGACTCCGTTTTAGTAAAACAACACTAATGATTAAGCGTACGTTACAGGTTGGTGTTACCGGTGGCATTGGCTCAGGTAAAAGCCTTATTTGCAGAATATTTGCCTGCCTGGGTGCACCCGTATACGATGCCGATAGCCGGGCGAAAAAATTAATGACCACTGACGGAATACTGATAGAGCAGATCAAAAAAGAATTCGGAACATTGAGTTTCCTTTCGGATGGTTCGCTCAATCGGGAATACCTGGCCGAAGTTGTTTTTAAAGACGATGACAAAAGGCAGCTTTTGAATGAGTTGGTTCATCCGCGGGTTGGTGTTGATTACGAACGCTGGACTCAATTGCACGGTGAAGCAGTTTACGTGATTAAAGAAGCCGCGTTGCTTTTTGAAGTTGGTTCGAACAAAAGCCTCGATAAGGTGGTTACGGTGTACGCACCGGTGCCGCTTAGAATGGAAAGAATACTGAAACGCGACCCCCACCGCAGCATTGATGGCGTGAAGCAGATAATGGATAAACAAATGGCCGAAGAAGAAAAAATGAAACAGGCGGACTATGTAGTGCTGAATGACGAGGTGCATCCGGTGCTGGCACAGGTACTTGACTTGCACAGCCAGTTCGCACGGCTGTCACTCCATCGTTAATTTTTTTACATACTTATTTCCCAAAAATGTTCCTGGTTAGAAAACTTGTTTGCTTGGTAACGTGTGCCGCCATCATCGCGGGCTGTAATGCCAAAAAGAATGCGATGCCGATGGCGGCCCGTCAGCAAGGAACCCTGGTGGTAGAGGGTTTTGTGGTAACGAAGGCAGCCATCAGCGATCATATTGAAGTGCCGGGATCTTTGATGCCCGCAGAAGAAACACAGATTAAAAGCGAAGTAAGCGGGCGCATCGTTCAGCTAAACATCAACGAAGGCAGCGATGTGCAAAAAGGTTCCCTGCTCGTAAAGCTTTTTGACGAAGACCTGCAGGCCCAACTGAAAAAGTTGGAGGTGCAACTGCAGATTGCCATCAAAACCGAAGAGCGTCAAAAAGAATTGTTAGCTATCAATGGCATCAGTCAGCAAGAGTATGACCTCACCGCCTTGCAGGTAGATAACCTGAATGCAGACATTCGCTCCGTAAAAATTTCCATTTCAAAAACGGAAATTCGCGCACCGTACAATGGCAAAATTGGTCTGCGCAGCGTCAGCCTTGGCTCTTACCTATCACCAAACGATGTAGTGGCCACCATCCGCCAGGTAGACAGGCTGAAGCTTGAATTTTCGATACCGGAAAAATATGCCAAAAGCCTTAACAAGGGCGATCGTGTAGCCTTTACTGTTGACGGTGGCTCGCACACGCATTACGGTGAGGTGATGGCTACCGAAAGCGGTGTAGACCAGGCCACACGCACGTTGCGCGTAAGGGCTATGGTACAGAGCGACAACCGCGAGCTGATTCCGGGCATATTTGCCAAGGTGAAATTGCAGTTAGGTAAAAACGAAGATGCCCTGCTGGTGCCCACTCAATCGGTTATTCCGCAGGCACGCAACAAACAGGTCGTGCTCATCCGAAAAGATTCGGCCCTTTTTCAGATTGTTGAAACCGGCATGCGCGATTCGGTTTTTGTAGAAATTACCAAAGGACTTAACGTGGGCGACACCGTGGTTACTACCGGACTGATGGCGATCCGTTCGAACACGAAATTGAAATTAAGTGCGGTGAAAAAACTTTAAGCAGGCAACCGTTTTTAATGGTTGATTGTTCTGGAGGTTCAGGAAATGTGGTTTGGTTGAATCTTAACGAAGAAATATATGAGTATCTCCGAGCTTAGTTTACGCAGGCCTGTGCTGGCCTTTGTAATGAACATCATACTGGTGTTGTTCGGCATCATCGGCTTCAATTCGCTGGGGGTACGAGATTATCCTGCTATTGATCCTCCCATTATCAGTGTAAGCGCCTCTTACCCGGGCGCTAATGCAGACATCATCGAATCGCAAATTACCGAGCCCCTGGAAAAAGCGGTTAACGGCATTGCAGGTATTCGTAATATTTCCTCCACATCGAGTGTGGGCCGCAGCAACATTAACGTTGAGTTCGAACTAGGTGTAGACCTGGAGGCGGCCGCCAACGATGTGCGCGACAAGGTGTCGCAAGCGGCCCGTTCGCTGCCGAACGACCTTCCCAGCCCGCCTGTGGTTTCCAAGGCCGATGCCAACTCGAGCCCTATCATTTCCATGACGGTACAGAGCAATACGCGAAATCACCTGCAGCTTACCGAATATGCTGCAAATGTTCTGGTAGAGCGACTTCAAACCATACCCGGTGTAAGCGGCATTCAGATCTGGGGCGAAAAAAGATACGCCATGCGCATCTGGCTGAACCCATCCAAACTGAGCGCCTACAACCTCACCGCCCTGGAAGTGCAACAAGCACTGAACCGCGAAAACGTAGAATTGCCATCAGGCAAAATATCAGGCAATGCCACAGAACTAACGGTGAGAACGTTCGGCCGACTCTACACCGAAGAAGATTTTAACAATGTAGTTATCAGGTCTGGGCCTACGGGCGACATTCGCCTACGCGATGTAGGCCAGGCGCTGTTGGGTCCGGAAAATGAAGAATCTATTTTGCGCGAAAGTAATATTGCCATGGTGGGCCTCGCCATGATACCGCTGCCCGGCTCTAACTATGTGGCCATCTCCGATGAGTTCTACAAACGCATGGAGCAGATTAAACGCGAAGTACCCGAAGATATTTCGCTAAACATAGCCATGGACCAGACGGTGTTCATCAAACGCTCCATCACCGAGGTGGAAGAAACCCTGCTGATATCATTCCTGCTCGTGGTCATGATCATCTACCTCTTCTTCCGCGATGCCGTAATTGCCTTCCGCCCACTGATCGACATACCGGTATCGTTGCTCACCACATTTTTTATCATGTACCTGTGTGGCTTCTCCATCAATGTACTCACCATGTTGGGTATTGTGCTTGCTACCGGCCTGGTGGTGGATGACGGTATTGTGGTCACAGAAAACATTTACAAAAAACTGGAGAGCGGCATGAATAAATACCAGGCTGCACTCGAAGGCTCCAAAGAAATTTTCTTTGCGGTTATCTCTACCTCCATCACGCTGGCCGTTGTGTTTTTACCGATACTCTTCCTGCAAGGATTTACCGGTCGCCTGTTTACAGAGTTTGGTGTGGTGGTAGCCGGGGCGGTGTTGGTTTCTTGCTTTGTGTCGCTCACGCTTACACCCGTTCTCAGCGTAAAACTTACCCGTTCCAAACACAAACATTCGTGGTTTTATAATGTTACAGAGCCATTCTTCGCGGGCATGGAAACCGGCTACGCCCGCTGGCTGGCGTCTTTTATGCGGGTGCGGTGGGTTGCGCTGGCAATTATTGTTGTCTGTTTGGGGGCCGCCTTTTTGATTGGCACGAACATTCAGTCTGAGCTGGCACCCATGGAAGACCGCAACCAGTTCCGCATTTCGCTCTCGGCCCCGGAAGGCACCTCTTACGACTACATGGATTCGTACGTACGCGAAGTAGTGCAGATGATCATGGATTCCGTGCCCGAACACCGAACGGCACTTTCTGTTACAGCTCCCGGCTTTACCGGATCTGGTTCTGCTAATACGGGTTTTGTGCGTGTAACATTGGTAGACCCCGATCAACGGCAGGCTTCGCAGCAGCAAATTGTAGACCGGGTTAACCAAGACCTACGCTTTCTTAATAAAGGCAGGGCCTTTACCTTGCAGGAGCAGACCATATCGGTCGACAGACGAGGTGGCCAGCCGGTGCAGTTCGTTATTCAGAACAACAACTTTGATAAGCTGAAAGAAGCGTTGCCCAAAATTTTGGAGGCCGCCAACAACCACCCAGCGCTACAGCAGGTCGATGCCGACTTGAAATTCAATAAGCCCGAGTTGCGCGTAACCATCAACCGCCTGAAGGCCACCCAGTTGGGCGTGAGCGTGCAGGATATTTCGCAAACCATGCAGTTGGCCTACAGCAACCTGCGGTTTGGCTACTTTACGATTGACGGCAAGCAATACGAAGTAATCGGTCAGGTAGAACGCATCGATCGCGATGACCCTGCCGACCTGAAAAGCTTGTATGTGCGCACACGCGATGGCAACCTGATTTCGATCGATAACCTGGTGACGATCGAAGAGAGCACCACACCCCCTACATTGTATCATTATAACCGCTTTAAGTCAGCCACCATCTCGGCCGGCCTTACTCCTGGCCACACCGTGGGCGATGGCATTGCCGCCATGCAAGAAATTGCCAACAGCATATTGGATGATACGTTCACCACGTCCCTCTCAGGCGTTTCGCGCGATTTTGCCGAAAGCTCCGGCAACACCGCGTTTGCCTTTGTGCTGGCGCTGATTCTTATCTACCTCATCCTGGCAGCACAATTCGAAAGCTTTGTAGATCCGCTCACCATCATGTTCACCGTACCGCTGGCGGTATGTGGCGCGTTGATATCGCTCTACATTTTCGGGCAGACACTCAACATCTTTTCGCAGATAGGTATGATTATGTTGATTGGCCTGGTTACAAAAAATGGAATTCTGATTGTGGAGTTTGCCAACCAAAAACGCGAGGAAGGGCTCTCTCGCCTGGATGCCGTGCTCGAGGCCTCGCGCATGCGTCTGCGCCCCATTTTGATGACCAGCCTGGCCATGGCCCTCGGCTCCTTGCCGTTGGCACTTTCGTTGGGGGCCGCTTCTGCCAGCCGCCAGCCGCTGGGTATTGTTATTGTGGGTGGAATTTTATTCTCGCTCATTTTAACATTGTTTGTAATACCTGCTATGTACACCTTCTTATCGCGCAAGCGTACGCACGTAGATTTTGACCGATTGGTTGCCGGACCGGCTGAGCGCGCGGAGGAAAAGAAAGCAGAAGAATTGGTTTATGAAACTTAATAAAATAACGTTTGCGCTATTACTTGCCCTGTTTTCTGGGGAAATGGCCACCGGCCAGGAGATACTTTCGCTGGATCGGGTTATAGGGCTTGCCTTGGAAAATGGTTACGATGTGCGCCTGGCTAAGAATGCTCTAGAAGCCGCTTCAACCGACAATGCATTTGCAGTGGGCGGATTTTTGCCTCAGTTAAATGGCATAGCCTCTACCACCTGGAACAACAACAATCAGAAACTTGAATTTCAGGATGCCACACGCAACAATAGCGGAAGAGCCGAATCGAACAACACGGCTGCGGGCGTTCAATTAAATTGGTTGTTGTTTGATGGCTCGCGTATGTTTGCTACCCGTGCACGTTTGGCCGAAATAGAGCGGCAGGGTGAAATCAATGTGAAAAATCAGATAGTAAACACGATAGCACAGGTAATAACCAATTACTACAACATCATTCAGCAAAAGCAACAACTCAAGGCCCTTGAGGAACTGATGTTATTGAATGAGGAGCGTGTACGGCTGGCTGACCGCAAACTTTCCGTTGGCACAGGTATTAAGCAAGAACTGCTGCAGGCTAAATTAGATTTGAATGCTCAACGCACTCAATTTATTAATCAGCAAACAGCAATTGAACAATTGAAAAATCAGTTGAACGTATTGGTGGGGATGAAGCTTCCGGCCACATTTGAAGTGTCGGACTCAATTGAAATTAACCTTAACATCACCAAAGAAGAAATTACTGATAACCTACAGAGTAAGAATTTTCTCCTGCAGTCAATCCGAAGAGACATGTCTGTAGCACAATTGCAGTACCGCGAACGTTTCGGTGAATATTTTCCAACCCTTTCTTTTGGGGCCGCCTACAATTACTCCTTTACTGATAACAAAACTTTGATTAACCCATTTCAGGCACTAACCAACCGGAGTAATGGATACAATTACGGATTTACATTGGGTGTACCAATCCTTAATAACTTCATTACCCGTAGAAATGTACAACAGGCCCAGATCAATTTTAGTCGCCAGAGCTTGATATACGATCAGCAGGCGGCTGTTATAAACACAGCGGTACAAAATGCCTATGTGAATTACGACAATGCCCGCAAAGTGTTGTTGATTGAGGAAGAGAACATTTTGCTGGCCAAAGAAAATGCAAACATTGCGATGGAGAGCTTCAAGCGTGGTGTAAGCACGTTTATCGAACAGCGCACCGCCCAGCAAAGCCTGGAGGAGGCTTATAACCGGTTGATCAATGCCCGCTACCTGACCAAAGTGGCGGAAACAGAACTTTTACGACTGAGTGGTGATTTGTTGAAATAACGGCTGCCACTTAAAAGGCAGATGATTTTATGCCTTTGAATTTATTCGGCCGTTTCAGCTTTAACCTCCTCCTCTTCTCTTTTCATTACCCAGAAGTTGTTGAAACCCTCGCCCACCTGTATGGACAACATACCGGCAGCCAACATTTCCAGAATAGCCAGAAAATTAAATATCAGGGCGATGCGCGTAGGGGCTGCAGCAAATAATTCGGTAAAGGCCACGCGCGATTTGGTGGTAACTTCATTCAAAATAAAGTCTTTCTGCCCCTCAATGGTAAACGGGTACTGAATAACCTGGTGCACTGGCCGGTTCTTCTCCTCCTCGTGGCGCTTCAAAACTTTTTCGAAAACGGTGAGCAGCTTGAACAGGTCTACATCCTGCAGTTCGGCTTCCACGTTGGTGCTTTCTGCCAGTTGACGAAGCTCTTTCAAGATGTTGCCGCGCTTCTCCTTCATCAACTCGGTCTCTTCCATTTTATGGAACTGATCTACCACCGACTTGTACTTTTTGTACTCCATCAGGTGGCGCACCAATTCTTCGCGCGGGTCTATTTCATTGCCTTGATCGTCTATCTGCGGTCTGGGCAGCAGCATTTTCGATTTAATGCGCATCAGTGTGGCCGCCACCAGAATGAACTCGCTGGCAACCTCTACATTCAACGTTTCCAGGTGGTGTATGTAATCCAGAAAGTCGTTGGTGATTTTGGCAATAGGTATATCGGTAATGTCCAGTTCATCGCGTTCGATGAAGAATAATAATAAGTCGAAAGGCCCTTCGAAAAGGGGAAGTTTTACCTCAAAGTGCTCTTGTGCCATATTTTACCAATTGCCGAACGGCAAAATTACCCAAAAGCCTTGAAAAATCTGCGGAGAATTCTAAATGCATAAATTTGTGGGCTACACCGATGAAAACCGGCCAAAACACTTACCTTCAAATTGCTGTTAAACAAAATATACCCAGCCAAACTATGCTGATTACCCCAGGGAGATTGCTTGCTAACATTAACAGCCCGGCCGACCTAAAGAAATTGAACCAGGCCGAATTGGTGGAACTTTGTGCCGAACTACGCCAGTTTATTATAGATAACGTATCAGTATATGGAGGCCATTTTGGCGCCTCATTGGGCGTAGTAGAGCTAACAGTGGCCCTGCATTATGTATTTAATGCCCCTACCGATCAGATTGTATGGGATGTGGGCCACCAGGCCTATGGGCACAAAATTTTAACGGGCCGTAGAGACCGTTTTCATACCAACCGCCTTTACGGAGGCATTTCCGGTTTCCCCAAACGGAAAGAGAGCGAATACGATGCGTTTGGCGTAGGGCACTCCTCCACCTCTGTATCCGCTGCGCTGGGCATGGCGGTGGCCTCCAAATATCAGGGGCTGGAAGACAAGCAACATGTGGCCGTTATTGGCGATGGCGCACTCACAGGCGGCATGGCTTTCGAAGGGTTGAACCATGCGGGCGTTTCAGACACCAACCTGTTGGTGATTTTGAACGACAACTGCATGTCTATTGACCCCAACGTAGGTGCACTGAAAGATTACTTGACAGACATCACCACTTCGCGCACCTACAATAAATTAAAAGACGAGGTGTGGAACCTGCTCGGCAAGCTGTCGCACTTCGGCAAAAATGCGCAAGAGGTGGTTTCGAAAATCGAAAACGGAATAAAGTCAACTTTACTGAGTCAGAGTAACCTTTTCGAATCGCTGAACCTGCGTTACTTTGGCCCGGTGGACGGCCACGATGTAGACCACCTGGTGGCCATTCTCAACGACTTGAAAGACATCAAGGGTCCGAAAATTCTGCATTGTGTTACCGTAAAGGGCAAGGGTTACGGGCCTGCGGAAAAGGGCAACGCTACTACCTGGCATGCACCCGGCACGTTCGATAAAATTACCGGTGAGATTCACAAAAAAGTACACGATCAGCCCCAGGCGCCCAAGTACCAGGATGTGTTTGGGCACACACTGGTAGAGTTAGCCAAGGCCAACAGTAAAATAGTAGGCATTACACCGGCCATGCCCTCGGGCTCTTCCCTAAACATCATGATGAAAGAAATGCCCGACCGCGCCTTCGATGTAGGGATAGCCGAACAACACGCGGTAACTTTCTCGGCAGGTCTGGCCACCCAAGGGCTGATTCCGTTCTGTAACATCTACAGTTCTTTCATGCAGCGTGCCTACGATCAGGTAATTCACGATGTGTGTATACAAAACCTGCCCGTTAATTTTTGTTTGGATCGCGCTGGCTTTGCCGGTGCCGATGGCCCCACACACCATGGCGCTTACGACATAGCCTATTTCCGCTGCATACCGAACATGATTGTGGCTTCGCCCATGAATGAGGAAGAGTTGCGCAACCTGATGTTTACCGCGCAATTACCGCGTGAGGGTGAGGCCTTCTCCATACGTTACCCACGCGGCCAGGGTGTTATGCCCCATTGGCGCACGCCCTTCGAAAAAATAGAAATTGGAACCGGCCGGAAAATAAGAGATGGCGAAGAGGTGGCACTGCTCACCCTGGGGCACATTGGCAACTATGCCGTAGAGGCCTGCGAAAGCCTGGAAAAGCAAGGGGTAAACGTTGCACACTACGACATGCGTTTTGTGAAACCCCTCGATGAGGCACTGCTGCACGAAGTCTTCTCCAAATTCCGTAAGGTAATAACGGTGGAAGACGGCTGCATACAGGGCGGCTTTGGCAGCGCCATACTGGAGTTCATGGCCGACCATCGCTACCAGGCAGAAGTAAAGAGGCTGGGTATCCCCGATCGCGTTGTAGAACATGGCGAACAGATTGAACTACACCGCGAGTGTGGCTTCGACCCCAAAGGCATTGAGCAGGCCGTGATGCTTATGCTCGAAACGGCATCAAAACTTGCCTGAATCAATGGCCGGCCTACCGGTATTTCACCAGGAGAAAGGCAAAGGTGCCCCATTGGTACTTATTCATGGCTTCTGCGAAACCCATGAAGTTTGGCTGGATCTGGCAGGCCGATTGGCGGAAAAATGCAGGGTGCTGATACCTGATTTACCCGGATTTGGCGCCAGTAAACTCCCGCAAACCCCCTTTTCATTGTCCGATATCGCCAGTGAGATGTGGCACTGGCTGGATGGCCTGGGCGTGCAGAAGCCCGTTTTGGTAGGCCATTCACTGGGTGGGTACGTTGCGTTGGCCATGGCCGAAATCAGGCCGGATGCCCCCGCGGGACTGGGGCTTTTTCATTCCACCGCCACGGCCGACTCCGAAGAGAAAAAACTCAATCGCACGCGGGTAATGGATTTTGTCGAAAAAAATGGGGTAGACCCGTTTGTGGACACCTTTGTGCCGGGCTTGTTTCACAAAAAGGACCCTGCCGCCATACAACGGGTTGATGCCCTGGCGCGAAAAACCAAAAAGGAAACATTATTGGCTTACACCCGGGCCATGCGCGACCGGCCCGACCGGCAAGCCGTATTAAGGCAGGCCCACCAGCCCGTATTGATCGTGGCTGGAGAACATGATACGCTCATCCCCCTGAAAATACTTGAAAATCAGTCGAAATTGCTGCAACAAGGCCACTTAGAGGTACTGAAACAAACCGGCCACATGGGCATGTTCGAAGCGCCCGCGGAGGCACTTTCTGTATTGTACCGCTTCACCTCTTAGAACGATGATATGTAATGTTTTTTAAAAAAATCATTTTTTTGCTTTTTTGGCCCAAACAGTACTAAATTGGGGTGATATTCCGTTGGTTTTTTTGCCGCGGAGCCTCCATTTGCTATCAAACAAACCACAAAAAATATAGCGTATGACTGAAGCCTTACCCTCTTACGATTCCTGGAACCAACTGGCGGCCAATATTGCATATGGTTGTTGGGCCCTAGGCCTGCTGATTGTGCTGGGATACTTGGTTCGCCTGGCCAGCATTTCAGAATACAAAGACAAATACGATTTCATCAATCGTCATGAGATTCGTTTTCTGTGGATTGCCTCTATTGTGATCATTGTTGGCGCGTGCTTCTATGTGAACTCCAACATCATTGAATTGAATGCCTTATGGATTTTCGTGCGTGTATTCACCACCGTTTCCATGGGTATGATCGTAGCGCTCATCGTGCAAAACCTGTTGAAATTCTACTATCCTTTCTTCATCGAGAAGCGGTTGAAGGTGCTGCGCTACCGGCCGCGTATCTCTCCGAAAACAGGTAAGATTATGAAGCTGTTGAGCGAAGAGGAAGAAGATGCCTACTTGGACGAAGGTATGATTGCCGAAGAGAACGTTTTCTCGGTAGACTACGATGTATGGAAAGATGAGTCTTCGGGTTACATCAAAATCGAAAGATATGCCGGCCACCTGCATGCTTTGCAGTGCCCCGAATGTAACTACCAGACCTTTAAAGTGGTGAAAGAAGAAATTTTGAGGCAGCCTACCGCCACCGAAGAAGGCGAGCTGCTGAAGCACTACCAGTGTGGCTATTGCGGCTATAAGTCTAAGAAGACCGTGCACCTGCGCCAGTCGAGCAAGGTAGAACAAGCCAGCACCGCTACGGCTTAATCAGAAATCAGCCTTACAGAAAAAGCCCTGACGGTAAGCTTCAGGGCTTTTTTTATGCAAATAAATTGTCAGGCAGTTTAATCTGGTCTACATAAAACTGTGTGCGCGAGTGGCGTGTATCCCACGGGATAATTTTCTCCACTATATCCAGCTTGTGGTTATAGAATACCTCTACATAAAAATCGTGCAGCAGGTAGAGGTTTACTTTGTAGCCGTAGTAACGCACACTCATTACAAAGGCACCCTTCTCGTAAAGTATCTGTATCTTTTTGTCGATGGAATATGTATGAAACCGCTTTACCTCCATAACCCCTTCAATGCTTCCTGAAAAGCCTCATTTTACCTCTGGAAATTTAAGTATTAAGTACGGAATAGCGCTTACTTAGGCTGAAAAGTAATGGTTAAAGCAGGCGATGATTGCCTGACGGCCGCTGGGAATAGTTTTGTGAAACTTCTACCTTCGCCTTTCGGTTTATAAAGGTATGTTTAAGTTTTTGCTCATCGTCACACTGTTGTTTTATGTGGTGTACAAAATCAGCAGTTTCTTTTTCCGTGCGGGGGCTGCCTCTCAGCAATTTCGCAATCCACCGCCTGCAGCGCGCCACACCGCACCCAAAAAAGGAAGAGGAACCATTAAAGGTGGCGAGTATGTGGATTATGAAGAGATTAAGTAGGCTGCAGCCATGAAGGTACACTTCTACAAGTACCAGGCAACTGGCAACGACTTTATTATAATCGACAACCGTGCGGGCAACTTGCGATTGTCGGCCGAACAAATCCAACACCTGTGCAACCGAAAGTTGGGTGTTGGTGCAGACGGTTTGATGCTGTTGGAGAAGCACCCTTCACAAAACTTTAACCTGGTTTACTATAACAGCGATGGTTCGCAGAGCCTTTGCGGCAATGGCAGCCGTGCGGCAGTGCAAATGGCAGCGGCATTGGGTCTGGTAAATGGCAAAGCTACATTTACCGCTTACGATGGCCCCCACCAGGCCGAGTTGTTGGATCAGGGCGTTGTGAAGTTGAAGATGAATGACGTAGCCGATACAAAGCCCATAGGTGAGGATGTGTTTTTAAACACCGGCTCGCCCCACCTGGTGCGTTTTGTTAACAACGTGGCCGGTTATGCCGTTTTCGAAGAGGGCAGAAAAATCCGCTACAGCGAACCCTTTCAGCCCGGTGGCACCAATGTGAATTTTGTAGAACTACTGGGCGATAATACCATCTATGTGCGCACCTACGAAAGAGGTGTGGAGGATGAAACGCTCTCGTGCGGGACAGGCGTTACAGCTGCCGCCCTGGTTGCCTCGCAGCGCGGATATCAATCGCCTGTGAAGATCAAAACCAAAGGGGGCGACCTCTCAGTGGCCTTCCAAACCAGCCATAGTGGCTCGCCCGGCCCGGCCTTTTCCCACATTTACCTGATCGGGCCTGCCAAAATGGTGTTCGAAGGCACCTTGGAACTATAATTGCACCCTCAAAATCCTTAACTTTCGGGCCTTTTCGCCTGCGAAAAGGCCTTTTTTATATCCATTTATTGCTATGCTGAAGCTCATCGCCAAACTTTTTGGAACCAAGTCAGAAAAAGACATCAAGCAGATCATGCCCCTAGTGGAAGAAACCAAGCGCGAAGGAGAAAAGCTCCTTTCGCTCACGCATGACGAACTGCGCCAGAAAACGTTCGGAATACAAGCGGAAATCAATGCTTTTCTGAAACCCATAGACGACCAGTTGGCGGCCCTTCACAAGCAAATTGCCGACTTCCCAGAGCTGGATCTCAACGAAAAGGAAGCCATCTTCGGACAGATAGATAAGCTGGAACTGCAGCGCAACAAGGAGTTGGAAGTGGTTTTGAAAAAAGTGCTGCCCCGCGCTTTTGCCATTGTGCGCGACACCGCCCGCAGATTTAAAGAGAATGAGAAAATAGAAGTAACCGCGCTGGAATACGACAGGGCCTTCGCTGCCCGACACGAAAACATAGAAATAGTAGGAGACAAAGCTTTCTGGAAAAACGAATGGGTGGCCGCTGGCAACAAGATAAAGTGGGACATGGTGCACTACGAGGTGCAGATCATCGGTGGTGTGGTATTGCACGAAGGGAAAATTGCTGAAATGGCAACCGGTGAAGGAAAAACACTGGTAGCCACTTTCCCTGCCTTCCTGAATGCCCTTGCCAAGCGCGGTGTGCACATTGTTACGGTAAACAATTATTTGGCCACGCGCGACAGTGAATGGATGGGCCCGCTGTTTCAATTTCACGGCCTCACCATCGATTGTATAGATAAGCACGAGCCCAACTCGCAGGCACGCAGAAACGCCTACCTGGCCGACATTACCTACGGTACCAACAACGAATTCGGCTTCGACTACCTGCGCGATAACATGGCGCGCGACCCCGAAGAGCTGGTACAACGCGGCCACCACTACGCCATGGTAGACGAGGTGGACTCGGTTTTGGTAGACGAAGCGCGTACACCGCTTATCATATCAGGCCCCATCCCGAAAGGCGATGAACACGAATTCTATGAATTGAAACCACGCATCAATAAAGTGGTGGAAGCGCAGAAGAAAGCCGTCAATCAATACCTGAACGATGCCAAAAAATTGTTAGCCGAAGGCAACGAGAAAGAAGGAGGCCTGGCCCTATTCCGCGCATACCGCGCCATGCCCAAGTACAAGCCCCTGATTAAGCTGCTGAGCGAGCCCGGTATGCGTCAGATTTTGCAGAAAACAGAAAACTACCACCTGCAGGACAATAAGAAGGAAATGCCGAAGGCAGATGAGCCCCTCTATTTTGTGATTGATGAAAAAGACAACAGCGTTGAACTTACCGAAAAGGGTATTGATTTGATTACGGGCGATGGGGAAGACCCACGCTTCTTCATCCTTCCTGAAATTGGCACAGAGCTGAACAAGATTGAGAAGGACGGTGCCCTTACACCAGAACAGCGCCTGCAAAAGAAAGACGAGCTGATTAAAGAATACACCACCAAATCGCAACGGATACACAGCGTTAACCAGCTATTAAAAGCCTATACGTTATTCGAGCGCGATACGGAATATATTATTGTTGACGGCAAAGTAAAAATTGTAGACGAGCAGACAGGGCGGGTGCTGGACGGCCGCAGGTACTCTGACGGTTTACACCAGGCCATTGAAGCCAAAGAAAATGTAAAGGTGGAAGATGCTACCCAGACCTATGCCACCATTACGTTGCAGAACTACTTCCGTATGTACCACAAGCTGGCCGGTATGACGGGCACAGCAGAAACAGAAGCAGGCGAATTTTGGGACATCTACAAACTGGATGTGGTGGTAATACCTACCAACCGCCCTGTTACCCGCAAAGACATGGACGACCTGGTATACAAGACCATGCGCGAGAAATTCAATGCAGTTGTGGATGAAATAGTGAAATTGACTGGCCAGGGCAGACCCGTACTGGTGGGTACCACGTCCGTGGAAATTTCAGAGTTACTCAGCCGTATGCTGCAACTGCGGAAAATCAAACACCAGGTGTTGAATGCCAAGCAGCATCAGCGCGAAGCGGAGATAGTGGCCGAAGCCGGCAAGCCTGGAACGGTAACCATTGCCACCAACATGGCCGGCCGCGGTACAGACATCAAGCTTACTCCCGAATCGAGAGCAGCAGGCGGCTTGGCCATTATCGGTACCGAACGCCACGAGTCGCGCAGGGTAGACCGCCAGTTACGTGGACGGTCCGGCCGCCAGGGCGACCCGGGTACTTCGCAATTCTATGTGTCGCTGGAAGATAACCTGATGCGATTGTTCATGCCTGAACGCATTGCACGTATCATGGACCGCCTGGGGCTGAAAGAAGGCGAGGTAATCTCTCACCCGATGGTTACCAGTTCGATAGAACGTGCCCAGAAGAAAGTGGAAGAAAATAACTTTGGCATACGCAAGCGCCTGCTGGAGTACGACAACGTGATGAACTCGCAGCGCGAAGTGATCTACAAGCGCAGAAGAAACGCGCTGTTTGGCGAACGCCTGCAACTAGATATCCTCACCATGCTGTTCGACACCTGCGAAGACATGGTAACCAATGCCAAGAATGGCGAGAATGTGGAGAGTTTCAAACTGACGGTATTGGGTACGTTTGGGTTCGATTTCCATGTTTCTAAGGAAGAACTTGAGAAAACCGATCAGGCAGTACTAACGGAAAAGTTATACCACGCAGCACTGCAACACTACGAACACAAGCACAAAGTGATTGCAGGCAAGTCGCTGCCCATCATCAAAGACATTTTCCAAAACCGCGGTGCCACCATCGAAAACATCCTGGTGCCTTTCAGCGATGGCATCAAACAAATAGGTGTATCGGCCAACCTGAAGAAGTGCGTGGAAACCGGCAATGCCGAACTAACACGCGCCATGGAGAAAATGATTACCCTCGCCATCATAGACCAGCAATGGAAAGAGCACCTGCGCGACATGGACGACCTGAAGCAGTCTGTGCAAAATGCGGTGTACGAGCAGAAGGATCCGCTTTTGATTTACAAGTTCGAGGGCTTTGAAGCATTTAAACGTTTTATCTCGAAGGTAAATGAAGAAACCATTTCCTTCCTGATGAAGGCCGACATACCCGTGCAACAACCCGACCAGGTGCAGGAGGCCAGGGCCCACCGCGCCCGCGTACGATTAAACGAGCAAAAAGAAGAATCGCGGTCGTTGTTGCAAGGTGGCGGAGGCGGACAGCCGCAGGCTCCTTCGCAGCGCGAAGAGCAAAAGGTAATGCCCATGAAATCTGAAAAGATTGCCAACCGCAATGATAAGGTTACCGTGCAGTATCAAAACGGGCAGGTGATGAAAGACGTGAAATACAAGAAAGTGGAAGAAGATATTAAGAGCGGGCGCTGTATTGTAATTGAAAATTAAATGGTTTGATTTTTGTACGTTTCATGCGCGTGAGACTATTCTGGGTATTGGTAATCGTTACAATGGCAACCCCCGCCTGGGCGCAAAGGGGCAATAAGAGCCATTCCGAAGATCTCTCGCTATGGAGGCCGACCTTTGAAACGTTAGCCGACTCGGTTTACGACAACAGTGGGCATATGCGGCCGCAAAAACCCAATGTGGTGGCAACACGTACGGTAAATGATAAAGTGAATGCGGTGCTTGACAGTATTGATAAACTGAACGTGCTGCGGAAGTTTGTTGATGGCTACACCATTCAAATCTACTCCGGTCAAAACCGGGAAGAAGCGAACGAAGCCAAAAAAAAGATGGCTGAATCAGTGAGCGACATGAAGGCCGACCTCCAATACCTTCAGCCCAAGTTTCGAGTGAAAACCGGCTACTATTTCACCCGCCTGGAAGCGCAAAAAGACCTCACACGATTGAAACGCATTTTTCCGAATGCCATACTCGTGCCCGAACGAATTGCCATCCGTTAGGCGGCCCCTTCCCTAAATTTTAAAAAGCTTCCCACATGCCATTGTCAGTCGGGTGTTTTTTTACCTTTACACTATGTCTTTACTGAACGATATTCAACAAAAGTCGCAGGCCTACAGTAATCAAACCGTGCAACTGCGCAGGCACCTGCACGCGCACCCTGAACTTTCGTACCAGGAGCACAAGACCGCCCGTTACGTGGCAGAAACGCTCACTCAATTTGGACTTCAGCCCGTTGAAGGTATTGCCGACACGGGTGTGGTAGCTTTGATTGAAGGAAGAAACCCTTCTAAAAAGGTAGTAGCCCTGCGTGCCGATATGGATGCCTTGCCGATTGTGGAGCAAAACCAGGTGCCCTATAAATCCACCACTCCGGGTGTAATGCATGCCTGCGGACACGATGTGCACACCTCTTCGCTGCTGGCTTGCGCGCGCATACTCAATGAAGTGAAAGACCAGTTTGAAGGTTCGGTAAAGTTGATATTCCAGCCCGGTGAAGAAAAAAATCCCGGTGGCGCTTCTATCATGATTCGCGAGGGCGTGTTGGACAATCCACGCCCCGCCTCTATCATTGGGCAACACGTGATGCCTTTGATACCGGTGGGCAAAATAGGTTTCCGCGAAGGCATGTACATGGCCAGTTGCGATGAAATCTACCTGAAGGTAGTAGGCAAAGGTGGCCACGGTGCCGCTCCTGAGTTGGGCGTTGATGCCGTAGTGATTGCCTCGCACCTCATCATTGCCATGCAACAAATCATTAGCCGCAATGCCAACCCCCGGCAGCCCACGGTACTTACGTTTGGTAAGTTCATTGCCGATGGTGCCACGAACGTGATCCCCAACGAGGTAAACATAGCAGGCACCTTCCGCGCCATGAATGAGGAGTGGCGTGAGCAGGCACTTCAAAAAATAACAAAGCTGGCCACCAGCCTGGCCGAAAGCATGGGCGGGCGGTGTGAAGTGGATATCTCCAGGGGTTACCCTTACCTTGAAAACAACCCTGCCCTTACACGCAGAATCAAGGAAGCGGCCACACAATACGTGGGCAAGGAAAACGTGTTGGACATTGACATCACACTTGGTTCGGAAGACTTTTCGTATTACTCTCAGGTTATTCCCGCTTCGTTCTACCGGCTGGGTACCCGTAACGAAGCCAAGAGCATTACCTCGTACGTGCACACACCCACGTTCGATATCGATGAAGATGCCCTGAAAATTTCTCCCGGACTGATGGCGTGGATGGCCGTACAGGAGTTGGGGGTTTAAACAATACTTCACCTGGTCTTCTTTTTTGCGCTATACATGTAAGGTTTTACCCGAAATGTTAGCTTTCCGAATGGTGACGCGTACCCATGGGCCGACCTTTTATAAAACAGCTTTTTTACAGTAAATCAATTAGTTATCTGCCCATTGCCGGGGCTTAGACCACAACTCATGCCTGAGTATTTCTACTCATTTTTTACGATGTAAGATTAACTTATCGTTAAATCAATTAACAAGGCATCCTATTGGCTGCTCCATCTTGCAACGCTGCCCTCTGCTTTTTATATTTGTTTACCTTTTTCAAATATTAAAAACCCCCTTTATGAGAAGGTTTATCGTTTATCGTTTATCGTTTTACTAATTATCTCGCCTTTCGCTGCACAAGCCCAACAGTGGAATGGCCCCAATGATCAGTTCTCTCTAATCAATCGCTTAGGGAACATCTCCGTTAATAGCCTCTACCTGGGCCGTTACAATGGGCCTTTGTCGGGTGATTCAAATCCTTTCAACCTTTACCATGCAGATGGGCAACGCGATCTTATACTTTTTGGCAGCAACGCCTCGACTTTTCATCTTCGGTTATTTGATGGTGATCTGAAAATGGGTGATCAGCAAAACGCTTACAGCACGTTTTTTAATAATGGTAGTCTCTATTTGGGTGGTACCATTGGCGATCGTTTAACAGTGGGTGGTGAGGGGAAAATGAACATAAGACTCGGTAGATGGGCCTCCTTAGGGGAAACAGGTAGCGCTTTGGCCACCGTTCTGGGATCGAACGTCAAGGCTTCGAATGCCACCAATGGGGTCATGGAGTATATTACAAGTACGGTTGATGGGGCCAGAGCTATCAAACTTCAATACAACGAAGGGATTACTTTTCATACTATGTATGGTAATGTGAGTGCGGGATCATCATTTAGCGGATATGAAAGACTACGCATTTCAAACTCGGGCAATGTAGGCATTGGCACGACTAACCCAGACTTCAAACTCACTGTAAACGGCAAGATTAAAGCCGAAGAGGTACAAGTAGTTGTAGATGTACCGGCCGATTATGTGTTTGATGAAAGTTACGATCTTAAACCCCTCGAAGAAGTAGAGCAGTACATTAAAGAAAATAAACATCTGCCCGGTGTGCCCAATGCAGAAGCACTGAAAGCCAACGGTTGGCAAGTAGGCGAAATGAACAATAAACTGCTGGAAAAGGTGGAGGAGCTTACTTTGTATTTGATAGAGCTGAAAAGGGAGAATGAACGTCAGCAGAAAGAAATTGATCAACTCAAGGAAAAAACAATAAAATGAAACCTATTCTCATTACCTCTTTTGTCATCGTCTCTTTATATGTTCAGGCGCAAAATACTTACCCTTGGCCATCATCGGGAAACATTGGTGTCGGCACTTCCGCACCAGATCATCTTCTTCAAATACATAGTTCAAATTCACCCACACTGGCTATAGGAAAATCAAATCACAATACTAACGGAAAATCAAGTTTACTTTTTAATGCTGGAGATGCTTCAGCAGCCAACGGCTTTTTGGTTAGTTTCTTTAAATCCAGTTCAACTGATAGGTTGGGTTTTATCGATGGTGGAGGGTTTGAGCGGTTTACAATTCTAAATGGTGGCAACATTGGTATAGGTATGACAAATCCAACGCATACTATCACAATAAGAGGCACTTTGGCTTTGTTTGGCAACGGTTTAGATGGCAGTACCTACCAGCGATTTGCATTGTATAGCGACACACAATATGGTTTGTTATTTGAAGCACCTCTAAACGCAGCATCAGTGCGTCAAAATATTGAGTTTAATTGGCGAGGTGGGGGCATAACACCTCCCCTATTCGTAAAGGGAGCAACAGCTAACGTAGGCATTGGCACCACCAACCCCGATCAAAGACTGACAGTTAACGGTAAAATAAAAGCCGAAGAGGTACAAGTAGTGGTGGATGTACCAGCCGATTATGTATTTGATGAAAGCTACGACTTGAAGCCTCTCGAAGAAGTAGAGCAGTTTATAAAAGAAAACAAACATCTACCCGGTGTGCCCAATGCTGAAGCACTGAAAGCCAACGGTTGGCAGGTGGGTGAAATGAATAATAAACTATTAGAAAAAGTAGAGGAACTAACCTTGTATTTAATAGAATTGAAAAAGGAGAATGAGGCCTTAAAACGAAGGTTAGATAAATTGGAACAGAAATGAAAAAAACAGTAGCAGGAATTGTTTTGGTTGGCATAGCAATAGGCTTAGTACAGTTTACCGGTTGCGATGGGCCCGAGCCCGACCCCTGTAAAGAATTAGAGCCCATGAGCGGCCGTTTTACCATGGGCGAGCGCATTACCAACTACGGTGGGGTTGATACCGTTATTGTAAGCGATACCGTTATTACCGAAAACTTTGTGGTGTTTAGAGCCGACACTACCTACGAAAGCTACGAATGGAAAATTGGCGATGACCAGCGCACTTTCACAACCCGCGAAGTAAGCCTGCGATTTATGCAGCCCGAAAGCAGTGTGCAAATACGCCTTATAGCTAAATGGAAACCCAACCAAACATGCTTTCCCCATGACGATGGGGTTGATACCGTATATAAATACCTTACAGTTGTTGATAAATATGCCAACCCAATATTGGGAACTTACAGGGGAAGCCTGGCAAACAACCCATCTGATATTTTTGATGTAACGGTTTCCAGAGAGAACTACTTTGCATCTGGTTGCAATTGTATGGCTGACCCCGAATACTGCGGATGTTATTACACTATTCGTAATATTAACAAAGGATGTGATCCCTTTTTGGATGGTGTTTTAGGACTTAACATAAGTGCCGGTTACAAGAAATTGAATTTTACATGGGATAAAACAAGTTGCCCATATTTTGGGTGCCGTGCTCCAGATGGTTGGGTTAATATTGACGAAACAGGAAAGAAAGCAACCATTCAGTTTTCATCCCTTCCTCCATCAACAACCTGTAATCTTAGCGACAAAAAAATAAAAGACATTTTCCATGGGAATAAAGTACAATAAGACTCTGCAGATATCTCTTTTTATTACAATAGCAGCAATGGGCTGTGCCTATTCCCAATGCTTAAATTGTAACACCAAAGGAATTACCACAAACCCTGGAAATTCGTTTGGAAATTCGGTGAACACGGAAAAACCAGCCAAACGCAATACGTTTTTCGACTGGACCAATCTGGGTACTTTGCCGGTAAGTTCGCAATTCTGGCCACCACCATACAACAACATATCCTCTCCGTTTAACCAAGACGGCAACATTCCGCTCAGTCATCTTTTAGAAAACCCTGACAGGATGCCTGAAGATGGGTGGGAACTTATCAAATATGATCTTGGGTTTAACGAAGATGGTTCACCCAAAGGAACCACTACCCGCAACATCTACATTATACTATACAACAAATACACAGGCATCTTGCGGATTTTTGTTGCGGCTAATGAGATTGTTTCGTACAATGGAATTCGCGTAGTCATAAATTTCATAGAAGGGACTCAATCCTCACTTTTAAGCAATGCTTCAGAAATATTTGCATTGGATCATTTTGAACAGGCGCCTTCCATAACAGGTGTTGCCAAACATATACCTTCTATGTGGATGTACGCAGACTTCTCCGTATCGTACGACCCCTGTACTTGTTACAACAGTTCAAAAATTGGAATTACCATTGAATACCTTAACTCATCAACCATCTCCATGTCTGGAGCCATTACAGGTAATGTAACATCAACTAATAACGGATCTGTAAACGTTGAAGAAGATGGATATACATTAACTGATTTAAGCGGAGCGGGTAAAAAGGCGAAAAAAAAGTATGACGATATTTCAAAGTTTACGAAGGATCAACTAAAGGCATTAAAAATTGAAGGCAAATCAGACATTGAGTTGACAGTAGAACAGCTATTTAAAAAGAACTCACTTAATAAATTTCAAGAAGAAATCAAAAAGTCTTCTTTTTTAAAGGCTGGCTTGAAAGCGGCTCCTTACTTAGGCGCTGCTATTGAATTGGTGGATTTTTTTGTAGGAGGCGGCAAGAAATCAAGCGGGCCGCAAGAAGTAAGAATTATGCCAATGGCTTTGCAGGCCGATGTAAAATTATCTGGAACCATTGAGGGAACTTATCCATTCCCAGGAATAACATTCTATACCCCAGGTTCAAAGGATGCTTCTTGTGGAATTGATAACCAGTACCCATACTATAACGAAGTGCTGGGTGTTTTCAATCTGTTAAAAACTCCTATTGTAAATTTTGACGAACGAGCCAATGATCATGTAGATTACTACCCTGGTCACCCCAACTATTTTTGGCAGCATGAGGAAATTAAGCGGTTGCAGCTAGGTTCGAGTATCGATTACGTACTCAATCCAGCGGCTGGGTTTCGGTCAGACAACATTGAAATTGTGGGAAGTTTGATTTTCAAAACATACGCTGGTGAAGTAGTCTATCAAACCCCCTTCCTTCCGATCAATTCACTTCAAGCTTATTCTGCAGAATTCGTTGATGGATTTGGTGCAGATTTTTACGGTACATGGAATTACGTACAGGGCTGTGGCGGAAGACCTGATGTTGCTTCACTGAAGTTATTAGTAAACTTAACACGGCTAGATGCTACCGAAAACACTCAAAATGTACTTTGGGTCGGTGAGTTTCCGGCACAATTGCAATCCAACTATCAGTTTGGTTACTCTTCATCAAAGTTTTGTGATTACACCAAAGAATATTCGATCAACTATCTTCTTAATCATTCAATTTCAGCTTGGGAGCGGATAACCCTAGAAGCCGGGACAATTTTTGGCACATCCTCCATTACAATAAAGGCTCCTGAGATTATCGTTAAACCGGGAGTTATAATTCCTCCGAATGTAAAACTAGAAGCTAAGCCATTGGTTGAGGGTAATTATAACCATCCTGCCACTACTATAAACTTAACTGACTACTGTGTGGGGCCGCTTTACAATTCTCAAAGTAGAGCGTATCGTCAAAAAACTCCAGAGAATTTAGCACATGAACTCAGCGAGATTTCCGAATTCGATGTCTATCCCAATCCTGCATCATCGTCAGTTACATTTCGTTATCACAATCAAACCGATGGTCATATTAAACTTAGTCTGCATAATATCACAAACACACAAATCGCTGTGTTAATTGATGATGAAGTTAAAAGCGGGCCGCATGAGGTGGATTTTGGCATTTCTCATTTAATGCCGGGCATTTATCTTTGCATTTTAGAAACCGAAATAAGTAAAGAAGTAAAACGTTTGGTTATCATCAGGTAATAGTAGGTTCTATCACGATCTTTAGTCGGTTTGTTATAATACATAGATAAAATGAGGTTGCTAACAGGAATTCTTCTATTGGCACTGTTTACCGGCTGCAGTAGGTATCAGTATGTAACACTAAATAGCACTTGGAAAACAGATAGCGCCCAGCGCTTTACGTTCGAGAACGATACACTTAAAATACATTATTGGTTTGCAGGACGTAACGGTCCGGTTCAGCTAGAAGTACTCAACAAATTCAATGGCCCTCTTTACATCGACTGGAGTAAGTCTGCCGTGATCCTGGGAGACAAAATGGTGGCGCTGTGGAGAGATGAGGCGAGTTTTGAAGCCACTTCAAATAGTTACAATGCCTTGTTGACAGATCCTGCATCACTTGCCCAAACCATTACTACGGGCAGGATGATGCAAGCCCCCCGTATCAGCTTTCTTCCCCCGCAGGCGGCTATCCGGCTGGAAGCAATGTCGCTTCGAAGCACTTTTTTCGAGCCCTTGCCCAAAGCCACTGCCAGAAAAGTAGGGTTGAATAATGGAGCTTCCAGTGGTTCTGTGTATTCGTTCTCGCAGGAAAATTCACCTCTGGTGTTTCGGGGCTACCTTACCTTGTCTTCTTCTGAAAACTTTTCTAACCCCATTACCCTTGACAATATTTTCTGGGTTGAGGAAATCATGCAGACTTCCACCGAACCGGCACTCGTAAAAAAGGCAAACAATCAATTTTATGTAGAAGAACTTACCGGGTTTGGAACGTTTCTGGCTGCCATAGCAGGATTGGTGGTGCTGACCTTTGTTGTTTTGGTGGGTGCGGCTGATTAAGCGAACAGAATGAACAAATAAACTTCTGGAAGAAGTGAAGGAACTAACTGCGTATTTGATTGCACTGAAATAGGATCATGAAGCGTTGAAGCCGAGATTGAAAAAACTGGAAGAGTCCTCTTATTCAAATTAACTAATCGTTAAGCCCTTCCAACTTACGTGGGCATACGTATCTTTACCACCATGAGTGGCGAAGAGAAGAACCTGGCCCCGGCAGAACCGCGCATCCGCTGGCAAACCGTTGCCCGCCATACGGCCTACATCGTCTTTACCCTACTCGTATTTCTTTTCGCGCTCGACCTCCTCATTTCTTCGCTGCAACACTTAGGCAGCAGCGCGGCAGAAACCATCATCCTGGCTACCTCCAATCCGTTTACAGGGTTGTTCATTGGCTTGCTGGTAACGGCCATCATTCAAAGCAGCTCCACCACCTCGGCCATGGTAGTGGCGTTGGTGGCCTCCGGGTCTATCACCCTGGAAGGTGCCATTCCCATCATCATGGGCGCCAATGTAGGCACTACCATTACCAGCACCATCGTTTCGTTGGGGTTCATCACGCGGAAAAAGGAATTCAGAAGGGCCGTGGCAGCCGGCACCTACCACGATTTTTTCAACATCCTCACGGTACTGATCCTCTTCCCGCTGGAGTACTACTATGGGTTTCTATCGGGCGTAAGCCAGATGATTGCCACCCGCTATTTCAACGAGCCGGTGGCGGGAGGAACCATGGAACTGCATTTTCTCGGCACGGGCATGGGGGCACTGGTAAATGGCATCGTTACCCTGATCGACAACGGGTTCATACTGGTGATACTTTCCTTCTCCCTGTTGTTTGGCTCCATCCTGTTTTTCAGAAAAGTACTTACCGACCTGCTGGGCCTGCGTACGCAGGAAGGGCGCCTGCAAAAACTGCTGTTCAAGAGTCCGCTGAAAACGTTTGGCCTTGGGCTCGTAGTCACTGCACTGATCCGCTCCAGCACCATCACCACCTCGCTGGTGGTTCCGCTGGTGGCTAAAAAGGTGGTAAAGCTGAAACAAAGCATTCCTTTCATACTGGGCGCTAACATTGGCACCACCATTACGGCCTTTATTGCGGCCATGTCCAATTCCAACATCGCTATCAGTATTGCCATCGCCCACTTTCTCTTCAACCTCATCGGGGTACTGATTTTCTTCCCGATTCCCTACGTAAAAGATTTGCCCATCAACCTGGCCGAAGGGCTGGGCAAACTAACGCTGAAATATCGCCTGGCTGGATTCCTTTACATTTTGCTCATGTTCTTTTTCGTGCCGTTCTCACTCATCTACTTCAACAAAGATGCCGTGGCGATACAAGAGCTTACCTACCAATTGAAGATGACCGGCCGCCCCGATTCTACGTACACCATCATCTGCAAAACCTATCGCAACCAGTCGATGAGCAGTTGGCAGCTGAACGACCCCGTTACCAACGAGCCCCGCCAAATGATGTCTGTGTACCGCAGGCAAAATGTGTTGTTCATCAACAACGAACTGTACGAGTTAAACCGGCCCGGTTTCTGCCGCGATGGCGAAGACCGAAACGGCACCTATCGGTTGTGCATACGCGAAGTGCTGCCCCGCTGGGAACTGAACCACACGCTCGCGTTCGATTCCGTCTATGTTTTCGAGAAAACGTACAGCCAACGTTCCGATTCACTGGTAAACGTGCAATACCTGAGTGCCGCCAGCAGCCTGATGGTGAAACAAGAGGTGCTAAAAAAAGGCAACACCGTGGTGGAAACTGCCGAACTGGTACAGGTATTGAAAAAATAGGCCACCTCCCTCAGCCACCCAAAATTCGCTATATTGCCATGATCTTATGGACAACATTAAGGATTACATACTTAAGTTTCTCCGTCTCGAAAGCGTGGTAGAGCACCTGTCGGGCTATGTGGAAAGCAAGGTTGCCCTGGTGAAGATGGAGATCAGGGAGGAAGTGGCCCACGTCATTGCCAAAGGCATCATTGCCATGGTGCTGTTGCTGTTTGGGTTCATGTTTCTATTGTTTCTCAGCATTGGGGTGGCCCATTACGTTAATATTTATTTTGAGGGCGCTTACGCGGGATTTTTACTGGTAGGCGGGTTCTACGGGTTGGTATTTTTGATGCTCGTAATCTTCCGGAAATCATTCCTACACTCCTTCGAGAAAAAAATTATTGAAAGCATACGCAAAAAAGAACGGTAGCATGGAACTGCTGGAAACGCAAGACCCCGAAAAGAGGCGACTGATCGAAACTTCTGAACGACACAGGCGCGAGTTGGAGAAAGAGGTAAAGGGCATGGCGCAAAAAACCGAGCGCGTACTCACCAATGCCCTCGTCATTGGTGGCGCATTGGCGCTTACCTACCTGGCCGTTACACAGTTCACCAAAAAATCGAAAACAAAAAAAATCAAGAAGAAGCAAGCCGCCTCTGAGGTTGCCGCCAGTGCCGTAGAACACGAAGTGCACGAAAGCAGCGGCCCCTCATTGTTGCAGCAGATAGGCACCAAGTTGATGGATCAGGCCACCATTATTCTGCTGGACATTGCGAGGCAAAAACTGGCCGAATACATGCAAAACCGAAAAACGGAAGATGAGCCTTCTTGATACCCTGCAGCACCGGCATCAGCAAGGCAAAAAATCCATTGCCGTTTTGATCGACCCCGACAAAGCCGAAGACTCTGCCCGCCTGATGAACCTGGTAAACCTGGCGAGCGAAAACTGTGTAGATTTTTTCTTTGTGGGCGGCAGCCTGGTAACCACCACCAATTTATCGGAAGTGGTGCGCACCGTGAAGGAAAACGTCAACATTCCCGTGATACTCTTTCCGGGCAGCACGTTGCAGATCGATCCGGCCGCAGATGCCATTCTCTTTCTCTCACTCATTTCGGGCCGCAACCCCGATTTGCTGATTGGCCAACATGTGCAGGCAGCACCCATTTTAAGAAACAGCGGCATGGAAGTAATGCCCACGGGTTACATCCTGATTAACTCCGGCAGAACAACATCGGTGGCTTACATCAGCAACACCACGCCCATCCCCGAAGACAAATACTCGCTGGCAGCGTGCACGGCCATGGCAGGCGAAATGCTGGGCCTGAAGCTAACGTACCTGGACGCTGGCAGCGGTGCCGAACGCGAGATCAGCCAAAAGATGATCAGCAGCGTGCGCAAATCCATACGCACACCGTTAATTGTGGGCGGAGGCATCAACACCAGCCAAAAGGCGCTGGCCGCGCTGGAGGCAGGGGCCGATTTAATTGTGATTGGCAATGCGCTGGAAAAAGACCCCGCCCTGCTTACCGAAATAAGCGACAAAGTGTACGACTGGAACCAGGCCATTCGCTGACCAAACGAACTATGCTGGTTTACAACGTTACCGTTGGTGTAGACAAATCGATAGAAGCCGAGTGGATAGCCTGGATGAAGGGCACCCACATTCCCAACGTACTGCGCACCGGTATGTTTGTAGAAAGTAAGATGTACAAGGTGCTTACTCACGATGACGAGGCCTCCGTATCCTACGCCATTCAATATTATGCGCTGAACCTGGACAACGTGCAAAATTACCTTGAGAATTTCGCCCCCCGCCTGCGCGAAGAAGTGCAGCTAAAGTTTGGCAACAGACAAGCCGCCTACCGCACGCTGCTGGAAGAAGTGTAGCGAGGGCCAGAAACTTTTCGCACCCCTTTTAGCGTTGCTGAGTCATAACCCTTTTGTTTATGGCTCCCCGAACCCTCACCCCTGAGGACCTTTCCCAACTGCATGTCGCCAAAACCGAGGTGCTGAAAAATCCTGAAGAGATTGCAGAACGCAGCCATGCTTTGCGCACTGCCATGGCCCTTACCAACAGCGAGCATGAAGACGTTGGCCTGGTGGTGCAACTGGAAAATGGCGAAACAGTAGCGGTAGTTTCGAACCTGGTAGACTGGGAAGATCAATTGGTAGAACTTCGTGGTGGGGTAACCATTCCACTGCATGCAATTGTTATGGTAGAACTTTGAATTACCGGCCTAGCTTGGCGCGGATTTGGTCTGCCTCTAAGCTGCAGTTCACCCACTCGCCATCTAACTTGGCTCCGTACTTTTTGTAAAAATTAATGGCCGGTTCGTTCCAGTCGAGTACTTGCCACATCATGCCCGTGCAATGCTCGTCCAGCGCGTGCTGCATGGTTCGGTCGAACAATAGTTTGCCAATGCCCTTGCCGCGCATGCTTTCCGTAACCACAATGTCTTCCAGGTAAAGCCTCTTGCCTTTCCAGGTAGAGTAGCGCCAGTAGTAAAGCGATATTCCCTGTATAGCTCCCTCGACCTCTGCCACAAAAAAACCGAAAATGGGATGCGCACCAAAACCATCCTTCTCCATCCATTCCACGGTATTGATCACTTCATGTGGTGCCTTCTCGTACGTGGCCAACTCTTTGATGAGCTCCAACACACGCGGAAGATCTGCCTTTAACCCCTTGCGAATGAACACTTCAGCTTTCATTTACATTTTTTTCAACATCGTTCAGCAGATTTTATCTTGTGCCCAACCTGGTGAGGGTATTTATCACCGTAAGTTAAAAACTGTCTCTGATAATGAACGGACTTTATCAGAGACAGTTTTTTCTTTCGAACCCATCTTAAAAATGACATAGACGACATTGAAATACGAACGATCGAGGCAACCTTACCAAATGACGAGGTTGCTTCACTTTGTTGGCATTGACGATGTATTTTCCTAGATGTCTTCCAAATAAATTACATGGCTTTCTTCGCCACCGGTGGTAACACGCCCATGTTATACCACGCGAAAGAAAACTGGTCTGCAGTGGCATCTAACGCTTTCGAAAGATTAGAGGCACCATGACCCGACTTGGTATCGATGCGAATGAGCACAGGGTTTCCACCCACGTGGTGCTCTTGCAAGGTGGCCGCAAATTTAAACGAGTGTGCAGGCACCACACGGTCATCGTGATCTGCCGTGGTAACGAGCGTAGCCGGATAAAGCTGTGCCCGGCTTCAGCGCATGCACCGGTGAATACTTTCGCAGGTACTCAAACATCTCTTTCGAATCTTCGGCCGTGCCGTAATCGTATGCCCAACCGGCACCGGCCGTAAATTTGTGGTAGCGCAGCATATCCATCACGCCCACGGCCGGGAAGGCCACCTTCATCAAATCGGGGCGTTGCGTCATGGCTGCGCCCACCAGCAGCCCTCCGTTAGAACCGCCCGCAACGGCCAGATACGGACTTGAGGTATATTTCTCGTTGATCAGGTATTCCGCAGCAGCGATGAAATCATCGAACACGTTTTGCTTATTCATCTTGGTGCCTGCCAGGTGCCACTTTTCTCCATATTCGCCACCTCCACGCAGATTCGGTTGAGCAAAGACGCCACCGTTTTCCAACCAAACAATGCGCGAGGTACTGAAAGTGGGTGTAAGGCTGATGCCGAAGCCACCATAAGCATACAGCCAGGTCGGGTTTTTGCCATTCAGTTCTATCCCTTTTTTGTGCACAATAAACATGGGCACCTTGGTGCCGTCTTTACTGGTATAAAACACCTGCTTGGTTTCATAATCATCGGGGTTGAAATTAACGGTGGGGCGCACATACTCTGCCGATTCTCCCGAAGCAATGTTGTATTTAAAAATGGTGGTGGGATAAGTGAAGGAAGTGAAGGAGTAATATACTTCTTTATCTTCCGCACGGCCCCCGAAACCACCGGCACTGCCAATGCCAGGCAAGGCAATTTCTCGCTCCAGCTTTCCTTTGTAGTCATACTGTTTCACCTGTGTTTTGGCATCTTTCAGGTAACTCACAAAAAGTTTGCGGCCGGCCGTGTTGATGCTTTGAATAGGTTCTTCTACCTCCGGCACCATGTCTTTCCAGTTTTCCACACCCGGATTTTTAAAGTCTACTTCAATGATTCGGTTATTGGGCGCATTCAAATCTGTTTGAATGATCAAACGGGTGCCCTCGTTATCAATCAGGTTATGGGTGTTGTCGAAGTTGCCAACAATGGTCACCAGTTTTCCTTTCGGGTCGGCCAAATCTTGCACATATAATTCGTTGCCGGTGGTGCTGGTGGCAGCCGATACTACCAGAAAGCGTTCATCTTCGGTAAGCCCTGCGCCAATGTATCGCCTCGGTGTTTTTTCTCCACCAAACACTACTTCATCGCTGCTTTGGGGTGTGCCCAGTTTGTGGTAGTATAATTTGTGATGTTGTGTTTTTGCAGAAAGTTCTGAGCCTTTCGGTTTATCGTAGCTGCTATAGTAGAAGCCATCGTTACCTTTCCATGCAATGCCGGTGAATTTCAGGTCCACCAGGGTATCGCCCACCATGGTTTTGTCTTCTGCGCGCAATGTAACGGCTTTGCGCCAGTCGCTGCCGCCTTCCTGAATCAAGAGGGTAAGCATTGAGCCATCTTTGGTAAAAAACATACCAGCCAAGCTGGTGGTGCCATCGGTCGAGAACGTGTTGGGGTCGAGGAATACTTCCTCTGAACCGTCTTCTCCCTTTTTCCGGTACTGCACATTGTGATTTTGCAGCCCCGAGTTTTTGGAATAGTAATAGTATTCGCCATGTTTCTGTGGGGCGCTGAGTCGCTCGTAGTTCTGCACTTCATCCAGGCGCTTGCGCACGGCATCGCGGAACGCAATGTTTTTCAGGTAGCCAAACGTTACTTCATTCTGAGCCGCCACCCAATCGCCTGTGGCTTTAGCGGTGTCGTTTTCGAGCCACCGATACGGATCGGGAACTCGCTCACCAAAATAAGTATCGACAGTATCTACTTTTTGAGTAACCGGGTAGCCCGTAACGCGCACCTGGTCGGGTTTGGTACTGCACGACCAGATAAGGCCTGTTATTACAGTTAATGTTATGAGTTTCTGCATAAGCAAGGGATTTTAGGTATCGCGAAATAAAACGAACATCGGGCTCTATTGCAAGGAAAGATGAAACCAAACACCAAATTTGGTGTTAACTTAGCTAAACTATGCTTTCGCTCCGTTCGTGGTCGGTTCTGAATACGCTTGGGCTTATTGCCATGATCACGGTCAATGCCCTTGCCAATGCCTTGCCCATCAACAACCTCAACACCGGCCAGGTATCAGACCTGTATCCGAGTTTGTTTACCCCGGCAGGTGTTACCTTCTCCATCTGGGCTGTTATCTACACACTGCTCATAGGCTTTGGCATACTGCAATTGCTGCAGGTTTATACGCGCAATTACTTTGTGCAACTTTCAAAATGGTTTGTGCTTTCTTGCCTGGCCAACGTCAGTTGGATATTGGCATGGCACCATTTACTTCCCGGTTTGTCGGTAGCCCTCATGCTGGTGTTGCTCTACAGCCTGATACATATTTTTCTATTGCTGAACGAAAAGCCCGTTACCACCATACCAGAAAAAGCCTTTGTTCGCCTGCCCTTCACCATCTACTTCGCATGGATCTGTGTGGCCACCATTGCAAACGTAGCAGCGTGGCTTGTTTCGCTCGGTGTTTCTCTGCCCTTTACACCCGACTTTTGGACCATTGCCATGATGACCATCGCGACCGCGTTAGCTTTTTTTATTACACTGAAGTACCAGGCACCCGCCTTCGCTCTGGTGGTGGTGTGGGCGTTGTTTGGCATTTTTCTGCGCTGGCAGCAAACAGAAGTAAGCCACATCGCCACTATGGCAGTTATCTACATGGTGTTGCTCAGTAGCATTTACATTTACACCAGCCAGCGTGTGTTGCGCAAGTTGCGGAAATGATTAGAACCCATCTTACAAAGGGGCATACTCCAACGAAGGCGAATCGAGCAGGTTGCTGCAATCGGTTCACACTCTGCAAAGACAACTCCAACTTTTTTTGACAGCCTCTAGTCAATCATTTCGAACCGGGTGTAGGGCACCAGCACTTTAGGCACACGTATGCCGTGGGGTGTTTGGTTGTTTTCCAGAATAGAGGCCAGTATGCGTGGTAACGCCAAAGCGCTTCCGTTAAGAGTGTGCAATAGTTGTATCTTTCCCTCTTTATTTTTGTAGCGCAACTTCAGCCGGTTGGCCTGATAGGTCTCAAAATTACTTACCGAACTTACTTCGAGCCAGCGCTGCTGCGCAGCAGAAAACACCTCCATGTCGTAGGTAGTGGCCGCGTTAAAGCCCATATCGCCCCCGCACAACAACAGTTTGCGGTACGGCAATTCCAGCTTTTCCAAAAGCCCCTGCACATAGCTACACATCTCGTCCAGGGCCTGATACGACTCCTCCGCTTTCCGTATTTGCACAATTTCCACCTTATCGAACTGGTGGAGCCTATTGAGGCCGCGCACGTGTGCGCCCCAACTGCCCGCCTCTCTGCGAAAGCAAGGTGTGTAACCTACATTTTTTACAGGCAATTCTTCTTCGGTAAGCACCACATCGCGGTAAAGGTTCGTAATGGGCACTTCGGCCGTAGGTATCAGGTACAGCTTATCCTCACTCACAAAATACATCTGACCTTCTTTGTCGGGCAGCTGGCCTGTGCCATAACCAGAGGCTTCGTTCACCACAATGGGTGGCATCACCTCCCTATAGCCTTGCTTTTCGGCTTCGTCCAGAAAAAAGTTGATGAGTGCCCGCTGCATCTTGGCGCCTTTGCCTTTGTAAACGGGAAAGCCGGCACCGGAAATTTTTACACCCAAATCGAAATCGATGATGTCGTATTTTTTTATGAGCTCCCAATGGGGCAAAGCATCGGCCGACAGCGTGGGTATGGCGCCATGCTGGTGCACAGTGATGTTGTCTTCTGCACTTTTCCCGGCCGGTACCTTTTCGGCCGGCACGTTCGGAATTCTATAGAGCAGTTGCTGCAGCTCGCCTTCGGTTTGGGTGAGCTTTGCTTCCAGGTCCTTCACTTTGTCTTTGTCTGCCGCTACTGCGGCACGCAGGGCGGCAGCCTCCTCGGCCTTGCCTGCTTTCATCAGTTCGCCAATCTTTTTTGCATCGGCATTCGAGCGTGCCTTTATGTCATCCAAAGCTTGTTGTGTTTCGCGCCTTACTTTGTCGGTGTTGATTACCTGGCTCACCAGTTCATCGGCTTCCTTCAACTGGCGTTTCCGCAGGCCTTCTATCACTTTGTCGCGCTGGTCGCGGATAACCTGTAATTGCAGCATGTTGTTTTGCTTTTGAATTAAAAAGAGGCCAAAAATACCACAATGGCGTATTTTTTCCCCAGGGCCTTTGATAATATTCAATTATGGCCTATACTTGCAGGGTCAATTCTGGCCGTTCAGGTCTCCCGAATAGATAAACTCAGTACCCTTTTACATTTTGCTTTTAACCTTCAATGATTTTGCGTGTTAGCTGTTGCTGATCGCTTAGCCGAATGATAAGATTTACTTGTTCTCAATCTCACTTTTTAACACTCACTTTTTTTAACCCACATGTACACAATTGACGATCTCAATGTCAGACTGCTATCAGAATTAAAAGAGATAGCTGAAGGAATGGGCATTAAGAATGCCAAGAAATTAGGAAAGCAGGAGTTGGTCTATAAAATACTCGACCAGCAGGCCATTAGTGGCGAACCGGCACCCGCTAAAAAAGAAGGCGAAGGCGAACGTAAGATGCGCCCCCGCAGACGCGAAAATGTAACCCCTCCGGCTGCTGTAACCCCTGCTCCGGAACGAGAACTTTCTACAGACGACTTGATCCAGTCGATGGATATTGATCTGGACGCCAACCTGCCACGCTTTGAAGAAGCCAACGAGCGCGTGCGCGAATCGTTCGAAACCAGCGTGCCGGCCGAAATGCCGGTGCGCGAAAACGAGCCCCGTCAACCCCAACAACCCAAGCGCGAAAGCAACATCAAAGATTTTGATGGCGTAATCACCAACGAGGGTGTGTTGGAAATTATGCAAGACGGTTACGGCTTCCTTCGCTCTTCCGACTACAACTACCTGGCCAGTCCTGATGACATTTATGTATCACCCTCGCAAATCAAACTGCTCGGCTTAAAGACAGGCGACACGGTGAAGGGCCAGATTCGCCCACCCAAGGAAGGCGAAAAATATTTTGCATTGCTAAAGGTAGAAAACATCAACGGCAAAACCACCGAGGAAATTCGCGACCGCGTAGCGTTTGAGTACCTTACTCCCCTTTTCCCCGATGAGAAGCTGAAGCTGAGCACTACGCCCGATAACCTGTCTACACGCATCCTCGATTTGTTCTCGCCCATAGGGAAGGGCCAGCGCGGTATGATTGTAGCCCAGCCCAAAACCGGTAAAACGGTACTGCTTAAAAATATCGCCAACGCCATTGCGGAGAACCATCCCGAAGTTTACCTGATTGTGTTGCTGATTGATGAACGCCCGGAAGAAGTAACGGATATGGCACGCAGCGTGAAGGCAGAAGTAATTGCCTCTACCTTCGATGAACAAGCCGACCGCCATGTAAAAGTATCGAGCATTGTATTAGAAAAGGCCAAGCGCATGGTTGAGTGCGGGCACGATGTGGTCATTCTGCTCGACTCCATCACCCGTTTGGCACGTGCATACAATACAGTGGTGCCGTCATCTGGCAAAATTTTGTCGGGTGGTGTAGATGCCAACGCTTTGCACAAGCCTAAACGATTCTTTGGTGCGGCCCGCAAAATTGAAAATGGCGGATCGCTTACCATCATTGCTACTGCTTTGATCGACACCGGCTCTAAGATGGACGAAGTGATCTTCGAAGAATTTAAAGGAACCGGCAACATGGAATTACAGCTCGATCGCAAACTTTCCAACCGCAGGGTTTACCCGGCTATCGATGTTCCGGCATCGGGCACGCGCAGAGAAGACTTGCTAATGAAGGAAGAAGAGCTGCAGCGTGTGTGGATTCTACGCAAGTTCATGAGCGACATGAATTCGGTAGAAGCCATGGAATTCCTGCAGAGCAAAATGAAAGGCACACGCAACAACGAAGAGTTTCTGATCTCTATGAACGGATAATTCCGAAAAAGACAATTTCTGTAAGGGTGTGGCTCGCAGAGCTACACCTTTTTTATTCTTTAATTAGTCGACCCGGGTCTTAAGCCCACAATCAGCAAGCGTAATAACAGGTTCTACTCATTCACTTCAGCGCGTATCTGTTTGGCAAATGCATGGGGGTCGGTACCTTCCCACGAAAACCGGTACTTAATGCGGTCTTTCTTTTTCTCTAAACTGCGCGCATAGGCTTTGTCGTAGTAGGTAAGCAATATGTCTATGGCGCCCTCCATATCGCCAGCGAGTAATCTTTCCTTTGCGGCAAGGTAATGCTGCCCGCCCAAACGCTTCACAATGTTACCCATCGCTTCCAGAAATGCGTGCTTATCAGCCATGCCATATTCGGCTGCCAGCCGCCTCACTCGAATCGTTTTCTCCACATCCAATTCCAACACGGGGCTTTGGCATAGGGTGCGCCAAAAATCGGGGGGCAGAAATATCTTCCCAATAGCAATCGATTCGTCTTCAATAAAAACGGGCTTCGAAAGATTGAGTTGTAAGATTTCTTCCAGCAACTCGTTTTGAAATTGTTCGGTGGTGGGTTGGGGTGGCAATGTTAGGCCACCAAAGGCAGAGCCCTTGTGGCTGGCCAGCGCCTCCAGATCAATTACCTGCGCACCTTGGGTTTTGAGTGCGCGCAGCACCTCGCTTTTTCCGCTGCCGGTACTGCCGCCCAAAACCCAGAAGCGGAAAGGATGCTGAAACATTTGGGCAGCCCGTTGCCGATAGGCTTTGTAGCCACCAACTAACGTGTGGGTTTTTATACCAGCCATGCCCACAAACAAACTAAAGTTGTTCGAGCGCATGCCCCCGCGCCAGCAGTGCACCAGCAACTCTTTGCCCACCTGCTCTGTTTCTTCAATGATGTGGATCAGCCGCGGGCCCACCAATCTAAATCCGGTTTTAATGGCCTCTTTCTGGCCTTTCTGCTTGTAGTCTGTGCCTACCTGTGCGCGCTCTTCGTTGTTGAGCAGCGGAATATTAATAGCTCCCCTGATATGGCCTTGCGTAAACTCCAGGGGGGAGCGCACATCAACCACGGGAAGTTGCGCACGCAATTTTAAAAAGTCGTCCAGGGAAAGGGCCATTTCTGCAAGATCGCGAATTTTTAGGTTACGATCAGGCGCTCGTTGTGTTTACCGGTTCATGCAGATCGGCCAGGGCGGCTACCAGGGCTTTGTGGCTTGAGTACAACTCGCGGTACAGATTTAGTAAGGTAGATGCATCGAGCTCTGTAATTTTTTCTTCCTTCAACAATTGCATCACGCTTTCAATGTCTTTTTGATGACGCTCGCGGTTCTCGGATTGCCACTGTTCCAGTTTTTCTTGCACCACCAGATCATTGCTGTGAACCAACAGCGCCTGGAGCGAATCCAGCAGCCTGGCCTCCTCTTTTTTGCGGTACAGATAAATCTGGTGCAGATGGTCGTTGGAGGATGACTCCAAATCCTGCCAGTTGTGGATGCTGTCTTTAATGTTTTTGGCTGCGTGTACAATTTCGCGCGAAGCGGTAAGCAAAACGGCCGCTTGTTCCACCTCCTGCCGCTTCATGTCTTCGCGCGGCAACTCAGCCAGGTATTCCAGAATTTCACCCTGCAAAATCTTCAGTCTTTTGTAGGCATCCTCGTGCGTATCGCCACCTACGGCAAAAACCTTAAGTCGTTGTAACCACGACTTTGTGGTGCTGCCGTTATGAATACCCAACGCATAACGGTTAAAATCCAGCGCGTGGCGAAACAGGCGTATGGTTTCCTGCCGTGCCAGCGACAACGCTTCATTTGAAAACGGTTGTGCCGACTGGCGGATGTATCGGGTAACAGCTGCATCGCCCTGTGCCACATACCTGCGCTCCAAAAAGGAAGCAAAACTTCCCAGGAAGGGATAAAACAAAACGATACCCGCCAGGTTGATGACGGTTTGGAACACCACCAGCGCAATGAGTGGATCTTGTATAGACCATGTTTCAAAAAGCAAAGTCATAATCGATGGCAATAAAACGATGCTAACGATGATGGTTGCGAAATTGAAAATGAAATTACCCAGCGCCACTCGTTTCTTATCGGGCAAGCCCCCCAACGAACCGATCACCAGCTTCAAAGTGGTACCTAACTCCGCACCCAACACCATGCAGGCGGCTGCTTCGAATGGCAATACCCGGTTATACAGCGCTGTTAGCGAAATAGCTACCATGGCCGAACTAGACTGAACCAACGAAGTAATGATGAACCCGATGACGATAAACCAGTAGTTGGAGTAGGCCAGGTAAGGCGTTAGGTCGAATTGTTGCACCAGATGCGAAACAGAACCCTTCATCCATTCGAGGCCCACAAAAAGTAATGCAAAGCCTATCAAGAATCGATTTATGGCTTTTACTTTTTTGTTTTTAAAGAGGAAGCCTACCAAAGCAATGGCAAGTATGGGATAAGAAATTTCCTCCAGGTTAAGTTTAAAGCCCACCAGGGCCACCATCCAATTGCTGAAAGTAGACCCCAGGTTAGAGCCGAGCATTACTGCCAGAGCATTGCGAAAGCTCATGATGCCTGCACCCACAAAAGAGAGCACCATTAGCAGCACCACGGAACTGCCTTGCAGAATACCGGTAACTACCACCCCACCCACTATGGCGCGCAGTTTGTGTTTAGTTTGATTTTGAAGGAATTTTTTAAACGAACGACTGGCCAGCATGCGCAGCGCTTCCTCCAACAACGACATGCCGAAGATGAAAACAGCAACACCGGCCAAAAACATGGCTAAGCTAAAGTCTTGCACCAGTAATTGATTTTTAAGGTAAAGATGTCTGGATGGTAGCTAACCCTGCCATGACATCAATCATTAAAGTTAATGGTTACGCTGGTGGCCACACCAATTCGGAAACCGTAATTGAAGTCGGAAGGGTCAAAGTTCTGAAAGCCGATGGCGCCCTCTAATCGGAATATGCGAAGGATGCCATCTACCGAATAACCTAATTCGGTGTAGTGGTCTGAACCACGGGTGTTCAGGTAATTCACAAACACATTTTCTGAAATGCCGAGCATGCGCACTTTGGTGAATCTTGTGAGCATGAACTTACGAAAGTGGTAATGACTGTTGACCGAAAGGTAATCGCCACTGGTACTGAAATTATAATAGTCCATCAACCGGTAGCTGCCAACGGGATCGCTGGTAGTAAACAGTGTTCTGTTACCCAGAAAATGTTTGTAGTCCATAAAATACAGCCGGTTGGCATTAATGAATGAGCCTGCCCTTACCTGTACATCTAAAGTGCCACGAATGCCCAGCTTAAATTGTTGGCGTACACCCAATTCCACCTGGTCGAAATCCACCTCGCTGTTTAGTATATCTGAAAAGCCCTTGCGGTACATCAGCGATAGTATAGGGGTTGAATTGTCGATGCGCTGTTTACGCCCGTTGCGCATGCGGTATTTTTGCCAGGGGCGCGCGTCTAACGCTACCATGCCAATGAACGCTGTATTTCTGGCGAACGATGTGCTGCCCACCTCCGCGTTCGCAGGCTCGTTGGGTGTGTACTTATCGCGGTAGCGTTTAAACAAGGTATAGGAAGTGCTGTTGAACAGCTCACTTCGTTCAGCCCACGACCAGGCACTGCGCAATGTATATTTATCATTGAACCGATGTCTGTAATTAAGGTCTACGAAATCGCGTTCATAAATTTTCATAAAGTTATTACCCCACACCAGCGAAGTGTAACTGTTAATGAAGTGGTGAATCGGCTCTTCGGCATTGTATTGCTGCACATAACGGCCGCCCTCCAGCGTTAAGCGGTAATCGCGTGCGCGGAAATCAATTCTGCCAAAGCCCGTCAGCTTTTCCCTGGTAAAGGCATAACGCAGCACCGGGCTCATCTCCAGGCGATACGTTTTCAATGCCTTTTTTGTAATCGAGTCGCGCTGCACCCAACGCTTGTAAATACTGGTACGGTATATGGCATTGAAACCTTCCACCGTGTTAAAGCCTCCGTAGGGGGTGTGGATGACAAAGTTGGATGTTTCAGTTATCTTATAAGAATCCCCGGCAATCAGATCCCACGGCTGAAAGCCTCTTTTGTTCTTGCTGTCTTTCCGCAGCGTGTCGCCTTCGTTTTTCTTTTTCTCCACCAGGTCAAGGCTATCTTCCACCGCATATCCACGCTCCTCCTCTTTCGACAAAGCTACCGGTCGCATCTCCGTCCAAAAAGTGGAGTCTTTCTTATATGCCAGCGAGTCGATGGCAAACGTGGTCTCAGAAAGTACATCGGGCTCTTTGGCTATTTTGAGTTCCTCCTTTTCATATTCTTTTACCAATTGCCTCAACTCCTTGTCGGTAACTTCTTTGCCAGTGGCCAGGCGTTCCTCCAGGTCTTGCTTCTTTTTGGGTTGTTGTTTTTTGATGGCCTTTGCCTCCTCCTTCTGCACTTTCTCGTCCACCACCTTCACTTCCTGCATCAGCGCAGGGTTCAATGTGATTTTATAATCGCGAACGGTAGCCAGATACGTGCCTTCAAACTCAAACCCAAAAACTTTTCCATCGATAACGAAATTCTGAGATACGGGCAACCACGCCTTATCTTCTATAGGGTTGTAAATCTGCTTCACTTTAAAACCAATACCCAACTTTGTAATGCTAAAGTCAAGGCTGTGTATGCTCCACCAGTCTTCCACAATATTCAATATTCCTTCCACCACGTTATCGCCCTTAGAACGGGGCGTTACTTTTATTTTGCTCACCTCGTAGTTGCGATCGCGAAAGGAGCCCAGGTATTCGAACTTATAATATGAAAATGATTTGGGCGACAGGGGCGAAATGGTTTCCGCTATCTCGGGTTCATAGAAACTTCCAAACACATAGGGGTTAGGCGATTGACGGCTGTCTGTTTTGCCCGTTGTGTAGATGGCTATTACTTTTTCTTCGAATTTGTTGGGTCGCGTATATTTTATGTCACTTACGGATTCCTGTATGAATACACGGTCTTTGGTAATGCCTTCTTTTTCCAGCGCCTTCTTTGCCAACCACGGATAGTCTTTTAACTGGCCTTTGCCTTTAATATAGACGCGCGCAGTGTAGGCATCGAGTTGTTGCGTGTGGAATTTGGCTTTGGCGATGGCCTTACGCATAATGGTATAGGCGGGGTCTTCTTTCCCAGCCTTTACGGTTACATTCTGCAGCACCATTACCTGCGTTTTCAGTGTAATGTTAATTGTCTGAAAATCACTTCCCACATCAACCTTGCGCGCCACCGATTCATAGCCCAGAAACTGAAAAATAATGTCATAACTGCCGGGAGGCAAAGACACCTCATATTTACCTTCCGTATCACTTGCCACGCCCGTGCCCAGCTGCCTGACGTAAATGGTGGCAAATGCCAGTGGCGTTCCGTCATCCGCCTTAATGGTTCCCCTGATGCCACCCGCCCACGCCCAACCCGAGAGCAATAAAAGCAAATATGTGACGGTTGATTTTTTCATTGCTACGAAGACGCAAAATGGAGAAGCAGGGTTGCGTTTGTATAGGTTATTGATAAAAATGCTTGAGTCGTATCAATTGTTCTACCGCTTCGGGAACGAGGTAACGGATGGATTTATTGTTTTTGATGCATTGGCGGATGTAGGTGGCAGAAATATCGAGTAAGGGTGCCTCTACCATTTTCACGTTGCCATGACGCTTGAGTTCGGAATTTGTTACATGTGGGCGCGGATATACATAAAGGCCGTACTGTTCCAAAATTTGCTCATGGTTCTTCCATTTGGGCAAACTCTCTAAACTATCTTCACCCATGATCAGCCTAAAATCCTTATCGGGATATTTTTCGTGCAAATGGGTAAGTGTGTGGATGGTGTAACTGGGGCGTGGCAGGTTAAACTCGATGTCAGAAACCTCGAGTTTATAGTTATCGGCAATGGCCGCCTTCACCAGGTCGTACCTGTCGAACTCGTGAAGCAGCCCTTTGCTGGGCTTCAGCGGATTTTGTGGAGAAACGATAAACCAAACCTTTTTTAAATCGGTGTTTTCGGCCATGATGTTGGCAATAATCATGTGGCCTATGTGGATGGGGTTAAAGGAGCCGAAAAACAGACCTATTTTCGGTCTATCACTCATGTATCCTTCAGTTTAAATTCATTGTATAGTTGCTGCGCCTCTTGCAGCGATCGGGTAAGGTCTTCGTTCACCAGCACCACATCAAACTTATCCTGAAAAGACATTTCGAACTGTGCCTTGAACAGCCTGCGCGAGAGACTGTCGGCAGACTCTGTACCGCGGTCGCTCAGGCGTTGTTTCAATATTTCGATAGAGGGAACTTTTACAAATACGGCCAGGGCCTTGTCGCCAAAATATTTTTTCAGATTAATGCCGCCTTTCACGTCCACATCAAAAATTACATCCTTACCCTCTTTCCAAATGCGTTCTATTTCCGATTTCAGGGTGCCATAAAAATTACCTGCATACACCTCTTCCCACTCAATAAACTCGTTATTGTCTATTTTCTTTTTAAACTCTTCGGGGGTTAGAAAGTAGTAGTCTTTACCATGCTGCTCGCTGCGGCCCCGCTTATCGCGCGTAGACGCTGAAATAGAAAATCCCAGCGTAGGGTTGTTTTGCAACAGGTGTTTAACGATGGTAGTCTTGCCGGAGCCAGACGGAGCCGAAAAGATAAGTGCCTTGCCTGCCATTAAGAGATTCTTTGCGCTACCTGGCTTCTGATTTGCTCCACCAGGTCATCGGGTGCACAACCATTGCACTTTGCTTTTAGCAGTTCGCGTATGGCAATGTCTAGCTGGTACGATTTGAAGCAGGGCATGCACAGGTCCATGTGGTTTTTAAAATACTCTTTCTGCTCGTGGGTGGCCTCCCCGTCCAAAATGGTTTGCAACATTTCCATGCACGATGGTTTCTTTCCGGTTGCCGTTACAAAGGGGTTGAGGGAATTGGGATTACTCATAGGTTCAAGCGGTTTTGTAGCCCATAGATTTGGCGTAGGCACTCAGCTTTTCTTTTAACAGCTGGCGTGCCCGGTGCAGGCGGCTGCGCACGGTACCAATAGGTATATCCAATATCTTGGCCATTTCTTCGTACTTAAATCCTTCCAGATCGCACAAAATAATGACCGTGCGAAAATCCACATCCAGCGAGTTGAGCGCGTTGGATATTTCGTCACCAATCATGTCTTTCAGTGCGTCTACACGCAAGTCGGGGGTAATCTGCCTGTCTACTTCCTCGGAGTTGTAGTAGGTTTCCACCTCCTGGTAATCCACTTTATTCGGCTCCTTGCTTTTCTTGCGGTAGTCGTTTATAAAGCTGTTTTTCAAGATGCGGAACAGCCATGCTTTGGCATTAGTTCCTTTTTGGAATGATTCTATAAAGCGGTACGCCTTCAGGTAGGTATCTTGCACCAGGTCTTTGGCGTCATCGCGGTCGAGTGTGAGGCGAAAGGCAAAGTTATACATGGAGTTAACATGGGGCATAAATTCGCCATGGAAAATAGCCTGCTTCTCCGGTTCTGTATAGCTTTGCTGCGGTGTTTCTTCAGTCATGAAGGGCTAAAAATAGGAAAGGAAATTGAGATGTTTATAACCCCCCTTAAATTGGCTTGTGTCTGCTTCAAACCTTTCGGAAAATTGTTACAATTGCTGCACTAAATAGCTTCTCTTCTTGGCGTATACTGGCTCTGTAATGTTCGAATTTTTGCGTTTCCTCCTCGAACCTTTGTTGGCAGTTCTTGATACAATCAATGATTCGGTGTATGTTAACTTCTTTGGGCTCAAACTTAAATTCTGACGGAATCGGCACATCTTCATCGAATGCGGCTGCTCCTTCTGTTCCGGTAATAATACAACAACCGGAAATGGCCGCTTCGCGCGGAAAGCGATCCTTGCCAGGGTGGTTACCAAAATCAATGTACACTTTTCGTCTTCTCAGCAAATCAGATACCTGTTCCGGGGTCATATTAATAATAGGCTGCCATTGAAGCTCGGCACAGGCCGACATGATTTTTTTCGTGAAGGCAGCCCCTTTTTTGGGATTGTACAATACAATGCTATCGCGTATTTGCTGAGGCTTGGGCTCAAAAAATTTTGCATTAAGATAATCGGATAAATAAAACACATCTTGTACCCCCCGCTTTCTCAAATGATCAATGGCATAATGAGATTGAGCCAGATGATAATCAGGGTGGGTTGATGGCTTTTCAAAACGGAAAAATTTTGTGAGCCCAAGAAACTCTTTTAATTGTAATTTTTTCTTTTTGTAACGGGCATAGTGAAAATCAACGCTCAGCCACCAAATGGCTGAGCGAATGTGCTTTTTATTTTGATAAAGCTCGGTGCAGATTTCGGGTACGATTAGAAGATTTTCTTTTTCATCTGCCACTTCATAGACAAAACGGTTTTGATAAACCTTGTAGTTAGGATGTATCGGGTCATGGCTGACAGGTGCTTTGGGATAATATAACATTCTGGCATCATAACCCTGTTTTACAAGCGTGTGCACCAATTGATGCAGCAATTCCGGGCCTCCAGTAGCATGATTTCTCAAACATGCCACATAAATGATTGACTGAGGAAATATGGGGATATCGGTCATATAGAATGCGCTATCTCAATTTTCACTTTTGCTAGCGCTGATGCAATAATCTGATGCATATCGTAGTACCTGTATTCTGCCAATCTGCCACCAAAAATAACATCAGTGCGTAGTGCGGCTTGTTCAGCATATGCCTTGTGTATCTTCTCATTCTTTAAATCATTGATGGGGTAGTAAGGCTCCTGCCCCGAAGTCCACTCAAGCGGAAATTCGTGGGTTATCACTGTATGGGGCTGGGTACCGAACTCAAAATGTTTGTGTTCAATAATCCTCGTAAATGGGGTTTCGGAGTCAGTGTAATTCATAACAGCGCATCCCTGGTAGTTGGATAGCTCCAGGGTCTTGTGTTCAAATCGTAGCGATCGGTACTCAAGTTGACCATAGTTGAAATCAAAAAACTCATCAATATTGCCTGTAAAAACTATTTTGTTTGCTAAGGCTTCCAACTCAGCGCGATCTTTAAAAAAATCAACATTAAGCCAAACCTCAACGTTATTCAATAATGATTCTGTTAATGAATTATAGCCCCCAACAGGTATGCCCTGATATGCATCGTTGAAATAATCGTTACAAAACGAGAATCTTACAGGAAGTCGTTTGATTATAAATGGTGGTAATTCTGTTGCCCTTCTCCCCCATTGTTTTTCTGAATATCCCTTAATCAATGTTTCATAAACGTCTTTTCCTACTAATGAAATAGCCTGCTCCTCTAAATTAGAGGGTTTAACAATTCCTGAATGACGGACCTGCTCATTAATTTTATTGATCGCATCTGTGGGATTCGTAACGCCCCATAGTTGATAGAACGTGTTCATGTTAAACGGCAGATTAAATAATCTGCCGTTATAATTTGCCATCACGGTGTGGCGGTAATGATTAAAACGGGTTAGGGAATTGACATAATCCCAGATTTTTTTGTCGTTAGTGTGAAAAATATGGGCGCCATAATAGTGAACATTAATGCCATTTTCACTCTTGCAATAAGTATTACCTCCAGCATGAGGTCGCCTATCGATAACAAGGCATTTTTTCCCGTATTTGGTCAGTTCGTGGGCAAAAACTGAACCAAAGAGTCCGGCACCAACTATAAGGTAGTCGTACTGTTTCAATTTAGTGCTTGGTTAAAAGCGCCAGATCATTGTTCGGTTCAGGCTCTGCACTATTTTGTTGGCTACAGCCCCGAGTGGCAAATTGGTGCCCAACTGATTTGTCAATTGTTCAAACTTCGCTTTTGATTCCCGGCATTTCTGTCGTTGCCTGAAGTAAAGCCTGATAGAGTCTACATAATGGAAGCGGAAAGACAACACTCGGATCAAACACTCAAAAAATATCTGTGGATAGTACAAAGCCATCTGCCATTTACTAAGGTGTATGGCATGAAGGAACATTTTGTTTCGGTAGTAAATCGTTTGGATGTGTTTCTTCCTGCTTTTCGATTTAATAGAAGAAGAAGTTTTGTGGCGACAAACGGAACGATGCTCGTAATAACATTTCCAACCGAGGCGCCATGCCCTTAACGAGAGTTCATAATCTTCAATGTAGTAGGGTGCAAAAATTTCATCAAAGCCACCCAACAATAAAAATTTCTCCCGGCTTACCAACGCCTCTGCGCCAGAAAGGTACATGGTATAGAGCCCCCCTTCTATAGGGGTTTCGGACGGCAAAAAGTTTTTAAAGGTCTTGATTTTTGCGCCTTGGAAGGTAGGCAACTTGGCGCCATCCTGAATGCGGTCATCCTCCCAGTTAACAATTTGCCCCATCACGCCAAACGTATCGGCTTGGGTGAAGTAAGGCAAAAGATGGCGGAAATAATCGGGTTCCAATTTAACATCACTATTGAGCAGAAACAGCAAGTCGTGAGTGGCAGCTCTCGCTCCCCGGTTGATTGTTGGCGAAAAGCCCCTGTTGATCTCACTCTCCACTACCTTAACCTGAGGGTATTGATTTTTTAGGAAACTAACTGACTCATCCGTGGAGCAATCGTCTGACACAATAACTTCAAACTGAAGCCCGCACTTTTCCAACGCCTTAAAAAGTGGGGGAAGCGTCTGTGGGAACAAGGTAATTCCGTTGTAATTGGGTATCACCACAGAAATCCCACTTATTGCCGGCCGGTTTGTCGCTGTTAGCGCTTTTAATTTCGCTGTGTGAGGAGCCACCCCTGCATTTTGCCAATCTTCCTTCCAGAAGGAAACGGTGCCGTTGCCGAGGACGTTAGGCCATGCTATCTGGTGATCTATCCGCAATTTAGTTACAGGCCGAGTACCTGAAAGTATCTCGCCTTTCCAAGCCCTCGCCTTCACGTCTTTAAGAAAAGATTGCGATATAACGTCCTGGTCTTTTAGCACTACCACATATTCTTCACTTGCATCGGCAATAGCCTCAGACAGTGCCCTGGATGTGTCTGCAAAACGAAGAACAGTAGGAAAGTTAGTAATAACCCCATGAAGCGTCTTTGCCTGGTCAGCCAGGGCACCGTTAACAATTACCTCATCGGGTAGCTCCTTTTGAAACTTAACCGCATTCAATGTGTCAGAGAGTTTGTTAAGATCATTGGAGGACTCTACGATCAAAGAAACGCGCAGACTTCTATTCGCCTCCAGCAACTTGGCATACTTGTAAAAAACCCAATGCGCGGTAGAGCCAGATATCACCAATCCTTTAAATCCATCCAGCACACCGCCCTTTAGGATATATGCCTTAAAGAAAGCAAAAATGGTTTTGTATATTATTTTCAGTGTAGATGAATGTGCTTTGTAGCGATTTACTTGTGCATGTATGGTAGAGTAGCTCTGGTTCTTTTGAAGAAATTGGTTGATGTTGTCGTAGGCACGGTGGAACAAATCACCCTTGATGGATTTTTCTTTCGACCCTGCCACCAACTCGACCCGTTCATGCACACCGTCCCCTTGCCACGATCCTTTCCTTCTATCCCACAATCGTAACTTTTGATCTGGATACCAACCACAGGTTTTTATCCAAGTACCCTCGAAACTTGAAAGGCGGTTCATCAGGTATCCATCGTGAGTCCAATCTGTTTTAACTTTCAGAATAGACTGTGTGAGCTCTGATGACAGATACTCATCGGCATCCAAGGAGAGAACGTAGTCGTTTGAGGCCAAGGCAACGGCCCGGTTTTTTTGCTTGGCAAAACCGGGAAATTCCTCCTGAAAAAATTGCACACCTTTTTCCTCACAAATTTCGCGCGTGCGGTCTGTAGAGAAGCAATCGAGCACCACAATCTCATCCGCCACCGATTTTACGGAGTCGATGCAACGACTAATGTTCTTCTCTTCGTTGTAAGTAATAATTACCGCACTGATCTTTACCATTTTACCATTGGGGGCGTTTGCACAGGTAAAGTTCATCGTAATTACCCATAAAAACAAAGGTACCATTATATCTGTACGCTCTTGTTTTTTCAGAGTAAGATTTGCCTGGAAAAATTATGGTAGGTGGAAAGGCGCTCTAAGAACGCATTCAAATTTGACTACACATCCTCCCGCTTTTCCGATGCCATTGCTTTTCTTCAGTCCGAAGAGGCGCACAGGTTAAAATTGGTTTTAAGCCATATTTACTCTTCGCTGAAATCGGGGAAGGTTTTTTTCAGGTCTTTGTTGTCCATGCGTGGATAGCTGGGGCGGCTGGCATCCAACTCCAGCAGTACCAGTTTCTGGTTATTGATGATGGGCAACAGTTTATCACGGTCAGGGTCGAAATCTTTGCTTCTGCGTGCCGACTTCAATGCGTACTTGCGGGCAAAGTTGTCGCCTTCTAACTGTAACTGGTTACGTATCTCCACGTTGATCTTTAGCTTTTCCAGAATGTCGTTTTTTGATTTGCCAATTACCTCAGTAGCTTCCAGCGTGCCCATGGTGAGAACAGCCGTGCCGCCCACTCCTGAAATCATTTTCGATTGCTCCTCGGCTACCAACGGAGACAAGCCTGTGGCAGCACCCAGGGTGGCATTCACAATAGATCTGTTTTTCTTTCCCTTCTTTGCCTGCCGGTACATTTTGTTAAGTTTCTCATGGTTTTCGTCTAACTGGTCTATCAACGCTTTGGCTTGTACCAACGAGGCGCGGTATTTCTGATAAAGAAATTTATCTTTCTCATCCATATTCTCGGCATCCAGCACTTTTACGTGTATCTTCTTCTGAACACGGTTGGAAGACTTGTCGAGTGCGAAGAAAATAATCTCTACATTGCGTTGCTTTTCTACTTCTTCAACAAAGTAATACCCGGGTGTCCATGTAAACTCACTCTGTACAGGCGAGTTTTCCTTCAAGTTATTTTTAGTGATGCGTTCGTCCGAGCACACGAAAGAAACGCTGGCCACATTTTCATCTCCATTTGGATCTGTAACGTATAGCTTTATGTTGATGCGCTCATCCTCTTTGATTGTGTAGGCAGTATCACCCGGCACCAGCAGCAGGTCTGGCGGCAGGTCAAGCTGGGTTTGTGCCACCTTTACGCGTCCTCTGGTCTCGGCCTTGTCGGGATCTTGCGCAATGAATTCAATGAAGAGCGGATTGTTGCGCAACGCCAGGAACTGGTTGCGCGAGGGGGTCCACGAAATGAGGCCCAACGCGCTGGCCGAGGCACCTTCGGGCAACGTGGTAAGTACCGGTCTAAAAACCAATGGATCGCCATCCGGGTCGCTTACGTACTCGGCCGGTATTTGGTATCGGTTCGGGGCGCCTTGCTTCACATAGAACACGGGCAACTCTTCCACTTCGGGTGCCCGGTTGGTGTGTGTTATCAGAAAGGCAATGGGCTGCCGCGCCTTGCGGCCGTCTTTCCACTCGGCCTGAAAGATCACGTTGACTTCCTTTTGCAACTCCAGGCGATCTACCAGATTGTAAGCGGGCTTCCAGTAAAAATTACCCAGCGTATCGAACTGTATGCCATAGCCGTTTGCCCCCTCAATGGAAAAACGCGCGGTAACAGAATCCTGTGTGGTGACACGAAATGAAAGTTCGCTGCCCTCGGCCAGCGTTTTCCAACTTTCGCCATCCGGGAAGTAAAGCTGTTGCGCGGCACCGGTAAATGCCGCGAGCAAAAAAAATAGTGCTGCAGTTAATCTCATTTCTCTAAACAAGCCGCAAATTTACGCCTATGCTGTATTTTTTCGGGTGCGCTTACCGAAGATTTACCCCACATTTTAATACATATGGCGAAAAAACAAGCAAAGACCACAAAAGAGAGCAAGTACTCTTTCTTCGATGATGTGTTTGAGGTAGCCAAGCTGATTCCACGTGGCCGGGTTACATCTTATGGGGCCATTGCCGCCTATCTGGGCACCAAAGCCAGTGCACGCATGGTGGGCTGGGCCATGAATGCGGCCCACACCGACAAAAACATTCCGGCCCACCGGGTGGTGAACCGGCAAGGCCTCCTCACGGGCAAGCATCATTTCAGCCCGCCTGCGGCCATGCAGCAAAGGCTGGAAAAAGAAGGCGTAAAAGTGAAAAACGACCAGGTGCAAGACTTTGCCAAACGCTTCTGGGATCCCGCCAAGGAGCTCTGATTCTCCCATCTGATAGGTCGCAATTCCCAAAACAGGAAGAAGTTTCATCCTGCAGTATCCAAATTGTGGTAAAAACGCGGTTTTCTTACATGGCATAGCGTTCGTAATAGGTGTGGCATAACAAAACAAACCATTACAAGAACCATGAAAGTCCATCGCACCCTGTTCGCTTCTGTAATCGCCATGTTCATGGCAGTAGCGGCTACCGCCAGCCCCGTAGAGGTGATACCCACGCGCCATCAAAATCTGTTTGTGTTCACCACCAAGAAGGCCATGCGCGGGGCCGAAGTAAAAGTGTTTCATGCCGGTGGCGACCTGGTAACCAGCCAGCGACTGCACAAACGCAAAATGATCATCGACTTCTGCGATGTGAAGGCCGGCACTTATACCATTGTGGTGCAGAAGGGCAAGGCAAAAGAAGAATTTCAATATGTAAAGAAATAACCCTGTCTATAGTGGCTTTAGAAGGGTTGATGTTGGATTGTGAAGTTGGGTAAGACAAGGGCTGCGGACGGCAGCCCTTATTTTTTGCCCGATATGAACCACAATCCCGCAAAGGTGAAGAGGCCGTTTATAATCAGTATCTCAATGCCAATCTGGTAGCCGTTGAACCAGCTTGGTGCATGGGCACTAAGCCCATACGATAAAAGGGGCGCCAGCACGCAGATAAAGGGCACCCAGCCATCGCGCACGCTACGGTTTGTTAGCAAGCCGAAGGAAAACAATCCCAACAACGGGCCATAGGTGTAACCCGCCACATTCAGCACGGCATCGATCACCGACTTTTCGTTGATTTCTTTAAATACGATAATGATCACCAGAAACAACAGCGAGAAGCCCACGTGCACCATGAACTTTTGTTTCTTTTTCACCGCTTCTGGTTTGTCTTTGAAGTTGAGAAAATCGATGCAGAACGATGTGGTAAGTCCTGCCAGGGCAGAGTCTGCACTGGCATAGGAAGACGCGGTGATGCCCAGCAAAAAGAAAACACCTACCAGCAGGCCCAGGTTGTTGAGCGCCAGCGTGGGGAAGAGTGCATCGGAGGTGGCGGGCAACGGCAGGTTGTTTTGGGTGCTATATATATAGAGTAACGCGCCCAGCGTAAGGAACAGCAGGTTTACCGCCACCAGCGTAAGGCTGAACCAAAACATATTTTTTTGCGCATCGCCCAGCGTTTTGCACGTCAGGTTTTTCTGCATAATCTCCTGGTCCATCCCCGTCATGGTGAGGGCTATGAAAGCACCGCCAAAAAACTGCTTGGGGAAAAACAGGGCAGAATTTGGATCATCGAAATAGAAAATGCGTGCATAGCCACTGTTTTGCACGGTAGAAATCAATTCGCCCCACCCCAAATTCAGTTGAGACGAAATCTGCCATACCGCAATCACCACCGCCAAAACCAAAAACAAGGTCTGGAAGGTGTCTGTGTAAACAATGGTTTTAATGCCGCCCCTGAAAGTATACACCCAAATCAACACAATGGTAGTGGCCACGGTAACGAAGAAGGGTACGCCCCACGCATCGAACAAAAACAATTGCAGCACGGTGGCCGCCAGGTAGAGCCGCAAAGCCGAGCCGATGGAACGCGACACCAGGAAAAAGAAAGCACCCGTTTTGTACGACCACTTATTGAAACGTTGCTCCAGGTAGCCGTAAATAGAAACCAGGTTCAGCCGGTAGTAGAGTGGCATTAACACCAAGATGATTACCCAGTAGCCCAGCAGGTAGCCCAGCACCACCTGGAAATAACCAAAACCAATCTTGCCCACGTTGCCCGGCACCGAAATAAAGGTGACACCCGAGAGCGAGGCGCCAATCATGCCAAAAGCTACCAGGTACCAGGGCGACTGCCGGTTGGCCGTAAAGAAGGTGGTGGTGTCGGCACCTTTGCTGGTAACAATGGAAATAGCGATCAGCACTAAAAAGTAGACGAAGATGATGGATACAACCAGTGTGGGCGACATGCGCGTTTCTTTTGCAGGGCAATTAGCGCAATTCTGCCTAATAGTGAAAGTGTATAAGGGTATTCTGATGGTGCGAACGGTGGGCAGGGCATCAACATCCGTATCTTTTTGCTATTTTTGAAACGGGAAAGAATGGCCGGCATGGATGTTCCATCCGACCAAAAGAAAAGAAATCATTAACAGATGAAAACGTCTGTTCAGGAGCAAGAACTGATTGATGTATTAGAGGTAATTGAAACCACGGAGTTGAAAGACCTGGTGGTGTTCAATGACGATGTAAACACGTTCGATCATGTGATCAGCACGTTGATACGGGTATGCAAGCACACGCCCGAGCAGGCCGAACAGTGCACCTGGATTATTCACTACAAAGGCAAGTGCGGAGTGAAGCGCGGCACACACGAAGAATTGAAGCCTATGAAAGATGCCATTTGCGAAGCCGGTATCGATGCCAAGATTATCTAACCAGGTTCCAGTTGGAATTCCCCTCGAAGTTGATTGAAGACGCGGTGAACGAAGTAGCCAAGCTGCCCGGCATTGGCAAAAAAACCGCCTTGCGCCTGGTGCTGCACCTGGTGAAAGAAAACGAAAACAAAACCTTTGCCCTTACCGAAGCGCTGAATAAGTTGCGCAGCGGCATTCGCTTTTGCCGGCAGTGCCACAACATTGCCGATGAAGAAGAGTGCAGCATCTGCCGCAGCCACCGCAGAGATCGTAGTATTATCTGCGTGGTAGAAGAAACCAAAGACGTGATGGCCATTGAAAACACGGCACAATATGCCGGTGTCTACCATGTGTTAGGCGGAGTTATTTCGCCCGTTAACGGCATAGGGCCTGGCGATTTGAAGATTGAAGCCCTGGTGCAGCGCCTGCAAAATGCGCATGGCGAAGTGAAAGAAATAATTCTGGCGCTGAGCCCCACCATGGAGGGCGACACCACGGCATTTTACCTGAACAAGAAGCTGAAAGACCTTCCTGTAAAGGTTACATCGATTGCGCGCGGTGTACCGGTGGGTGGCGAACTGGAGTATGCCGATGAAATTACATTGGGAAGAAGTATTACCGGGCGAATTGCTTTTTCGTAAGAGCTAGAATTTACCACGGCAGTGTTTGCTTTTGTAAAAACTTGTATATAATTTCATGATGCCTAAAAAGCCTAACACCACATCCCACACGAGACCACAATTGGTTTTGGCCTTTTGACTGAGTATAGAATACTGAATCCTAGTCTTGATACGCGTGTGGCGGATTGCTATCACATTTATACAAACGGTTCCAAATTAGATGGTTTTAGGGTTGGGGGTTTTGTAGAAGTCCATGGTGCTAATGGCTTTTTGAATGTTGAAGTTTCTTACTCTAGTAATAGTTCAATTATCCAATTTCATAACTTGAAATGGGAAGAGGACCTTGCAACTTATGGAACTGGAGTAAGTATCGATGCATCTGGAATTTACACCAACAACATGTGCGGAATTTCTCTTAGCAGAGGGTTATTAATTAAACGTAAACTTTCAGTTGAGGGTGGACTTTTTGGAGCCCTGCAACTAAAAGATGTCGCTTATTCAGGTTTCCCTGATAGTTATTTTACCAACCCGGCTACGATGACTCAAATAATTTACCGGCTTGCCGACAGCTATAATCGCTTGATACTTATCGGAAGCGTTAGGCTGAGCTATCTTTTTGGCCCCCTGAAAGTTTTTTCTTCATTTGAAAAGTCCTTGACTGCAGCGAGTAGCGGTATCGTATTTGACGGTGAGAAGTACCCGATAAGGTACGAAATCAAAATCTGGTCTATTGGGGTAAGTTACATGTTGTTAGGAAACCGTAAATGAGATCGATTCTATTTTTTCTAATGGTGTTTTCGTGCTCAGTCTTTGCACAAGATCAGCATGATGTTGGTAAACTAAAAAACTCCATTTCATTTGCAATTGGTAGCGAAAACAATGTGGGAAACCTGGGCTTTATGTTGGTCAATGATTTTCAGTATAGACTGGGATCGCACATATCCACGTCAGTCAGACTGGGACTTTTTCACTCCATCAAATCGAAGGAATGGGAGGACGATTTTAGTTCCTACAGTTGTGCTGCCGCGGGGCTGTACCTACACCATAATAACTGGTTTAATCAAAGAAGAAATTTTGTAAGCATAGCTGCGGGGCTCAACTATGTGCATGCTAATCAATTAATTGCCCAAGATTATAACGTTCAATTTGGGCGGTACGGAAGAGCCGATGCCGAAACCATTAGCAAGCTTGGGCTGGGCTTGTCATTGGAGGGGGGGCAAAGCTTTCAGAAAAGGTTTTATTAGCACTCCAATTGCACATTTACTCTTTTCAAATTTTTGGCGACATTATCGTGATTGGTCCTAATTTGCACGTCACTTTTTAGGTGAAAGTCCTAAAACCTCATCATGGTGCCCTAAAATATCATTTTGAATCAACTGGGTGACCAATGCCCGGTAATGAATAAAATTTCTTCAAGGCAAGATTTCTCCAAGAAGAAGCATTACCGGGCGCACGCTTTTTTCGTGACTGATTTTTTTGCGGGCCACCTCGCCTGGTTCGGCTAAGGTTTTTACAAACCAAATACCTTTATTTGTTTTTGGAAAAACTGAACACCTTTCATGAACCATCTCTCTAACCGCATCAACGCCATCGAAGAATCCGCCACACTGGCCATGGCTGTCAAAGCACGCGAATTTAAAAACCGCGGCATCGATGTAATCAACCTGAGTCTGGGCGAACCCGATTTTAAAACCCCTGCGCACATCTGCGAGGCTGCCAAGAAAGCCATAGACGATGGCAAATTTTTTGCCTACCCGCCTGTAGCCGGCTACCAGGATTTGCGCGAAGCCTTAGCCGCCAAGTACCAGAAAGAAAACAATGTGCCTTACAAGGCCGAGAATATTGTAGTGTCGAATGGCGCCAAGCAGTCTATTGCCAACGTAATGATTGCCCTGCTGAACCCGGGCGATGAGGTGATTGTTTTCTCACCTTACTGGGTAAGCTACGATGCCCTGGTGCGTTTGGCAGAAGCCAAACCAGTGATGGTGCATGGCACCCTAGAGAACGACTTTAAAGTAACGGCCGCCCAGGTAGAGAAGGCCATTACGCCCAAAACACGGGCTATCATCTTTTCATCGCCCTGCAACCCCACGGGTTCCGTCTTCAGCAAAAAAGAATTACAGGCCATTGCCGATGTAGTGCTGAAACACCCCGATCTGCTGGTAATTGCCGATGAAATTTATGAACACATTAACTTCACAGGCGAGCGTGTGAGCATTGCCTCACTGCCCGGCATGTTCGACCGCACCATAACGGTAAATGGTTTTGCCAAGGGGTTTGCCATGACGGGCTGGCGTGTGGGCTACATTGGTGCGCCCAAGTGGGTGGTAGACGGAGCCGTTAAAGTGCAAGGACAGATCACCTCGGCCAATTGCTCCATTTCGCAACGGGGCGCTTTGGCTGCCATTGTGGGCGATATTGAACCTACCAACAAAATGGTGGAAGAATACCGCAAGCGCAGAGACATTGTTTACAACCTACTGAAAGAGATTCCGGGTGTAAAAGCCAACTACCCCACAGGTGCTTTTTACTTCTTTCCCGATGTAAGTGCTTACTATGGCAAGAGCGATGGAAACAAAACCATAGCCAATGGCGATGATTTTTGCATGTATATGCTGGAGACGGCCCATGTATCGTTAGTGCCGGGTGGTGCCTTTGGCGATGAGAAATGCGTGCGCCTCTCTTATGCAGCTTCGGAGAAAGACCTGGTAGAAGCAATGAGGCGTATGAAAGAAGCGCTGGCCAAATTGAAATAACATTTTAATACCGCTCCGGATTCATTTGAGTGGTGATCTGGAAACCTTGAACGTACCCATGGATATTCGCAAGATCTTCAACGATTTTAACAAGCTGCGCGTGTTGGTGGTGGGCGATGTGATGCTGGATAGTTACATCTGGGGTTCAGTGGATCGCATATCGCCCGAAGCGCCCGTGCCGGTGGTTACCGTAAAAAAGCGCGACTACCGTTTAGGCGGAGCAGCCAACGTGGCGCTGAACGTGAAGGCTTTGGGAGCGGAACCCGTTCTTTGTGCCTTGGTGGGCGAAGATGATGCGGCCGTGCGCATAAAGGAATGCCTGGGCAAGGAGGGAATTTCAGCCGATGGGTTGGTAAAGTCGGCCGACCGGCATACCACGGTGAAAACCCGCGTCATGGCCAGCCACCAGCACGTGGTACGTGTAGACGAAGAATCAGACCGACCAGCCAGCGCCACCGAAGAGGAGCAATTGCTGGAAAAGGTAAAGGCATTGCTGCCAACTGCGGATGTGGTGATCTTCGAAGATTATGACAAGGGTGCATTGACTGAAATAACTATTACCCAAACCGTTGCGTGGGCGAGGCAAAGCGGTATTCCTACCGTGGTAGATCCCAAAAAACGGAATTTCTTTGCCTACAAACACGTATCGCTTTTTAAGCCGAACCTGAAAGAATTGCGAGAGGGTTTGAAAACAGATGTAGATGGCGGTAAAGAGCAAGAGGTGAAGAACGCTGTCGGGAAACTAAAAGATATGTTGCAGGCCGATGGTGTAATGCTGACGCTTTCTGAACAGGGTGTGTACATTGACTACCAGGGTACACAAAAGAAACTACCCGCCCACAAACGCGAGATAGCCGATGTGTCTGGCGCGGGCGATACCGTGGTGGCCATTGCGGCCCTGTGTGTGGCTTTGAAACTGGAGCCCGCGAAAATAGCGGCACTCGCCAACCTGGGCGGAGGCCTGGTGTGCCAGCATGTGGGTGTGGTGCCAATTAGCAAGGAAGAGTTACAGCGCGAAGCCACCTTGTTGCTCAGATGAGCGTTTCTTTTTATCGCCTTTACTGCCTTAAATACGAAACCTGCTACCCGACCCGCAAAAATTAGAGTTGGAGATATAAATTTGAGACCGCCTTGATAGAAGGTCTGTTGTAACATTTAGAAGGAATCAAACGTAACTTTTAATCGAAAATCCATTGCCACTGTTTTAGTTGAACGAACCCGTTCCTTTGAGTGACCTTATGACGCTCGTGGAAATAAAATCTCGCAAAGAAGAGCAGTTGTTTCTTCAAGTACACAATAGCATCAATCGTTCGTGCCCTCATTGGGTGCAGCCTTTGAGTCGCGATGTACTTTCGGTGTTTGATCCAAAGAAAAACAAAGCCTTTGCCACCGGGGCTGCGCAGCGGTGGTTGCTATTGGCCGACAGCGGGAGATGCATTGGACGCGTGGCTGCTTTCGTCAACAGGAAATATAAGAACAAAGGCGATACCTTCCCGGTGGGAGGCATCGGCTTTTTTGATTGCATCGATCAACAAGAAGCCGCTAACCTGCTGTTCGACACGGCCCGCGACTGGCTACGTCAACGCGGCATGCAGGCGATGGATGGACCCATTAATTTTGGCGAGCGAGATCGTTGGTGGGGCTTGTTGGTAGAGGGGTTTCATGCACCCCTTTACGGCATGAATTACAATCCGCCTTACTACCAAGAGCTTTTCGAAAACTATGGGTTTCAAAACTTCTATAACCAAATCTGTTGGTCGCTACCCGTGGCCAATACCAGCACACAGTTACAACCAAAATTTTACGATGCACATGCGCGGTATGGAGCAGACCCAGCTTTTAGCGCACGCTATGTAACCAAAAAGGAGTTCGACAGGCTGGTGCACGACTTTTGTACTGTTTACAACAAGGCCTGGGCACAGCATGAGGGTAACAAAGAGATGAGCGAAGTACAGGCGGTACGCCTGTTCAAAGCGCTAAAACCTATCATGGATGAAAAACTGATTTGGTTTGTTTATCACCATGAGCAACCCATAGCTATGTGGATCAGCATCCCCGATATTAACCAGTTGATATACAACCTCAAAGGCCGTTTTGGCTGGTTGGAAAAAATAAAATTCATGATTAACAGGTACCGGGGTGTGTGCACTCGCTTTGTTGGTATCATTTACGGAATCGTACCTGAATTTCAAGGCAGTGGAGTGGATTACTATATGATTGTCGAGGCAGAGAGGGTAATTAAACAACAAACAAGGTACCGAGAAACAGAGTTGCAGTGGCAAGGCGACTTTAACCCGAAGATGCTTAATATCTCTCGCAATCTGGGTGCAGTCCAAAGCCGAAGACTGGTTACCTATCGATATATTTTCGATCGTGAAGTGCCGTTTCAGCGGCACCCGATACTATCTTAGTAAAATTGGTGATCAATACTCCTCAAACTGCTTATCGAGCGGGCCTTGTTTTTCAAGGTCTTCAACAATTTTACGATCAAGCGGACTTTCTTTGATCACGTTATAGTTATCCCAGAATTTCTTGTTGTAGGGCAAGTCCTGGTACTGTAAACCATACCTGCGCATTTTTTCGGTGGAGGCAATCCACTGGTCGGTTTGGTTGTGCACGGCATTGATCAGTAACTGTTGCTGCAGTCCAGTTTCAAACCGCAACTCCTGCGTTTTGATGTCGTACCAGTTTATCTGCGATTCTACATTGATGTAGTTCAAAAAAAGTCTACCCTCAAACTCTTTAAAGTCGATTGTTTTTTTCAAGTTAACGAAACGGCTTTCCATACCTCTGCGCTTACCAATTACCTCTTGCTTCGTGTTTTCATATTCTAACCTGATTATTCCGAAGGTTTCTTTGTCTACGAAGATGCGCAACAAATAATCCTGTGTGTGACTTAGCACAAAAATTTCGTGGCCATTGTAGTAGGAGTCTTTTTCTCGCGCCAGCGATGAAAAAAATAGTTCTTCTTCCGGAAATTGGCGGTAGCGAATGTTGTTGTGCAGCAGCAAATCTTCCAACAGGTTATCTTCATCGAAATAGGCGGTGAACTTATTGCCATAGCCCAGACTTCTCCTCACTTCAATCAAGGAAACGCGCTCGCGGAGTTTGAACTTGTTGCGCGGCTGCGTGTAGTCTTCATCGTATATTTTCGTGGCTGCCTCCAGCAGCGATACATAGGTGCCACCCACTTTTTTAAGATCGCGGTAGAAGCCTTCCAGCATAAAAGGGCGCATGGGGTAGTTCTTTTCAATTTTTGCCAGCGCCAGTTGCATAATTTCTCCCGCCCGCAGCGTATCGGCCACCACTACCTCTTTCAACAGGTACGACCGTTTTTCCATCGGTATTACCAGGGGCTTGGTTTCCAGTAGTGTCCACACCGGTGCCTCGTACGAGGCATAGCCCAAAATGCTGATGGCCAGCGTTTCGTTTCTGAATTCGGGTGGAAGATGAAAATCGAAGTCGCCTTGCAGGTTGGTAATGGTGCCAATGGGTTTGCCTTTAATGCCCACCGATGCAAATGCCAGGGGCTCGCGCGTTTCGCTGTCAACCACGTGCCCCGAAAGCGTAAGGCTTTGCGATTGTGCGCTGACTGTGGCGAACACAAATAAGACAATCCCGACTAACTTCACGGTGAAAGCGCGTTGGTACAGTTTAAAGATAATGCTTTGGGTGGTAATGGCCATTTAACGTTTGGCGGCAAAATTTACCATTTAACCATGCTTTCCGGCAGCTGCCGTCAATATGTGCCGATTAATTAACTTTATTAAACAATTTTCACGCGTTTGAAGTGGCTGGACGACATACCTCGGATTTGGAAACGGGCATACCTGCTCATCTGTATTTGGTATGGAATCAACTTTGCCATCAGCGGCATTTTCGAGTGGCGGTTTATTAATCCCAAAACGTATGTTTTGTGGAATGCGCTGTTCCTGTTCGAAGCCCTTTGTGTACTGATACTCCTCATTTTTGCTTGGACGCACTGGCTTTTTCGTTTCAAGGCAGTGGTGCAGATTGCGGGCCACGTTATTGGCATTGTGCTCTTCTTTTTCATTATGGGCACGCTGTCGTACTATTTCAACGACTACATGGAGGGCTTTGTGTACCTGGAACATTGGCAGGAGTACATCATCTCGCTAATGAGTTGGGATGCTCTTCGTTTTCACGATCAATACATTATTACCGTGGGGGTCTATTATGTCATCAACTACTTCCAGGGTTTGCAGAAGAAGGAGAATGAAAAGAGCGAGTTGGCTTTAAAGAACAAAGAGATGCAAATTTCGCTACTCAAGTCGCAGATCAACCCGCACTTTTTGTTTAACACCTTAAACTCCATCAGCACACTGGTGCATTCCAGCAAAGAACAGGCGCGCAAAGTAATCACCCAGCTTTCCGATATTTTCAGGTACGCCCTCGATGCACATAGCGATGAAATGGTGAAGTTGGCCAGTGAAATTGAGTTTATTGAAAATTACGTACGCATACAACAGGTGCGCTTTGGCGATCGACTGAAGTTTGTGAAAGAGATAGACCCCACCTGCCTGAACCTGCTGATACCGCCCATGATCTTGCAACCGTTGGTGGAGAATTCGGTAAAGTACGGCATTGCACCCAAGCGCGAAGGCGGCACTATTTTTCTTTCTGTGCGCAGGTCGGGTCGCATTGTGTTGTTCGAGGTGAAAGACAACGGTTTGGGTATCAACGCCAAGAAGGTGATGGATGGAAGCTCCAGTGGCGTAGGCATGTCTAACACCGACATGCGTTTAAAAAGTTATTTCGGCAGCCAGTCGGGGTTGCGCGTGCGCGCTACTGATCGCGGCTACTCGGTAACATTTTTTATTGAAGACACCAAACTGGCCATTTCAAAAGAAGAACCGGCTGCCCCTAAGGCCAAAGAATTTACCCCGTTGGAACAAAATGTAAACTAAGCATAAACTATGGCAACCACCTGTTTGATTGTAGATGATGAGAAACTGGCGAGAGATCTTTTACGCGAGTACCTCGAAGGATTTCCGGAGATTGAAATACTGGGCGAGTGCGATCAAGGAAACGATGCAGTGGAAAAAATCGATAAGCTGAAGCCAGACTTGCTGTTTTTGGATGTGCAGATGCCGGGCATGACGGGCTTTGATGTGTTGGAAGACATTGAACACGAGCCCTACGTTATTTTCACCACCGCCTACGATCAGTATGCCATCAAGGCTTTCGAAAAAAATGCGGTAGACTATTTGTTAAAACCCCTGGATGAAGAGCGCTTTCGCCAGTCTGTAGGCCGCGCCTTAAAGCGGAAGGCCAGCGACCAGAACAATCTGGAAGATTTGCTCTTGAATATGAAGGGCGAACGCAAAGGGCCTTTCGAGGCGCACATCTTTGTGCAAAAGTCTGAGAAGCTGTTTAACCTTGCAGTAGAAGAAATTATGCACCTCGAGGCCTCAGGCGACTACACCATTATCACTACCCGCAATGATCAGTTTGTAAGCTCATCGGGCATTGGTAAGCTGGAGGAAATACTGAATCCGGATAAGTTTATCCGCGTGCATCGCTCCACCATTGTGAATGTGAATTTCCTGAAGGAGATAGAGCGCCACTTCAACGGGGGTATGGTGGTAAAGATGCAGAATGGCAAAAGCTTCCCGGTAAGTCGCACGTACGCCAAACTCATCAGAAGAAAAGTGGTTTAGTTGTTCCGTTTTCCCGGCAGTAAGTATTCTCGCAAAATTCAATTTTTTTCTTACTGCCGAACTGGTAGATTAGGCCTTGGTTAAAAATGCCGCGTGTGGAAATATTTACGATCTGCTCAGGTGGCCATGTTGCTGTTAATGGCAACGGGGCCCCTCTCTGCTCAGTACCAATTCAACCCTTCTGTTAAACACCAATCGTTAGAGCAGGTAGGCTACTGGCGCTCGGAAGATGTAAATTCCGACTTTCAACAGGCATTGCTGGCCGATTTCAAGCCAAGAGATTTCAGCAGATCCAATTCTATGGGGTTCGACCATGCGGTGCATTGGTTCAAATTTACCATTACCAATGCGCAGCAGGTCACCGGTAACCAATTGCTGGAGGTGGCGTACGCACCGTTAGACAGAATTGATTTTTACCAAACTGATTCCGCTGGAAATTGGGTACACCAGTTTGGAGGCGATCAGTTTCCGCTCTCGCAACGCCAGTATAAAAACCGGTACATGGTTTTTAACGTAGCGGTGCCCGCTGCGCAGACCGTTACCTGCTTGGTTCGTGTGCAGTCCGGGTCTTCCATCCAAATACCCCTGCACCTCTGGCAACCCGAAGCATTTCATTTAAACAACTACGAAAACCAGTTTGCCCACGGTGTTTTTTACGGCATCATGGTGATAATGATCTTTTACAATTTTTTTCTCTTTTTATCCATTCGCGACCGAACCAATGTCTACTATATCTTCACCATCATTTTTGGAACCAACGTTATCGCTTTCTTTCAGGGCTACAGCTATTATTATCTATATCCTGAGCATCCCGAATGGGGTGAGCTATTCGCAGCGCTGAGCGGCCCGCTCTTTATCGTGGCCTCGGTGTGGCTTACGCGGTCATTTCTTATGTTGCGCATATTTAGCCACACCCTCGACAGAATGTTGGTGGCTGTGGCATTGGTAAGCCTGCTGGCCGGGGCCGTTCGGTTTGTTTGGGGAGGACCGTTTACCTACACTTCATTGCACTTGTTAACGGTGCTGAATTTTGTGCTGATACTGGTAAGTGCCATCTATTGCTTTAGCAAGAAGTTCAGGCCCGCGCGTTACTTCCTTTTGGCATGGGGCTCTATTCTGCTGGTGGGTGTATTGTTTTCTTTGCGCAACATGGGTGTTATTCAAGGAAACTGGTTTGCGAACAATGGACTCTACTTTGGAGGCATCATGCAAACGCTGCTGATTTCATTTGCGTTGGGCGACCGGATAAATATTTTGAAGAGCGAAAGCGAGAGGGCCAAACAGCGCGCCCTCGAACAGGAACAACAGGCCAAAGAACTACTGGAAGATGAGGTGCGAAGCCGCACAGAGGAATTGCGTGTGCAAAAGAACCGGTTGGAAGAAAGCAATGCGGTGAAGGACAAACTTTTTTCAATTCTTTCGCATGATCTGAAGGGCCCCCTTAATTCGTTGAAGGGTGCCCTCGGCATATGGCAGATGGGTGCGCTAAAACCGGAAGAACTGGAAAAACTGACCCAGCGTATAGGGTTGCAACTTCAGCATACCAACGAGTTTCTGGATAACCTTTTGCAGTGGGCCAAAACGCAAATGAAAGGCGAGGTGGTGAATCCAGAGCCCATTCACCTGCATGAGTTACTGAAGATGAGCACAGAACTGCTGCAACCCGATTTTCAGAAAAAAAACATTTCTATTCAGGCTCATGTGCCCCCCAGTTACCAGGTGTATGCCGACCCCAGCATGATGCACACCGTTATCCGTAACCTGATGTCTAATGCATTGAAGTTTAGCCAACCCGGTGGGGTGGTGGAGGTACGCGCCTACCAGAAGCCGGAAGGCATTGCCATGGAGGTGAAGGATTCGGGTATCGGCATACCGGCTGCCTCCTTACAAAAAATATTTACCTTGCAAGGCATTACCACCACGGGCACGCGCGAAGAAAAAGGGACAGGGTTGGGTCTGGTGCTGTGCAAAGATTTTGTTGAACGCAATGGCGGAAAAATTGAGGTGCAGAGCGAGGAAGGAAAAGGAACTATATTTACGTTTACACTTCCTGCTGTTAACGGCAGGCTTTCTAACCACGAACCAAAACCATGAGCGCCAACCGTTTGCCCATAGTAGCCTTGGTAGATGACGACCAGATCTATCAATTTACAGCCAGCAAAACACTGGAGCTTACCCGTTCTGTGCAAAAAATACATTCCTTTGCCATGGCGCAGGAGGCCCTGCAGTACCTTGAAATCCACGCCTCAGCGGCCGATCAACTTCCCGACTATATCTTCCTCGACATCAACATGCCCGTTAAAGACGGGTGGGATTTTCTGGAGGATTTTGAGCGGATTTGCGAGAAGATGGCGAAACCGGTTACCATCTACATGGTGAGCTCTTCCATTGACCCGCGCGATGTAGACCGGGCCGGAAAGCACCCGCGCATTAAGGAGTACGTTACCAAACCCATCACACTCGACAAGTTTCGGCAGCTGGTGCAACCGGTATAGTTAATCCAGCCACTGGGCATTTTCCAATTCTGCCAACACTTCTTGTGTTATCCGCTCGCGCTTGCAGGGGAAATTGAACAACATAATAAAGAGCAGGTCTTTATCGGGGATGGTGACATAGTTGCAATAAAAACCGCCCTGTGTGCCGGTATGGCCCACGGTGCGCAATCCACCTGCAGTCCGTTCAACAAACCACGACCACCCAATGAAGGGAGGCGAAGAGTCATTCCACTCTGAAAAAGTTTTGACCCTGCGTGCCTCTACGATCGTCTCCACCGGAAGGAAAACGCCCTTCTGCAGAGAAAGTTCGTAGCGCAAGAGCTCCTCGGCCGAACTCCACACACCTCCGTTGCCTGCGGCCGCAAAGGTGGGCTCTTCACCATAGTCGTCTTCCACCCACTGCCCATGGCTTTTCACGTAGGCGTGTGCCACCCCGCTTTCTGGGTGTGCACCATCTGTAATGGTGCTTGTTTTCATGCCACTGGGTATCAGTATGCGCTGCGCCACAAATTGTTGCCATTTTTCTCCGGTCAACTGTTCAATAATCAAAGCGAGACCGTTGTAGGCGGGGTTTGAGTATTCATACCTGCTGCCAGGCTCGAAAAGAAGAGAGTCGGCCTGGGTTACGGGATACCAGTTTTCTGCGTCTTTGGCCGTCAGGTAAAAAACCGAATCTTCACTTACCCGCCTGTTGTCGGGTAAACCCGATGTGTGGGTGAGCAGGTGTTTGATTTTTACCCGCCCGGCCAGCGCCTTGTTTTTGAAGTCTGGAAAATACTGCAGCAGATTATCTTCTACCGATAACTTTTGTTCCTGCTGCAGTAGCAAGATGGCGTGCGCCACAAAAGTTTTACTGATGGATCCCAGGTTGAAAAGCGTTTGGGTGGTTACCGGCTCGCGCGTGGCCAGGTTGGCCAGCCCATAACCTTTGGCAAATACCACCGAGTCGCCCTTGGCAATCAGCACAACTCCGCCTGGGCCGTTCGGGTCCACCTGCGCTTGTATCAGGCTGTCGAGCTTCGCGGTCAGCAAAACGGGCGCTTTGCGGCCCGAACAACTCAGTAAAGCCATCCCGGCCCATATCCACACAAACCTTTTCATGCAGAAAAGTTAGTTAAAAAGAGCAGCCGGGCATATCGCGGAAACGCATTAACTTGGCGCAATTTTTTCATATGAAGTTCAACCGCAAGAAATACAGCGACCAGGTGCTGAAGGATCTTTATGAGGCGCTGGTGCGCCCCCGCCTGATTGAGGAAAAGATGTTGATACTGCTTCGGCAGAACAAGATCAGCAAATGGTTCAGTGGTATCGGCCAGGAAGCTATTGCTGTGGGCGTTACCCAAGCGCTGGAGCCCGATGAGTATATTTTGCCCATGCACCGCAACCTGGGTGTGTTCACGGGCAGGCAACTGCCGTTCGACCGCCTATTTGCGCAGTGGCAGGGCACCATGATGGGTTACACCAAGGGGCGCGACCGCTCCTTCCACTTTGGCACCAACGAGCACCACATAGTAGGTATGATTTCGCACCTGGGTCCGCAAAACGGGGTGGCCGATGGCATTGCGCTGGCCGCGAAACTGAAGGGCGAAAAGAAAGTAACAGTTGTATTTAATGGTGATGGTGGTACCAGCGAGGGCGACTTTCACGAAGCGGTAAACGTAGCAGCCGTGTGGGATTTGCCCGTGATTTTCCTCATTGAAAACAACGGCTATGGATTATCTACACCCAGTAACGAGCAATTTCGTTGCAAACAGTTTGTAGACAAAGCCATCGGTTACGGCATTGAAGGGGTAAAGGTAGATGGCAACAACCTCCTTGAAGTGTACGACACGGTGCGCTCGCTGGCAGAAAGTATTCGCAAGAAGCCACGACCAGTACTATTGGAGTGTATCACTTTCCGTATGCGTGGCCATGAAGAGGCTTCGGGTACGAAATACGTTCCGAAAAAATTGATGGAAGAGTGGGCCAAAAAAGACCCGGTTGAAAATTACGAGCACTATTTACTGAAGGAGAAAGTGCTCGACCAGAAGTGGATTGACGACACCAAGAAGAAAATAAAGAAAGAGATCGAAGCGGGTTTAGAAACCGCTTTCCGCGAAACGCATCCCGAGGCAGATACACAACGCGAGTTGAACGATGTGTATGCACCACATCAGCAACAAGTCGTAGCTCCCTCCTCCGACAAAAAATCCGAGAAAAGATTCATCGATGCCATCAGCGATGGGCTGCGCCAAAGCATGGAAAGACACAACAACTTGGTTTTGATGGGCCAGGACATAGCCGAGTATGGTGGTGTTTTTAAAATTACCGAAGGCTTTGTTGACAAGTTTGGAAAAGAGCGTGTGCGCAACACGCCCATCTGCGAGTCGGCCATAGTGGGAGCGGGCTTGGGCCTTTCGGTTAAGGGCATGAAGGCCATGGTAGAGATGCAGTTTGCTGATTTTGTAACGGAGGGCTTTAACCAGATTGTGAATAACCTGGCGAAGGCGCACTGGCGTTGGGGCCAGGCTGCCGATGTGGTGGTGCGCATGCCAACGGGTGCCGGTACAGCGGCAGGTCCGTTCCATTCGCAAAGTAATGAGGCGTGGTTTTTCCATACACCGGGTTTGAAAATTGTGTATCCCTCCAATCCGTACGATGCCAAAGGATTGTTGGCGGCCGCCATCGAAGATCCCAACCCCTACCTTTACTTCGAACACAAGTTGTTGTACCGTTCGGTGAAAGACCTGGTGCCCGATGATTATTACACGGTTCCTGTGGGCGAGGCCCGCCTGGCACGCGAGGGATCGGATGTTTCTATTATTACCTATGGCATGGGTGTACACTGGGCGGTGGAATTGGCACAAAGCCTTCCCGATGTAAGTATTGAGGTGCTTGATTTACGAACTTTATTACCGTGGGATAAAGAAGCCGTTGCCAGAACAGTGAAGAAAACCAATCGGGTGTTGGTGTTGCATGAAGACACATTAACCGGGGGCATCGGTGCCGAGATAGCGGCCTGGATCAGCGAACATTGTTTTGCTGATTTAGATGCACCTGTAATGCGCGAAGCAAGCCTGGATACACCTATTCCTTTTGCCCCCACGTTGGAACGCAACTTTCTTCCTGCCGGAAGGTTGAAGGAGAAAGTGCAGATGTTATTGACTTATTAAGCAAGGTTTATGCAGGCGTTTCGTTTCAAAACAAGGCCAAGAGCCGCTTTGGTTTAGATAAGGCGCTTTTTATTATCTTAGCCTGTTTATTAGGTCGATTCTTGAAACACACACCTGTCGATAGTGCCCGGAAGTGGTGGCGCCCGTTGGCCGTGGCAGCATTCTGCGTGCTGGCGAGTGCGGGCAACGTGTGGGCGCAAAACACCAAAGGCGATCGGTCGGTGGGTAACCAGCGGCAGGTACGCGAAACCCGCGTGAAGTCGGTACAGAAAAAAGAACGCGCCAAAACCAAAGACATTGCCGGGCGCAGGCTACGCACCAAAGACAAGTCTTCAGCTAACCGGGCCAACGCCAGCTACCGCCAGCCCGATCCTTACAAATCGAGGCCCCGCGTAAAGACCGACCGGCCGGCCCAACCCACCGGGCGTGTCTTCAGCCAATCGCCACGCGGCCGGGAGCGTTCCTGGAGGGGCGATGTATCGGGTTCACCCGTACGCAAGGTGAAACCCAGAACGGCCGAGGCGGCTCGCTCGAACGTCTATCCACAGCGGGGCGCTTATGTCAATAACCCATCGCGTAAGCCGCAGAAGCCTAAACGCTACTACGGGCACACACGCACGGCATCGGGGCAACCCATCGTACGAAGAATTCCCCAACAAAAGCAACGCGCCTGGAAGGGCGATATCAAAGGAGGCCCTGTGGGCAACCCTCCATCGGCAACGGGCCGAACAAAAAATGTGTATTCGCAAAAAAATCAATACAGCCGCTACACCGGCAAGGTAAAAGACCGCAAGGAGCGCCCCATCTCTAACAGTGCCGTGGTAAGGCGGGCCCAACGCCTGGGCTCCAGCGACAGGTTGCTGGGTGGCGGTAGCCGACCTTCTTCGGCATCCGGCCAATTCATTCAGCGGGGACGCAAAAATGTGTACTGGGGAAAATTTACGAAAAGCGGAAAGGCCGTTACCCGCGATCTGGCCGGGCGACCGTTGCGCACGCGTAACTTCAGATCGGTGCCTGCCGGGCTGGTAGGCCGCGACACCATTCCCAACTTTGGCCGCAAACCCGGTGGCGACAGGGCATGGCGGGGACACAGTAAGGGATATGTGTCTGTGCAACCCTCGCGGCAACGTGCGTGGCAGGGCGATCTGGCCAAATGGAAGTTAAGAAGGTTGCAGCCCAAGCGCAGTATCGAAAATGCAGGCGCACGTGTTTACCCGCGCAAGTTGTCCATCAGCAGCTCGGGCAAAGCGGGCAGGCCTCTGCCTGGCAGCGGTTTTCAATCGCGCACACGTGGCCCAAGTCATGGTGGTGATCCTATTTCGCCTCGCTCTCCCGGTAAAGGAGCAAAAAAGATAAGCATCGCGCTGGGGCGCACCAAAGGTCAGCGGCCCTTGAAGGGTGGAGGTAGTGTGAGTGGTAAACTGTGGAACAACAACCGAACCCCCATCGACCCACGCATTCCACCGGCAGGCGCGCAACGTGCGGGTAAGTTTGCCGGCAACATGCGCAGAGACGCGCGGCCTGGGTTTGGCGATCAGGGGGAAGAATTCTCTGGCTACATTAAAACCAGAAGGCCACCCAAAGGCGGAGGCAGCGTAAGTGGCAAACTATGGAACAACAATGGAGAACCGGTAGATGTGATAAAAGCGGGCAAAGGCACGCAGCGTGCTTCCCAGTTTCAGGGGAACATCAAAGCCGGCAAGCCGCAGAAAGGTGGAGGTAGTGTAAGTGGCAAATTGTGGAACAACAATGGAGAACCGGTAGATGTGATAAAAGCGGGCAAAGGCACGCAGCGTGCTTCCCAGTTTCAGGGGAACATCAAAGCCGGCAAGCCGCAGAAAGGTGGAGGTAGTGTAAGTGGCAAATTGTGGAACAACAATGGAGAACCGGTAGATGTGATAAAAGCGGGCAAAGGCACGCAGCGTGCTTCCCAGTTTCAGGGGAACATCAAAGCCGGCAAGCCGCAGAAGGGTGGAGGCAGTGTGAGCGGTAAGTTATGGAATAACAATGGCGAGCCCATTGATGTGATACGAGCGGGAAAGGGAACGCAAAAGGCATCGCAGTTTCAGGGGAATGTGAAAGCCAAGAGACCTGCTAAAGGCGGTGGAAGCGTAAGCGGCAAGTTGTGGAACAACAACGAAGAACCCATACTGGTGCGGGTGCCGAAGGGGGAAGATGCCAGGGAAGCCAACTACCAGGGTCGCCAGAAAGATAAGAGGGGCTACAAACAGAACCCTAATGCCGTGGAAGAATCCATCCTGAAAAGGAAGCCCACGCCAGCTACCTTCCGCGCAGAGGGGTTGCAGGTTCGTGTAAAGCGCGACAGTTACAAAGATAAACCCAATGCGGCCGAGGGCGCACTTAAAGGCATAGCGCCTGCCCGCGAAACCGTGCGGGCCAGCGAGTATGCAAGGGGCATAAAATTATTGTGGAAATACAAACACAACCCCAACAGCGTAGACGAGGCATTGGTGGGGCGCAAGCCATCCAATAAGTGGGAGCGGGGCGTACAACATGCCGGAGACATGAAGGCCCGGTATCCTTACAGACACAACCCCAACAGTGCAGACGAGGCACTGAAAGTAATTTACCTTGGCAAAGCCTATGCCCGCATTGAAAATTATCAGGGCAATGTTAAGATGCGCAAATACAATGGCAAAGGGATGCATCCTGATTCGCAATTTGCGCATGGCCACCGCGACAATGTGAAGGAAGAAAGAACCTTTTTGATGGATGTGAAGTTGTTCTGGGCAAAGTTGTTTAAAAAGAGCGATACCCAGCCCGAGCACCTGAAGCAAAACGAGCGCAGGCCGCGCTACGACAAGCGCGAACAGGGATTGTGGTACGACTAACTTGTTTACCCATGAACTGGCAATCACTGCAATCCTCCACCCAACTGGCCGATATAACCACCGAATCTGCGCATCAGCCCGTGCTGATATTTAAGCACAGCACCCGCTGCAACATCAGCCGCGCCACGTTAGACCGGCTGGAGCGCAACTGGAAAGATGAAACGGCCCCGGCCAAACTCTACTTTCTCGACCTGCTCAGCTACCGCAAGCTTTCAGACCAGATTGCTCACCAGTTTGGGGTGGAGCACGAGTCGCCCCAGGTGCTGATTATCAAAAACGGGAAGGCCATATTTCACCGCTCCCATTTCGATATCGACTACGCTTCCATCCGTGAGGTGCTGAACCAGGGGGCAGTTAAAAATTAAAAGTCACCGTTTGTTTTACCGAGTCGTGCAGGCTCAGGGCCACAGGGCAGGTAAGTGCAGCATTTTTCAGCTTCTGTCTTTGTTTGTCGTCCACTTTCAGATCGGGGTGTGAAAACACAATCTGTATCTCCGCAATTTTGCGTGGGTTCGAGGTCATAATTTTGGTGATATCCGTGCGCAGGCCCCGCAGGTCGATTTGCTCCCGGTCGGCTACCTGCCCCATAATGGTCATCATACAACTGCTTAAGGCAGCGCAAACCAGGTCGGTAGGGCTAAAAGCCTCTCCTTTACCCTGATTATCCACGGGGGCATCGGTAATTACCACATTGTTTGATTTCAGGTGCGTATCGCGGGTGCGTAATTCGCCCAGGTATTCGCCAGTCATCGATCCCATAAACTTGATGTATGCTTTTTGCGTTCTTGAATAAAGGACTAAATTTATCGGGAAGAATGAAAAGAATGCGTGTCGGAATCGGAATTTGTGGGTTGGCCATTTTCTTATCGGCCGGGGTCTTAGCGCAGACACAAGACAGCTACGATTATAATTCGGAATTTACTTGGGGTGTCAATAAGAATTCGGCCGGTGGCTTTATTGGCGGCTTTGTGCTGAAGAAGGCCCGTAAGATTTCAGACCGGGTGTTGGAAACTTACAACCTGGAGATCATGAATGTGAAACACCCGCAAGAGATGCGGCAAAATTCGCAGTACACAGGCAATCTCTTCATTTTCGGTAAAAGCCATTATTTGTATGCCATCCGCCCGCAATATGGCCGCGATTATATTTTCTTTAAGAAAGCACCCCAACAGGGTGTGGAGATAAAGGCTGTTTTGGCAGCGGGTCCATCCTTTGGTGTGGTGGCCCCCTATTACATAGACAGGCGCGTTTCTCCTGACATTTTTACCGCTTCGCGCCACCAGCCTTATACCCCCGATGTACCCTTTAGCGATATTCTGGGAACCGGCAATCTTTTCGAAGGCATTGGGGAATCAAAAATTCAATTGGGGGGTAATTTCAAGGCTGCTTTTAATTTCGAATTGGGCACCGTGAAGAGCCAGGTAACAGGCTTTGAAGCAGGTTTTCTGGTAGATGCCTACTTCAATGAAGTGGTATTGATGCCCTCTGCCGACAACCGGGCTGTGTTCCCCACGGTATTTTTTACCCTCTTTTACGGCACCCGGAAATGATTTTTCGGCACTTTCGGTGTCCGTTGAAATAAAATTTCCCCATTTTCTGTGACGATAGGATATCAAGTGTATTCTATGTCATATATTTGAAATCCTAAACTGCTAAAACGTAACTATGGAAGCGAAAAAGACCGATAAAGCAGACTTAACCAAGAAGTCGAGCTTTTTCTTCAGCATCGGCTTATTGTTAACTATGGCATTGGTTGTAACAGCTTTTGAATGGAAGCAGTACGATGAAAGCCTGGTAGATTTGGTTGGCAAGAGCAACGATGTGTTCGAAGAGGTGATTGAAGTGCCACCCACCGACCAGCCACCTCCACCCCCTCCACAAATTCAAACCCCTCAAATCGTAGAGGTACCCGATGAGGAGGAAATTGAAGAAGAAATTCAGATTAACCTGGATGTGGAAGTTACCGAAGACACGAAGGTAGAAGAGGTAATTGTGCAGGTGGAGGAACCTAAGGAAGAGGTAGATGAAATCTTTACCATAGTGGAAGAATCTGCTGCGCCCAAAGGTGGTATGGCAGCCTTCTACAAATATGTGAGCGATAAAATCAAATATCCGGCCCAGGCCCGCAGAATGGGTATTGAAGGCCGTGTGTTCGTAGAATTCGTCATCAACAAAGACGGCTCTATTTCAGATGTGCGTGCCGTAAAAGGTATTGGCGCAGGCTGCGATGAAGAAGCCGTACGCATTGTGCAAGCTGCCCCCGCCTGGACACCTGGCAAGCAGCGCGGTAAGCCGGTGAAGCAAAGAATGGTATTGCCCATTACCTTCAAACTGGGCTAAGCAAGAGCGTACATTTTTCTTCCAATGTAAAAACCCTCCCCGCGGAGGGTTTTTTATTGCTGGCAGCTAAAGAACAAATCCCAACAACAGACCAAACAGAATAATAGACCAACTTGGCAACTTGGTGAAAGCCATCAGGCAAAAAGCCCCGATGGTAAAACCGAAATTGGTAACCGTGTTTTGAAGGGGTTGAAAGAGGATAATGGCCGCTGCAGCCACAAGGCCAGCGTTGGCCGCATGAATGCCCTCCAAAGAGGCGCGAATGGGGCGGAACTTCTTTAGACTGTCCCACACACGAATCATAAAAAAGATCAGGAAGGTGCCGGGCAGAAAAATACCGGCAGCAGACATCACTGCGCCAAAAATCTCACTTCCTACACCGTAATCGCGCAGCGACAAGGCGCCAATAAATGCAGCAAAAGAAAATACAGGGCCGGGCAGCGACTGCGCAAAGGCATAGCCCGACAAAAATTCGTGGTGCGAAATGGGATGGTGCAGCGGCTTGGCGTATTGAACAAATTCGGTATAAAGCATAGGCGTTAACACCTGGCCGCCACCAAAAATCAGGCTACCGTTTCGGTAAAAGTTTTCGAAGAGGCGGATAGGAACCGTAAGGGGTGGTATACTTTTGGTAGCCCAACCTAGCAAGGCAACTACAATGAATACAGCTGCCCATAGAATAAAATTTTCCCACCGCACCTGGAAACTGCCCCGCTCTTCCTTCGGTTGGCTTTTGTACTTGAATGAAGTTACCAGCCCTGCGAGGAGCAGAATCACCGGGAACACAAAGGGCGTTTGTATGAAGTACGAAGAAACCCCTGCTACCACCATCAGCGCAAGGCCCGTTTTTGTGTTGACCGTTTTTAAGCTGATAGAATAGGCTGCATAGGCCACCATGCCCACCGCCATGGGCTGTATAAAGCGGGTAAAGTCTAACGAGATCTGTTTGTCTTCAAAGCTGGCAACCAGTACCCCGGCCGTTGTCATAATAGCAACCGAAGGCAGCAGCCAGATAAGAAGCGTAAGGTATGCCAGTGCAGGGCCACCCAGCCGGTAGCCCAGGGCGCAGAGTGTTTGGGTAGAGGTGGGCCCCGGCAATACCTGGCACAGCGCATAGATGTCTGTCAGGTCGCTATCGCTCAGGTATTTTCTTTTGTTGACAAGTACCTGCTGAAAGTGGGCGAGGTGCGCCTGGGGCCCACCAAATGAAGTAAGCGACAGCAAGGCGATATCTTTCAGAAAAATGAAGTATCGAACTTGCCGAACCACCTGTTATTTCTTTAGGCCAATTTCGCGGAGACGTTGGTTCAGGAATTCGCCCGCGGTAATGTCTTCCCAAAGCTTCGGATGGTCGGCATCTACGCAGCCAGGTAAAGCCGCCAAATTCATTTCGCTGCGCGGATGCATGAAGAAAGGTATCGAATAACGCGGAGTGTTCATCAGGTGGCGTGGCGGGTTCACCACACGGTGTATGGTCGATTTTAGTTTTTTGTTCGTGTGGCGTTCAAGCATGTCGCCCACATTTACCACCAACTGGTCGGGCAATGCGGTGATGGGTATCCACTTGCCATCCCTGCGCAGCACTTGCAAGCCATCGGCACTGGCGCCCATCAGTAGAGTAATCAGGTTGATGTCGCCATGTTCTGCTGCACGCACTGCATCTGCGGGCACCGAATCCGGATTTTCTATCGGGTAGTAGTGAATCGGGCGCAAAATGCTATTGCCATGCTTCACCTTGTCATCAAAATAATTTTCAGGAAGTTCCAGGTACAGCGCCAATGCGCGCAACATCTGCACACCGGTTTTTTCCAACCTGCGGTAAACCTCTAGTGCAATGTTTTTGAATTCGGGCAACTCTTCGGGCCATACGTTGTCCGGATATTCTTTCTTAATCGGATCGTTATCTGTTACCTCTTGGCCTACGTGGTAAAACTCTTTCAAGTCGCCCGTGTTGCGCCCTTTGGCATGCTCCTTTCCTTTGCCAATGTACCCGCGCTGGCCAGCCAGCCCGGGAATTTCATACTTCTGTTTAACGGCATCGGGCAGGGCAAAGAATTTTTTTATGATGGCATACAGTTGTGCCGACAGTTCATCGGTAAGGTAATGGTTGCGGATGGCCACAAACCCAATGTTGTTGTAAGCTGCGCCTAAATCGGCCACAAACTTTTTTTTGCGGGCTTCATCGCCACTGTTGAAGTCGGCCAGGTCTAGTGCGGGCACCTCATCATAGAGAATCTCGCTCATACATTTCGGTTTTAGTGTTGGTCGGTCGAAATTGGCAACCAACAGTACCGCAAGCTAATTAATTTTGGGTAATTTTACCTGCACGTGCTACGTGGCTCGAACTTTGCAATCGGCATTAAAAACCTACACTTATGGAATCGATTAACAGAAGAAAGTTTGTGAAGAAAAGCACATTGAGTGCGGTTGCCATTCTCAGTGCTCCCGTTTTATCGAAGGCAGAAATGTTTGCGGCACCACCCTTGAATTTCGCACAGGCCAAGTTGCCTTACGCCTACCAGGCGCTGGAGCCCTACATCGATGCGCAAACCATGGAGATTCATTACACCAAGCACCATAGCGCCTACATCAAGAATGTAAACGATGCTATTGCGGCAGAAAGTATTGCCTACGCCACAGAAGAAGAATTTTTCAAGAACACCTCCAGGCTGTCGGCCAAAGCCCGAAACAACGGAGGCGGTGCGTGGAACCATAACTTTTTCTGGCAGGTGATGAAGCCCGGGGCAGCTGCGCCCGCAGGCAAAGTGGCCGATGCGTTGAATGGCGCATTTGGTTCTGTAGAGAAATTCAAGGAACAGTTTAGCCAGGCGGCCATGTCGCGCTTTGGTTCGGGATGGGCATGGTTGGTAAAGGATGGCGCCACCCTGAAGATCGGCTCCACGCCCAATCAAGACAATCCATTGATGGATATTAGCGAAATCAAAGGCGTTCCGTTGTTGGCATTGGATGTTTGGGAGCACGCCTATTACCTGAAATACCAAAACAAACGCAACGAATACGTAGCCAACTGGTTCAATGTCATCAACTGGGAAGAGGTAGCGAAGAGGTTAGGATAGAGAAGCCGGTGAGATTTGTTTCCACCATAGCTGCTACCCTTTTGATACTGGTGGCGGTTTTGTTACCGGGCTCCCACATTCCCAACGTACAGGTAGTCGGTATCGACAAATTGGCACATCTGTTTTTATTTTCTTTGTGGATGGTGGCCGTGCGCCACGATTGGGGACCACGCTTTCGTGGTTTTTGGGCGGTGGCCGTGGGTTTACTCTTCAGCATAGGCACGGAATTTCTACAGATGCTTGTTGAGGGCCGCACATTCGATGGTTGGGATATTTTTTTCGATGGCTTAGGCTTGCTTACCGGATGGGCCCTGGTCAGTTGGGTATTACGGTGGCTGTATTTTTTCCTCGGGAAAAGTTGACCTGAATTGGGGGATGTCCGAAAACGAACTTACCATCCGAAACCACAGAGCGAATGCTCACCTCAAAAAACTTTTTAGCCCACGCAATTCATCTTATCTTCGTTGCCTGTTTTAAAAATTAAACCAACCTTCTTGCACATGAGATATTTCTTAAACAAGCCCTGGCGATTGCTGCCGGTGGCCCTGGTGTTGCTGCTGGCTGCTTGCAGCGGTGGCCAAACCGATCAATCCAACACCTTCCAGGTGCCGGTGGAGTACTACAAACTGAACAATGGTTTGCGTGTGGTGCTTTCGCAGGACAAAACCGCCCCCACTGTTGTGGTGGCTGTGTACTACAACATCGGTTTCCGCAACGAACCGAAAGACCGTACGGGTTTTGCCCATTTGTTCGAGCACATGATGTTCCAGGGCTCGGAGAACCTGGGTAAAATGGAGTTCATCAAACTGGTGCAGCAAAATGGCGGCATCCTCAATGGCTCTACTCGTTTTGATTTTACCAACTACTTCGAAGTGATGCCTGCACATAAGCTGGAAACCGCGTTGTGGGCAGAGGCCGATCGTATGAAGGGGCTTTCTATTACGCAAGAGAACCTTACCAACCAGCAAGGCGTGGTAAAGAACGAGGTGAAAGTAAACGTGCTTAACCAACCTTATGGCGGGTTTCCATGGCTAGATATGCCGCAGTATGCCAACGAAAACTGGTTCAACGCGCACAACTTCTATGGCGACCTGGCAGATTTGGACTCAGCCAAATTGGAGGATGTAGATAAATTCTTCCGTACGTTCTATGCACCCAACAACGCTGCGCTGGTAGTTGTGGGAGATTTTGAGACCGCTGACGCCAAAAAATGGGTTGAGCAATATTTTGCTGCCATACCTGCCGCGCAGCTGCCGCCACCTCCGGATATTTCTGAGCCGAAGCAGGAGGCAGAAAAACGTTTCACCAAAGAAGACAAATTGGCCAACAAACCGGCCATTGCCATTGCCTATAAAATGCCTGAGCGCAACACGCCCGAGTATTTTGCCATGGGTTTAATTGATCAACTGCTGGTGCAAGGCCAGGACAGCAAACTGTACCAGAAGCTGGTGCAAGAAAAGGGCTACACCGGTGGTGTAAGCGGAGGCATCAACTACCTGGGCAACATGTACAACTACAATGGCCCCATGTTGTGGATGGCAGACCTCATACACGATGCAACGGTTTCATCGGATTCGGTGGTGGCCGTGTTTGATCAATCTATTGCAGAGTTGGGAAATGTAACGCAAGAAGAACTGGATATCGCTGTCATTAAACTTCGTTCTGATCTGTATAGCACCCTGGGCGGAAACGGATTTGGTAGAGCAGACCTGCTGGCATCGTTCGCCTTGTTCGATGATGATCCCTCGCGCATCAACAAACTTGAGCAGGAGTTCAAAAAGGTTACTCCGGAACTCATTAAAAAAACTGCCCAGGAATACCTGCGCAGCAGCAACCGCACAATTTTAATTGTTGACCCTAAAGCCGAAGCCATATGAAAGCGTTGAAATATTACTCCATACTCTTTTGCCTTTGCGCCATAGCCACCGTTTCCGAAGCGCAGAAGCAGACACCGCCTGCCGGTGGCACACCGAAGGATTTTGTACTTCCGCAAAAGAAAGAGAACCAGTTGCCCAACGGTTTGAAGTCTACCCTGGTGCAATACGGGGCAATACCCAAAGTGAACGTGAACCTCGTCATCAAGACAGGTAACGTGCACGAAGCGGCAGACGAAGTTTGGCTGGCGGATTTAACCAGCCAGCTGATGAAGGAGGGTACGCAAACGATGGACTTCAAAACCATTTCGAAAAAAGTGGCGGCCATGGGTGGCGAAATTAACATTGGTGTGGGCCCAGACCAGACGTTTGTCTCAGGATCGGTGCTTTCTGAATTTGCGCCCGATCTTATCCGTATCATGGCCGATGTGGTGATGAATCCGCTGCTGCCCGAATCGGAAATAGAACGCCTGAAGAGCGACTTGAAACGACAATTGAGCGTACAGAAGTCAGTGCCGCAGGCACAGGCATCGGAGAAATTCTTTGGTATGATTTACAAAGACCATCCATACGGAAGGATTTATCCTACCGAAGAAATGCTGAACAGCTTTACCATCGATAAAGTAAAAGTATTTTATGAACAGAATTTTGGAGCAAAGCGATCTGTGGTGTATGTGGTGGGTAAGTTCAACGAGCAGGCTACACAAAAGGCCATTGAAGAGGCCTTCAAAACCTGGAAAGAAGGCCCGGAAGTGAGCTACCCGCCTGCAGAGCAGGTGCGCACCAACGAGGTAGCCATGATAGACCGACCCAACGCACCCCAAACAACTGTGATGTTGGGGTTGCCTACACTGAAACCCAACGATGCCGACTATGTGGCTCTTCAGGTTGCTAACTCTTTGCTGGGGGGCTCGTTCGGGTCGCGCATCACCAGTAATATCCGCGAAGACAAAGGCTATACGTATTCTCCATTCAGCACCATTCAAACCCGCAAGGGTGTAGCTGTTTGGTACGAGCAGGCCGATGTTACCAGCGAGCATACAGGTGCTTCCCTGCAAGAGATTTCGAAAGAGATTAAGAAGTTACAAACTGAAACTCCATCGAAAGACGAGTTGCAAGGCATTCAGAATTACATGGCAGGCATTTTTGTTTTACAAAACTCCACACCCGGTGGAATTATAAGCCAGCTTAACTTTATGGATATACAGGGACTGGACGATTCTTATCTTACTGACCGGGTAAAAAATATTTATGCAGTAACACCTGAGAAAGTAAGCCAGATAACCAACGACCACTTTAAGTACGAAAACATGACGTTGGTTTTGGTGGGCGATAAAAAGTTGCTGGAGAAGCAGATAAAAGCGCATGAAGAAGCCAAGAAGCTGAAGTAACAGATTTTTTGATTCAACAAAGGAACTGCTTCCCAATCAGGTATGTTTCAACATTCCGTATATTGGAGGCAGTTCCTTCTTTTTTAACTTTATGCCATGAAAAGATTCTGCTGGCTTGTATTCTTTCTCGTGTCTGGTGCAGCCTGGTGTCAACCTATTAGCATGGTAAAAACTTTTGGGAGCGTGCGCTATGAACGCGATACCCTTATACTTTCAGCGAGACAGGTGAGCGATTTGCTTTACCACAATACAGAGGCTTACAATGAATTTAGAGTAGCAAGGACAAATAATACGGTTGGCACTTTGCTCGGTTTTACCGGGGGTGTCCTCGTGGGTTTTCCTATCGGCACTGCGCTGGCAGGCGGCCAGCCTGAATGGGGCTTAGCAGCCGGAGGTGCGGCACTTATTCTTGCATCGATTCCTTTCAACCGAGCCTTCACTAAACGTGCAGGCAACGCCATTGATATTTACAACGGGTCACTCAAGGCATCGCACCGGTGGAAGGCGCAGATGCAATGGCGTGGCACAGTAGCTGCGCTGCGAATTACTTTTTAAATTTTCTCCAGTTCTTTTCTGGTAAGTTCACTGGCTGCGTTACCAGTATTCAACGTGGAGGCAGGCTCAAACAGCATAACTAGTACTTCTTCCAGGGCGACAGGTTTGTGTTCTACCTTTTTAGGAACAACAATCATTTCACCTTCGCGGATGATTTCGGTACGATCGCGGAATTCCATGTGTAACGTTCCGCGTATTACAAAAAACAATTCATCTTCCTCTTCGTGGTGATGCCATACAAATTCTCCTTTCAACTTGGCCAGTTTCACATGCTGCCCGTTCAATTCGGCTACAATGCGCGGATTCCAGTAGTCGGAGAACAAGGAAGCTTTTTCTGCCAGGTTGATTTTTTGCATGGTGCTTTAAGGATGATAAATCATTAGTTGGTCTTCTTCTACCTGCTGCACGGTACTCAGTCGGCCGGGTGGAGTCGGAGCAGCGATACCCTTTATAAACGAGCGAGGCGAAATAAAGATGCGGGCTTCATCCCAAACTCCGCCATTAATAAAGTGACACAACGTTTGGGCGCCTCCTTCTACAATAACAGATTGAATTTTACGCTGGTATAAATCGCGTAATAGCTGAGGCAGGAAATCATTTTCATCTATCCGAATCAGCTTCAGGTTTGAATGTTCTTCGTGTTTCAACACATTGTAGCACAGGGTTGGCTGCGAACGGTCGAACAGGTGGAGCTTTTCGGAGAGCCGAAGAAAACGATCGAGCACTACGCGTGTAGGGTTGCGGCCGCTCCAGTCGCGCACAGTCAGTTGTGGATTGTCGTGCGCTGCCGTTCGGGTGCCTACCAATACCGCATCTTCTTCGCTGCGCCATTGGTGCACCTGTTGCCTGGCTAATTCACCGGTTATCCATTTCGACTCGTAGTTTTCATGCGCCATAAAACCATCGCTGGTTTGTGCCCACTTTAGAATGATATAGGGCCGTTGCTTTTCCACGAAAGTGAAGAAGCGCTTATTCAATTCACGGCCTCGCTTTTCTAGAACGCCAGTAATCACCTCTATGCCCGCTGCGCGCATTTTTTTTATTCCGCTGCCTGCTACCAACGGGTTGCTGTCGAGGTTGGCTACCACTACTTTTTTTACTTTTTTTTCAATCAGCAGATCTGCACAGGGAGGCGTTTTGCCGAAGTGCGAACATGGTTCGAGGTTAACATACAATGTGCTAAACGGAAGCAGCGATGCATCTGAAACAGATTGAATGGCATTTACTTCTGCATGTGGCCCACCATATTGGCGGTGCCAACCTTCACCAATTATTTTGCCTTCGTGCACCACCACACAACCTACCCGCGGATTCGGACTTACCGAACCCGTGCCGAGCACGGCAAGATCCAACGCCCGTTGCATGAAAAGTTCGTCTGATGTCATGAAGAATGGCTAACATTGCAAAGATCAGCGAAGGTATGACTAATTCCAAAGAACTGCTGGAGGAGATAGTGTCGCAAATTACTTTGAACGAAGACACGGGAGAGAAGCAGGCGATTGCCTTATTGCTCTTCGAAAAGGCAACGGGTATGGACTATGCAGGTATTCAGTTAAACAGAAATGTTGACCGCCTAGACCGGAAGTGGTTACAGCAAGCTTTGCAGCGGGTTAATCAATTAGAACCGGTTCAGTATGTTACCGGTCTGGCGCATTTTCTGGGTCGGGTTTGGAAGGTTAATCCCGCTGTGCTCATACCACGACCTGAAACCGAGGAGTTGGTGGTCTGGTTGAGAGACTATCTCAACCGTGATAGGAAAAAAAAGAAACCCATCAGGGTGCTTGATATTGGAACGGGAAGTGGTTGTATTGCCATTTCGCTGGCGTTGAACGTGCCTGGTACGGAAGTAACGGCCACAGATAACAGTGAGGACGCCTTACAGACTGCTGCAGAAAATGCAAAGATGCTGGGTGCCCAGGTACAATGGCTGCATCACGATATTTTGAAGGACGCACTTCCGGCAGATACATTTGATGTGGTGGTGAGTAATCCACCTTACATTCACCCCAGCGAAGTGAGCGACATGCAGCAACAGGTGTGGGCGCACGAACCACACGAAGCACTGTTCGCGCCAGCCGAGAACCCCTTGCTTTTCTACCAAGCGATTGCCGGTAAGGCGATGACTACTCTGAAGCAAGGCGGTTGTCTTGCCACTGAAATCAACGCAAAGTATGGAGCAGAGGTGCGGACTCTTTTTGTGAATGCAGGATTGCATCACGTAACCGTTCACCAGGACATCAATGCAAAAGATCGATTTGTTACAGCCGAAAGGTAATTTATTATGAACCCTGTTTTACTATTACACGGAGCGTTGGGCGCAAAAGAGCAGTTGCTGCCGCTGCAACATTTATTGGAGAAGGCCGGTAGGGTTGTTTACACGATGAATTTCTCGGGGCATGGAGGCGAACCTTTTGCTGAAGCATTCGGCATTGAAACGTTTGCTTTGGATGTTCACCGGTTTCTGGAAAAACAAAAAATTACAAAGGCTACTATTTTTGGATACAGCATGGGTGGATACGTGGCTTTGTGGCTGGCGCTTCATCACCCCGAGCAGGTAGATCGAATAGTTACGCTGGGCACCAAGTTCGACTGGAGCCCTGAATCGGCAGCCAGGGAAATCAAAAAAATGAATCCCGAAAAAATCCTTGAAAAAGTGCCGGCCTTCGCCCGCATCTTAGAACATCGGCACGCGCCCAATCATTGGCAGGAGGTGATGGCCAAGACAGCCGCGATGATGGAACGTTTGGGCAACCGCCCCTTGCTCATACCCGATAACCTGAAACAAATTGCCCATCGCGTGGATGTACTACTGGGCGATGCAGACGATATGGCGGATCAAGCGTATTCTGAACAAGTGGCACAGTGGCTACGCAACGGCCGCTTTACCTCGCTGCCACAAACACCTCACCCGATAGAAAAAGTAGATTTCAATAACCTTGTTAAACTGCTCTAAACAATTCTTCGCCCACCCAGAAAGGAACCGGGTAGCTGAGGTGTACGCGTTGGTTTGTTGGCTGTAATGTATGGATTGCACCCTCCACAAACACTTTCACAGAAGTTCCAGAAGGCAAGTATTTTTCGAAGTGTCCCTGGCGAATCAGTGACCACCTCGTTGTGCCATCCAGTACGGTGATGGTCTGCAATGGAGATTTTTCCAATACCTGGAATAGCGGTTCGGCTTTGGCAACCATGTTTATCGCCTGCTGATTTCTTTTTTGAAGGAACTGAAAAACGGCAGTAGCCGGATCGTGATGGTGTATAACCGCCACCGGCCATTGGTCTTTCAATAAACGTTCAATCGGGTCGGTAAGTGCATCCTTGGTTACGATTGCATCCACCTTGATTCCGCGGCTTACAAAAACGTCTACTTCCGAAGCATCTACAATGACAAAAGGACTCCATTCCAGCAGGTCTTCAATCAAACCAAAGTCCGTGGCGTGTGCTTGCCTTACCCACAAGGCCGGCTCCTGGTTGTCGCGTACAATGTGGTGGCTCGACATGCTAGTTTGACATGCGTTTTTTTATCTGAAGCAAAATGGATTGAAGCTGGTCGGGCTCGGCAGACGGAATAGCGTGACCGGCCCCTGCAATCAGAAAGAGTTCTTTATCGGGTGCCACCAGGTTGTCTGCATATTTTTTGGTGAGTTGAAAGTTACATTGATAATCGCGGTCGCCCACGATGAAAAATGTCGGGCACTGCAGCCGTGGCGCATCCTCGAAGAGATTTACGCGCGCTACCTGCTGAAAAACAGGCAACCAGGTATTGGCCCAGGCCTTTACAAAGTCGTATTCGGGTGCCTTTCGTTTTGCCAATAGTGCCAACCATTTCCGGTGCAGGTACAGGTCATCGGCTGTTTCGAAAGGAATTTTTATTTTTTGCAGATCGGCCAAAGCTTTGGCGTTGTTTCTTTCCTTTGCTTCGGCCGTCATCTGTGCAAGGGCCAACTTTTCGCTTTCGTTTTGATGTATCATGGGGCTGATGGCAATGCAACTGTGCAATAAATCGGGCCGCTTGTTGGCTACGGCCAGCGCCAGAAAACCACCCCACGAGTGCCCTGCCAGAAAAATTTTGGATTGCCCATATCTGTTCAACAGCAAACCGATCAAGGCAATGGCATCTTCTTCAAACAGCTCTGCCGTAAGTGAACGGTCGCTCGCATTCATTTTCTTCGTTTCACCGCTCTCGCGCTGGTCCCAGTGCACTACCAAAAAATCCTGCTCTAGTTGGCGACTAAATCTTTCAGCGTAAGCCATTACCGAATTACCCGGCCCGCCATGCAGAAACAGTAAAAGCGGTTTTGTGGTGTCTCCTTTTGTTTGTACCCATTGCCGGATTCCGCCAATTGACAGCGCTTCTCTCCGTTCAACCCGCTGAGCAATTGTAATGGTGCTTGTTAGCAGAAGGAGCAAGAACGTAAAGTAGTTAGCCACCGGGCACATGGTTCGATAAAGTTAGCCGTAATCTTCTATTTTTGTGCCATTCTTAAAAGTAACGAATGATGGAGCCAAAAGTAGACACGGTAATTTTTGATTTGGGGGGTGTGTTGATTGACTGGAATCCTCGTTACCTGTATCGTAAGATTTTTAAGACCGAGGAGGAGATTACCTGGTTCCTCGAAAACATTTGTACCTCCGAGTGGAACGATGCGCAAGATGCCGGCCGCTCGTTCGAGGAAGCTACGGAATTGTTGGTAAAAGAACATCCAGGCCATGAAGAAGCCATTCGGGCATGGTATGGGCGCTGGCAGGAAACCATCAACGGCCCCATTCATGAAACCGTTGAAATTCTACGCGAGGTAAAAGATAGAAGGCAACATCGATTGTATGCACTTACCAACTGGAGCGCAGAAACGTTTCCGTGGGCATTGCAGAATTTTGAATTTCTGCATTGGTTCGAAGGCATTGTTGTGTCAGGTGTGGAGAAAACGCGCAAACCTCATCCCGAATTCTATCAAATTTTGTTTGATAGGTATCAGGTGCAACCCGCCCGCACCGTCTTCATTGACGACAACGTGAAGAATATTGAAGGGGGCAGAGCGGTTGGTTTACAGACGATTCACTTTCAACATCCAAAGCAGCTGCGAAAAGATTTACAGCAGGTGGAGGTGTTGTAGCTTGATTGGCGGTTAACTAGAAATTACTCTTGAAAATATTGTTGAAGACAGGCCGCCTGGTATTGCGCGAGTTGGTGTTACCCGATGCACCTTTCATTATTGAACTACTCAACAGCCCCGGCTGGCTGCAATACATTGGCGACAGGCATGTGCGCACCACGGAAGAAGCGCACCACTATTTGCGGGCCGGGCCGTTAAAAAGTTATAAAGAACATGGCTTTGGGCTGTACCTGGTTGAAACGAAGGCCGAAAGAAAGCCAGTGGGCATGTGTGGGCTGTTGCAACGTGATTACCTGCCCTATCCTGATCTGGGTTTCGCTTTTTTGCCACTATACCAAGGCAAAGGTTATGGATACGAAGCTGCGCGCCACTTATTGATCCATGCCAGCAAAATCTGGCAGATGCACACCATCGGAGCCATTACATTGCCCAATAACATGGCATCGGGTGGGCTGTTGACTAAACTGGGTTTTTCGTATAAGCGGCCGGTTGAATCTCCCCAAGGGGAAACCTTATCGTTGTATGAAACGTATTTGTGTAGCAGCCAGCCATCAAGCACGTGAACATTGAACTACATCAGCATAAAAACGCCACCATCGGAAGTTTAGCAAAGGGCGACTTTTTGATCTGCACACCCCAGGAAATGCTCGAGTTCATTGTCAACTGCCAGTATCAGGGGGCTGCTGCCGTTATTGTGAGGGAGGAGCAATTGACTCCCGATTTTTTTGACCTGAGGACCGGGATTGCTGGCGACATGCTTCAGAAGTTTTCGCTGTACCGATGCAGACTGGCCATTGTGGGCGACTTTTCACAGATTGCCAGCAGGGCGTTGCGTGATTTTATCCGCGAAAGCAATAGACAAGGCCACATCTGTTTTGTGGCGAGCTGGCAGGAAGCTTTAGATGCGTTGACCAAGTAGCGCGACCCGTCAACGGGCGGGTGCACCAGTGAGTGGACCATACTGCGTTAACTTTTTGTCAGTAGGCCTTATCATCCCTTCCTTTTCTATACGCTACCAATGGATCGGGTGTATCTGAAAGACATTGAGCGGCTCATGGGTGGTGGCAATTGATTCGGGCCGAACATTGCGGCCCATTTGCGGGCGTTGGTTTATCCCTCCATCAGGCCATTCACCTGTTTCCAGTGGTCATTCAAAGACAGAATCGTTTTTTTCTCGTCCCGCGCGACACGGTGATCGTTTAAATGGGAAAATGATTTGTTATGACCACAGGAAAAGTTTTGTACACGGATGGTCACCAGGTGACCATTACAGACTCTGTTTTCCAGGTGAAGGGAAATCGCTATCGGTTGGATGGAATCATCCGTCATACCTGCTTGGTGCTGCCACCCAGGCGCGTGCCTGTGTTAATCACCATTGCATTGGGTGTGGTGTTCATGGCGTTGGGAGTTTTCAACAGCGTGCCACCGCAACTCATCTCCCACCTAGAGTTGGGTAGCCTGGTGGTGTCTGCACGCTGGTTATCGCTGGTGTTTGGTGCAGCCACGCTAATGGCAGGAATCGCATTCCTTATAGCCAGCAAGGAGAAGTACAGCGTGCACATATTAACAGCCGAAGGCGAAAAAGCCGTGGTGGTAAGTAAACAGAAAGAGTACATCGAAATGATAGGCGATGCACTGGCCCGCGCACTCGAGAAATGGAGATTCTAAAATTATGTAATGACTGAGGCCGGCTCCTGGATTTGTAAAGCGAACACAGGAGACGGCCTTTTTTTGGATGCCCGGGCAACGTGGGCTGCCCGTTTCTATTGACCAGATCGTTCGGTCAACCACCATGCCGCGATGATCAATTTTTTAGGCAACGGAACGCATAGCCGTTTGGTTACGCCCAAACGCCACCGGTTGACATAAAACTGTTACCTACTTGGTGTCACCCTGCGAAAGTAAAATTCGCATGCAACCTCGGGCATATTAACTTATCTTTAGCCCAAAACAAGATTACCCCATGCTTCGTAATTTTCTGATTGTGAGTGTGCGCTTTTTCCTGCGCCAGCGCTTTTATTCTTTCCTCAATATTTTCGGCCTGGCTTCGGGCTTGATGTGTGCCCTATTTATCTTTTTATGGGTGCGCGATGAAATGGGTAAAGATGCTTACCATGCAGATGTTGATCGCATCTTTCGAGTGGTATCTAACCTGAACTTTGGCAATGGTGAGATGATTACCTGGGCCATCACCCCGGGGCCCATGGGAGAGGAATTGCGCGACAAGGTGGCGCAGGCAGAATTTGTGGTGCGCACCATGGACAACGGTGCCAGCCTCTTTCAGTACGAAGACCGCAACTTTCTGGAGCGTGGTCTGTATGCAGACCCCGATTTTTTCAAACTTTTCAGTTTCCCGATTGTAAAAGGGGTGATCGATCCGGTTACAGACAAAAGTTCCGTAGCTATTTCGGAACGGCTGGCGAAAAACCTTTTCGGAGATGAAGACCCGATTGGCAAGGCTGTGAGAGTGGCCAAACAATACGACTTGCAGGTGAAAGCTGTTTTTCAAGATGTGGCCGATGCGTCTACTCAAAAATTTGATTTCGTTCTGCCATTCGATATTTACAAAGACCAGCGTGGTGATGGTTTTAACTGGGGGAACTACGATCATCCGCTCTATGTAAAGTTGTATGATGCAGCCCAGGTAACAGAGGTAGCAAAACTGGTTAATGAACTGGAAGATGAGCGGGTGCGCCAGCAAGCCGGCCCCGAGGCAGTGGATCGCAGCAATTTCTATTTTCAGCCACTCCGTGAATCATACCTTTATAATCAATTCGAAAATGGGAAGCCTGTAGGTGGTCGTATTCAATATATTCGCATATTCTCTGCGGTTGCCGTGGTAATTGTAGTGATAGCCTGCATCAACTTTATGAACATGGCTACTGCCAAGGCCGCCAACCGGGCCAAGGAGGTGGGCGTTCGCAAAGTGGTGGGTGCACAACGCAAAGCACTGATAACGCAATTTATCAGTGAATCGGTGCTGACCAGTTTTATCGCCATGTTGGTAGCGTTGGCGTTGGTGTATCTGCTCTTACCCCTTTTCAATTCGCTCGTCTCTAAAAATATTGCACTATTGCTATTCGATGGTGAGTTATGGCTCTCGGCTCTGGGTATTGTGCTGGTTACGGGACTGCTGGCCGGAAGCTACCCAGCGTTCTTCCTTTCGTCCTACAAGCCGGCTGCGGTACTCAAAGGCAATACTTCCCCCGGGGCTACGGGGTCATCGCTGCGGCAGGCGTTGGTCGTGTTTCAGTTTGCCCTAACGGTAATATTAATCGCGAGTGCTATCGTAATCAATAACCAAATCGCATTTATCCGTAATAAGAATTTAGGATACGACCGGGAGTCGGTGGTGAATTTTTCACTTCGCAGCAACCTTTATTCGCAGTTTGATGTCTTTCGTAATGAAGCCTTGCAGTTGCCAGGCTTGGCACAACTAAGTCGGGCCAACTCCAGCCTGGTGCAGGTGAACAACCAAAACAGTTCGGTAAACTGGCCGGGCAAGCCAGATAATACCAATATATTCTTTCGTACTGTTGTAGTTGATTATGAGTTTCCCGAAACCATGGGACTGACGCTGACGGAAGGACGTTTCTTCTCGCGCGAGTTTGCCGACACCAATAATTTTGTTGTAACACAGCGAGCGGTGGAGGTAATGGGCCTCAGCGATCCCGTGGGGCAACGCATTTCGCAATGGGGAACCGAAGGAACCATTGTGGGTGTGGTGGAGGACTTCCATACGCGCTCCATGGAAGAAACTATTGACCCCATTATTTTATTCTGTCAGCCACAGTGGGGCAGCCGTGCCTATGCGCGCTTGCGTGTGGGCGATCAACAGGAGGCGTTGCAACAATTGGAGGCGTTGATGAAAAAGTATGCGCCAGAATATCCCTTTGAATATTCTTTTATGGACGATGAGTTTGAACGCTTGTACCAGGCCGAACAGACAACTTCTTCGCTTGCTATTGGGTTCACCACCATGGCCATTGTTATTTCAGGGTTGGGATTGCTGGGCCTGGCAGCTTACACCACTGAACGCAGACGCAAAGAGATTGGTATTCGCAAAACGCTGGGTGCGTCAGTGTCGCGGTTGGTTGTCATGATATCCGGCAATTTTCTGCGCTTAAGCCTGGTGGCGACTGTGGTTGGCCTGCCGGTGGCCTACCTGCTGATGAAAAAATACCTGGAGAATTACGCCTACCACACAGAGCTATCGTGGCACATATTTGCCGTTACTGCCGTTGTGGTGGCGGTGTTGTCGGTGGCTATTGTGATTTTTCAGGTGGCCAAAGCTGCTGTTGCCAATCCGGTAGATGCTTTGCGCAACGAGTAATTTATTGCCCGTAGTAGACAAAGGGAGCCCAAAAGTTGGGATGCTTTAGCTGTTCGCCAAACTCTCCGCGTATGAATCTGCGTTTCATATCGGTAATAGCCTGTTGATACGACTTGCCCTGGGCAGCTTGTTGATACATACCACTCATCAAGGTCATGGTGCCTTCATCGCTCACGGGCCATAATGATACCAGTGCAGCGTTGGCACCTGCCAGCATCAGCGATTGAGTAAGCCCGGTAACTCCCTCGCCATCATAAATTTTTCCAAGCGCTGTTTGGCAAGCAGAGAGTACAGCCAGGTCGGCTTGCAGGTTTAGTTCAGCCAGTTCACGGGTATTAACAAACCCATCTTCCCCGCCTTGCTCGTCAGAAAAAATACTCATGGCAATGCCAGATAGCTCTGGCACTTCAGATACCACAAAGCCATGGGTGGCCAGATGTATCACCTTAAATTGCCTTAAGGCACCCGACTGCGATAATTCTTTCAGCCGGTTTTCGGTCATACCATTTCCGGTAATCACCATGGCATCGGTAAAAGTCTTTCCCAGGCTCTGTACTTCCTGCAATGTGCCGGGTAAACTGTTCATAGGCCCTTGGCCAAAGATTGATGTATAGGCTTTCCGTTGCGATTTCCCCATGTTGGCATTTTCGGTGACCTCCATTTGCAAAAGGTTTAGGTCTTCTGCAGAGTTGATCGGGGCAGGAATTGTTCGCATAGGTTGAAAAATGGCACCACCCATGGCTAATAAAGATTTGCGACTGCTATTGTAAGACCGCTGCGAGAGTTGCTTCATTACCCCCGTGGAGTGCATGTAGCGCACGCTCATCGTTTCAACCAGGTATTTGCCATCGGGAGTTACCAGTGCCTCGAAAGGAATAAAACTGAGTACATTATCAGGCGCAATGAGCAAGTGTTGAATTCCTTTGAGCTGGGTGGCTACAGGTTGAATAAGGAAGCGATAATAGCCTGAGAGATATTCGTGAAGTACATCATCAGCCAATCCGGGTGCTTCAAAAAACTTACGTGTGAGTTGGGTTACTTTGTGGAAGTCGGTCATGTTTACTTCGCGGTCGTTCTTAGGCAACTCCTGGCTGTTAAAACCCCTCCGAGCTTCATGTTCTTTTTGAAGGCGGTTAAAGTATTTGTTTCTGATGGCGAGTATAAAGTTGGGGTCTTCATGCCAGAAAACTTCTGCCCGCTGAGGAGTAACCAAAAGTATGGCTACTTCATGGGCAGAAAAGAGAGAGTACATTAAGCAGACCTCTCCGGGTCGAAGCGATTGCTGTAAATCTTTAAGTGATGCCTGACTTATTTTTTTTCCGTGAGCCATGCGTTCGGTCATCACGCGGCTGCGCGAAGATTCCATTGCCCTGAATGTATTATTTACATCTTTCAAGTGGGCATAGCAGGCAATCATAAACTGGTAAGTGCTAATCTGCGACTGGAAGAATGTGAGCCGGTCGCCAGGCGCAATCTGTTGACGCTCCTGTTCCGTGAAGGAGGCAGCCTCTTCAAATAATTTGGCTGCATAAGCATAGTCGCCCGCGGCATAGAACATGGCGGCCACGTTGTTGATGGTAGTGTTGGCAGCGAGGTAACGTTTTTCCTTCTTTTGTTGCAGGCTCAGCTCGCGATGTATCAGTATGCACTTCTCCTGGCCTTCGCGTGTTTTGGTTTTCCAGTAAGCCAGGCCCAGATTGGCTGCAATAGCTTCAACCAGAAAATCGAAATGATATTTGCGCGCCAGGCTCAAGGCATGCTCTCCATACTCCACACTAAGAGAAACATCTTGTGTAAAGCGGTTCAGGTTGTAGGCGTAGCACAGCATGTTGGCAGCCGATGCCATACCAAACTGGTAGCGTTGTTTCTCCGCAATCAGGTAAGCCTCAGCGGCAGATTTCCTTGCATCATCGTTGCGGCCCAGGCGATCGTAGCAACCGGCAGCTGTGCTTAGTCCCAGCACTTCAAAAACAGGAACGGGTGCCTGGGCGGAGGCCGATCGCAATTCGGGCAGATATTGTAACGCTTTTTCATCATTGCCCAGGCGAACGTACACTTGCATTAGCTGATAAAGAAGTTGCGCGGATTGAAAGAAATTTTTTCTGTTCCCCCAACGTGCAAGGTACTGGTAACCATTTTCTGCCGTTTGGCGCGCCTCGCTGGAGTACCCCATATTTAGCAACCATTGGGCAGCCTGCGCATAGGTAGCCACACCCATTTCATACCATTGTAAGCGTGTGTACTCTTCTGCATGTTGGTTGATGCTTTGCACCAGGTGGTTGCTTGTGGCGGAAGCACTTACTTTGGCGTATAATGTTGCCAGTGAAGGATAAGCGGCAGGACGTGTTTGATAAGCAGATTGATACCATTGCGCTAATGAGTTAAAATCGTTTTCTCGTTGTACCTGTCGGCCCACGCTGCGCATTTCATCCAGCACCAGTTGAAGGTCAAGGCCGGGAGGGTAGAGCTTTAATGATTCCGTCAGGTAGATTTTGGCATTTGGGATATCGCCTTTGGCGGCAAGAAAATAACTGGCATCTACATAAATCGAGTAATTGCCCGGGTCAATAAGCAAACCAGTTTCTACATAAGGTCTCGCCTCATCAACGCGGTTCAGGTTAATGAGGTTAAACGAAATAAGAATATGGGCATTGATATCGTCTGGATACATTTCATAGAGCCGGTAACCCAGATCGAGTGAAGCAGTAAACTGGCGTTGGTTTGCGAGCTCATAGGCTTGTTGTTGCAATTCAGCATAGGGCTGGGCAGCAAGTTGCAGCGAGAAGGGAAACAAAATAATGGTAAGAAGGCGCATTGTAAAAATGGTCTTCTTAAAGATGGCGGGAACAGAGTTGTTTACCGATACCGCATCGCACGGATTTTTAAGTACGTGGTGCCACGGATAGAGTGATGCCCTCCGCTGGTGAAAAAGGCAAAATTTCTTTTCTTACGATTTCATAGCCAACACGCAGCGCTCAATAATGTCGCAGCATTCGTGAATTTGTTCTTCGGTAATTACCAGCGGTGGTGCGAGGCGAATAATATTACCATGTGTTGGCTTGGCGAGTAATCCGTTTTTGGCAAACTCCAGGCACAGGTTCCACGCGGTTTCACTTTCGGGCTTATCGTTAATAACGATGGCATTCAATAAGCCTTTGCCACGCACCAGTGTAATCAGTTTGGTTTTGTGCATCAGGGCCTGCATGCGCTCGCGGAAAACCACACCCAACCGTTCGGCATTCTGTGCCAGTCGTTCGTCTTTCACCACTTGCAGGGCCTCCATGGTCACTGCGGCTGCCAGGGGATTACCGCCAAACGTACTGCCATGTGTGCCGGGCTTCATCACCAACATTACCTCATCATCGGCCAATACCAACGACACGGGCAGTACCCCTCCCGACAAGGCTTTACCCAAAATAAGCAAGTCTGGGCGAACACCTTCGTGATCGGAGGCCAGCATTTTGCCAGTACGGGCAATGCCGGTTTGTATTTCGTCCATCATCAGCAGCACATGGTTTTCGCGACAAATTTTTTCTGCTGCCTTCAGGTAACCTTCAGCGGGCACGTAAACACCTGCCTCACCCTGAATGGGTTCAATCCACAAAGCGCACACGTTAGGATTTGTCAGTGCTTTTTCAAGTGCCGGCACATTATCGTAATCTACAATTTCGAAACCGGGCATCAGCGGGCCGTAACCACTCGTTGCCGATGGGTCGGTGGAGGCTGAAATGATGGTGGTAGTACGGCCGTGGAAGTTTTTCTTCACGGCTACGATTACAGCCTGGTTGTTGGGGATGCCTTTTTTGGTGTAGCCCCATTTGCGGGCCAATTTAATGGCTGTTTCGTTGGCCTCCGCACCGCTGTTCATGAACAGTGCTTTCTGATAGCCGAATGTTTCGCATACGTATTTTTCGGCCAATCCCAGTTTATCGTTATAGAAAGCGCGCGAGGTGAGTGTGAGTTCTTTCGCCTGCTCTGTTAACGCGCGGATGATGCGCGGGTGGCAATGGCCCTGGTTAACGGCACTGTAGGCAGAGAGAAAATCGTAATACCGCTTACCTTCCAGGTCCCACAGAAAAACGCCTTCGCCTTTGCACAACACTACGGGCAGCGGGTGGTAATTGTGGGCTCCGTATTTGTCTTCCAATAAAATGGCTTCGCGGCTGGAGGTAATCGTATCGGTCATAAAGGTCTGTTATTTGTTAGTTCAAACGATTGCAAATTTACCCGAAAAGGGCGTGAAAAGAAAGCCGGCTCATGTACGGCTTTTCAGGGTTTAGGTGGGTGCTACTTCTTTTTTTCCAATTGGCTGATCACGGGAATACTCTCCAAAACAGCTGTGCGGATTTCGCTCAATAAATACCACTCTATCTGGTAGAATTGTGCCGCTGCCTGAACCCCACAAATCTTCTTTATCTTTTTATAGTAAGAAACCACCAGCCGTTCTTGTCCGCTGGTTAACTTCATGATTTGGTTCATCACGGTTTCTGTTTCGGCTTCTGTAAGCGACTTGTAGTTTTTTACGTAGTTGTTTAATACCGAAAACTTTTTCTCACCCAGCGATTTGCGCGCTTCTTCGTATTGATCGTACAACGATAGAAATTCGGTGCGCACGGCACCCTCTACGCCCACAAACTCCGACACAATTTTTTTCTTGTCAGATCCAAAAAGCGATTGAATCAGTGCAGACTCGTCAGATAATTGTTGGGCGCAAAGGCCGATGGGAAGAAGAAGTAAAACTCCAATCAGTTTTTTCATACGATCTAATTATTAATCAAAGGTAAACAAAATAAAAAAAGGGCACGAGGCGCCCTTTTTTGCTACTTGTTAACGGTTCTACTCTAAAACTCCAGAATGATAAACTCCGTTCTGCGGTTGGTTTTGCGGCCTTCGTCTGTATCGTTGGTGGCCACCGGGTTCGATTCCCCATAGCCTTTGGATTGTATGCGGGCAGAAGCTATGCCTGCATTCACCATGTAATCGCGCACCGATTTGGCGCGCTCGTGCGATAGCTTCATGTTCGAGGTATCATCGCCTACATTGTCGGTATGGCCGCCTACTTCAATGACCATCGAAGGGTTTTTCTTCATCAGGTCTACCGCTTTGTCTAGCTCCAGGCGCGAGGCAGGCGACAACAAAGCCTTACCTGTTTCGAAAAAGATATTGTTCAGCACCACTTTGGCACCCTTTTCAATGGGCTTCAGGGCAATGTCTTTTTTAATCTCCTGGTATTTGGCATTGTCGGCCACAGCAAAAGTCTGCGAATAGAAGAAGAAGCCTTCTTTGTTGGCCGATACAGAATAGGTGCGGCCGGCCGGCAATACAATCAAATACTTACCCGTTGCGGAGTTGCTTTTGTTAACCGCAATCAGCTCGCCCGAATTCAGATCTTCTACCAATACATAAGCGCCCACCTTCTCCCCACTTTTAGCGTTGGTTACCTCCCCCGACACAATCACCGTGGGTGTGGGTCGCATTTCTTCGGGTATGTCTACCGAGAAAAGGTTTAGCACATTGCTGCCGCGGTTCGATGCAAAGAAGCCCACTTCGCCCGATCCGCCAATGGTAAAGTAGCGGTCGTCACCTTCGGTATTCAGTGGCCGCCCCATGTTTACCGGGGTGGTCCATTTTCCGTTTTCATAGGTAGACTTGAACAAATCGGAGCCGCCAAAACCGGGATGGCCGTAAGAGGCGAAGTAGAGCGTTTTGCCATCGGGGCTCAGGTAGGGCGATGAATCAGAAAAGGGTGTGTTGATCATACCGCCCAAGTTTTGCGGTGGGCCCCACTCGCCAAATACGTTTTTCTCGATCATGTAAAGATCTTGCGATCCATAGCCCCCTTTGCGTTCGGAACAAAAGATGATGCGCGTGCCATCTGAAGAAATGGTGGGTTGACTATCCCAATCTTCGCTGTTTACCACATTGCCCAGGTTTTCCGGTTGCGACCATTGATTGCCCTCCAAATGCATGATGTATAAGTCGCAACTGCCCACACCACCCTGGCGGCCGCAAGCGGTGTACACCACCGTTTGGCCATCAGCAGAAAAGGAAGAAGCCCCTTCATGATTGGCGGAGTTAATGGGCGCGGGCAGCAGTTGCGGATCAGACCATCTGCCGTCTTTGAACTCCACCTGGTAAATGTCTTCATCGCCCTCGGCATCGCTTTCTTTATCGGCACCAATTCCGCCTTTTCTTTTTGAGGTAAAATACAGTAGCCTTCCCGTTGGGTCGGAGTTGGGCATGTAGTCGGGGTAGGCACTGTTTACGTGGGCCGGAAACGCCACAGGCTCTTTCATGGTGCTGGTGGACTTTAATAGCTGCTGGCGGCCAATCACGTATTGCTTTTTGTACTGCGCCTGATGGTGAAAGCCAATGCGGGTGGGGTCTTTGGGAAACTTGGCCAGAAATTTATCGAAAGCGGCAATGGCGGCTTCATAGTTGCCCAGATCGGTTTGTGCAGCACCCACCTCGTAGTGGTACCACGCCCAGTAGTCGGGGTTAATGGATTCCAGCAGCGCAAACTGTTCAATGGCTTCTTCGTTTTTGCTGGTGTACTTGTAGCACAAGCCCAGGTAATAAATCGCATCGGCATAATTTTTCGATAGCGTGATGGCTTTTTTCAACGGAGGAATGGCATCCTCGTACTTGCTGTTGTCATACAGCTCTTTGGCTTTTTTGTAGTATTCTTCAGCAATTTTGTTTTGAGCCTGTAATGCAAACGTGCAAAATACGGCTGCCAGGGTAAGATAAAGCACTTTCATAGACAAGGTTTCAGTTGTACGCAAATTGTTCAATGATGTGTAGGGGCTCAATACCGGGCTGTGGGTATATTACCCTCCGTGGCAGCGGGTAGAAGCTGTTGGCACATAGGCCCGTTTCAAATAACTTTACGGCTCATGGAAATACTACTGATTGCAACGGGCTTGGCGGCTGGGTTTTTAATTGGCTGGTTAACAGGCAAATCGAAAGGTGCGGGTGGCAATCAGGAAACCATGGCGCGGTTGCTGGTAGAGCAAGAGCGAAACAAGACACAAACCGAGCAACTGACACAATTAAAACAGGAGTTGGAAACCGAGCGGGGCAAGGTGTTGGAACTGACCAATAGCCTGGCCGCTACCGAGGCGGACTATCGGAACCTGGAAGAAAAACTGGACGAACAGAAATCGGTTAAAGAAGAGTTGCAGGAAAAGTTTGCCGTGCAATTTAAAAACCTGGCCAACGAAATATTTGAAGAAAAGAGCAAACGCTTCACCGAGCAAAACAAAACCAACCTGTTCGATCTGCTGAAGCCTTTGGGCGAAAAGATTGTGGAGTTTGAAAAGCGGGTGGAAGAAACCCATAAAGACACCATTACCCGCAATGCCGCTTTGCGCGAGCAGTTGGAAAACCTGCAGAGGCTGAATGTGCAGATGACGCGCGAAGCCGAAAACCTAACGCGTGCACTTAAGGGCGATAGCCAGGCGCAGGGTGCCTGGGGCGAATTTATTTTGGAAAGCATTCTGGAAAAGTCGGGTTTAGAGCGCGATCGCGAGTACTCCATCCAAGAGTCTTTTGCAACCGATGAGGGCAGGCTTCGCCCCGATGTCATCATTCGCCTGCCGGAAAATCGCCACGTCATCATCGACTCCAAAGTAACCCTAACCGCCTACAACAATTTTGTAAACGCCAACAACGAAGAAGAAAAAGCCGCGGCATTAAAGGCGCACCTGGTTTCCATACGCCAGCACATGAAGGGCCTGGCAGAGAAAAACTACCAGTCTATTTCTGATAACGGACTGGATTTCATCATCATGTTCATACCCATTGAGCCGGCTTACATTCTGGCAATACAAAGCGAAAAAGGATTGTATGAAGAAGCGCTGGAAAAACGCATTGTGTTTGTAAGCCCTACGTTGCTGATTCCCTCTTTGCAGTTAATTAAAAATGTGTGGAAGCAGGAGTACCAAAACCGCCACGTGCTCGATATTGCCAACAAAGCAGGTGATTTGTACGACAAGTTTGTGAACTTCTCCGAAGACCTGATCAAACTGGGCCACCTCATGAATTCATCGAAAAAGTTCTATGATGAATCGATGAAGAAGCTCTCGTTCGGCAGTGGCAACCTGGTGCGCAGGGTTGAGGAGTTGAAAAAGCTGGGTGCGCGTGCTACCAAAACAATCAACCAGTCGCTGCTAAAGCGCTCCGAAGACCAGGGCGATTTGTTTAATCCCTGATGCTCATGGTCGATCCGCAGCCATCCATCCATTTGTTGGGTATTCGCATAGACGAACCCGTTACCACCGTTACGGATTTGTTGGTTTCGGCTGTGTGCTTTTATGCTTATGCGCAGTTAACCACCCGCAAGACCACAGGCAACACGCTGCTTTACTTCAGGTATTATTTTTTGTTGATGGGGTTAGCTACCTTTTTGGGCGGTGTGGTGGGGCATGCATTTTTGTATGCCCTCAGTTTTTCGTGGAAGCTGCCGGGCTGGATTGTGAGCATGTTGTCTGTAGCATTGATTGAGCGGTCGTCCATTGAGTATGCCAAGCCACTGATCAAACCCGGGGTGGGCAGGTTTTTTCTGGTTCTGAATGTGATAGAATTGCTGACAATTATGTCAGTTACTTTATATACACTCAATTTCAAGTGGGTGGAGTTTCACTCGGGCTACGGACTGCTGGCGGTGGTGTTGCCGTTTCATTACTACGTGTATCGAAAAACGAAAGACAGAGGCAGCCTTACCGTGATGGTGGCCGTTGGTATTGCCACTTGTGCGGCTATTATATTTATGAACAAAATTGCGCTGCATAGTTGGTTCAACCATTTAGACATCAGCCATGTGTTGATGGCCGTAGGCGCTTATGTGTTCTACCGGGGTGCCTTGCTGTTGGATAGAACCTAACCATTGTGAATTGTGTTAAAATCAAAAAAAGATAAATGAAACTAACAGCTGATAACAAACTGAAAAAGCTGATTGTGGTAGGCGACCGCGTATTGATCAGACCCGCCAAAGATTCTGACAAGACCGAGAGCGGTTTGTATTTGCCGCCCAGCGTGCAAGAGAAGGAAAAAATTCAGCGCGGTTATGTAATCAAAGTGGGGCCGGGGTATCCGCTGCCCATGCCTGCCGATGAAGACGATTTGTGGAAAGGAAAAGAGGAGCAAGTAAAGTACCTGCCCCTTCAGGCGCAGGAAGGCGACCTCGCCATCTTTCTGCAAAAGGGTGCCATTGAAGTGATTTATGAAAGTGAAAAATACTTCATTGTGCCGCAGGCATCTATATTGATGTTGGAGCGCGAAGAAGAATTGTAACAACTCATGGCGGGATTATCTTTCGATGTGCTGCGGGTAGGTAAAAAGTACCGCCTGATCAACTACGATGAAAAGTATGAGTTTGAGATAGAGCGCATTCTCACCAATGGCGATTTTAAAGTGAAAGACTTGCACACGCTTGAACGCTACCTGCTGAAGGACACTATTAAATATGGTGTTGGAAAAGACTTCGAGATCAGGGAAATGGAGTAGGTGTAATCTGGCTTACCGTGTATAACATCCTGCTTATTAAAATACTCTACGCAGCGGCCTCGTTGCAGGGCGCCTTTCTGGCCCTATTGCTGTTACGCACGCGTGTCAACCAACCCGCCAATAGAATTTTGGGTTCGTTGCTGCTCATTATTTCCTTCCACCTTGTGCTGGTCGGTTTCGATGAGCGGGCGTTCTTCATGACCTTTCCGCACCTGAGCCGTATTTCGTGGGTGTTGGGCACGGTGTATGGTCCACTCGTGTTTCTGTTTTTTTGTTACCTGGTAGGTGCGCCTTATGGAGCCGGTTGGCGCAGGTGGTTGTTGTGGCTGCCGTTTGTAGTGGTGCTGGTAACGCTGCTTCCGTATTATTTGCAGAGTGCAGACGAGAAGCGCGCCTATTTGAGTGCCTTCGAAAAATCGGTGCAAGACGACTTTGGCTGGGTAAACCAGTTTGTTTCTTTGGTGCAGGTATTTTTTGTGGTGTTTAATTATGCCATGTACCATCGTTGGGAAAGACAACAGTCGCAGGAGTTTTCTTCAGCAGAGGCTACCCGCATTCAGTGGTTGCATAATTTCCTGGTCTTCGTTTTGGTGATCACGCTTTTTGGTGTGGCCGTTTTTTTCAGCCGCATACTGGGTTGGAATGTGCTGGCCTCTTTTTATCGTTTTCATTTTATTGGCGTGGTGTTTTTGTTTTACTGGCTGTCGTACAAGGCACTTACGCAGCCGGTTTTGTTTGGCATTGTGAAGCAGCCTCTGCCAATAGTTGAAGAGAAATATAAAAAGTCGGGATTGGAGCAGGGGCAGTTGCAGCCGATTTTCGACCGGGTGCGCGCCACCCTGGAGCGCGAGCGTTTGTACCTGAAAAGCGACCTTACCCTTACCGAATTGGCCGCCCGTGCCGATTTGCCCCGGCACCAGGTGTCGCAGGCCATCAACACCTTATATAAAGGAAACTTTTTCGACCTGGTGAACGACTACCGTGTGGAGGAATTCAAGATGCAGGTCCTCAATCCCGACAAGAAAAACCTCAGCTTGTTGGGCATTGCACTGGAATCCGGGTTCAACTCCAAAGCTTCTTTTTATTCAGTCTTCAAAAAGAAGACGGGTGTAACCCCTTCCGAATTCATCGAAAAAAGGCAAAACGCAGCCTGAACAAGTCCAAACGGATTGGAATAGACCACCCCGCACCGTTTTGGAGCAACTTTTTGGTACGCTTGCAGTTCATTGCCCTACCAAATAAAACGGAAGATGATGAGAGTATTACTGCTGTGTGCGCTTGGGGCCATCGGCCTTTCTGCGAAAGCGCAAGATTATGAGAAGCGGCCCTGGATGCCATTAGAGAACCGGCTTGGATTAGCGGTAGGCATTGGCCAGATTACTTACGTAGATAAGAACAGCTCGCCCCTTATTTACCAAAGTCGCCCCAAAAACGTGCGACTGTTCTATAACCTGGAGACTAACGACTTTTTGTTTTCAGTTGATCTGGATGTGCGCATGGGGGGTAATGGCCCGAAATACCACCGCAACCGCACCTTGTATTTTCAGGAACAGAACTACAAAGGCGCGCAGGAAGACAAGAAGTTTCCGGCAGGTGGCTCCATGCTGGCGGGTCGGGTTTCGTTGGGTGCCTATTATAAAATCAAGTCAACCCAGGAGTCTACGTTTAAAGTGGCTGTGGGCGGCCGTGTAATGAACGAGATGTTTTATCCGCAAGGATGGAATTCGGGTGGGCTGTTCAATGCCTTGAGCGTTAGCCCGGAAGGTTGGGCGCAACACAAAATAGATCAGCACCACTCTTTCACCGCCAACCTGCGTGTGCCTGTGGCCGCCCGCCTTACGCGGCTTCCTTACGATAACACTGTTTCCGCACCGGAGAAAAATCAGTTCGCTGGATTTTTCAGAAACACCAGCGGTGCCGGCATGAAAAAGTTTCTGGCACCAGCGGGTTCAATCAACTACAATTATCAATTGAATAGCAAGTGGGGTGCCGGCCTTACCTACGAGTGGGGTTGGTACCGCGTGGCCACTCCTCAAACCATGCGGGCCGTCAGCCAATCGGTGCTTGCTAACTTCTATCATCAACTCTAATGGAATAAAATCATGAAAAAGATAAAATCATTCGCCCAACGCCTTTTATTGCTAACGGTACCATTTGCTTTTGTGATGGCCTCGTGCGAAGAGGAATTGGTGGGCCCACAGGTTGCAGGCACACCCACCGCTACTTTCGACTATTTTTGGAAAACTTTCGATACACACTACGGGCTCTTCGAGGTAAAGCAAATCGACTGGGATGAAATATTTCGCCAACACCGGTCTCGCATTACCGACACCATAACAGACGAAGAACTGTATCAGGTGCTTACGGATATGATGAACCCGCTGAACGACAACCACCTGAACCTGTATCCTACCAACGGCACACTGCCCGTCTATCCGGGTGGAATATTTAAGTATGAAAACGGAAAGCCCGTGATCACGAAAGTGCAAGAAGACTTTGATCTGGAGGTGGCCAAACGATACCTGATCGACTATCAGCAAATAACACCTAACGTGGGTTACGGCAAACTTCCTCACAACGTGTACTACCTGAACATTAAAGGAACCGATGGATTGAAACAAGTAGAGAAGCAGATGGAGAAGGCGTTGATGGCTATAGCCGATGCGAGTGGATTGATCATTGATATCCGCGGGTTCTATGGTGGCTATGATCCGGTGTCGCAGTACCTGGCCGGTTGCTTTGTCAGTTCGCGAAGTTTGTACATGACCACCCGCAAGCGCAACGGACCGAACCATGGCGATTTTACACCGGCTCTTGAGTGGTATGTAGAGCCAAAGCCGCAAGCTTTTACCAAACCCATTGTGGTGCTTACATCTTTATTTACGCAAAGTGCTGGCGAAACTTTTTTGATGGCGATGAAAACTGCGCCCCATGTAAAAACAGTAGGTGGCACCACAGCAGGCAGTTTGTCAGACAATCCGAATTTCGAGCTGCCCAATGGCTGGATGTTCAGCGTTTCCGTGGGCGACTACCGCGCAGCCGATGGAAAAAGTTACGAAGGTATTGGACTGACACCGGATGTTGTGGCTACCACCACGCGCGAAGACTTGCTGGCGGGCAAAGACCCGGTGCTTGAACGTGCCTTAGAAATTTTGAAATAAGTATGGAGGTTATTTGTCAACCGACTTTGGCTTCATGCCGAACAGCACACGCAGCACGGGAATTGGCCTGATCAATAGAAAATAAACACCCAGGCAACTGATCAGCGTAAGGAGGCAGATCGTCCAGTACTTGGCGCTGATGCTCCAGTTCCATTGGCACACGTAATAGCCAATCCAGATGATTACGGTTTGATGAAGGATGTAGAAAGGGTATAAACCTTCGTTGATTTTTGAAAGCCACGGATGCGGTTTGTTGAGATTGGCCTGCCCGTAGCCCATAATGGTAAGTACGGTAGACCAACTGAGGAAATGCGCTATAATATCAAAAACGATTTCTGCTGTTTCCGGATCTAGTGGAAGCGTGTACCATTTGCGGAAGCCGAGGTAGATACCATAAAAAGGCACCAGTAACATGATGGTGGCCAGCAACATGTTTCTGCGGCTGTTGCCGATGCTAAGCCATACTTTGCTATCGGAGTAAGCAATGATGCCGAACCAAAAGAAACTGCCGTAGAGAACAAAAAATGCCAGATCGGTAAGATCGTGGGTTTCATCGGGAAAAATGGGGCGTAATAATATTTGTGTGATAAACGAAAGACCCGAAGGAAGCATGAACAGGTAAAACGGACGGGAAGTAATTTTTCTAAGTTTCTCTTTGAAGCGATCGCTTCTGGGCGAACGCACGAACCTCAGCAATGGAATGGCCATCAATGAATACAAAAACAGGTAGAGGATAAACCACAGGTGATGCCAGCTCAGGCTGCCTTTGGGGTAGGGCACCAACTCGAAAACAGTCTGATAGAATTGCCAGTAGTTGGCGTACTTGTCAATGAACTCAAAATAAATCTGTGGAGGAACGATTACGAACATTCCGAACAGGAGCGGAATGAACAGACGCCTGAAGCGTTCATTGGCAAACTGCCGCGGGGTGCGTTTTCCCAACGCCATGTAAGTGCCAGCGCCCGAAATAAAAAGCAGCAAAGGCATTCTGAAGTAGTGCGACCACACCATCCAATATTGAAAGGTGGTGCTGGTTTCATTGTTTTTTACATGCCAGCCCCACTCGTTGAACCACATGCCGGTGTGGAAGAATAAGAGTATGAGAATGGCGATGAATCGCAACCAATCGAGGTCGTGGCGCCTGGATAGATCGGTACCCATACCCCAATGTAGCCATTTTGAAAGTCCCCCAATCCACATACCGGTTTAAAGTGCCTGATTTTCTTACATCCTTTCCCATTACCTGCACATCAATACCTATTTTTAAACCATGAAGCTCTTTTTGTTTGCAGGGCTGGCGCTCTTCATTTTTTGCCGCCCGCTTCAGGCCGTGGGCCAAACGCAGCCCGACCCTGAACTGATGGAATACACCCTGGAGCGGGTGAACCAATTCAAAATCAACAATCAAAACGACAGTGCCCTCTACGAGTTGATTACCCTGAGCCGCACGCTGAAAGAACTCAACCGGGAATCGGGGTATGTGTATGTAGATATAGGCAATATCTACTTTCAGCTTAAACTCGATAACATGGCGCGCAGGTTTTACCGCAAGGCGCAAACGCTTTTTACCGCTGCTGCCGACAAAATTGGTGAATCAATTGTCTTGGAGAACCTGGGGAATCTAAACAGTCGCACCCACCCGGGCAGCGACTCGGCCTTGTTTTACTTTACAAAAGCACTAGACCTGCAACAACAGGCCGAAGATCCGTTTTATGCAGCACATAGCATGCGGGCGCTGGCTCTCTACTATGCGCACAACCAGCAATACAGCAAGGCCCATGCGTTGATCCGCGATGCCATACAGAATTTGAAATCCGGAGAGATTCGCGAACACCCACGCTATAAATGGGATGTTCAGTTCATTCCGCAGCAGGTGTACCTTACTGCATCAGATATCTTCAGGGCTGAAAAAAAACAACTTGATAGCGCGGAATATTATCTGAAACAAGCTATCCGCATGACGGAGGTGTATGGCATTACCGCGCACCGGGTGCGGTACCTCAGTTTTTTGGCTACTTTTTATCTGGAACAACGTAACTGGCCCAAGGCTTTGGAGTCGGCTCAGCAATCGCTGAAACTGGCCGATGAGATTGGCTACGTGTCGGGCAAGGTAGGTGCGTTGCAGGTGCTGCGCAATTATTACCACCAAACCAAAGATGCCCAGAAAGAGGTGGAGGCTGCTTACAACTATTTATTGTACAAAGACCAGATGTACAACGAACGCAACACCGATGACTTGATTGTGATGAGCAACCTGATTCTGCAATATGAGAACGAACTTGAAATTGAACGGCAGCAGAATCGGGTGAAAGAACAAGAACGCATCAATCAATACCAGCGGCAGCAGAACTACTTGCTGCTTGGCATACTGGGCCTGCTTGCGGCAGGATTGGTGGCGGTGGGTTTACTGTACGGCAGCTTAAGAAGAAAGAACAAACTGATACAACAGTATTCGCGCGACCTGGAGTCATCGAACGAGACCCTGCGCACGCTGCTGTCTGTTATCAGCCACGATGTGCGTTCACCCTTCAACTCTTTGTTAGGCCTCAGTAAAATCACCTTAATGGAGAAAGACCTTTCGGGGGAGGAGTACAGGCAGCGCGTAACCATGATGCACGATACCTCCAGCAAGGGTTTAATATTGCTGGACAATTTGCTGCAGTGGGTGGCATTGCAGCGCGACAAAACATTGCTAAAGTCGGAGGCGGTGAATGTGGCAGAAGTGGTGAATGAGACCTTGCACGAATTATCGAGTGTGGCCCTCACTCAAAATGTAGAGATACAGAAAGATGTGGCAGCGCTCAATCTGCATTGCGATCGCAATGCGCTGAAGGTGGTGGTGCGCAATCTGTTAACCAACGCCATCAAGTACAGCGGTGGCAAGAAGGTGTTCCTTACTGTGTCTGCGTTGCCGAAGGAGGCGCTTATTGAGGTGAAAGATCAGGGCCCCGGCATTCCGGAAGAAATTCTTCATAGCCTGTTTGCCAAAGCCGATATGAAGAAAGTTGCGGCCAAGGGTGGTGGCCTGGGTATGCAGATCGTAAAGCAATTGGTAGAACAGCTTAAGGGAAATATTGCCGCACATAACCTGCCCGAAGGCGGTGCCTGTTTTGAAGTAAAGCTGCCTATGAACGCCTAGAAGAACATGGGGACATCCAGTTTGCGTGCAATGCGAAAAGCAGTGTTCATCAAACCAACATGACTGTACGTTTGCGGGTAGTTTCCCCACTGGCCACCTTTCATGTCTACGTCTTCGCTAAAAATGCCGAGGTGGTTGGTGTACTTTAACAGTCGGTCCATCGTAGCAATGGCGTCATCTACTTTTCCCAAGCAAGCCAGCGCCTCGGCATACCAGAACGAACAAACCAAAAATGCCGACTCGGGCTTTCCAAAATCATCAGCATGGGTGTAGCGGTAAAGCAATCCGTTGTCGGCCATGAGTTGGTTTACCAAATGGTTGAAGTGTGTGTGGCTGCGTGGGTTGTTGGTGGTGAGGTAGTTCATGGTGATGAACTGCAGCGTACTGGCGTCCATATAGGGAGAGCCGATGGCTTGCGTGTACGCGCCTGTTCGATGGTCGAAGCACTTTTCGAGTTGCGCGGCCGCCTGTGTCTCTAGCTGAAGGGCCTTTGCTTCCATCGAGGCATCGTTCAATTCGCGGCCTATTTTTCCGGCCGCCTTGCTTCCCGCCCAGTGAAAAAGGAAGGTGTACGAATGCAGTTGACTTTTATTTCTAAATTCCCACAGGCCTGCATCCGGCTCGTCCATGGTTTGTGCAATGCGATCCAGCAGAAAGTGAATAAGCTCTAATGATTTGCTTCGCATTTTGGCCACCAAGCGCTGGTCGGTGTACAGTGGCTGTAAGCTAACAAGTACCTGCCCATACACATCATTTTGTATGTGGGTATAGGCATCGTTGCCAATCCGCACGGGTTGATTGCCCAAATAACCTGCAAGGGGTAATTCTTTTTCAACCAGTTTACTTTCTCCGGTTATGGAATAAAGAGGTTGAATATGAGACGAAGTTCGGTTGTGAATAATGTTTTCGATATAATGGAAATATTTTTCAAGCTCTTCGAAGTGGCCCAGGCTGTTCAATGCTTTCAATGTATAGAATGCATCGCGCATCCAGCAGTAGCGGTAATCCCACGTGCGCCCACTCTGGTCGTGTTCGGGCAAACTGGTGCTGCCTGATGCAATGATGCCACCCGTGTCTTCATACTGATGCAGTTTCAGCACCAGGGCCGACCGGATAATTTCTTTTTGGTAGATGGTGGGTATGGATGTGGTCTTAATCCAATCGCGCCAGTACTGAACCGTTTTTTTCAAAAAGGTTTCGCTGGTTTCTTCCAGCGGGCCTTCTAACGGAATTCCATAAGAGAAAAAAAGATAGGCGGTTTCGGAAAGAACAAAGGAACTACTATCGTGTACAACGCTTAGCGGTAGGTTGGTGGTAAGCCGTGCCTGGCTATCTTTAAAAAAGTACCGTATGTGGTTGCTGCCACTCACTATTTCGGGCTGAGCACTCCCATAGTTGTCCACCGGTGTGCATTTTACTTTTACAGACGGGCGGCCTTGCAGCGGCTCTACTTTACGCACCAGCATCTGTGGCTTGAAATTCCGGTCGTGATTTCTGAAGCGGGGTGCAAAGTCGGTTACCCGAAATGAGCCCTCTGAGCAGGTGAACTCCGTGCACAACACATTGGTGTTTTCAAGATAATATTGTTGGCTGCTAAATCCGTCAACAGCCGGCCGAACCGAAAACTCACCACCTTTCTCTCTATCTAATAGTGAACCAAAAACGAAACTACTGTCGAACCTGGGCAGGCATGCCCAAATGACATTGGCATTGGTATCGATGTACGCCAGGTAAGAGCAATTGCCTATGATGCCGAAATTATACTTATGCATAAGTAATGGATAAGTCGCAAATGTACGGCAGGCCGCTTACCTCTTCTTTGACAAAAGTCAAATCAGCAACACACCTAAATGATGAGGTTGGCAAGCTTTTTGGCCTGATCGCTTCCTGTAATCACGATGGTGCGGCCGCGGAGCAAAATAATTCGGTTGCGACTCATCCAGGTAATCAGGCGGGCCAGGGTTTCGATCGATGTGCCCACCATGCCGGCCAGGTCGCGCCTGCTAAGTTGTATTTCTACCGGCCATTTTTTTTGCCCTCTGTATTTTTCGATCAGTATCAACAGATTAATGGCCAGCCGCTCTTTCACGCTGCGTTGCCCCAGGCTGGTAATGATGTTTACCCAAACAGTAAATTCATAGCTCAGGTTTTCGAGCAGGATGCGCGCAATAGCGGGGTATCGATCGATGGCAGATAGAAAATCGTCTTTGCTAACATAGAAGAAGTTACAATCTTCAATTGTACTTGCGCTAACGGGATGCTTTTCGTTGCAGAGTATCGGCCGGTAACCAAACATATCGCCTGGCATGGCGATGTAAATAATCTGTTCGCTGCCGTCAGGCGTGCGCTGGTAAATCTTTACTTTTCCTTTTCGCAACATAAACACACCCTTGGGATAGGTTGCTTCGGCAAACAATTCTTTGCCTCTACGCACAGCTTTGGTTTTGCAGAGCGATTTAAGGAACCGTGCTTCTGCAGGGGGCAATACGTCTGGCAATGGTTTGCTTCTAAAGAAGTAGGAAGAGATGTTCATGCGGTATAAATTTCTGCAATTTGACTTAAATCAAATGTAAGCATATCTGGTTTACGTAAGTTTGCACCTCATAAAATGTATGACTACGCGTGCAAGGAAAGTTAATTGTTGTTTCTTACCGGTTGCCGTATCGTTTTTCTATCGTAAATAATTTATTGAAAGTAACACCCAGTGCCGGTGGCCTTGCCACGGCACTGCTTTCATATTTTATAGGTAAACAAACGGCCGGGTCGCCCTTTCAATCTTTTCATTGGTTGGGAGTGTCTGATCTCAGTAAGAGATCTTTCGAGGCGATATCAGATTATCGGGCTTTGCAAAGCGATGGCGTTAATCTGCATCCATTGTTTTTGCCCAACGATTTGAAGGATAATTTCTACAATGGCTTTTGTAACTCTGTACTTTGGCCATTGTTTCACTATTTTCCTTCTTACGTGGTTTATCAGCAGGCCTACCACGATGCTTACGAGCAAGCCAATGAGCTGGTTTGTAACAAGGTGTGCGAGCTATACGAGCCTGGCGACACAATCTGGATACAAGATTATCATTTTCTCATGTTACCCGGCCTCATCAGGCAGCGGCTACCTCAAGCTAAAATCGGATTCTTTCTCCATATCCCGTTTCCTTCGTTCGAAATTTTCAGGGTGTTGCCAAAACCATGGCGCAACACCATTACGCGCGGACTGTTGGGTGCCGACCTTATTGGCCTACACATTCCGGATTACGTGCACCATGTGCGCAAGTGCATCCACAAAACGTTGGGCATTATTGAAGAGGCAGGCGGTGTGTTTGTAGACAATGGCAGAAGCGTCAGGATAGATGCATTCCCTATCAGTATCGACTACGACCGTTTTCATGAATTGGCGGCCTCAACGCCTGTAAAAAATGAAGTGAAGAAAATCCGCGAGCGATTTGGCTTATCATGCAAGGTGATGTTGTCGGTAGACAGGCTTGACTATACCAAGGCAATCATCAGCCGCTTGGAGAGTTACGAAATATTCCTGAAGGAGTATCCGCAATATCGCGAACGGATTGTGTACATATTGCTGATGGTACCCACGCGCGATGGTGTTCCCAAATACAGGGAGAATAAAAAAGAAACCGAGGTACTGATCAGTCGGATAAACGGTACCTACGGAACATTGAATTGGACACCGGTGATCTACCAGTACCGCACCCTCGATGTGCGCAAGCTCACGGCACTGTATGCAGCCTCGGATGTGGCATTGATTGTGCCGGTGCGCGATGGCATGAACCTGGTGGCGAAGGAATATGTGGCAACACGCGTGCACAATGATGGAGTTTTGATATTAAGTGAAACCGCGGGAAGCGCCTATGAACTTCACCAAAGCCTGCTGGTAAACCCGAACGACCGGCAGGAGATTGCAGCCACCATTGCGCAGGCCATGGAACTTCCCATTGAGGAACAGCAACGGCACATGGCCGCCATGAAACAAACTGTTAAGGCCAATAACATCAGCAAATGGGTTTCGGATTACATGCATGCACTAACCACCACCTATGAACTTGCGTGAACATTTGCCATCGATTGTTGCCGCTTTTCAACGGGCAAAACGCAGAACCATTTTCCTGGACTATGATGGCACGTTGGCTCCGTTTTCGCTGCGACCGGCCGATGCGCGGCCCTCGCTGGAGTTGCTTCAGACTTTGCATCACCTTTCGGATAATCCGTTACAGCAGGTAGTTATCATCAGTGGGCGCGATCGCGAAAGCCTGGAGAATTGGCTGGCCCATTTGCCCCTTACGCTGGTGGCAGAACATGGTGCCTACTACAAAACCTATCACAGAGAGTGGCGAACGTTCGACCGCCACGAAGCGATTTGGAAACATGACGTGCGTTCGGCACTTGATGAATTGGCTGTGCACTATCCGGGCACGCACGTAGAAGAGAAGGCGTTGTCGCTGGTGTGGCATTTCAGAGCACTGGGCGATAAATTGCCTGCTTTCGACATCGACAAGATTACACGCATGCTGGAAGTAGAAGGGAGCCAGCGGGGGTTTGTGGTGTATCCGGGCGAGATGGCCATTGAATTACGCACACCGGGAGTTGACAAAGGCTCTTTTGCACAGATGTGGCTGGCCAAACACCCAAGCGATTTTGTGCTGGCGGTGGGAGACGGAGAAACCGATGAAGACCTGTTTGCCGCTATAGGCGCTCCGCATGTTACGGTAAAGGTGGGACTTAACGGCACATCAAAAGCCGGATACTTTGTGCGCGATACAGACGAGGTGCTGCAGTTGCTCAATCAACTGGCGAATGCCATGCGACCGCCCCTGGGCGTTTAATGGCTTTTTTATTTTCTGTTGATTAGATTTCGGCATGATTACCCAAGCGCTGCTGGCCGATGCTGCCGAACTGGATGTGTTAGTGAATTCCGCCTACCGGGGCGACTCTTCGCGCCAGGGTTGGACTACCGAGGCAGATTTGCTGGATGGCACCCGCACCGATGCAAAGGCCATCGCAGAAATTATTCAAAAGCCCGGATACACCATTTTAAAATATGTGGAAGGCAACCATATTCTGGGATGTGTGGAATTGCATCAAGACGGTGCCCGCCTGTACCTGGGCATGTTAACCGTTCTACCAAACCTGCAAGGCAAGGGTATTGGCAAACAACTGATGAAAGCGGCAGAGGAAGAAGCCATTCGCCTGCAGTGTACTTCTGTGTACATGACTGTGATTTCCGTTCGGAAAGAATTGATAGAATGGTACCAACGCCATGGCTACCAGCCAACAGGCGAACGTAAACCTTTTGCATTTAACGATCCCCGGTTTGGCCAGCCAAAACAGCCACTGGAATTCATAGTGCTTGAAAAGCGGCTGATGGCTTAGCCGACTGGTATATCCAGCAACTTCACCACTTGTTTTTCGTTGGCAGAGGCGGGCACTAACCGGAGCGCGGCATTGCGCATTTTGATAAGGAAGCGATTTTCCCATTGCGCCACCTTGCCCAGCCGGTAACTGGTGTTCACAATGTAGTGGGTGCGTTGCAGGCGCTCAGCTTCAAACTGCTTGAATGCTACTTCCACACTGTTTTTGTTTTCGCTTAGTTTTTTGGCCACGAGCCAGGCATCTTCCACACCCATGCAGGCGCCCTGCCCCATGTTGGGCGTGGTGGCATGGGCTGCATCGCCTAACAGAAGCGCCTTTCCAAAAGCGTATTGCCGAATGGGCTCCAGGTCGATGATGTCATTCCAAATCATTTCACTGGGCGGTGTTTGTTCTATGATGGAAGGAACAGGTTGTGCATAGTTGCGGAAATTATGTGCCAGGTCTGCGGGCGTTTGCTGGCGCATGGCCTGACTTTGGCGCGGTGCATTTTTGCAGGCAAACCAGTAAATGTTGTTTTGACCTACGGGCACATAGCCCATGCGGCCCGCGGGCCCCCAGGTTTCGTAAGCCGTCTGTTCAACACCCCACAGGTTGGGCACAATGCCACGCCAGCATGTGTAACCTGCATATCGCACCCGCGACTGGGGCAACAATTTTTGGCGTAGCACAGAGTGTATGCCGTCTGCTATCAGCACACATGAACCTGCCAGGCGGCTGCCATTCTGCAACGTTACTTGCACGTGGTCAGCGTGCTCGGTAAAGTCAACCGCTTTTTGGTTGGTGATTACCTTCTCCGCAGGAAGTGCGTTCAACAAAATCTGGTGTAGCTCTGCGCGATGAATGGCCACGTTATCCAACCCATGTTGACGACTGATTTTGCCGGCATCAAGAATGGAAATGGGCCAACCCTTTTCGTTCTGGATGACCATTGAAGAAATGCCATGACCTCTTTCTTTTATAAGCGCATCCAGGCCTAACTGGCGCATTACCCGCATGGCATTGCCTGCCAGGCTGATACCGGCACCCACGCCCTTTATTTGGGGAACAGCTTCCAACACCAGGAAGTCGATATTTTGTTGCTGCAGTGCAATGGCCGTGGTGAGCCCCGCGATACCGCCACCTACTATCAAAGCCGGATACTTCATGTTACTATTTTACATTATGAACGAAAGCGGGTAAAGTCCGGCTTTTACATATGTTAAATTCTATTGTTTACCTGCGCGAATGCGACTGATGCTGACTTGCGTGGTACCCAGATAAGACGCAATGTGTTTAAGTGGTGCCCGGTTGGTAATGCCGGGGTATAATTTTTCCAGCTCGAAGTATCGTTCTTTGGCAGAAAGAAAGCGAATGCTCTCTATGCGTTGTTGGCCTTCTAACATGCCGTAGATGGCCTGCTTCCGTGCAGCGCGCTCCAGGTCGTGGTGCAGCGCGCAAAGTTGGTCGAAGGCGGAGTAGGAAAAATAATATACGTGGGCGTCTTCCAACACCTCAATGGCTTTGTGCGAGGGCTCTCCGGTAAACAGGGCGGGCACGGCCCCAATGAATTGCTGATCGATGGCAAAATAGTCGGTAACGTCTTTACCTTGGCGTTGGTAATAGACGCGCGCCAGCCCCTTGTCGATAAAGAAAAAATGATCTGGCTTCTGGCCTATGCGCAACAGCAGTTGTCCCTTGCGCACCCACTTTTTCCTGATGATGTTTTCAAAGGCAGCGGCTGCAGTTGGGTTACGATGGGGCTTTTCATTGCCCCCAAGTTACACGAACGAACGCTTACTTATATGAGTAAGTATTTTGTTCCCCCTCCATTCCCGTAACAGTACGGGTGGAAGGATATCCATTGGCTTGCATGGAGTAGGTAAACGTATACGTAAGCGTATTCTCGGGATATTGAATGACGTAGGATGCGGGCAGATTTTTCTGCAACACTACATTGGGTAATACTTCCATGGAAGGCAACGGATTCAAGCCGCTGGTGTATGCGGTATAAGTTTTCGTGTTTGTCCAGGTAAGTTGTGGTTCATCCAGGCTGGCAACATATTCTTTCACCTGGTGCAGGTTGCCATCGGCATGGTAGGTGTAATGGTTTTCGCCCGAAACAAAGAAACCTCCGCTTTCCGGGCTGATCTTCGAAAACTCAATTTTTGCCAGTTGCCCCAGTGCATTATAGTCGTAAAACTGGTAAGCGTCTTTCTTGCCGTTGTAATAGCTGCGTGCTACGGCAATTTTTCCATCGGCCCACGTGTACACAATCTCCTGATCCACCAATCCCGTTTGCGAAACGATTTTTTTCACCAAACGGCTGCTGGCATCGTACACAAAAATTTCCTTGCCCTCACTTTCAAACATGTTTTTCCTCGACCACAACAGGCTGTCGGGCTGTCCATCGGTACGATAGAAATATTGAACGGTTACAACCACATCGCCCCAGCGCGTTTCTACCTGGGTTAGCAGAGGGGTGGGAGACAATGGGCCGGGAACAGGTTCGGTGTTGAGGCAGGAGGTGGCCGTTAATGCCAATAGAAAAATGCCAAAGTGTCTGGTGGTGCGAGTCATATTGTTGGAAATGTTCTGAATTAATAAAAAGAATTACTTGGCGTTAGACAGCCATTTCACGCAGAGGGTTGTACGAGGCTACCCGGATATTTTGCGAAACGACTCTGACCGGGGCCGGGCAACGCATTACAGAGCCTCGAAGTCCATGATTTCGTACCGCTGTTTTTCTCTTTCGCACAGAAAAAAAGCCCTTTTAACCTTACCTGAAGGATTTCAGGAATTTTTCGCCACATCCTGACGAGTGGAGGAGCCGTTCATGGCCACATCGCAAAAATCAACTTACCACAACATGAAACAATTGCTATTGCTCACCATTTGCCTGGCAGGTGCCGGCCAGCTTGCAGCACAACACCCAGAGCGCCCAAAGGGCTTGCCGCTTACTGTTACCCTTTTTTCGGAGTCCGTTAGCCTGCCCAACTTCCGGAACATTTTTCGAAATGGCCATTTTGGAGTGCGGGTGGGTACCGAACTGTATTATAAAAGCAGTTTGCACCGCCAATGGTTTCAAACCATTAACCTGGGCTACTATCGGCATCGCTACCTGCACAATGGTTTATACCTGAGTAGCGAAATGGGCTATCGGAAATTTTTTGGTAACGCTTTCGCGGATGCGACTGTGGGCTTGGGCGGCTTGATGTTGGATTCCGCACTGCCGCGCTACCAACCTTCAGCGGAGGGTTATAGCAAAGCCTCTTCCGTGCATTTCAAACTAATGCCCACACTGGGCATGGGTGCGGGCTACCGATTCAACCAGCTAACGGTATTCAGTCGTTACGAACTTTTTGGTGAAATGCCCTTTGGCTTCAAAGGTATTCCTGCCTTGCCACATAAAGCCATTCACGTGGGTACACGCTTCTCCATAAAATAAACCGCTATACATTATGAAAAAAACATTCATTCTCGCCATTGGTGTGCTGGCCATGGCCTGTGCCGAAGAAATATCCATCCTTAAACCTGACGACAAAGAGCCGGTAAGCTATGTACACCATCCCAAGCATGCGGTGTATGCGGCCGAGTTGGCTGCCTTCCGCAGCCGCAGCAAAGCCCCCGGAAGTATTTTGTTAGTGAAGAAACCGCAGGAAGAGTTGTGGGTGGGCGCCACCGGGTTTTCAAACCTCGCCTATCAACAGCCCATGCATACTACCGACCAGTTTCGCACGGGTAGCGTTACCAAAATGTTCACGGCCGTGGTTATAATGAAGCTGGTGGAGGAAGGCAAACTTACATTGGAAGACACACTGGCCGATTTGTTACCGGAAGTAGATGGAAAAATTCCGCAAGCCGGGAAAATAACCCTTCGCCACCTGCTGTCGCACCAGAGTGGCCTGTTCGATCCGCCCAACGAGAGCCTGCGGTACCAGGGAGACATCATCAATCAACCCGAAGCCATGTACAAAAAAACCGTGTGGCAGGTGCTTGAGCAGTATGTGTTCGGAAAATCGCTGCACTTTGTACCGGGCAGCCGCTATTCCTACTCCAACACCAACTACTGGCTTTTGGGTTTGGTGGCCGAGCAGCTGGAGCAACAACCCATACAACAGATAATGCAACGCATGATCTTTGTTCCATTAAACATGCAACATACCTATATTGATAAACGAGACGACAGAAATGTGGTGCGTGGCTACGCCAACCTCTATAATGATGGCCACTTGGTAGACGTAAGCCTGTGGGACAGGGCCGAGGGTGATGGCGAAGCCGATGGGGGCATTATTTCTACCGCAGAAGATCTGTACAAGTTTATGGATGGTTTGTTTGGCAATAAGCTGGTTACGCCAGCCACCCTGGCAGAAATGAAAAGGGTACAGTGGTCGGGTTGTGATTCGGAATATTGCGAGTACGGCCTGGGCATTGAAATCTGGCGCACGGGGCTGGGCATAGCCTATGGCCACAACGGTGGGCTGGTTGGTATTGATGCCAACGCACTGTATTATGAGTCTACAGGTGGAATAATGGTGTTATATAAAAACGAGGGAAGTGGTGCCTCCAAAAGTTTTCTTGATGAGGTAATGAAGCCCTGACAGCAGATGGATGCGGCCGATATTGAAGCGGATGGCCCTGGCAGCAAAAGATGATGTCAGATTTTTTTGCCAAGCCACTCTTTAAATTCGGCCGCTTTCTTTTTGCTTACCGTGGCCTCATCGGAAAAAGGCGGCATCAGCTCCAGAATAAGTTTGCCACCCTGGTCTGATTTAAACTTACGTATGGCTTTGATGCTGGCCACCATCTGCCGGTTTACGCGGTAGAAAGTGGTGGGGTCAAGCAACTCTTCCAGGTTGTCGAGCGAGGTGGACGATGTGTACTCCTTGCCATCGTAAGTCTTCAGATAGCTGAGTTCATTTCGCTTATAGATATAGGCAATGTCTTGTGTGGGCAGCGGCACTGACGAGGTGCCGTAATTTACCACCAGCAACTCCCGGTAGCCCGAGGCCTCCATCAGGTCGGCCGAAGTGGCCACGCCTGCCACGGCAGCCTCTAACTCGCTGATACGGTTTTCCAGCGTGTCGATTTTTTGCGTGTAGTAAGAATGAAAGTACATGCCCGTGTAAATCATGTGCACCAATACAGTAAATACAACGGTGAGGGGAAAATCGTACACCAGCAGATAGCCGGTATCAAAATTTCCCGGCCGCTCAATGATTACTTCGTTCCACAGATAAATCATTGTGGCCACAATAGGAATGGTGGCCATGAAAGAAAACACTACCTGCAGAACAAAACGCTGGAATCGCTGTGTGATCCACGAATAGTGCTCATCGAGGTATAAGATAATCCTCCGGTTAACCTCCCAACTCACGGCAACCAGCAAGGTGTTCCAGGCCAGGTCCCCATAATACAGGGCCGTTTTCATCAGATTGCCAATGGCCTCGTATTCACCAAAGTGCCGAAGAATAAACCCCAGCAATGGGTAGCTGACCAAGCGCAGCCATTTGTCTTTATAGGCAATCCGCATAACTGTCAAAAATAGTTCTCCGCACAGAAAAGCAAAGCATAAAGTGACGAAAGTCATGGGCACATGGGCTGCACATCATGTGATGGCGTCACAAAGGCGTACAATTTTGGAAGCCAAATCAAGCATTGTCTATGAAGCCGCAGATGCGCAGACCCATGGCGGAGGGTGTAGTTATGTTGGTAAGTAGAGAAGCCGGCTGGAAATTGGAAGGACAATACAATGTGAAGGATTGAAAAGGTGTAAAACTTTTCACCCTCAAGTTGTAGCTTCGCAGCTTTACCAGAAAAATGTTAAAAGTAATTGCTTTCGATGCAGACGACACCTTGTGGCACAACGAGGCTTTCTTTCGCGAAACAGAAGAAAAGTTTTATGCGCTGCTTGAAAATTACCTGCCGCGGCACACCGTGGCACGCGAACTGCTAAAAACAGAAATCGATAACATTGAATTATACGGCTATGGCATTAAGGCCTTTATGTTGTCGATGATAGAAACGGCCATTCGTGTAACCGATCGGAAAATTCCGAATGAGGCCATCGAAAAAATTATTGATTACGGCCGCGAGCATTTGCAGAAACCGGTGATACTGCTGGATGGTGTGGAGAAGGTTTTACAACAGTTGAAAGGCCGGTACCGTTTGGTAATGGCCACCAAAGGCGATTTGCTGGATCAGGAGCGCAAGCTGAAGAAATCGGGACTGGAGCATTACTTCCACCACATCGAGATTATGAGCGAAAAGAAGGAAGACGATTTCCGGAAACTCATCAAACACCTCGACATTCCGCCTGCCGAATTTGCCATGGTGGGTAATTCGCTAAAGTCGGATGTGTTGCCCGTGCTGAACCTGGGCGGCCACGGATACCACGTGCCTTACCAAATCACCTGGGAACACGAGCGGGTAGACACCCACATTGAGCATGAGCGATTCAGGGCCTTGGCCACCATCAGCGATTTGTTGCGGTACGTGTAGCCGCTTCCGCCTCTTTTTTGATGGCATGCAACATGGCTTTTCGTATCAGGTTGCATTTGCTTACCAATAATTTTTACTACCTTTCTTCACCTTTTGTAAACATTCGACAAGCAATTCGGTAACGCTAAATGTCAAGAGTTATGAAGAAGCTATTTTACTCCTCGATAGCAATTACTGTATTCTCGCTTTCAATTATTTTGTTTCAAATCAGTTGTCAGGAGGACGTTTTCGCTGGGAAGGAGTCTATTCAGAATAAATTTCTTTATACTTACTACGATGTTTCTACAAGCAAAAAGGAATTTTGGATTTCTAATATCGATGGTTCAAATCGGCAGATCATCCCAATAACTCCACCAACAGGTTTTTTTTATGGCACTCCACAATTGACTCAAGACGGAAAAACTTTGATATTTTGTACTGGAACCAGCACAGGAACAGGTAATCCTCTTTCGATTAAATTCTATTCAGTTTCGATAGATGGCTCAAATCTTAAGGAGCTTCCGTTTAGTCATTCAGGTACAGATGCTTCAATAATTCAGACTTATTAATAGTTGCCTTTAGTAGCCCCTTTGATCCTATGACAATCAAGGAAAAGCAAGAATTCAATAGTAGATTTGATAAATTAGTTAGTCCTTACGTCAACGGTTACTCCCAAACTACTGGAATACTATGGACCGATGATAGTGGCAAAATTGTTGTTGTCCAGGCATTTTTAGATTCCTTACCAGTAGATGTTAAGACTTTGGTGGAGCACTTGGTTAATGATGCAAACTCAAAGGGGTTTTCTCGATAATTATCAATAGACTATATCGGACACATACCTGAGGTTCAACAAGCTTTGGTATTTCATATTTACGCTGAACATTTAATCAGCTACCTTTGCTGCCATGATTTCTTATTCTTCTTTTACACTTGATAATGGCTTGCGTGTGTTTGTACACGAGGATCCCTCCGTACAGATTGCCGTGATGAATATTTTGTACGATGTAGGTTCACGCGATGAGAGTGCTGATAAAACCGGTTTCGCTCACCTTTTCGAACACCTGATGTTCGGGGGCTCGGTAAACATACCCAACTACGATGAGCCGCTGCAACGCGTGGGTGGCGAAAACAATGCCTTCACCAACACAGACATCACCAACTACTACCTTACGTTGCCAGCAGCCAACCTGGAAACAGGTTTTTGGTTGGAGAGCGACCGGATGCTGAGTTTAAGCTTCGACCCCAAATCGCTGGAGGTACAGCGCAAGGTGGTGGTGGAGGAGTTCAAGCAGCGCTACCTCAACCAACCCTATGGCGATGTGTGGCTGAAACTTCGCCCCCTTACCTACCATGTGCACCCTTACCAGTGGGCTACCATTGGCAAAGAGGTGAGCCACATAGAAAACGCCACGCTGGAAGATGTGCAAAAATTTTTCTTTCAACATTACCTTCCCAACAACGCCATTCTGGTGGTGGCCGGCAACGTTACGCACAGCCAGGTGAAGAAGCTAAGCGAAAAATGGTTTGGCCCCATACCTGCCGGGAAAAAGCTGCAACGAAATTTGCCCACAGAACCACCGCAGAAGAAAAAACAAACCCTGCATGTAGAAGCCAACGTGCCCGCCAGTGCCTTGTACAAGGCATGGCACATGGGCGGCCGTTTCGATAGCGATTTCTATGCGGCCGATTTATTGAGCGATGTGCTGAGCCGCGGCCACTCCAGCCGGCTGTATCAAAAACTGGTGAAGGAAAAAGAAATATTTACATCCATCTCATCTTTCACCACGGGCACCATCGATCCGGGGTTGTTAGTAGCCAGCGGCCGCATCAAGCCGGGCATTACCCTTGCACAGGCAGAAGAAGAACTCGATCAAGTGATTCAGCAGGTGTTAACAGACGGTGTAACGGAAGATGAGTTGGAGAAGGTGAAAAACCAGGCGGAATCCACATTGGAATTTGGAGAGGTAGAAGTAATGAACCGTGCCATGAACCTGGCTTTCGCGGCACTTTCCGGCAATCCCGATCTGGTAAATGAAGAGGGCAGACACATTCGGGCGGTAGGCTCGGAAGATATATACGAAATGGCCCATGAGATTTTGCGCGAGGATAATGCCAGTGTGATGTACTACGAAGCCGCCAAAAAATAGCCAGGCTGTTGGTGGCAGCCATGCAGGCGGATATCATTAGGAAGCAGGGATGCTGTATGACCTGAACAAAAACAAAGATTATTAACCATGAAAATGAGAGTGGGTTTAGGGTTTGATGTTCACCCGCTGGAAGAGGGCAGAGATTTCTGGCTGGGTGGCGTAAAGCTTCCGGCATCTAAGGGGGCCGTTGGTCACTCCGATGCCGATGTGCTGATTCACGCCATCTGCGATGCCTTGCTGGGAGCTGCCAACCTGCGCGACATTGGCTTTCATTTCTCCAATAAAGATCCAAAATGGAGCGGCATGGCCAGTTCTTTTTTTCTGAAGGAAGTAACCCGCATGCTTGCCGCGAAAGGCTGGGCAATAGAAAATGTGGACTGCACCCTGACGCTGGAGCATCCCAAAGTGAACCCGCATATCCCCGCCATGAAGCAGGTGCTGGCACCCCTGATGAATATTTCTGAGGATGACATCTCCATCAAAGCTACTACCAACGAGAAGTTGGGCTACGTGGGGCGTGAAGAAGGTGTTAATGCCATGGCCGTGGCCCTGATCAGGAAGTCACTTTAGTTTTTCATCACCCAGCAACATCGAAAGTGTTTGCAGGCTTGGCGACCGGTCGGCTACCAGCTTAAGAATACCCAGGAAGGGGATAAATAAAATCATTCCTGCTACCCCCCACAAAATGCCGCCTGCTACAATGGCAACAATGGTGATCAGCGTGTTCACCTTCAAACGCGTGCTCACGGCCAGCGGAAAAATCAGGTTTGCCTCCAGGTATTGCACAAAGGCAAAAATCAACACCACACCAACAGGATACCAAATGGAGTTGTGCGTAACCCATGCGATGGAAATGGGAAGCAACGACCCCACCAAAATGCCTACATAGGGAATGAAGGTGAGAATGGCGGCCACAAAGCCGAACAGAAATGATTGCGGAATGCCAAGCAAGTAAAGCCCCACGCTGTTCAGCAAACCAACAATCAGGTAAACCAGAGCCATGCCCTTAATAAAGTTGTAATACGATTGAATGCTGAGGTGCAGTACCTCGCGAATATTTTCCTGGCTTTCGGCCGGGAAAATGCGATACAGCACCGCCACCCAACGGTCGCGATAATAGAGAATCAGCACGGCATAAATGGGTATCAGAATGAAGAGCACGGCCGACACCGCAGAGGCCGATATGGTTTTTTGTATCAACGCCATGGCATCTCCACCCGACTGGTTGACGATATTTTCCCACCAGATCAGTTGCTGCGCTTTGCTGATGTTCAGTGTTTCCAGCCAGCGGCTCAGATCTACCGATGACTGACTGAGTTTTTGCACAAGAGCCGGCCATTGACTGGAAAAGGTGATCACCTGACTGACCAACAACAGCACCAGCCCTGCCAGCAAGATAGAAATGACAGAAAGCGACAGGAGAATGGCGGTCATCCGGCTCACCTTTCTTTTCTCTAACCAAAGACAAACCGGGTATAAAACACAACTAATCAATACGCCAAAGCTAAGGGGCACCAGCAGCGGGCGGCCTACATATAATATGGCCGACCCAAAAACAATATATTGCAGGATCGTTAAAACAGAAACAGAGGGGCTGGCATTGATCATTGCATTGGGTTTGATCGGCAAAGCACCAATTTCGCAAAGAGACGGCAGGGTGGCAAACCTGGAAATCATACAAACGGCTGACGGATATCATTCCTTATATAATGCGGATCTGAATGAAACCTACCATTCCAGGCATGGAGCTCGGCAGGAATCGGAGTATGTGTTCATAAAGCAGGGCTTCCAGCACCTGGTGGAGAAGAATCCGCAACCGATGTCTGTTCTTGAGGTGGGTTTCGGCACAGGTTTGAATGCCTGGCTAACCTGGCAGAAGGCAGACTTGTTGCATCAAGAAGTGTACTACCGCACCCTTGAAACATTGCCCCTGCCGGCAGCCGTGTGGCAAAAGCTTAACTATGCCAACGGGCCTGACGAGGCGTTGATGTTTGCGGCCATTCACGAGGCGCCCTGGGGCGAGCCGACTTCGCTTTCAAAGAATTTTGTGATACACAAAATGAGGCATCCCCTACAAAGCGCTTCCGTGCCGCCAGCGTCCATAGAGCTGGTTTACTTCGATGCCTTTGCCCCCGACAAGCAACCAGACATGTGGACGCGGGAAATTTTTGCCAAGGTGTTTGGGTGGCTGAAGCGAGGAGGCATAGTGGTGACGTATTGCGCCAAAGGGCAGGTGAAAAGAGATTTGCGTGCGGCAGGCTTTGTAGTGGAAACGTTGCCGGGCCCCCCGGGGAAGAGGGAGATGGTGAGGGGGAGGCGATTATAGAATCCCGCGACATGGGTTACAAAAAAGTGACAAGGTGCCTAAGAGGTATTCTCATATCTTGTTTCCTCCCCCTGTCTTCGTTATCTTTCAGCCCTTATTTAGTCCAAACTTGAAACGCCTTGCACTCCTTTTCAGCTTGCTGATAACTAACTTCTCGGCTTTGGCTCAGTCCGTTCTTGACAAGAAACTGGATGGCCGCGAGAACGGCAAAACCCTTGTAGAAGTACTTTTGTTGCTGGAATCTGAAAATCCGGTACGGTTTTATTTCAATCTGGATTGGTTAGATGGCATTACAGTACAGGAAAGCTATGCAGGCAACACGGTGCGATACATGCTCGATGAACTTTTCCTTGGATCGGATCTTAATTACGTGGAGATTAATCCGCACGCCATAGTTTTAGTAAAAGACCCCACACAGGCTTTGCAGCGAAACACCATTATTAATTCAGCCATTCGCGAGCGAAAGAAAATTGAAGCGATAACCATAGGTGAACGAAATAACGGTTCGGGCAAAAAGCGCGTTACACTTAAAGGCACAATTACAGATGCGCGATCGAAAGACCCTTTGATTGGTGTGAGTGTTTTTGTAAGTGATACACAGACAGGTACGGTTACCAATGAGGAAGGTAGGTTCGAGGTGTCCATGACAACGGGTAGCCATGTCATCAATTTTGCTTACGTAAACTACGATGAAAAAGTAATAGACTTGTCCATTTACAGTGATGGCGAACTGGCCGTTCAACTTGATGAGGCACCCACAGTGCTGGAGGAGATCATAGTACGAGACAAGGCTGCAACAGAAATAACAACGAGCCGAATTGGGCAAACGCAGCTAAGCGTAAAGGAAATAAAACGGGCCCCAGCATTGCTGGGTGAGGTAGACCTCATCAAACAAATTCAGATACTGCCGGGCGTAACAACCGCGGGGGAGGCAGCCTCGGGTTTTAACGTGCGTGGCGGAGGCGTTGATCAAAACCTGATTTTGTATGACGGACTGCCCGTTTTTAATAGTTCGCATGTATTTGGGTTCTTTTCTGCATTTAATGCCGAAGCCATTCGCGATGTGTCGTTTTACAGAGGGGGTATTCCGGCAGAGTATGGTGGCCGGGTTTCTTCCGTGCTCGACATCCGATCTAAAGAGGGTGATTACGAGAAGTGGACCGGTGGCGGAGGGCTTGGCATGATCTCGAGCAACCTGTTTGTCAGCGGCCCTATCAGCAAAAAAAAAACCTCCGTGGCCGCCTCTATACGCACTACCTATAGCGACTGGCTTATCAATAGCATCAGGAGTAATTATGTAGATCTGCAAAATAGTTCCGTGTCGTTCTACGATGGCGCCTTTAAAATTGCCCACAACTTTAGCAGCGATGCAAAGCTCACACTGTCGGCCTATGCCAGCCAGGATCGCTTTCGGTTGCAAGGCGATACAACGTACTCTTGGCAGAACCTTCTCGGTTCGGTCCGGTTCGACAAACAATTCACACCTAGGCTTGGTAGCAGCTTTGTGTTGGGTTGGGGAACCTATGGGTACGATGTGGACGATGCAGATGTGGCATCCGGATTTAACCTTCAATATCAAATCACCTATCCAACCTTCAAAGCAGATTTTCATTACCAGGGTGGTAAACACAAACTTTCCTTGGGTATTCAATCCAACTATTATCTTTTTAACCCCGGTAGCATCAGGCCTTCCTCCGATCAATCAATTGTGTCGGCTGTCAGCATGGAAGAACAAACTTCACTGGAATCGGGCGTTTACTTTGCGGATGGCTTCACACTAAACGAGAAAACCTACCTGGAAGGTGGAGTAAGAGTTTCTTCGTTCAGTGTTTTTGGCCCCGCCACAGTTGCTCTGTACGATGCAAACCTGCCTCGGGAAACTTACAATCAGATTGGAACAGAATCTTATGGAAGGGGTGAGGTGGTAAAAACTTTTAATGGTATTGAGCCTCGAGCGTCAGTTAGATATACCGTTACCCCTTCATTCAGTGTGAAGGCGGGTTATAATCGTATCTACCAGTATCTTCATTTGGTCAGCAATACCACTGCCGTTACCCCGGTAGATATCTGGCAGCCTAGTAATTCGTATTTCAGACCCCAGTTGGCAGATCAGTTCTCAGTCGGACTCTTTAAGAATTTCAAAGACAAGACCTATGAAACATTTGTGGAGGCTTACTATAAGACGATAGACAATATCCTCGATTTCAAAGATGGTGCGCAACTTATTCTGAACCGGAATCTTGAAACGGATCTGTTGCAGGGAAGAGGCACGGCATATGGTATTGAGTCTTCCATTACACGGGCGGTAGGAAGACTTACAGGTTCTTTAAATTATACCTATTCCCGTTCGCTCCGGCAGATTGCGGGGCCCACTTCGTCAGAATCGGTGAATGAAGGTGAAGAGTATGCCTCTAATTTTGATCAACCTCACATTCTTAATCTCACCTGGAAATACAGTCTCTCCAGGCGGTATTTCTTCACTGGTAATTTTACTTATCACACAGGCCGGCCTGTAACACTTCCGTTGTCCGGCTATCTGGTCGACAATATGCCTGTTTCAAATTTTTCTTACCGTAATCAATACCGCATACCTGACTATCACCGCCTTGATCTTGCGTTGGTAATAGAGGGAAATCACAAACGGAAAAAGTTTTGGGATGGCACCTGGGCCATTTCATTTTATAATGTTTATGCGCGAAGAAACGCATATTCTGTTTTCTTCAAAGACGATGGCAACGGTGTTTTAAAACCCTACCAGCTTTCAATTATCGGCACGGTACTCCCATCCATCAGCTATAATTTCAAGATATAATATGAGGTGTTTTTTTCTGATCTTCATTTTTGTGATTGTGGTAGATGGCTGCATCGATCCGCTGGAGGTTGCCATTCCCGAAGTTGGTTTTCAGTTAGTAGTAGATGGTTACATCACCAATGAGCCTGGACCTTATACAGTGAAACTTTATCGGGCCCGCCCGCTAGAGACCGATTTAGACCGGTTGGTAGCCGAAAAATTTGCCAAAGTAACGATTAAAGACAGTGAGGGAACTTCGGAATTGCTAAGTGAGGTGGATGAGGGAGTGTACCAATCATCACCCAATGGAATTAAGGGTGAAGTAGGACGAAGCTACTGGATTGAAATTGTTACCGTCACGGGAAAAAGGTATTATTCAGATCCGGAGGAAATAAGGCCAGTTGGAGAGATTGACGACATTTCTTATCAACTTGCCTCTGCAGGCTCGACAGACGGTTTCCGGGTTTTTGTGAATGCACGTGGCGTAGATCAGCAAGACGATTGGGTGCGATTCAGGATGGTTGGCACATACGAGGTAGAGACTTTTCCTCAACTTCGAACCAAACGTACTGATGGCGGAATTGTTCCCGATCCTTATCCCTGCAGTGGTTATATAAATCGGGATGGCCGGCTCATCAGAAATTCAGAATGTTCCTGTTGCCGTTGCTGGGTGAATCAGTATGACGATATACCCGTGGTTGTGGATGAACAGTTTAACAACAATCAGTTTACCAATCTTGAAGTAGGATTTGTGCCTATCAACCGGCAAACATTCTATAGCAAATTTCGGGTGGAAGTACAGCAAATGAGTCTTACCAATTCAACCTTTCAATTTTGGAGGTTAATACAAAGTCAAAAAAAGGGTACCACCGACCTTTTTCAACCCCCAGGGGCCAAGGTTGGAACAAATATTCATCCGGAAAACTCGGATGATCAACCCCTGGGTATATTTTGGGCTGCTGGTGTCTTCAAAAAAAGCATCTTTATCGAAAGAAAAGATATTCCATACTTGATACAACCAATAGACACACTCATTGCGCCCTGCCAATTTATCCCTTACAGTAGTAATCAAAAACCGTTGTTCTGGTAACCGTGGAATGAAAAAGACACTTCTTACGATCGTTTATTTTTTTTGGTTCGGTTCGCTGGCGTGGGGGCAGCCTTTTTTTACGCAGCAACAATTAATCACACGCATACAAACGTATCTGAGTAAAACACCGGTTTTTTACACCTTCGCTGTCTTTGCCAAAGACAAATATTCACCAGGAGATACCGTTTTTTTTAAGGCCTACTTTTTTGATCTGGCTAATCGGCCCGTAAAGGGCCAGGCCATCCTTCAAGTGGAAGTTTTTAACGAGACGGGGTTACTCGTTGAAAACATTTCTGTTAACACAAAAGATGGTATTGGTTATAGTCAACTGATGCTGCCGGACACGTTGTCATCGGGCATGTACCGAATTCAGATATATAATGAATGGATGAAGAACTTCGGTACCAGTACTTTTTTTGAGAAAAGTGTTCAGGTTGTGAAAGATAAGCGTATTGCTCGCAAGACAATATCACCGGAAGTTCAATTCTTTCCCGAAGGCGGAACATTAATAGCGGGTGTGCCCAACAAAGTAGTAATTGTTTCGAACCAGCGGTCAAAAACAATTACCATCCAGACACAGAACGGAAGTGAACTGTCTCAGGTTGCCATTGATGAGTCGGGAACAGGGTTTTTGGTGTTTACACCTGAACCGGAGAATATCTATAGCGCTCGGTTGGCAGGCAGCAATCAGCTTTTTCAGCTGCCAGCCGCCAAAAAAGATGGAATTTCTGTTTTGCTGACGCACTCTTCCACGCAGGATTACGTAAGGGCTTTGTTCACTGTCCCTGAAAGTTCAGCATTCAGAGATAAAGATATTCTGGCAGTTGTGGTGGCAGATCAGGAGGTACAATTTTCAACCACACTCAACTTTAAAAATAAAGTTGCGATGACCGTTTCTATTCCCCAACGTGGAATCCCGGAAGGCATTGCGCAACTTCTTCTGCTTGACCAGACTGGAAAAATATTGGCACAACGCTGTTTCCTTGTTCAGGTAACAGAGGCATTATTAATGAACCATGTCAACATTGGTGCAAAGATGCTTCCACAGCGAGGGGTTCAGCGTATTGACGTACGACTTGAAGATGATCTGGGTCAGCACCCGGGCGAATTTGCAGTGTCTGTAATTCACCAACCTTTTCAGGCAGTTGAGGACGCGGAGCGCATGCCTGATCCGCGGAATGTTAATCAATTGTTGATTGACCGGTTTCATAAAAGCCTTTGGCAACGCCAGGATAACCTATTGGTGGGTTTTTCCGGTTTTCACGACTGGAGCAAGATAATTAGCTCTGCCGAATGGAATAGCCCTTATGTGTTACGCACCATGCTAAGCAAAAAAGGGATAGCAAAAATAGAAGGTGCAGGTGCAATACCAGATTCTACCGTTCTCACTTTCTATTTACAAAAGCATTTTATGGGATACGAGACGACTGTTGGCAAGGATGGCGCGTTTGACCTCACATTCTTGTTCGACTTTTATGGAGCTGATGAGCTTTTCTACATGGCTGAGGCTAAGGGCAAGTATCTTCCAAATGTCTCAGTAAAATGGGCAGAGCATGTGGCTGAAGTTCAGCCTGAGTTAGCAACTGAAGAAATCGATGAACCTGATCCTTATGCTCAATTCGTTCGAAAAAACAGGGTCCTAAGTAAGTCCTACAGTTTTTTTTCTACGGAAATCAACAGCAGTGTAGAATTACCTAAGAACCCTAATGCTGAATTCGAGGATGAATTTATGGGAGCGGATGTATCCATAAACGTTCAAGACTACCTTATCTTTCCAACGATGGAGGAACTTATCAGGGAAGTCATTCCTTCTCTGCAGCATAGAAAATTAAGGGGTAACTCAATTGTAAGAGTAGTATTCTCTATACCATCTATTATTCCCACTGGAGACCCGCTTTATATCATCGATGGGGTGATGACAAAGAATACCGACTTTTTTCTTTCATTGAAACCAGCGGAACTCCTCACTGTGAAGATTGAAAGAGAATTGAGTAAGTTGAGCAGGCTTGGAGCGATTGGAAAGAATGGTATCGTCTATGTTCAGACGAAGAATCAGCAGATAGCCAACAGGCTACGCGCTGAAAGTAGACTTTTGCCAGTTCGTGGACTTAACCAACCTATTGGATTCCGGGGTCCGGTTTACAATTCCGAAGACAATTGGAGGCGGCCCGACTTTAGACTTGTTCCTTATTGGAATCCATCGGTGCAAACCGATTCGAACGGAGAGGCATCTATTTCATTTAAGGTGAGCGATGATCTGGGACCAATGGTGATTAAAATCACGGGCTTTACCAAAGATGGAAGGCCCTTCTCTTTTTCAGATGAGTTCGAGGCGCTCTTTGTGCCGAGTGCAAAAAACTGATTGTTCTGCAACCTGCTATTATCAGTCTTCAAACTTCATTACTTTTGCCTTTTAAATTTAACTGAAGTGTCAAAGAAATTGGTAAAAGTGGGCCTGGTGCAGATGAGTTGCACAAGCAGCCCCGATCAAAATCTGCAAAAAGCCATAGCGGGAGTGCGCGAGGCTGCGGCAAAGGGGGCACAGATCGTGTGTCTGCAGGAGCTGTTCCGCTCGCTGTATTTCTGCGATGTGGAAGACTACGACAACTTCAATCTGGCAGAGGCCATTCCCGGTCCCTCCACGGAAGTATTGTCAAAGCTGGCCGGAGAGTTGGGCGTGGTCATCATTGCTTCACTTTTTGAGAAGCGAACCAATGGTATTTACCATAACACCACGGCCGTACTCGATGCCGATGGTGCTTACCTGGGCAAGTACCGTAAGATGCACATACCCGATGATCCTTCTTATTTCGAAAAGTTCTACTTTACACCAGGCGACCTGGGCTACAAAGTTTTCAAAACGAAATTTGCCACCATTGGTGTGCTCATCTGCTGGGATCAGTGGTATCCGGAGGCAGCGCGCATTACTTCATTGATGGGCGCGGAGGTGTTGTTTTATCCTACCGCCATCGGCTGGGCTACTTCGCAAGATGAGGCCACCAACACCGAACAATATGGCGCCTGGCAAACCATACAGCGCAGCCATGCCGTGGCCAACGGGCTGCATGTGGTAAGCGTAAACCGGGTCGGGTTCGAACAGAACGGGGCCATGAAATTCTGGGGTGGTTCCTTTGTGGCCAACCCGCTGGGGTCTGTACTTTACCAGGCTTCGCACGAAAAGGAGGAGGTACACGTAATGGAACTGGACCTGAATAAAAGCGACAGCGTGCGCGTACACTGGCCCTTTCTGCGCGATAGGAGGATAGACTCTTACCAGCCCATTACCAAAAGATTTATTGACGAGGAGTAGTTTCAAGTTGCCTGTTGTCAACCTATTGGCAGCCGCGTAATCCATACCACACATGACCCCCAAACAACTAGGCTACTTTTTCCCTGCCGAATTTGCACCACACGATGCCACCTGGCTGAGCTGGCCGCACAAAGAAGCTTCGTGGCCAGGCAAAATCGAAACCATTTTCCCCGTTTATGCCGAGTTTGTGAAATGTGTGGCAGAGGCAGAGAATGTGAACATCAACGTAGCCCATGAAGCCATGAAACAAAAGGCGTTGGGTTACCTCGAAAAGGCCGGTGCTGACTTGTCGCAAGTACAGTTTTTCTTTCATCCCACCAACGATGCCTGGTGCCGCGACCATGGCCCTGCGTTTTTGATTCACCGTACAGAGAAGAAAAAAATGATTGTAGATTGGGGCTACAACGCATGGGGTGGCAAGTACCCTCCTTTCGACCTGGACGATGTCATCCCAACTCTTATCGCGAATCAATATGGTGTTCCGGTAGTAAATCCCGGTATTGTAATGGAGGGTGGCTCCGTAGAATTTAACGGTAAGGGTACACTTCTCACCACACGCGCGTGCTTGCTTAACCCCAACCGAAATCCGCACCTTAATCAAAAGCAGATTGAAGAATATTTGGTTAATTACTATGGCGTTGACCATATCCTTTGGTTGGGCGATGGCATTGTAGGAGATGACACCGATGGACACATAGACGACCTTACCCGTTTTGTGAATGCCGACACGGTGGTGACGATCGTTGAGGAAAACAAAAGCGATGAGAACTACACTATTCTTCAAGACAACCTGAAAGAGCTAAAGACCCTTCGCCTCGAAAATGGCAAACAGCTAAACATTGTGGAGTTACCCATGCCTTCGGCCATTGTGTACGATGGTATGCGACTGCCGGCTTCTTATGCCAATTTTTACATCAGCAACAAGTATGTAGTGGTGCCGACCTTTCGCGATAAAAATGATGAGCGGGCGCTTCAGATTTTGCAGAGCTGTTTCCCGGATAGAAAGGTAATAGGCCTCGACTCGGTGGACATCATCTGGGGGCTTGGCTCCTTCCATTGCCTGAGCCAGCAAGAGCCCTCTGTTTAGAAGGTGATGATGTGGTCGGGTGTAATACATCCATCCAGCCGCACATCCCAGGCGTCAGCGTCTTCTATCAGGTCAATAGGCTCGAAAAAAGAGTAACCAACTTTTTGGCAGTCTGCCCGGCAGTGCATGAGGAACTGGTCGTAAAAGCCTTTGCCATAGCCTACGCGGTTGCCATGTTTGTCGCAGGCTAACAACGGAACCAGTACCGCGTCTATTTTCGATTCTTCCGCAGGCACACCCTGTTGTGGCTCGGCAATGCCCCAACTGTTTACTTTCAATTGATGGAGCCCCTCAAAATAGAAATGTTCCAGACTGTTGTTTGGCTTCATCTTAGGAACAACCAGGCGCACATGTGGAAATTCCCTGCGTATTCTATCCAGCAAACTCCAGGTATCGGGTTCGTTTTTCTTTTCGATAGAAAGGAAAATATGAAATGTTTTGATGAAGGATAAGTCGAAGTGGGCAAAGAAGCGGTTGTAGAGTTGCTGGTTCAGTGAAAAAACCTCGCCAGCAGAAAGGGCCTGACGTTTTTTCAGGAATTCCTGCCTCGCTTCTTTTTTAGTCATGGTAGCTGAGGAAATGCATCCTGAAGTCAAAAGGGTCGAAGTGGGTGAGCAGCGATGGAATGAAGGAGCGGTCTTGCTGATGGAAGTTAAGGAAGTTATCAATGCGTTCTTGCAGGCCACCACCCGGAAAGAGTGCGTCTTTCACTTCTTCTATTTGCCTTAGCTTGTCGCTATGCACGCGCTTCTCGGCTTTCAATAATTTCTTTTCAATTTTTTCGAGACTGTGCTCGGTTCTCTTTGCTTCTGCTGCTACCAGCGGTCCCAGCGTGCGGTCAATTGTGTTGGCTCTCTTTTGAACGTCTTCGAACAATGCGCGAACAGCCTGCAGCTCTTTGCCCAGCGTAAGATTGTGATGGGTGTTCTTAAGCACCCAGTGGTTGAACAGATAATTTTTTTCCTTGAAGAAATCTTTTTTGTCGAGGCCGGTCTTGGCAAGCTTGCGCATCCACTGCGCTTCGGCAATTGTTCCAAAATTTCTGGGCAGCAATACGGGGAAAGGTATTTGTGCCTGATCAAACACGCCCTTTAACTGCAGCCAGTATACCATTTCGGCAGGGCCCCCTACATAAGCCAGGTTGGGTAGAATTACTTCCTGATATAGCGGGCGCAAAATTACATTCGGACTAAAATGTTCCGGGTGTTGCTCAATCTCCCGTTCCATTTCGCTGGCAGAAAAACGAATAGTAGAATCGAGCACCACAAAGCCATTGTCCTTCTTTTCAATGCGGGCACGCAGCTTGTCTTTCAGATAGAAGAAGTTGATGTTGCGGGCAAACACCTGTGTTTCGTAGCCCAATGCATTCAGTTTCTTGTTCTGCTCTTCTACTTTCTGTTTCGGAGTATGGTGAAAGATGTCTTCGCGAATGGTGTTGGTAAATAATTTTTTCAACGCCACGTCATCACCATCTACTACCAACAAACCATTGTCGGCAAACAAGGCGTTTACATAATGCCGTACGGCTTCAGCCAGCGTTTTGCTTTTGGAGTAGGCTTCTTTAAATAAGGATACATCCCCCGGTAACTCGCCTGCCAGCTTGTCTAGCCCTTCGGTGCTAAACCTCCCAACTGCACCGCTTTGGTTCGTTTGCCACGTGTACTTCTTTCCGTAAAGCTTAAAGTATTTGATTTCATCGTAGTCATGATCTTCCGAGGCCATCCAGTACACGGGAACAAAATGGTATTGCGGATACAACTTCTTCAGTTGCGCACACGCATTGATAACGGTTACAATCTTATAGATAAAATACAATGGACCGGTGAAGATGTTAAGCTGGTGCCCGGTGGTGATGGTAAACGTGTTGTTATCATTCAGCAGTGCCAGGTTCTGCTTTACTTTTTCAGACAATGCAAGCGATCCGTACTGTTTTGTTAATGAGTTGTTAAGTAGGGCCCGGTTGGCCGAGGAGAATGACTTTGACTTTTCTAGAATTTGTTCTTTGAAATTTTCGGGTGCCGGAAAGCGGTTATAGAAGTCTCTTAGCTCAGGCTTTTGCTCTACGTAGTCCAGGAAGAAATTTGAAAAGGCGTGGGTATCGCGTAAAGCAATTTTTTCGAGCTGCATAGGTTAACAACAGTGTAGGCTACAACAAAACATACCCGAATAACGGCAATTTGCGCATAAGGTTTTTTGAATTTATTTATCCGGCCAATACCTCGGCTGTCAGATCAAATTCAGTGGCGGCAGTAACGCGTGCGTGCACAAAATCCCCCACGCGCAGGTAATCGTTGCCTTCCAGAATCACTTCGTTGTCTACTTCGGGCGAGTCGTATTCGGTGCGCCCAAAGTACACCCCGCTCTCCAGTCTGTCTACCAACACTTTGTAGGTGTTGCCAATTTTCTGTTCGTTCAATTCCAACGAAATGCCTTGCTGCAGTTCCATAATGGCATCCATACGTTCCTGCTTAACGTCAGCAGGCACATCATCGGCCATGGAGAAGGAATGTGTATTTTCTTCGTGCGAATAGGTAAACACACCCAACCTGTCGAAGCGCGAGCGCTCCACAAATCTCAGCATCTCTTCAAATTCGGCTTCCGTCTCGCCCGGATGCCCTGCAATCAAGGTGGTGCGTATGGCAATGCCCGGCACGGTGCTGCGAATGGCATCCAGTAGTTCTTCTGTCTTTTCGCGCGTAATGCCTCTGCGCATGAGTTGCAGCATGCGCGTGGAGCCGTGTTGCAGGGGTATATCCAGGTACTTGCAGATGTTGCTCCGTTCGTTCATCACCTGAAGGGCATCCATGGGGAAGCCCGCGGGAAATGCATAGTGCAGACGTATCCAGTCAATGCCTTCCACATCCGACAGGCGCTGAAGTAATTCAGCCAGGTTGCGCTTTTTGTACAGGTCTAATCCGTAATAGGTAGAATCTTGCGCAATGATGAGCAACTCTTTGGTACCATTGCGCGCCAGGTTCTGCGCTTCCTTCACCAATTCTTCCATGGGCCGCGATACGTGCTTGCCGCGCATCAGCGGTATGGCACAGAACGAACAGGGCCTGTCGCAGCCTTCTGAAATTTTAAGGTATGCAAAATGACTGGGGTTGGTTAATATCCGCTCGCCAACCAATTCGTGTTTGTAGTTGGCATTGAGTTGTTTCAGTAAGCGCGACAAATCGCGTGTGCCAAACCAGGCATCTACCTGCGGAATTTCTTTTTGCAGATCGTCTTTGTATCGTTGCGAGAGGCAGCCCGTTACATACACTTTTTCAACAATGCCTTCTTCCTTGGCATCTACGTAGCGCAGAATGGTGTCGATGGACTCTTGCTTGGCATTGTCTATGAAACCGCAGGTGTTGATCACCACAATGTTCGAGTCGTCTTTCTGCGATTCGTGTACGGCATCAATTCCGTTGCCCTTCAATTGGGTTAACAAAACCTCCGAATCAACGGTGTTTTTAGAGCAACCCAGCGTTACAATATTTACTTTGGCCCTTTTATTGCCTTTGGTTTTCAACGTGTTATCAGCTAAATGAGGGGCAAATTTAGCGAAAAATACCTCTTAGCAGACCCCCTCGGGGATGTAGCCAAAAACTATATTTGCGGTTTAAAAATCGGGCAAGTGAGATTTGTTTTTTTTCTGTTGATGCTGATGGGATTGTGGGCCTGCCTGGAGCAGGGCGACTGCCTGGTTACCAACACCACCCTGGCCAAGGTGAAGTTGAAGAGTGCCAACACCAGCGCAGATACCACCATCGCTTTCGCCTCGGTTGCCATTGGCGATGATGTTCTGTTATATGAAAACCGAAGCCTGAACAACCTGGTGCTGCCCGTAAACCCCGCAGCCGATTCTACCCTTTATGTGTTTGAATATGGCGAACGAAAAGACACACTGGTGCTGCGCTACCGTAATGAAACGGTGGTGCTTTCGCCCGATTGCGGTGCGTTTGTATTTCAGCGAGAGCTGCGCGCCAGCAAAAACAAGGTGGGCGTAGACAGCGTGCGGTGGTTAAACAATCAACTACTTAAAAGCGTAACCGTTAATGCGGAGATATTTTTTTAGTCTGGTGTGCGTTGGCGCCTCCATGCTGGGTTGGGCGCAGGAAAAAACTGCGAAGGACACCACGCGGCTTAAATTTGTGCCTACCGGCCTGCGGGTAGGCATAGATGCGATGGCCTTGGCGCGCACCCAGGTGCTCGACCGATTTGAAGGATGGGAGGTACATGCCGACATTGACTTTACGCGCTATTACCTGACCGCAGAATACGGAACCTGGCGCTCCGATTTTTCATTGGACAACGGAGCCTACAACAATGATGGCACGTACTTTCGCGTGGGCGCTGATGTGAACTTCTTATTAAAAGACCCCGACCGCAACATGGTCTTTCTAGGTGTGCGTTATGGGCGTTCGCAATTCAGTCAATCAGCTAACTATCAGTTTGAAGATGCCGTATTTGGCGAAATAGACCAAACGGTAACATCTGCCGATGCGCAGGGGGCGTGGAAAGAAATAACCGGTGGGCTGCGTGTAAAAATCTGGAAGTGGGTGTGGATGGGCTACACCGCCCGATTCAAATTCGGACTCAATACCAAAGGCGAAGGTAACCTGAAAGCCTACGATGTGCCTGGCTATGGCCTTACCATCAAGCCCAACACCTGGGGTTTTAACTATCAGATTTTTCTGCGTATTCCGGTAAGAAAAGAGAAGTAGAATACTTTCTGTAATTTCATCTCAGTATTGAGATTAAAAACCATGCTCTTAGTAGTAATTAGCCTGTTGTGGATTTTATTATCGTGGTTGGCGGCAGCTGTTGCTGAAAAACGTGGCCACGATTTCTGGACCGTATTTGTGATAGCTATGCTGATGTCTCCGCTGTTTCTGGCCCCGCGCTGGTTTCGCACCAGGCAGCGGCACCGTGCCTAGCCGTTGCGCTTAAACAGGGAGTCTACAAACTCCATTTTATTAAATACCTGCAGGTCTTCCACCTTCTCACCTACGCCCACATATTTTACGGGTATCTTAAACTCATCGGAAATGCCAATTACCACGCCACCCTTTGCGGTGCCATCCAATTTGGTAATGGTTAGGCAGGTAACATCGGTGGCTTTCGTAAATTCGCGGGCCTGTATCAGGGCATTTTGGCCTGTGCTGCCATCCAACACCAGCATTACATCGTGCGGGGCATCGGGAATTACCTTCTGAATAACGCGCTTTATCTTCGAGAGCTCGGCCATTAGGTTGCTTTTGGTGTGCAGGCGACCCGCTGTATCAATGATGATGATGTCTGCGTTTTGCTTCACACCTTCTTGCACCGCCTCGAAGGCCACGGCCGAAGGGTCGGTGTTCATGCCCTTGGCTACCACTGGCACACCCACGCGCTCGCCCCACAGTTTCAACTGGTCTACGGCCGCTGCCCGAAAGGTATCGGCTGCGCCCAGCAAAACGTGCTTTCCCTTTTTCTTAAACTGGGCCGACAGCTTGCCGATGGTAGTGGTTTTACCCACCCCGTTTACGCCTACTACCAAAAGCACGTACGGTTTCTTATCGGCCGGGGTGTCAAAATCGGGGATGTCTTTGGTTTGATTTTCTGACAGCAGGGCCGCAATTTCTTCCCGCAGAATCTGGTCTAGCTCGTCTGTGCCCACGTATTTATCGCGGGCCACGCGCTGCTGTATGCGCCCGATGATTTTCAGAGTGGTTTCAATGCCTACGTCTGAACTCACCAGTATTTCTTCCAATTGATCTAAAACCTCATCGTCTACTTTCGATTTCCCCACAATGGCTTTCGAGAGCTTGGAAAAAAAACTCTCCTTCGACTTTTGCAGACCCCGGTCGAGCGACTGTTTCTTTTCCTTGGAGAACAAACCAAACATGAGGCATCCGTTTAGTGGCAAATAACAAAAAAAGTCCCATTCGGGACTTTCACTTTTCTAACAATATGGCTGCGAACTACTTCTTGGCCAGCGTTTCCTTCACCAGATCGGCAGGAACAATTTCTTCTTTAAAGGTATAGGCACCCGTCTTTTCAGACTTCACGGCACGAATTACCTTGGCGAAGTTTTTACCATCGCCTTTCTTCAGGGTAGCAACTACTTTCTTTGCCATGGTTATTTAATTTCTTTGTGAACAGTGTATTTTTTCATGATAGGATTGTACTTCTTCAGTTCAATCCGCTCCGTAGTGTTTTTACGGTTTTTGGTGGTGATGTAGCGGCTCATGCCGGGAAGGCCAGAGGTTTTGTGCTCTGTGCATTCCAAAATCACTTGTATCCGGTTGCCTTTCTTTGCCATGATGCGTTGATCTTTATTCTGTTAAACGGGCATTCCTTTTTGACGGGCTTCCTTCAAAACGGCCGAAATACCCTTGGCATTAATGGTTTTTATGGCTTTGGTAGAAAGCTTCAGGGTAATCCACTTGTTTTCTTCAGGAATGAAGAAACGCTTGGTCTGAAGATTAGGGTAAAACCTACGCTTCGTCTTGTTATTGGCGTGCGAAACGTTGTTTCCCACTCGCGGGCGCTTTCCGGTTATTTCACAAACTCGTGCCATATCACTTAAAAATTTAGGCCTTTTCCAAAAAGGGACTGCAAATATCGGGAAAACGGCAGCAATTATCCAAAACGATTACCTAAATATTCGATAAACCTCACATAACCCGTGCGATAGCCCTTTTACCATTCATTTTTTGGCTTATTTAAGAGTTGAAACTACCTAAACTTACCCAACTATGGTGATTTCTATGAGATTGGCTTTTTTACTACTCTTTTGTTGTGGCTATTTGGCACATTCGCAGAATTATAGTCGCGAGGGGAGCGCTTTGGAAATGCGGGGACTAACGGTGAAGCAGAAGGTGCAATTCATTAACAAGAACTTCTATAAGCTTTACAGTGCAGACTTTAAAAACGCAGCCGAACTGGCCGAGTGGGCCAGTAAGGTAGCTGCCGACAGCCTGTGGCTCGAGGAAGAGGCCTATGCCCAAAAAAATTGGGGCCTTATTCTCTATTTATCAGGAAGTTACGACCAGGTTTTGCCCCATTACCTGAAAAGCGTTGCGCTTTTTGAGGAATTACAAAATCCCAGAGGACTTGCTTCTGTCAATAATGAAATGGCAGTTTTCTATCACAAACAGGCCGACCTTGAAAATGCCTATAAGTGCCTCGATGCATCGGAAAAAAATGCCCGTTTAGCCAACGATTGGGAGAGCCTAGGCACCAGCCTGGCACACCGCGCAGCCTTCTTGACCAGGCGCGGCAAATATGACGAGGCAACTCCCTACATACAGGAGGTGTACAAAATACGGCTGCAAACCCAGGATAGTGTGGGGCTGGGTTACGTGCTCATCGATTTGTCAGAATTGGCGCTGCAAAAAGGTAATGTAGGGCTTTCACTAAACTATATAGATCAGTCAACCGACATTCGAAAGCGGATTGGCGATAAGCAGGGTGTAGCGGTTAATATGGTAACAAAAGGGGAAATATACTTAAGCGTTAACGAGCCTGATAAGGCCGTAGAGTGGCTGAAAAAGGGATTGGCCGAGGCCCAGGCTATGGGCTATACAGACCTGGCAAAATTTACTATGGGCGCTTTGTCTGATGCTTATGCCAAAATGCATGATTATAAGTCTGCCCTAAAATATAAAGAGCAGTGGGCAGCTCTAAACGATAGCCTTTTCAGTGTGGAGCGAACAAAGGTTATTCAGGAACTCCAAACCAAATATGAAACCGAGAAGAAAGAGAGTGAAATTCAACTGCTGAAGCAGGAAAATGAGTTGAAAGAAGCCAGGCTTAAATTTAACCAAGTGGTAGTGTTGGCTTTGTTGGTGTTGCTCAGCGCATTGGTGTGGCTGGGGTACTTATTGCGCAACCGCATGGCGTTGAAACAACGGGTAGTGTTAGAAGAAACCAAAGCCGAGTTGCGGGCCCAGCAGTTGCAGGCCATCATAGCCTCGCAGGAGGAGGAGCGCAGACGATTTGCCGCAGACCTGCACGATGGGCTGGGCCAGTTGATTTCTGCCGTGCGCCTTAATCTCTCCAAAGAAATTCCCGAAAAACGTTCCATAGACCAGGCCGTAGAACTACTAAACGAAATGAATGGCGAGATACGGAACATTGCCTTTAACCTGATGCCGCAAGTGCTGTTAAAGAGTGGTTTGAAGGAAGCGCTGGACGAACTGGCCACACGCATTAACCGCACAGGCACCCTACGCATGCAGGTAAGCGCCTTCGATTTGTTGCCCCTCGACAATACCGATATGAAGGTAGCCCTATACCGCGTTTGCCAGGAGTGGATCAACAATGTGCTGAAATACAGCGGTTGTACCTCTATACACGTGCAATTGGTGCAGCACCAGCACGAACTGGTGATTACCATTGAAGACAATGGAAATGGGTTCGATCAGGCCCACCTGCAAAAAGGCCAGGGCAATGGTTGGAAAAATATCCATTCCCGGCTGGCCCTCATTCAGGGACAGATAGAGATAGATTCACAACCCGGCCGCAAGGGTACTACCGTTATCATTTCGGTGCCGCAAGCGGTTGCCAAGGCAGCCTAATGGCCCCCTCAGTGCAAGCACGGATATCCAAATACCCTCAACGAGGTATTTTCTGCCTGGCAGCGGGCCTCTATCTTGGTGGAAAAAGAAAAAAGACCATGGAATACACGTTTTGCAATTCGGCCCGTGAGGAGGCGTGTACGGTTTCTCTTTCTGAATTTAGCCTTACCCTGAAGCGTGGTAAAGAGGTGCGCGTAGTGCCGTATGCCAACATCGTGCAGGTGCAAATTGAACGTAAAAGCGATCGGCTGTTCATCACCCGCCTGTTTCCCGATACTGGAAAACCCATCGAAATTTCCAACCGTTTACACAGCGGCTCGGCAGAACAAGATCAGTCGCGAGCTTATGCCACCTTTGTGCGGGTACTACACTTTCACCTCAAAGACAAAAGCAACGCAGGCTTCATCTCTGGCAAACGCAGTGCGCAATTAGGATTGGAGGCCTTGCTGGTAATTGTGTTTTCTTTTTCGATTTCTTTTGTTGCCGACTACCTGGATCTCTCTTTCATTAATCCTTTCATGCAGGGGGCTATCCTTTCGCTTTGTGCGGGCGCTTTTGTTTTTGTAGCCAATTTTAATCAATGGCCGCGGCATTATGCGCCCACCAACATCCCCTTAGATTTCCTTCCTTGAATTTTGCATCCAACCACTTGCAGCACCTAACTTTATCTGCTGTGGCAGCAAAAAAGATAAAGTTGGTTTTGGTGGATGACCACCACATCATACTTGACGGTCTTATATCATTATTCGAACAAGATTCCGATTTTGACGTATTAGCAGCCTTACGGTCTGGCGAAGAGGCACTTAATTTTTTGAATAAGGACATACCACATGTTTTGCTTACCGATTACAGCCTCCCGGGTGTTTCCGGGTTGGATTTTGTAAAGCAGGTGCGAAAGAATCACCCTACAGTAAAAATAATTGTGCTTAGCATGCACGATGAGGCCCACATTATTAAACCTGTTTTAAAAGAAGGCGTAGAGGGCTACCTGCTGAAGAACATACAGCACAGCGAACTGAAAAGCGCCATTCGCCATGTGGCCCAGGGGTTGCCCTACGTAAGTCCGGAGGTAACCCGGTTGCTGATGGACGAAATGAACAAACCTAAAGAGGAACCCGAATTGCTAACCGAACGAGAACTGGATGTGCTTCGCCTGATTGCCAAGGAATTTTCCAACAAAGAAATTGCAGAAAAACTTTTTATCAGCGAACGAACGGTCGAAACGCACCGCAAGAATATTTTTCGTAAAACAAAGACAGCCAGTCTGGTAGGCCTCATCAAATTTGCCTACGAGGCCAAACTCATCTGATTCTGTTCGTTCGAGCGCCTATCCGTACCAGCACGGATGGCAATTTCACCATTAGCAGGTATTGAGGCGGGGCGTCAACATGAAGACTTTTGTTTAGGCTTTAACCTAAACAAACGATGAAAAAAATCCTTCTATTTATTGCCGCCCTGTGGGTGGCAGCGGGCAGCCTCTGGGCCCAGGAACTGGAACTGGAGAAAACCTACAAAATTTCGCGCGCTTCCAAGCGGGGCACGCTGGCGGGTTTAGATTACGACTATGTAGACAGAACCTACACGCTTACCTACTTCACAGGCCAGAAACGAAACACATTTAAGTACGAGCAGTACGTGTTCGACCACGACTTCAACCTGGTTAGCGACAATGAGTTTGAAGAAGAGGCCGAAAAGATGAAAAAGAAATTTAAGTGGTTCCGTTTCAAAGGGGAGGAATATGTGGTGCAGGGCAACACGGTTGAAAACAACATGATGGGTACGCTAGTGCTGCGCAAAAAGCGCATTACCTACAAGTACCAGTTTCTGATGGGTGGCTATACGCGCAGGGTGGAAGTGCTGGAGAAAGTGAAGCCCAAAACGGAAGACGGCAATAAGTTTACCCGCATGGACCATATGGAAGATGACATGACGGGCGACCTGTTTGTGCTGGCATCGGTAAAAGCCAAGGTAAGCGCCAAGGGCAATGAAGATGTGGGTGAAATAAAGCTGCTGAAGTTCGACAGCGATCTGAATATGACCAAGACAACCAGCATTGACTTTCCGCATCTTCAGACGCTGGCATTTTCGCGCGCCATCGAGCGCCCCAACCCTGAAGATGAGGAAGCCCCCGGTATTGCCGGTATGGTGTTCATCTTCGCGCCCTCTAACCTGATGGGTAAAAAACTAGCCGACCCCAACAACAACAACTTTACTTATGTGCGCGTAGACGACCAGTGCAACATTGTGGAGCGCTTTAACTTCAACAGCCCTGCCAGCTACTGGCGTATTGATGAAATGCTGGTAAACAATAACGATTTCTATTTTTATGGACCTGCCATGGCGGGCCGTGATAAATATTTTAACGAAGGTGCCGGTTCAAGGATTGGCGGTGGAGAAGTAAAATACAAAGCCGTTCAGTTAATGAAAGTGTCGGGAGGAAAGATGGCCTACCTGACCGAGACTGACCTGGAAGAATTTAAGTCCAAACAAAAGTTCCCTCCCGGCCAGCGCAAAACACCCGACTATAATGGCCGCGAGTTTGGCGTGCGCAGCTACAACTTTGCGCCCAATGGCGACCTGATTATACTGGGGCAGAACTACGACAAAAACAAAGATGGCTTCATAACCAAGTATGAAGATGTACTGGGCTTTCATTTCGATGCCAACGGCAAATTGCGTGCGCAGTATGGGCTCGACACCAAAGAGAAAGGCATTACGGTAGATTATAATTACACCAACGGTATCGGATACTATACGGTAACAAAAATCACCACTGTGTATGCCTGCCCGCAGGCGCTTATTCCCGGTAAAGGCGATGATATGTTTTGGATTCTTCAGGAGGTGAAAGGCCAGTCACCGCATGGCAAACTGCTAACGTACCCCCGCATGGGTAAAATTAACATGCAAGACAACTCCGTTTCAGATCTGAAATCGTTTGGGAAGGGAGAAGGCTATTACCTCGACCCGAAGTATCCCTTCCTGGAAACAGAAGAAGCAGAGAAAGTGGTATTCTTTGGTGCAGACAAAGGCGGCCGCGAATTGTGGTTTGCCCGTGTGGCACTGAAGTAGTGCTTCGAAATAAATACCTATTTGTTTAGGTTGGCTTGGCTACTGCCACCTTGTAAGGGGTGGCAGTTCCTTTTATCAGACCACCAGGGCCCGCAATCGGTCGAGTGTCAATTCGGTGAAATCTGAAATGACCAGGTCGGTATGCTTCAATTCATCGGCCGTGTGGGTGGTGGTAATGCCAATTACTTTAGAGCCTGCTGCCTTACCGGCCTCAATGCCCGAAAGAGAATCTTCTATTACAATGCATTGGGCGTTCGGCATTCCAAGTGCCTGGGCTACTTTCAGATAAATTTCCGGGTGTGGCTTGCCGTGCGTTACAAACGTATCGTTTAAAATAGTGGTGAAGTATTTCTCTGTGCGTGTTTTAGAAAGCGTAAACACCACATTGCTTTGCGGGGCCGAAGTGCCAATGGCGCGGGGAACCTGGTGCTGATCTAACAAGTCAAGAAAAGGAACTAGCCCTTTAACAGGCTGGATATCATTTTTGAACAGTTCGCGGTAAAGTTGTTCTTTCTCTTCGGCAAATTGTTGCAACTGCTCCTCAGGTAAAACACCAAAGAGGTTGGTAATCCACTCTTTATTGGTACGGCCGTAAATTTTCTCGCGCAACTGCTCTTCGGTAAGAATATGTCCATGCTTTTCGCAGAACTGCTGCAAGGCAATTTTGTGGAAAGGATTGCTGTCAACAATTACACCATCCATATCGAAAATAACTGCGAAGGAATTCATAGGCTTCTGTGCGATTTCGGCCGCAAACATAAAGTAAAAAAGAGATGCCAGCGGAATTACTGGATGATAAACTTTACTGCAAACGATTTACCCGCATGGGTGAAGCGGGCGATGTAAAGTCCCGCAGCCAGATTTTGGATGGCTAACGGATAGGTTTGGTTAGCGGGAATAAAAAGGGGCTCGCACATTTTCTGACCTAAAACGGAGTAGACCTGCATGAGCACATTCCGATCTGCTTTAATAGAAAGGTCTTGCCCTTTGGCCAACGGATTGGGGAAGAGTTGCACCACAGGGTCGGGAGGCAGGTCTTTGCCTTCAGTATTTTTTAAGACCATTACACCACCCAACACGTTGCCCGCTACAATGGCGGGTTTGTCGCTGTTAAAAAGGTTAACAACGGTTGGTGTGGCGCGGGCGCCCAATGCGCGGGCCTCGTAAGTTTGGCTCAGTGAGTTATAAAAAATACTGGTTGCCGGCACAGACAGGGCGGGATTGTAATTTCTGAAATCGCCAATAATGCTGAGCCTGCCCTGTTGGTCGGCCATGATCAGGTCGCCACGTCCATCTGCATCCAGGTCGGCCACGGTCAATGCGGGCGTTTGCCGCGAGGTACTTTGACTCAATCCCAAATACGCGTTGCTTTCCTGAACCAGGTTCAACTGCCCGAGTGGTCCCTGGTTGCGGTAAAAGTGTACTGCGCCCCCCGAGGTACCCACCAGCACATCGGGTAGGCCATCCTGATCAATATCGGCAACAGTTACATTCTCTGTCTGCCCGATTCTAAAATCAGTGTTCACCAGCTGCGCAAGCGAAACCTGTATGCCGCTTTCGGCCATGTTGGGCAAATAATACAGCGATGTAAAGCCGCGCTGCAGGTCGGTGGCGGTAAAGACCAGGTCAGTGCGACTGTCGCCATTCATGTCGGCAAACTGTGGCTTGAGGTTGTAAAAGTTACCAAACCGAAGAAAACCAAAATCATCGTCTCTTAACTGGAACGAAGGCTGTGCCGGTGTTCCCACATTTTCAAAAAAATAAATCCCGGCCCGGAAAGTAGCATCGGCATAATGGCCAATAAAAAGGTCGTCATCGCCATCGCCATCTGCATCGGCAAAGGCGGGCACGCTGTAATCGCCCACATCAATCATCTGCCCCTGCAAAAAATTGTCTTGAGTAAAAGTAAAAGTGGGTAGCTGACTGCTGCCGGTGTTTTTGTATAGCCAAACCGAACGAACAAAGTTGGTGTTGGTAAATGTGCGGGCGTAGAGATTGGGCGATGCGATCAGATCAGGTTTTCCATCGAAATCTACATCTTCCAGAAAGGGTGCCGGAAACTGAAAGGCGGTGAGCGTGGGAGGAGGGAATGGGGTGGCCGCGTTCATCAACGGCTCGTCTTTGGTGCCCTGGTTGGTGAGTAGAAAAATCCTGCCGCATTCCTCTTCCGAAAACAAAACCTCTTTGTCGCCATCGTTGTCAACATCTAGTGTAAGCAGGGTTTTGCCGCCCGCATGTTGGGTGCGTCCACCACTGGGGGGGCAGGCGGTACCAAACGTAAACAGGCCGCAACTGCATTCTTCAAAGCCGCCATAGTTTTGTGTTACGCGCTCCAGTTGTAGCGAGTCGCAAGTGCCGGTGCGCTCCATGCTCAGGTTTTTGTGCCACTCTACAGTTCCTGCTCCGATAAAACGCACATTCAAAATATCCAGGTCGCCATCACCATCTACATCGTCAATGGCGGGAATGTCGCTTTGATTGACTTTCAAGTTGATGTTGCCGCTAAACCCTTTGGTGAGCAGTGGGAAACCCGGATTGTACAGACGCCACGAAAGCGGCTGACCGGGGGCGGTGGTGTTTACAAAAACCTGTATGCCAAATGGGTCGCTGGTAAAAATGTCTTTGCGACCATCGCAGTTAAAGTCGCGCAGCAGCATCCAATGAGTGATCTGTGCAGGGAATAGCGTTTCAAATTCGGGCGCGTACACGTACCTGTTCTCTTGTCGAAAAAAAGTAAGCAGGCGGCTGGCGGTGCGGTCATAAACCACCAGGTCGTTCTGGTTGTCGCCATTCAGATCTATGGTATTGAACTGCGCTGAATTAAGTCCTCCAGCCCAGGCCAGCGGCAAGGCGCCACCCGTGGTTTCTACCGGAATGCTTTGATCGAAGGTATAGGTGAACTGGGCCTTGGCCGCATGTACCATCAGCAACAGCAAAAGCACCCCCAAGCGCAGCATGAAAAATAGTTGTTTAATCACTAACACCAACGTTCTACCGACTGTTATCTTGCCTGCAAGATAGTTTTGTTGATTGGGTTCTTATGGCAGCCGACATTAATTTTCTGTATTCAAAATACCTGGAATCGGGAAAAGTTTCCACCGATACGCGACAAATCACCCCTGGTTCGGTATTTTTTGCTTTACGTGGCCCCTCGTTCAATGCCAATAAGTTTGCGGCAGAGGCGCTGGCCAAAGGTGCCTCGCTGGCAGTTGTAGACGATGCCTCTTTCGCCAACGATGCCCGTTGTATGCTGGTGCCCGATGTGCTCACCACCTTGCAAAACCTGGCACGGCATCACCGCGCACAACTTACCATACCGGTTATCGGATTAACCGGCTCGAACGGCAAAACCACCAGCAAAGAATTGGTGAATGCGGTGCTGAGCAAGAAATACAAAACGTTTGCCACGCGTGGCAACCTGAACAACCACATTGGCGTGCCGCTTACTATTCTCTCTATAAATAAAACCCACGAGTTGGCCGTGGTGGAGATGGGCGCTAACCACGTAGGCGAAATTGAGATGCTCTGTTCCATTACTCGGCCAACGCATGGCTTTATTACTAATATAGGTAAAGCACATATTGGCACGTTTGGTGGTTTCGAGAACATTATACGGGGTAAAACAGAACTGTACCGCCATCTGATCCAAAACTCCGGCACGGTGTTCATCAACTCTCAGAATACCATTCTCATGAAAATGGCGCATGAGTTCGCGGCACCTGTGCTCTACCCGGCCGAAGGTGATTACTACCACTGCCGTTTGTTGAACAGCCAGCCCTTGCTGAAAGTAATGGCGGAGAACGGGGCCGAACTGCAAACCCAAATGGTGGGGGCCTATAATTTCGAAAATGTGGCCGTGGCACTTTGTATTGGAAAATATTTTGGTGTAGATGCACCCGATGCGAACCGTGCCGTGGAGGAATATGTGCCCGGCAACATGCGGTCGCAGATTATTAAGAAAGGAACCAACACCATTTTGCTGGATGCCTATAATGCCAACCCGAGTTCCATGGAGGCTGCCATCGGTAACCTGAGCACCATGGAGGGCAAAAAAGTGGCCATACTAGGCGACATGTACGAGCTGGAGGACGAAGCCGAACGAGAACACCAACGCATGGGCGAGTTACTGGCGCAAAAAAAAATAGACCAGGTGTTTTTGTGTGGCCCACTTATGGCGGCAGCGCGCGCCACTTTTCCACAAGGCATGTTTTTCAACGACAAACAAACGCTGATAGACTACCTGAAGCAAAACCCGATTCAGCATGCCGCCATCTTGATAAAAGCCTCGCGCGGCATGGCTTTAGAGCAGGTGCTGGAGGCGCTTTGAAGTAGCAGACACAAGCAGGATAAAATTCTATGGACTTTAACCAGATACTTACTTTTCTTGCCCGATTGGCAAAAAACAATAACCGCGATTGGTTCGAAAAGAACAAAGGCGACTACCTGCAGGCCAAAGAAAACTACGAGGCGTTTGTGGCCCGGTGGTTGGAAGAGTTGATCAAGTTCAATCCCGAACTGGCCGGACTCAACCCGAAGAAATTAGTTTTCAGAATTTACCGCGATGTGCGCTTCAGCAAAGACAAAAGCCCCTACAAAATAAATATGGGTGCGGGTGTTTCTGCCAATGGTAAGATGGAACAGGAACCTGGCTATTACCTGCACATTCAGCCTGGCAACCAAAGCTTTCTGGCGGGCGGCATGTACATGCCCGACCCGGCAAATCTTGCCAAAATCAGGCAGGAGATTGATTACAATGCCGAGACGGTTGTGGGAATTCTGAAGGACAAAAAGTTTAGGAAGTGGTACAACGGCCTCGATAATTTCGATCAGTTAAAAACGGTGCCGAAAGGGTATGCCAAAGATCATCCGCATCTGGACCTGTTGAAGAACAAGAGCTTTATTGTGTCGCATTACTTTTCCGATAAAGAAGTAAAGGACAAGAAATTTTTAAAGCAGGTAACAGAAGCAGCACGTGCTATCAAGCCACTCAACGATTTCTTAAAGGCCGCCATTGCATGATGGGTGACTACCTTCTCGAAGTGGTAGGCCTTCGAAATAACTTTATATTCCCAACACCTCTTTCAGCCGCGTGTAGCCGCTTTGGCTTAACGGAACCCGCACTCCGCTTTTCAGCAAGCCCACGTGGTTATCTTTTTCCAAAGGTTCAATGCGGGTTAGCTCATGCAGGTTGATAAGGTAAGACCGGTGCACACGCACGAATTGCGTGCTGTCGAGCGATTTTTCGAAGTGAGTAAGCGTTTTCTTCTTCAGGTAAAAACCTTCGCGGGTGTGAATTTTCACGTAGTCGTCAAACGCTTCCAGGTAGTGAATGGTCTGAATAGGCACAATTACAATATTGTTCCCTTTTTTCACTACAATGCGGCTATGCTCCTCCGGTTGCGTGGTGCTCGCCAGCAGGTCAATGGCTTTTTTGTCGAAGCCCTGGGGTTGCTTTTCTTTCCACTTTAGTAATGCTTTATCAAACCGGTCCTTAGAAAAGGGCTTCAGCAGGTAATCGATGGCGTGTGCCTCAAAGGCCCTCATGGCAAATTCATCGAAGGCAGTGGTAAAAATTACCGCTGGTGGGGTTTCCAATAGCTCCAGCATTTCGAACCCGTTGATCTTGGGCATCTGTATGTCGAGAAATATCAGGTCGGGGTTGTGCCGCGTAATGGCCTTCACACCTTCAAATCCATCGCTGCACTCTTCCAGAATTTCAACATCGGGGTGTGCGGCCAGGTATTCTCTCACCACGCTGCGTGCCAGGGGTTCATCGTCTATCAGCAGGGCTTTGATCATTGGGGAATTTTTATGGTAGTAGTAAAAGTATTTTCGTGTGTAGAAGTTTTTAGCAGGTCGTTTTGGGAGTAGATAAGGTAAAGCCTGCGCGATATGGAGTTCAGGCCAAATCCCGTTCCTTGTTTTGGCTGGGCGGTAACCGGATCGAACGGGTTGCTAACCTCTACAAAAAGGGCCCCGCTTTGGGCGTAGGCTTTCAGCCGGATGGTTATTTCGCCCACCGTATCGTACAAGCCAAATTTAATGGCATTCTCTACAATGGGCTGCAACAACAGTGGCGGAAGCATCATCGACTTCACTTCTTCTGCCACTTCTACTTCAGACTTTAACCGATACCCAAACCGTACCTTTTCTATGTCGAGATATAGTTGCAGGTGGTTGAGTTCCTCTTGCAATGAAACCCGTTGGCGGTCGTCTTTGCGCATGGTGCCGCGCAGAAAATCTGAAAGTTGTTGTACCATGGTGCGGGCCTGCTCGGGTTGGCTGCCCACCAATGCGTTGATGGAGTTAAGGCTGTTGAAAAGAAAGTGCGGCTGCAGTTGCTGGCGGAGTTGCACCAACTCTGCCTCTTTCAGCAGGCGGGCTGCATCTTCTTCGCGCTTGTTTCTTTCTTGCTGCTCTAACACATAATACCACAGCCAGCTTAGCGTGGCTACAAACAATACCTGCATCCAGGCAATCAAAAAACGAATGGGCAGCGATTGTTCCAAAAAAAACAGATACCCCGGTTCCACCGGCACTACCTTGGGCAACAACCACGGAATGGCTACGTAGGAAAAAACACCTGCCAGCACCAGGCTCAGAAAATGTACATGGATGATGTTTCGGGATGTGGGCCTGTAGAATTGAAGAATCAGGTTCATCACGTAGGCAGCCAGCGTGAGGTCTGCCTGTGTAAGGGCGGCATCGTAAAAGGCCAGTTGCCAGCTAAAGCCGAACGTATGCACCAGCCAGGCGCCCACCAGCGTCCAGGTAAACCACCAGAGCAGGAATTTTAGGACCGGGTGTTTCAGAATGCGCTGCATGAAAAAGAATGTGCCGCAACAAATTTAGGATTTGCTGCGGCCTTTTGGCTACACTTTACAATCAAATACAGACTGCTGAACAGTTTGCATCAACACGGCCCGTTGGTGTACCTGTTCTACGTAGTCGGCTTCTTCTTCTACCTCGTGTATAGACGAGTAAAGTTCGGTGCCGTCTTTCAGTTCGTTTACCGGATGCAGCTCTGCCACGTTGATGAACTCCCACTTCACCATCTTGTTGCGGTGGTTCAGAAAGGCATCTTCTTCGCTGATGCCAATAATCCTTGCTTTTAAAAATGCTTCTTCAAAACTATCGGCCGCTACCAGGCGCATGTGTTCATCGAACTGAGGCTTTTGTGCGCCTTCGCTTGCAATACGAAAAATTATTTTTGCCACGTACCAGTTCATCGGGGGTTTCTTTTTCGGTTACACAATACGTACCAGTTCTATCCGTAGCTCTTGATATCGATGCCACCAAAAATGCACGTGCCTTTTAACACCAACACTTTATTAGGGTCGGGCTCGCCAATGTCTTTGCGCTTATCGTCCAGGCCTCCAAAAATGGCCACTATCTCCGATTGAATTTTCCAGTTGGAGGGAACAATCAGCTTGGTGCCACCAAATACCTGGGTAAGGTCGAGCACAACCACACCGTTGATGTCTGCCTGGCTGAGGTTCAGATCGGTGCCGCCAAAGAAGTTTACCACATCGCCACCGCGAAAACTTTTGGAGATGATTACTTTCTTGGTACCGCCAAAGATGGTTACCGTGTCCAATATATCGTCAGCCGAGGTGCCGTTACTTACAGGCCCCTGCAGGCCTTCCCAGTTTTTTTTGGTGCTGCGTGGCCTCAAGATCATTACCAGGCCAATGCCAATGATAATGGCAGGCCAGATAAAGTGCCGGAAGCCCAATTCAGGAAACCAGTCATCGGCCAGGAAGGCGCCACCAATAAGAATGGGTACCAACCATCCCCACGAGCGGAACGAGTGGCGTGCACCCATAAACAGACCAAAGGCTATCAAAAGCATTTCCCAACTGAAGAACCAACGGGGGAAGTAAACGCCCATTTCATGGGCCAGCAGCAACGAGCCGAACAGTATCAATACCAATCCACCCAACACTCGTCCCGACAAAGTATTGCCTGTTTTAACCTTCTCATGCTCGCGCGAATATTTCGTTTCCATACTTTTTGAATTTATACCCAAAAGAACGCACTGCGTATGGTTTTGGCTAAGGCTAAAAGGCCGGGTTCGGCCGTGTGTCGGTTAACGGGGGTTGGGCGTAGGTGAACGCGGACGGGGCTATTTTTTCAACATCCACTTCATCAGCGGGCCGCTGCTCATACTGGTTACAAGCGCCATAATTACCAGCGAAACGAATACTCTTTCATTGATCAGGCCGTTCTCGAGGGCAATCAGGCCAAGTATGATTTCCATGGCACCCCGGGCGTTCATGCCAAAAGCAGCCGCCAACGACTCGCGCCACGTAAACCCCCCCAGGCGCGTGCCCAGCCCGCTACCGATAATTTTGCCCGCGAAGGCAATCACCAGGATAACGAGCGTTAACCAAAAGTCGAAGTTTGCTATGAAGTTTACGCGCAGGCCAATCGATACAAAAAAGAGCGGAGCAAAAATATTGTTGATGAATTGGTGCACAATTTCTTTGGCGCGTTCAGAAAAATGTTCGGAGTCGCCCAGCGAAACTCCTACGATGAAGGCTCCAAAAATGGCATGGATACCAATGTATTCGGTAAAGGCTGCGCCCAGAAAGCACAAGGCCAGCGATAACGACAACACCCCGCCCGGCCAGGCCATTTTCTTATTCACCCAGGGCAGCACACGGTTAAGAAGACCCCGGCCCAGTGTGAGCATAACCACGGTAAAGCCCACCGTGAGCAGCAGCGTGCTGCCAAACGACATAACCCCTGCCTTACCGATCATGCCGAGTAGCACAGAAAAAATCATCCAGCCAATCACATCATCAATCATGGCCGAGGCCACCACGAGCATGCCCATGCGCGATTTGAATAGGTTCAGGTCCATTAAGATGCGCACAATAACGGGCAAGGCCGAAATGGCCATGGCCGTGCCCATGAAGAGTGAGAAGACCCAGCGTGCAGCCGGCTCGGCAATGCCGAAAAATTCGGGAAAGGAATAGGGGAGTGTAAACCCGAAAACAAAGGGTATGATGAGGCCGAGGCTACTGGTGAAGAGCGATTGTTTGCCCTGTTGCCACACAATGTGCAGGTCAACTTCCAGGCCTGCAATGAACAAAAGCATCACCACAGATATTTGCACCATGCCGGCCAGTACCACGCCAGAGATGTTACCTGCCGGAAAGAAGAAGTTAAACCAATCGGGTTGCAACATACCCAGTATGGTGGGGCCGAGTATAATGCCGGCTACAATCTCGCCCACCACCGCAGGTTGCTTCAGCCTGCGCGCAGCTTCTGCAAAAAGGCGCCCCATTAGCAGCATAATGCTAACCTGCAACAAGAGCTGCACTACGGCATCGTGCGGAAGCTTACCCATGGAGTTGCTCCTTTCGTTTTATGTTTACCACCAATACATTGCAAGGCAGGTTGGCAAAAATATATTCCAGGTCGTGCGGAAATACCCGGTCGAGAAAGGAAAACCTGCGCGCAGGCGCACCCACCACCAACAGTTCGGCATTTTTTCGCTCGGCAAATTTCAACAACTCGAAACCAGACTTGCCGGATAATATCTTGATGTTGATTTTTAGTTTCTCGTGCGGAATGCGCGTCAGCAGGGTCTCTACTTTGTCTATTTCATCTTTCACCAGTTGGTGGCGTGTCTGGTCATATTCTTCTTCCGATAGTTGATCGCTGGCGGCCATGGTAAGCCCATACATTTTGAGCTCGCGCACAATGTGTATCCAACTGGCACCTTCTTTTTTGCCCAACTGGCACGCCAGGGCAATGGCATCTTGCACGTATGGGCTGTCTTCGGCATTGACTACAATATTTTTTACCGGCTGCTGATTAACCACGGTAAGCACAGAGCAGGGTGCCTTCCTCAGAATTTTTCGGGCCACAGAACCGAGGTAATACTGCACCAGGTTTTCTTTTTTCAAAGCGCCCGTCATCAACAAATCGATTTGCTCGCTTTTACACGCACGCAGAATGGCCTTGGCCGGATCGCCCGACTCCCAAACAATGCGCACCTTGTCGGGCTCCACTTCCGCGGCCAACAGCAGTGCATTCATTTTCGCTTCGTCAGCAGGGGTGTGGGTGCCCACATGAATAAGTACCAATGTGCCGTGCAGCGCCTTGGTAAGCCGGTTCGCCTCCCTCAACATGGCCTCCGCAGTGGGAGAAAACGCAAGGCCCAACCCGATTTTCTGGATAACCATGACTTCCCAAAGTAACGATAAAAACAGATACACCGACACTGGTTCGGGCGCTGCGGGTTCGATTAAAGCCAACGCTCCGGCTTTTGCTGTTTTGAAGGGTAAAATCTTACATGAATTGGGCAGGCAACCGATGTCCATAATTTAAAGTGCCCAGCCTCCCGTTCTTTGTACACTGGTTTTAATCTCGGCAGCATTTTATGCAAAGCACCATCCGCGGCCTTATTCTGGGCAAGAATTATTTCATTGAGTCGTACACCGACTTTAAAACAGTTATGCTATCGGGCTGGTATGCACTTTTCAGCATAGCGGCTTGTACGCTTTACCTGGCGGTTGATTTTGGCAAAAGCGATTTCATCACCACCTCCATTTTTGTGGTGTGCATTGGGTTCAGCGCGCTCTCGCTTCTGCTGCACCGGCTACACCGGCATGCATTGGCTAACCTGGTGCTTTTTCCCACCATTGCCTTTGTCATCTTTCTTTTTGCGGGCAGCGAATCGCCCGCATCGGGTGCCTCACTATTTTTTCTCGTGGTTAGTCTGGGTGCCTTTACAGTTTTTGGCGCATCGAAGCGTACCTATGCCTATGCGTTCACGGCCTTCACGCTGCTGCTGTTTGTTATGGCTAACTTTTTTCATATTTCGTTTTTGGTATTCAGAGATTATGATGCCGCCACACTTGATCAGATCCTCTTCCTCAACTTTTGCACCTCGTTGTCAGGCACCATGCTGGTGGCTGTGTTGTTCATCCGGCTGAACCGTTACAGTGAAGAGAAGATACAGATGCAAAATGAGATGCTGAAGCGCAACAATGCCGATCTCGACCGCTTTGTGTACAGCGCCTCGCACGATTTGCGCGCCCCCCTCAATTCTGTGTTGGGCCTCATTCAACTGGCTGAAAACGCCACCGAAAAAGAAATTGCCTACTACCTGGGGTTGATGAAAACGCGGATCCACTCCATGCAAAGTTTCATTCGCGATGTAACCGACTTCTCGCGCAATAATCGAATGGCGCTCCATAAGGTGCGCGTAGAACTGGCCGCGCTGGTGGTTGATATCTGGGAAGGCCTTCGATTTATTGAGGGTGCCGATGCCATTCGCTTCAAGCTCGATATCGCCCCGAAGCTGGTGGTGGAAACAGACCCCGCCCGCCTCAAAATTGTGCTGGGCAACCTGCTTTCCAATGCCATTCGTTACCACGACTTCAGCCACGTAGCACCCTATATTTCTGTAACGGGCCATGTGGAAAACAATGTGCTGCATTTGGAGGTGCAAGACAATGGCCAGGGAATAGACCCCGAGGTTCAACCGCGCATTTTCGAGATGTTCTTTCGGGGCAACCCAGGTTCCAAAGGCTCGGGTTTGGGCCTTTATATTGTGAGCGAGGTGCTGGCCAAGGTTTCGGGAACGATTGAGGTGGAGTCGGTGCCGCGCAAAGGCACCACTTTCCGGGTGGCCATTCCGCTTGGCTAAAAACTCTTCGTGCGGCCGGCCGCGCTAATTCCAATCTATATTCTATTTTTGCCGTCTTATGGCACAGCAAGACGACAATTTTTTGAAGAAAGTGATCTCCCATGCCAAGGAGTATGGGTTTATTTTTCCTTCCAGCGAAATTTACGATGGACTAAGCGCAGTGTACGACTACGGCCAGAACGGTGCCGAGTTAAAGAACAATATCAAAGAATACTGGTGGCGTTTTATGACGCAACTGCACGACAACATTGTGGGTATTGATGCCGCCATTTTTATGCACCCTACCACGTGGAAGGCTTCCGGCCACGTAGATGCCTTCAACGATCCGATGATAGACAACAAAGACAGCAAAAAGCGCTACCGTGCCGATGTGCTGGTGGAAGATGCCATCGGTAAAATGGAAGACAAAATTGAGAAGGAAGTGGAGAAAGCGGCCAAGCGTTTTGGCGAATCGTTCGATAAGGACATGTTCGTGAAAACCAACCCGCGCGTGTTAGAATACCAGAAGAAGATAGACGAAACCAACCAGCGACTGAAAGATGCCATGGCCAGTGGCGACATGGCGGCCATGAAGCAGTTGGTGGTAGACCTGGAAATTACCGACCCCGTGTCGGGTAGCAAAAACTGGACAGACGTGCGCCAGTTCAACCTCATGTTCTCTACCGAGATGGGATCGGTGGCAGAAGATGCCAACAAGATTTACCTGCGCCCCGAAACCGCCCAGGGAATTTTTGTAAACTTCTTGAATGTGCAGAAAACGGGCCGCATGAAAATCCCCTTCGGCATTGCGCAGATCGGTAAGGCCTTCCGCAACGAAATTGTAGCGCGCCAGTTCATTTTCCGCATGCGTGAATTCGAGCAGATGGAAATGCAGTTTTTTGTGAAGCCGGGTGAGGAAATGAAGTGGTACGAGTTCTGGAAAGAAAAGCGCATGCGTTGGCACCAGGCGTTGGGCCTGGGTGCAGAGAACTATCGCTTCCACGATCATTTAAACCTGGCGCACTACGCCAATGCCGCCTGCGACATTCAGTTTAATTTCCCGATGGGCTTCAAAGAACTGGAAGGCATCCACTCGCGCACCGACTTCGACCTGAAAAACCACGAGAAGTATTCAGGTAAGAAACTTCAGTATTTCGATCCCGAACTCAACCAAAGTTATATCCCGTTTGTGGTGGAAACTTCGGTTGGTTTAGACCGTATGTTTTTGGCCACCCTGAGCAAATCGTATAAAGAAGAAAAGGTAGCAGCAGGAGAAGAGGGTAACGAAAGAGTTGTGTTGTCACTTCCGCCAGCCCTGGCGCCCAACAAAGTGGCCATATTGCCTTTGGTGAAGAAAGACGGCTTGCCAGAAAAGGCCGAGGCGATTGTGAAAGAATTACACCTGGACTACCGCACCTATTACGAAGACAAAGACACCATAGGCAGACGTTACCGCAGAATGGATGCCATAGGCACACCTTTCTGCGTAACGGTAGACCACGAGACGCTGCAAAACGATACCGTTACGTTGCGCCACCGCGACAGCATGAAGCAAGACCGTATCAAAATAGCAGAGGTAAAATCACATTTGGAAAAAGCCTGTTCAATTAAGAACTTGTTGGCCTCCATCTAATCCGGAGGTAGTGTGAATTTTATCTGGGGCGCCCTTTTTGTTATGCTCTTCCTGGTGGTGGTTACCTACCTGGAAAATTTCAAGAAGGTAAACCGGATGATATTTCCGTTGGAGCCCGAGGTAATCCGCGAGCTGCAGAAGTATTTCCCTTTCTACCGCCATTTTTCTTTTCGCAGAAAGAGAAAGTTCGAGAAACGGGTAAAGTCGTTTTTGAATTCTTTCGACTACCAACTGCGCGGCAACATGCGGCTTACGCCCGAAGTACGCGCCATACTCGGGGGCACGGCCGCCAGAATATCCATGTACCTGCCCGAAGTATGTTTCAATTATTACAACGTGATTGTATTGTATCCCAGCGTGTACCGATCTAAGTTCACGGGCAGAAATCACAAAGGCGAAGTGAACCCGGGCGCGCGCATTATCGTGTTTTCGTGGGAGGCCGTGATGGAAGGCATCAACCGCAGTAATGACGGCTTGAACCTACTGCTGCATGAATATGCCCACGCCTTGTATTTTGAGCATAAGCTGATGAAGGCCGACTACGAAGTGTTTAACGAGGAGGCCTACAACAGGGTAATGGCGCAGGCAGAGATAGAGATTGAGAAAATACGCAGAGAAGAGCCGCACCTGTTGCGCAAATATGCAGCCACCAACATGGAGGAATTTTTTGCCGTGGCGGTAGAAAATTTCTTCGAGCGCTCGGCCGAATTTAAGAAAGGTCTGCCCGAGTTGTATGGAACGCTCGTGTTGCTCTTCAGGCAAGACCCGCTACGGGGTTAGATTTTTTACTAATTTTGGATTATGAGTACCCTTATCATTAATGTGGTCAAAAAGAAAGACTTAAAGTTGATCAAAGAATTGTTGGACAGGCTCGAGATAGAAGTGACTGAAAATAAAACAACCTTACGGAAGCAACTCCCCAAGAGTGGCTTCAAAACGCAAAAGGATTTTTTGAAGTTTGCCGGTTCAACACATGGAGAGTTGGTGAGCAAGGAACACATTCGTAGCCTGGCATGGAAGAGAAGGAGTTGATCATCTGTGATACTGATGTTCTGATTGAGTTTTTAGATCGGAACAATCCAACCTTGCAAAATGAATTGTTGAAAATTGGTTTCAAGTCCCTGGCAATAAGCGCAATTACCGCTGGTGAACTGCTTGTAGGATCGCGAAACAAGAAACATTCAAAAAAAATTGAACACTTCTTAAATGAGTTGATCGTTATTCCGCTCACAGGGGAAGTATCAGCAACTTTTTTGAATCCTATAAGTAAGTATGCGTTGAGTCATGGTCTCCGTGTTCAGGATGCACTGATTGCTGCCACAGCTCCCGTCTACGATTTCCCACTCTTTACATTCAATAAAAGAGACTTTAAGTTCGTAAAAGGCATCCGCCTGCATTGATTTTGAACAATGAATTGGAACCTCCTTCTCTCATCTCAGCGTTTTGGGCAAACAAAAACAATAAGAACCGGCCAAACCCGCAGTGCGTTCGAGCAAGATTACGACCGGATCATCTTTTCGCATCCGTTTCGCAGGCTGCAAGACAAAACCCAGGTACACCCCCTGCCCGAACATGATTTTGTACATACGCGGCTAACGCATAGCCTGGAGGTTTCCAGTGTGGGGCGTTCGTTGGGGCGCAAAGTGGGCGAAGTGATCATGCAACGTCATCCCTCGTTGAAAGAGCAATTCTCGGCTTTCGATTTTGGGGCCATTACCGCTGCGGCCTCGCTGGCACACGATTTGGGTAACCCACCTTTTGGGCATGCGGGTGAAGATTCGCTTTCTGATTTTTTTGTTCACTCTCCGCTGGGGCAATCATTTAGCAATAAAGTATCGGCAGAGGAGTGGGAAGACCTGAGGAAATTTGAAGGCAATGCGCAGGGTTTTCGCATTCTCAATAAAAACCAGTATGGACTAAAGCTTACCTATGCAACGCTGGGTGCCTTCACCAAATATCCTTGCGCTGCCCTCTTTCCGCAACGCGACAAATCGAAACGCAGCCAGAAAAAGTTTGGATTCTTCCAAAGCGAACGAGCCATTTTTCAGGAAGTAGCTGCGCATTTGGAGTTGTTGAAGGGAACGCATGGCAACTGGGTGCGCCATCCGCTGGCATTTTTGGTGGAGGCAGCCGATGACATTTGCTACAGCATCATAGACCTCGAAGACGGTTGCAGCCTGGGCTTGGTGAGTTTTGAACAAGCCATGGAGTTATTCGGTGGCGTGATTACCGTTAGCCAATCGAAGTTGGGCAAGCTGAGCCAATTGAATAATCAGGCGGAGAAAATTGGCTACCTGCGCGCGCTGGCCATTGGCGATTTGATGGATGAATGTGCCACGCTGTTTCTTGACTATGAAAAAGAAATTCTGGAAGGTACTTTCGATGTGGCTTTGGCCGACCGTTGCCAGTCGAGTAAAGCGCTGAAAAGCATCATTGACGTATCGATTGAAAAAATCTATCGCGCGCGTAAAGTGGTGGAGATTGAGGCCGCGGGCCACGAAGTTTTACCGGGGCTGATGCATGAGTTTACGCAAGCAGCGCAATCGCTGCGCGATAAGAGTGCTTCGCGTAAGTACGCCAACCTGCAGAAGTTGTTGCCCACAGAAACGGTGTTTGCCATTCAGCAACATACCGATAACGACTACCACCTGCTGCGCCAGGTAATTGACTTTATATCGGGGCTTACCGACCGCCACGCCATCAGCTTGTATCGAAAGATGAAAGGCTTCGAGGTTTAGACTTAGTCGTCCCACCACTTTGAGTGGTGGGACGACTGCCCCCGAATTCAGCAGCATACCGATAAAGACTACCATCTGCTGCGCCAGGTAATTGACTTTATTTCGGGACTTACCGACCGCCACGCCATCAGCTTGTACCGCAAGCTGAAAGGCTTCGAGGTTTACTTAGTCGTCCCACCACTTTGAGTGGTGGGACGACTGCTAAAAAATGACTGTTTCCAGCCCCGCATCTAAACTTGAAACGGTATCTCGGTAAAATTGATCTTCATCATCCGGAAGGTCAATGAGTGATCTCCCCAATTCTGTGTTACAAATCCCAGGAACGCCCTTCCAGTAATCTTTAAATGAATGGTAGGGCCAATCTTCAATGCGATCAACCAAACGAGCCCGAATAGGATTTTGATGAATATAATGAAAACAGGCTCGGGCGTATTCATTAGTTGTTAACTCTTTGGCTTTTGTGTTTTGCTGAAAAAGAGAGCCTGTAAAACCTTCTTGCTTTTGAATAGCCCTGGTATAGGAACTCAGCAACACGCGCAAGTTTCCCGAAAATTTGGCCTGATCGAATGAATCTCTGGTGCTGATGAGAAAATGAAAATGATTGGGCATTAAACAAAACGCAAGTAAATCCACCTGATCGCTAAATGCTTTAGCCACCTTTTGTATGAAGAAGTGATAATTACGCTCCTGTAGAAAGATGGGCTGTTGATTATTGCCACGATTATAAATATGATAAAGAAAACCGGTAGCTAATCTCATCGTGATTACACCGTTAAAAAAAAACTGCGTCACTAATTTCGATTAATCTTTTTTATGAGCCATTGCCCCGTTTGCATTTTTTCAGCATCTTCCGTTTATGAACATCAATCTGAAGGCGAAGCAACAAAATACGTTCGATGCCATTGTGGTAGGCTCCGGCATCAGCGGTGGCTGGGCTGCCAAAGAATTGTGCGAGAAGGGCCTGAAAGTGCTGATGCTGGAACGTGGCAAACCCGTTGAACATCCGAATTACACCAATGGCACCAAAAACCCTTGGGAGCTGGAGTATGCCGGCCGCCTAACCGAAGAAGACAAAGCCCGTTGCCCCATACAAACCCGCCACTTTTCGTATCGTGGCGACAACAAAGATTACTACATCAACGACCTGGAGAACCCCTACCATGAAATAAAACGTTTCGATTGGATTCGTGGAGACATTGTGGGCGGGCGCTCGGTGTTGTGGGGCCGGCAATCGTATCGATTGAGCGACATGGACTTTGAGGCCAACCTGCGCGATGGTATTGCCATCGATTGGCCCATTCGCTACAAAGACATTGCGCCCTGGTACGATTATGTGGAGCAATTTGTGGGCATAAGTGGCCAGGCCGAAGGCATCCCACATTTACCCGATGGAAAGTTTCTTCCACCCATGGAAATGAATTGTGTGGAGAAAGACTTCAAATCCAAACTGAAACAAGCGTTCCCCGACAGACACGTTACCATTGGCCGTGTGGCTAACCTTACACAGCCGGTAAAGGGCCGTGGCCAGTGCCAGTACAGAAATCTGTGCCACCGTGGCTGCCCCTATGGCGCCTACTTCAGCACCAATGCCAGCACCCTGCCTGCTGCGTTTGCAACGGGTAACCTTACACTTCGGCCACATTCGCTCGTTAACCGCGTACTTTACGATGAACAGCAAGGCCGTGCCGTTGGCGTTGAATTAGTCGACACGGAAACCAACGAAGTGCTGGAATACTATTCAAAAATTATTTTTTTGAATGCAGCCACGCTCGCAACCGCGTTCATCTTGCTAAATTCCACCTCCAATCGCTTTCCCAACGGTCTGGGTAACGGCAGCGACCAGGTGGGGCGCAACATCATGGATCACCACAAAGGTGCAGGTGCCAACGCTTCGGTTGAAGGTTTTCTCGATCAGTATTATTCGGGCCGCAGGGCCAATGGCTTGTACATTCCGCGGTTCAGAAACATGAAAGACAAGCGGCCAGACTATATCCGTGGGTTTGGCTACCAGGGTGGCGCAGGCAGAGGCGGCTGGGGTGGTGTTACCAACAACGATGTGTTAGGTGCTGAGTTGAAGGAAGCAGCAGCAACGCCAGGCCCCTGGGGTATTGGCTTTGGTGGTTTTGGCGAATGCCTGCCATACGCAGAAAACAGGGTAACACTTAATACCGATCTGAAAGACAAGTGGGGCCGCAACACGCTGAGTACCGAGGTGGAGTTTAAAGAAAATGAGCGCGCCATGCAGAAAGACATGGCCGAGGCGATGGCAGAAATGTTGGAGGCTGCGGGCTACAAAGACGTGAAGCCGTACCAGAATATTTCTTTCCCCGGCAACGCCAACCATGAAATGGGTGCGGCCCGCATGGGGCGCGACCCGAAGACCTCGGTGTTGAATGCCTACAACCAGATGCACGAGGTGAAAAACGTGTTCATAACCGATGGCTCCTTTATGACTTCTTCGGCTTGCGTGAACCCATCCCTTACCTACATGGCCATGACCGCGCGCGCTTGCGATTTTGCCGTGAAGGAACTGAACCGCCAGAACCTGTAGCGGCCCCGTTCGCTAAGTCTGTTGCAGCACCCGCGTAAAAAACTGCTGAAATGACTCATTTTGGGTATTTTTTTCGCGCTTCCCGGCCGTAAAATCAACCCAGAAAACCAACTAAAAATCCTTAGCTTTGCGGGTTCTAATAACCTGAATAACGTTTTTCATGTGGTTAAGAATCGCTGATGGAATTATAAGGTTTCGCTGGCCCCTCATGGGTGTCATCGGGCTCATCACCATTGTAATGGGATACTACGCCTCTCAGGTAGAAATGAGCTACGATTTTGCCCGCACCGTACCGCTGAACGATCCGGACATGATTGAGTTGAACAACTTCAAAGCTCAATTTGGTGAAGACGGCAACACAGTAGCCATTTGCGTGAAAGACAGTTCCCTGTTCACGCTCGAAAAATTCCGTGCCTTTCGCGAGTTAACCGCCAACATTCGTTCCATCGAAGGAGTAGGAGGTGTGTTGTCGTTGCCCATCATGCAGATTGTTCTGAAGGACACGGTCAACACCCGGTTTTACCCGGTACCCTTGTTTCCGGATAACATTGAAACACAAGCACAACTCGATAGCTTGTTACAGGTGGCCCTCGGGCAGAAATTATTGATCAGCCAGCTGATGAATACCGGCAACGGGGCCACACGCATCATCGTTCCGGTAAAGAAAGAATATGCCAACTCGGCCAGGCGCACCGATGTAATGAACAGCCTGCTGCAGTACGGCACTACGTTCACAGAAAAAACAAACATAGACGTGCACTATGCAGGGTTGCTCTTCGTGCGGTCTATCATGACCACTACGGTGCGCAAAGAACTCTCGCTTTTTCTATACCTCTCTGCCATCATCACGGGTGTTATCATGCTTTTGTTCTTCCGCTCGGTGCGTGCGGTTATTTTCTCTATGATCATGATTGGTGTAATGGTGGTGTGGGTGATGGGGACCATTGCACTGTTCGGGTTCAAGATCAGCCTGCTGAGCGGGTTGATACCACCGGTTATTGTTACCATCGGTATCACCAACGCCATCTACCTGCTTAACAAATACCACCTGGAGTATGTAAAGCAGAAAGACAAGCTTGGTGCCATACGTGTGGTGGTGCATAAAATGGGCTTAGCCACGTTCCTTACCAATCTCACTGTAGCCATTGGCTTCCTCACATTGCTCTCAACGGATATCATTGTGCTACGCGAATTTGGCATCGTAGCGGGCATCAACATCATTGCCCTGTTTGTGGTGAGTCTGGTGATGATACCCGGTATACTGATGTGGATGCCCGAGCCCACCACCAAACACCTGAAACATTTAGACTTTAAGATTTTGGGTGGTTTTGTTAAAGCGATTGATCTGATGGTGCACCGCCACCGTGTTTACATCTATGTGGCAACCGCTGTGGTTGTATTTTTTGCCATTGTCGGGATGACGCAGCTTTACTCGGTAAGCTATATGGTAGACGATATTCCGGAAGACAGCCAGGTGAAAAAAGACCTTAAGTTTCTGGAGGAAAACTTCAGTGGCATTATGCCTCTGGAGATGGTGGTGGATTTGCAAACAAAGAGACGCAGACCGCTGCTGGAAATTAAAAACATTGAGGCCATCAACCGATTCGAGCAGTCGATGGATTCAATATCGGTAATGTCGCCACCACTGTCGGTAATCAGTTTGGTGAAGGCTTCCAAGCAGGCTTTCTACAACAACAACCCCGACCGTTATGCGCTGCCTACCAATGCAGAGAAGAACTTTATTCTTCGTTACCTGAAGGGCCAAAGCGACAGCAGTGGCTTGTTCAAAGCGTTTGTAGATTCCTCTTTCAGCAAAATGCGCATTTCCATGCAGATGGCCGATATTGGTTCTGAGCGCATGGACTCTTTGGTAGACCTGGTGATTTTACCCAAAACGGAAGCATTGAAAGCAGAGCTAAAAGAAAACCTGCGGTCCGACAAAGACTCAGTACACATTGCCATCACGGGTTCGTCAAAAATCTTCATCAAAGGCAATAAGTTTTTAATTGATAACCTTACCGAGAGTTTAATACTGGCGTGCATCCTCATCACCTTGTCTATGGCTATTTTGTTTGCCAATGCGCGTATGATTTTGATTTCGCTGGTACCCAACCTCATTGCTTTGATGATTACGGCCGGCCTGATGGGTTATTTCAACATACCTTTGAAAGCAAGCACCGCATTGATCTTCAGCATCACCTTCGGCATTTCGGTAGATAACTCAATTCGCTTTTTAGCCAAGTACCGGCAGGAACTGTTGGCCACCGGCTTTTTTGTGCCGCGCTCGGTTAGTGAAAGCGTGCTGGAGACCGGTAAGAGCATTATTTACACCAGCGTGGTTTTGTTTGCCGGCTTTATCATTTTCGCATTCTCAGATTTTGGCGGAACCATCGCATTGGGCGTACTCACATCCACCACGTTGGTAATATCCATGTTCACCAACCTGATTTTGCTGCCTGCGCTGATTCTCACGTTCGACCGGCCGAAGAAAAAAGACCATGAGAGGTTATTAATCGATGACTTTGATTCATCGTTTTACGGTGAGCAGGAGGATGAAGCCATTGATTTGAGCAAGATTAAGATTCACGACCGGCAAGGATCTGCCGAGTAATTGAAACCTATTAGAAATTTTTTTGATAAAGACGAATGTCGACAAAGTATAAGGAATCGAAGGAAATGAACTTCGCCAGAATTGCCGAAGAGGTGCTGGCGTATTGGAAGCAGGAAAAGGTTTTCGAAAAATCAGTGAGCAACCGCGAGGGGGCTCCCTCATTTACTTTCTACGAAGGCCCACCCTCGGCCAACGGTACACCTGGTATTCACCACGTTATGGCGCGCACGGTAAAAGATGTGTTCTGCCGTTTCAAAACCTTGCAGGGCTTTCAGGTAAAACGCAAGGGCGGTTGGGATACCCACGGGTTGCCCGTTGAACTACAGGTGGAAAAACAGCTCGGCATCACTAAAGACGATATCGGTAAGAAAATCTCGATTGAAGAGTACAACAGGAAGTGCCGCGAAACGGTAATGATGTACAAAGACCAGTGGGATGACCTAACCGTGAAAATGGGCTACTGGGTAGATCTGGAGAAGCCGTACATCACCTACGAGAAGGAATACATCGAATCGCTGTGGTGGATATTGAAGCAGCTATACGACAAACAACTGTTATATAAGGGCTACACCATTCAGCCTTACTCACCAGCCGCGGGCACGGGTTTAAGCTCGCACGAACTGAATTTGCCGGGCACATACAAAGATGTGAAAGACACGTCTATTGTGGCGCAGTTTAAAGTGAAACGCAATGCGCGGAGTGAGTTTTTGTTCAAAGGTACTGATCGGGAAATATTCATTCTCGCCTGGACCACTACTCCATGGACGCTGCCGTCCAACACTGCGCTGGCGGTGGGCGAAAGAATTGCCTACGTACAAGTCAACTCCTTTAACCCGTACACGCACCAACCGGTTAGTGTGGTGTTGGCCAAAGATTTGGTGACAAAATACTTCAGCGACAAAAACAAAGATTTGAAGCTGGGTGACTATAAACCTGGGGATAAGGCTATTCCATTTGAGATTACGCGGGAATTTACCGGTAGAGACCTGATCGGTATTCGCTATGAACAACTGATGCCCTACTTGCAGCCATTCTACGATGCAGATAAAGCCTTTCAGGTAATAGCCGGAGATTTTGTTACCACCGAAGACGGTACGGGTGTGGTGCATACTTCGCCTACTTTTGGTGCAGACGACTTCCGGGTGGCCAAACAGAATGGCATACCTGCCCTCACCGTGAAGGATGAAGCAGGCAGTGAGGTGCCTACCGTAGACCGTAAAGGGAAATTCATATCCGTAATTGGCGAGCAGCTCAAGGCTGGTGTGGCGAAATACAACATCAAAACACACAAGCCGCTGGGTGCTGACGATTTTTATGTAAAAAACTACACCAACGAAGATGAGTCGCATCCCGACTATAAATCCACGGATGTCATCATCTCCATTATTCTAAAGGAAGAAAATAAAGCCTTTAAGGTTGAGAAGTACGAGCACACGTACCCCCACTGCTGGCGTACAGACAAGCCCGTGCTGTACTACCCGCTCGACTCGTGGTTTATCAAAACCACTGCGTTGAAAGACAAGATGGTGGAACTAAATAAAACCATCAACTGGAAACCCGAAAGCACCGGCACGGGTCGTTTTGGCAACTGGCTGGAAAACCTGGTGGACTGGAATTTATCACGCTCGCGCTATTGGGGCACACCTTTGCCAATCTGGAGAACGAAAGATGGCAAAGAAGAAATTTGTGTGGGCTCCATCGCACAGCTTCAGCAAGAGGTGGAGAAAGCGCGCAAGGCGGGTTTCGCCAATTCGTCATTCGACACTCAGAATTCGTCATTCGATCTTCATCGCCCTTATGTAGATGAGATTATATTGTTGAGTTCGAAAGGCGAGCCGATGTATCGCGAGCCCGACTTGATTGACGTGTGGTTCGATTCGGGCGCAATGCCCTATGCGCAGTGGCATTATCCGTTCGAGAACCGAGAGGTGTTTGAAAAGAACTACCCGGCCGACTTCATTGCCGAGGGAGTAGACCAAACACGTGGCTGGTTTTTTACGCTGCACGCCATTGCCGTAATGCTGAGCGAAAGCAGCGATGACATCAAAGCAGTGAACCAAAAGGTGGGCAACAAAGGGGTTTCGTTTAAAAACGTTATCTCCAACGGCCTGGTGCTCGATAAGAACGGCAACAAAATGAGCAAGAGCAAGGGCAACGTGGTGAATCCGTTCGAAACCCTGGCTAAGTATGGCCCCGATGTGGTGCGCTGGTACATGATGGAGAACGCGCCTCCGTGGGACAACCTGAAGTTTGATTTCGATGGCATTGTAGAGACGCAACGCAGGTTTTTCGGTACGTTGATGAACACCTACTCATTCTTCGCATTGTATGCCAACATTGATGGCTTTGTGAAGGACGAATTAAACAATGTGCCGTTCAACAAACTTTCGTCTTTGGATAAGTGGATATTGACCAAAGAGCAATCGTTGATTGAAGAAGTTACCGCAGCTTATAATGACTATGAGCCCACGAAGGCAGCACGCGCTATTCAGCAGTTTGTGAACGATCACCTGTCGAACTGGTATGTGCGCCTGAACCGTAAACGTTTCTGGCAACCTTCATCTTCCGGCTCTTCAGCGAACGCAGGTGTTACCAGCGATGGGAACGCGCACTTGTCGGAAGATAAGCGGGCCGCCTATGAAACGCTGTTCGAGTGTTTGATGGTAACCGCTCAATTGATGGCACCCATTGCGCCTTTCTTCAGCGAGTGGTTGTATAAAAGCCTTACAGACAATATCCGCGACCGTGCAAAGAAACACAACACACCTTTGCAATTCGAATCGATTCATCATACACTGTTGATCAAGGCCAGCGAAAGCCGCAAAGACACTGAACTGGAAAAGTCGATGGACTATGCGCAGCGCATTTCTTCGCTGGTGCACTCTATTCGCAAGAACAGCAAGATAAAAGTGCGCACACCCCTTCAGAAGATTTTGTTGCCGGTGCTGGATGAGAAGTTTGCACAGCGTGTGAAAACCGTAGAGAACATCATCAAGAGCGAGGTAAACGTGAAGGAGATTCAATACATAGACGATACTTCTGGCGTGGTGGTGAAGAAGGTGAAACCGAATTTTGCGAAGTTGGGCAGGCAGTATGGGGCCAAAATGAAGGAGGTATCTGCGGTGATCAATGCATTTACCAAAGAAGACATTGCGGCCATTGAGAAATTGGGCAAGTTGAACAAAGACGGTTTCGATCTCGTTTTAGAAGATGTATTGATCAGCTCGGAAGATATACCAGGCTGGGCAGTGGCGTCTGAAGGGGGAGTAACGGTGGCGCTGGACATTACCCTGACGGATGAGTTGAAGCGTGAAGGAATTGCCCGTGATTTTGTAAATCGCATACAAAACATGCGCAAAGACCTCGGTTTTGAAGTGCTGGATAAAATTGGCATAGAAGTAGAATCGAACAATGGGGTGACCGGTGCCATTACAGAATTTAAAGACTACATCTGCACCGAAACCCAGGCGCTGAGTTTAGAGCTAAAAGATGCGGTAGCCGGGGCCACCGAAGTGGATATGGATGAATTTATGTTGAAAGTGAAAATCACGTTGAAGAAATAATGCGCGTTGCCCGATACTTTTTGATTGCCCTGGCGGTAATTATCATAGACCAGACTAGCAAGCTGCTGGTGTATAAATACATGCACTTGCATCAGGAGATAAATGTGGTGGGCGATTGGTTTCGCCTGCACTATTTGCTGAATCCCGGCATGGCATTTGGCATCCGCTGGCAGAGCGAGTTTGGCAAACTGGCCCTCACGTTTTTTAGAATTGCCGCCATGTTTGGTATTGCCTGGTACCTGGTTCGTATGGACAAGAAAGGCGCCCACCCGGGCTTTCTGATTTGCCTGGCCTTGATTCTGGGCGGAGCCATTGGCAACGTAATAGACAGTACGTTTTACGGGGTATTGTTGAATAATGCACCGCTGGATGCACCCTACTTGTGGTTCCACGGGCAGGTAATAGATATGTTGTATTTCCCCATCTTTCAATTTATCTGGCCCGACTGGGTGCCGTGGGTGGGTGGTACATTCTTCGAGTTCTTTAGTCCTGTTTTCAACATTGCCGACTCGTCAATTTTTGTTGGCGTGGTAACCATTCTGGTGATGCAACGAAAATTCTTTTTAGAGAAAGAAGAACTGGAAGAAACAACCATTACCACAGAGCAGGTTATTGTTACCGAGCAAACCATTTCTGGAGACAATGTTCAGCAAAGCTCTACACTTTATATGGAGCGAAAAGAAGAACAGCAGGGTGACGAAGAACGAAAGGCATCTAACGAATGAATCATGGCTGAGAACCTGTTGATATCGGAGAGTACAGACAAGGCCGAACGATATGAAACCTTGCTTCCGCAGCTGGAGGCATTGGTGCTGGGCGAAAGCGATGCGGTAGCCAACCTGGCCAACATTGCAGCAGCCCTCAAACAATCCATGAATTTTTTCTGGGTCGGATTTTATCTCGTTAAAGAGAATCAATTGGTATTGGGCCCCTTTCAAGGTCCGATAGCGTGCACGCGTATTAATTTCGGAAAGGGTGTATGCGGCACTTCGTGGAAGGAGAAGAGAACGATTCTTGTTCCCAATGTAGATGAATTTCCGGGGCACATTGCCTGCAGTTCAGCATCTAAATCTGAGATTGTGTTGCCCGCCCTTAAAAATGGTGACGTTGCGCTAGTGTTGGATGTAGACAGCGACCGGCTGAATGATTTTGATGCCACCGATGCCCTTTACCTTGAGCGGGTAATGCGCTTGATCGAAAAATTTCTTTGATGCCGCAATGGCCGCATCGCTTGCTTCTGTCTATCGCGAAAATCTGAGTGCTCTGGCGGTACAAAAGGGGCAGCTCGATGCAGCGATCGGGCGCCTGGCTTGGCTGCGGTTATTCACCGTTGCATCATTCCTCTTCATATTCTACCTGGGGTTTTCAAATGCTCTCTGGTTTTATCTGTTACTGCCGGTGGCAGTCATTTTCCTTTTTCTGGTAAAGAAACACGGAAAGAAAATCGCTGCACGTGCCCTGGTGCAGCAGTTGATTCATTTGAACGAACAGGAATTGAAGGCGCTGTCCTTCGATTTCTCTGCTTTCGAAGCAGGCGAACGCTTTAAGGACGAACATCACGCTTACAGCTACGACCTGGATTTGTTTGGTACGGGCTCCTTGTTTCAGTACTTGAATCGTTGTGCTTCGCCACTGGGCGAAGAAAGGTTAGCCAGTGATCTCTTAGCCGAAGATCAGCGAACAGAAGGTATCATGGCAAGGCAGGCGGCCATCAAGGAGTTGGCCCCAGCCTTACACTGGCGACAGCAACTTTGGGCCACGGGTAAGTGTTCACCAGTTTCAAAAGAAACCATTCAACACCTGAGCGACTGGCTGCGCGAACCAAACTGGGTTACCGCAAAAATTCAATTCGCCATCATGCGCTGGGGACTGCCGGTGCTTACGGTGATTCCCTTAGGGCTGTCGTTCTTCACTAGCGACTTGATGCTTTTGTTTTTGCTGATGTTCATCATTCAGTGGAGTGCTTTGTCCTTATTCTCCAAGCGTGTCGGTAAAACCATGTTTGCCTTGTCGCGCTACCGCGAATCGTTGGAAAACTATGCCCAGCTTTTCGAGTTATTCAAGACACAAAAGTTTACCTCGCCCCTGCTAAAGCACCACACCCAACAGGCCGACAATGCGTTCGCGGCCGTTCGGAAGTTTTCGAAATTGGTGAACAACCTGGAAGCGCGCATGAATCCCATCGCAAACGCTTTTGGCAATGGCATCTTTGCATTCGACCTGCATGCCATGGCTGCCCTTGAAAAATGGCGCGATCAACATGGAAGACACCTGAACCAGTGGCTTACTTCGTTGGCTGAGTGGGATGCGCTGCTTTCGCTCGCTCATTTTCATTACGCCAATCCATCCTTCTGCTTCCCGGAGTTCACCAACGATCTGAAAATGGAGGCAAAAGAGGTAGGCCATCCGTTAATTGCTGGCGAAACAAGAGTCACTAACCATTTTCCTGTCATGGAGGCGCCAGCTGTTACGATCATTACTGGTGCCAATATGGCGGGCAAAAGCACCTGGCTGCGTGCGGTGGGCGTTAACTTTGTGCTTTCGCAAGCGGGTGCACCGGTATGTGCCGCGCATTGGCGTGGGCCGGTTGCGCGGTTGCGCAGCGGCATGCGCACCACCGATTCGTTGCAAGACCACCAATCTTACTTTTACGCAGAACTGAAGCGCCTTCAGCGTATCACAGAAGAGTTGCGTGCCGGCCACCGCATGGTGGTGTTGCTGGACGAAATCCTGAAGGGTACCAATTCGGACGATAAGCAGGCAGGCTCGCGCGAACTGATTCTGCAGTTGATACAAATGCAGGCCTTGGTGTTACTGGCCACGCACGATGTAGCACTGGGCAGTATGGCGAAAGAGTTTCCTGCAGCCATACAAGCCGCGTGTTTCGAAAGCGAGATACGAGATGGTCAATTGTTTTTCGACTACCGGCTACGACCGGGAGTTGCACAAACGCGCAATGCCACTTTTCTCCTTCGCAAAATGGGCATTGTACCGGGTGTCCCGGCACCCTAAAATCAACAAGTTTTTTTCTTAACTTCGGGAATACCTGTTTCCCATGCGCCTCGTATTGATGCTATTTGCCGCGTTTGCCATGTTGCAAGCGCAGGCACAGATTGGAGCCAAGGCCCGTCAAATCAACCAGTTGACCGGTGTTTGGCAAAATAGTCAGTTTGGTTATCAGATGACCTTGATTCTGAATGAAGACGGAACAGGAGAGTTTGACGGAGAATCGATTCGTTATACTACACAAAACAGCCAATTGGTAGTTACCCAGGCGGGCCAGCAAACCGGCTATGTTTATACCCTGAACGACCATACGCTTACTCTTTCCGGGGGCGATATTGATGGATCGAAAGCCTTCACGCGCAGTGGCGCACAAGAGGCCGCCCCACCGAACACATCCCCACCTGCTGCGAATTCTACCACCCCCACTGCAACGGGCAGTGAATTGTTGGGTGCTTGGTCTGGCTATGGCGAAACCATCGAATTCAGACCCAATGGCCAGTGTGTGTACCTGGGCCAAACAATTCCTTACACGGTATCGCAAGGGCATGTCATACTCACCATTCAACAAAGCCAGGTAATGATGGCCTACCAGGTGCAAGGTTCGCAGCTAACGCTAACGGTCAATGGAAAAGCATTGAGCTATACTAAAGGCAACGGTTCAGCAACAGGTACTGCCGCTGCGCCCAACACGGGTAAAGGGGCGGTAGCGCAAGAGTTGGTGGGCAAGTGGTGTTATGTGAATGTAACCTCCACCAATAGTGGAGGCACCTCTTCAGATGAGTGCATTACTCTACATGCCAATGGCACCTTCGAATACTATTCCGAAAGGTCGATGAGTACCAACACCAATTCCTTCTGGGCAGGCACGTCTTCACAAAATGCTGATCAGGGAACTTGGTGGGTGCAGGGCGATCGGATTTTTTACAACTCGCAAAAGCAGGGGCAAGGTTCTTACCAGCTAAGGAAAGTAAACCATCCAAAAAATGGCGACCCTATGATTGTGCTGGATGGCACCGCCTATGTTACGCAATACCAAAAAGCTCCGTGGTGACAGGTTCCAAAGAAAACAAAAAGACAAACGCATGAATACGAACATCTCTCGCAGAAGTTGGCTGAAGTCCTCGCTGGGTCTTTCGGCAGGCATGCTGGTGGCCTCTTCGTGGGCCGATCAGTTGCTGGCAGGCCCCGTAAGCCGGGCAGAAGCCATGCATCGCTTTGCACCCGATGGAAAATTGGTACGGTTAGGGTCTAATGAAAATCCCTATGGTCCTTCTGCGCTGGCCCGCAAGGCCATTGCCGAAGCCATGGGTGAATTTAACCGCTATGCCTTTGAGTCTGTACAGGCCTTTAAAAAAGTGCTGGCCGAAAAAGAGGGGGTAACACCAGATCATATTCTGGTGGTGAACGGATCTTCGGAAACCCTGTGCCTGGCCGGTATGGGTGCCGCGCTGGAAGGGGGCGCAGTACTCTCTGCTTTCCCCACCTTCCGCTCGTTGATGGACTATGCCGAAAAAATGAATGCGCGGTGGGATAGGGTAGACCTGGATCAGTACCACGTACACAACCTGGAGGCTTTGGCCTCGGCAGTAAAAGCAGATACCCGGCTGATGTTTGTGTGCAACCCCAACAACCCTACTGGTACGGTGGTGGATGGCCAGAAGCTGGCTGACTTCTGCCTGGAGATGAGCAAAAAGACTTTGGTATTTGCAGATGAGGCTTACCTGGAATTTCTTGAGCCCGAAGAGCAGCGATCGATGGTGGAACTGGTAAAACAAGGACACCAGGTGATGGTGTCGCGCACCTTTTCCAAGGTGTATGGGCTGGCGGGTTTGCGCATAGGCTATGCGGTGGCGCCACCCGATGTGGTGCGGAAATTGCAGCGCTTTCAAATGGGCCCCGTAATCAATCAGGCAGCCCTGGCTGCTGCCAAAGTATCTCTAAACGATAAGGCCTTTGCCGAACTTACCCGCAAGAAGAATACCGAAGCCTTGAATTTTTTTCAGCAGTACCTGGACAATAAAAAATGGTTCCACGGAAAATCGCGTACTAACTGCGTACTCTTTCCCGCACCAAAAGACGGCCAAACCATTTTGGCCGAGACAGAAAAGCGTGGCTACCAGATACGCGTGTGGGACTACCAGGGAAAAGAATGGTGCCGCGTAAGTATTGGCACGCTCGATGAGATGAAGGGCTTTGTGAAAGCCTTTGACGAGATTGTGTAGATGCGTTTGCCGAAGATTTCGTTTGTAGTCGACTGGCCGAACCATATCATTGGTTTTTTTAGCGCCCTCTTCGGCATTCTGATTGCCTTTGAATTAGATCAGTGGCGCGAATCGCGGAAAGAGGCGGAGATTGCCGCCAACGCGTTCGACAAGCTGAAGCAGGAGATACAAATCAATAAGAACAGCCTGCACGAATCCATCAACCTTAATCTGCAGTTGTTGGCGGTATTGGAGGAAACCGTGCTTCCTTTGCTAAGCGAAGATCTTCATTTTGAAGGGGAGGTCGGTGAGGTGAGTGCTTATAATGAAGACGCACAGTTCGCCCGTGTGGCCCACATAGAAGAGGTGCCAATGAAAGGCAGGCGTTACATGGTACACATCGGCTTTGGCAATTTCATCAGGCCCGTGTTGCATTATTCTGCCTGGGAATCGGCCAAGGCAACGGGTGCGCTTAACTTTATGGCATACGAAAAAGTCCTGTCGCTTTCTTCGCTGTACAATGCACCACAAATTACGGATGAGTTACTCCACATCAAGCAATGGCTGGAACAGGCCGACCAGGTGAAAACACGCACCCAACTCAACGACTTGCTGGTGCGCCTGCGTCAGGCGCATCGGATACTGGAGGACGAGCTACAGGAGTACGACCTGTTTGTTAATATGCTGGAACAGATTGAGTAGCGCTAGGCGCGCACCGGTGCCGGCACTAATTGCGGATTCTTCTTTCCCAACTCTTTCAGTATCCGAAAGTGCCCCGCAATGGCATCGCGGAAGGTAGGCTTCGTTTTATACGGAATGCCAAACTCTTTTGCGGTCTGCTCTACAATGGGCGAAATATTACGGTAGTGAATGTGACAAATGGTAGGAAACAAGTGGTGCTCCACCTGGTAGTTCAAGCCACCTACATACCACGACAATAAACGATTGTTTTTGGCAAAGTTAGTAGTGGTGTGCAGTTGGTGAATGGCCCAGTTGTTTTCCATGTTGCCCTGCTCATCGGGCATCAGGTATTCAGTACCTTCTACCACGTGCGCAGGTTGAAATATCACGGCCAGTATGAAGCCACCGATGTAGTGCATCAGAAAAAAGCCTGCAAATACCTGCCCGAAAGTTACTGGTAGCACCATCATCGGAATCACAATAATGTAACCGATGTACAACAGCTTCGATACTACCAGAATAGTCCACTCTAACGTAATGTTGGCTTTTTGTTTTTTTACAAGGCCATCTTTATGGTAGGTAACAATGCGCTTGAAGTCTTTGGTAAAGACCCACACGAACGTGAGAAGCCCATAGAGGAACCATGCATATATGTATTGAAACCGATGAATGCCTTTATACGGACAGTCGGGTGTCATGCGGATAACACCCCGTGGGCTGATGTCTTCGTCTACTTCGTGAATATTGGTGTAGGTATGGTGCAGTACGTTGTGCTGCACTTTCCAGTTAAAGGCGTTGCCGCCAATCAGGTTCAGCGAAAGACCCAGCACCTTGTTTACCCAGGGTTTGGTGGAATAGGCTCCGTGGTTGGCATCGTGCATAACCGAAAGGCCGATGCCGGCCAGGCCAATTCCCATCAGGGCCCAAAGGCCCAGCATACCCCACGGGTTGAACACCACGCCACTTATCAATACGGCATAGGGTATAAAATACATGGCAAACATGCAGATGGTTTTAAATACCATATAACCATTGGCGTGTTTGCTGATACCGTTGGCTTTGAAATACTGATTAACGCGTTGGCTGAGGGTTACAAAGAATTCTTGCCGGTTTCTGGCAAACTGAATGTTCGAGTAGTTCATGGGGAAGGATGTGGGTACTTGAGGGATTTAACTAATTCCGAAATATAAGCAATTGCGATGGTGAAAACGATCGTTAGGATTGCTATTTGGGATGAACGGCTGGCCGAAAAGGCCCGATTGTTTATGGCAACTCGGCAATAACAGTGCGTCCCCCTTTGGTTACTTCGCCCATCTTTACGGTTATTTTGGCCTCCAGCGGAAGAAAAATATCTACCCGCGAGCCAAATTTGATGAAGCCAAACTCATCGCCCTGATGAAGTGGCTGCCCCTCTTTTACGTACCATTTAATTCTGCGTGCAAGCGCACCGGCTATCTGGCGGAACAAAATTTCCGTGCCGTTTTTTGTCTTAACAGCAATGGAAGTACGTTCGTTTTCGGTGCTGGATTTAGGGTGCCACGCCACCAGGTACTTGCCGGGGTGATATTTGGCATACGTAATGGTGCCACCTACCGGCATGCGGTTTACGTGCACATTCACTGGCGACATGAAAATGGAAATCTGTTTCCTGCGCGACTTGAGGTATTCAGTTTCTTCGGTTTCTTCTATCACCACTACTTTGCCATCGGCAGGTGCCAGCACATGTTTTTCGTTTTTCTGAATGGTGAAGACCGGGCTACGAAAAAACTGTAACACAATAAGGTAGAAAACCACACTTGTGCCCATGCAGATGTTTTGCAGCAGGCGGGCATCGGGCCAGGTAGACGCTATCCACCAGTTCAGCGCAAAAAACAGTACCAGCAAAACAAACAGCAGAGTGCGGCCTTCTTTGTGTATGGTCATAATCGTTTCAAAAAAAATGCAGTCTCGCCTGCATGGCGAGACTGCACAAAATTACTATTTCTGGGTTATTCTTTTCCCTGCCGGGGATTAGAATCCGCCACGGAACTTATATGTCTTTGCTACCTTGTCTATGGCCACCATATAGGCAGCAATGCGCAGCGACACTTTGTATTCAGATGCGGTTTTATACACGTTCTCAAACGCGTCTTTCATAATGCGGTCGCTTCTGCGGTTCACGCGCTCGGCTGTCCACTTATAGCCTAAACGGTTTTGCACCCACTCAAAATACGATACCGTTACACCACCGGCATTCGCCAGGATATCGGGCACCACGCTAATGCCTTTTTCGTAAATAATGCTGTCGGCTTTGGATGAAGTAGGTCCGTTGGCGCCTTCCACAATCAATTTGGCCTGAATTTTTGGCGCGTTGCTAACGGTAATTACATCTTCAGTGGCTGCCGGCACCAGCACATCTACGGGCAGCGTAAGCAGTTCTTCGTTGGTTATTTTCTGAGCTTCCGTAAAGCCTTCCAAAGAGCCTTTGTTGTTGTCGCGGTACTTCAGTGCTTTCTCAATGTTCAATCCATCTTCATTGTAGTAGGCGCCAGAAATATCACTCACGGCCAGCACTTTTAAGCCACGTTCTTCCAACAGGCGCGCAGCCCATGAACCTACGTTACCAAAACCCTGCACGGCAGCAGTGGCTTTGTACGGATTGATTTTTAGTTTCTCCATGGCTGCCAGGGTGCTGATCATTACACCGCGGCCGGTGGCTTCCGTGCGGCCCAGCGAGCCACCCAACACAATGGGTTTGCCCGTTACCACCGCGTTCACCGTCATGCCTTGTGTGCGCGAATACTCATCCATCAGCCAGGCCATTTCGCGGGGGCCGGTACCCATGTCGGGAGCGGGTATGTCTTTGTCGGCACCAAAAATATCGACCATGGCCAGCGTGTAGGCGCGCATTAAACGCTCTACTTCACCAGCCGACATCTGGCGCGGGTTGCAGGCCACACCGCCTTTGGCACCCCCGTAGGGAATATCTACCACCGCGCATTTCCAGGTCATCCACGCGGCCAAGGCCTTTACCTCGTCAATGTTCACGTGCGGATCGAACCGGATGCCACCCTTGGAGGGTCCCAGGATGGTGGAGTGAATCACACGGTAGCCTTCGAAAACTTTGATGCTGCCATCGTCCATGGTTACGGGCAGCGAGACGATAACCTGGCGAGCAGGCGACTTCAGTACGTTGTAAACTTCCTCTTCCAAACCAAGAATTTGTGAGGCGGTATGGAAGCGCGACATCATCGCCTCAAAAGGGTTCTCCTTATCAACCAAAGGAGCGGGTTCAATGTAGGCCATAGATCAGTTTATTGATTCCAGTTTATGCTAACGAACGGGCTTTTTCCTTTGTTTTTTGCCCATTCGAAAACGGTTGCAAAGATAAGGAAAATGGGAAGTAGCAAAGTTGGCTTGTTTGTCAGAGGATGGCATCACGTGGGGCCCACCATTGCCATACTGTGCTTATTTTTTGCTGGGGTAGGCGATTCTGAGGGTCATTAACTCCCAAAATACAGCCATTTTTTTCTTCTGAGGCTAATATTGGGGCTGCTAAATGCATTACCATTTTTCGAGTAATAGTCCTTCAATTTCTTCATAATGGTGATCGCGGGATACTCCTGAGAGTTGGTGCTGTTTAGCAAGGGCGGCAATCCAAACATCGTTGGTGGGAATGGGCTTACCTTTCTTGAACAGAGCCGCAACAATTTCTCCAACAATTTTAGCGGTGTCATCGTCTACTGGAATGATTTCCGTAAGGGAAAGGAACGAATGGAGTGTTTGAAGATGTTTGGAGCGATTCTTTACCCGGTTGATGCCAACGTAAAGTTCACCCAACACGATTGAGGGAATGAGCAATTTCTGTGACGCCTCTATACGTTTGATAGTTTCTTATTCCCCGCAAAATCTCGATAACAATATTGGTATCCAGAACGACTCTAATGCCACTCATTAAAATCTATTTTTTCACAGGAATCCCGAATGGCTTTCTTTATTTGCATGGCATCGGCCTCCGACATGACGCCAGTAAAGTCACTGATTTTTCTTGTTGGAGAAGGCTTAGTTTTTTTTCGGTTTTTCTTGAGAACTGACTCAAGCTCGGTCAACGTTCTTTCATTCACTTTTAAACTTCCTCAATTACTTGAATCTTCCTGTTTCCCAGTAACATAGCTCAAAGTTACCTTTTGCCATCAACCCAAGCAAATCGTGCAAGCACCACTCAAAATATCTCCAAAAACGCCACAATAAACGGGGCAGAAATCAGCAAGCCATCGAAACGGTCGAGGAAGCCGCCATGCCCAGGCAAAGCATTGCCCGAATCTTTGATTTCTATGCTCCGCTTCAGCAAGGATTCTACCAGGTCGCCATAGATCCCACCTACTACAATGATCGATGCGATGACCATCCACTGCCAGAAGGCCAGCAAGTCGAAAAAGTTTGCGATTACAATGGCGAAGACAAAGGCCAGCAACGCTCCGCCCACGGCACCCTCCCACGATTTTTTGGGAGAAATGCGCTCGAACAACTTGCGCTTGCCGAAAAAGGTGCCGGCAAAATAGGCCCCGGTGTCGGTAGCCCACAAAATGAAAAGGCAACCAAAGATGACTTCGAAATGGTAGAAGCCATATTCGAAAGCAGCTATGTTCAGCAAAGTAAAAGGCACTGCTACATAAAAAATTCCCAAAAAGGTAAACGCAATATTGGTGAAGGGTTTGCGCTCGAACTTTTTATAGAGTTTGATCATATACACACACGATACCAGCGGAAAAATGAGAAAATAATACCGGTAAGAAATATCGCCCCGCTCGATAAAGAAGGAGAGGCAGAATATCAGCAGGCCGCACACGGTGCCAAACGTTTTTTGTGGCAGCATGCCATCTAACCCCGATAGGTTGTAGAATTCGATTAACGAAAACAGGCAAATGGTGAAGAACACAGCGAAATAGGTCCATTCGCTGAACATCACCCCAAAAATGATGACGGCCACGCCCACCAAAGCGGTAATGATGCGCTGCGTAAGGTTGGAGTATTTATTGAGCGCAGAAGTCAAGGCGTTGTTTTTTCGAGTTCTGTTTTGCGGAAATAATAGAGCAGGGCGAAGGCCAGGGCACTAAAGGCCACCACTACTGGCCAGGGGGCTGTTTCGGGGTTCTCCAGGTCTACCCCGGCAATGTCGGTTTTGTTAAAATAGATCATCATCACAGAAAAACCGTTGTTTACAAAATGGGCCACCATAGCCACCATTAAGTTACCCGACCAGCAATACAGGTAGCCAAACAGTGCGCCTAACAATATGCGGGGCACAAAACCAAAAAACTGCATGTGCAAAGCGCTGAACAAAGCAGCAGAAATCCAAATGGCTGCATGTATGCTTCCCGTTGCACGGTGCAGCTCGGGCTGCAGCATGCCGCGAAACACCAGTTCTTCGCCAATGGCGGGTAGTATGGCAATCACAACAAAGCCCAGTATAAATTGCCCAAACGAATCGAATTGCGTGAGGTACTGCGTCAGCGCCATGGCTATATCTTCCTTTTCGCGCGCCCAGCTTTCAAAGCCCGCCATGAAATCGGGCAGGTTCAGTTTGGCATTCCATTCAATAAACATCGAATTGAATCCCATGAAAAAGATAACGATTCCGGTTACTACCAGTAGCGAAAGCAACGAAGCTGACTTCACCAACTGAAACGGACTTTGCTTGTATTTTTTGAAATAGTAGAAAGCAGGAATAGCGGCCAGCCCAATAAATGTAGCCGCCCCTTGCAAAATAAACAGCGGCACCTTCATTTGTGGTTTACCCAGTGGGTTGGTAAGGTCTTCGGCAAAAGAAAACGGTGTACCCTCGTAGAAAGGGTAGGCCAGAAACGCACCCAGCGTAGGACCAATGATAAGGAAGCCCAACAGTGCCACCAGCATAATCAGTACGGCATTGGTCCACGATGATCTTTGTTGAGCGGGTTCCATCTCGGTTAAAAGCGTTAAATTTGCACCTTACATAGTTCAGGCGGTGGCAAATATAGGCCATCTTACACACAATGGTACGCATAGGGAACATTGAATTAGGCGAATTTCCGCTCTTACTGGCACCCATGGAAGATGTGAGCGATCCACCGTTCCGCGCGGTATGCAAAGAGGGAGGTGCCGATTTGATGTACACGGAATTTATCTCTTCGGAGGGATTAATTCGCGATGCCGCCAAGAGCCGCCAGAAGCTCGACATTTTTGAATACGAGCGTCCCATCGGCATTCAACTTTTTGGAGGCAATGTGGACAGTATGCGCGAGGCAGCAGAGATTGCCTCTGCGGCCCATCCGGACCTGATAGACATTAACTATGGCTGCCCGGTAAAGGCGGTAGCCTGCAAAGGGGCGGGTGCAGCGTTGCTGCAAGACGTGCCCAAAATGGTGCGCATGACGGAAGAAGTGGTGAAGGCCACCCACTTGCCTGTAACCGTGAAAACCCGGTTGGGGTGGGATGACAAAACGAAAAACATTGTGGAGGTGGCCGAGCGACTGCAGGACATTGGCATAAAAGCACTCACGGTGCACGGCCGCACACGCGTGCAGATGTACAAGGGCGAGGCCGATTGGACGTTGATTGGCAAGATCAAAGAGAACCCACGCATGCACATACCCATTTTTGGCAATGGCGATATCGATTCACCACAAAAGGCAGTGGAATACCGCCAGCGCTTTGGTGTGGATGGCGTAATGATCGGCCGTGCTGCCATCGGCTATCCGTGGATATTCAACGAGGTAAAGGAATTTATCAGAACAGGTGTGCGCCTGGCCCCGCCCGATATGGCCGAGCGCGTTCGTGCAACGCGCGCGCATTTCGATTTTTCCATTCGCTGGAAGGGCGACAAACTGGGCGTGTTTGAAATGCGCAGGCATTACTCCAACTACTTTAAAGGTATTCCCGATTTCAAACCGTTCCGTACTCGTTTGGTGGAGGCACCCACCGCAGCCGAAGTGCATGCTATTTTGGATGAAGTGCAGGCTTGCTACGAACCGGCCAACGCCTGAGCGCACGCGGAAGAATAGCAAGAATCCGGATTTGAAATAGGGGCCTGATTTGCGTTCTTTGCGCATCTAATTTCCCTGCATGTCCGACAACAGCGAACGACCATTACTTGCGGTCACTCTTCTCATCCTACTCTCTCTCATCTGGGGTACCTCGTTCATCCTCATCAAAAAAGGTTTGGTGGCATTCAACCCGGTGGAGGTTTCGGCCATACGAATAGCGGTGGCAGGCCTGGTGTTGCTGCCCATGGCTTTGGTAAAGGTGCGCGAAGTGAAGAAAGACCAGTACCCGCACCTGTTGGTAGTGGGGATGGTGGGGATTTTTATTCCGGCTTTTCTTTTTGCGTTGGCCCAAACCCGGCTGGAAAGTTCATTGGCAGGTGTATTAAATAGTCTTTCTCCCTTATGGACCTTAATTATCGGGGCCCTTTTTTTTAAACAACGCTTTCGCGGATATGTGGTGCTGGGTATTGTCCTGTCGTTTGCAGGCGCCATTGTACTTGCTTTTTCCAGGTCGGGTGGAATTACTTTAGACTTTAACGTGTTCGCTTTGCTGATTGTGGCGGCCTGTGCCATGTATGGCACCAATGTAAATTACATCAAATACAAAATTCATAACCTTGGCTCGGTAACCATTACCAGCGTGGCCGTGGCGTTGGTGGCGCCATTGGGCTTTTTGATATTGTTTGGCTTCACAGACTTCGTTACCAAGCTGCAAACTGTGCCCGGGACGTGGACCGCACTGGGCTTTTTAACCATTCTGGCGGTAATGAGCACAGCAGTGGCCAATTTGCTCTTCAACAAACTGATCAGAATCAGAAGCCCGTTGTACGCAGCTTCGGTAACCTACATCATACCATTGGTGTCGGTAGGGTGGGGCCTGCTGGATGGTGAACATTTGTACGTGGGACATTTCATTGGCATGGGCGCAATTTTGGGCGGAGTTTACCTGGCCAACAAAAAATAGGTTCTTTAGGAGTAATTTTGTGCATGGCGCTGCAACTCGCATCTCTCAACTCGGGCAGTAATGGCAATTGCTATTATGTGGGTACTGAAAAAGAGGCTGTGCTGATTGATGCGGGAATTTCAAGCCGGGAAATTGCAAAGCGGTTAAAACGTTTGGGCCTGAGTATTGAAAAAGTGAAAGCTATTTTCATTACCCACGAGCACAACGACCATATCTCGGGTCTACACAAGCTGATTAAAAAACACAACATACCCGCTTACATTTCTTACCGAACACGCCAAAGTGTACCCCTGGAGTGGAGTCTGCCGGTATCGCATAGTTTTAACACCTACCAGCCCGTGCATATTGGCGATTTGATGGTAACCCCTCTGCCCAAGTACCACGATGCGGCCGATCCGCATAGCTTCATCATCACCCATCAAACCACAACGGTAGGTATTTTTACAGACATGGGCAGGGTGTGTAAAGACTTGATTAGCCATTTCAGGCAATGCCATGCAGCCATTCTGGAGTCGAACTACGATGAAGAAATGCTGGAAAACGGGGGCTACCCCACCCATCTCAAAAACAGAATCAGGGGTGGATCGGGCCATATTTCCAACTGGCAGGCTTTGCAGTTGTTTATGGAGCACCGGCCCGAATTCATGACACATCTGTTGCTGGGGCACCTCTCAAAACACAACAACAAGCCCGAACTGGTGGAGGCGCTGTTTAGCCGTGTGGCCGGCAATACCACTATTGCCATTGCTTCGCGCTACCGCGAGTCGGAAGTGTTTCATATTAACGGTGGGCCCGCCCAACCACGGGTGGTGGCAGAACAGCTTCAATTATTTTAAAGAAAGCGCCACCATGACAGGCAAATGATCGGACGGATAATAAGTGCCATCGCTGTCTTGAATCACCCGGTAGGAAGTTACCTGCCATGCTTTTGTATGAAAAATATAGTCAATCAGCTTGCAGGGTTCTGAGTTTACCGCAAACGTGCAATAGGTGCCTGTCTGGCTGTTTTCTGGTCGGGTATCCAGCAACACATTTGCTTTCAATATTTCGGGGTAGGGAGGTTCGCTGGGCTCTGCGTTGAAATCGCCCGTTACAACGGCAGGCATATCTGGAGGAAGAGCAGAAACCATTTTGCGGATCAGCCGGGCGCTTTGGGTGCGAGCTTCTTTGCCGATGTGATCGAAGTGTGTGTTGAAGTGGGTAAAGGTTTTGCCTGTTGTTTTGTCTTTCAGAACAGCCTGTGTAACAATGCGCGTAATGGCGGCATCCCAGCTTTTGCTGCCGGGCACATCCGGGGTTTCGGATAGCCACGTGGTTTGTGTAGACACCAGTTCGAAGCGATCTTTCCGGTAGAGTATGGCCGAATATTCGCCTTTTTCTTTGCCATCATCGCGACCTACGCCAGCGTGCGCATATTGCGGCAGGGCGTTGAGCAGGTCTTGCAGCTGGTGGTGCATTACCTCCTGCAAACCCACCACATCGGCATTGTACCGATTGAGCAGCGTAAAAACCTTTTCCTTTCGGTGGGGCCACTGGTTTACGCCATCTACTGCGGCATCTAACCGTATGTTATAGGTCATTACTTTCAAAGTCTGTGCGTGTGTTGTGCCAAACAAGAGAAAAACAGAGAGGATAAGCAGGTGTTTCATGCCGAAAGATAAGAAACCGGAGGTGGCAATTAAACAGTGTTACATCTACATTACCCAAAAAGGAAAAGAGGGAACCATTGAGCCCCCTCCTTTATGTATCGTCAGATCAAATCTTAACCCAGCGCCTCGACTGCCTGTACTTCTTCGGGCATCATGCGTTTAAAAAGATTTTCGATGCCGGCCTTTAACGTTACCGTGGATGAAGGGCAGCCGCTGCACGATCCTTGCAGTGTAACGGTTACCACTTTGTCTTTGTACGAATGGTAAGTAATAGCGCCACCGTCTTGCTCTACAGCCGGGCGAATGTACTCGTCCAGAATGCCTTTTATTTTCTTTACTGTTTCCGAGTCGCTCTCGGCATCTTCGGCAGCGGGGGCCTTTTTGTCGAGTATCAACTTTCCAGATTCGAGAAATTGGCGGATGTGGTTTTTCACCTTGTCCTGAACTTCCAGCCACTCTACATCTTCTTTTTTGGTAACAGTAATGAAGTTGCTCATGTAAAACACCCGGTCTACAAAAGGGTATTCGAATAATTCCAGCGCCAGGGGTGCCTCAGCCGCACTTGCTTTGTCTGGAAAATCGAAACTCATGCCCTCAGGCACCAGCATTTCGTTTACCACAAACTTCAGCGAGTTGGGGTTGGGGTTCGATTCCAGGTAGATATGTATGTTTTTTGGGGCCGCTTTTAGCATAGTTCTGTGTTTTTAACCAATCAATTCAAACGCAAAACTACGGAAATTAAGTTTCCGTTGCGGTCATTTTTTTACCCAAGGGAAATGCTTTTTCAGGGTTGATCGGGCTCCAGGGCGTTTTCCCACTTGCTTACTACGGCTGTTGCCACGCTGTTGCCTACTACGTTGGTGGCGCTGCGGCCCATATCCAGCAGTGGATCGATCCCCAGCAGCAACGCCAGGCCTGCTTCGGGTATATTGAACGATACCAGCGTGCCGGCAATGACCACCAACGATGCCCGCGGCACACCGGCTATGCCCTTGCTGGTGAGCATGAGCACCAACAACATACTTATTTGCGTGGCAATAGGCAGATCAATGTTATAGGATTGAGCAATGAAGAGGGTTGCAAACGTCATGTACATCATGCTGCCATCGAGGTTGAAGGAATAACCCAGCGGCAACACAAAGCTTACAATCTTGTCTTTGCATCCAAACTTCTGAAGTTCCTCCATTGTTTTCGGGAAAGCCGCCTCGCTGCTGGAAGTGGAGAATGCCAAAATGATGGGCTCCTTCACCCTGCGCAGAAGTTTGAACACGCGTTTGCCGATAACAAAGAAACCTGCTACGCACAACAGTACCCATAGTAAAGCCAAACTGAAGTAGAACTCGCCAATAAAGATGGAATACGTTTTTAGGATGCCCACACCTTGTTTGGCTATAATGGCCGTCATGGCGCCAAACACAGCTATGGGGGCCAGGTTCATCACATAACCGGTTACTTTCAGTATAACGTGTGCGGTTGCATCCATGAAGTTGATCACCACTTTACCTTGTTCGCCAATGGCTGCGGTGGCCACACCAAAGAAGAGCGAGAACACCACAATCTGAAGAATTTCATTTTTCGCCATGGCCTCAATCACGCTGCTGGGAAACACGTGATACAGAAATTCTTTTAACGACAAGCCGGTGGCGGTTACTCCGGTTTCGTTTACAACGGGCAGGGGCAGGTGCATGGCCTCGCCCGGTTTAAAGAGGTTCACCATGATCATACCGAGCAATAGACTCATCAATGAAGCGCTGATGAACCACAGCATGGTTTTGCCTCCGATCCGGCCCACGGCTTTAATGTCGCCCAGCTTGGCTACGCCCACCACCAGGGTGGTGAACACAAGCGGTGCCACAATCATTTTGATGAGACGCAGAAAGATGTCTGCCATCAGCGAGAAGGGTTCTACCTTTTTGTCGCGGGCGGTGAGAATGGCGCTACGTTCTTTTGCAAGCGCTGATTTCTGTTTTTTCAAGCGCAGCAAAGCGGTGCTGTCTGCGGTGGCAGCAATTTCGGTATTCAGGCTTTTGATCGAGGCATCTACTGTTTCCAGCCGCAGGTTTTCTCCGTCTACATAGGTCTTATTCAACACAAAGCCCAGCGCAATACCTGCAATAAGGCAAATGATGATGTAAAGGGTAAGTCTGCTTTTTTGTGGGGTGGCGGCCGGTGCTTCCATAATACGCTAAAAACGGTGCAATCGATTGTAAACAAGGCCGCAATATAAAGGAAAAATGATGGAAGTGAAGGCGATAATCGGGCGGGTGGCGAACTACCTACACACGCAGGCGCACCATGGCTTTTGTTTTGCCATTTTTCTTTATCAGGCGGAAACCATTCTTTTGGAACGCAGACGGCACGCCCGACCACACAAAAGAATCAGGAACTTTTTTGGCGTAGGGAATAGCAGGGTAAGCTTCCAGTAGTTGAATTTTTTTGCCAGTGCCCAGGCTACTGCGCCCTTATTAAATCTTTCGATAAGCCTTGCCTGCGGTATTCTTTCTTCACAAAAAAGCACGAAACCGACCAGGTGGGCGTCTCGCCTAAGCGGGGTAGCGTACGAGATCGATCGATGCGCGGCACATCTTCGCGCGGGCTTACGGCAATCCAGCCAATGGGTTCGCCTTCAACCAGGGCCAGCAGGCCAATGGGTTTGCGTTGCTTCACCAATGCACGCATGGCTTCTTTGTTGCCCTCGTATTTCTGCTCCTTAAAAATCTTTGTAGGAAGTCTGTAGAACATACACCAACAGCCACCGCAGCCGCCCTTCTCGCCCATTAACTGTTCGAAGTAGTGCCATGTGGAAGGTTGCAGTTCTTTGAATTCCATAGCGTTTATTTGCCAATCCATTTTTTCACCAGACCGATCTGGCCCAAGTGGTAAATATCGTGTTGTAAAATACCATCTACTAAATGTGTGTTGGTATAACCCTCGCGGAAGGGCTCGTGCAGAAAAGTGTCGGGCGTTTTTTGAAGCAAGGCAATGAGGCGCCCCTGGCTTTCGTTCCATTCTTTCAACAACTTTTTCCAACCTTTTGCTTTTAACTTCTCGATCGGAAGCCAGTTCTCCTTACTCTTCATCGATCCCTTGTATTGTTGATCGCCTTCCAGTTTTTTGATGAGTGGCAGCCTCCAATAGATGCAGTGGCTCAGAAGTTCGGCAATGCTATGTATGTTTTCTGCAGGCCGTGTAAAGGCTTCTGCCTCTGTCAGGTCTTTCAGCTTTTCGTTAAAGCTGTCGCCAAACCAGGGCTCGCCATCATAAATAGCTTCGAAATGTTGAATGTAGGAGGTAATCATAAGAATGCGTTTTTGTTGTTGAAAGATAAAATTAGCGCTGGTTATTCAACGAACCTTCGGAATCTTGCTAAAATGAAAGAGCACTTTTTTGTTCATAGCACGGTTGGTTAGTTTTGAAAAGAGAAATATCCATACCCGTGGAACTTTAGTGTCCTTATAACTGAAAGAACATAAACACATGAAGCCGCCAGAACTACAGTTACTTCACCAATCCGATTTTTATCGCATAACCGATTACCGGTGCCATTGCGTAGAGTGCCATACCTCTGCGGAAGAATATACGCGGTCGTTCAACCTTTGCTTTGTTCGTTCCGGTTATTTTGAATACCGGGTGTTTCGCAGAAACCTCGAGGTGCATGTAGGTCGCGTGCTGATTTCAAAGCCAGGCTTTACCCACTATACCCACCACATTGCCAACCAACCCGACATTTGCTCTGTATTTTACCTGACCGATGCTTTTGTTCAAAATATGGAGCAGACTTATGGTGCGGCAGCGTGGTTTTTCAAAAATCGCGAAGTACAATCGCTGCTGCTTCATTGCACGCCACAGATGGACTACTTGCATCACCGCATCATCACGAAAGCGCAGGGCCACCGCGATACACTGCAAATGGATGAGTGGGTGCTGCGATTGATGGAAACGGTTATACACACACTTACCAACCAGGCGCCTGAACCCATCGCACCGGGGTTGAAACGCCATCACCTTGCTACCGTGGAGCGTGCCAAAGAATACATGTTGGCCAACTTCAATCAGAACATCAGTTTGCAGACGCTGGCCGACCACTGCTGTGTGAGTATTTTTCATTTTGCGCGCATATTCAAATCGATTATGCAATTGACACCCTACCAATACCTGAGCCATATCAGGTTAAGTCATGCACAGGTGTTGTTGGAATCTACCGAAACGGCCATCGCCCCCATCGCCTTTGAATGTGGCTATGTCAGTGCCGAGCATTTTGCCACCGCCTACCGCCAGCACTTTGGCGTGGCACCTTCCCTGCATAGAAGGTTAGCGAATTAGCAAGAATTGGAAGGAGCTGCATATAAATGCAGATTAGTTTTGCCTGATAAACTTACAAGCGTATGGCAAAATTTATTCTTACGGCATCGATCACCCTATTGTCAATCTGCCACATTTGGGCGCAATCCGATCTGGAAGAGTTGAAAAAACTCAATGCCACCTTTATTCACAATTTCGTTACAAACGATACGGCCTCACATCAAAAAATACTTCATCGCGATTTTGTGTGCATTTCAAGTAGTGGAAAAATAATCGACAGAAGAACTTACCTCAATGCCTGGGCTCATGGTTTTGATGGTTATGTTTATTGGGACTATCGCAATGAAGAGATCAGTGTTTTCGGGAATATGGCCTTGGTAAGGGCCATTAATAAATATACCGTGCGCAGAAACGGAACGGAGCATACTGGCATGTCGATCTACACCGATACCTATGTAAAGGAGAACGGAAAATGGCTCTGCGTTCAGGCACATCTCACGGAAGTGGCACCTGTCAACTTTCGTGGCAACGACCGCATTGTAAGGTCCTACCAGTTTTAGGCAAGCATTTCATTTCAGCAAGCTTCGGGTTGAGCAACTCCTTCAGTAAGGCTCTCTTTGCAACAAAAAAATCATGAGATCTATCATCGTTTTATTTCTGCTTTTCCATTTTTCAATAATGTCGTCCGCGCAGGAGCTCTTTGCCCCGGGCGAAAAGAAACAACTCAAAGCGCAAGCCATCGAAGGTGACATAATTATTGATGGTGCGTTAACAGAAAATGAATGGCGGGGAGCACCAGTTGCTACAGACTTTACACAGATTGAACCAAGGCAAGGGCTCGCATCGGAAGTAAAGACAGAAGTGAGGCTGTTGTACAACGCGCGAAACCTGATTGTAGGAGTAATTTGTTATGAACCAGAAGGTGTTCACGGTTTACGAACACCCAACCTGAAGCGCGATTTTTCCTGGCGCGCGCATGATACGTTTGCCATCTGTCTTGACGGCTTTAATGATGAGCGCAACAGTATTGCTTTCGCGGTAAACCCCTACGAAGCGCAGAAAGATTACCTCTCTTTCGATGATACATTCTTCGATGGTGATTGGAATGGCCTGTGGAAAGTACGGACCACCCGCACCGACTCTGCCTGGATAGCTGAAATTGAAATTCCTTGGAAAACTTTACGTTACCCAAAAGATGTAGAAGACCTGCAGACGTGGGGTATTAACTTTCTGCGGCTGCGCAGGTACTCAAACGAAATTTCTGGTTGGTCTCCTTACCCACGTTCTTTTGGTTTTAATAGAATGGAGTATGCGGCAAAACTGGTAGATCTTCAATTGCCTGCACCTTCGGCCAACGTGCAGGTAAACCCCTATGGTTTGGTTGCTTACAATAAAGATGAGCAAAGTAATTCTTATGATGTGAAACTGGGTGGGGAGGTGAAGTGGGCTGTTAACGCCAACAATATTCTGGACTTTACAGCCAATACAGATTTTGCCCAAGCAGATGCCGATGTGCGAGTAAACAATATCTCCCGGTTCTCGGTGTTCTTTCCGGAGCGGAGATCTTTTTTTCTTGAGAATGCCTCGCTTTTTGGTTCGGGATTGATGCCCAATGAAAGCGTAGGCGGGCGCATGATTTTCTTACCTTTCTTCAGTCGCACCATCGGCCTGAGCAACGGAAATCCTTTGGTGTTGGATGGCGGTGTGCGTTGGGTGCATCGGTCGCTCAAAGAAAATTATGGTGTAATGGCCATGCGCCAACGCGGCAACGAAGAGAATCCGCTTACTCATTTTGGCGTGGCACGCTATTCCCGAAACGTGGGGAAACAAAACCGACTGGGTGGACTGCTGACGGTTAAACAAACCGATGCCAACACAAACCACGTAGGGGGCATCGATGGTTTCTTCCGATTCGGGAAGGCGCATTCTGTTACGGGGATGATGCTGCGCTCGCAAACGGCAAATTCCGCAGGTTGGGGAGGTTATGCGCAATACCTGTACACTACCAATACCATTCAGGCCTGGTGGACGCAGACTTGGGCCACGGCACAATTTAAACCGGAGATGGGTTTTGTTTCGCGGCAAGATGTGATAGCCACCACACCAGGTCTGTTTACCAACCTGCGTGGGGCCTGGGTGCCCTGGAAGAAAGTGATACGCGCATACAAGCCAGGCGTTACGGCAGAGTGGTACCACACCGCTTCCACCGGGCAATGGGTAGAACGCGAAATGAAGTTGTTTCCGCTATGGCTGGATTTTCAGTCGGGTGCCTTCCTGGGTTATTCACTCAGTTATACCGATCAAAACCTGCTTCACCAGTTTGAGCCACTGGGCGTTGCCATTCAACCGGGCGTTTACCAATACCAACGGCAATCGATCTTTGCAGGCACAGATGCCTCACGCAAGATTTCAGCCACCGTGCAACAGGAGTGGGGTCACTATTTCGATCGCAGACTGGCTACTACCGATATAGCGGTAGGTGTGGCACCATGGCCCTATGTGTCTGTGCGATTGGGCGTGAACAGAAATTATTTTAGCGGAGTGAATACGGAAAACGTAAATCACGAAATAATGCTGTACACATCTGAAGTGAGATTGGCATGGAGCCCCCGTCTGCAGCTAATCGGCTTATACCAGCATAACACCCAAAACAAGCTCGATGCCTACAACATACGCCTGGCGTGGGAGTACAAACCACTCTCTTATGTGTATGTTGTTTTTAACAACCGCTCTTTTGAGGGCACTATGGGAAATGTACTGGAGCAGAATGGAATTTTTAAGATAAGCTACCTTAAACAGTTCTGAATAGTGTGAAGTTAGGCTGCATGCCTACATACGCGTGGCACGGTTGCGCAGCATAAAATCTACCAGCACCAGCGCGGCCATGGCCTCTACAATGGGTACGGCACGCGGCACCACGCATGGGTCGTGGCGGCCTTTGCCAGAAACCGTGGTTTCATTACCTGCTTTATCAACAGAAGGTTGGTCTTGCATAATGGTAGCCACTGGTTTAAAAGCTACGTTGAAGTAGATATCCTCACCGTTGGAGATGCCTCCCTGCACACCACCCGAATGGTTGGTGCGCGTGCGGATGCGATTTTCTTCTTTGTAAAAAGTATCGTTGTGTTCGGAGCCTCGCAGTTGTATGCCGGCAAAGCCGCTTCCATATTCAAAACCTTTCACGGCATTAATGCCCAGCATCGCCTTGCCTAATTCTGCATGTAGTTTATCGAACACGGGTTCGCCCAAACCAACGGGCACATTTTGTATTACACAGGTAACAATGCCGCCAATGGTGTCGCGGTCTAGCCGTACCTGATCAATCAGCGAGATCATTTTTTCGGCTGTGGCCGCATCGGGGCAACGCACCATGTTATTTTCAGTTTTGCTGAGGTCTAACTGCGAATAGGGAGGAGCCTGGATGTGGCCCACCTGCGAAACATAGGCTTGCACAGATACTTGCTGCGTCTTTAAAAACAGTTTGGCAATGGCACCTGCCGCAACACGGGCGGCTGTTTCGCGCGCAGAACTGCGCCCCCCGCCCCGGTGATCGCGCACTCCGTACTTGGCTTCATAGGTGTAGTCGGCATGCGATGGCCTGAACGCGTTTTCTATATGGTTGTAGTCTTTGCTACGCTGGTCCTGGTTGTTGATCACAATGGCAATAGGCGTTCCGGTCGCCTTACCTTCAAATACTCCGGAGAGAATTTGAAAGGTGTCATCTTCTTTACGTTGCGTGGTTATTTTGGACTGGCCTGGTTTTCTGCGGTCTAACTCCTGCTGAATGAAAGCCTCCTCTATTGGCAGGCCAGCCGGGCAGCCGTCAATCACTACACCAATGGCGGGGCCATGCGATTCGCCAAAAGTTGAAATTCTGAAAAGAGTGCCGTAAGTATTACCCATTGTAGATTATAGGAAACCGAAATTTAGGATTCCTGGGTTCACTTCCAAATGGGATGTGCCGGATTTATTGTTATGCCGGCTTCCTGATGAGGATGACGAGCGAAGCCACAAACATGAGCACCACAAAGCCCGATGTAAACCACGTTACCCAGCCAGACGCCTGTAGTTTCTGGAGCGAGTTATCGGCCGTTTCTATCCGGTCGTAGAATGAGCCCGGGTCTGTGCTCTCAATAGCCAGATTTTTTTGGCTTTCGCCCGTTACTTCTACGGTTTGTTGCGAGCGAAGTGTGTCATATGCTTTGGTATAAGGATTAAAGAACACCCATTGAAAGTAATCGCCCAGGTTATACTGCCCAGGCTCTTTGGGAATCATAAAATAACTGAAGGCCTTTGAACCGGTAATGCGGCCGTTTTCGCGATTGATCCGCTGTTTCATATTGGGCTCGTAAAAGTCGAAGGCCGGGTTGATAGTCAAAACAGGTTTCGCAATAGATGAAATGTTTCCTTCGCCATACACCGTAAAATCATAGCTCACACTTTGCCCGGTGGTAAGGTGGGTGTTATTCAGCCTTTCTTCCAGTCGGTAGTCGCCCACGGCAACAGCATCGCGCAACGGATGCGGTGGCAATTCTTTCACTTTAATGGTTTTTTCTTTCGAATAAAACGTTTTGAAATCCTCTTTGCGGTTCTGCCCGAAGAAGGAAGGATTTTTGGCTACTTTGAATTTAATCATCTCCAGCCCCACGCTCGGAAATTTTACTTCTTGTTTATTTAGAGGGAAGAATGTGGCCTGGTAGATTTTGTATTGCGTGTAACCCTTCCCATTGATATCTACTGCTTCACCTTCAATGTTTTCAATGTTAAAGTTTTCTTCCCAGCAGTTGGCAGGGCGCAGCTTCTTCAGAATATCGGCCAATTGTTTGCCCAGGTTATGAAACTGCATGGGTGCCCGGTTGTTGTCGGCCACCAGGAAAGAAAGTGTGGTGGTAAATCCTTCGCCTACGTACACTTCATCTTTGTTGGTAGTGAAGGCCAGAAAGGCATCTTCTTTTACATCCACAAACTCCGGCTCGCTTCGTCCGAAGAAATCCTGTGCGGGGTCGCGTTCAAAAAGGCTGCGAAATGGGTCGGTAGAGCGCTGCTGCACGGGTGGCCCCACCTTCACTTTTTTTCCCGTTACGGAAATGCTCTGGTCGTTCACCATCATCTTGAAAGATGGTATGGTGAATGTGCCTTGTTTGGTGGGGAAGTAGGTCATAATCACCCCCTGCGATGAACTGATTTGCCCATTTACCATGCTGGTTTGCGATTGCGTGGAAGTGCCGCGTTTTCGGAACCCTTCTATATCGGGAAAATTGCCGTAGCTCTTCAGGCGGTCGTTTTGTATGGTCACGGTAATGGTCCAGGGCTGGTTTTCGCCAATTTCATCGGGCCCCAACTGTATAGAAATCTGGTTCGATTGCGCATGGACTATCCACGAAAGGCATACTAAGAGGGCCAGAAATACCGTTTTATGAGTGATATGGAGCATTGCAATTATTTGCGCAACTAGTTGCGGTGACAAAAGTAAAATTTCCTTCGGGAAGTTAAACTGGTTTTGTATTTTCATGGTTACAACGCCAGGCGGGCGTCTTCATTTTTTAATGTTAATTCAAAATTTCTCAATGAAGAAAATGTTGAACTATTTCAAGTCGATACTCACCCGTGTGAGTTTTGATGCGCGCATCTTCGAAAAAGAGTTGCGCAAGGCAATCAAGTCGTTGATTGGTGATGAGGTGCAGGAGCTCAAAGCATGGTGTTATGCCAACTTTGGGAATCAACACGAGGCGATTTTAAATCGCTGCTTTGTACGAGTAGGATAATTTGAAAATTCAAATTGGCACAAAAAAAGAGGCTGTCTCAAAAGGGCAGCCTCTTTTTTTGGTTTTGTGTGCGTGCTCCGGGAAGACAGATACGAGTGGCGATAACTACGAGCCAGCCTCGTTCTTAACAAAGCGAATGTTCCGCGTCAAACCTTGCCACCCGGTTCGCTTCATGGCCGATCTTTTAAAAACCTTTTGAAAAACTTCCTCGGTTAGTTCCTGCCAGTCGCGCGAAGATATTTCCGGCAGATCGGGGTGAGGCAGAAAGCGCTTTTCGTTATGGGGTTGCGCAAAACGATTCCACGGGCACACCTCCTGGCAAATGTCGCAACCAAAAATCCAGTTCTCGAACTTACCTTTTACGTCCGCAGGAATTTCTTCTTTCAACTCAATCGTGAAGTAAGAAATACATTTACTCCCATCCACCACATACGGTTCGGCAATGGCATCGGTAGGGCAGGCATCCATACAGGCCGTGCAGGTGCCGCAATAGTCTTTCACGGGGCCATCGGGCTCTAAATTCAAATCAATAATCAGTTCCGCTAAAAAAAAGAAACTACCCATTTGCCGGTTGAGGAGCAAACTGTTTTTACCCACCCAGCCTAAGCCGCTGCGTTGTGCCCACGCACGTTCCATTACGGGTGCCGAGTCTACAAACGCGCGGCCGTTCACTTCGCCCACTGCTTCCTGAATTCGCCAAATAAATTCCTTCAGTTTTTCTTTGATAACAAAATGATAGTCCTCGCCATAAGCGTATCGCGCCACCTTTAACTTGCCGGCAAGTTCTTTTTCGGGATAATAGTTGTAAATAAGACTCACCACCGACTGGGCGCCTGGCACCAATCGGGTAGGGTCCAGTCGTTTATCGAAGTGATTTTCGAGGTACGCCATTTTTCCCTGGTAGCCCCGTTTCAGCCACTCCTCCAGTTTGGGGGCCTCATCCTCTAAAAATGCAGCCTTGGCAATGCCGCAAAATGAGAAGCCCAGGTCGTAGGCAATTTTTTTTATTAATGATGTGTCAGTTGCACTCACCGATACCCTTGAATGATCTAATCAAAAAGCCCTGGACCCCGTACAGCCGGGGGCGGAATGCGCAAGTGCTTGTACGCTTTCTCTGTCGTTTCGCGGCCACGTGAGGTGCGCTTGATGTACCCCTCCTGTATCAAAAAAGGTTCGTATACTTCTTCTATCGTTTCGGCTTCCTCGCCTACCGCGGTGGCAATAGTAGTTAACCCTACGGGGCCACCTTTAAACTTTTCTATGATGGCACTCAGTATGCGGTTGTCCATGTCGTCAAGCCCATTTTCATCTACATCCAAAGCCTTCAGGGCCATTTGGGCAATGTCTTTGGTGATGGTGCCATCGCCTTTTATCTGTGCAAAGTCGCGGGTGCGCCTTAAAAGGTTGTTGGCAATACGCGGTGTGCCGCGGCTTCTGCGTGCAATTTCGAAGGCGGCATCATCTTCTATGGGTGTGCCCAAAATGCCTGCCGAGCGTCTCACAATGCGCGTGAGTAATTCTGAATCGTAATATTCCAGGCGGGCGTTGATGCCGAAACGCGCACGCAGCGGGGACGTGAGCAGGCCCGCCCGGGTGGTGGCGCCAATCAGGGTAAACGGGTTAAGCCCTATTTGAACCGACCGTGCGTTGGGGCCCGAATCGAGCATGATATCGATGCGGAAATCTTCCATGGCCGAATAGAGGTATTCTTCCACCACCGGGTTCAACCGGTGTATTTCATCAATAAACAACACATCGTTGGTTTCCAGATTGGTGAGCAACCCCGCCAGGTCGCTGGGTTTGTCGAGCACCGGGCCAGAGGTGATTTTGATGTGCGACCCCAGCTCGTTGGCAATAATATGCGAGAGGGTGGTTTTGCCAAGCCCAGGCGGGCCATGCAGCAACACATGATCGAGCGATTCGCTGCGCTGTTTGGCCGCCAGCACAAATACTTTAATGTTTTCAACCACCTTTTGCTGGCCGGTAAAATCATCGAACGAAAGTGGCCTCAGAGCCTTCTCTACTTCTTTTTCCTGGGCGCTGAGCCCCTCCGTATCTCCCTTTAAGTAATCTTCGCGCATGGCTACAACTGCTGATGCTACATTAAAAACCAAATTACAGAAAACTTTTCCGGTTCGGCTAATTCATATCTTTTAAAGCAGGCAGACCAACATTTTATAACTTCGCCAAATTTTCATCATGAGCAACCGTACTAAAAACGCCATTTATTCTCTTTTGCTGATTGTTGCGGTTTTAGCCGTATGGAAGTGGCGGCAAATTAATAACCCCGACCCGGTGCGCATAGAAGGCGAAACCATGGCCACCACCTATCATGTTACCTATTTCGATGAAGAGAAACGCAACTTCAAAATTGCCATCGATTCGGTATTGGTGCGGGTGAACCAGTCCATCAACAATTACAACCCGGCTTCCGAAGTGTCTGTGTTCAATAAGAGTACCAGTGGTTTTCGTTTCAGGCTGCCGTACTTATACCCTCCGTTGCTAAAGGCGCGCGAAGTGGTGTCGGCCAGCCAGGGCGCGTTCGACCCTACTGTGATGCCGCTGGTAAATGCATGGGGTTTTGGTCCCGACAAACAATCAATGCCCGACAGTTCGAGAATAGATTCGCTGCTTCAGATGGTGGGCTTCGAAAAAATCCAGTTCAATCGCGACAGTATTTGGAAGTTGGATGCGCGTGTGCAACTTGATTTTGGTGGCATTGGACAGGGTTATGGAGCCGATGTGATTGCAGATTTTTTGAAAAGTAAGGGAATTAAAAACATGCTGGTGGAGTTAGGTGGGGAAGGTATGGCATGTGGCATCAATCAAAAAACAGGTAAGCCCTGGCAGTTGGGCATCCTCGATCCCGGTTCAACACCCAGCCATCAGTTCTTCAGGGCTTATGTTTCGCTCACCGAAAAATCATTCACCACATCAGGTAATTATTTCAACTACCGCGAGGTGGATGGCCAGAAATTTTCACATACCATCAGTCCGCAAACGGGTTACCCGGTGCAACACAACCTGTTAAGCGCGTCTGTATTTGCGGCAGACTGCACCACAGCCGATGCGTGGGGAACGGCATTGATGGTAATGGGTTATGAAAAGGCAGTAGAGACTTTAAAGGCCAATCCTCATATAGATGCTTTCTTAATCTACTCTACCCCAGATGGAAACGCTACCTTTGCTACACCGGGTATACAGGCTTCTTTGGAAATAGTCGAAAACTAAGATATGGCACTTAAACTGTCGGTTTTGTTTTTTACACCGCTTCTGGCAGGGCTACTCATATATGTGGTTACCACCACCAAAACCTACAACTTTAAGTTGCTGTTGGTTTTTGCCGGTTCGTACCTATTTGGTATTACTGTAATACATATTCTGCCTGAGTTATACCGACAGTATGCCGAAGTGGAGCTGATCGGTTTGTTTGTGCTGGCCGGTTTTTTCCTGCAACAATTTCTGGAATACTTCACCTCAGGGGTAGAGCATGGCCATTTGCCAGGGCACCATCATCACCATTCTGATGATCATCATCACCACCACATTCACCCCGAGCCCATTTCTGCCCTGGTGTTGTTGGCTGCGCTTTCGGTTCATGCATTTTTGGAAGGTGGCATGCTGGCCAAGCCGCTCACCATGGGCCCAAAGTATGACTTAAATGCCATTTTATTGGGGATAGCGCTTCACCGCGCACCGGCAGCCTTTGCACTTATGACGGTGCTCACCATACAGCTTCAATCGAAAACGAGGGCACTGCCCTACCTCATTGCCTTTTCAGTAGCAGCACCCATCGGGCTTTTGATAAGTACGCACTTTGTGCAGACCGAAATATTGTCGGAAGCGGGGCTGGTGTATTTGTATGCGCTGGTGAGTGGCAACTTCCTGCACATCTCAACCACCATTGTTTTTGAGAGCAGCCCCGAACACCACTTTAATGCACGCAAACTGGCCGTGGCCGTTGTGGGTGCGTTGGTGGCGGTGGTGGTGGAGTATATGATTTGAGGAGATTGGTAATCGCACAAAAAAATACAGTGTGCCGGTATCGATTGAAATTAGGTAGTAAACAGATTAAATTACCGTCTTAACCAAGCGGTATGCAATCCAATATTCATAGCTGGCACGACTACAAAGTGCAATATGCCAACAGCATCAACCATCCGGAAGCTTTCTGGGCAGAAGTAGCCGAGGGCTTTACCTGGCGTAAGAAGTGGAGCAAGGTGGTGGAATGGGATTTCCATAAACCCGAAGTAAAATGGTTTGTGGATGGTAAACTGAATATCACCGAAAATTGCCTCGACAGGCACCTCGCCTCTCGCGCCCAACAGGTGGCGCTGATATGGGAGCCGAATAACCCGCACGATGAGGCACGCCACATCACCTACCAGGAGCTATTTGTACAGGTATGCCGGGTGGCCAACATGTTGAAAGCGCAGGGAATAAAAAGAGGCGACCGGGTTTGCATCTACATGCCTATGATTCCGGAAACGGCCTACGCCATGCTTGCATGTGCACGCATCGGTGCCGTTCACTCGGTGGTGTTTGCGGGCTTTTCTTCAGGTTCTCTGGTCGATCGCATCAACGACTCGCAATGTAAAATGGTGTTGACAACGGACGGGGCCTACAGGGGCGATAAAACCATTCAGTTGAAAGCCATTGTAGACGAAGCACTGCAGCACTGCCCATCTGTAGAAAAAGTAATTGTGGCCGAACGAACAGGCTCGAAGCCCTCCATGAAGCCCGCTCGTGATATCTGGTGGCACGAAGCCATTGCGTCATCGGCGCCAGTCTGCGAGGCCGAAGAGATGGACGCAGAAGATTTGTTGTTCATACTTTATACCTCTGGCTCTACCGGCAAACCTAAAGGCATGGTGCATACCTGCGGTGGCTATATGGTGCAGGTAACCTATACTTTTCAAACGGTGTTTCAGTACCAACCCGGACAAATCTATTGGTGCACAGCAGACGTTGGCTGGATAACGGGTCATTCTTATATTCTTTATGGGCCATTGGCTGCAGGAGCCACCACACTGATGTTTGAAGGGGTGCCATCATGGCCCGACTGGGGCCGCTTCTGGCACGTGGTGGAAAAGCATCGTGTTAATATTTTCTACACGGCACCCACCGCCATCAGATCTCTGGAGAAAGCGCCCTTGAGTTTTGTAGAACAATACGATTTGCATTCGCTTAAAGTATTAGGCACCGTGGGCGAACCCATCAACGAAGAGGCGTGGCATTGGTACAACAAAAATATCGGGCAGGGTCGCTGCCCTATCGTGGATACCTGGTGGCAAACCGAAACGGGTGGGTTCATGATTTCGCCCATCGCCCACATCACAAAGCTGAAACCCTCTTTTGCCACGTTGCCGTTGCCGGGTGTGCAGCCGGTTGTATTAAATGAAGCGGGCGAAGAGCTCGCTGGCAACGGTGTGGAAGGACGACTCGCCATGAAATTTCCCTGGCCTTCGATGGCCAGAACCATTTACGGCAACCACCAACGCTTCAAGGAAACGTATTTCTCCACTTTTCCCGGCAAATATTTTACGGGCGATGGATGCAAGCGTGATGAAGATGGCTATTACCGCATCACTGGCCGCGTTGACGATATCATTATTGTGTCGGGCCATAACCTGGGCACAGCCGAGATAGAGAGTGCCATCGATGAACACTCCGCTGTGTGCGAAACAGCCGTAGTCGGCTATCCGCACGATGTGAAGGGGCAGGGGATTTACGCATTCGTGATTTGCTACGAAAAGCCACGCGAGGAAGACAACCTTCGCATCGAAATACGCGAACTGGTATCCAAAATAATTGGCCCCATTGCCAAGCCCGATAAGATTCAGTTTGTCAGCGGGCTGCCCAAAACACGATCGGGAAAAATCATGCGGAGAATTCTACGGAAGGTGGCGGAGGGCGACACCTCCCATCTGGGCGATATTACCACATTGCTCGATCCTGCTGTGGTTGAGGAAATCAGGGCGGGTGCTTTATAAGAGAAGTTGCCATTTAGGTGTCTTTTCTTGATTTTCTTTTGCTACATTAGGGTTACAGGTGCCGGTATACAGGCATTAAGTTTTTTATCTGAACCATATGCGTTGGCTTAATCTATTCCTTGCCCTGTCGGTAGCAACTTTTCTTTCCGCCTGCATCGATGTGTCTGACTATAAACTGGATGAGGTGGCGCTGTCGCCATCGCTGGCGTTGCCTCTTGTGCAGGGCGAAGTGTCCATTAGCGATCTGATTGGTGATGCCAACTCCGCGAACGTAAAAATTGACAGCGATGGTCTGGTCTATCTTTCGTACGAAAATGAATTGATATCGCAGGGTATAGAAGAGCTCTTCGAAATACCCGACCTGAGTATCAACCGTAGCTTTATTATGCCGGGAGGCACTCTTCCTGTCAGCAATCGCGCAGTTCGAATGGACAGCCTTCAGCAGGAAATTGACCTGAACCTTTCGCCTGAACAACTAGACGAGTTGGGTTTGAAACAGGGGCAATTAAGCTTTTCTACTTCGGTGGTACCAGCCAACCCGCAACTGGATTACGAGATTATCGTTTCCTTGCCGGGATTTATTAATCGCAATACCAATCAACCAATCAACCTGGCGGCTCGGGGCAATGGCACCGTCAGCCTCAACGACTACACCGTTTTGCTGAACGATAATAAGTTCACACTTAAATTAGTTTTGGTTATCCGCAGTCGTGCAAACCCCATTACGGTGGCGCCAGGTACCTCGGTAAACATACAATTGCAATTTCAGTCGCTGGATTTTCAGTACATCCGTGGATTTTTTGGTTTTCAAACGGCCACGATGCCTGCGGAAACCATTGATATGGATGTATTCGAAGATGCTTTCGGGGAGGCAGAAGTTTCGTTGGCAGCGCCCAAGCTGGAGCTTACGGTGGTGAACGAATATGGGGTGCCGGTAGTGATTGATTTTCTCGAATTGGAGGCAAGGAAACCTGGTGGCTCGCTGGAAGTAATCACCAACCCGGGTAGTCCGGTATTACTTGCTTCGCCTGCCGTTTTGGGCGAGTCTGCCTCTACCGTTATTAACATCGTAAACGTAAAGCAATTACTAGATTTTGCCCCCTCGCAGTTTTTTTACCGCGCAGAGGCCCGCATCAACCAGGGTGTTGTATCAGGAGTGAATTTCCTGGCCGATACCAGTAAGATGAAAGTGCGGATGAATGTGGAAGTACCATTATACGGCCATGCCTCCAATATTATGGTGCGCGATACTGTGGAGGTAGATTGGTCGGATGTGGATCAATCGCAAATAGAAAATGCAACGTTCAAAATCAAGCTGGTTAACCAGCTTCCGTTAGATGGCCATGTTCAGTTTTTTCTAACGGATCGCAGTTATCAGGTAATCGGTACGTTGCTGAACGACAATCAGACCAACATTATTACTGGAAGTACCGTAAATGCCGCTGGCGAGTTGCAGGCTGCCGGTGTTTATGATCAGTCGATTGAACTCGACAAAGAAAAAATCGACCGGATTTTTGAAGCGAAGTACATTATTGTCTCGGCAGTTTTTTCTACTTCGCGAAGCACAGGCGGGGCTCTACCGGATGTAAAATTCAAAGCAGACTATACACTATCGGTAACGGCCGGGGTGCTGGCTAACCTTAAACTCAACGTGTCGCTATGAACACCCGCACCGCCTTACTTATCGTCTGCTGCATGGTAGCAAATGTGGCACAAGCCCAGGTAGAAACCACATCTTACCTAATGAGCAGCCTGCCTCAATACGTGTCGGCTAATCCAGCCTTTGTGCCGCGGTACAAATTTTCGTTGGGTCTGCCTGTATTGTCATCGTTTTCTTACACCTATACCAATAATGGTTTTACTTACAACGATCTGGTGAGGCGCGAAAACGGCACCTTGATAGCAGACCTTTCTGAATGGGCAAAAAACCTACCCGATAGAACATATGTAACCACTGCTATACAAACCGATCTTTTCAGATTGGGCGTGCGCATCAATTCCAAGTTATACCTTACCCTTCATAGCTCGGTGAAGGGCTACGGCCGCGTGCTGATACCTAAACAATTGGCCGCATTGCTGGTGAATGGTACCTCGCCTTACATCGGTCAAACCCTTAATATTTCCCCAGAGCTGCATATGACATCTTACCTCGAGAATGGGGCAGGACTATCCGTGAAACTAACCGATGAATTGACCATCGGGGCCAGGTTAAAAATACTCCACGGGCTGGTAGCTGCCGATACCGAAACATCCCGCTTTGGTCTCACGCTGGATGAAAACTACCAGATTACCGCAACGGGGGACTTTCGTCTACGCTCATCGGGCCTGTATAATTTCACACAATCGAACTATTCATTCTCTGAGGAACGAAAAAACTACTTCAGCAACCGAGGCTGGGGCCTAGATGTGGGCGCCACCTATCAACTAATGGACAAGCTTACCGTGGCCGCCAGCCTGGTGGATCTGGGCGGAATAAGATGGCGCCATAATACGTTTGAATATTTACTGCAAGGTGCCGCCTATACCTTTACGGGAATTGATGTTGACCAATTGTTAGATGGCGATGCCACCTACATGGAGGCTCAGATAGACTCTCTGGAAAGTGAATTTGAGTTGCAGGAAGCGGAGGGAGCTGCGTTCCGCTCGCCACTTCCGGGAAAATTTTACCTGAGTGGCCAATACGAAGTGATGAGGAATTTGACGGTAGGTGCACTTTGGTTTAATGAAAAATACAGGGGGCGTGTTGCCACGGGGTTTTCGATTATGATGAATAAGAATTTTGGTCGGGCGCTCAGCACTTCGTTGAGTTACACCATGAGCCATCGCTCTTTCAATAACCTGGGCGCTGGCATCTCATTTAACTTCGCGCCTTTTCAGATTTATCTGGTGGGTGATAACCTTTTGCGCATGCCGCTCTCGCTCGCCACAAACCGAAACTTAAATGCCTTTATTAACAATACGCAGGTGTTTACCCTGCGCGCGGGCATCAACTTTGTGTGGGGTTGGACGCAGGCAGATGGATCTACCCGAGCTAATAAACGCAACGCCAACCGCAGGGCTAAGAATAGTCTGAAAAAAGCCGATTATATCAAGGTAAGACAGAAGAAGTAGGCAAAGCGATTTCTTTGCAGTTTCTGTCAGCTTCCCTTTTCCAGTCAATATGATCTTGTTTGGTCACCAGGTAAAGTTAATTGATAATTTCCGAGCAGCTTGGTCTGTAAAATCGTAGAACAAAAAAGCCCGACCAAATTTTGATCAGGCTTTCTCTCTAATGAAAGGGGCCTATTAACTACCACATGCTTCACAAGCATCGGGATTATCCAGCGAACAGGCCATGTCCGACATTTTTTGATTGTAGTCGGCATCGAGGCGTTGTTCGTAAGGTAGCACCTGCTGTGCCTCGTTGGCGCTTGCTACTACGGCAGCCGCTACCGGTTCGGTTGCCGAACTACTTTCGGCAGCTGCTGGCTGCTGAACTGCAGACTTATCGAGCGTAAACTTGATGGCATCGGCTGCGGCATTGGTGCGCAGGTAATACATACCAGTCTTCAGCCCTTTCTTCCACGCATAGAAGTGCATGGAGGTAAGTTTGCCGAAGTTGGCATTAGTGAGGTGAATGTTCAGGCTTTGAGACTGGCAGATATACGCACCGCGGTCGGCCGACATATCAATGATTGCTTTCTGAGAGATCTCCCAAACCGTTTTGTAGATGTCCTTGATGTTCTGCGGAATCTCTGGGATGTTCTGTACGGAACCGTTAGCGGCAATCAGTTTCTGACGCATATTTTCGTTCCACAATCCCAACTGAATCAGGTCGCGCATCAGGTGTTTGTTGGCTACAATAAATTCGCCCGAAAGCGTTCTGCGGGTGTAAATGTTCGAAGTGTACGGTTCGAAGCACTCGTTGTTACCGAGTATTTGCGAGGTAGAAGCGGTTGGCATGGGAGCCATCAATAAGGAATTGCGTACTCCGTGCTGCTTTACTTCTTGCTTGAGTTTTTCCCAATTCCAACGGCCGCTCTTAGGTGTTACACCCCACATGTCGAACTGGAAAATTCCTTTCGACACGGGTGAACCCTTGAAGGTTTCGTAGGGCCCCTGCACTTTCGCCAGCTCCATAGAAGCCTCCATGGCAGCAAAATACATGGTTTCAAAGATATCTTCATTCAGACCGCGTGCCTCCTGGCTGTCGAATGGCATGCGCAGCATAATAAACACATCGGCCAGGCCTTGCACACCCAAGCCAATGGGGCGGTGGCGCAAGTTCGATCTGCGTGCTTCTTCTACCGGATAGTAGTTGATGTCTATCACTTTGTTCAGGTTGCGCGTAGCAACTTTGGTGATTTCATACAACTTTTGGTGATCGAACTTGCCATCTTCGGTTACAAATTTGGGAAGCGCGATCGAGGCCAGGTTACAAACCGCTACTTCATCGGGCGAGGTGTACTCAATGATCTCTGTGCACAGGTTGCTAGACTTAATCGTTCCAAGGTTCTTCTGGTTCGACTTGCGGTTAGCATGGTCTTTATACAGAATGTAAGGTGTTCCCGTTTCAATCTGCGATTCCAGCACTTCAAACCATAGGTCTTGTGCTTTTACCTGTCTACGGAATTTGCCCTCCTTTTCATACTTCTCATACAGCCGTTCGAAATCTTCGCCCCAGCAATCTGCCAAGCCGGGAGCTTCGTTGGGGCAGAAGAGCGACCACATCTCGTTGTTCTCCACCCGCTTCATGAAGAGATCGGGTATCCACAAGGCGTAGAACAAATCGCGGGCACGTAATTCCTCTTTACCGTGGTTTTTCTTCAGGTCGAGGAAGTCGAACACATCGGCATGCCACGGCTCCAAATAGATGGCGAAGCTTCCTTTGCGCTTGCCACCACCTTGGTCTACGTAACGGGCGGTCATGTCGAAATTGCGCAGCATGGGTACAATGCCATTCGAAGTGCCACCGGTGCCCTTAATGTAAGAGCCTTTCGCCCGAACGTTGTGTATGCTCAGGCCAATACCGCCCGCGGATTGCGATATCTTGGCAGTTTGTTTGAGTGTGTCGTAGATACCATCAATGCTGTCGTCCTTCATGGTGAGCAGGAAGCACGAAGATAACTGGGGTTTGGGTGTGCCTGCGTTGAACAGCGTGGGCGTAGCATGGGTAAACCACTTTTCTGACAGCAGGTTGTATGTCTCGATGGCAGCGGGAATATCTTCGCCATGAATGCCGACCGCTACGCGCATCAGCATGTGCTGGGGTCGCTCCACTACTTTACCATCAATTTTCATGAGGTAGGAGCGCTCCAAGGTTTTAAAGCCGAAGTAGTCGTAACTGAAGTCGCGATCGTAGATGATGGCTTCGTCTAATTCGGCTGCGTGGTCTTTAATCACCTTCCAGGTTTCCTTCGAAACCAAGGGAGCATTCTGACCTGTCTTGGAATCTACATATTGATACAACCGTTTCATCGTGTTGCTGAACGACTTACTGGTTGTTTTATGCAGGTTAGACACCGCAATGCGTGCCGCCAACTTGGCAAAATCTGGATGGCGTGTAGTTAGTGTGGCGGCAATTTCGGCCGCGAGGTTGTCTAACTCTTGTGTTGACACACCATCGTACAGGCCATTGATCACCTTCATGGCCACTTCAACAGGGTTCACAAACTTCGGATCGAGACCATAGCAGAGTTTTTCGATTCGGGCGGTGATTTTATCGAACTTAACGGACTCTCTGTGTCCGTCACGCTTAAGTACAAGCATCTCTAATTAGGGTTGTTTGGGTGAACAGTTTAAAAAATGATCATGAATGTATTAAAAATCTTCGTTCAACGAAAACTTTGGTGTGGTTTCTTTCTCAGTACTTTTCATCACCCCGGCTTTCTGGTACTCAGCCACTCTTTTTTCAAAGAAATTGGTTTTGCCCCGCAGGCTTATCATCTCCATAAAATCGAATGGGTTGGCCGCGTTATATACCTTCTTTCCTATCAGTTCATTTAACAGGCGGTCTGCCACAAATTCAATGTATTGACACATTTGCTCGGCATTCATACCGATCAGATTAACCGGTAAAGCATCCGTAACAAACTCTTTCTCTATCTCTACGGCATCTTTTATAATCTCAATGATGCGGCCCTCTGGCAATTTATTGACCACATGCTGCGTGTAGATGTGGCAGGCGAAATCGCAGTGGAGGCCCTCATCGCGCGAGATGAGCTCGTTGGAGAAACTTAAGCCAGGCATGAGGCCCCGCTTTTTCAACCAGAAAATAGAGCAGAAGGAGCCTGAGAAGAAAATGCCTTCAACGGCCGCGAAAGCAATGAGGCGCTCCTGAAAATTGCCTTGGTCGATCCAACGCAAAGCCCAGTCTGCCTTCTTCTTCACACAATCCATGGTTTCAATGGCGTGGAAAAGGCGGTCTTTCTCTTTCGGGTCTTTAACGTAGGTGTCGATTAGCAACGAATACGTTTCTGAGTGAATGTTTTCGATGGCTATCTGGAAGCCATAGAAAAACTTGGCCTCGGTGTATTGCACCTCCGACACAAAGTGCTCGGCCAGGTTCTCGTTCACAATGCCATCGCTGGCGGCAAAAAAGGCCAACACGTGTGTAATGAAGTGACGTTCGCCATCGTTGAGGTTGGCCCAGTCGCGCAAATCGTGGCTCAGATCAATTTCTTCGGCTGTCCAGAAACTGGCTTCGGCCTGTTTATAATACTTCCAGATGTCGTGGTGGCGAATGGGGAAGAGAACGAAGCGATCCTTGTTCTCAATTAGAATAGGTTCAAGTGCTTGTGGGTTGCTCATTTCGAACAATGTTTTAAAAGTTATTAAATAAAACACAGGCACGGGTTGGGTCGTGCACTATGTTACCGTAAATTCTCTACTATTTTCTCGCAGGTGTTGGCTCAGGACGAGTGAGTTCAGTGCCAACTTATCGAGTGGACAAATATTTGAAATGAGGAACGAAAATCAAAGGTGTGTTGAAGCCCTGCGTAGACTGTTTCGCTACAGAATATTTTTTTTTAGTCTTGAAGAAATTCATTTTCATTGACTTAACGCGTTGGCATGAAGTGTGGAGTGAACTAAAAAAAAATAAACTTTTTTTTTGCTGTGTTTTTGCGTCCCAAAATCGTCTTCAAAAGCAGTATTGCGCGCCATGATTTAAGGCGCGAAAACGGGCGTGTGTCGATAAGCCGGTCAGACTTTTGTCATCCGGCCTTCCCTCGTACGGGTGCGCAACCAGACAGGTTGGAGGCGGGCTGGCAATTGTGGGTGCCGCAAACCCTTTAATTGGGGTCTGTAAGCTTGTTTTTATGTTTTTTAGAGCCGAGATTTGATTTTAAATGGCTTTGGCCTATCTTTGCAACCCATTTTAAAAAGCCAAAATCATGTATGCAATCGTAGACATTGCTGGAAAACAGTTTAAGGTGGCTAAAGACCAATATATCTACGCCCCCAAAATGGATGGCGAAGCCGGTACAGCCGTTAGCTTCGATAAAGTCCTTTTGGTTGACAACAACGGGCAGGTAGAAGTTGGCGCCCCTACTGTAAAAGGCGTAAAGGTATCTGGAAAAATTCTGGAGCACGTAAAAGGAAACAAGGTAATCGTTTTTAAAAAGAAGCGCAGGAAGGGTTATGCCAAGAAGAATGGCCACCGTCAGCAGTTCACCAAAGTTCAGATTGAAAATATTGGTTAAACCATAAAAGACATCTTACAATGGCACACAAAAAAGGCGAAGGTAAAGTAAAGAACGGCCGCGAATCGGAAAGTAAACGCTTGGGCGTGAAGATTTATGGAGGCCAGAAAGTAATTGCAGGAAATATTATTGTTCGCCAGCGCGGCACTAAGCACCACCCTGGCAAAAACGTAGGCATGGGCAAAGATCACACTTTGTTTGCACTGGTGCCTGGCACCGTGTTGTTCAAGAAGGGCCGTGCAAACAAATCGTTCGTATCGGTAGTTGCCGAGGCGTAGCTCTGAATCTTGAAATTTTTATAGCGGCTGCCCGAAAGGGCAGCCTTTTTTATTTTCACATATTCAAGCCTGCTTTTCGGAAATGTTCTCTTTTGAGGTAGCTTCTCATTGGTAGTAGCCAGAATGGCAAATTGCCTGTGGCAAAACCCACATGTTTTTGCGTGCCAGAGATGGGCCATTTTCATTCCAGATTTGATAGATTTCCCACTTTTCAGCGGCCCGGTTGATATTTTTTTACCCCCTTTTTTACGGTATTTTCTTGCCGAGCCTACCCCCCCATCACTTTGTTAAAAACATTGAAAATCTATGGGTTATCGCTCTGTTTTTGGCATTTTCTTCTTTTTACAACTACAGATGCCAAATTTTATTCATGACCAAATTGTAAAGGGAGTGTTTTCTTTATTCGATTTATACCATAATTTGGGGGTCTAAATCTATTTTTAACCTAAACCTAAACCTATGAAGAAGTTTTTACTTCTATGCTTCTCATTCGTTTTCGTGGCCAGCATTGCATGGGCACAAGAACGGGTAGTTTCGGGTAGGGTAACCTCATCAGACGATGGGTCTGCTCTACCTGGTGTGAACGTGGTGCTGAAAGGCACTACGAACGGTACGGTTACCGATGCAGAAGGTAACTTTAAGTTGAACGTTCCGGCTTCTGGCGGTTCGTTGGTGTTCTCATTCATTGGTCTGCAAACGCAGGAAGTGGCAATTGGCGACCGCACAGTGATTGACGTGTCACTCGGGCTGGATGTAACACAATTGACAGAAGTTGTTGTAACGGCTGTGGGTATAGAACGCGAGAAAAAAGCGTTAGGGTACTCTGTAGCCGGAGTGAATGCTGAGAATATCGCTCAGCGTTCGGAGGTCGATCCGTTGCGAGCCCTGCAGGGAAAAATGCCTGGGGTCAATATCGTAGGCGGGGGTGGTGCTCCTGGTCAATCCACAAAAATTAATATTCGTGGAGCATCTTCTTTGACTGGTAACACCCAACCACTTTTCATTGTTGACGGTATTCCGTTCGATAACTCAGTGAATGCGACTGGTGGCGCTGCACAGAATACTGTTTTCTCAAACCGTGCGTTCGACATTGATCCCAATAATATCGAATCGATTAACGTGTTGAAGGGAGCTGCTGCCGCTGCTTTGTATGGATCGCGGGCAACTAATGGGGTAGTGGTTATCACAACCAAGGCTGGTAAAAAGAATACCAAAAAAGGGTTGGAAGTGACCTACACCGGATCTTTAAACTTCCAGGAGATTTCGGGCATTCCCGACTATCAAGATGTGTATACCCAAGGATCGAACCAGGTGTACAATGGTGGCTTCATTGGTAACTGGGGTGCTCCGTTTCCAAACCATGTAGATGCCATCAATGCACAATATGGTACTAACTACGGTAAATCCTATGGTACCTACGTGGGTGGTCCTAAAGCAGGACAGCCTTATCCTGAGGGCACTGCTCCCCATCCTTTAACTTCTAACGGCTTCCCCGTTAACCTGGGATCACGCACTTTGTTTCCCCAATTCATGGATGCAGATGGCTACCCAGTACCTTACGAGATTAAGCCTCACGACATTGTGGGCGGATTCTTCCAAACAGGTAAGCAAGTTGAAAACTCGATTGGTATTTCTTCGGGTAGCGATAAGGCGTCTATTAATGCAGGCTTTTCAAGGATGAACCAGGAAGGTATAGTTCCCAATCAGGAAGCCACTCGCACAACATTGTACTTTGGTGGAAATGCCCAACTGGAGAATGGTTTGTTCCTTTCCGGTAACGTAAACTATGTAAACACTTTCCAGCAGTCTCCACAGTCCGCAGGTAGTGCATTTGCAGACTATTACGCTGGCGATGGATTCTCATCCATTTACGCACGTATTTTTTACCTGCCTCGTAACTATGATTTGAATGGCCTTCCATTTGAAGATCCGATTACAGGAAACAACATGTTCTACCGGGCACTGGACAACCCACTGTGGATTGCCAAATACAATCTGTATACCAGCGAAGTTAACCGTGTTTATGGTAATCTAACGGCCACTTACAGCATCACTCCCTGGTTGGATTTCATGGTGAAAGGTGGTATCAACACCTATACCGAAAATAGAAGAAGTATTTATCGTCCAGGGGGCTCTGCTTTGCCTTTAGGCCAGGTTTGGACTGAAGACTTGACAAATACAGAGTTGGATTTCAATTACATCGCGACCATCAACAAAGATCTAAGCGAGGATATTTCATTGAAGGCACTAGTTGGGTTGAACAACAATGAACGGGAACTTTCTCGCAGAAGAGTTTTGGGTAACCAGATTATTCAAGCAGGCTTGTATTTAACAGATGCAACGTCTCAACAGCAGGTTGATTATGACCTTAGCCGTCTGCGCAGACTATATGGCGTCTATACAGACATCTCTTTGTCTTACAAAGATTACTTGTTCCTTAATATGGGCGGTCGTAACGACTGGTCGTCTACACTTCCTGACGGTAACAACAGCTACTTCTACCCTAGCGCCAGCGTCTCGTTGATCTTCACAGACGCCTTTTCAATTAGCAGCAGCGTGTTGAATTCTGGTAAATTGAGATTGGCAGCCGCTAAGGTTGGTAATGATGCAGATCCTTATCTTACCCGTACCAACTTCTTCATAGCTACGCCATTTGTGGGTGCGGGCGGTACTAATAATAGAGCCGGTCTGAGCAACCTGTTGGGTAACCCTACGCTGAAGCCAGAATTTACAACGGAATATGAGGTCGGGTCTGATCTGAAGTTTTTAAATAACAAACTTGGCCTGGATCTCACCTATTTTGCCCGTCAGTCAACGGAACAAATTGCAAGGGCCTCGGTAGCTCGCTCTAGTGGATTTAGCCAGGAAGTAGTAAATGTGGGACGTTTGGATAACAAGGGCTGGGAAATAGGCATTGATGCCACGCCAGTAACTTTGAATAATGGATTCTCCTGGAATTCCTATGTTGCTTTTACGCGTATTAGAACCGAAGTGGTAGACGCAGGCCCTACCGGTGAGATATTCATTGGTGGTGCAGCTTCTACTTTCGGAACCATCCATCGCAATGGGCAGCCTTATGGTCAGATTTTTGGAACCCAGCAAGCGCGTGATGAGGAAGGTAACCGATTGATTGATAAGGACACGGGTATGCCGTTCAATGCCGCAAAATCTACAATAATTGGAAACCCTAATCCTGACTTTAACCTGGGATGGACCAACAACTTCTCTTGGAAGGGTATCACCCTGTCGGTGCTTGTTGACTGGAAACAAGGCGGTGATTTCTATTCATTCACAGGCGCATCGCTCTTGCTGCGTGGACAACTTGCCAACTCGATCGATCGAGAAGCGTTACGTGTAGTTCCAGGTGTATATGGCGATCCCCAAACTTATCAAGCCGTGTTGGATGATAACGGCAACAAGATTCGCAATACAACGCCTGTTACTGCTTTCGATACCCACTTTAGCAATGGATGGGGTGCTTATGGCGCGGATGAGGTGAATGTTTATGATGGAACAGTGATTCGCTTACGCGAGATAAGCCTGGGATACTCTATTCCCAAGGCCTTGTTGGCAAAAACTCCGTTTGGGTCGGCACGTATTTCGGCTTCCGGAAGAAACCTTTGGTTCAGGGCCCCCAATGTGCTTGAGGGATTAAACCTTGATCCTGAATTCTTGAGCGAGGCGTCAGACTCCAACATCCAAGGTTTTGAGTATGGTGCAACTCCTACAACCAGGCGCTACGGGGTTAACCTCGTGGTTACGTTCTAACTAACATGGTTTGAGATTTATAACCAATAAACGAAAAGAAATGAAACGCAGAAGTTTTAGTATATTACTAGGGCTAGTGTTTGTGTTTGCCGTGTCCAGTTGCGACTTGTTCGATCTTGACATCAACACAGACCCTAATAACCCTGCAACCGTATCCCCGGCTTTGTTGCTAAACAATGTGGAGGTAGATGGAATGGGGGGCATTGTAGGCAATTTTAATACCACAGGAATGGGGTTTGTTGTGCAGACCACTGCCAACGACAACTTCTTTTTTAACAACCAATCGTGGAATGGTACCTGGAATGGCCTCTACACAGGGCCTCTTAAGGACCTCGATGAATTAATTAAGATTGTTGAACAAGATGTAACCGGAGACGGTGTGCCCGATCAGCCTCGTTACTTGGGTATTGCCCAAGTATTGAAGGCGTATTTCTTTAGTACGCTGGTAGATTGGTGGGGAGATATACCGTATTCGGAAGCTTTCAAAGGCAATGCTGCTGACCAGATCAAAACTCCCGTTTATGATGATGATGCAGCTATTTATGCCGACTGTATCAGCCTGTTAGACAAAGCCGTTGCAAACTTGGCATTGCCTAGCCCATCTGCAGTGGTTGGCGACATCATTTATGGCGGAAATGCTGGCCGTTGGACAAAGGCCGCAAAGTCATTGAAATTGAAGCTTTTATTACAAACTAGTCGTGTTCAGGACAATACAGCCGCTATACAAGCACTTATCAATGACCAGAATGGGTTAATTACAGCTGCAGCCGATGATTTTTTGGTGCAATTTAGCACTTCAGTAACCCCAGACTATCGCCACCCTGACTATGCGATGAGGGGTGCAGGCTACGGTGGTGGCTATGTTGCGCACCAGTTTATGTTCGAGTTGCTGGTGAATGATGATCCACGCTTACCTTTTTATGTCAAGCGTCAAACGAAAACTGTTCTGGATCCGAGCGATGCAACACAAAAGCAAACTATTCCTTGCTCGCAAAGGGCGGACTGTGTTTACGGCTATTTCCCCCTGAGCAACTACGTAACCCAGGCTGTGTACGGTAAGGCTCCTGGCGACCTTTCTACCGCAGAAAAAGAATATCTGGCTGGATTTTTTGGCAGGGATCGAGCTGATCCATCGGGTATCCCGGATGACGCAGGTCTAAGAACCGCTCATGGCTTGTATCCCTTTGGAGGTTTGTATGATAATGCCACCCCAGAGCCAGCCAATAACAACAAAGGACGCGGTGATGGTATTTTCCCCATAGCAACCTCATGGATGGTTAAGTTCTGGCAAATTGAGGCGATGTTGACACTTGGTGTAACACATCCTACCCAGAGCGTGGCACAGTTATTTAGCGCAGCGATGAACGAGCAGATGGCTAAGGTGAACACTTTTGTTTCAAAGGATCCTACCCGTGCTGTTGCAATGTCAGCAGCTGATATTGCTGCTTACGTTGCTGATTGGGATGCGCGATTAGCCGCAGCCACAACCGATAGTCAGCGCCTTGGCGTTGTATTAAAGCAAGCTTGGTTCTGTAATCATGGAAATGGTCTGGAGTTATACAATACCTTCCGCAGAACCGGGTTGCCTGGAGATTTGCAAACACCTCTTCAATTGCCTGGCAATTTTGCACTGACCATACCTTATGCTCAGGATGAGTTGAACCTGAATCCCAATACTCCCAACAAACAGTACGATGCTCCGGCAGGTGCTGTATTTTGGGATGCCCTTAAGTTCCAGTTTTAACACATAATGGAAATCAACAATGAAAAAAAACTATAAATTTTCAGCACTGGTCGCAGGCATAGTCTTTGGTTTTTTTGCCTGCCAGGACCCTGATTTAGAAGTGGTTCCTGAGTGGGAGTCTGCTGTGAATACTTTTGCCAGTTTGCAAACAGGTTCGTCAGCCAACTTCTTAAATGGCAACGCTGCTACACCGATCAATCTTAACTTCCGGTGGATATCCATCGATGGCAAGAACACGGTGAACAGAGTTGAGTTCTTCATCCTGTTTAATGAAGGTTACGTGGATGTAGATGGAAACCCGAAGACCGCCCGTCATGGTGGTGATGAGGGTATCCTTTTCAAAACCTTAGAGGGTGCCGCAGTGGCCGGAAACCGAACTGACATGTCTCTTTCGGTAACACAGGCGGAGATTTACGAATTGTATAAGGACAAGACGTTTAACTACTGTGGAACGACTGAGAGTGTCTTTAATAGCACACTCAAACCATCCAGAAGTACCGACAACCCGTTTGTAGCCGGGGATGCATTTACTTTGAAGTGGATTGTGTATACAGAAGATGGTCGTAAGTTTGACTCCTGGTCTCCTTCGGTTTGCACGGAGTTTCCTGGGTCGAACTGTCAGTTTGGCTGGGCCGTGATTTGTAATTCAAATCTGGCAACGGATTATTCCTATACTACCACGAACATCAAAAGGGCAGGCGCTCCATTCCCCGGTACACTGACAGGTACGGGTTCACTGACGGAGGGATCGGAAGGTTCTTACACGCTAACCGATTTTTCTTTTGGAGTATTTGCCGCGGCTTATGGTGACGATCCTGCTGTTGGCTCGTTGACTTTGAGCGATGCGTGTGATTTCATCTCCTCGAAGGGTGTTGACCAGTACGGAGATTCATACACGTATACCATCACGGCAATCAGTGCAACCTCAATCACTTTCGACTGGGTTAATACCTATGGTGATGGAGGCACAACTACTATTACCCGTGCTACTGGTGCGTGGCCAACCACACTTAGCACAACGCCAAGTGGAAGTTGTAATTAGTAATAGTTAGCTTTTCAATAAAGAAAATAGGCTGCTCATCAGGGCGGCCTATTTTTTTGTGCTTCGTTTCACTTTAAAGGGTTCATCCGATAGGGGGCGGCATGGTGTTTAATTCAGGTTTTTCAAATAAAACAACCTCCAGATTTCTAAATTTAAAGTTTCGAGCAATACTTGAAAACAGCAATAAGTTAATAGCTTAATCAAATCATGTGGGGTAGGTGTTTTAAGCTGTGATTATTCCAACAATAAGATGATTCTTATTTAGCGCTTCCCAAATGCAGGTAGATTTTCATCGCCTGGCTTATAAAGCAAAAAATAGATTACCATGTCGAGCATTTCCTTGGTTGTGTTCCACCCATAGGTTACGTCTATTGGTGGGTTGCTTGGATTGTCTTTATTTTCTTCCGTATTGTCGAATTTTGCCTCTATGTGAATGGTAGAGCCCTTTGGAATGTACAATAACTTCGAATATTGATAATTGCCTTGCCATCTAAAATCCCAATCGTTGATACGAATCAGGGGAATGGTTTCTCCTTCGGGTGTAAGCGCGAAGGCTTTGAAGTACTTGCCCAAATAATGCATGTGAGGCAACACGGCTATTACCGAAATACTTGCCGGTAATGGCCCGTAGGTTGAATAAAAGGTGGGCTTGGTAAATGCCTTAATTAGAAAAGGAGGATTGGTAATATGACTCTCGGTAATAGACAAAGAGTACACCTCGCGCTCAATAGGGCGGTCAGTAAAATACAAATTCACTTTGCTCTGGTCGAACGAAGCTGTGCCTGTTGGCGCATAGTGTATATTGAGGATGATATCAGATTGCCGATGGAGTTTTTTTCCGGTTCCTTCTGGAAAAAGTAGCGGGAAATTTCCTGGCACCCACCCGTATAAAAAGGGATCTGCAGGTGGATATTTTTCAAAACTTGATATTGCGGGATCGTCAGCCGAAAGGCCGTGTATAGCTCTAACCTGATGCGTTGTGTCAGTCATCAGCCTGCTGTGGTGAACAAGTCGCTTGTTTCCGGGTACAAATTCTATGGCAGAGAGATACTTATCTGCGGGTAAGTTGGTAGGCAAAACAAAGAAGCGATAGTCGTCAGTGCCTGTTGCCTGAATGGGGTATGCCTCGTTCATGGTTAAGGTCATGTCCGGCATTTGAGCAGGGTAGGGGCCAGATGGAATTTGTGCATTTCCTTTTTTCTTTTTCCCCTTGGGCATACCCAGTTTGACCCATTTGGCAATTAGCTCAATATCCGAATCTGAAAGCGTTCTTTCATTGGCAAAAGATGAGTAAGATGGATCTGCCTTCCACGGAGGCATGTACTTCGACTTAGTGACGTGGGCAATAAATGCCCCCCGACTGGCAACATCTTTATAGGTCAATAAGCTAAATGGCCCAGCTTTGCCTGGTTGGTGGCAGGGAGCGCAATTTTTAAGTATGATTCCCTCAATATCCTGATAGTAGGTAACGCTACTACTTTCAGCCTTTTGGCTAAAAACCTGGCTGCACCCCATCGCCAATATCGCTACAAACAACTTCTTCATTTTTTAATGAACAAGATTCACCAAAAATAAAGAAGTTCCCTCAAAAGCCACGCCCTTTCTACCTACTCACTCCGCAGTGAGTTCACCGGGTTTTTGATGGCTGCTTTAAAAGACTGGTAGCTAACAGTAATCCACGAGATCACAAGCGCTACGCCTCCGGCTATCAGGAAGGTGCCAATGCCGATATTGGTGCGGTATGCGAAGGTGGCCAACCAGCTATCCATGACATACCAACCCAATGGCACAGCAAGCGCAAAGGCAATGAGTATAAGCTTTGTGAAATCTTTGGAGAGGAGCAACACCACGCCAGCCACAGACGCCCCCAGTACTTTGCGTACCCCAATTTCTTTGGTGCGCAGACTGGCCGTATAGGCAGCCAAACCAAACAAGCCCACACACGCGATGAGGATGGCTAACCCCGAGAATACACTGAACAAAGTGCCTGCACGCTGCTCCGCTTCGTAGTTGGTCTTCAGCGATTCATCCAAGAAACGGTATTTGAAAGGCTGCCCATCTGAAAGCTGGTTCCATTTGGCCTCCGCTTCTTGAATAACCGATTGAAGGTCGCTACCGCTTACTTTGGCATAGGCATACACAGCACCTCCGCCAAAACTTTCATTGTTACGAATGGCCAGTGGAGTAATCTGGTCGCGTAAAGATTGAAAGTTAAAATCGCGCACCACGCCTGTTACGGTAAGCACTACGTTGCCGTTGCCGTTTGGATTCCGGTCAACAAGTGTGAGGCGCTGCCCCACCGGGTTGCCGGCAAGCCCCAGGGTTTTTACGGCCGTTTCGTTGAGCAATAGTGAGAGTGAATCGTTTGTCTCGCGCGAAAATCCGCGCCCGGCCACCATTTCAAAGCCTACTGTTTCGGCCATTTCGTCATTGATCACCATCGTTTTGGTGGTAAGTATTTCTGACGAGCCCTTTGGTAAAAATTGTGCTCCAAAGTAGTCTCCTTCACGGCCCAACAAGGCAAAAGAACTGGCGGCACTTTGCACGCCCGGTACTCGTTTCAGTTCTTCCACAAATGTTTGGGCTTTGTTCTGTAACGCAAAGACGCGTTCTACCACCAATATTTGGTCTTTGTCGAAGCCGAGCGATTTGCTCTGCATGAATTTCATCTGATCGCTCACCACCAGCGTGCCCACTATCAGCACAATCGATATCCAAAATTGAAATACCACCAGGCCGTTGCGTAGCCAAGCTCCTTTGCTCTTGCCCGAAAAGGCCCCCTTCATAACTGCCACCGGATTGAAGGCGGATAGTGCAAACGCAGGGTAACTTCCTGCCAGCAAACCCACCACAATGGCAAATGCCAGCAGGCTACTTAGCAACGCAGGTGAAAAGTTAAGTACCAGTTGCTTGTTGGCCAGGTCATTGAAAAATGGCAACGAGAATTCTACAATGAAAATGGCGATGAGCGTGGCAACCAAACAGATCAAGATAGACTCCACCAAAAACTGCATCATCAACTGGGTTTTGCCCGAGCCCATGGTTTTGCGCACACCCACCTCTTTGGCTCTTTCGGCCGAGCGGGCGGTGGCCAGGTTCATAAAATTGATGCAGGCGATCATCACGATCAGCACAGCCACGCAAATCAGAAAATAAACATAGTTCTGATTTCCACCCGGCTTCATTTTGGCCTCCAGGTGGGTAGGGTCTAGGTGAATAGAAGGCAAAGCCTGCAGAAAGTAGCGGTAGCCATTGCCTTCGCGCTTGTAATCTTCCCACGATTTGCCCAGGTCTCTTTCAATCTGAGCCGAAGCATAGGTGTCGACCATTTTTGGGAATTTGGCTTCCAGTTGTGCAGCATCTGTGCCGGGCTTGAGCAGCAGGTACACATGGGCCGTGAAGGTGATGAAGTTGCTTTCGTTGCCGCCACCAAAAAACTGATCCGACCATTTGCTCAGAAAATCGAATTTGATGTGGGAGTTTTCGGGAACATTCTCACACACTCCGGTAACCTTGAATTCCTGGTTAAAAAAAGTGAGCACTTTGCCCAAAGGTTCCTCGTTGCCAAAGTAGCGCTTGGCGGTGGCTTCGGTAACTACAATATCTGTCAGGTTTTTAAAAACCGTGTTGGCCTCACCCTTCAGCAACTTGATGCTGAAAACATTGAAGAAGCTGGAATCTGCCGCCATGATGAAGTCTTCTTCAAATTGTTTTTCATCGCCTTTGTCGTCCTTGTAACGCACCAACACATCGTTGAAAGGCCCACCCATCCGCACAACGGCTTCCACCTCGGGGAAATCGCGGCCCATGGCATCGGCATAAGAATGGGGAATGATGGCGTAGTACGTGGAGTGCTGGGGGTATTTTCGTTCGAGGGCTACTTTGTAGATGCGGTCGGCATTTGTGTGGAAGCGATCGTATGAGAATTCATCTACCACAAAAAAAACAATGAGCAGGCAGCCTGAAATGCCAACGGCCAGGCCCAATATGTTGATGATGGAATAAACGCGCTGCTTGATGAGGTTGCGAAGGGCGACCTTGAAGTAGTTTTTTAGCATGATTCGGCAGATAGATTGCCACAGGTAAGGCTAAAATTCATGCCATAACCAAACGCCTTTCGGTTGATCGAAATGCGTGTTTTGTTGACGGACCGCGTCCGCTTTAGAGAAATATCGTCCGCTACCGGACGGCTTATTGGAGCATTTTGAGCAGGGTAGTCAGCCTGCTTTTCAGGCTTCTGCGATCGATGATGAAATCGAGAAAACCGTGATCGAGTACGAACTCGGCACTCTGAAAACCTTTGGGCAGGTCTTTGCCAATGGTTTCGCGAATGACGCGAGGGCCCGCAAAACCGATCAGTGCACCCGGCTCTGCGATGTTAAAATCGCCCAACATGGCATAAGAAGCTGTAACCCCACCCGTTGTAGGGTCAGTAAGTAGTGAGATGTATGGGATTTTGGCTTGATCGAGTAGCGCAATTTTGGCTGATGTTTTGGCCATCTGCATCAACGAGAGACCGGCTTCCATCATTCTGGCCCCACCCGATCTGGAAATCATCAGAAAGGGCTTTTTGTGCTTCAGGCTGTGATCCATGGCGCGCGCAATTTTTTCGCCCACCACCGAGCCCATGGACCCACCGATAAAAGTAAAGTCCATACACGCCACTACCAGATCCAGCCCATTCATTTTTCCAAAGGCCGTGCGTACGGCATCCTTCAGTTCAGTTTTGGCCTGCGATTCTTTGATGCGTTTGGGGTAAGGTTTGGTGTCCACAAACTTGAGCGGATCGGCTGACTCCATGTTGGCATCCAGCTCGGTAAACTCGTTGTGGTCAAACAATATTTCGAAATATTCTTTCGAACCGATTTTAACGTGGTAGTCTTCTTCGGGCACCACGTAAGCATTGTTCTTCAACTCGCGGTTGTGAACAATTTTGCCCGCGGGCGATTTAAACCAAAGCCCATCCGGTACTTCGCGTTTCGCTTCAGTAGGGGTTAGGATACCTTTATCTGTACGTTTGAACCAAGACATTCGAAAAAGATTATAACCAAAAAGCGATCAGCCAAAGCTCCATGAACTTTGGCTGATGAAATTCAATCTATGCTACGTCTATACTCTTATCCAGGTAAACGTCCTGAATTGTTTGCAGAATCTCCACGCCTTCCTTCATGGGTCGTTGGAAGGCCTTACGCCCGGATATTAAGCCCATGCCACCGGCCCTTTTGTTGATGACGGCTGTACGTACCGCATCGGCCATGTCGCTGGCACCTTTCGAGTCGCCTCCTGAGTTGATCAGACCTGCGCGCCCCATGTAGCAATTGGCCACCTGGTAACGGCACAGATCGATGGGGTGCTCGGAAGTAAGTTCGGTGTAAATGCGCTCGTCTAATTTTCCGTAGCTGCTGCCACCTGTGTTCAGGGCTTTGTAGCCGCCATTATTTTCGGCCAGCTTCTGCTTGATGATGTCGGCCTGAATGGTAACGCCCAAGTGGTTGGCTTGCCCGGTCAGGTCGGCAGAAACATGGTAGTCAACCCCATCTTTTTTAAAGGCGCTGTTACGCGTGTAGCACCACAGAATGGTAGCCATACCCAATTCGCGTGCTTGTTCAAATGCCTTGGCCACTTCTTGTATCTGGCGCGTAGCGTTATCCGACCCAAAGTAGATGGTGGCGCCCACGGCAACCGCACCCAAGTTCCAGGCATCTCTTACCGAGCCAAACATAATCTGGTCTGCCTTATTGGGATAGGTCAGTAACTCGTTGTGGTTAATCTTCACCACAAAGGGTATTTTGTGAGCGTACTTACGCGACATCAGTGCCAGGCCTCCATAAGTGGTGGCCACGGCATTGCAGCCTCCTTCAATGGCTAATTTAACAATATTTTCAGGATCAAAATAGATCGGGTTTTTAGCAAATGATGCACCGGCACTGTGTTCAATGCCCTGATCGATGGGCAGTATAGATAAGAAACCGGTGTTGGCCAGGCGGCCTGTACCAAACAAAGCCTGCAGGCTGCGCAAGGTCTGTGTACTGCGATTAGAATTCGCGAAAATGCGATCTACAAAATCGGGACCGGGCAGGTGTAATTGATCTTTCGAAATGGTCTTACTCTTGTAGGTAAGGAGGGAGTCAGCGTCTTTCCCCAACAGTTCAGAAATGCTAGCTTTTGCCATTACAATTGGTTTGGTGAGGGGCAAATATAGGCGTAGCCCTGAACTACTCCAAAAGCCAAAATTCAACCGATTGAGGCAACAAAAAACCCGCTTTTTAACAAAAAAGCGGGTTCGAAGCTTTTCTAAACGAGAAGATACTATCCCTCTTGAGAGCTGCTTAATTTTTCTTTGATACGTGCAGATTTGCCCTGGCGACCTTTGAGGTAATACAACTTGGCTCTGCGCACTTTTCCGGATTTCAACACTTCAATTTTTTCGATAGAAGGGCTTAGAATAGGAAATACCCGCTCTACACCTACGCCATTTGATACCTTTCTAACAGAGAACGATTCGCCATTCGTGCCGGTACTTTTGCGGTAAAGAACAGTACCCTGAAACTGCTGAATACGCTCTTTGTTACCCTCGCTGATCTTTACGTGAACGTTTACCGTATCACCGGGCTTAAAACTGGGGTGCTTTGCGCGGTTGGCCGCCAGTTCCTGTTCTGCTATTTTTATTAAGTCCGCCATGACGCTTGTTTTTAAAAATGGACTGCAAATGTAGGGAAAGAATTTGGAATACCCTCTTATCGCCTCACGAATTTTCCTACGAAAACAGGCCCGGTCGCCTGCTTTTGGTTCTTTCGATGGCTTTTTCGAGCTTCCATTGTTCAATGTTTTGCTGGTGGCCCGACAACAGCACATCGGGCACTTTCCAGCCCTTGTATTCGGCCGGTCTGGTATAAACAGGGGGTGCCACCAGCCCATCCTGAAAAGAGTCGGTAAGGGCAGAGGTTTCGTCTGAAAGAACGCCCGGCAGCAGGCGGATGATGGCATCAGACAGCACAGCTGCGGCCAGTTCGCCCCCAGACAACACATAATCGCCAATGCTGATCTCGCGGGTAATCAGGTGTTCTCGCACCCGCTCATCCACGCCCTTGTAATGCCCGCACAGCAGAATGAGGTTGCCTTTCAAACTCAATTCGTTGGCCATCGATTGCGTTAGCAGTTCGCCATCGGGACTCATGTATATCACCTCATCGTAGGTGCGCTGTGCTTTGAGGCTTTCGATACACCGATCGATCGGTTCAATCATCATTACCATGCCGGCCCCGCCACCAAATGCATAGTCATCGGTAGTGCGGTGTTTATTGGTGGCATACGTGCGCAGGTCGTGCACGGCCACCGTAACCAGCCCCTTCGTTTGTGCACGCTTCAAAATAGAATCGTTAAACGGACTTTCGAGCAGGCGTGGCAGGCAGGTAATGATGTCGATGCGCATAGTCAAATATCCAAAAAACCATCGGGTAACACCACGGTAACGTGCTTGCGCGACTTGCTGATGCTTTTAATGAACGGGCCGTTTACCGGAATCATGGCTTCCTTCCCCTCGTGCATAACTACCAGAAACCGGGCCGGGCCGGCCTCCTCTACGTGGCTCACTTGCCCGATCGGTCCCAATGCTACATCGCTTACCTGAAAGCCAACCACCTCATCGTTGTAAAACTCACCTCGTGGCAACGCGGGGCGTTCTTGTTTCGGAAAATACACTGAACAACCTTTTAACAAAGCCGCGGCCTCCGGGGTGTTCACTTCTTCCAACTTAACGAAGGCCTTGTCGCCACGCATCGATACAGCTTCAACAAAAAAAGGTACCAGACTAGCCTGCTGCTGAACAAAGACGGTGCTCACCTGCGAAAGGTCGGGGCATTCGGGCGAAGGCATGAAGGTTACCTCGCCCTTCAGCCCGTGCGTTTTGGCGATGTAACCAATCTTGAAATAATCTTGAATGTGCATCTGTCAGAAAATGAAAATGCCAACACATTGTGCTGGCATTTTTTAAGAAGTTGCTTTTCGAATTATGCTTGTTCTTCTGCCGCAGGTGCTTCGCCTTCGGCCGGAGTGGCTTCTGCGGGAGCGGCAGCAGCAGCTTCGGCCTTTTTGCGGATGGCTTCTGCGCGTGCCTCGCGCACCTTTGCTTCGGCCTCTTTGCGCGCCTTGGCCGCATCTTGCTTGGCCTTGCTCAGGTTATCTACTTTGCCTTGAATCTTGGCTTCTTTGGCCTTCTTCCAGTCGGCCAGCTTCTGGTCGGCTTGTTCCTGGGTAAGGGCGCCTTTAATTACGCCCACCTGTAGATGTCTCTTCAGCATAACACCGCGGTACGACAACATGGCCTTTACGGTGTCTGAAGGTTGGGCACCTTTCATCAGCCAATCAAACGCCAACTCCTCGTTCAGTTCAATGGTGGCAGGGTTGGTAAGCGGGTTGTAAGTACCAATTTTTTGAATAAAGCGACCATCGCGTGGTGCTCTGGCATCTGCTACGACTACATTGAATCTTGCCAGTTTTTTGCGGCCTCTGCGGGCCAATCTGATTTTAACAGCCATTTGCTTGTTTTTTTAAGTTTTGGATCTCGTCCAGTTTTAAAAGGATGGCAAAGGTAAGACATTTCTACGATTCGGCAACGAGGTAAGTCAACAATGAAGCGTAAAGATGTTGAAAACTGACATTCAGCGCAATAAGATAAATATTTGCTTAAGCGAATATTCAGTTTTTATAATTTAAAGCCCTTTCCTACCTTCGTTGCCTCACTAAAATAACCATGGATAAGTACTCGTACATTTCCAACGCTGATGTAGGATACCTCGATCAGCTCTACCAATCTTACAAAAACGACCCCACCTCGGTTGACTTAACGTGGCAAAAGTTTTTCGAAGGGTACGATTTTTCGGTGCAACGCTTTGGCGAGAACGGCCACGCGGCTGTGGCAGAAGATGCCATCACCATAAAGGAGACGCAGGTGCGCACACTCATACATATGTATCGTTCGCGCGCTCACCTCAAATCGAATACAAACCCGGTGCGCCAGCGCAGGGACCATAAGGTGCCGCTCGATCATAAACTTTATGGATTGACAGATGCAGACTTAGATGTGGAGTTTGACGTAGGTGTGGAAATTGGCATCGGTCGCGCCACGCTGCGCAAAATCATTGAGAAACTTCAGCGAGTGTACCTGGGTCCCATTGGCTTTGAGTACAGCTACATACGCAACCAGGATATTTTCGATTGGTTTGTGAAGAAGTGCGAAGTGGAGTACTACAATCACAACCCCAGCATTGAAGAGAAGAAGGGTATTCTGTCGAAGTTGAACGAAGCGGTGGTTTTTGAAAACTTCCTGCATACCAAATTTTTGGGGCAAAAGCGCTTTTCGCTGGAAGGTGGAGAGAACACAATTCCGGCCTTGCAGGCCATCATCAATAAATCGGCAGAACTGGGTGTTAAAGAAGTAGTGATAGGTATGGCCCACCGCGGTCGTTTGAATGTACTATCCAATATTCTGGGTAAAACCTACGAGCAAATCTTCACCGAGTTTGAAGGCAGTGTTAATCCAGACTTAACCATGGGCGATGGTGATGTGAAGTATCACCTGGGTTACTCCAGCCAGCACAATACGCCCTCGGGCAATAAAGTATATGTGAAACTAACACCTAACCCATCGCACCTTGAGGCGGTAGACCCATTGGTGGTGGGCTACACCCGCGGCCAGATTGATGACGAATACAAGGGCGACTTATCGAAAGCCATGGCCATTTTGATACATGGCGATGCAGCGGTGGCCGGGCAGGGCATTGTGTACGAGGTGGTGCAGATGTCGGGGCTGCCGGGTTACAACACCGGTGGAACGATTCACTTTGTCATCAACAACCAGGTGGGTTTTACCACTGATTATGATGATGCACGTTCTTCCATTTACTGTACCGATGTAGCCAAGATCATTGACGCACCGGTGTTGCACGTAAATGGCGATGATGCCGAGGCCGTAACCTTCTGTGCCAAGCTGGCCATTGAATACCGGCAGCAGTTTGGCAAAGATATTTTTATAGACATGCTCTGCTACCGCAGGCACGGCCACAACGAGAGCGATGAGCCGAAGTTTACACAACCCAAGCTCTACAACCTTATTGCCAAGCACCCGAACCCGCGCGAGGTGTATGTAAAAAAATTGATTGAACGCGGGGACGTAGATGCTGCGCTGGCCGATGAAATGGACAAAAACTTCCGCAACCAGCTGCAAGACCGGCTGAATGAGGTTAAGCAAAAGCCGCTGCCCTACAAGCCGCAAAAGATTGAAGAAGAGTGGCACAAACTGCGCAGGGCAACGCCTGAAGATTTTGACCAATCGCCCGAAACGGGTGTAAAACAAGCCACTATCGACAAGGTGGCGCAAGCACTTACTTCCATACCCGAAGGCTTTAAGCCGCTGAAGCAAATCGAAAAGCTGCTGAAAGATCGGAAGGCCGCCTTCTTCGATGACAAAATCTTGGGCTGGGCAGAAGCAGAATTGCTGGCATACGGATCGCTGCTAACAGAGGGGGTACCGGTGCGCATGTCGGGCCAGGATGTAAAACGCGGTACTTTCTCGCACCGCCATGCCTACCTGTTCGATGCCAACACCAACGAGCCTTACTGCAACCTCGACCACATACAACCCGGGCAGCAGAAGTTCCATATCTACAATTCGCTGCTTTCGGAGTTTGGTGTGTTAGGTTTTGAGTACGGATATGCCATGTCCTCGCCCCACGCATTGGTATTGTGGGAAGCCCAGTTTGGCGACTTTGTGAACGGTGCCCAAGTAATGATTGATCAGTTCATATCCAGTGCCGAGTCGAAGTGGCAGCGCATGAATGGATTGGTGATGTTGTTGCCCCACGGTTACGAAGGCCAGGGGCCGGAGCACTCCAGTTGCCGCCCGGAACGATTCCTCCAACTATCGGCTGAATACAACATGGTAGTGGCCAACCCGACTACGCCTGCCAATATCTTCCACCTGCTGCGCAGGCAAGTAGCGTGGGAATTCCGCAAGCCCTGTATTGTGTTCTCACCCAAATCATTGTTGCGTCATCCGGCCGTTCTTTCACCCATCAAAGATTTTGTGAAGGGTGCATTTAGCGAGGTGCTGGACGATGAAAACGTTACCGCTAAGGACGTGAAGCGCGTGATTTTATGCTCTGGCAAATTCTACTACGATTTGCTGGAAGCACAACAGAAAAAGAAAATCAAAGATGCTGCACTGGTGCGCCTGGAACAGTTGCATCCTTTCCCTGAAAAGCAGTTGAATGCAGTATTGAAGAAATATAAAAACGCCAAGCTGGTGTGGGCGCAGGAAGAACCTGCCAACATGGGCTGCCTGTCGTACATGCAACGCATGATGCCCAAACAACCTTTTGAGTTGGTAGCGCGCAAACCCAGTGCATCGCCAGCCACCGGTTACAACAAGATTCATAAGATTGAGCAGGAAAAATTGGTGAACCAGGCCTTCGAAATTTAATTACCACTTCTAAACTATTATTTGAATGGCACAACAAGTTAAAGTACCCACCGTTGGCGAGTCGATTACGGAGGTAACGATTGCCAACTGGCTTAAGAATGATGGCGATGCGGTGAAGATGGATGAAGTGATAGCCGAGCTGGAGTCTGACAAAGCCACCTTTGAACTAACAGCGCCCCAGGCCGGCACGTTAAAAATAGTGAAGGCCAAAGGTGAAACCGTTCCGATTGGAGAAGTGATTTGTGAAATTAAAGATGCAGCGGGGGTGGCGCCAGCGGCAGCAGAACCCAAAACGGCACCAGCAGCAGCGGCTGCGGCACCCAAGGCAACAGGCAGTGTGAAGGAGATGAAAGTGCCTGCCGTGGGCGAATCGATCACGGAAGTAACCATTTCTACCTGGCTGAAGAAAGATGGCGATTTTGTAAAGTTGGATGAAGTGATAGCCGAAGTGGAGTCGGACAAAGCCACCTTCGAACTGCCTGCGGAGGCAAATGGCATTCTGCGCATTGTGGCGAAAGAAAAAGAAACGTTACCGATTGGTGGTCTGATCTGCCGTATCGAGGTAATGGAGGGAGCACCTGCCGCTTCAACCGCTGCAGCGGCCGCACCGGCTGCCGCCAGCGCACCCGTTGGTGGCGCATCTTATGCGGCTGGCCATCCCTCACCGGCTGCTGCCAAGATTCTGGATGAAAAGGGAATTGCCCCCGCTACTGTTCAAGGTTCGGGTGTGGGTGGCCGCATCACAAAAGAAGATGCCACCAAAGCCCAACCCGCCCCGGCAAAAGAAAGCAAACCTGCCGCCCCTGCCGCTGCACCGGTTATCGCAACCGGAGGCACGCGTGGTGTGCGCAGAGAGAAGATGACCTCCTTGCGCAAGACCATTGCCCGCAGACTGGTGGCAGTGAAGAATGAAACGGCCATGCTCACCACGTTCAACGAGGTAGACATGAAGCCGATCATGGAGTTGCGCTCCCGGTACAAAGATCAATTCAAAGAGAAGTATGGCGTGGGGCTGGGCTTCATGTCTTTCTTCACCAAAGCCGTGTGTGCTGCCCTTAAGGAGTTTCCTGCAGTGAATGCCTCCATCGATGGCGATGAAATTGTGTATCACGATTATTGCGATATCTCCATTGCGGTGTCGACTCCGCGTGGATTGGTGGTGCCGGTGATCCGCAACGCAGAGTCGCTCACCATGAATCAGATTGAAGCGGAAGTAGTGCGTTTGGCTACCCGCGGTCGCGATGGCAAACTTTCCATTGAAGAGATGACAGGAGGCACGTTCTCCATCACCAACGGTGGGGTTTTTGGTTCCATGTTGTCAACACCAATTCTCAACCCTCCTCAATCGGCTATTTTAGGTATGCATAACATTGTGGAGCGACCGGTGGTAAAAAATGGCGAGGTGGTGGTGCGCCCCATCATGTACCTGGCTCTTTCGTACGACCACCGGATTATTGATGGCCGCGAGTCGGTTAGCTTCCTGGTGCGCGTAAAAGAAATGTTGGAAGATCCGGGAAGGTTGATTTTGGGTGTGTAATTTATTGTCAACAGAAATTTTTCATCATGCAATACAACGTTGTAGTTATTGGGTCTGGCCCTGGTGGTTATGTAGCAGCCATTCGTTGCGCACAACTGGGTTTTAAAACAGCCATTGTAGAAAAGTACGACACCCTGGGCGGCACGTGCCTCAATGTGGGTTGTATACCGTCCAAGGCCCTGCTCGATTCCACTGAACACTATCACAACGCTCTTCACAACTTTAAAGAACACGGCATCGATATCAACGAGCCGAAGGCCAACATCGGGCAAATGATCAAGCGCAAGGGTGATGTGGTGAAGGCCAATTCAGATGGTATTGCCTTTCTGATGAAGAAAAATAAGATTGACGTACACAAGGGTTTAGGCTCATTTGTGGATAAGAACACCGTAAAGGTTACTGCGAAAGATGGCAAAGAAACACTCCTTACAACCGAGAAGGTGATCATCGCTACGGGTTCGAAGCCTACACCTCTGCCCTTCGCACCCTTCGATAAGAAAAGAATAATTTCCAGCACCGAGGCATTGGAACTGAAGGAGATTCCCAAACACCTGATTGTGGTGGGTGGAGGCGTGATCGGGATGGAATTGGGTTCTGTTTATGCCCGAATTGGGTCGAAAGTATCGGTGGTAGAGTTTTTAGACAGTCTCATCCCCACCATGGATGGCACCATGGGCAAGGAACTTCAGAAGGCAACCAAAAAGCTGGGTATGGATTTTTATCTGGGCCACAAAGTGGTAGCGTTGGAGAACAAAGGCAAAGAAGTGTTGCTGAGAGCGGAAGACAAATCCGGTAAAACGGTAGAACTGAGGGGAGATTATTGCCTGGTAAGCATCGGCAGAAGACCTTACACCGATGGACTTGGCCTCGACAAGATTGGCATAGAACTCGACAAGGGAAAAATTCCCGTAGACGATCACCTGAAAACAAAGGTAGACAACGTTTACGCTATTGGCGATGTGGTGCGTGGCGCCATGTTGGCCCACAAGGCGGAGGAAGAAGGTGTCTACGTGGCGGAGCAGTTGACGGGCCAAAAGCCGCATATCAACTATCTGTTGATTCCGGGCGTGGTTTATACGTGGCCCGAAGTAGCCAGTGTGGGTTATACCGAAGAACAACTGAAGGCCAGCGGCCGGGCCTATAAGTCTGGCAGCTTTCCTTATAAAGCGTTAGGAAGAGCCCGCGCCTCCATGGATACCGATGGCCTTGTAAAAGTATTGGCCGATAAAAATACCGATGAGATTTTAGGCATGCACATTATTGGTGCGCGCGCTGCCGATATGATTGCCGCTGGCGTTACGGCCATGGAGTTTCGTGCATCGGCCGAGGATGTGGCCCGCATGAGTCATGCCCACCCTACCTACATGGAAGCTGTGCGCGAGGCTTGCCTGGCGGCCACCGCCAATCGCCCCATACATCTATAGACAAATTAGATAGATGTAAGCTATTTTGGCTTTTTGCCAAAATCGTTCGCCCGCGTAGCTCTAATTTTGCGGCATGGACGAAACTTCGTCAGCATTGGAATTGGATGTTCAGGGCTACACCGCCAGAAAGAGAAATGTTCTTTTTGGCCGGTTAACACTCTTTGCCGGAGTACTGAGTCTGATACATACAGCCAGTGATGCGTTGGATGGTTTGCGGGCAGCGCCATTGATCGACCTGGGCCTCACGTTGGTTCTTTTTGCTGGCTATGGATTGAACCGCAGAGGCCAACATCAGTTAGCCAAAATAACGGTGCTATTGGTATTGAATCTGGCCCTGGCAGTCTATGCCTCGCTTATACCGGCAGAAATTGGCGTATACTTGTTTTACCTGCCATTGGCCTGTGTGTCGGCTGCGGTGTTTGATTACAACGCTGGACATGTGCGTTACGCCTTTATCGGGTTGCCGATGGTGATGCTGGTATTGCTTTTTTTGTTTGATTTTAAATTGCTCGGTAATCTTTCCATCCGGGCGGAAGATATGGAGGCTTCTTTTCTTCTGAACCTCTTCTCAAGTATCGTCATGATTTTGTTTTGCATTTATTTCATGGTAAGCCTGAACGAGGCTGCCGAGAACTGGCTGAGTGACCTGGCGCGCGAAGTGCAGCAGAAGAATATCAGGCTGGAGAAAGCCAATGCAGAACTCGACAGGTTTCTTTACAGCACCTCGCACGACCTGCGGGCCCCGCTGATGTCTATTAAAGGGCTTATCCATCTGGCGCAGCGCGAAACCCATACCGCCACACCTGCTTATCTGCGGATGATGGACCAACAGATTGAGAAGCTGGATAGTTTTATTGGCGAGATCATAGACTACTCCAAAAACGCCCGCATGGAAATAAACCCCGAGCCGGTGGATCTGGAAAGCACCGTTCGCGATGTAACATCCAACCTGCGCTTCATGGAGGGTGCAGACAAGATTTCTTTTCAATGTCATATCGATCTGGAGGGGCAACCCCTTACAGACAAGGCCCGCCTGCAGGTAATTCTCAGCAACCTCATCTCCAACTCAATAAAGTATCACAACCTCGAGCAAATCCAGCCCTATGTGTCTGTTTCGGCCCAACGAAGCAATGGACACTGGACGCTTTCAGTTTCCGACAACGGAAAGGGTATAATGCCCGAACATGTGCACAAAGTATTCGACATGTTCTACCGGGCAGACGAACGCTCGAAGGGATCGGGGCTTGGCCTGTACATTGTGAAAGAAGCGGTTGCCAAGTTGCAAGGCCATATTCAACTGCAATCGGCTCCCCAGAAGGGAACGTCATTTACGGTTACACTGCCCTGGCTCCATTCTTCATCCACCAACTGATTACCCACCAACGCAACAAAAAGGCGGCTGCCACCGGTATAAGAAAAAGATGCAGTTGCTGTGGCAATAGCAACCAGCATAGTAAAAGCAAAGCCGTTATTACAAACGTTGCCTGAAAATACGCACCGGCCCATTTATGGTTACTAATGTAAAGTGGCACAGCCAGTAAGTGCGTGGGCAAGGCCCATAACAAATTGAAGTTCTGTGCGGCTGCCTGGTGGCTGGTGGCCACCCAAAGTAGGAGCAACAACAAGCCAATACTTCCGGTTACCAGTAGCAGCGTTACATCCAGCCAGCGGGTAAGTTTTTTTTGTTTCCAATCTCTATAAGTAAACGCAGCTACCACTGCAAAGAAGCAACCAAAGAACCATAGTGGGTGCGGCAATGCCGGAAACGGCTCTTGTGGAACAGATTCATAAACGCTGATTTTTTCTTTCACCAGGGGCATTGTAGCAGAATCGTTTTTTACCAACGCGTGATCGAACGAATACTCGATATAGTCTGGAAGAAACATATATTCAAAAGGCGATGCCGTTTTGTCCATCGGCAGGCCCAGGCAAATGTCGATGCCCAAATCGCCCCACGGTTGCTCTTGCAGGTACAGGTCGGTTAATTCGCGAATGGTGTATTGGGTGGTGATGAAGGTACTATCAAAGGCCACCTCTTCTTTCAACACATTCATAAAGACATCGCGCACACGCGTAGCACAATTATCATAAAAGTAGTCGTAGAGGTAGCTACTGTTTTCAGGTAGTGCATTCCACTCTAAAAAATCGAACACTTTTTGTTTTTGAACGGGCGTGAGGTTCAACACCTGTTCGTGCAAAAACCGGTTATACGAAATATAGATGTCGCGGAACCAGGGGTAGGGATACACACCCAGCTTATAGTAAGAATGCCCCCTGGCAAAGTTCAAATAGAAGTTGGGCTGGTCGAAGTCGAAAACACCGTAGTTGTACGCACGGTCTATGCGTAGGGCCGGGTCGTAGACGCGGATGGCGCTGTGCCCGAATGCCGAGTAGAGTTCTCCCTGGTAAGGGCCGCAGGTGATGATGGAAATCTGTGCATTTTCAGAAAGGTGTAGAGCTTGTCCGAGCGCCAGGGTGGCACTTAGCATAAGCAAAACCAGCGGAAATGGTCGAATAAACATCTCGGCAATTTAATCATTTGCTGAAATTGCAATGGACGGTTTTGATTACCTTCGCGGAGAGAGAAAATGATAGCTAACTTAATTTCGGTGCGAAACTGGTCTCGTCTGAGCCGTGTCTATGGCCAGGATGAGGAGACGCTTTACCGCAACAAGCGCAATATCCTTTTTTCGCAGATCACCTTTTTGGGCGTCTTCATTGGCCTTTTTCACGCGGGGGAAGACCTGCTAGGTGGGGTGGTTATATTATCGGTAATGGATGTGCTGATGACTGCGTTTGTTTTCCTGGCCTATGTTATTAACGAAACCGGCAGACATCGCGCAGCCAAAATTTTCCTGCTCACTTTTCTTAATATTTTCTTTTTTGTCTATTCTTTAATTACCCCCAAAGAGTTGGGCATCTATCTTTTCTTCTTTCCCTGGGTGGCCACGGCCGCACTCGTGTTCGAAGCAGATGAACATGCGTACCGCTGGCTGTTTATTTTGCTGCCGCTGGTTCTGCTCAGCATCCTGTTTGTTACCAATTTCAATCTGCTGGCAGATTTCCGGTTCGACACATTGGTGGTGGGGCATGGTTTTATTGTGAACCTGCTCACCAGCCTAATTGTAACCGTAAGCTTTATCTTCTTGGTGGTAAACATGCACGAAAGTGCAGAGAAGAGATATAAAAAGTTGGCGTCAGAAATTCAGCAAAAGAACATGGAGCTTCAAAAAACGAATGAAGAACTCGATCGGTTCATCTACAGCGCCTCGCATGATCTGAAGGCTCCTGTTAACTCCATAAAGGGGCTTACTCATTTGGCCCAACGCGATTGCGATGATCCCAAATCCCTCTCTTACTTTTCGCGCATCGAAAACCAGACTGACCGCATGGGGATTTTTTTGCTGGAGCTTTTTGAATATGCGCGTAATCAGCGTACCAACTTGCGGCCCGAGAAGGTGAGCATTTCGGGATTGGTAGATGAGATTGTAGACAACCTGCGCTACATGGACGGAGCCGACCGCATAGAATTCAAGAAACACATTCGAGTAGATGGCCCCGTGGTGATTGACCGGGTGCGGTTGATGGTGATTTTGAATAATCTCATTTCCAACGCCATTAAATACCACAACTATAATCAGGAAAAACCGTGGGTGAAGGTGATGATCAACCGCGTTGGCAACACCATACAGGTAATGGTGGCCGATAATGGCCTGGGCATTAATAACGAATTCAAGGATAGAATCTTCGAGATGTTCTTCCGCGCGTCAGACCGGCCCATCGGCTCGGGCCTGGGGCTGTTCATAGTGAAGGAAACCGTTGAGAAAATGGAAGGAAAAATCATGGTTTCTTCTAATCCCGGAGAAGGTGCATGTTTCCGGATTGACTTACCTTTGGTGGCGTAATGCTTTTGCGCGATGCCCTACATCTTTCTGGCAAACTTACACCTACCCGTTTGTTGAACGGGGCCAGGGTGCTGGGCAGTTACTATCGTTCGCGCATTACGGCCCAGGCCAGGCATGCCGGTATGCCGGTAAGCATAGCTATTGAACCAACTACCTCGTGCAATCTGCGCTGTCCCGAATGCCCCAGCGGACTCCGTTCGTTTACCCGGCCCACGGGCATGTTGCAAGAAGATGTATTTACGAAGGTGATCGATCAACTGGCACCCACGTTAAGTTACCTTACGTTCTACTTTCAAGGCGAACCTTTTCTGCATCCCAAATTCCTGCCACTGGTTCATTATGCGGCCCAAAGAAATATCTATACGGCCACGTCTACCAACGCACATTACCTGAATGAAGACGCGGCCCGTAAAACGGTGGAATCAGGACTGGATAAATTGATTGTGTCGATAGATGGTACCACACAAAAAACTTACGAAGCGTACCGTGTGGGCGGCCAGTTAAACAAGGTGCTGGAAGGCACCCGCCACGTGTTGGCGTGGAAGAAGAAATTAAAAAGTATTACTCCCCGGGTTGTATTTCAGTTTCTGGTGGTAAAGCCTAACGAACACCAAATTCCTGAGATAAAAAAAATAGCCGCTGAAATGGGTGTGGACGACCTCGTGTTGAAGACAGCCCAGATTTACAATTACCAGCAAGGCTCTCCGTTGATACCTTCCATCGATAAGTATGCACGGTATCGCAGAAAACCGGACGGCACTTATGCACTGAAAAACAACCTCGGTAATAACTGCTGGAAGATGTGGCACAGTTGCGTAGTAACATGGGATGGCAACGTAGTGCCCTGCTGTTTCGATAAAGATGCACAGTTTGTAATGGGCAACGTTAAAGACCAGCCGTTTGCCGACATTTGGCGAGGCGAACGTTACGAAAAATTCCGGCAGTCGCTGTTGCGTTCGCGCAGCGAAATTGAGATTTGCAAGAACTGCACGGAAGGAACCCGTGTTTTTGCCTAAAGGGGCATGGCAGCCAGGAACTCTTTTTCGGTTACATTATACTTTTGTTCCTGGTTGGTGTAATCGAAATCGAGAAGAATTTTCCAACGGCCGTTTTCATTTTTCTGCGAAATAACGTGAAAGGCTCCGTAGATGATTTTTGCTGCATACGGAGACGCTTCCGGTGATGTTGCTTCGTAGACATATTTGTAGTACCCTTTTTCGGAGGCTACTTTATCTGAGAAGATTCTTTCTGAGAAACGAAATTGAACCTGCTGCCGGCCTTCCGATTGCTTGATTTTGCCGAAAAGGCTGCGCAGTTGGCCGAAGTACGCCTCGCCTTGTTGAAAGATACCATTTCGATCCAGCGAAATACGTATGGCGCTGGGGTGATGCACAGCCAGGTATGCCTCGATATCCGCATTTTCCAATGCTTCAATAAAGGGCAACCAAACATCCTGATTAATTTGCGAGATGGCAGCGTCTTTATTTTGCGGATATGCTGTGTGTGCCACCGTTAGCAGCAAAGCAACTATTAATTTTTTCATGTGGGTCTTTCAGTTGAACACTTTTACTGAAAGTCAGCCCATCGGGTTGTGGCGCCCGCTGTTAATGCAATGTTAAACAGCTTGTCGGCTTCGCTGGTTTTCGGGAGCACACTTGGCGCACGATCCACCAGTAGCTTTTTTTGATCTGAACGACACCCAGACCATGCGGCCCAGGAAAAACAGGGCGGCCAGAAAGAGTGTAGCAATGATGATATGCTGTAACATGTTGGTTTACAAAACGTGCCTTTGTACCTGCAAGTTCAGTTTTTTGTAGTCAATTGTCCAAATTTTGCCTCGTATTGATGGCAAAGCTGCAGGCCACTCTTTCTTTTTTGGCCAATTTTAAACTTTATACACCTGGGCTAAGCAGCCCTTCAAAACTTTTTTAGTCTGATATCCGTCTTAAAAAAGCTCAACCCCACAATATGATCAGGAACTATCTCACCACCGCTTTCAGAAACTTATGGCGCAAAAAGAGTTCGGCCCTGGTAAACATGGCCGGCCTAAGCCTGGGCATTGCCAGCAGCCTGGTTCTTTTCTTGCTCATTCGCCACCACCAGAATTTCGACAGATACCATAGCAAAGGCGAGCGCATCTACCGCGTGGGCATGCAGTCGAAGGGGAATAGTGGTAATGACTATACTTCGGGTGTGCCCACCGTTCTGCCCGATGCGTTCAAAATGGATTTCCCCGAGGCAGAACATGTGTTGTTCACTTCTTATCGTGCCGGCAGTTTGGTAACGGTGCCGCAAAAGGAGGGCGCTCCACGCAAGTTCGAAGAAAATGCAGGTGTGGTATTTACCCAACCCCAGTTCTTCCTGATGTTCGACCGGGCCGTGTTGATGGGCGATGCGCTAAAAGGTTTGGATGAACCCAACGAGGCCGTTATTTCAAAAAAACTCGCACTCAAGTACTTCGATAAGGAAGACGCAGTGGGCGAGGTGATACGGTACGATAATCAGGATTACCGCATCACTGCCATTATGGAAGATGCGCCCAACAACACCGACTTTCCGTTTTCGCTCATGCTGTCTTACGCTACCATCCAGAAGGAGTCGCTGGAGAAAGGATGGAATAGCATTTGGAGCGATGAGCAATGTTACTTTATGCTGAAAGAGGGCGAATCGATCGCTAAGCTGGAGGCGCGTATTCCCGAGTTTGTGAAGAAATACCTGGGCGATGACAACCGCGATGAAGCCACCTATCTGTTTCAACCCCTCCATGAAATCCACTACGATGACAGGTTCAGCAACTACAACTACAACACCGTTTCCAAGTCGGTATTGCTTTCGTTGGGCATCATTGCCATATTCCTGGTAGTAACGGCCTGTATCAACTTTGTTAACCTGGCTACAGCCGAGGCCATCAAACGCTCGAAAGAGGTGGGCATACGGAAATCGCTGGGCAGCACCCGCGCGCAGTTGGTTCAACAGTTTCTGGGCGAGACCACAATGGTTACCATTTTTTCGGTGGCGGTGGCGGTACTCATGGCCCATTTCAGCCTGGGCTTCCTCAATCCGTTTCTGGAGCAAAACCTGGCGTTGAATCTGGCCACCGATGTATCGGTATGGGTTTATTTGATCGGTGTTACCGTGGCAGTTGCCCTTCTGTCTGGCCTATATCCTTCTTTTGCGGTTTCTGCCTATAATCCGGTTTTGGCTCTCAAGAATCTGCTCAGCAACAAGAATACTTCCGGATACCACTTGCGCAGGGTGTTGGTGGTGGTGCAGTTCACCATCTCTCAAATCTTTATCATTGGCACACTGGTACTGATTAGCCAAACCAACTACTTCCAAAAGAAAGACCTCGGCTTTCGCAAAGACGCCATCATCAACATCCCCATTCCCGAACGCGAAAGCCCGGCAGGTGTGGATGGAACCAGCAAAATGCGGACGCTAAAAAATGAGGTGAGCAGACTGGCCGGTGTGGAAGATGCGAGTTTGAACAGCACACCACCTTCATCTGGAAGTGTGGCAGGCACCGATTTTCAGGTGGAGGGTAAAGAAGATTATTTCGGCACGCAAGTGAAGCAGGTAGATGGCAACTATGTGGATTTGTATGGACTGAAGCTCCTGGCAGGAGAAAAGATTGCGGATGGCGACACGGCTACCGGCTTTTTGGTGAATGAAAAATTAGTGAAGACAACAGGCTTCAGCGATCCACGCGAAATCATTGGCAAGCGTATACGCATGTGGGGTAGATCGCTGCCGGTAGTGGGCGTAGTAAACGATTTCCATACCGTTTCGCTGGCTACCACTATCGAACCCGTTGTGCTGATGAATCGCATTCGTGGCTATGAAACACTCTCCATCCGGGTAAATACAGGCAATGTGCAGGACTTGATCAAGCAGGTGCAAACCAGGTGGGAAACGACTTACCCCGACCACATTTTCAGCTACGAGTTTTTAGATGAACAAATTCGTGGCTTTTACGATGGCGAACGCAGAATGTCAGTCATGCTTTCGATTTTCACTTCGCTGGCTATCTTCATCGGGTGCCTGGGCTTGTTTGGCCTGGCAGCCTTCATGGCCAACCAGAAAACCAAAGAGATTGGCGTACGCAAAGTATTGGGTGCTTCGGTGCCCAGCATACTCTACCTCTTCTCAAAAGAATTTATCAAGCTGATATTGATTGGATTTGTACTGGCCGCGCCTGTTGCTTGGTATGCCATGAGTCAATACCTGGATCAGTTTGCCTATAAAATTGAACTCGGGCCATCGCTCTTTTTGGCTGGCGTAGGTTTGACGTTACTGGTGGCCATGGCAACGGTTGGCTACCGATCGTTTAAGGCGGCCACGGTTAATCCTGTTAACTCGTTAAAGTGCGAGTAGTGCGCTGAAAATAAAAGAGGCTGCTTCTGTAAGGAGGCAGCCTCTTTTATTTTTTTTATCCCCTATTTTTCAGGGTACAATACAACCTGCACGTAATTATCGGTTTTAAAGTAGCGAGAGGCGGCATCTTTCACCTCTTTTGTTGTGATGGCGTTGATCCTTTTTTCGCCTGTCAGAATATCGCCTGGCGTTCCACCCACTTCCATCAGTTGTTGTAGTTTGTTCAGCCAGTAACCGTTGTCTTTCAAATCTTCGCGGTATTTCTGCAGCCACGTTTCTTTTACCTTGGCGAGGTCTGCGTCCAGCGGTCCGTTGTCTTTCAGTTTTTGAATTTCATCGAAAGTAGCCTTGATCAGCTTATCTACATTTTCCGGGCCGCAAGGCATGGAAATGGAAATGGAATAATTGCCGTAAGGTATTTTCGACATGTTTCCGTTTGCACCCGCACCATAAACACCACTCAGTTCTTCGCGAAGGGTTTCAATCAGTTTAATGTTGAGTATCTCTATCAAAGCCTGCAGATGCAGGGCGGCCTCTTGCGTGTAGGTAGTTTCTCCGGTAAAGTTGAGCGAAATGTAGCTTTTAGGTTCTGTGCCCCTGTACACTTCTTTTTTCACCACGCCTTTCACCGGGCGAATGCCCAGGTCTTTAAAGGTGCCTGCACTGCCAGCGGATGGAAGACTGCCCAGGTACGTAGCGGCTAGGTTGCCGGCTGCTTTCAAGTCGAAGCTTCCAACAATGATAAACGTAAATCCATTGGCATTGCCAAAGCGTTCCCGATAGATTTCAAGGGCCCTATCGAGGTTAATTTGGGCGAAATCTTCAACCTTGGGGAACCGCGGCCCCCTGGGGTGGTTGTTGTAAAGAATTTTTTGCACGGAGTCCTGGTAGGCTACCTGCGGATTGGCCATCATATTCTGCAGAAAGGCCTGCTGCTTAGACACAAAAGAGTTGAACAGGTCAGGGTCTTTGCGGGGTGCGGTAAAGTAAAGGTGCGTTAGTTGAAGCAAGGTTTCTAAATCGGCCGAGCCGCACTGGCCGGAAAAGCCTTCACTGGTTTGCGACAGCCGGGGGCCACCACTAACTGTTTTGCCTGCAAATACCTTACGCAGATCTACGGGCGAAAAATCTTTGACACCCATTTGCGAGACGGCTGCAGTGGCATAGGCCGCATTAAACTTATCGTTTAAATCGTAAAGCGATTGGCCGCCAAAACGGGTAGCACTGATCAGCACCTGGTCGTTCTTAAAGTCGGTGGGTTTTAGAATTACCCGCACATTGTTAGTAAACACCATTTCCGTATAGCCCAGCTCTTTGTTTACGTTTACCTCTTTGGCGGTACCTGCTGCGGGTGGGGTGTCCATCAACGCCTTGGCTACTGCTTTTTCTTCATAGGCCCCTACCTGAATTTTTTCAGCTTCGGCTGCCATTTGCAGCAGTTGCGCTGATGTGGGCATGGTAAATTCCGCCTTCTCCGGACCGTTCAGAATCACCAGGCGGGCTTCTTGCGAGGGGATGTTCCGGGCGGCAAAGGTGTTCACTTCCTCCAGCGATATGGTTTCCAAAAATTGCTGGTAGTACTCATATTCTTTTTCAATTCCTGGAATGGCCTCTTCCCGCAGAAAGTTGCGGATGTATTCATCGGCATAGTTTTCAGATTCTGTCTTTTCGCGTTCGTTGTAGGCACGCTCAATGGAGCGCATCAGCGATTTTTTAGACCGGTCGAGTTCGTTGGCGGTAAACCCAAATTTTTTGGCCCGTTCGTTTTCCTGTAACAGTGCATTCATGGCGGCTTGCGGGCCTTCTTTGCTCAGCACGGCAAAGCTGCTAAACACCTCGTGGTTGTGAACAAAACCGCCCAGGTCGGTGGCTCCAAACAGAAAGGGAGGGTTAGGTTTCTGCGTAAGCTCTGCCAGGCGCTGGTTGAGCAATGAATTGAACAAGCTGCGAACGATCGATGCCCGGTAGTCGCCCAGAGTAACGTCTGGCTTAGCGGTTTTGTAAGAATAATAAATCTGCAGAAAGTGATTCGTAGCTTCTTTGTCGGTAACCACCACGCCTTCCGATTGCGTGCGACCGGGTACTTTAAAATACTCGCGGGGGCGGGGCTTAGCGGGATTCTTCAGCTTTTCAAAATGTGCACGAATCATTTTTTCGCCTGCGGCAGGATCAATGTCGCCAACAGCAATTACAGCCATCAAATCAGGGCGGTACCAGTCTTTGTAAAATCGTTTGATTACATCGTACTTAAAGTTTTGTAGAATATCTTCTTTGCCGATGGGGAGGCGATTGGCATACTTGGAGCCTTCGAAGAGTTTGGGATAGATTACTTTGTTCATCCGGTCGTTGGCGCCTTTGCCCAGGCGTGCTTCTTCCAACACAACTCCTCTTTCTTTATCTATCTCTGCATGATCGAACGCAACGGTGCTGGCCCAGTCTTCCAGCACCAAAAAACCTTTCTCCAGGTTATCTGGCTTATCGGTAGGGATGGGAAGAATGTAAACGGTTTCATCAAAGCTGGTATAGGCATTCAGATCGGCACCGAATTCTACGCCAATAGATTGCAGAAAAGATACCAATTCATTCTTCTTGAAATTTTTCGATCCGTTGAAAGCCATATGCTCGGTAAAGTGCGCCAGGCCCTGCTGGTCGTCATCTTCCAGGATAGACCCTGCCTTCACCACCAATCGCAGCTCAACTTTTTTTTCGGGTCGGCTATTCTGGCGTATGTAGTAAGTCAATCCGTTGGAGAGTTTTCCTTTCCTTATCTGCGGTGCGATGGGAAGTGTTTCGTTGAGGGATGGCTGCCCCAGGGCGATGCCGGAAATGAGTACGCTAAAAAGGCACAGTAATAAGGCGTGGCGTTTAATGTAGAACTGCATAAGTATTGGGTTTGAACTTCTAAAGAAAGGAATTTACGCAGCGCAATACAATACCTCTTTTGGAGTAGGCTTGCTGTTGGGTTATTTGCCCCAAATTTGTTGTATAATTTTCTGCATGTCGGGCTGCACATCACCGCCTGCTACCAGTTCTCTGCCAAAAAGGTAATCCGGTCCGCCTTTAAAGTCGGTCACTTTTCCTCCGGCTTCTTCTACAATAAAGCCTCCTGCAGCTACATCCCATGGGTTCAGGTTGTATTCAAAGAACCCCTCCAGCCGCCCACAGGCCACGTAAGCCAGGTCAACGGCTGCGCTACCGAGTCTACGAATGCCATGCGTTTGATCTAAAAATGTGCGAATGATGGCAAGGTAAGCGTCCATCTTCTCGAATTGGTAGTAAGGAAAACCAGTGGCCAGTAAGCTTTCGCTAAGCGACTGGATAGGAGAGATGCGAATGCGTTCGTTATTACACCAGGCACCATTACCCAAGCTGGCGTGAAAACATTCTTTCTGCACCACTTCGTACACCACGCCCAGCACGGGGTGATTTTGTTTGAGCAGGCCAATACTGATGGCAAAGGGAGGAAGGCCATGGGTAAAGTTGGTGGTACCATCGAGCGGATCGATCACCCACGTAAATTCGTTGGTGCTTTTGATAGAGGTGCCTTCTTCGCCAATGAAGCCTGCACCCGGTAAGATTTTGGTGAGGGCTTTTACCAGCCTGTTTTCCGACTCTTTGTCTACGTACGATACGAGGTTGTTGAAGCCCTCTTTCTGTTCTACCCGCGATTTGTCGAAGTTTTTGCTTTCGGTGCGAATGAACTCACCTACTTCATCGGTAAGTAGCACCACCTGTTCTTCAATTTTTTTTAGATCCGTCATTTTTTCCGGGTATTACTTTTTACCAAGGCAAACAAGAGGATTAACACCGAAATCCATGCTGCGGTTCTGGATATCCACTCGCCCCTGTTAACATATTCTGGAGGCAATGAATCGATCGCGCCATTGCCATACAATGCTTCCAATGCCTGGCGGTCAATTCCTGGTGTGTTTAACGAAATGTTATAGACGAAAGGTGCCACCACCACCAAAAAAAAAGCAACCAGAAAGGGCCAGTGAAGGGTTCCTCGCAAAACAGCCTGGTGCAGGCTGAAGTTGGCCAGCAGAATCCATAAACTGATGCCCAGGTAACCGGTGTGTACCGTCCACAGCGCCCATGTGGTTTTTAATTGCAAACTGTCGGCAAGGAAGACGCCCCGATCGAAAAGGGAGAGTTTCAGCAGTACGTATTCCACTGCGAGCCAGAAGAACAACAAAGGCAATGTGCCCAGCCTGGCACCCAGGTGCTTCTTTGCAAAGGCAAAGGCCACGAAACAGAGCGCAAAGGCAATGCCCTGAACCAAAGCAGGCACCAAGGCCTCCATTCTGAATAAAGCGGCCGCCCAAAAGCCTGCCGATAATGCAATGACAATCAGTTCGCTTTTGCTCCACACACTGCCCTCGTCAGTTTGTTCGGCCACAGCCAGCAAGGGGGCCAGGGCCACGAAAATAAACACCGGCAGTGATTGCATGAGCCAAGCGGCTATCAGCAAAACTGCGGCAATGCCGGCCAGCGCTAAGGGATTGAGTTGTTTAGGTTTCTTTTTGGCCATCTATTACAATCACGATTTCTCCTTTTACCTCCTTTTGAGAGAAATAGGTCAATACGTCCGAAACGGGTCCTGTTTTTGTTTCCTCGAAGCGTTTGGTAAGCTCGCGCGAAACCGAAACGGGCCGGTCTGCGCCCATCCATTCGGCAATCTGTTCCAGTGTTTTTAACAGCCTGTGGGGCGACTCGTAAAGCACGATGGTGCGGGTTTCGGCAGCCAACTGCTTAAGGATAGTCTGGCGGCCTTTTTTGTGGGGCAGAAATCCTTCGAATACAAACCGGTCGGTTGGAAATCCTGACTTTACCAGCGCGGGTACAAAGGCAGTGGCCCCCGGAAGGCATTCTACCTTCAGGTTGTGCTTCAGCACTTCGCGCACCAGTAGAAAGCCCGGATCGCTTATACCGGGTGTTCCGGCATCGCTTACCAGTGCCATGCGTTCACCTTTCTGCAACCGCTCCATCAGGCCGTTGAGCACCTTATGTTCGTTGAATATGTGAAAGCTTTGCAACGGTTTGGCTATGTTATAGTGCTTTAATAATAGCCCCGAAGTGCGTGTATCTTCCGCCAGAATTACGTCTACCGATTTTAATACCTCCAACGCACGCAGCGTGATGTCGGCCAGGTTGCCAATGGGGGTTGGCACAATGTAGAGAGATGTTTTTTCGCTATCCACGTGTGATCAACTGATCAATGGCCTTCGCCAGGTTGCGGTCTTTTTCTGTTATGATGTTGCCCGCATCGTGGGTGCTCAGCGCAATGTGCACTGTATTCCACGTGTTTGTCCAGGTAGGGTGGTGATTATGCGCTTCGGCCAGCAATGCCACGCGCGTCATGAAGGCAAACGCTTCAGAGAAATTGGCAAATGTAAAAGTACGTTCCAGCCTGTTGTTTACTTCTTTCCACATATATTAAAAGTACGAACAAATACGGCACGAAGGTAAAAGAATCTGATGGGCTAAGCTGAAGCCCTCCTAAAGCGCAATCAACCCATCTATGTCGGCTACCGATTGGTATACCGCTATGACGGCCTGAGCCGAGGGGAGCATCATTTGAAAGGTAAGGCTGGTGTACTTGCCGTTTTTCGATGATTTGAACTGTGCTTCGTGGTTGGGTATTCTGGCAATAACGTGCTGTTCTGCACCAGTAGGCACAATGAACTTAAACGTATAGATGGCCGGCCAGGCATAGTGCTGGTCTAACTTCTCGCGGAATTGGGCAATTTGTTCTTCCTTCATAAAAAGTGAAACGCCCCACCCCGGAAAAAATTCGGAGTGGGGCGTTTTTTTATTACTAATCTCTTAATAAAACTTGTAACGCATGTCTTCGATATCGGCCGTTGCTTTCAAGGCTTCGGAGATGGCGTAGCTGCTCTGCGCATTGGCTGCCTGCAACAGTTGATTGCGGAACATGGTGTAATCGCCCAAGGCAGGCGCAATGGTTTTGTTCTGCATCTCGATAATCAGCACACCATTTTCGCCAACAAAGGGCTTCGAGCGCTTGCCGCTTTCCAGTGCAAATGCTTTGCCAACCGCCACCGGATCGAAACCTACGCTTGGCAGCGAACCCGAATTCATCTTCAGGTCGCTGGATGTATTTACAACCGCCTCGCTGCCGAACTTCTTGGCCAGGTCTTCCAGGCTGGTCTGAACATCCATTTGCTCTATAATTTTTTTGCCTTTCAACTGGTTGCGCACCAGCGGGGTGATTTCTTCTTTCACCTTATCGAAAGGTTTGTAGCCTTTTTCTGTTTCGCCTGTCATCACCGCCACCACATATTGATCTTCCAGATCGAACACGGTAGAAACCTTGCCTTCTTTGGCATCGCGGAAGAGCCATGTTACCACTTGGCGTGCTTCGCCCAGGTTGTTAATGGTGCGTGCACTGGTGGCTATATCGTTGGCATCAAATACCAGCAGTTTCTGTTCTGTTGCACGCTGCTTGAAGTCGTTCACTCCGCTCAGGTCGGTAGCGAATACGTCTGCCTTGCGGAAGGCCTCATTTTGGGTTTCATCGCTCGGAGTAATTTCGCGCTCGATGGTTGCCACTGTGTAGAAAGTATTGTCCTTGGTATTGGTTACGCTGATGATGTGATAACCGAATTCCGTTTCTACCACATCGTTCAACAAACCGGTTTTTTTGGCATCGAACACGGCCTTTTCGAAAGGTTTAACCATCTGGCCGCTGCCAAACCAACCCAGGTCGCCACCACGGGTTGCCGTTCCATCCTGGCCATGTTCGCGCGCTTTGGCAGCGAAGTCGGCACCAGCCTTAATTTCCGCCAGCACCTTACGGGCCTTGTCGCGTGCTTCTTTTTTGGCTGCATCGGTATCGCTGGTCCACTTGAACAGGATGTGGCTTGCTTTGGCCTGGTAGGTAGTATCGTTTCCGATTTCTACAATCTTCATAACGCGGTAGGTGTTTCCATCTAACACCGGGCCAATGATTTGCGATGCGCGCAAGCTTTCGCGTTGGTTGTTGAGGTATGTGGGGAGGCTGGCCACATTGTATTTGGAATATGGGTTGGTACCGTCTGTATTCATGGAGGCAAATACAGAATCTTCGGTGGTGTTGCCGAAGTCTGCCGCCAGGCGGTTCATTTCTTCGCGGATAGAGGCCGAATCTTGGGCAGAAGGAATAACCGGGAAGGTAACGTAGCTGAGGCTGCGGGTTTGTTCTGCCTTGTATTTTTCTTTATTCTGGTTGTAGTAGGCCTGCAGGTCGCTTTCGGCAACGTTCACGGCAGAGTCGCGTAGCGCGAAGAACGGCACGTAGAGGTATTTTACCTCGGCCACATCATTTTGCAGATGGTAGTCGTGTTCTGCCTGGGCTTCGGTTACGTAGTTGGTTTTCAGCAACAGGTTTTCATATTTCAGGCGGGCGCGGGCGGGGGCCAGGTCTGCCTTGAATAAATCCCAGCGGATGCGTGGCTCTGCGGTTACCGGCATGTTGTCGATGGACTGCAAGTATTGAATCAATCTGGTGCGGTCGAAGTTGCCGGCTGAATCGGTGAAAGACATCTTCACGTTTTCGTCTACGTTGCGGCCTTGTATCAGATCCCACACTTCATCGGCAGTAACCTGAACGCCTACTTTTTCGAACTGGGGCGTAATGGCATAACGTGCAATCAGCAAATCCCACGCTTGCTGGCGCAGGGTTATCATTTCGCGTTCGCCTGCCTGGCGACCGAAGTTGAGGATGTAGTTGTTCTCCCTTTCCTGAATGGCTGCCTGAAATTCCTCGAAGGTAATTTCATGCCCGGCTATTTCGCCCACGGTATTGTCTTGTCCGCCAAAAAGTGCGGTGGGCCCGTTTCCAAAAAGGTCGTTCAAAATGAAGGAAACAATGGCCACGGCCACAAAGCCAACCACCCACTTGGTCATTTTATTCCTTAGCGTTCCAATCAATGCCATAAAACCAGAATTGTTATCGTTATTCGAATTTAAAGAGCCGCAAATTTAAACCGTTTACCCGATTGAGCAAGCGGGTTTGCCGGAATAAAGGGCAATAAATGATGCTGATTTTCAGCGGGTTAAATGCGCCACGCAGGGCGATAACGGGGGAGGGCACCCCTTTATTTTTTGCGCTTGCGGTAGGTGTAGGCAAAGAAAAGAACGATGGACAGCATGATGCTCCAGTAGGCAGGGCCCACGCCCCACCGCATCATTTCGTAGATGCCGATGATGAGGAAGGCGGCTGCGAGCGATAGCAGAATGGCATCAGGTAATTTCATGGTGGAGGTTATTCGTTTTCTTCTACTTCAAACTCGCCCTCGGGGCTTTTCAGCGTGTATTCGCTCAAATCCTGGGCGGCATCGAGCCCGGTGCCATAGATTACATCGCGCCCCTGGCGGATGGTAACAAACTTTTCTGTGAAGATGCGCTGGGTCCCTGGCTTCCAGAAAAGCTCTTCGGTGTTCAACTGGTCTTTTTTTTCCAGATTTTTTACTTCCACGTTACCACGCCCGCGCCACTGGTCGTCTTGCTTGAAGTAGTAGGCATCGTTGGCCCGCAGGGTAGATGTAATCTTTCCGCGTTCGTCATAAAATTCCAGGTAAATGCCTTCAGGAAATTCACGGTCGCCATTTTGAAACTCGAGAACCTTTTTTGCCACCATCTTCATCTTAAGCAACGATTCTTCGTTATAGAACAGTTCTATATCGGTGGCTTCGCTCAAGGGGCCATCGTACACCACGGGCGGAGGTGTTTCTGCTGGCCCGCAGCCGCCTAGCAGAGTTAACAAAAAAGAAAAAAAATAAAGTAGACGCATAGGTTTTTATGCAAAGAAAAAGGCTGACGTTGTGAGCCAGCCTCTTTCTGAGTTTTTACTGCTGTTAGTCGCGGGTGCGCAATGAAACCGTTTCGCCAATCCAGCACCCGGTGTTTTTCTCTTCACCGGCTTTCCAGTTGTAGAGGAATATATCTTCTTTAGAAGGAAACTGAGCTCTGGCAGCGGCCATTTTCTGGCTGTTGCCAGCACGCGCATACATATCGTAAGCGGCAATGTAAATCAGGCGGTCTTGAGCCATACTTTCTTTCTTAAAGCATTCGTCAGAGCTGCTGTACAAATCGCCAATGCGCTCGTAGGGTTCTTTGTTAGAAGGATCTGCGGCCAGAGCCTGGCGGTAGTATTCGCGTGCTGCTGACTTCGATCCCGCTTTGGCTTTTACCGTTCCCAGCAACATCAGGGTTTCGCTTTTTTGAGCGGGATCTGTTGCGAGAGTTAACGCCTCGTTGAAGAACCCTTCGGCCTTGTCGCTGTTACCCATGGCGAAGTATTTTACGCCCAGGTTTTTAGCAAGGCCATAGTCTTTTTCCACTTTGTGAATGGCTTCAGCAGCTTCCAGCCACAGGGGGTCATCGGTACACTTGTCGTTCAGCATGAACGTGAAGATGCGCTTGGCCAGGGCAATGTCATCGGGTGTTTGGCGGAACTTGGGTTCGAGGTTTTTCTTTACGAAGGCACAGTTTACCGTTACCATTTTCACCAGCAGATCGTCAGCGTTGGATTTGAACTGCTTGTACTTCTCCACATCGGCTGTTTTGTTGGCTTGCTGTGCCACTTTGATCTTTTGGTCGATTACGCCCATCAGTTTATCGTAGCGGGCCAATATTTCATCTTCTGAAAGGTTTTTCAGAAGGGTGTGGTTGGCATATACAATCTTAAAATACGAGTCGAGGTTATTATCTAAAACCTGTGTACCGCTGATTTCGTACACGCGATCCAGCAACTTCAGCACATCGGCTGTTGTTTCTTTTTTGCCACCATTATAAACTGCAGCGTAGATGGCCTTGCGGTTCAGTACGTTTACTTCGTCACCGCAAATACGGATGCGCTCATCGTACAGCCACATCAGCGAATCTACCAGTACCTGTCTTTTAACGGCATCTTTCTCAGCGCCTGCCAGGCGGTTGTATACATCGGTTGCTTCAATGTACAGTTTGGTATTGAAATCAGGCGCATTCTTTAGGAACCACTGAATGCCGGGCACAGCACCACGGTAGTTGCCTTGCTTGATGGCATCGCCATAGATGGCCAGTTGTTCTTCGGCCTTCGCCTTGTCTTCAGGCCATTTGAATTCCTTGCATTGCGACCAGGCTGCATTTGCCATCAACAAAATGAGCCCAGCGGTCATCAGGTTTTTCATGTAGTTCAGGTTTTTCATTGCTAGTCGAATCTTCTTTTTATAAACCACTGATCATTAAAAGTCACACCGAAATAAACCTTGAAGTAGTTCTCTGCTATGCCATTCTCTGAGATGCTTCCACGTTTGCCCCAGCGAAAGGCCCAGTCGAGACTGGAGTAGCGGCTAACTGGCGTAGAGAGCCCAAAATTAATGCCAAAATCATTAATGGGGTTGCCATTTATCAAATAAGGTGCTTCTTCAAAACTAAAGCCCGTTCTGTAAGTAATCCGCTTCAGATAGTTACCCAGCGACACGGGATTGGGTGTGTACTCAGCGCCCACTGCAATTTTTTTGCCCCGCTGAAAGGTAGTGTTCAACTGGCCAAAGCCGGGTTCGAACTGTGTAAAGTCTACTACTGCGCCATCAATACCTACTACCCAACGGTCGCCCCGGCCGAATGAAATACCTGCCTGCAGTAGTGGAGGCATTACTGTTTTACCAGGCTCGTTGTTGCGCAGCACGGTGCTATCAACCACGCCCAGCGCATTACGCATCTCCAATGTTTCGAAGAGTCGTGTGTCTACGTTGGCTTTCCAATCGTATACCACGCCAATGTTTAGTTTGTAATTTTTCTTGAATAAGGAGTCGATGTGCAAAGAGGCCGCGCCCGTGAAACTAAAGTCGGAGTAGTTATAACGCTGGTAGACAGAAGGTGTAAAAATGGCCACCTGGTCGGTTTCTTCGAGCCGGTTGGTGTAACGGTTTTCAATGCCGCTGAAGAGGTAATTGGCGCGTGCGCCTACTGAAAAATATTTGTGCAGGGCCACCCCATGCGACCATGAAACCTGATTGATCCCTCCCGAGCCTTCTTCTGTTACCCGTACCGTATTGGTACTGCCGTTGATGACATCAGAATAACTGAACCGGTAGTTCACGATGCTGTAGGGTAATAACCCTATGGAATTAGACCACCTGCCTCGCTTGATGGGAAAGCCAAGGATCAGATAAGTCATGTTACCGTTGGTATTCGATTCTGACAATTCGCCATTGCTGATGTTTTTACGTTCGCCCATCATGCCGCCCTCGAAGGTGGTTAGATTATTAAATACCAACAAGGCCGGGTTTTGATTGTTCAGGTACCAGTATTGTGGATTGCTGATGCCCACCCCCGCCATTCCCTGGCTATGTGCAAGGGCATTGCCAAAATAATCGCCCACTCCGAAAGAAGACAAAGGGCTGCGGGCACTCTGGGCTGCCAGATGTCCGGCAGCTGCCAGTAGTATGGCTGCAAGAAGGAGCTTAGTTTGTGACATTATGCTGCAAAATCCCGTTCAAACCCATGAGCACCAAATCGGGGGCTACAAATATGGGGTGTTTCATATAGTTTTCAAAGAAAGGGGCATCACCCCCACACAGTATCACCCGCATGGCGGGGTATTTGGCCTCATAACGGCTAATCATGCCATTTATTTCTTCTATTAAACCGTTGCCAATGCCACTTTGAATACATGTTTCGGTGGTATTACCCACCAACGGAGCATCTGCTACAGGCGTTACCCACGGCAGGCGCGCGGTAAACCGGTGCACGCTCTCGAAGCGCATGCGCAGCCCGGGCGAAATGGCTCCACCCAGGTACTGTCCTTGCTCGTCCACACATTCGTAGTTGATGCAGGTGCCCGCGTCAATTACCAACACCGGGGTGGCAGGAAAAATCTGTATGGCACCACAGGCGGCCGCCAGCCTGTCTACGCCCAGCGTGTGTGGCGTTTGGTAACGATTTACCACCGGCACAGGCAGTGTGTTAGAGAGTACAAGCCCTTTGCCGCTATGGGCAATGGTTGCCAGCAAATCTTTGCCCGGCATTTTAACACTGCTCACCAAGATGTGGTCTACGGGTTTGTCTTTCACCCATTCCTGCAGTTCGGCAGGTGTGCGGAAGAAAGATTTTTCTAAGAGCGAAAACCCTTCGAACAATGCAGCCTTGCCGCGTGTGTTGCCGTAGTCGATAACTAGGTTCATGAACAAATTGGGTGCAAAGATAGAACAATCGTTTTCGCACACGGCACTATTGGCTTTTCCATTAAATTTGCCGCCACCAAAAAAAATGTGATGCGCGAACTACTTCAAAAATTTGAGAATAAACGCCCTGAAATTGTATTTGAGTGGAAAGACGCTGAAACTGAGGCAGAGGGCTGGGTAGTTATCAACTCGTTGCGCGGTGGCGCAGCGGGTGGCGGTACGCGCATGCGCCTGGGCCTGGACAAGCGCGAGGTGGAATCGTTGGCCAAAACCATGGAGGTAAAGTTCACCGTGTCGGGCCCACCCATTGGGGGTGCCAAGTCGGGCATCAACTTCGACCCCAACGATCCGCGTAAAGCGGGTGTGCTGGCGCGCTGGTACCAGGCGGTTATGCCCCTTTTAAAATATTATTACGGCACAGGGGGCGACCTGAATGTGGACGAAATTCACGAGGTAATACCCATTACCGAAGATGTAGGTATCTGGCATCCGCAAGAAGGTGTGTTTACCGGGCACTACAAACCTACCGAGCCGCAGAAGGTAAACCGCATTGGCCAATTGCGCAGGGGTGTGGTGAAAGTAATTGAAGACGAACGCTTCTCGCCTTCGTTGCAGAAAAAGTATACGGTGGCCGACATGTGCACGGGCTATGGCGTGGCACAGGCAGTAAAGCATTATTACGAATTGTGGGGTGGCAGCATAGCAGGCAAACGCGCGGTGGTGCAGGGTTGGGGCAACGTAGGCGCGGCTGCCGGTTTTTACCTGGCGCAGATGGGCGCGAAGGTGGTGGGTATTCTGGGGCGCGAAGGCGGATTGATTAATCAGAAAGGCTACACGTTGCAAAACATTACCGACCTGGTAACTGCGCGACAAGGAACAAAAATCATTTCGCCAGAGCTGCTGCCCTTCGAGATTGCCAATCAGAAAATCTGGGATCTGGAGTTCGACATCTTTGTGCCTGCTGCAGCCTCGCGGTTGGTCACCAAAGAGCAGGTTGATAAAATGGTGGGTGCAGGGGTGGAGGTATTTTCGTGCGGGGCCAACGTACCGTTTGCCGATCCTGAAATATTTTTTGGCCCCACCGGGTTATATGCCGATGAAAAGTTTTCGGTCATCCCCGATTTTATTGCCAACTGCGGCATGGCGCGAGTGTTCGCCTATTTCATGGAGAATGAGGTAAGTATGAGTGATGAAGATATCTTCAACGATATTTCAACCACTATTCGCAAAGCGCTGGAGCGCACTAAAGCCATCAATCAGACAAAAACACGTATCGCGCAAGCATCATTCGAGCTGGCACTGAAGCAACTGGTGCGCTGATATGTTAGTGTATCAGTTGGTAGATCAGCAGGTAGGCACCGCATCCGGCAAAGTAGCCCAGCATGGCAATCAGGCTGATGCGTTTCAGGTACCAGATGAAATCAATTTTTTCCATGCCCATTACGGCCACGCCCGCAGCCGAGCCGATAATGAGAATGCTTCCACCGGTGCCTGCGCAGTAGGCCAGGTACTCCCAAATGAAGTGGTCGGTGGGGTATAGCTCCATGCTGTACATACCCATGCTGGCGGCCACCAACGGCACGTTATCGATCACTGCCGACAGCAGCCCGATCAGGGTAACGATCAGGCTTTGACTTCCAACGGTTTGATCGAGCCACGTGGCAAAGCGCCCCAACAACGTCATACTCTCCAGCGCACCTACCGCCAGCAAAATACCGAGGAAGAACAATACGCTCGAAGCATCAATACGAGCCAGCGCCCCTGCCGCTGTGTACGGCTTACGCGCGGCCTCATCGGCATGTGGGTTGATGAGTTCGGATACCACCCAAAGTACGCCCAACCCCAGCATCATGCCGATGTAAGGGGGTAAATGGGTAATGGTTTTGAAAACCGGAACAAACACCAGGGCACCTACACCCAGGGCCAGCATCACCGTACTGCCCGCTACGTGCTCTTCAGACCCTTTTTTGTTGTGGTGGTGGGTATGCGTTTCACCCAGGCTTCCTTTCAGTGTAAAAGTAAGGTAGATTAACGGCACCAGCAGGCAAAGCACACTGGGCACAAACAGTATGGTCATGATGTTCAGCGTAGAAATCTGGCCACCTATCCAGAGCATGGTAGTGGTTACATCGCCAATGGGTGTCCAGGCGCCACCTGCGTTGGCGGCAATCACAATCATGCCGGCAAAAAACATGCGCATGTCTTTGTTGGGTATCAACTTGCGAATAAGCGACACCATCACAATGGAAGTAGTCAGGTTGTCGAGTATGGACGAAAGAAAAAACGTTACCCAGCAGATAAGCCACAGCAACGTTTTGGGGTTTTTGGTCTGTATGCGGTCGGTGATGATGCGGAACCCATGGTAGGCATCTACCAACTCCACAATGGTCATGGCCCCGAGCAGGAAGAAAAGTATCTCGGCAATTTTGCTAAGGTGGTGCGATAGTTCCTCAGAAACAGGCTCATGCGAAGCCAGCGCGTAAATGGTCCAGCAGAGCACCCCCGTTAGCAGGGCAGAGGCTGTTTTGTTGATGCGAATAGGATGTTCGAACGCAATACAGAGGTATCCGATTGCGAAAACGGCAATGACAGAAATTTCCATAGGTTTTTACAGGTAAAGGAAAGTTCTGTAAAAAATGGATGCGCGGGCTTGGCGCGTGGAAATATATTTTTGGTGGCGCTGCGCGAACCTTTTGCGGAAAAAAAAACCGGTGAGTCACGCGTTCCCACCGGCCTTTTTCGATTGAGCGTTTCCAGGCTACTGCATTTGCAGGTTGTTGATATGTCTTTCGTACAAATCTTCCAGTTTTTTGCCGAATTCATCCTCCCCGTTTTCGTACATCACCCGTTGCAGTTCATTGAGTATGAATACGTTCTTGCGCAGTTCCAGCGTTACACCATAGCCCTTGCCTATTATGTAGCCCAGCATTTCATCGGCCCGTTTGGTTAACAGGTTGGCAATCTCCAGTGCCTTTTCTTTTTCGCCTACACGGAAAAGCAGTTCTACTGTGCTGGCCGTGGTGTGGTCGTAAGGAATAGCCGCATCGGGCATTTTTTCCAGGTTGAAGAGCACTACTTTGCGGGCCAAAGCCAGCTTATCTTCCGTAGGACCTTCCGTTGTTATTTTTTCTGTAGTAGCTGATTGCTCCATCTGGTACTCATCGATCAACGCGCTGGCCAACGAGTTAAGTGCGCTTCGGTGGTTCAACACAAAGCCGCGGTAATCTTCGTTGTAGTAAATCTTCGGGTTGTCCAGTCCGCGGTAAGCGAATTTGTTAATCATGTTGTCGTACGTCACCGCGGTGTTCACAAAATCTTTGTCCGGGTTGGGGTTTTTTACCGGTATGAGCCGGTAAGCATTGCCTTCCTGAATGGCGAACTGGCTCAGGTCGAGGTTGATTTGCGACAAGGAGGTGTGGTTGAAATACAGGGGCCGCTCCCAGTTGTTGGTTACAATCAAATCGAGGATGGCGAGGTCTTTCTTCTCCAGGCCGCCTTTCAGCAGGCGGAACTGCATCTGGCTCTCGATTTTGTCTTCCAGGTTTTTAGGAACAATATTCTGGTTGATAACCTGATCGCGGTCTACATTTAATGAGAATACCTTGCTGGGCACAATGTTGGTGTTTTCGTATTTCAGTTGCGGATAGTCTTTGCTGAGCAGACTGATGTACTGCGCGGCATCGATGGAGGGAATTTTAAGATCGGTAAACCGCAAGTAATCGTTTGGTCCGCCTTGTTGGTATTGCTTTAACGACAGGCTGTATTTAAACGCCTCCGACTCGTAGGCTTTGCGCATGGTCTGGTCGATGTACCAGTCGGTGTTGAAATAGCTGAGTACCACCACGCGCACATCGGTACGGAAACCTTCTACCTCTTGCACATACCAAAGGGGAAAGGTGTCATTATCGCCACCGGTAAATAAAATGGCATTGGGTGCGCACGAGGCCAGGTAATTTTTTGCCGAATCCACCGAAAAGAAGCGGTCGGAGCGGTTGTGGTCGTCCCAACCTTCGGCCAGCATCAGCGTAGGTGCTGCCAACCCGATTACGGTTGCCACCACGGCTGCGGTTTGCATTTTTTTAATGATCCTGCCCATCCAATCGGCCAGGGCAATTACCGACAGGCCGATCCAGAAGGTATAGGCGTAAGTAGAACCCGCATAAATGTAATCACGTTCGCGCGGCTCTTCGGGTGGAGAGTTCAGATAGAATACAATGGCAATTCCCAGCAGCACAAAAATCATCCCTACCACGGCAAAGCCCTTGGTGTCTTTGGTGAACTGGTAGAACATGCCGATGAGGCCCAGCACAAAGGGAATCATGAAGAAATTGTTCCGGCCTCTGTTTTTGGCGAGGGCTCCGGGCACCTTTTCAAACCAACTGTTGGGCCCCAGCCAATCGGCACCTTGCTCATCGCTTTCGCGGCCGGCAAAGTTCCACATGAAGTAGCGCATGTACATGGTGCCAATCTGGTGCTTAAACATGTAGTAGATGTTTTGGGCAAAGGTGGGCTTCTCGCCTTCTTTCAAACCCAAAATGCGCTGGTAGGCGGCTTTGTGTTCGGGGTTCCAGGCACGCGGCAAAATGGTTTGCTGGGCAGGGTCGTATTCGTATTCCAGCTTTCTATCGGTAATCTCGTACTTGTCTTTGCCTTTGGTGTAAACAGGTGCGCCTTCCTTTAGCCCAATAATATCGGCCGTAAAGTAGGGTCCGTACAAAAGGGGCCTGCTTCCGTACTGCTCGCGTTTGAGGTAACGCACAAAAGTCATTACATCTTTCGGGGCATTTTCGTTGATGGGCGGATCGAAGTTGGAACGGATAACAATGGTGGCATAAGAGCAATAGCCTATCAATATGAAGGTGGTTGCCAGAAAAAACGTGTTCAGCAACGGCTTGTTTTGTTGATGGCTGAAGCGTATGCCAAATACCAGCCCACTGATCAGCAAAGCCACAAACACAATTACACCCGAGCCGAATGGCAGCCCCAAATTATTAACAAAGAACACTTCGAAATGGCCGGCCAGCGAGGGCAGACCAGGAATGATGAAATCGTTAATAAACAACACCAGGCCGCCACTAATGGCCATGGCGGTAATGATGCCCCAACGCGAAGGTTTGTATTTTTTGAAGTAATAAATAAGGCCCAGCGCAGGCAGCGTAAGCAGGTTGAGCAAGTGGAAACCAATGGACAATCCTACCATGTAGGCCAACAGAATAAGCCAGCGGTTCGCCTTCGCCTCGTCTTCAATCACCTCCCACTTCAACATCATCCACACCACCAGGGCGGTAAAGAAGGACGACATGGAGTATACTTCTGCCTCCACAGCCGAAAACCAGAACGAGTCAGAAAATGTATAGGCTAGCGAACCCACCACACCGGCACCCATCAGCACCCATGTTTGCCCTTCGTTCAACTGCGTGGGGTTGGTGATGCCCATGATTTTGCGGCCCACCAACGTTATGGACCAAAACAGGAAAAGGATGGTGAAAGCACCCCCCACTACGCTAAGGGCATTGATCCAGTAGGCCACTTTGGTTACATCGCCAAAGGCGAGGAAAGAGAAAAGGCGGGCCACCAGCATAAACATGGGGGCTCCGGGGGGGTGAGAAACCTCGAGTTTATACGAAACGGCAATAAACTCACCACAATCCCAGTAACTGGCTGTTTCTTCGAAAGTAAGCCAGTAGGTGACTAGCGAAATGGCGAAAACAATCCAACCTGTAAAGTTATTGGCCTTCTGAAATGTCATGTATGCGAAAATTTAACCAACGAATAAGGGGCGAAAATAGTCAATAGAACAACGTTTGCCGCCCGCGTGGATGGTTATTTGCGGTCATAATTTTGTTCAAGCTGCGGCCATTTGGTTTTCTGGCTATTTATAAACGGCCGTGTAGAACCAAAGCCAAAGCAGAAAAAGCAACACGTACGAGGAAACCACAATGTACCAGGCAACGGCCTTTTGTTTTCGGGCGAAGTGGTGCACACCCGCCACCAGCGACCACCAGTAGAGCGGTTCGAAGAGGTTGAGGGCCCGCAGCGGGTAGGCATATCGGGTATCCATTTCCTCGTAGTCGAAGAAATTCATCAGCGAAAGCGGGTAAAAGCCCCTAATATCGTTGTAGGTAGGGTCGGGTACGAAAAACAGAAACCACCCGATTTTAAGGATTTCGGGTATCAGAAAAACAAACTCTGAAACAATGGCGATGCCCCAGCACTGACTGAAGGTTACGCGGTAGCCGTACAGAAAGCACCCCACCCAGATAACAAACCCTATCACCGTGAATTTCCAGAGATAAATAACGGGAACGGCCACGAACTTCAGTGCGCTGATGAGCTGCAAGATTGAGCCCTCGGGCCGGTCGGCCAGAAACTCGAAGGCTGCCGTTTCGTTTTCGAGAAAAGCCACCTTTACGTACAGTAACAAAAACGTTGACAGACAGAGCAGTAGAAAAGTGAGTTTTTTATCGGCCGCGAATAACGATTTGGATTCGAGTGACGTTTGCATGGGTCTGGATTAACGCGTTAACGAACAAAATGTAAAATGAGGTGGTTTTTGTTTCTTTGAGCCGGTTTATGCACAGGTTAACAAACAGATGGGCAAGGTATACAGCACTGGCGTGCCTGGCAACGCTGGCAGCGGCCGCTTTTGCGCATGGCCAGCAAAAAGGCGCACGTAAAGACACCACCATCATCCTGATATCGAACATACAGATACAGATTGAAACCACACAGGCCTTGAACGACCTATATAACTTTAAGTTCGATGCGGCCGAAAGGCAGTTCAGGTGGTTTATGCAAAAATACAAGTGGCATCCGCTGCCTTATTTTTTAATTGGCCTGGGCGAGTGGTGGAAGATTATGCCCGACACCAAAAATAAAAGCCACGATGATCGTTTTCTGGCCTACATGGACAGCACCATACGCGTGGCGCGCAACCTTCACAAAAACTACCCGGAGTATAAAATCGAGGCTGCTTTTTTTCTGTCTGCTGCGCACGGATTCAAGGGCCGCCTCTACTCGGACGAAGAGCGCCAGAATTGGCGCAAGGCGGCATCGGAAGGGAAAACAGCACTGAACTACCTGGAAGAATGCAAGGAGAAAAACTATCTGAGCCCGGAGTTGCTCTTTGGCGATGCGCTGTACAACTATTTTTCGGTGTGGGTGCCCGAAAACTATTCGGCCCTGAAACCCATCATGTGGTTTTTTCCGAAAGGCGACAAGGCATTGGGCTTGAAGCAACTGAAGGAGGTGTCGTACAACGCTTTCTATACCCGCACCGAAGCCATGGTGTGGCTGATGCGTATTTTAAACAGTTACGAGAACGACCCCGTGCGGGCCTTTCAACTGGCCGAATACCTGCACCAGACCTACCCCGATAACCCGTACTTTCACCGCTATTATGCCCGTATGCTGTATAGCCGTGGTATGTTTAACAACCTGGAGATAGAGTCGAAGCGGATACTGAACCGGATTGACAGCGGCTATGTGGGCTACGAGGCCACCAGCGGCCGTTATGCCGCTTTTTTTTTGGGACAGTTAAACGATGTACGTAAAAATCTGGACGAGGCCAAAAAGTACTATCAACTGGCGGCCAAATTTGCCGAGCAGAACGGAGCAACCGAAACGGGTTACTATCTTTATTCGCTGATTGCGTTGGGCGAAATCGCCACCAAGCAGAACGATAAAAAAATGGCCGAGTATTACTTTAAAGAAGTGAAGAAACGCTCCGGCCGCAAAGACGAAGCCTACAAAGACGCCAAGAAGCGACTGAAGGAGTTGGAGAAGGGGGATTGAGAAGGGCCACTTTTAATTAAGCCAAAGGTTTTTCAGTTTTTCGGAGATTAACCGCGATTGGATTTGCGCTCCGCTGTGATTGAGGTGAAAAGCATCTTTCCACAGAAACGGATCAGACAGTACCACCTGCTCTGCGTCTGTGAGTCGGATGAAAGGTATGTTTCTTTGAGTCAAAAACTGAACAAGTTGATGGGTTGCGATTGGAAATTGGTTAAGATGGTTAAATAAGGGAGACGTAAAGGCCACAACCTGAATGTTATGTTGCGCACATAAGTCCAGAAACGCTTCCAGAAACAACAATTGATCTTGATTAAAAGCAGCCTCTTTATATGCTTTAGCCTTTTCATAAGAGTAGATTGTATTTATGCTGTCATGTGGTGTTGGGGAAATCCATTCATATCCACCCAGGTTTGTCTCTTCTCGGTTCAAAACCAGATTTTTAATCAGGGGCATTAATCTACCATTGTAACGATACATGGAAAACCAGTACTTATATTTTTCGTACTTCGAAATTCTGTTAATTTGATCGCGCACGTAACTATTTTCGTGGTAATAAAACTTCAGGTTTTGTATATCGGTGTTAGATTGCTCTGTTGTAAAATCGGAGGGTTCTATGTGCAGCAGAATTTTTTTTGGAAGCCTGTTTTTTTGCGCTAAGATAGAAAGCAACCCCGTTTGAAATCCCGGCCCCATGCCTGCGTGGCTAATGTTAAAGGCAGTGGGCGATATGCTATCTGGAATAATCTGGTATAATGCGCGCGAATTGCCCATTATCAAAACATCGGGCGTTGAGGCTAACGACAGGTACTGATTTATTTTCCCACCGGTTTGTCCGGTTCTCACGTTTTTGTAAAGTTGGTCAAACACGGTAGCCGTCAGGTTGTCGAACACCAGCAATGCGGCTACAAGAAGCGCGATGAACCCAACCGTTTTTGCGGGCTCTCTAAAACTGGAAGTAAATGAATTGGTCTCCACCGGATACGCCAAACAAAATGATAATGATAACTAGTGTTAAAATCCAAAATAGTGATTTGAACCAATTCTTCACGGTAAAAAATTGCCAGGCACTGGTTTTCCGAAGCCATTTCAACTCAATCAACAACATTATTGTCAATCCGAAAATCATGCTGGCAAAAATGCCTGTGTCCTGAATTCTGACCGTCCAGAAAGGGCTCGCAAACCAGATGTTTTTAAGAATTCCGGTGGCCTGTTCAAAAGTGGAGGCTCTAAAGAAAACCCAGGTCAGGCAAATGAGATTAAAAGTTGCAAAAGCCGCAAAAATCTTAGCATACCATTTTTTTGGAGACCCAATGCCCACGGCTTTTTCGGCACTTAAATAGGCACCATTCAACAGTCCCCAAATGGCAAAATTCCAAGAGGCTCCGTGCCACAACCCGCCAAGAGTCATGGTAAGAAAAAGATTGATCTTAGTGCGGGTTTTGCCGATTCGATTGCCACCCAGAGAAATATAAAGATAGTCTCTCAACCAGGAGGAGAGAGACATATGCCAGCGCCTCCAAAATTCGGTAACGCTTTTCGAAAAATAGGGCAGATGGAAGTTGTCCATGAGTTTAAACCCCATTACCCTTGCAGATCCTTGCGCAATGTCGGAGTATCCGGAGAAATCGCCATATATCTGAATAGCAAAGGCATACGTGGCAAGCACCAGGGTCAGTCCTGTGTTTAACTCCCAGTTGTTGTAGATAGAATTGCAATAGATTGCAAACTGGTCTGCAACCACTACCTTCTTAAACAGCCCCCACGTAATCTGGTGGAGTCCGGCAAAAACTTCTGAGGCCACTAACTTCTTGGGGGTTTTAAACTGGGGGAGAATATTTTGAGGCCGTTCTATTGGCCCGGCAACCAATTGAGGGTAAAACATCACATACAAGCTGTACAGCCCCAAGTGTCTTTCAGCTTTTTGGTTGCCTCTGTATACTTCAATGGTATAACTCATTGCCTGAAAAGTGTGAAACGACAGGCCTATTGGTAGAATGATGTTCAGATAGGGTAATGGTTCTACCACCAAACCCAAAGACAGAAGCACCGCATTTATGTTCTCGGTAAAAAAATTAAAGTATTTAAAAAAGAACAGAACAGAAAGGTTGGCAATGATGCTAAGCGTAAGGTATCGCTTTTTAGTTATAGCGTTGCCCGCGCCCTCTATCCAGATTCCCGCCAGGTAGTCTATAACAATTGTAAAGAATAAAATGAGAATATAGGCTGGAATGAATGCGCAATAGAAAATACAACTGGCTAGTAGCAGATGTATCCAGCGAAATCGGTGGGGTAAGGCAAAAAAAACCGAGGTTACAATAAGGAAGAATAGAAGGAACTCTATTGAGTTGAAAAGCATAGCTCTTGCTATAAAACAGCAAGGTAAGTATTGACTTCCTTTTATTCTAAATTTGGAAAAAATCTGAAGCTTGGAACTAAGAGACCTGATCGTTACACCTGCAATTTTGGTGTTTATTTATGCCGCAGCGTACGCGCTTCGTCCGTTTGTTACATCGCCCCTCAACAGAGTCTATTTTATACCGGCCCTTACCCTGAAAATTGTGGGTGCATTGGCGTTGGGCTTCATCTACCAATTTTACTATGGTAGTGGAGACACCTTTATCTACCACGTGCATGGCAGCAGGCATATTTGGGAAGCCTTCATGAAATCGCCTTCCTTGGGATTGCATCTCTTCTTTGCAGACGGCAAATTAGAACCCGAACTGTATGATTACTTTGAAAAGATATGGTACTTCCGCGATCCACGATCTTATTTCATCATTCGTATTGCCTTTATTTTTGATCTTCTCACTTTTTCAACTTACTCGGCTACTGCTATTCTGTTCTCTGTGGTGGGTTTTATGGGAGGATGGATGCTTTTTTTGACTTTTTTTCAAAAATACCCACACCTGCACCGGTATTTTGCCGTTGCCTGCTTGTTTGTTCCGTCTGTGATTTTTTGGGGATCGGGGCTGCTAAAAGATACCATTACACTGGCATGTATCGGGGCAGCCACCTACCACATTAACCGCATTGTGGTAATGAAGAAAATCACAGTAACGTCTGTCGTTGTGCTACTACTCTCCTTGTATTGCGTTTTTGTGATACGCAAATTTGTTTTGCAGGCATATTTTCCAGCCGTTGTTTTCTGGGTGGCCATGTCTTACTACAACAAGGTAAGATCAAGTATGGCGCGCGCACTTTTTTGGCCGGCTATTATGGTGGTAGTAGTTGGAAGCAGTTACCTGTTGATTGCAGAGGTAGGCAAAGGAGATAAGCGTTATGCACTTGACCGGTTAGCGGAAACCTCTCGTATTACAGCCTACGACATTCGCTACTGGACGGGCAGAGACGCAGGCTCTGGATATACATTAGGCGATTTGGACGGAACCATGTGGGGGATGGTGAAGTTGGCCCCAAAAGCAATAAATGTAGCTCTGTTCAGGCCCTACCCATGGGAGGCGGCTAATATTCTGATGATCTTATCTTCATTGGAAAGCACCTTGCTCCTGCTGGTTACCATTTACCTTTTATTACGGTACAGAAAAAATTTGACGCGTAACTGGCAGAATTCCGATGTTGTATTCTGCCTAATTTTTGCACTGGGCTTTGCCTTCGGTGTGGGGGTTTCTACTTTTAATTTCGGATCACTGGTGCGTTACCGTATCCCCTTAATTCCCTTTTACCTCATCGCCCTTATCATTATTTCTCAACCCTGGGCTAAGAGGCCAACAACCAGATCATGAACACAGCTTTCAAAAAATCGTATTCAGAGGTGCTGGTTATAGATGTTTGCGACACCCTTTTTAAGTCGAACACAACATTTGATTTTGTCAATTACCTACTCAGCAACTCTAACACCCTGCGGCATTGGTTCTTTTTAATGATTACCAGTCGACTTTCACCTGTATTCTATTCGCTTGAGCTTGTTGGTAAACTTACCGGCTTTGATGTCACAAGATGGTTGGTGGTTTTTTTACTAAGAGGTTTTAGAAAAAAAGTACTTAATCAGTACGCTGAGGAGTTCCTTGATTTTTTTCTAATGCCCAGGCTTAATGCTGAAATATTGGAATTTCTTGAAAATCGGAAAAATAGCAAACGTTTTTTGATGTCGTCTAGTTTAGAGCCTGTTGTAAAAGCAATTGCTAACAGATTGGGAGTGGATTATTACTCGTCAAATCTTGAAGAAAGGGATGAGTTAATCACCGGAAGAATGTACAATGATCTAACCGGAAAGAAACACCAAATTGTGAAAGAAATGAATTTAAAAAACCCGATTCATCATTTGGTTGTAGTAACCGACAATAAATCAGATTATGCACTTGTTGAAATGGCGCAAGAAAGATTTGTGGTGATTTACAGCGATGATGAGAAGAATTATTGGAGACGGCTTAATCCGAAGTTCATTTTAATTGATTAGAACCATCGCATCTTATGAAGCTAAGGCTTGTTCATATCCCTTTTTTTTACTTTCAGACCACCCGATTGCAGACACTGAAAGATGTCGGCTTTCACTTTATGTACGAGTGGCTTCCGGCTTACCTACTAGTGTGGCAAGAGCTAAGCGATGGTCTGCTGGCCTTGCGCACGGTGTTGGTTGGTTACGTGGCATTTATTGCCCTCTACGAACTTGGCTATCTGGCCAATGATTACCTGGCCCTCAAAACTGAAGGAGAGCGCAGGCGTACCCGCCCTTTCTCAGCGTTTGAGTTAGCACTGTTCATGATAGTACGGTTTGCTACATTTGCCTGGGCAACCTACTTGCTAAATTTGGTTGATAACCCTGTTTGGTATGCGTGGTATGCAATTCTGGCGGCCGTATTTTCATTGCATAACACCCTTAGCCTAAAGTCGCTCAAGTGCTTAACATTTGTTGGTCTAGCCTTTTTGCGTTTTTTTTCGCCTTTGTTTTTTGCGATCGGCAAGCCAATGCTGCTTGCCTTAAGCCTGCCTATTTTTGCCAACTATGTGCTTTTCCGACTCATCAGTTACATGGATTCTAAACAATTATTAACCCACTTCGACAGGCACACGCCCGCGTACCGTCTGGGCTATTACCTGGCCTTAGGCGGGGTTTCGTTGCCCTTGTGCCTTATTTCCGGAACGTGGGTGCCGGCCTGGGTAAACGGCTACTACCTGGTGGCTTCTGCGCTAGGTGTTGGTTTTGCCCTGTGGGCCAAGAGAAAACCCATTTAGAACCCATCTCAAAAAATGATAGCAGCCGACATTAAAGGGCGGGAACGACCGCGTTAATTTATTTTTCGGTCTAAAAGTAGAGACTGCTTCACTTCGCCCGCGATGACGTAGTATTTTTTAAGGTAGCTTCTAATAATTTGTGCTAACCCCACCAATACTGAGTAAGACGCTGTAATTTTGAGGATTAAATTCATAGTTAACGGTGTCTGCATTAAGCCCCACGTCCAGTGCGTATCAAGTGTGTACCCGAACAGTGCTTGACACCACTGTTCCCAATATCACATTCAATGAAAAAGGTGAAAGTAACTTCTGCGACTACTACGAGAAACTGGCAGCTAAGACAGTAAATCGAAGTGCAGCAGTGCTCAAGAGTGAGTTTGATAAGGCCATCGCAACAATTAAAAAAGTGGGCAAAGGAAAAAAATACGACTGTATTCTGGGTGTTAGCGGTGGCTTGGACAGCACCTACCTGGCCCTGTTGGCAAAGCGCGAAGGTTTGCGGCCGCTTCTCGTGCATTTCGATAACGGCTGGAATTCAGAACTAGCGGTAAAAAACATAGAACAGATCGTGAACCGCTTGGAATTTCAACTTCACACATTCGTAATGGACTGGGAAGAATTCAGAGATATCCAACGGGCCTACTTCAAAGCATCGGTGGTTGATGTGGAGGTGCCTACTGACCAGTTTATTTTTGCGGCATTGAATAAAATTGCATTCAAAGAAGGCATTAAATATATTCTTGCCGGCAACAACGTAGTGAGTGAATCAATCAACCCCGATGGCTGGGTGTATAAAAATAAGTTGGACCTGGTTAACCTGAAGGCCATTCATAAAGTGTATGGCAGTGGCAGGCTACGCAAGCTGCCAAGGCTGGGACTTTTTCAGCGTTATTTCTACGAAAACATAGCAGGAATAAGAACAGTTAACCTGCTGGATCTTATCCCTTACCGCAAGCAAGAGGTGGTTAAAGAAGTTCAGGATACCCTGGGATGGAAGGATTATGGAGGTAAGCATTACGAATCTGTTTTTACCCGATTTTATCAGGGCTATTACTTGCCCAAGAAATTTGGTATCGATAAGCGGAAGGCACACCTGTCGAACTTAATTTTATCTGGCCAGGTTACCCGCCAACAAGCGCTTGAGGTACTTTCAAAAGACCCCTATCCTGAACAGTTGCAGCAAGATGACTGCCAGTATGTAACTAAGAAACTGGGATTTTCCTCTTCAGAATGGGACGAAATTATGAAAACCCCAAGGGTAGAACACAAGCAATTTGCAACAGAACAGGATATTTTACCGAAGGCACTCTTTTTGGTTACCCGCATCCTATTTTTTATCCCCATTCGTATTTTAAGGGCGGTGGGGGTTCTGCACACACCTATTGAGATTGGCTCGCGATGGTAGCAATTATCGATTATGGAGTAGGTAACCTGATGGCGATCCGAAACATCATTAAAAAGGTTGGGTTCAATTCTTTGGTCACCTCGCGGGAAGAGGACATATTGAGCGCTACCCACCTGATACTTCCCGGGGTAGGGTCTTTTGGCTACTGTGCCGAACAACTGCAATTGCGAGGTTTGATACCAGTTCTGGAAAATGAAGTTTTAGGAAGAAAAAAAAATGTACTTGGCCTTTGTGTGGGGGCCCAACTCATGACAAAACACAGCGATGAAGGAAACGTAAATGGGTTAGGTTGGGTCGAGGCCAGAACAGTAAAATTTAACGATGCACCGGGGCACCCAGTTCCGCATATGGGTTGGTCTGATGTTGAGTTTCTAAACACGCAGCCGTTGGGCAGAGGGTTTGAAGCCGCCCGTTTTTACTTTGTGCATTCCTATCATTTCGAGTTTGAATCAAAAAATCAGGTGATGGCTGAGGCCCACTATGGATACAGATTTGCCTGCGCTTTTCAGAAGGAAAATATTTTCGGTGTACAATTTCATCCGGAGAAAAGCCACAAGTTTGGAATGAGATTGTTTCAAAACTTCCTAACACTATGAAACGGATCCGTGTCATCCCCCTTATAATGATCGACAACGGCAAGGCGGTAGTTACCCGACAGTTTGGAGCGCCAATTTATGTTGGCGACCCCATCAATGCCATAAAGATACTTAACGATAAAGAGGTGGATGAACTATTTATACTAGACATTACTTCGAAGAGAAAAAGGGCACAACCCGATTTTTCTTTACTTGAAGACATGGCGTCTGAAAGTTTCATGCCCCTGGCCTATGGCGGCCACATTGCGTCCGTTGAAGTTGCCGAGCGAATAATTAAATGTGGCATCGAGAAGATTTCGTTCAATACATCGCTTTTCTATCTTCCCAAAATTGTAGAGAGTCTCTCAGCGCGGATAGGAAAGCAAAGTGTGATTGCCTCGTTAGACATTAAGAAAAATTGGCTGGGACACTACCGCGTTTACACAAAAAATGGTTCCGAGAAGGTAGAAGGAACGCTTCAGCAGGTTGTGGCGCGCGTACTGAGCCTAGGAGTGGGAGAGATTTTGCTTACTTCCATCGATCGGGACGGAACCAGAACAGGTTACGACCTGGAACTCCTCAGGCAGGTAACCGCAGAGGTAAATATACCTGTAGTAGCGTGTGGTGGAGCACACACCATTTCAGACTTTCGAAACGCTGTATCTTTGGGAGGAGCTTCTGCCGTGGCAGCCGGAGCCATGTTTTTTTTTAAGGGGGGATTCAATTCGGTGCTGGTTAACTATCCAGACCCGAGTGAACTGGAAGAACAACTTTATCAGAAGATTTGATTAGCTGGAAAGCCATAGCAGCCTATCCCAAAAGGGTATTAGCGGGGCTTCGCAAGGATGGTTCCTTTGTTAGCAACTATGCCATTTTGCTTTCAGGCGCAGGGGCCAATATTGGTGTGCAAATGGTAATTGCCCCTCTTCTCAGCCGCATTTACGGCCCCGAAGCCTATGGCGTGTTTTCTCTTTTTGCAGCATTTAGTGCAAACCTCGCTTTGCTGGCCGGCTTGCGCTTGCCTCAGGCCCTTCAACTTCCTGATAATTCAGGAGCCATCAAACTTACCCAACTCACCTTATTAAGTGCGCTTGTCTTTTGTATAGTGCTTAGTGCAGGTTTTTTTTGGTGGGCCTCGCCCGTGTTAACCTTCTTCAACGCTGAGGCAATCATACCCTATTCCTGGCTCATTCCAGTAATGGTTTTTCTACTGGTGGTTAACCAGGTGATGGGGCAATGGCAATACCGGTTAAATGCTTTCAGACAATCGGCCGTGTTAGATACCGGAGTTCTTATTTTTGTGCGTGTGTTCAACCTGGGGTTGGGTTGGGCTAGTCAAGGAACAACGCTTGGCTTAGTGTTGGGCGATTTTGTTGGTAAAATATCGGGCATACTATTAAGTTGGAAACTCGTGGTTCGGGAAAAGGTTTTGGAATTTTTGAATCCCAAACCATTTTCAGAGTTGAGGCGTACCCTGCTGGAGTATCGAAGCTATCCGGTATTTAACCTACCCGGCATGTGGGTAAGTTTGTTGTCAGATCAACTCATTGTTTTCTTTATATCCTTTATGTACGGCCTGGAACTGATCGGCTTGTATTCAATGGCTACCAGCCTGCTTGATTTGCCAAAGCGGTTGCTGGCCTACTCAGCCACTTCGGTTTTTTACAAAAGAGCGGTAGAGCTTAACAAGGAGTCATTGCGTGCCTTGCAGAGTCTGGTAATACGTTTTGTCTATTTTTTTTTACTGGCAGCACTTGTGCCTTATTCCCTCATCATGGTGTTTGGCCCGGAGTTGTTCTCGTTTATTTTTGGCGCCAGGTGGCACCAGGCAGGGCAACTGGCTCAGTACTTGGCCATATACTGTATTTTTGAGCTCATATACATCGCGCTGGACTCGGTCTACTATGTGCTGCGCAAAGAGAAAAGCCTGTTCGTGTTTCAGATTACCGGTTTTTTGCTGAGGTTGGCCGTGTTTTCATATTGCTATTTTTCTGGGCAGCCGGTTCAGCATACCATTCTTTTATTTACCATTTCAAACGTAATTTTTTTCTCTTGTCAGTTAATCGTACTATTCAGACTCATCCAGATCAGATGGATGTTTCATCTAACGATACTTTATTTGTCGGTACTCTCCGTGGTTTTGATGTTATTTGTCGTGCGTTCGTTTTTTCTAACGGGTAACGATGGCAATTAGGGTTGTTTATCTGAACATCGGCAAACCAACGCAGGGTGTTGTTAATAAGTTGAACGATAAGATCGACTGCCTGAAACTGGCTGGTCTGGATGTGCAGATAAAGTCGATTGAGTTAAGTGCTGCCCAAAACAATGCCCCTCGCCCAGATGTGGTACTGGTTAACGCAAAAATAATTTCCAAACTGTCTAAAATCCCTTTTTTTTGGCGGCTGGAGGCAGTCGTATCTCACTTTCTAATATACAAGGCAGTGGCCGCACAGGCTAAACATTGGGAAGTTGATTTTATTATTCTACGGTATCCAATAGCTGACTTTTTCTTTTGGTGGTATTTAATAAAACTAAGAACTCCCGTTGTATTCGAACACAATACAATTGAAGCGCTTGAATTGAACATCAGAAGAAAGAATTCCTTTTATTATCAGTACAGTTACTGGTCTGAGCGGTTGTTTGGAAAATTCGTACGGCTTAAGGCAAAAGGGCTCGTTTGTGTTACGGGGGAAATAGCAGCCTATCAGCAGGCAAAAAGTAAATTTAAAGTGCCAGCGATGGTGATTAGTAATGGCATTAAAGTGAGTCGGCTACCGATAAAGGAGTTTAAAAAATTTGATGGTCGAAACCTAAACTTGTTGTTCTTGGCCGGTTCGGATGCGCCATGGCATGGTTTAGATGTGCTGGATGACATCATGAAGCAGGCGGCAACCTGCAATGTTCATTGTTTTGTGGCCGGAGGCATTGCTGCGATTTATAAGGAAAAACTTTCGCAAAATAAAAACATTACCCTGTTGCCCCTGCAAACAGAGGCAGACCTCAACCTGCTGGTTAACAATTGCCACATAGGCATAAGCTCTCTTGGGTTTGGGGGCTTCCTTAAGCAGGCATGCACCCTGAAGGTACGCGAGTATTGGGGCCGAGGCCTACCCTTTGTGCTTGGTTATGATGATACAGATCTTTTAGACATGCCTGAAATGAAAGATTTTTATTTTCAGATGCAACCGGCTGACGGTATCAATTTGCAGGCAATAGTCGATTTCGCAACACGCGTGTACGAGATTGAGAGCGTGTCCGAAAAAATGAGGCAGCTTGCCTTTCTAAAAATCGATTATTCGGTAAAGGCCGGCCTATATTTGAATTTTCTTAGCGATATCAGAGAATGAAGAAGACGTTGGTATTACTTACCTTGGATTTCCCAGACCCACTGGTTGAAAAAGAACTACCAATACTTTCAAGTCACTTTGAACATATATATGTGCTGCCATCGTTAGCGGGGCACGAAGCCAAGACAGCCCAACTACCGGTAAATGTATCGGTAGAGCGAATATTTCCACTGGTTGACCTTACCAATATAAAGACGCTCTTTGCCCGCTTCTTCTTCCCCACTGTTCGTATCTTTTTGTGGACGTTGGCGAATTCGCCATATCGCTTCAGATACATCAGGTATTTCAAGAGTTTTGTTGGCTATGCAATATTAGAACTGACTAAAGTGCAACCACTAAAGGTCTTTGTGCAAAAAAAAAATCTGGCAGATGCGCTTTTTTATGATTACTGGTTTGTTGACGCAACGCTTGCTTTGGCTGAGCTTAAAAGGCAGGGCATTATAAAAAAGTCTGTCTCGCGTACGCACGGATTTGACCTCTACAACGATAGGCAGTATGAGGGATGCGTATCTTTCAAGGAATACAGGTTAAAATACCTGGATGCCGTTTTTGCTATTAGCCGCCATGGAAAAGAGCATTTTAAGCAAAATGTACCCTTTACCTTAGCAGAAAAAATAAAAATGAGCTACCTGGGGGTAAGTGGTGGGGGCCTACCTTTAGATAAAGTGAAATACAACGAGCCGCTTGTTGTTAGTTGCGCGCGCCTCATTCCATTAAAAAGGATATCTCTGCTTGTCGATGTTCTGCAAAAATTGGATATGCCTGTTCGTTGGGTTCATTTTGGCGATGGGCCAGAGGCTGAGTTAATCAGGCATAAGGCAGCGCAGTTGCCTTCAAAAGTTATCTACGAATTGAGAGGCGAAGTTAACAATGAAGAGATTCAGGCATTTTACCGGCAACATCATGTAGATCTTTTTATCTCCTTAAGCGAATCAGAAGGGCTTCCGGTATCGATGATGGAAGCAATAAGTTGGGGTATTCCCGTTCTTTCATGCGATGTAAATGGCATTCCGGAAATTGTTACACCTATTACAGGCAAACTTATTCCTGTAATGGCCGATGCGTCTCAAATTGCAGAGCACGTCAGAAATTCCCTTCTGTTGCACTTCAATAGAACAGAAATCAATGAGTTCTCCAATCATTATTTTAACGCACATACAAACTATATGGCTTTTGCCAACCAACTTCTTTCAGTAGCTGAGATGCAGCAGGGGAATTTTTATCAGCAATGTACACGTTGTATTTTGGACAACCGCGATGATCCGGCCATCGAGTTTAACCAGCAGGGCATTTGCAGCTATTGCCAAAAGTTTGATGAACAGGAAAAGATTTGGGAAGGAAGAAGAAATAATCCTGAGGTTCTTAAAACTTTGGTAAACCAAATCAAAGCGGCAGGTGCCGGAAGGCAGTACGATTGTATATTGGGAATTAGCGGAGGCGTTGATAGTACGTATTTGGCGCTGAAAGTAAAGGAACTGAAGTTAAGACCCCTGCTGGTTCATTTCGACAACGGCTGGAATTCTGAACTTGCCGTTAAAAACATAGAAAATATTGTTAGAAAACTTGAATTTGATTTACATACCCTGGTTGTAGACTGGGAAGAGTTCAGAGAATTGCAATTGGCTTTTTTTCGGGCTTCTGTGGTAGACCTTGAAATACCTACTGACCATGCCATGTTGGCCACGCTATATAAGCTTGCCATTGAGCACGATATCAAATACATTCTAAGTGGACACAACAATGCAACCGAACTGATTTTACCCGAGCGGTGGTACTACAATAAGCGCGATCATGTCCATATCAGGGCCATCAATAAGAGGTTTGGCAGGCTGCCTCTTAAAACATTCCCTTTATTAAGCACTGCCCTTAAGCTACAGGTACAAAAGAGAGGAATTGAATCTGTTACGCTTTTAAACTATTTAGACTACAACAAAGAAAAGGCAAAACAAACAATCAAAGAAGAACTTGGCTGGAAAGATTATGGAGGTAAGCACTACGAGTCTATCTTTACCAGGTTTTACCAGGGTTATATACTGGTTGAAAAGTTTGGGGTTGATAAACGGAAAGCCCACCTGTCTAATCTCATCTGTTCAGGCCAAATTACCCGACCTCAGGCTTTGGAAGAAATAAATAAACCACCCTACAATAAGGATTTGTTTGATGCAGATTTTGCTTTTGTTCTTAAGAAACTTGGGCTTACCACAGAACATTTCGAAGCATTGATGCGAGCCCCTGTGCGGTTACATACCGACTATCCGGTGGACACTTCGGTGTACAAAAGGTTTTGGATTCTGAATTTGCTAAAGCCTCTGTGGATGCTGTACAAGCGTTTAAAAAAAGCATGAAGTTTCTTAAAAACAAGAACATATTAATTATATCTCCCGAACCCTGGGGCCACATTCCTGTTTCCAAGCACCACTATGCACAAGCGCTTGCACGTGCCGGTAACAAGGTATTCTTCCTTTCGCCCCCCGGCACAGCAGATGTTGTTGTTCAAACCAATATGCCTAACCTGTTTGCAATAGAATATAAAACATTTCGGGGGATTAACCGATTGCCATCATTTATGCGGAACATTCTTAACAGGCAACTATCCAATCACATTAATAGCAAAGCGGGTGGTAGGTTTAACGTTGTGTGGAGCTTTGATCCCTTCCGCTTTCAAAACCTTGCCATTTTTGATGCCGACATAAATATTTATCATGCTGTTGATGTTCATAGAGCCCCGCTTGAAGAAGAGCTTGCCAGAAGCGCTGATCTACTACTGAGCGTATCTGATATGATTATGGCAAGATTTGATCACATAAATAAGCCCAAAAAAAAGATAAACCATGGCGTTGCTCCTTATTTTTTTGATCGGCCCGTGTTGGGGGACGGCAATAAACCAATAACAGTTGGTTATGTTGGGAATTTAGATAACTGGTGTATCGACATCCCAACGCTCATAAAAATTGTGAAAAGTCATCCCGATATCAACTTCAAATTTATTGGGCCTTATACACCTAATTCGCACCTGGCAAAAGTATTAACTGATATGCCTCATTGTAAGCTGGTGGGGCGCGTGCCGTCTAACCAACTGCCCGCACATTTCGTGGATTGCAGCCTTTTTTTAATGTGTTACCGCGGGGATGAAAAAGACATCAACTCAAACCATCATAAGATACTCGAGTTTTTGACAACAGGCTGCCCGGTGGTTATGAATTATACAGATGAATATAAGGATAAGCGTAACCTGGTTTTTATGTCCGACTCTAACGAGGAATTGCCTGGTCTTTTTTCTTCCGTGCTTAATGACCTTGCCCGGCACTCGCAAGAAAATGTGGTGCAGGTAAGAAGAAATTTTGCATTGGCCAACGGTTACGACCACCATGTGGTGGAAATAGATAACTTTATTCAACAACTGAAAGAAAAATGATCTGGATAGTAAGGATATTAAAACGCCTTGGCTGGCTGCGTTATTTTAATTTCGTTGTTCAGCGTAGGGTTGCTGATCGGGTTTTCAGCATCCCTTTATTGGGCGAGTTGGGGTTTGTGCATTTGTTCTCGAAAGAGCCGTGGATGCCGGTTGCTCTGAAACGACTTTCTGCCCTGTTTCCCGAAACAACTTTTGTAGACGTTGGCGTGAATGTGGGGCAAACGTTGATTATTTATAAAGGTGTATTTCCACACGGTAATTATATTGGCTTTGAGCCTAATTCAACCTGCGTTTACTACGTTCGCGAACTTATCCGCATTAATCAGTGGAAGGCTGCCATTTTTCCCTTCGCCATTGGCCCGCACAGCGGCATGGGTATATTGATGGCAGATAGCGTTGACGACAGCGCTGCCACTATGGTAGAGGGATTCAGAGAAAATTATGGAAAAATAAAGAGTTATGTGCCGGTCATCTCAGGGGCATCGGCAAAAGCAGCACTGCCTGGTCGAGTGGGTATTGTGAAAGTTGATGTTGAAGGCGCAGAACTTGAGGTGATGCAAGAACTTGCGTGGCTGATTGAACGCGACCGCCCCGCAATACTTTGCGAAATACTGCCCGTATATAACAGCCAGAATACGTTTCGTATGCAACGGCAGCAGGAGTTAATAGCTCACTTTAGACGATGGAACTATGCCCTTTTTCGTATTAATGCCGTGGGCGAGCTGCATTCGATTCAGGAAATTGAGATACATAGCGATTTAGATAAATCCAACTACCTTTTGCTACCCTCGGAAATGGCGGGTAACATTACCTATGAGTGATCTTATTTCGGTAATCATGCCGGTGTATAACGGCAGCCGGTTTTTGCGAGACTCTGTAAATTCGGTATTACGGCAAACTCATCCTAATTGGGAACTCATAATTGTTGATGACGGAAGCATGGACGATACCGCGGCAATTATGCGAACCTACACCGATGCCAGAATCCGCTGTTTTTTCCAACCCAGTAACCTGGGCGTTTCGGCCGCCAGAAATGTAGGGCTCAGCCGAATGACCGGGGACTATTTTTGCTTTCTCGATTGTGACGACTATTTAACCGATCATTCCCTGGAAAGTCGGCTGAAAGTTTTTAAGACCTGTAACAGTAGTTTTGTTGACGGTGCCGTGCAGGTGGTTGCAGCCGATTTGTCGACTTTGTTTAAAGTATGGGTGCCCACAGTAGATGGCGATGTATTTAAAGAGTTGTGCCTGCTGACAGGCCGTTGTTTTTTTGGCCCCACCTGGATGGTGAAAACATCGGTATTAAAAAACATCAAATTTGATGAAACACTTCGCTATGCCGAGGATCTCTGGTTTTATATTCAACTTGCGGCAAATGGCGAAGTGTACCGTGCCACGTCCGAAGTTATTTTAAAGTATCGCAAGCATGGTAATTCTGCTATGAGTAACCTTGCAGGCTTGGCCCTGGGATATGGGGCGCTTTACAAAAAGATAAAATCCAACTATAGAAAAAGGCTCGGGCGCTTGCCTCTTTGGTACCTGAACCTGCGCATAAAAAAGATAATGTTTTTATCGTTCGTAGCGGCCAGACAATGGAGAAATGCGTTTGTTTTTTTGATGAAGAACCTTGCTAAATGAAGATTCTGTACCTTAGCTATTGGGGAGCCAATGAGGGAATATCCTCGTCTACGGTGTTGCCCCACCTTCATATACTTGCAGAAAACACTCTTGTTGAATCTATTTTATTCTGTTCCGTTGAGCGTGCCGATTGGAGCGAGGTGAAGATACCCAAGGTGGCGCACAGGCCGCTGATTTCTAAAACCCGGGCGAACGTATTTCTTACAAAAATCAATGACTTTATAAAATTTCCTCGGGCCATTTCAGAACTGTGTAAACAGAACAAAATTCAACTCATTATTGCCCGATCACCTTTAGCAGGAGCCATCGGATTCATGGCTGCAAAAAAGTACCGCATCCCGTTTGTGGTAGAGTCATTCGAGCCCCATGGAATAAGTATGGTGGAATCGGGAGTATGGAGCAGGTGGGATCCCCGCTATTGGATTGAGCGTTGGTTTGAAAATCAGCAAAAGCGGAAAGCAGATTTTATTGTCACGGTATCCCGCCATTACTTAAAAACCCTTGAAAAAGAAGGGGTTGAACGAGAACGGCTCTGGTGCGTGCCCTGCTGTGTTTCGCTGAAAGACTTCGCATTTGATGGCACCGTCAGATCACTTATGAGGCGCGCACTGGAAATCAGTGCAGACACTATTGCGGGCATCTATGTGGGTAAATTTGGGGGCATTTATTATGATGAAGATGCCTTTGCTTTGTATGCCGGTGCGTTCGCTCATTTTCGGAATTTTCACCTGATCATTTTAACCGGAGACGATCACAGTTTCATCACCGCTCGTTTAAAAAAGGCAGGTATTGATCTGGGGCGTGTTACTTTGCGATCGGTTCCGCATCATGAAGTACCTAAATACCTGTCTGCAGCAGACTTTGCGTTCAGCACCATCAAGCCCGTACCTTCCCGGCTATTTTGCTCGCCCATAAAAAATGGAGAATATTGGGCCAACGGACTACCCATTTTACTGGAACCCGGTATTGGAGATGATTCTGATATTATCAAGACAGAAGGGGGAGGGGTTTTGCTGCAAAGCAGTGATGTAAAAAATTCGTTTAAAGAATTGTCAGTATTGCTTAAAAATGGGCGGGAGCGCAATGTTGCCACCATAAGCAGGTTGGCAGCCAAATATCGAGATATGACGTTGGTAAAAAACGGTTACGATTTGCTGCTGAATAAGATTAGTAGCTCCAGAAGGGAATAAGTGCCAGAGTGTAGTCAATAGACATATGACAAGAATAGCTTTTCTGTTTTTGGTTTTTGCTAAGGTCACCCTCGCACAGCCCCCTGTTGCCAGCTTTTCGGTTGCCAACGCTGGGTGCACCGATGAGCGGCTGGAGTTAACAAACACTTCAACCGGAGCTAACTTTTATCAATGGGATTTTTGCGCCAACGATATTCGAGCCTTTGAGGCAGAATTAGGCCCCGTGGCGTTGTCAGGCCTTGTGAATGGTTTTGGGTACGAACTGGTGGAGGATCAGGGGAATTGGTTTGGGTTTGCGGTAAGTCAAACCGGCCCAAAATTATTTCGCCTCGAGTTTGGAAACAGCCCTTTCAACACGCCCCAAGTGGTAGATATGGGCAACCCGGGTAATTCATTAGTATTCCCTCAAGACATTGTGGTACATCGCAATGGCGATAACTGGGTTGGTTTTGTAGGTTTTAACGATAATGGATACGGGCTGGTGCGGCTTGATTTCGGAAGTTCTCTTCAAAATATGCCTGTTCCTGAGAATGTGGGCAGTTACGGGGTATTTGGGCGTTTTTGGGACTTGGAGATAGTGGAACAGAATGGCGACTACATTCTGGTTATCCTTGAGAGGAACAATGGCATTTTTATTAGGGTCAACTATGGCAGCTCGTTGCTAAACCCGGTTAACCTGGCCACGCAGGTGTTTGTAAGCGCTGCCATTCCTTCCATTTCATTAGCGCCAGGTTTTTCGCTCATCAACAGAGAAGGCGAGTGGATTGCCCTGGTAACCTCTTATTCAACCAATGCCATTCACCGGGTTTCATTCGGTGCAGATATTCTGGGTGCACTGTCTGCCCAAGCCGTCTACAATCTTCCCGGGGTTAACAAGCCCTATCGTGTACGTCTTCAGCCGGAAGGGAAGACTTTCTTTGCGGTAATTTCAAATGAAGTGGATCCAATCACTATCGCAGACTTCAAAACGTTGGATGTAAGTGAAACCCCCGAAGTGATTGCACATGCTGGTTTGCCCCCTTTGGTGGGTATTTATCCCTTTCGCTTTCAAGGCAAAAGCGTAATTGCAGGCGTGGGCACGGCCAACAACCAATTTAAGACGTTGGTGTTCGAGTCGGTATGTGGCGCAAGTCAAACCTATTCAGAAATAAGCCAGCCAGAATGGGTTTCTTATGGGTTGGAGGGCAACAAGTTGATTGAATTGATCGTTACCGGAGCATCTGGAAGCCGTTCGGTTCACTCAGCAAATGTAGCTATATCCAATCTTCAGGCACCAAGTTTGGAAATTGTAACCAATGGACAGATTTGTTCAGAATCGGCTGTTGAATTTACCGCTCAGAATCAAACAGCCGGTGTTACATCAGTAGATTGGAATTTCGGAGATGGCAATACGGGAACTGGCCAAACCGTACTCCATCAGTTTGCTCCTGGTGATTATAACGTAAGAGCTACGGCAACGTCAAGCAACGGCTGCACCAATTTTTTTGAGTCTGATACAAAAATTTTTCCTCCACCCATTGCTGGGTTTGAGGCGCTTACAGGCCTCATCTGCACTAACAATGTTTTCACTTTCACCAACAACACAGTCGACAATTTTGAGGGCAACCTTACTTATCAATGGTTTGTTAATGACGAACAGGTAGCGACCGACCGAGACCTGGCATTTACCTTCACCTCCGGAGGCAACAAAGAAATCAAGTTAGTAACCTCCATTCCCGGCTGCACAGACGAAATGGTTCAGGTGATTCCCAACGTAGGGGAGGGGCCCGTGGTTGGATTTGATATGGCTGGCCTATGCGAGGAGGCTGCCACGGTTTTCACCAACCTAAGCGTTGGCGACATTGCGGGTTATGAGTGGAATTTAGGAGGCACTTCTTCGGCCGAAGTAAACCCCGAAATAACTTTTGCCGATGCAGGCGATTATTCCATTAATTTGAGAGCCACCGGCAACAACGGCTGCATCAGCGAAACAACCAAATCCTTAACCATCTACTCCAAACCGCAGCCCGCTTTCACGCTCGATCTGCCTCCCTTCTCATGCTCGGGGTCGCCCTCGCAGTTTCGCGATGCTACACCCGTGCCTGACGACAGCAATTTGCAGCAGTGGGCGTGGGCTTTTGGCGATGGACATACTGCGGACGGTAAGAACCCCACCCATATCTTTCAGGCAGCAGGCGATTACATCGTTTCGCTAACGGTTACCACCGACCAGGGTTGCAGCGCCACTGCCGTGCAGCCGGTTACCATTGCGCAGTCGCCCGTAGTGGGTTTTGAAACAGAGGCACTCTGTGTTAACCAGGCGGCACGCTTTCGCGACATCAGCAGTGGACAAATCAAGGCGTGGGCATGGCAGATCGCCAATACAAACTATAGCGTGCAGGAGCCCGCCCATGTGTTTCTCTCTCCCGGCACGGTCAGCGCATCGCTAACGGTAACGGCAACGAACAACTGCATAGCTCAAACCAGCCGAACGATTATAGTGCCAGAAGTGCCCACCCTCGATTTTGAAGTGGAAGGGCTTTGTGCCAACGGAGAAACAATCTTTACCAGCCTGACACAATCTCCCTTAGATCCCGTGAAATCTGTTAACTGGACTTTTGCCGATCAGGACGTTGCGGGAGCTACTGTGTCGCATGTGTTTACTTCGCAAGGAACGCTGCCCGTGGGCATGCGCGTTACAAACGAATCGGGGTGTACTTACCAGTTGGTTAAAAATATAACGATCAACCCCAAGCCTGTTGCTTCGTTCACTGCGTCTTCCAATGAGGGGGCCGTTCCACTTCAGGTAGCTTTCACAAATACTTCGGTGGGAGCTGCCCAATTTCAATGGTTAAGCAATGATCAAGTGATATCAACAGATGCCGATTTAGTGCAAACATTTAATGAGGTGGGCGGCTATGTGATAGATTTGGTGGCCATCAGCCCCGAGGGCTGCACAGATGTTTTTTCACAACAAATAAACGCCATCGTTCCCAGAACCGAGTTGGCACTGCAACAGTTTCAATTACTTACCGATAATGCAACGGGTGCACTAAGAAGTCAGCTACAGATAGTAAATAACAGCAACTATACCGTGCGAACGTTTGATGTGAACGTAGACCTGGGCTATGGCACCCGTTTCCGCGAAACAGTGAATGCAGACCTGCCGCCTGGCACCACGTCAACAATTTTGTTGAGTCAGTCGCTCGTGGGTGTTTCATCCGGCTACGTATGTGTGGAGTTGGTTGCTGAAAACGATGAACTGGCCTTCAACAATGCCCAATGCACTTCCCTTCAGGACGAGCCGGTGTTGTTTACCCCTTACCCCAATCCCGCATCAGACTATCTTCAAGTCGATGTGGTAGCCAAAAACCAGGGCGTAGTCACCATGCAGATCATAGGCGCTGCTGGCAACAAGGTGGCTTCGCAGCAGGTAGCGGTGCAACCTGGTCTGAACCAGTTCAGTTGGGATATCCGCGAAGTGAATGCCGGGCTGTACATTTTGATTGTTGAAACCGGCAGCCAACGCATCGTTCGCAGACTGGTGGTGCGTTAAAATTGCGAGTCGCCCGGGTTTTCGGGACATGGTATTTTGTCCTATCTTTCTTGCCGAATTGTAAAGACGCCAAACGGGTTATGAAAATCAAACTAGACGCAATAGACCGCAAAATACTGGAGTTGCTGCAGACCAACTCGAACATTACCAATGCGCAACTGGCCCAGGAAATCGGGCTTTCTCCTGCCCCCACCCTTGAAAGGGTAAAGAAGCTGGAGACTGCGGGCGTTATTAAAAGTTACCATGCCGTGATAGATCCCAGCACCGTTGGGCTGGGGGTTAGTACATTTGTAATGGTTACTCTGAAAGGCCACAACAAAGACAATATTGAAAAATTCATGAAGGCCATCCGTAAAATTGATGAGGTGGTGGAATGCCACCACGTTACCGGGCAGGCCGACTTCATTCTGAAGGTAGTAGCTGCTGATATTCCGGCCTATCAAAACCTGATGCTGGAAAAAGTTACCAACATTGAAGTGGTAGACAGCCTCCAGTCTACCGTCATTCTCTCCACATTCAAAGACAGCAAAGTATTGCCATTGCCATGAGCGAGGTCGGTGAGAAGAGCCTGATTTTGGATAACGACCAGGTTACCCAAAAAATTAAACGTATGGCCTTTGAAGTGTGGGAACACAACTTTAAAGAAAAGGAAATCGTGTTTGCCGGTATCGATGGGCAGGGCTACGTGCTGGCCAGGTTGCTGGCGGCCCAGTTCGAGGCCATATCGGGCATTCCGGCCCGCCTGGTAAAAGTAAGTGTCGACAAAGGCGCACCGCAGCTCGGCCCGATAGCGGTGGATGCCGATGGCAAAGAACTAAAAAGAAAATGCGTAGTAGTGGTAGACGATGTGTTGAATACCGGCAAAACGCTGGCCTATGGCATGAAACCCTTTTTGAATATGGATGTGAAAAAGATGGAAGTGGCTGTGTTGGTAAACCGCAGTCACACCACCTTTCCGATAATGCCTACCTACACGGGCTACGCTCTGGCTACCACGCTTACCGATCACGTTGAAGTGGTGCTGGGGAAAAAGAGCGCAGTGTACCTCCACTAAATGATCCAACGTGTCTGTTCACAAAAAATCCGACATCAAAAAAATCACTACGCACCAGCTTCAGGAAATGAAGAACCGGGGCGAAAAAATTGCCATGCTCACCGCCTACGACTACAGCATGGCAAAAATTATTGACGGAGCCGGCATCGATGTGATTCTGGTAGGCGACTCGGCCTCGAATGTGATGGCCGGCAATGAAACCACGCTGCCCATTACACTCGATCAAATGATCTATCATGCCACTTCGGTGGTAAAAGCTGTAAAGCGTGCGTTGGTGGTAGTAGATATTCCTTTTGGTTATTATCAGGGTAGTTCGGGTGAGGCACTGCGCTCCTCCATCCGAATTATGAAAGAATCTGGCGGCCATGCGGTGAAACTGGAAGGCGGCAGCGAGGTGAAGGATTCCGTGTTGCGCATTCTCAGTGCGGGCGTGCCTGTAATGGGCCACTTGGGACTAACGCCTCAATCGATCTATAAGTTTGGTACCTATTCGGTGCGCGCCAAAGAGGAAGCCGAAGCCAATAAGTTGTTGGAGGATGCCTTGCTGCTGCAGGAGTGTGGCATTTTTGCGCTGGTACTTGAAAAAATACCGGCCGACCTGGCAAAAAAGGTTGCCGCCATGCTGCACATTCCCGTGATAGGTATTGGCGCTGGCCCCGATGTGGATGGGCAGGTCTTGGTAATGCAAGACATGCTGGGCATTACACAAGAATTCAAACCACGCTTTCTCCGCAGGTATGCCGATTTAAATGCAGTAATTACCGGGGCAGTAGGAAAGTATGTGGAAGATGTGAAGTCGAAATCTTTTCCCAACGAAGACGAAAAGTACTAGGTCAGTTGCATGGGCACTTACTTGCAACGTGCAATGTCGTTTTCTTCGTCCTCCGCTTCGCCAAACCAAACTACTCCATATTCTTTGTAGAAGCCAATACCCACGGCCTTCCACTCCACTTTACTCCAGGTACCCAGGTTCACCATCACCGGGTTGTGGCCCGGGCTTTTCTTCCAGCCTTCCAGGCCCTCTACCGCATTGGCGCCCGCAGAACTGTAGTAGGCAATTTCATAACCGTTGCCGGGATAGCCGGCAATTTCTTTGGGCTTATTCCACATGCACTGGGCCTGCTTATGGTCGTTGGTATAACAACAGCCCGTCCACACACCCTTGTCAGACCAGCTGTGTGGGTTGCAGACAGGGTCCTCTTCGTACACATAATTTTCGGCCAGATCGCGCACATGGGCCTGTGCCACACGGGTAAGCTTGGCAGAGAGAGGTATGGACTTTAATTTTTTTGACTTGCGGTACTGCATCAGCAAGTCGTAAAGTTTTTGTTCCTCCGCATTCAGGCAAACCTGCTGCGAAAAGGCATTTCCGGCCAGTAACAGCAGGGCAATAAAAACAATCGATTTCAGGCGCATAGGGTGGTATAAAATGGTGCAATAACGATGCCTATCGTCCTTAAATTTCTTTCAATCTGAGGTTATTTTCCTAATTTTCGCACCCTTATTCACTCCATTTCAACAACATTTTAACATAACCGATATTTCAGACATGAGCGATCAGAAAATCAGCATCAGCAATGGCAAGTTAACCGTGCCCGATCACCCTACCATTCCTTTTATCGAGGGCGATGGTACCGGGGTGGACATTTGGCCCGCCTCTCAACATGTATTCGACTCTGCCGTAGCGAAAGCATACCAGGGCAAACGCAAAATCAACTGGAAGGAAGTGCTGGCCGGTGAGAAAGCGTTTAACAAAACCGGAAGCTGGATGCCCGATGAAACGCTCGCTGCCTTTAAGGAATACCTGGTGGGCATTAAAGGCCCGTTAACCACACCCGTAGGTGGCGGCATCCGCTCCCTCAACGTGGCCCTTCGCCAAGATCTGGACTTGTATGCCTGCGTGCGGCCCGTGCGTTGGTTCAAAGGCGTTCCATCGCCAGTTAAAGAACCACACAAAACAGACATGGTGATTTTCCGCGAGAACACCGAAGATATCTATGCAGGTATAGAATTTCAGGAAGGTACCGAAGACAACAAAAAGTTTTTAAATGCTTTTAAGGATGCATTCCCCAAACAGTATAAGAAGATCCGATTCCCCGAAACTTCGGGAATTGGTATTAAGCCTGTTTCTAAAGAAGGAACCGAACGCCTGGTGCGCGCAGCCATAGCGTTTGCCGTTGCACACAAAAAGCCTAATGTTACACTGGTGCATAAGGGCAACATTATGAAGTTTACCGAGGGCGGCTTCCGCGATTGGGGATATGCGCTGGCGAAAAATGAATTTGGTGCCAAAGAGATTGACGGTGGCCCCTGGTGCGAAATCAATGCCAACGGGCACAAAATTGTGGTGAAGGACTCCATTGCCGATGCATTTCTCCAACAGATATTGCTGCGGCCGGATGAGTATTCGGTGGTGGCCACACTAAACCTGAATGGCGACTATATTTCCGATGCCCTGGCAGCCATTGTGGGTGGCATAGGTATTGCACCCGGTGGCAATATTAACTACAAAACCGGCTTTGCCATTTTTGAGGCCACCCATGGCACGGCTCCAAAATACGCTGGACAAGACAAAGTGAATCCCGGTTCGGTTATTCTTTCGGGTGTGATGATGTTGGAATACATGGGTTGGCAGGAAGCGGCCGACCTGATCATTAAAGGACTGGAAGGAGCTATTTCTTCCAAGAAAGTGACTTACGATTTTCATCGGTTGATGGAAGGCGCCACGTTGCTGAAGTGCTCTGAGTTTGGGCAAGAGGTCGTAAAGAATATGTAACACCTACCGTTGTTGGTAAGTAAAAAGCCGACCCGTGAGGGCCGGCTTTTTACTTTGGCCAAAATTCAATTATTTTTCATTATCAAACCCCCTGTGTTGAATTCGGTAACGATTAAGACAGCCATGAACCCCACACCTGATAGTGCTGCGTTGACCGGCAGGCGCTCCCTCGTTTTAACGGGCGTGCTAGCTGCCACGGTCTTTTTTTCGTTACACGCCCAACCCGATAGTCTGCTGAACCTGCTGAGGAACGCACCCAAAGACACCGCGCGTGTGCAATTGCTCAACGACTTCGCATTTTCTTTATGGAGCACCAACCCCCTGGCAGGCGTGGCCTATGCAGACGAAGCGCTCCGTTTATCCGACAGTCTTCGGTATCAAAAAGGAAGGATCTTGTCATACAAAACCATGGGCGTGTGCTATTGGTCTTTGGGCAGCTACGAGCCTGCTCTTCGTGCGTGTTTTGATGGACTCAGGCTGGCCAATGAAACAGGCGATCAGGAAAACGTAAACAGGTTGGAACACAACATTGCTCTGATCTATGGCGAGATAAAAAATTGGGATCAGGCCATCTACTATTTGCGCAAAAACATAGCATGGTACCAAAGAACAAAAAAGTGGGGCGAACTACCCCGCGTGTACAACAACCTGGGAAGCACTTTTTTTGAAAGACGGATGCTCGACTCAAGCCTGGCAAACTACCAAAAGGCGTTGCGGGCTACACCTTACGGTGAAAACATAGACGAGGCGAAGTACATCTTTGTAAACATGAGCGAATCTTTCTTTCACCTGAAAAACTTTGAGAAGGCGTTCTACTATGCCCACAAAGCGCTGGCCCTTTACAGCGCACAAAACGACAAAAGTGGCATGATGGAATGTTACACCGCGCTGGGCGATTTGCATTTTGCGAGGAAGCAGTGGAGAGAGGCCGCAGAAAACTACAACCTGGCATTTGCGCTGGCGCGCGAGGGCTCTTTTACCCACTACTTCAGCCGGTTGTTGCGGTCGCAAGCCCGGCTCGATTCGGCCAACGGCAATTTCCGGCAGGCTTTCACCCGCTTGCAAAGAGCTTACATCATCCGCGACAGCCTGAATAACTTCAAGCAAAAAGCCGACTACGACCGCCTGCTTGTGCAGCACCGCACAGAGCAAAAAGAGAAGGAAAACGAACTGTTGCGGCAGGCAAACATCATTCACCAGATAAAAGTTGAAGATAGCCAACGTTTAATGTGGATTGAGGCCATTGCCAGTATTTTGATCATATCACTACTGATTGTTTTTTATTATAAGCGCATGGGGTACCGTAAGAAACTGGAAGCAGCCGCCTTTCAACACAAAATTAAAGAGGAGAAAGAGCGCATTGCCCAGGACCTGCACGACAATATTGGTACACAACTCACCTCTTTGTCGTTGGGGCTTAAAAAATTGAACCGTGAGATAAAAATACCTGCCGATACCCTTACCAACCTAAATAATGGTTTGACTTCTACTATGGCCGAGTTGCGCGATACCATCTGGGCTATGAATAAAGAGGAAGTAACGGTTGAACAGTTGGGTGATAAAATCAACAACCTGTTTTGGCGGATACAAAAAACCACTGAGGGTATTCACTTTCAACTGAGCCTTTGCAGCCAGTGCCCCGGCATAAGACTGAAGCCGATGCAGGCCATTAACCTGTTTCGCATTGTGCAAGAGGCTGTAAACAACAGCCTGAAACATGGCGAGGCCACGCGCATAGATGTCTCGTTGCATAAAGATGAGTTGGGCCAATTGGTTACGCGCATTACCGACAATGGCCGCGGCTTTACGCTGGCCACCCACGGCACTGATGGCCATTATGGCTTGCAGAATATGCACCGAAGAGCAAAAGAGATTAGTGCTACATTAGAAATTCAATCGGGAGGCGGACAGGGTACCCTGGTGTCCCTAAAGTTCGCTCTTTAGGAGCAGCGCTATTAGTGAATGCGCTCGGTCTTCTTCAGCGCTTCCACTTTGTTTTTTACCTGTAGCTTATCGAAAATGTTCATCATGTGTTTCTTCACCGTTTGCGTGGAGATGAACAATTGGTCGGCAATGGCTGTGTAGGTGAGTCCACTGGCCACGTGGTCCAGAATTTCTTTTTCCCGGCTGGTTAGCCCTTCGTTTTTGTTAGGCCCAGGTGCTGTGCGGGCTGGTTGGGGTGCCAGGTATTGAATGGCTTTTCGGGCGATGCCCGGGGACATTTGGGCACCTCCGTTCTTAACATCGGTAATGGTTTTTAGAATAAAAGCCGGGTCTTCGTGTTTTAGCAGGTAGCCCATGGCCCCCGCCTTAAACGCTTCAAAAATCCGTTCGTCTTCGTCTGTAATGGTGAACATGATGACTTCAATGTCGGGAAAATTCAGCTTGATTTGGCGCGTGGCTTGAATGCCTTCATCGGGCACACCCATCGAAATGTCCATCACAATTACATCGGGCCGCGCGGCTGGCGGCATGTCTACCAGATCTTTCGCAAATCTTAAACCGCTATTGCTGCAAATCACCGATTCAATTTCTGTGAACTCCAGCAAGGCTTCGCGCAAAGCGTTGGCAATGCGTGCGTCATCGTCTACGATGGCTAGTTTATACATACTTGAAAGATACCACAACCAGCAAATGGCAGACAATACCTCTTTTGGATAATCTTACCGGTTGTCAGAACGAAAGCATCTTTACGGCTGTAATGGCAGCCTCCTCGCCTTTGTTACCGAATTTGCCCCCGGCCCGGTCTTCCGCCTGTTTTTTATTCAGCGTGGTGAGCACGCCAAAAATCACCGGTTTCTTCGATTGGATGTTCACCTCGGTAATGCCGTAAGCCACAGCCTGACAGATGTAGTCGAAATGCGGAGTCTCACCCTGTATTACGCAGCCCAGGCAAATAACCGCGTCAATATCTTTGCGTTCGGCTAGCCAGTGGGCGCCCAGCGTCAGTTCGAAACTGCCGGGCACATTCTTACGCACAATGTTGCTCTTCTTTACACCGTGTGCCAGCAGCGAATGGTAGGCGCCTTCGTAGAGGGCTTCTGTAATGGTTTCATTCCATTCGGCTACTACGATGCCGAATTTCTTTTTCGAGAGGTCGGCCGTTTTTACTTTGCCAGCCTTGAGTGTGCCTGCCATAAATGGTTGTGTTTAGCCCCAAATGATTTATAAAAATTCCGGTTTGAGAGTGAAGTAATAAAAAAGGGACGGTTTCTGCCATCCCTTTATTTGTAATCGTAGCAATTACTAAGAATTCGTTTCGAGGCGTGCTTTCAGTTTGCGCGCGTTCTGATATTCTGAGCTATCCCAAAACTCGTTGATGATGCGTTCGTAAGCCTTGATGGCTTTTTCATTCTGATTTAGTTTCTCGTAAGCGAGGGCTTCTTTCATTAAATACCCAGGTGTAAAGAACTTGTTGGGTTTGTGATTGGCCGCCTTGCTGTAATACTTGGCTGCCTCCTCATACTCTTTCAACTCCATGTGCGCATCGCCACGAAGGCTATAGGCCCGGGCTTGAACAAGGATATCGTTAGAACTGAAATCTTCCAGATAGTAAATAGCCAATTGAAACTTACCTTGCTTCAGACAGATAGCACCTGCGTAAAAGTTAGCCAGGTTGGCGGCCTCGGTAAGGCTGTAGTCTTCAATAATCTGTTCGAAGCCCAGGTTGTTGCCATCGCCTTTCATGGCCAGATTCAGGCTATCCGACTCGAAATAGCGCACGGCCTGAAACATTTCGCTCTGGGCCTGTTGGTTCTGGCTGTCTACAAAATAGCGGAAGCCAAAGTAGCCACCCACAAGCAGTACTAATGCACCTAAAAACCCAACTACAATTTTTGGGTTTCTTTCTATCCAATGCTCAACGCCCTCTACCTTTTCGGCAATGATTTCCGGGTTCTCTAACAAATCCTGGTTGGTCTCTTTCTTGGCCATGTTATCAAATTAAAAGTCCCGCCTTTTCAAGCGGGACGCAAAACTAAGAATTCAATGATATTAATCAAAAGCGGGTTAATCCAGCACGAAGGGGTAATTGGGCTCGCAATAAATGTCGGTCAATGCCTCCGATGCATCGGGGAATTTCGATTCTTCTGCAAACCGCACACTTTCGTCTACCTGCGCCACTACTTTGGCATCGATGGCTTCCAGTTCTTGCTCGGTGGCCATTTTGTTTTCCAGAATACGCTTTCTAACGATTTCAATCGGATCGCGCTGCTTGTATTCTTCCACTTCGTCTTTGCTGCGGTATTTCTGCGGGTCGCTCATGGAATGGCCCTTGTAGCGATAGGTGCGGAATTCCAACAGGGTAGGGCCTTCACCGGCACGCGCACGTTCGGCCGCGCGGGCCACCGCCTCGTGCACAAATTCGGGGTTCATGGCATCAACCGACTCGGAAGGCATATCGTAGGCCTCGCCCAGTGTATAAAGGTCTGTTACGTTCGAGCTGCGCTGCACCGAAGTGCCCATGGCATAGCCATTGTTCTCTATCACAAATATCACGGGCAGCTTCCACAGCATGGCCAGGTTCAGGGCCTCGTGAAAGGCTCCCTGCCGCACGGCCCCATCGCCCATGTAGCAGATGCACAGGTTCTTGGTCTTGTTGTATTTTTCTGCGAAAGCGATACCGGCACCCAGCGGAATCTGGCCGCCCACAATACCGTGGCCGCCAAAGAAATTGCGCTCTTTGTCGAAAATGTGCATAGAGCCGCCCTTACCTTTGGAGCACCCCGTTTCTTTGCCATACAATTCTGCCATTACCGCATTGGGCGAAGTACCCAGCGCCAAGGGGTGTGCGTGGTCTCGGTAAGCGGTAATCCACTTATCGTCTTTGGTAAGGGCACTTACGGCCCCTGCCGCACAGGCCTCCTGGCCTATATAGAGGTGGCAAAAGCCACGAATTTTCTGCATTCCATACAGTTGACCGCATTTTTCTTCAAACTTGCGCATCAACTGCATGCTTTCGTACCAAAAAAGGTAGGTTTCCTTGCTGAAGGATGTTTTTTCTTTGGTTGCTTTGCCTTTGGCCGAAGTAGCTGTAGCCATATAATATTGTTATTGGAGTTGCGAAAATAGCCTTTATCTGTAGCAAATTCCAAACGAATGTTGATGTGCCAGAAACAAGTGCCGCAAGGTGGATAGGTAAGAAAACGGAGTAACGGGTGCGCCTTCAAAAACTACAACTTTACAACTACCGGAATTACCAAGACCTGAAACTTGACCTGGAGGGCGAAGTATTTTGCCTGCTGGGTAAAAATGGCAGCGGCAAAACCAACCTGCTCGATGCCATTCACTATTTGTCTTTCACCAAAAGCTTTCTAAATGCCACCGACAGCTTTAATGTGCGCACAGGCGAGTCGGTTTTTTCCATCAAAGGCCATTTTGTGAAAGGCGACCGTGAAGCGGAAGTTTTTTGTTCGGTGCAAACAGGTAGCAAAAAAACAGTGCGCGAGAATGGCAACGACTACCAGAAACTTTCTCACCACATAGGCAAATACCCGGTGGTGCTGGTGGCCCCCAACGATATTGAGCTGATTTGGGATGGCAGCGAGGTGCGCAGAAAATTTGTAGACGGACTTATTTCGCAGATAGACAGTGCCTACCTGGACCAGTTGATTGTCTACAACCACTACCTGAAGATGCGCAATGCCGCGCTTAAACAATTTGCAGAGCGCGGCAAAACCGATTACGATCTGCTAGAAACGTATAACCGGCCACTGGCAGCCGCTGGCGACTTCATCGCACAAACCCGCAGGCAGTTTTTAGATGTTTTGCGCCCTGCGCTTCAGAAATTTTATCGGTTTCTTTCCAACAACAGTGCTGAAACAACCGATGTGCAATACAAAACCGATGCAGACCAGGCCACCATGGCAGCATTGTTGCACGCCAACCTGACGCGCGATTTGGCGATGCAGCGCACCAGCAGTGGCATACACCGCGATGACTTTTCCTTTCTTCTGGATGGGCAAGAGCTGAAACGGTTTGGCTCGCAAGGTCAACAGAAATCATTTCTCATTGGGTTGAAGTTGGCCGAGTTCGAAATCATCCATCAGAAAAAAGGTTTTAAGCCCATACTGCTGCTCGATGATATTTTTGATAAGCTGGATGACGACCGCATCGCACGCCTCATTCAGTTGATTAATGAAGAAACTTTTGGTCAACTATTCATCACCGATGCCCGCCCCGACCGAACAAGGGAACTTGTGCGCCATGTTACGCGGCAGATCAGGCAGTTGCTGGTAGAGGCGGGCACCGTTCGGCCTGCGTAGATTATTAAGGCCTCATTCCTTACCTTTGAATATGATTTTGCCAACCACCTTGCGGGGAGCGTATATCGAGCAAATGACGGGCGATGAGTTCTTCAAGTTCGGTCAGGATAATCAAGACCTGAAATTGGAGCGTACAGCCGAAGGCCGAAATTTCGGCTGCGATACAAAATTGTCTGGCGAACCCGTTTTACCTGGCTTCGAAAGGGTAGATACGGAACTGCAGGTATAAAAAAGCGCACGACAATGGTACCGAAGCGGCAAAAAGAAGAATTCAAGCACGTTGGCGATGCCATACAGGAACTACTGAAGTCTTACCACATCAAGTCCAAATTCGATGAAGCCAACCTGGTAAGTAGTTGGGAGCGCCTGGTGGGTAAACCCATTGCCAAAAGAACGCGCAAGGTGTTCATTAGAAACAAGGTGCTCTTTGTAGAACTGGATTCCCCTTCCATGAAGCACGACCTCAACTTTCACAAAGACCAGATCATAGCGGTTTTTAGAAAAGAGTTTGGTGCCGATGTGGTGAAGGAACTTGTTATCATGTAAGCTTTGCGAAAAAAGCGTCAAATCTGCCGGTGCGCGTTTGTCTAAACCGAAAAAGCGTATAATTTTGCACTCCTATTTTTTGGCACCAGCCCGAAAATAGCGCATAAAGGCCCCAAAAAGGGCCTTTTGCATCGTTCTAAGATTTATTAAAACCGGGGAGATACTCAAGCGGCCAACGAGGACAGACTGTAAATCTGTTGACTTATGTCTTCACAGGTTCGAATCCTGTTCTCCCCACTTGCCCTTCGAAGCTTTGACCAAGAAGGGCCTCCACGAAGAACCCCAATCAGCTTGGATGGACGCTTGTCCAACTTCGCTAAAGCTTCGGTGGACAAGCGGGAGTAGCTCAGTTGGTAGAGCGGCAGCCTTCCAAGCTGCAGGTCGCGGGTTCGAGCCTCGTCTCCCGCTCTGAGTGAAGTTGTCGTTGAAGTTATTCGTTGTTCGATTTCGCGAATAACGGGTAACGAACAACCGACAACGGTTTTTGCTGTTGTAGCTCAGTGGTAGAGCACTTCCTTGGTAAGGAAGAGGTCGTGAGTTCAATCCTCATCAACAGCTCGAAGAGTTGTTCTTTGGTAAGGAAGAGGTTGTGAGCCGAGACGATGAATGTCTCGATGCTGACTGAAACGTCAGCATTCAATCCTCATCAACAGCTCGAAGAGTTGTTCTTTGGTAAGGAAGAGGTTGTGA